>NZ_CP170339.1:372500-1577500 GCF_042445055.1 Falsihalocynthiibacter sp. SS001
AAGCCGTTAGGTGTAGGCGCAGCGAAAGCGAGTCTTAATAGGGCGACTGAGTTAGATGCATTAGACCCGAAACCGAGTGATCTAGGCATGACCAGGTTGAAGGTGAGGTAACACTCACTGGAGGACCGAACCCACACCTGTTGAAAAAGGTCGGGATGAGTTGTGCCTAGGGGTGAAAGGCCAATCAAACTCGGAGATAGCTGGTTCTCTGCGAAATCTATTTAGGTAGAGCGTCGGACGAATACTCTCGGGGGTAGAGCACTGAATGGGTAATGGGGACTCACCGTCTTACTGATCCTAATCAAACTCCGAATACCGAGAAGTAATATCCGGCAGACACACAGCGGGTGCTAACGCCCGTTGTGAAAAGGGAAACAACCCTGACCTACAGCTAAGGCCCCTAATTCATGGCTAAGTGGGAAAGCAGGTGGGACGACCAAAACAACCAGGAGGTTGGCTTAGAAGCAGCCATCCTTTAAAGATAGCGTAACAGCTCACTGGTCTAATTAAGTTGTCCTGCGGCGAAGATGTAACGGGGCTCAAGCCATGAGCCGAAGCTTAGGATGCATTTATTGCATGGTAGCAGAGCGTAGTGTGACATAGTTCCCATCCTCTTTAGCTTTCTTCGGAAAGCCTTGGAGGATAAGGAGCTTTCTGTGAAGCCCGGGCGTGAGCCATCGGGTGGAGAGATCACTAGTGAGAATGATGACATGAGTAGCGACAAACAGGGTGAGAGACCCTGTCGCCGAAAGTCCAAGGGTTCCTGCTTAAAGTTAATCTGAGCAGGGTAAGCCGACCCCTAAGGCGAGGCCGAAAGGCGTAGTCGATGGGAACCAGGTTAATATTCCTGGGCCGTGAGGTGGTGACGGATCTCGAAGGTAGTTCATCCTTATTGGATTGAATGGGCTGCTTAGAGGTTCCTGGAAATAGCCCCTCTTTAAGATCGTACCCTAAACCAACACAGGTGGACTGGTAGAGAATACCAAGGCGCTTGAGAGAACCACATTTAAGGAACTCGGCAAAATACCTCCGTAAGTTCGCGAGAAGGAGGCCCGATTAGGACGCAAGTCTTGGTCGGGGGCACAAACCAGGGGGTGGCGACTGTTTACTAAAAACATAGGGCTCTGCGAAGTCGCAAGACGACGTATAGGGTCTGACGCCTGCCCGGTGCCTGAAGGTTAAAAGGAGGAGTGCAAGCTCCGAATTGAAGCCCAGGTAAACGGCGGCCGTAACTATAACGGTCCTAAGGTAGCGAAATTCCTTGTCGGGTAAGTTCCGACCTGCACGAATGGCGTAACGACTTCCCCGCTGTCTCAAATGTGGACTCAGCGAAATTGAATTGCCTGTCAAGATGCAGGCTTCCCGCGGTTAGACGGAAAGACCCCGTGCACCTTCACTACAACTTTACACTGGCATCAGACACAATTTGTGCAGGATAGGTGGTAGGCTTTGAAACCGGAACGCCAGTTTCGGTGGAGCCTCCCTTGAGATACCACCCTAATTCTGTTTGATGTCTAACCGCGGTCCATTATCTGGATCCGGGACCCTGTATGGTGGGTAGTTTGACTGGGGCGGTCGCCTCCTAAAGAGTAACGGAGGCGCGCGAAGGTTGGCTCAGACCGGTCGGAAATCGGTCGTTGAGTGCAATGGCAGAAGCCAGCCTGACTGCGAGACTGACAAGTCGAGCAGAGACGAAAGTCGGTCATAGTGATCCGGTGGTCCCGAGTGGAAGGGCCATCGCTCAACGGATAAAAGGTACGCCGGGGATAACAGGCTGATACTGCCCAAGAGCTCATATCGACGGCAGTGTTTGGCACCTCGATGTCGGCTCATCTCATCCTGGGGCTGGAGCAGGTCCCAAGGGTACGGCTGTTCGCCGTTTAAAGAGGTACGTGAGCTGGGTTTAGAACGTCGTGAGACAGTTCGGTCCCTATCTGCCGTGGGTGTAGGAGATTTGAGAAGAGTTGCCCCTAGTACGAGAGGACCGGGGTGAACGTTCCACTGGTGGACCAGTTGTCATGCCAATGGCAGTGCTGGGTAGCTATGAACGGACAGGATAACCGCTGAAGGCATCTAAGCGGGAAGCCCCCTTCAAAACAAGATCTCCCTGAGGGCCGAGGTAGACCACCTCGTCGATAGGTCAGAGATGTAAGTGCGGTAACGCACTCAGTTGACTGATACTAATTGCCCGATAGGCTTGATTTGATCCAGTAGAAGCGAGACTTCTACAAACCTCACCACCGAACATCTGTTCGGGAACGGATGAGGCGGAAAAATCAAAAGCTGCACTTTTTTAAGTGAAACAAAACAAGATAGTAGCTGAGCGTTGTGTTTCTTTCTCGGTTTGGTGGTCATGGCACAAGTGAAACACCCGATCCCATCCCGAACTCGGCAGTTAAGCACTGTTGCGCCGATGGTACTGCGTCTTAAGGCGTGGGAGAGTAGGTCGCCGCCAAACCTAGTAAGAAACATAACACGTATCTCTCAAACGATACCTCAAGCCCCAGAACAAATATCTCCTGGGGGACGATAAGGGCCTCAAAACCCAAGCGTCGCGGGATGGAGCAGCCCGGTAGCTCGTCAGGCTCATAACCTGAAGGTCGTAGGTTCAAATCCTACTCCCGCAACCAAAAAAATCTGCAGCAATTACAACGCACTACGAACTCCGCTCGCGGGGCTTTTTGCGCTGCCAGTTCCATACGGTGCTACAATGGTGCTACGCTGGAAGCACTGTGGAAGCAGCGGGGCACCGGTGAGATCAATGGTTGTACGGGGCGAATTGTTTGGAGATTTCGTTGGCCAGAAGAATTTTAACTGCCACATTAGGGCCAAGCTTGCCGGCTCTGAGAGTAGATGAGCGGATCGACATACAATGGAAGGAGCTATTCGATGACGGCGGCTACTGGAGTGATACAGTTCAGTTTTTTGATCCGACTTGGGAGCTCACGAGATTTGGCCAAAAAATAAGCCCCGGTGAATCATACGGAATAGTAGATAACGCGGAAGACCGTCGTTGGGTTTTGAGCGCACTTAGGCGCGATGATGGTTCCCCAACGCCACCTTATATAGCGCGGGTCAATGAGGTTGGGTTCGGTGGTCAGAAGAAGCAGAACTTTATCAAGATTGAGTTGCTTACGGGTGTAGACGCAGAATCTTATTCTCGAGCTGTAAATGTCGGAGTTCAGATCAAATTCCTAAAGAGTTACTGGTTGTTAATTTTAGTTGGCTTTTTTGTAGGATACTGGTGGTTTTTTTAGCCCTATCCGAAAACAACGTGCTCTTGGTACTGGGAGCGCTCTCGCCAACGCTATAAACTTGTTCATGATTAACTGTCCGTGTCGTCAGTCATGATCGCATCTGGCATTGTGTTGCGGATGGTCGCTTTTAATGTTTCAAGGGCAGGTTCTAAGTCGTGAGCATCCCACTGGACTCGAAACGAATGTTCTACGTCAAAGTGAGCCTTGTCCAAGTCATTGCTTCTACGTAAATATATTACTGGCTTACCAAGGCCTTCCGCCATACCCGCTTCCCAGTATGCACCGAGGTTACTATGTGTCAGTTCCACTAGCAAAAAACGAGCGGCCTTGATTTGCAACTTCATGCGAGTGTCAATCAAGCCCGACTTTGGTTTATCGTCCACGCGTTCAAGTTCATAACCTGTTTGTGCTACTGCATTTCGTAAACTTGGCAACCATTCATCATCTAGATCTCTTTTTCCAAACGGCATTGCAATAAACGCTTTTCGTCCCACCTTATTGTCCGCCAAAATCCTTTCGTACTCGATCCACCCTGCGACCGTCATTGTCGCCGAGAATGTAATACCTTCGAGGGTTTTGCTTGGTCGAAATTCGATTTGTCCCATTTCGGAAAGATGTTTTGCAAGCCCTACAACTCCTTCTCGAGTTTTGCAGCCAACCTTGAATTGGGTAGGGCCAAATTCGAACGAACGCTCTGGGCCGGGTTCACCTACATGATTACCAATTACGCGCAACAAATTCGCAATTTGAGTTTCGATACTAGGAAAATATGGTTTTTCGGTATGGCGGGTTACTGTTTCGGAGATAAGAAGTGGATCGAGATTATAGCGTTGCTGATCTTGAAGCCAATGCCCGAGTGATGCAGCAAATGGTGTGTTGTTAGGAGCTAAGTCACTATTTGCCGTCTTACCAAAAAGGTTAGCTTGGCTGAGAAATTTTTCTGCCGAAATTTCTAGCAACCTTTCAGCAGTACGTGACACCTTAAAAGTACCGCATCTTTCGCATTCGAAGCGGCAGGTGTCATTAGCACTCGAATGTTTGTCGGCTTCAGACCAGCAAACAGGGCATTTATTTTCAAATCGCATAGTTTTCCTTCGTTACTAGTATAGATGTAAACCATCCCGATATTCGCCCCACAAATTCCATTCAAAACCAAAGTAGATTTTGAAGATGTTTTGGCTCCTCCGGCACAGCGGACATCCGTGCGGCTTGGGGCATTGCAGCAAGTGTAACTTATAGAACATAAAAGCCGAATATGCGTGAACGGATTCCTAAACGCTCTTATTCCTTGATTATACTAGCAAGTTAGGAAAAATACCGACACTCACTCGCAAAACTATTAGGAAATAAAAATGATTTTTTTGAGCCATAATCATGGTGATAAGCCGGTGGTTGAACCAATTGCTTTGCGGTTACGCGATATCTTCGGAGAAGATCAGGTTTTCTATGACAGTTGGTCGATACAGCCAGGTGACGGAGTTATCGATAAGATGAATGGTGGGCTTACAGCACCAAAGTATGTTTTCTTTTTTGTATCGGAGCGAAGTTTACAGAGTCCAATGGTTAAAGTTGAGTGGCAGAACGCGCTACTGAAGGCAACAAAAGGTCAATGTAAACTGATCCCAGTTAAAGTCGGAAACGTGGAGATGCCGCCCATTTTGTTGCAGAATTTATATATAGATATGTTCACTCAAGGCCTTGAAGTTGCTTTGAATCAAATTGTCAGTGTGGTGCAGGGAAAATCTAGCTTTGCACCAGAACATAAAACATTTTCAAATCTGACTTGGACAGTGGCGGAGAAATCACCCGGCGAAATTGAAGTTACAATTTCGGCGTCTCACTTCATGGACCCTATCACGAATTTTATTTTCTTGTCTGAAAATTCGGACGATGAGTTGGATGTCATGCCTACAGGAAGCGGAATGTTTCAAGGCGGCTTTATTGAAAGAAGTAAATTGCAAGGTAGCTCTGGTGCAAAGTTTCCAAATGGGTTTCACATCAAGCTTATGGGTGAAACTATTCAACCAAAATTTCCAATCAGTTTCGCTCTAAAATCGAAGTTTGGAGCATTAGTATCGTTCGAAGGGGTAATGCAATTAAAGGGACAAGGCTATTGGGAGGCAATTCCACGCGCTACCTTCTGAATTCTTATGACTTTGTGGCATCAACCGATGGTCGAGTCACAATTGGTTGCAAAAAAAAATAAATTCAAGACCTCAGTGATATGATCAAGCTAACAACTCCCATGCCTACGGAGGTCAGCGCGAGAACCGCAGGTACCTTGATTAATGGATCGCGCGCAGTGAGATACCAATAGACTGTTTCAAACGGCCCGCACCTCTTGATTTCGAGCAAAGTCGTCTCGCCGACACTCAAACCTAACTCATCTCTTAGGTCATAGTCCATTTTTATGTAATCTGGGCTTTCGTAGTGACCAATTACAGCGGCGTATGCGGCTTTACCCTTGGGAGTTAGAATTCGGACGATTTGGAAGCGTTTAGAGTTGTCTCGTCTTTTGAAGTGTACCAGAACGCGACCAAGTCCAGAATGCTTGTCGGGGCAGGATTTAATTGTAAATTTATGGCACTTTTCATTCTTCACAATAATTCCTGTAAATTTTGATTGGATTTGCATTTTGATTTCGGCTGAAAATAAAGAAATGATATCTATAGGATTTTCTACAGAACCATAGGCCAATTCAAGCTTCTCGGGAAACTAATTAATTCTATCACTGTGAGTTTTGGCAAATCTATCGTCAGCACCGTCAGTATCGTCAGCCGTCCTTAGTTTATGGGGCCTTATCTGTATGATTGGCTGACGATGCTGACGATGCTGACGATCAAATCAGGCATTCTTTAACTCGATGAAGCGTTGCCCGGTGCGGCCTTCGCGGGTTCGGGTGATGGTTATGCCTTGGCGGCGCAGAATCGGATGGACGCGGCGCAATTCGCTGGAGAGCTTATTGGCGCTGCGGGGAAACATCTGCGGATCGTCGGTGAGTTGCGGATAGCTGTTGCGCAGGGTTATTATCAACCCGCTTGCCGTGCCACGCCACGGGCCATGCTCTGTGACTAGAGTAAACACAGCTTCCGCAACAGGGTTACCCTCAAGCGCTGCAGCATCCACCAAAGCGCGGTTGGTGTTATAAGCCTCCATGAACGCGCCTTCAGCCCAGCCAAACGCAGTGGTCCTCCCCCTTTGAAGTGGTCCGCCCCTATAGTTAGGAATCGGAGGATTGAAAATGGGAATTAAGCGACACAAGCCAGAAGAGATTGTCACGAAGTTGCGGCAGGTTGAGGTGCTTTGCGGTCAAGGCATGCCGCGTGTTGATGCAATCCGGCAAGTGCAGATAACTGAACAGACGTTTTATCGTTGGCGCAAACAATATGGCGGAATGGGAACCGACCAACTGAGGGAACTAAAGCGGCTTCAGAAGGAGAATGATCGACTGCGGCGAGCCGTATCTGATCTGACCCTGGACAAGTTGATCCTGTCGGAAGCCGCACGGGGAAACTTCTGAGCCCCTCGCGCCGCCGCGCCTGCATCGATCACATTCGCAATGAGGTGCGGGTGTCTGAGCGGCGGATCTGTCGTGTTTTGGGGCAGAACCGATCCACCCAGAGGCGGTTGCCTGTTGACCGAAGTGACGAAGAACGGCTGGTTGCTGATATGATCGAACTGGCACGTCAGTATGGCCGGTACGGGTATCGCCGGATTGCGGCTCTGCTCAGGGATGCGGGCTGGCAGGTGAACGACAAGCGGGTTGAACGGTTGTGGCGGCGTGAGGGGCTCAAAGTACCCATGAAACAACCCAAGAAGGGGCGGCTCTGGCTAAATGATGGCTCATGTGTCCGGCTGCGGCCAGAGTATCGCAACCACGTCTGGTCGTATGACTTCGTTCATCATCGAACTGATGACGGGAAAGCGTTCCGGACCCTGAACATCTTGGACGAATACAGCCGGGAATGCCTGGCGATCCGGGTGAAGCGGAAGTTGAACTCGACAGAAGTCATCGACGCACTCACGGATCTGTTCATCTTGCGCGGCGTTCCGGCCTACATCAGGTCGGACAACGGCCCGGAGTTCATAGCTCGGGCTGTTCGAGACTGGATTGAGGCGGTTGGAGCCAAAACGGCTTACATTGAGCCTGGCTCGCCGTGGGAGAATGGGTATTGCGAAAGTTTCAATGCCCGGTTCCGCGACGAGTTGCTGAACGGGGAGAGCTTTTACACTCTACGCGAAGCACAGATTATCATCGAAAGCTGGAGGAAACACTACAATACCAAACGACCACACAGTGCTCTGGGCTACCGCCCGCCGGCTCCGGAAACCATCGTCCCGATGGAACTAAGGCCGATCATGCACTAACATTCAAACTGGACTACTTAGGTGGGGCTGATCAGTAGGTCGCGAACCGCATCTTCAAAAAGTTTGCGATTCCCATGGCGGCGGTCAAGGCTCGTAGGTCGGTGGTATGGTGTGGTTATTCTAGTCAATATTTCATTATTTTGGGGGCGCAAGTGTGACGGTAGAAAACCCACGATAAAGACATATGCAGCTCGATCCGCAATGTCATGAAATAGTTTGCCACCTTGCTTCATTGCTGGCGCAAACTCGCCATAGAGCGCTTGGCGATCAATAGGAGGGCATCTATGGCGGGCGATCTGGTCATGTGGGGCGAGCATCGGTGACATAGTTCTGAGTTCCTTCGGCAACATCGATTACAAGTGACAACTACATGGGTAATATCTTTCTACTCGACTAGGTTACATCAAAATAGCGTGTTGTCGAGCGAAAAATGAGACTTATAAGTCGTGGTCTGATTGGTCTCATTTGTCGACTATCCTTAGATGGATATATGTCAAAGAATAGGATGGAACCTTCGACGTTTACGCAAGAGTTGTGGTATGACTCAGGAAGATTTTGCTGCAGAGAGCGGGTTTGATCGAGGTTATATTAGCGGCGTTGAGCGTGGAGTTCGAAATCCATCAGCGCGCGTTCTAGAAAGAATTGCTTCCGCTCTTGGTGTAGATGCAGCTGAGCTGCTCGATCGAGAGAAAGCTAAATTCTTCACTGAAGATGCTCAGAAATAATGGCATACGCACGCGAATTTTGACGCAAGTAATGCTTTCCCCTCCGCGCAAATTATCCAAAGCGGTTCTGGCCTCATTTGGATGAATCGTATTTGCGTGTGGCTCGCTTGAAGTCTAGGAAAATCCTCTCGCTTGGGCTCTTCGTTGTCTTTCTCATCGTCCACCCCTCGGTGGTCACGATGAGCCAGAAACACACTCTTAGCAAATCGCTCTATTTGGACCCATAGGCGCTGACGTCAGACAACAAGCTGCAACATCTTATTGCCTGTAGTTTTTTATTGCAGACCACATTCCAGCTGCTCGCATTTGCTGTGAGAGTTGGTCGAAGGAGCCGCTGACGTGTTTTTGAATTACCTCACGAGCGCGGGCGGCGTCATTTGCTCTGAAGGCCGCAATCAGTTCACCATGTTGTTCGATGATTGTCGCAATACGCGTTGGACTAATGCGTAACCGCGAAGAATGCACCGTCAGGGCCGTACGAAGGCGCTTCCATGTGTTGGCGGCGGCATCATTATAATGGTGATTTGCGATGAGGTAATGAAACTCGGAATCCAATTGGCGCAAGCTATAGAGATCATCGGGATCAAGCGCGATGATCTTCTTGTGGACCACTTCAAGTTGGTCGACGACTTCCGGAAGCGCGTATTCGGCAAACCACTCGACGAAGTACGGCTCAAGCAACTGAAGCACTTCAAAAATGTTCTGAATGGTGTTTGCGTTTGCGGATACAATTACGGCGCCTTTGTTCGGCAGAATCTCGACAAACCCTTCACCCTGCATCCGCCGCAGCACTTCGCGCACAGGACTTGCACTTTGGCCATATTGTTTTGCCAGCGCCGAAACCTTTAGCCGATCTCCGCCCGAGAGCTTTCCCCGAAAGATGTCTTCCAGAATGGTTAAGTAGAGCGACTGCTCTTGATGCTGAAGCGCGTTCGGCTCTGCCATACTGGTCTCCTGATGAATGCGGCTTCATCATTCTAGTACGATTTTTATAATTTAGTAGAGCATTTGTAAAATTAATTCCCCATTATTTTCAATATCTTGAGTTTTTAGTCATACCATATATAAAAAATAGTCGACTATTTTGATTAAATGATAATAGTATGAACCCAATCATGACGATTCGGAGTTATCAATGGCCGACAAAGCGCAGATCGCCACAAAACCAGAAACGGCACAGTTCACAGCGGCACAACTAATTCGGCAAAGTGCGGCGCAGAAGGCCAGAATTGCCGAAATCACACCGTTAATTGCGCGCGTGGGACTGCGGAACCAGCTCTTGGTAAAGGTTACAACCGAAGATGGCCTTGTGGGGTGGGGCGAAAGCGGCATGTCTGGCCGTGAGCAATCTGTGGCCGCTACAATCCAACACTATTCCAGCTTCTTGGTAGGGCAGGACTCCCGCAATATTTCTCGGATCTGGCAGGAAAGCTATCGCAGCCAGTACTTTGAGGGTGGCCGTATTCTGGCGGCTGCAATCTCCGCAATTGATATCGCCTTATATGATCTCTTGGGAAAGCGCCTCGGAGTGCCGGTGTATCAGCTACTCGGTGGCAAACAGCGCGATGTTGTCCCGACGTTTGGGACCTCGATGGGGAAAACGACAGAGCAGCTTCTCAAAGAGATCGGTATGCTCATTGATCAGGGCTGGACATGTGTGCGCACTTATCCCGGTAGCTTTGACGATAGCGAGATTTTCGACCCTCGCGCGTCCCTGAGCAAAACTGCAGAAGAGTTGATCGCGATCCGCGAGGCATACGGCAAGAGCATATGTTTGGGCGTGGATATGCACCATCGCTATACCGTGGCCGAGGCGGCGGACTTCTGCGCAATGATGCCACGTGGGACACTGAATTTTATCGAAGAGCCGATCCGCTCTGAAACTCCCGAGGCCTATGCATCGCTTCGCCGCATGACCGAAATTCCGTTTGCGGTGGGCGAAGAGTTTGCTTCCAAATGGGAGGCCGCGCGTTTTCTTGATGCCGGAATGACCCAATATATGCGTCTGGACATCAGTAATATCGGCGGCTTTACCGAAGCGATGAAGGTCGCGGCCATGAGCGAGCGCCACTACGTCGACGTGATGCCACACAATCCGCTCGGGCCGGTCTGTACGGCGGCGAGCGTTCATATGTCAGCGGCGATCCCGAACTTTAGCTGGCTGGAAACACGTCAGACAGTTGTTGAAAATCTCGGGTATCACGACGCATCCCTGTTCCCAAAGCAGATCAAAATGAACGGTCCTGACTACTTGCTACCTGATGAGCCCGGCTTGGGCATCGAGGTCAACGAAGACGCGCTGCGCAAGCAGGTCGCGACACATGTAGAAGGACCTCATCTCAGAAGGCCCGACGGGTCGGTCACTAACTGGTGAACTAAAAGACTAACCATTCAATAGAGGAGGACAGAATGGGACTACACTTGAAGATGAAAGGGCTACTTGCAACGTCCGTTGCGGGCCTATGTCTTGCGGGGGCAGCCTTTGGCGCGGACTATAAAGAGGCGCCGATGCTTGCCGAGCAAGTTGCCGCCGGCACTTTGCCAGAGGTCCAGGATCGCCTTCCCACCGAACCGATGGTTCTTGAAACACTAGACTCCATTGGTGAATATGGCGGCACATTGCGCCGCGCCATATTGGGAGGCGGGGATCAGCACAACATCGTACGGCTGATCTCGAATGAGAATCTCGTGCGTTGGAGTGCCGACTGGAGCACTGTGCACCCGAATATCGCAGAGAGCTATGAGGTCTCTGAGGATGCAACAACCTTTACTTTCAAGCTGCGCGAAGGAATGAAATGGTCGGACGGCGAACCGTTTACCGTTGACGACATCATGTTCTGGAGCGAAGTCTTTAACGATGATCGCCTGACGCAATCACAGCACCCGAACTTTGTTGGTCCGAGCGGTCCGGTAGAAGTCACCAAAATTGACGAGACGACTGTCGAGTTTAAGTTCGCCGAGCCAAACGGCCTGTTCCTGCAAAACATGGCGTATGGCTATGGCTACTACGTGGTGAACTATCCTGCGCATTATCTGAAGCAATTCCACGCGGACTATAACCCCGACGTTCAAGCGTTGGTTGATGCCGAGCCTGCTGCCGCTGATTGGATGGCGTTGTTCAACCTGAAATCCGGCCCGATGCATACGCCGATTTTCTGGCAAAACGTCGACCGCCCAACATTGCACCCATGGCATTTGACGACTGCCTATGGCGCTTCTGATCGCGTCGTTGCGGAACGGAATCCTTACTACTTCAAGGTAGATTCCGAAGGCCAGCAATTGCCCTATATCGACCGCGTGACTTGGGATCAGGTTGAAGATCCTGAAAGTATCCTGTTGAAAGCATTCAACGGCGAGATCGACTATATGGCGCGCCATATCGGGCGTGCATCCAACCTTGCATCTCTGACCGACAACAAAGAGCGAGGACAGTACGATTTCTACCAAGTGGGCGATATCACCGCGAGCCAAGCGGCTTTGATGCTGAATCTCAATAATAGCGACCCTGTTAAGCGCGAGATCGTAAACACATTCGAGTTCCGCAAAGCGCTTAGTCATGCGGTGGACCGTCAGGAAATCATCGACCTCGTATATCTAGGTGTTGGCAATCCGGTGCAGACTTCACCGCATCCGTTGTCGCCTTTGTATAACGAGGAGTGGTCTACGCAGCACACAGAGTTCGATCCCGAACTGGCAAATGAGTTGTTGGACGGTATTGGTCTTGATCAACGCGACTCCGACGGGTTCCGTTTGGGGCCGGACGGCAACCGCTTTACTTTGGTGTTCTTGGTCGCTGATGTGTTTGGCTTCCAGTACCCTGATGTTATGGAAATCGTTGCGGAGCAGGCCGCCGAGGTTGGATTGGATATTCAGGTACGCGCCACTGACCGCTCACGCCTGAATGAGCTGACCCAGAATGCCGAGCACGATGGCTATATCTGGAATTGTCCGGGCGGTTTGGTTGATGCCTACACCAACCCCGATTGTTACTTGCCGCGTCCGGCGATCATTCACTTTGCTCCGGAATGGGCGAAATGGGGTGTAAACCCAAGCACAGGCGAGGAACCTCCGGCAGATATCAAAGCACTGTTTGAGGCCTACAAAGGTGTAACTGCTTCTGCTGATCCTGCTGCACAGGAAGAAGCGCTCAAGAAACTGATCGACCAAGCAGCAGGGCAACTCCTGACGATTGGCCTGCGACAAGTGGATGGGGCCTTCGGGATCGCGCGGAACAATTTGCGCAATTACCCTGACCCAATGCCCATCGCTGGACAGCTTTGGACACCGGCGCCATACACTGCGCAATACTATTTCGAAGGTGGCGACAACCTGAAATAAGTCGTCCCTCGAACGGGTCATGTCTGCTTCTCTCTTAAGCTGGCATGATTTAGCACCGGTGGAGTCGCCGTATTTGTCCTCCGCGGCGGCGGCTCCACAATTAGATTGATTAAGGCCCGAACCAATGCTCAGTTTCGTTTATCGCCGATTGCTCTACATGATCCCGACCGTGTTCTTGGTCTCGATCGTGACGTTTGCTATCATCCAACTTCCTCCCGGAGACTATCTGGACACGCTCGCTGCAGAACTCAGCGATTCCGGCGGTTTGGACGCGGGTACCCAGCAGGCGCTGCGCGATCAATACGGACTGGGGCAGCCGATGTATGTTCAATACTACAAATGGATGAAGGGCATCCTGCTGCACGGAAATTTCGGAATTTCCTTCGAGAAGAACCTACCCGTAAATGACTTGATTTGGGATCGTCTCGGGTGGACCTTCGGGATTTCCTTGATGACACTGGCATTTATCTGGGCAACTGCGCTCCCGATTGGGATCTATTCTGCCGTCAAGAAATACTCGGCAGGGGATTATATCGCGACATTCTTTGGATTCATCGGGCTTGCAATCCCGAATTTCCTGCTGGCGCTGGTTATGATGTATGTATCCTTCAAGTATTTCGGGCAAAGTGTTGGTGGATTAGTCAGTCCAGAATACATCGATCAACCGTGGTCCCTCGAGAAGTTCGGCAATCTGATGTCGCGTATATGGATGCCGATCGTTGTTGTTGGCACATCCGGCGCTGCTGCCCTGATCCGTATTATGCGCGCAAACCTTCTAGATGAACTTTACCGACCTTATGTTGTGACCGCTCGCGCAAAAGGGATGAGCGAATTTCAACTGCTCATGAAGTATCCAGTTCGCGTCGCGTTGAACCCGTTTATTTCAACCATCGGTTGGATTTTGCCCACTCTCGTGTCCGGCGAGATTATTGTAGCAGTGGTGATGAACCTACCCACCACGGGTCCGCTCTTGCTGCGCGCGCTATTGGTGCAGGATATGTATCTTGCTGGTTCGCTTATCTTTATTGTCTCCATCCTAACCGTTCTGGGCACCTTGTTGTCGGATGTTTTGTTGGCGTGGATTGACCCAAGGATCCGTTATCAATGACAACACTCGCAACAAATTCACCCATAGTGGACGAAACCGAGGCCCCGAACGTGCTTGGCCCTTGGGCGCTGATGTGGCGCAAGTTCAAACGCCATAAGGTCGCCTACGTGAGCCTTTGGCTTGTTGGACTTATCTATCTAATGGCAATTCTCGGGCCTTTTCTGGCACCGGGAGACGCAGCCGATACCAATCGTCGCGCCATTTTCCAGCCGCCTCAGGGTGTTCATTTCATTGTCGAGGACGCAGAGGGCAACCGTAGCTTCCAACTACACGCCAAGAAAATGGCGATGCAAATAGATAGCGCCACGATGCGCCGTACCTACGAGCCCGACCCAGAAAAAATCATCCCTTTGGGCTTTTTCGTACGTGGTGCCGAATATGAGTTTTGGGGCATGATAAAGTCGGATCGGCATCTGTTTGGCCCTGTAAATCCAAAAGATCGCGTGTATTTCCTCGGCGCGGACCGTCTTGGGCGTGATATGATGAGCCGGATCATCATAGGCACCAAAGTATCAATGTCGATTGGCCTTGTAGGGGTTGTGGTATCGTTGATCGTGGGCGTTACACTCGGCGGAATATCCGGTTTTTACGGCGGCTTGGTGGACAACCTGATCCAACGCTTGATCGAGTTCCTGCGCTCAATACCGACCATTCCACTCTGGATGGGGCTGGCAGCTGCCATTCCTTTGGGTTGGCCCCCTTTGCGGACCTACTTTGTCGTGACCCTGATTGTGTCAATGATCGGCTGGACCTCGTTGGCGCGAGAAGTGCGTGGGAAATTCCTCGCGATGCGCGGCGAAGATTTCATTATCGCCGCACGCCTTGACGGGCTTACCGACTGGGAGGTGATCCGCAAGCATATGGTGCCGAACTTCTCCAGCCACATTATCGCATCCCTGACGTTGGCAATACCGTTGATGATCATGGCCGAAACATCGCTTAGCTTCTTGGGCATAGGTTTGCAGCCCCCGATCATATCTTGGGGAACCCTGCTGAAAGAGGCTCAAAACATCCGCTCCATCGTCGAGGCCCCTTGGTTGCTCATTGCGCCTGGTTCGATGATAGTTCTTGCCGTGCTGGCACTTAACTTCCTAGGGGACGGCCTCCGTGACGCCGCAGATCCAAATGCTCATTGATCCGAAAACCACAATCGAACAGCCGCTGGTTCAAATACGCGGATTGAAAACGCAATTCTTCACCGAAGATGGAGTCGTCACGGCCGTGGACGGGGTCGACCTGGACGTAATGGCAAACCGAACTTTGGTCGTGTTGGGGCAGAGTGGCTCGGGCAAATCAATTATGGCGCGCTCCATACTGCGCATCGTCGACAAGCCGGGGAAAATCACGCAAGGCTCTATCGTTTATAACCACGCAGACGGAAGATCTATTGACCTTGCCAAAATGCGAGCGGGCGCCCCTGAGGTGCGCGAAATTCGTGGTGGCGATATTTCGATGATCTTCCAAGAGCCGATGTCCTCGCTGGGTCCGATCACCAAAATCGGCAAGCAGATCGTCGAAACGATCATGCTGCATCGAAATGTCTCCAAGGTTGAAGCAAAAGAAATCGCGATTGATTTGCTTGATCGCGTTGGGATTCCTCGTCCAGCAGAACGATTCGAGGCTTATCCCTTTGAACTGTCAGGTGGAATGCGTCAGCGCGCAATGATTGCAATGGCGCTATCGTGCGAGCCGCGTCTGTTGATCGCAGATGAACCAAGCACAGCACTTGATGTGACCACGCAAGCCCAAATTCTGGACCTGATCGCGGAATTGAAAGAAGAACGCCAAATGGGCGTGATGCTTATCACCCACGATATGGGTGTGGCCGCTCAGGTCGCCGAGGATATCGTCGTCATGTATCATGGCAAGATCGTTGAGAAAAACGACGTATACTCGATCTTTGAATCTCCCAAGCATCCCTATACGCGCGCGCTTTTGGCCTCGGTGCCAAAACTCGGCGGTCAACGTGTGCAGCGCCTGCCGGATATTCATGAACTACTGAAAAACCCGGAGAACCCACCAGAGTTGATCCCCGCAAAACCGCGCCCCCCAGCAGGAGAGCCAATCGTTAAGGTGCGTAACCTGAGTATCGAATTTCCCGTTGGGGGCGGAATGTTTAGCAAGCCGTCTGGAACGATCAAAGCGGTGAACAACGTGTCGTTCGACGTTCTGCGTGGTGAAACGTTCGGAATTGTCGGCGAGAGCGGTTCGGGTAAATCGACGCTAAGTCGCGCAATTATGGGCATTCTCCCGCCTACGTCCGGAGATATTGAATTCTTGCGGCAGGATAAGCCCGCAGCGAATATCGCGAAGGCGAACAAGCATGAAATGCGTGAGATTTGGCGCGATATGCGGATGGTATTTCAAGACCCGCAATCGTCCCTAAATCCGCGCTTGCGGGTTATTGATCTGATCGGTCAATGTATCGAAAAGGCAGAGGGCCTGGGACGCAAAGAGCTCACCGACCGTGTGGCGAAACTTCTCTCGCAGGTTGGGTTGAGCCCTGAATATCTATTGCGTCATCCGAATGCATTCTCGGGTGGCCAACGTCAGCGCCTTGGCGTTGCGCGCGCATTGGCGACACGGCCTGAGCTGGTAATCGCAGACGAAGCGGTATCCGCGTTGGATGTGCCCATTCAGGCGCAGGTCTTGAACCTATTGCAGGACCTTCAGGAAGAATTTGCTCTGACGTATATCTTTATCTCGCATGATCTCGCAGTGGTGGATCATATCTGTGATCGCGTTGCGGTTATGTATAAGGGCGAAATGGTTGAGTTGCTGACCCGTGAAGAACTAGCAGCAGGGCCAAAGCACCCGTACACTAAGTCTTTGCTGTCAGCAGTGCCTATTCCTGATCCACATCAGCGTCATCGAGAACGCGCCTAAGGTCGAGCAGATTCACTTGCGCTAATGAATGCCGAGTCCGAAAATCAGCTAGGGGCGTGGTAAAATTCGGATCTGCAACTTGGTACTAGTATCCATCTCAGTTTCCCGAACGGGCGGCGCGTCGGCAACAATGAGTGGGATGGTACGAAGACTAATGTTCCGAGTGCTAGTTTTGTACGACCAAATTCTCCTTGCAAGTTTAAAAGTAATTTGCAAATGTGAAAGTGCCTGAATGCGAATGGGCGTGAATTTGGACGGCATGAGGCTCGTTTACGGTCGAATGCTTTGGGAGAGAGAAACATGAAGAAACTACTAGCAGCGGCGGCGGCTGTCGCGATTACCGCAGTGAGCAGCGCTTATGCAGATGGAATCAAAATTGGTTTATCCGTCGACCAACTCTTTGAGAGTCGCGTCGCAGTAAACAACGGTATTAAGGCAGAGGCCGAAGATCGTGGTTTTGAAATCTTAGAAGTTGTGGCGGATGGTGACGCACAACAGCAAAACGCCCAGATTCAGTCACTGATTACGCAGGAGGTTGATGCGATTCTCGTGTGCGCTGTGGATCAGAACACGATTGAACGTGCTCTTCTTGCCGCAAAGAAGGCGGGCATCCCCGTCGTAGCCTACGACCGCGACCTACCCGATAGTCGAGTCGTTCAAGCCTTTGTTGGTCCTGATTCCACCTTTGACGGTCGTTTGGCCGGCGAATACACTGCCGAGGCATTGAAAGATGTCGAAGGTGAAATCACCATTGTTGAACTTATTGGCGCCCTAAATGACCAGAATGGTATCGATCGTTCGAAAGGTTTCCGTGAAGGCATAGCCAAGTTGGACAACGTTAAACTAATTGAAGTTCCGACAGATTGGGACTCTGCGCGCGCGCTTTCTGGCACACAGAATGCTTTTCAAGCTAATTCAGATGTAAAGGCAGTGTTTGCAGCAACCGATACTCACATTCCTGCAGTAGAAACGGTGCTATCGGATTCAGGCAAGTTGGTGCCAGTTGGAGAAGAGGGCCACGTGGTTGTGACGGGTGTGAACGGCTCTAACGACGGTTATCAAGCGGTTGTGAAAGGTGTCGCCGACGGATTTGTAGTAATGGGCACTGAGGCAACAGGTCGCAAGGCGGTTTCGCTTGTAGCTGACATTTTGGACGGTAAAGAAGTCGACCGCACGAACGTTATCCCCGGGGATTTTTACACTGGCGCCGATGCTGAGGCCAACAAGGCCATGATCTGGGGCGCAAAATAGCGCACCACATTTGAAATAGACAAAGCGCGCCGATCTCGGCGCGCTTTCTTATTATCAAGAGTTTGAATAATCATGCAACTTCGAGGCGTCACCGCGTTCAAGACTTTCCCTGCCATACCAATTGTACTTGTACTGGCGGCTAGTTTTTCACTTATTTCTCCGTACTTCGCCACAGCGGGCAACATGGAGGCTATGCTAGGTGTAAACGCGGTTGTGCTGATCGCGGCGATTGGGATGACGTTTGTCTTCTTGGCGGGAGGCATTGATCTATCCATATCCACGGTCATCAGCGCAAGTGCCGTGCTGGCGGGATTGGTTATGGCCCAGACAGATAGCATCGCGATGGGTGTCGCTACAGCGATCGCCGTAGGTACAGGCTTTGGCTTGTTGAACGGCGTGATGATCGGTTATTTCCGGCTCACACCATTTATTACAACAATGGCGACACAACTGATTGCACGCGGGCTTGCATTTGTAATGAGCCAAGGGATCGCAGTTAAGGGGACGCCGTTCGCGTTGCTGGACTTCGGTTTTGTCGTTTGGATGGGTGTTCCCGCGGTTACCCTAGTTGGGATGGCATTATGCGCGCTAAGCGCGATTGCGTTGCGCCAAACCAGTTGGGGGCGACATGTTATGCTTGTCGGTGCCAATCGCGACGCTGCGCGTTACGCTGGTATCAATACTGCTTGGACTGAGTGCTCTGTATATCTGTTGTCGGGGGTACTGGCTGGAGTTGCTGGCTTCATCTCAATTGCGAACTTAGGAAACGCCATTCCAGGAGTGGGCGATACGTTGTTGCTGATCATTATCGGCGCGGTCGTTTTGGGCGGTACAAGTATGACCGGTGGCGAAGGGTCGATCGAGCGGACCGTTTTGGGCGTGGCTCTTTTGGCGGTACTGACCAATGGGCTGAACTTGATTGGAATCCCATTTTATGACCAACTTATCATTCAAGGCGTTCTGATATTTGCAGGTACTTGGCTTGCGATGACGTTTAGCAACAAGAGGAACCGCTGATGCAGCAAAATCATCAGTTTACGGAGGTTCAGCCTGTCCTGTCTGTGCGAAACCTGTCGAAATCGTTCTCGGGGCGTACGGTTGTAAACAATGTAACGTTTGATCTGCGCCCGGGCGAGGCGCTCGCCCTTGTCGGTGAAAATGGCGCAGGAAAAACGACCACGAAAAACATGCTTTGTGGCCTGCTGGAACCCGGCGAAGGCACAATCTTGGTGCGCGGGAAAGAAGTGCCAGGCCCGGAACGCGCAGCGCACGGTGTGTCTGCAGTTCATCAGGAGCTTTCGCTTTTTGGTTCTCTTACCGTTGCAGAGAACATCTGTATTTCCGATTTGCCCGGTAAAGCGGCCCGAATTGACTGGCGTGAGACCAACAAAGTTGCTCAGCAGCAACTCGACATACTGGGGATGTCCATTGATCCAAGTGACTTGGTTGAAACGTTAGGGGCGGGGCATCAGCAAGTTGTTGAAATTGCCAAGGCACTACTTCACGCTAATCGAGTGCTGATACTTGACGAGCCCACTACATCGTTGACGGTTCTTGAGCGAGAAAAACTGTTCGAAATTGTGGACTCCCTTAAGGCACAAGGATTGGCGATAGTATTCATATCTCACTTCATGGAAGAGATATATCGACTATGCGACACCTTCATAGTCCTTCGAGACGGTCACCAGGTCGGTCATGGAAAACTTAATGAAGTATCGCAGCGCAATCTTGAAGAAATGATGGTTGGACGGGCACTTCAGGATGCTCAACTGGAACTTGCCGATAGGCAATCAGACGAAGTCCTGCGCGTAAAGAGCCTCAATTCTCCTGATTTCGATGATATCAATTTTAGCCTGAAAAAAGGTGAGATCCTTGGGATATCGGGATTGATGGGGGCAGGGCGGACCGAGCTTGCAGAGGCGATTTTTGGGCTGCGGCCAAGTCGCGGCAGTGTTCAGATAATGGGGCGAGAAATGTCGCCGACTTCGATTAAGGACATGAAAAAGGCAGGCGTGTGCTATGTTCCCGAAGATCGTCGTCGTCATGGTATGTTTCTTAACCGTCCCGTTCGCGAAAACCTGTCCGCATCGGCTCTTGCAGAATTCGTTAAGCGTACCGTCAAAGGTATAGGGTTTCGCGGTGAGCGACTTAAGGCTAATAGCGTAGTCGATGAGATGTCCATTTCGGTTCCGCATGTGGAAAGCCAGATCGGAGATCTATCTGGTGGGAATCAGCAGAAAGTCCTGTTGGGGCGTTGGCTAGCGATGAACCCGGATATCTTGATTTTTGATGAGCCAACCAAGGGTGTGGATATCGGTGCGAAATTCGACATCCATCAATCTATCATTGATCTCGCCGAAAGTGGCCGCTCCGTGATCATCGTGTCGTCTGACTTACCGGAGTTGCTGCATACGACGCATCGAATGCTGGTAATGCGCAAGGGGCGGATCGCCGGTTCGTTTGAGCGCGCAGAATATGACCCCGTAAAAATTATCTCGCTCGCCGCAAGCGAAGGTTTGCCCCACGAACTAGGAGACAAGGTATGAGTTCGCAAAGTTTCGCGAAGCTGTTTCGCCAAAAATGGATGGCGATTTTCGCGGCGACGGTTTGTTTGTCTGCTGTATTGACCGCAGTTTCACCGGTGTTCTTGACGCTGTCAAACATGCAGTCAGTTCTCGTGCAGGCGAGCGTGACGGCGATCATGGCAATTGGGATGACTTACATTATCCTCACAGCAGGCATTGATATCTCCGTTGGAGCGATACTTTTCTTTACCTCCGCTCTTTTTGCACAGCTGATGCTTGAGACCGACAGTTATGTCCTGTCGTTTGTTGTGGCCATGATATGTGCAAGTGCGCTCGGTGCGCTGAACGGAATTCTCATAATTAAGTTTCGGATATCACCGCTCATTACCACATTGGCGACATACTCAATATATCGCGGTGCGGCGATTCATTTAACTGGGGCGCAAAATATTCCCGTGCCACGTGAAATGGGGTTTTTGGGAAACGGGCGGATTCTTGGTATTCCCGTTCCAATTCTCATCTTGCTACTGGTGGTTATTGCTGGTGTTTACATCCTCAATCACACACGCTTTGGCGTCTATATACGGGCTTTGGGGAACTCCGAACGCTCCGCGCATGAAACAAACCTGCCGACGAACAAAATTACCGTTTTAGCATATGGCATTAGCGGAATGCTCACGGGGATCGCTGCGTTGGTATTGCTGGCACGCGTCGGAGGGCTTCAGTCAGGAATCGGTATCGGTATAGAATTTACGGTGATTGCGGCGGTTATTCTGGGTGGGACCAAACTAACCGGAGGTTCCGGTACAGTTATCGGGTCCGTTATTGGTGCTGTGTTCCTCGTCTTGATTGATAATGGTTTGAATCTGATGAATGCCTCACCTTATATTTACGACATCGTTCGCGGTGGTGTGCTTTTGGCAGCGGTTTCCGTGGATAGATATTCGCAGCATCGGCAAAAGAGCAATCTGGCCCGACAAAAGACCGAGCGACTGCGCGCGGCTATAGCGTAACCATACCCATATTAAATTAGCCCGATTTCGCGACGAATGGCCTGACCGTGCTGATCAAGGGTTGGGCCAATGCGATCAATCTGACGCCTATTGCCGTCAATGCAGTAGGGCGCATTAATCATAGTTAGACTTCCCTTCGCTTCGCGGACATGGGCAAGCATATCCGATACTGGCGGCGTGCTACCCTTAATGACTTCGTTCCAGTTCAAAACCTTTGCACACCAGACGCCATGAGAGCCCAGATATTCTTCCCAAGAGGTGGCAGAACGCTTAAGAAAGATATGTTGTAAATGTGAAAAGATTGCCGCTCTTTGTGTAAACTCACCATTTACTTCGTTTGCGGCTACGGTGAGTTCGGGAGCGTCGAGCAGGCCTGCCAATTTGGCGAGGGGAGTCATTGCAAGCGCGAGATGGCCGCTTTGTGTCTCATAGACACCATAGGGCGCCGCCAGATATCCGTGCGCGGAACCCTTTTCGGCGCGGACGGGGGGTGATTCACCATTGTTTAAGTAAGTTGTGAGAAATTCAAACTGTAGATCAAGTAAAGCTTCCAGCAGACTAGTTTGAACCTTGGCGCCTTGACCTGTCCGCGCGTGGCGAAATAGCGCCCCTAGCACCCCTTGAACAAGGGCGGCTCCCGCTGTGATGTCTGCAATCGGTAAGCCAATTGGCACTGGGCCTTGATCCGCGTTGCCAGTCAGCCACATGATGCCAGAACGCGCCTGCGCCAACAGATCCTGGCCAGGGAGATTGGCCCACTCCCCTGTTTCGCCATATCCAGAAATAGATCCATAGACGATATCAGGCTTTAATTCGCGCACGGCATCGTATCCAAGACCAAGGCGCTCGATAACACCAGGTCGGAAGTTTTGGATCACAACGTCAGCTCTTAGGATCAAACGCTTTGCTGCGTCCAGGCCGGTGCTGGATTTCAAGTCGAGTGATATACTTTCTTTGCCGCGATTAATAGCATGAAAAAGCGTAGAATCGCTGCCCACAACGGTTTGAGAAAGATAAAGGTGGCGGCATAGGTCGCCTTTATCAGGGTTCTCGACTTTGATCACTCGGGCGCCCATATCCAAGAGCTTTAGCGAAGCATAAGGACCTGCGAGAAACTGGCTGAAATCAACAACCGTTATCCCTTGGAGTGGGGCCGTCATTGAACAGCGGAGGCTAACGACTGCAGCACGTCCTGGGTGTCTGCACCGAGAGCCGGAGCACCCGCAGAGTTCGTCAATTGTGCACCATCAATACGGATCGGGCAGCGGGTTGTTCGCGCTGTTTCGCCGGAGCGGGCTTGAATTACTTGAATAGGTTCAAGTGCTTTGAACCCTTCGCTCGTCACAAACTCTGGCCAGTCCAAAACCGGAGCGCACCAGATGCCCGCAGGCTCGAGGATCGAGAGCCAATCTTGCGTCGGTTTTGTCGCAAATATTTGCGAGACGATTTCCTTGATTTCATCCAGATGCGAGAATGCCTGATCCTGTTCGAATTCATTGATTTCCGGCGCTTCAAGAACTTCGGAAACTGTTGCAAGTGGTGTCATTGCGAACGCGAGATATCCATCCGCTGTTCTGTATATCCCGTATGGCGCAGGCTGATATGGATTCGCATTACCTATCGCGTGACGCCTCGGTTGTTGCTGATCATCATTAAGGAAGCAGGTAAATTGCTCAAAGGTCATATCAATCGCCGAGGACAATAAATCGACTTCCACGACTCCGCCTTCGCCAGAAATACCTCGCCTAACGAGACATGCGAGGATTCCTTGCACTAGATTTCCTGCTGTCGCGACATCAAGCATTGCATAGCCAGTCGGAACAGGGCCGTCATCCGCATTCCCGTTTAGCCATGCGATTCCCGAAAGTGATTGTACGAGCAAATCTTGCCCGGGCTTCCCGACCCATGGTCCGCTGGTGCCATAGCCTGAAACCGCTCCATAAACCAATTTCGGGTTCAGTTCCTTTACGGTTTCATAGCCAAGGCCGATGCGTTCCATAACGCCGGGGCGAAAATTGTGAATCATCACATCGGCGGTTCTTATGAGTTCACGTACCTGCGCAAGATCGGCAGATTTCTTTAGGTCAGCCGCAATACTCTTCTTGCCGCGGTTAAAAGTATGAAACACTAGGCTCTCGCCATCTAGTCGCTGATCGTTAACGACCATAGAGCGGCAAAGGTCTCCTCCCTGTGGGCGTTCGACCTTGATGACTTCAGCGCCTAAGTCCGCTAGCCGTAAGGCGGCTACCGGACCCGCAAGGAACTGCGCGAAGTCCAGTACGCGTAGCCCCTTGAGTGGAAGATTTAGTGATGTCTTGGTCATAGTGATCCCTTAGTTATACTGTAAGCGCGGCCTCAAACGGGCTAACTTCCAATTGAAATCCCAAGGATTTTGAAAGCTCTAGCGCAGAGATGCGAATTGTGGCGAGCGTTTCTTCGGCTGTCGCTGTCGCGCTTGTTTGACCGATAAACCCCGAAGTAATTGCGGCAGCAACGCCACGGCTGTCAAAAACCGGGACACAGAGGTTGCGCACCCCAGTTATCATGGTGCTGGCGACATCCTCAAATCCATTCTTATAGATTTGGTTCAGGCGCTCTCTTAGTGCGCTGCGCTCTTGGGACGGTTGCCGCGCAATATAGCGTTCCTGAATATCCTTCGAAGAAAACGCGAGAATTACGTGTCCAGAACTGGTTTGATTCACAGGAAATAGCGCGCCGGTACGTACACCATAGCCAGCGGGAAGGGGGCTCTGCACCGATGTGAGCACAAGGATATTTTCACGGTTCAGGACACCCAAATGGCACGACTGTCTGGTGCGAGCAGCTATTCGTTCCAACATTGGTAATGCCGAATGGATCAAGCGCTCGGTCGGGTCATGCTGATGCGACAATTCAAAAAGGCGCAAGGTCAGCGAATATCGGTTAGATTCCGCGTCCTGCGATAGATATCCGCGCTCAGTCATATAAACAACAACGCGGTAGATTTCCCCCATTGTTCGGCCAAGAGAATCGACGATCTCGTTCATTGTCAGCCCATTTGGGGATGCGGCCAGTAGCTCCAGTACGTCCAGAGCTTTTTCGACAGCAGGAACCGTGGATTTGACTTTCTTGGGATCGCTGTTTGATAGTTCTTGCTTCTTGCTCATTCATCTCGCCCTTCTAAGAGAGATTTGAGCTTAGCGTGTTCTATCTTTGCAAAACAGAGTGACATAAGTTCATTTTCGTTTCGCAAACCTTGTTCTAGGCTTAGGTCCATCGCTCCGCGCACTGCAGCCTTCACAGCCTGCGTCGCGACCGTAGAGTTTGATGAGATCATCTGTGCGACTTCGCGCGCGCGCGCAAGTTCGTCGCCCGGTTCTACAAGATACTCGACCATTCCAATGCGCTCTGCTTCGTCTGCAGAAAAGCGTTCTCCGCTCAGGAGGAGTTTCATTGCCTGTCCGTAGCCACAAAGAGCCGTTAAGTGGTGTGCAGCTCCGCCTGCGCCGTTCCAGCCCAGTTGCACTTCAGGTGCGGAAAATACGGCAGATTTTGCCACTACGCGCAGATCACATGCCAGCGCGATCTCAAGTCCCCCGCCGAGGGCCCAACCTTTGACGGCAGCAATCGCGGGCTTGCGCAAGGACAATATAGGCGGGATATAATCGAACCGATTGCGCCAAGCCCAAAAATCTTCGTAACCATCAAGCGCTTTGGTGTCTGATCCAGCGCAAAACGCTCGTTCACCGGCGCCTCGAAAGATTACAGTATGTACAGATTGAATTTCGTTTGCCTCGGCACAGCACTTGGCGATCTGACGATACATTTCCGGCGTCAACGCATTGTGCTTTTGCGGACGATCGAGAATGATTTCAGCGATATTACCACTGGTTTCAATCCGTACACATCCGTCGTTTGAATTAGTCATTGGGGCCTCAATCGAATTGTAGGTTAGGGAGCCACAGAGAAATCTGCGGAACAAATGTCAGAAGCAAGAGCATACCGAACAGTACAATGTAGAATGGAACAGATGCTTTGATAAATTTAGAGATCGGTACACCCGTGATTGAGCATGTGGTGAACATAAGGGTTCCAAGTGGAGGTGTGACACCTGCAATCGTCAGATTGAGTACCATCACAATACCAAAATGCACCGGATCAACACCCACCTGCGTTACCACCGGTGCGAGGATCGGAGTAAGTAAGATCAAAGCGGCAGAACCCTCGATAAACATGCCCGCAAGGATCAATAGAAAATTAATTAAGAGCAGAAGCAGATAGGGGTTCTTGGTCAGTGTAAGCATTGTTTGCGCGACCATCGCTGGGATACGCTCCCACGTCATATAAAACCCAAAGGCATTCGCAGCACATATCACAAACAGTATCACAGCAGTTGCCTGCATGGTTTGTTCAAGAATGGGCCGGATGTGAGAAAGTCTTAGTTCTCTTTGAACAATGCCAACAATGATCGCAAATAGCACCGCCATTCCACCCGCTTCAGTGGGCGTAAAATATCCAAGACGTATACCAAGTACGATACCAATCGGCACCAATAGCGCCAAGAATGCCCCCCTTAACGCGCTTGCACGGTTGGGCCAAGGCATCGGAGCATCAAATGCGGGGCGAAGTTTCAAGCGACGAGATTGAACAGCCACCGCGATCATCATTGCCGCGCAAATCATCACGCCCGGAACAATACCTGCAAGAAAAAGTCTACCTATCGAGACGTCGCCCATAAATCCATAGAGAATAAGGCCGATTCCTGGTGGGATAATTACTGATATAATCGAGGACGATGCTGTTAGAGCTGTAGAGAATGCAGGATCATAGCCGCGATGCGTCATTTCCGGAACGAGCACTTTCGATTGCATTGCCGCATCTGCATTCGCCGATCCTGATACACCGCCCAGTAATGTCGAAAGTAAGACGTTGACCTGCGCCAAGCCGCCTTTCCAGTGGCCCGTCATTGCCTCAGCAAAATTCATCATCCTTGAGGTGATGCCGGCATAGTTCATTACGACGCCAGTCATAACGAACAATGGGATCGCCAAGAGCGGAAACGAATGTGTCACGGCAACCATCCGTTGAATGAATATTTCAGGCGGCATCGCGTTAGATATCAAAAAGAAGGAGAGTGCAGACATCCCAATTGCAAACGCAACTGGGATACCAATGAAGATTCCAAGTAAGAGAATTATGAGCGGTGCAATAGTCAAATCGTGTCCTGCTCTGATGTCATGGTTGACTGGCTAAGAATACCAAGGAGTTGCAGGCTCGACGTAGTCGCCATCCCCGCGAAACTAATCGTAGTAGCAAGATAGACATATGAGAACGGTATATTGAGAACCGGAGAAGGGCGGGTTGCTCCCTTTTGCATCATCACGAAGCTTAGATAAGTAGCGTAAATGAGGAAGGCTGTGACCATCAGATCGCCGACTTTCAGGATCATTTTCTGAGCTCTTTCAGGTGTCGTGTCGACCAACAACATAACTCGAATATGGCGCCCTTCACGCATTGCAGTCATTGCACCGATGAATACAACCCAAGTGAACAGAATACCTGCAAACTCTGTAGTCCAAACAGCTGGACGCTCCGTGACATAGCGCGTTAATACACCCCACAGAACACATCCAGTGAGAAGCGCTAGTGCGGTAAATGAAACTAGGTTCTCCGCTCTCCGTACCCATTGCCCGATCTTTTGCATGCGTCGCCTTCCCTTTTTGATCCGTGCGCCTAGTCGCACGGATCACCACCTGAATCCTAATTATCTAGAATTGCACGCACCTCTTCGTAGAGCCCTTCGGACCATTCCGGGAACTTTGTGTAGACCTCAGCAGTGGCTTCTTGGAAAGCAGCCACGTCGACGTCACGATTAAAGATTACGCCCTCTGCTTCGAGTTTTGATATCCAGTCTTCTTCGCTATTCAGCATTAAATCTGTCATGAACGCGCCAGTATTGACCGCTTCTTCGTTGATAATGGACTGAATGTCTTCGGGTAAACCTGCGAAGATTTCTGAGTTCATCATAAGGCCAGTGAACCCCTTAAAGTGTCCCGTCAGTGAGATGACCTTTTTGGCTTCGTAGAGCTTTGCACCGTAGATCGAAGGGAGCGGAGCTTCGGCACCGTCAACTACTCCTGCTGAAAGAGCGGAATATACTTCTCCCCAAGCTACCTGTGTTGGACGAGCGCCCATCGCGGTGAAGGTTTCTACCCACATGATGTTCGGCGGCGTACGGAAAGTCATTCCAGCGGTATCCTCAGGGGAGCTGATTTCCTTGTCCGATAGCATGTGGCGTGATCCAAAGAGCCAATTTAGCGATAATAACTCGATATCAGATTGAGAACGTAGCTCGTTTTTAAGGCCAATATAGAGATCACTTTCCACGATTTTTTGGAAATCGCGTGGATCTTCCATCAGGTATGGCCCACCCAGTACGCCAAAGTCGGCAACGAAATCGCTCAAGTAACCAGGGTCCGAAATGGTGATGATTGGCGCTCCGGCACGGACTTGTTCAAAAACTTCCGGATTTGAGCCGAGCTGTGCGTTTGGAAAAATTTGAATGTCTACACGGCCGTCTGTGCGTTCTTCGACGTTTTTGACGAATTCTTCCATCGCAACCTGAAGCGGCTCTTGATCGGATGTCACATGCGCCAACCGGAACGTGTAATCTGCAGCGTTTGCTAGTGTCGGGGGCATTGCAAATGCTGCTGCTATGACTAGGTGGCCAGCGTGACCGAACCTTAACGACATATTCTCCTCCTATTCGTATGTGCCCTTCGTTCGACGCAGCGATCATCGCTGTTGCGGATGGACAAGGTGACCGTAGCATTTGATTTGCAGATTTGAAAGTAATTTTTATACTTGCAAAGGTGTGGAATGGAGTGGCAGTGTTTGTGCAGATTAGCGAGAGGCAGAAAGATGGAACTTAAGGGCGTTACTTGGGATCACCCGCGCGGATTCGATCCGGTCGTTGCAGCATCTAAAGAATATGCGGCGCGTACTGGCTTAGACATTTCTTGGGACAAGCGCTCACTTCAGGCATTTGCAGACGAACCCATTACCGATTTGGCGGAACGATATGATTTCATCGTTCTCGATCACCCGCATGTTGGACAAGTCGCGGCGACTGGCGCTCTATTGCCGCTTCCTGTGCCGACCGATTCGGAGGCCTCTTTAGGCGGTTCTGCAGAGAGTTATGTCTGGAACGATCAGTGCTGGGCCTATGCTGTGGATGCCGCATGCCAAATGGCCGCTTTCCGCCCCGACATGCAGACGCCTCGCCCCGCATACTGGGACGATTTAGGAGACGATGGTGCTAAGGATTTTCGCTTACTTACACCACTACTACCTGTAGATGCGTTCGATACGTTTATGACTATTGTCGCGGGGCGAGGGGGTGAAATTATGCCGCACAATCCCTCCGAATTTGTATCGAGCGATAACGGTATGTATGCGCTAGATGTTCTGCGTCGCCTTTATGTTCTCGGACCAGATGAGCAAGTTGACATGAATCCAATTAAGGTTCTTGAAATTTTGGCCGAAAATGACGAGTTCGCTTGTTCGCCATGCCTGTTTGGATATGTCAACTACGCGCGCGAGGGGTTCCGCGCAAATCGAATCAGGTATTTTGATCTCCCACTTTGCAAGGGCTTCAATCTCCCAAGGGCAATTCTTGGAGGGGCTGGTATTGGTGTTTCGGCAAGGACAGAACTTCCATCCAAGGCTGTCGAGTTTGCGCAGTGGATTACATCTCAGACAGTGCAATCTGGTGTTTATTTTGAGAACAACGGACAGCCTGCACATCGCAAAACGTGGATTGATAAGTCAGAAGGGTCGGACGCGGTTGGGTTCTTTGGCGGAGGTTTTCAAACGATCGATAATGCGTGGACACGTCCGCGAGATGTCTGGTTCCTCGGCTTCGTAGACCACATTTGTGAGATCATGCCTAACTTCTTCCGTAAGAATATCCCATCCGAAGACTTCTTGCGGCAAGTTAACAAACTTTATCGTCATCATCTTGAAAGGGCCTAACAATGTCCGTCGCAATTATTACCGGAGGCAATAAAGGCCTCGGCCTGAGTCAGTCTCGGCGATTTCTGAAAGCAGGGTATGAAGTCTATGTCGTTGCGCGCAGTCGCGCCGATTTTCAAACCCTAGACGGCGGGGCCTATTTTGTAGAACGCGATATTGCGGAGGATAGAAAAGCAGAATGGCTCGCGGAAATTCATGCCAAGACTGGCAAAGTCGACGCACTTGTGAATAACGCTGGTGTCCATCTGAAGAAACCTGTGTGGGACATTTCGCCGGATGAGTTAGACAAAGTGCTGAATATTAACGTGCGTGCGATGTTTGCCGCTTGCGGGCGCTATGTTCAGCTCCAGCGCGAGGTTGGCGGTGCGATCGTTAATGTGGCCTCAATGGGAGGCATTATGGCGCTCCCATCTGCAGCGGCTTACGTGACCGCAAAAACAGCAGTTGTCGGACTGACCCGTTCGGTGGCGGTTGACGCGGCGCAGTTCGGTATACGATGTAACGCAGTTAGTCCCGGCTTCATCGAAACTGATATGACGCGGGCAATCCTCGCTAAAGATCCCGCGCGCCGCGAGAAAATCGAAGGCCGCATTCCCAGTCATAGCTTTGGTACTCCTGAAAACGTTTCAGACGCGATCTTTTATCTGGCGTCAGCGCAGGCTGGATATGTCAACGGTGTGAACCTGCCTGTTGACGGCGGCTACGCCATCGGATTCTGAGGACACAGCATGTCAAATATTGAAACCAAGCTAACAGCGGCGCGCGCGATTACTGTTCAAGAGCAATCGAATGGCGACCTACCTTCTGAGTACGTGCTTTTGGAGCTGGCAGTAGCCAGTTTGTGCGGCACCGATTTGCACTACTATTCACATTTCTCAAATGCGGGCTTTGAGCTTCAGAATCCAGTCACATTGGGCCACGAGGCTTGTGCGCGTGTGGTTGATCCGAATGGGACCGACCTGGAAAAGGGGCAACTTGTAGCACTAAATCCGATCATGAACTGTCAGGTTTGCGAGGCATGTAAACGCGGAGAGGAGAACTTGTGTACCGCGAAGAAGTTCCCGGGTTCAGCAACAACTGTCCCGCATTTGGACGGGTTCTTTCGCTCGATGATTGTTCATCCAGTGCGCTGTTGTCACCCGGTTTCCGACAGTATCAACCCGCGACACCTAACCTTTGCTGAGCCGCTCGCTTGCGCACTACATTCGTTGAATAAGGGTGGTGTATCCAAGGGGCAAAACGTCTTGGTGACGGGATGCGGTCCAATGGGGTTGCTCGCTATCGCGGGTGCCGCTGCGCGTGGGGCTAACGTGACTGCGCTTGACGTACGATCCGAGGCGGTTGAGGTCGCGCTAAGGGCTGGTGCCAGCTCCGGTCTGGTCGGAGGTACATTCCACGAGGCAGATCTGGAGAAACAATTCGACGTTGTCGTGGAAGCAAGTGGAGCAACCGCAGCCTTTAACACTGCACTGAAGGCAGTACGTCAAAAAGGACGTGTCTCCATCTTGAGTAATATCCAATTGAGGGAAGCCGAAGTGATGCTTCACTTGATTATGTTGAAAGAAATAGAGGTGATCGGCTCGTTTCAGTTCAATCAGGAATTTGAGGAATCCGTTCAGTTGATCGAAGCGGGAGCAATTGATTTTGACGCACTGACCGCAGGGACATTCCCTCTGGAAAGGGTTGCTGACGCGCTAGAGCTTATGTCAAGCGGCAAAGCTTTTGGCAAAATAATTGTTCTGGGTGCTAACGCCTGAAAAACGCAAACGCTGTTTCGCTCTTTGGAAGGCGAAATGAAGAGGAGAGTGAGAATGTTTTATAAGTGTTTCATCGACAACGAATGGGTTGAGGCGGAAAACGGTAACCGTATCGAAGTACAAAACCCTGCAACCGGTGAAGTTTGGGCTGAAGTTCCGGCGTGCACTGGCGCAGAAGTTTCGCGCGCGATCGAGAGTTCCGCGCGTGCTCAAAAGGAGTGGGCGGCCTTACCTCCAGTCGAGCGCGCAGCGTATATCTACAAGATCGCAAAAGGTGTCGAGCGTGAACGTAATCTCCTTGAGGAACTTCTGGTTAAGGAACAAGGCAAAACACGCGCTGAGGCCGCAGGTGAGGTAACGGATACCATTCGTTATCTGACTTACTCCGCCGAAGCAGCACGTAGATTGCGTGGAGACATCTTCCCTTCAGATAGTCCGCGAGAGCAGTTATTTATTTACAAAGTACCTTATGGCGTTACGTTGGGATTATGCGCCTACAACTATCCGCTTGCTTTGATAGGCCGCAAAGCCGGACCAGCGCTGGTTACGGGAAACACGATGATCATTAAGCCCCATGAGGCAACACCAGTCACTGCATCCGTGTTCTGTCGAATTGTCGAGGAAACAGGACTTCCCGCAGGCGTAATCAATATGGTTACAGGAACGGGCTCAGAAGTCGGTGTGCCGCTCGTAGAGAGCCCCACAGTTCGCCTGATAACGCTCACCGGATCCATAAGAGCGGGGCAGGCAGTCGCACAAGCCTCAGCCAAGAATATCACGGCTCTATCCTTGGAACTCGGCGGCAGCGCACCATTTATTGTGCTTAAAGACGCAGATATCGAAGCCGCCGCCGAGGCATGCGCAATCGCACGTTTCGCGAACGCGGGTCAGGTATGTATTTGTTCTGAGGCTGTGTTGGTAGAAGATTCAGTGGCAGAAGCCTTTACTGAGAAGCTACTCGAGCATGTAGAGAAAATTCGCGTGGGCGACCCAATGGAGAACGGAGGGATGGGCCCGATCACAACCCCAGATGCGCTTGCTAGAATAGAGAAGATAGTCGCGGATTCCGTTGCCAGCGGCGCAGAGATCGCTGCAGGCGGTAAGCGCCCGAAGGGCAAAGAATATGAGAGCGGTAACTGGTACGAGCCAACAGTCTTGGTCAATGCCACGCATGACACGGCGGCAGTCCGCGAAGAGATTTTTGGGCCTGTCCTTCCCATTGTGCGAGTGAAAAACTATGAAGAAGCGCTCAACATTGCGAACAGTCGCCCTGACGGTCTCTCGGCATACCTTTGGACACAGAATCCTTCCATCTATATGGACGCAATCCAACGATTGGAAACAGGTACGATTTTCCTGAACTCCGGCATTGTCGGCTATATTCAGGGCTATCACAATGGTCACAAACTTAGCGGCGTCGGTGGTGAAGACGGCATATACGGAGTCGAAGGATATCTTCAGAAACGTACCGTTTATCAAAAGTTTTGATTGAGTTTGTCGCTGACTAAGATTGAGCAGCCCCACTTGAGTGGTCCAATTTGAAAGTTAGTGCATGACTGGCCTTTGGTCCATCTGAATGATGGCCTCCGGCGCAGGCGGGCGATAGCCCAAGGCACTGTGTGGTCGTTTGGTGTTGTAGTGTTTTCTCCAGCGTTCGATGATGATCTGGGCTTCGCGTAGTAAGTAGAATATCTCGCCATTGAGCGATTCATCACACATACGCCCGTTGAAGCTTTCACAGTATACATTTTCCCAGGGGGATCCTGGCTCGATATAGGCGGTCGTCGCACCAACGGCATTGATCCAATCTCAGAGCGCCTCTACGATGAATTCAGGGCTGTCGTCCATTGGGCAACTCCGATCTGATATAGGTTGGCACCCCACGCTAGATGAACAAGTCGGTCAATGCATCAATGACCTCAGTCGAGTTCAACCTTCGCCTCACACGGATCGCCAAACATTCCCTGCTGTACTCGTTCAGGATGTTCAGTGTTCTGAAAGCCCGCCCATTCTCGGTCCGATGATGCACAAAGTCGTATGATCCCTTTGCCCGGCAGGGCACGTTTGTATGCCCGAGAGGAGGACATGGTTGCGATACTCCGGCCGGTGTCGGACACAAGCCCCGTCATTCATCCAAGCCGTCCTTTCTTAGGTTGTTTCACTGGAACTTTGAGCCCTTCGCGTCGCCACAATCTTTCAACTCGTTTGTCATTTACTTGCCCGCCAGCGTCTCTCAGCAAAGCCGCAACACGCCAGTAGCCATATCGGCCGTACTGGCGTGTCAGCTCGATCATATCTGCGATCAAGCGTTCTTCGTCAGCACGGCCTCGTAGTAGCCGACGTTGTGTGGATCGATGCTGGCCCAAGACGCGACATACGCGGCGCTCAGAAACCTTCATCTGGCCACGTATAAGATCAATACAAGCACGATGGCGCGAAGGGCTCAGAAGTTTCCCGATGCGGACTCCTTCAAGATCAACTTGTCCAATGTCAGGTCCGAGACTGCGCGGCGAAGGCCTCATTCTCTTTCTGGAGCCGCTTCAGTTCCTTGAGTTGTTCTGTGCCCATTCCGCCCGTCGCCATTGTCGCTCGGACCAATGGCGCAACAAAGGCTCCATTCTTCTTCCAGCGGTAATAGGTTTGTTCAGTCACACTGATCTGTCTGATTGCGTCAATTCGGGGCATGCCTTGCCCCATCAGTGCTTCAACCTGCCGTAATTTCACGACTATCTCGTCTGGCTTGGTTCTCTTGATGGCCATCTATGGTCCTCCTTTTCCTAACTAGAGGGGCGGACCACTTCAAAGGGGGAGGCTCACACTAGCTCCGGAAGCCATCATTCAAATGGACCAAAGGCCAAACTTGCACTAACTTCAGATTTGGACCACTTAAGAGGCGCCGCTCAGATTGATTAACGTTCTGCTTTCTGCGCTAACTAACTAGTGGTGCGTTGTGAGCGGGCTGTAATCAAGTATCTAATTCGGAGATAGAGATGAACGATCGTCAACTCGCAAGATTGTTGGGTAAGGTGCCCTATAAGCTAAGCGTTTATCAAATTTTGCGGGAACGATCGATCTTGGAATCTTCGGACTATGTTCAAGAGCATCTGAGTTCGGCAATGCTTTTTGAAAGTTCCCAATCAGTTTGGACTTACGCGGCTAAATCGGCGCATCTTCAAGATGGTCTGAACCTTGAGTTTGGGGTCTATAAGGGTAAGTCGATCAATCATTTTGCCAAGCTATTTGCCCCACATAAAATACACGGCTTTGACAGCTTTGAGGGGTTGGCCGAAGATTGGACTGGGTATCATCTGCCCGAGGGGACGTTTGATCTCGGGGGCAAGCTGCCAAAAGTGCATGATAACGTTGTGCTGCATAAGGGGTGGTTCGATTCAACGCTTCCTGCTTTCTTGGATACGAACAGCGAGAATATCAGGCTGTGCCATATCGATTGCGACACTTACGAGAGCTCTAGGTTTGTTCTTAAGGCGCTTGCCAAGCGCTTCGTCGCGGGAAGCGTGATCGTCTTTGACGAATACTATGGTTACCCGAACTGGCGAAATGGGGAGTTCAAGGCCTGGCAAGAGGTCTGCGCCGAGCACAACATTGAGTACAGCTATATTGCCTTTTCAAACATGCAGGTTGCGCTAAAAATAATCTGAACACCTCCGCCCTGCATTCCCAATATCCAGAGATATAACTAGTAATGAAAACTGTAATTACATACGGAACGTTCGATCTATTCCATGCGGGCCACGTGCACCTTCTGCGTCGCTGCCGCGCGCTCGGAGATCGTTTGATTGTCGGATGCTCAACCGATGAGTTCAATCTGAACAAAGGCAAGAAAGCGGTCTTTAGCTATGAGGATCGCGCTGAGATTCTAAAATCATGCCGATACGTTGACGAGGTACTGCCCGAAGAAAGCTGGGACCAGAAGGTTCGCGACGTCCAAAGCAATGACGTCCAAATTTTTGCGATTGGTGACGATTGGGCGGGCCAGTTCGACTTCTTGGCTGACGAAACGGGATGCGTTGTTACGTATCTTCCGAGAACCCCGAGCATTTCCACGACGGACGTCAGGGGGGTAATTCACGCTCTTCATGAGGATCAGAAAATATCAATGATCCATAATGCAGAGCGCCTGTTGTCGCTAATCAAGGCCCTATGATTGCCTAGTGGGAACTGCCTTAATCGTTCGTCGATTGCGCGTTCTCCAGCGCATTCTCTTCATCTACGAACGATTGAACGTCATCGATGAATTTTTGAAACAGGCGTTTTTGTTTGCGCCATGGAAAAATGAAGTATGGATCAGGAGTGCTCCAGTTAGCGCCGTAGTTTTGCGTAAGGAATGATCTTGGGTCCGCTGGAATAGGATGCCCGGTTGTTGAGCATGCCTGCGTCGGAACGAGGCTGCTCACGCCGATTTCCCCATGGGTGTGAGGATAGATGTAGACTTTTTCATCTTCGATCCAGCACGGGAAAAGGTCCACTTCAAACTCACCTATGCGCCGAAGTTTGTAGATTTCATTCTGGCCAGAGTCAGTGTCGCCCAAAAGATTGAGGCGCTCTAGCTCACTAAGAAGGGCGACCCACTCACGGGCGGCGTCGGTTCGATTCTTCGACCTTAACAGTACGGCGAGATCAACATCATCATCATGCTCGATCAAGCGCCCGTCCCGAACGACACCAAGCAGCGTCCCCGAGTTCAATATCACTTCATAGCCGATGGCCCTAAAACGTTGAACCAAGTCGCCGATACTATCTAGGGCTATGTCGTTATTGGCATCCGAAAAGTAGTCCTCTTTGTATCCGTGTGCCGTAACGCGAAAGGGGCTTAAATAGGCGTTGACCATGTTCGAGAACTCAGTGAACGCCTGCTGGTTTCCCTGTCTGGTGCGTAGCTTAGATAGATGGTTCATCATACCTAAGGTCCGCGTCGGCTTAATTCTCTTGGTGATTTGCACTAAGACAACGGCCTCTAGCCATTCACCAGTAGCCGGGCGCGATCGGAACGCTTCCAGTTTCTTGACATATGCGTGCACGCGAAAATCAGATGAATTGCCATCCAAATAATCGAGGGCAGCGTTTCGAATTTCCTGGATTTTTGCTGTTCGTTTTCTTTGTTCGGCTTCAGTCATGGAAATCCTTTGCCCTAAACGCGGCGACATATCATTTATTCGAAAAGCGTAGCTAGTTTACGAATGTCATTCAATGCGGTCGTTCGCACGGTGACCAAGAATTATGTGACCGGTGCACGTATTGAATTTACTGAGAATAGGTTGGGGAGCGCGCGCTAAAAATATGAAGCGTTATGCGATGTATTATCGAAACGTCCCCAGCGAACCTTCGTCCGCTGGGGATGTTCTGTTCTTATGCCACCAAACGTGGTTTGCCGTTTTTCTCCGACATTTCTTCGCCGATGAGAGCTTTGTGAAGGGCTCTTACGGCGGCGTCGGCGTCTTCGCGGGTTGTGACGAATTGGATGTCGACATTGCGTGGGCCTTGTTGCACAGCGATTGGGGCGATGCCCTCTTCGTCTAAGGCGGCGAGGCCGCGGCCGAGTGCTTTTAGGCCGGTCAGGTCACGTCCGATGACCGCTACAACCGAGAGGCCGCGCGCGGTGACCGAGGCTGTCGCGTATTCAGACGTGATATCGTTTTCGACCCGACGAACGCGTTTGAGCGGCGCATCCACATAGTGGGTAATCGCATTCGCGTTCGAAGATTTCGCAACAATACTCACCCGATGACGAGTCAGGGACTGAAGGATGGTCGCGTCGTATCCTTTTACGCCAACCATGTCCTGCTCAAACACTTCGAGCGCGACAACATCAAGTGCCGTGACGATCTCTACCTGAGACTCGTCTGCGGGTGCGTCGTCGATCAGCGTGCCGGGGTCTGCTGGTTCGAACGCGTTGGTCACTCGCAGGGGAATATTTGACTGACGAAGCGTCTTGGCCGCAGAGGGGTGAATGGCCTCCATCCCCATGTTCGAAAGCTGATCGGCCACGTCATAGTTTGTGTGGCCGAGTTTGCGCACATTCTCGAGGCCGACAAGTTTGGGGTCGGCAGAGGACAGGTGGAATTCCTTGTGGATAATCGCCTCCGACGCGCCAGTTTGGGCGGCGATGCGGCTAAAGGTTACCTCGGAGTAGCCGCGATCATAGAGCGACATAAGTCCCTCTGTGCATTGCGCATAGCCGGTCACGATTGGAAGCTCGCACGTTACATCGACGTCACGCATACCTTGCTCAAAACGCTCTTCGAGTGTGACTTCGCGCTCGTCGCGCCAGCCGCTCAGGTCAACAAAGCGCGCATTCGCACCTGCACGACGCAAAAGAAGCGTGGTGACATAGGCCGAGTGGCTTTCGCCCAGACCGGAGAGCAGCTCACGGATGATACCCATGTGTTGGCTCAGACGAAAATGGCCGTATGAACAGAGGCGCTGAAGGTCGATCAGACAAGAGCGCGCGCCCTCGATCCGTTCGCGAACAAAGTCGTCCGCCTCGCGAATATCGGCCGAAGCATCCAGAACCTTGCGGTGCGCCTCGTTCATTGCCGTCATCACGTTGTTCAGCGCTTCCGACCATTCCAGATCATTGCTAGCAGTCGAAAACCGCGCGTAAACACCCGGCTCGCCAGTTTTCTTGTTTTCAAGCAGTAGGTCGGTGATGCCTCCGTATGCCGAAACAACGAAGATACGATTGTACGGATCTTCACCTTCCTTGAGAAACAAGGAACGTAATAGCTCATTCGAGCGGCTCATCGACGTGCCACCGATTTTCTCAACGGTATGTGCGTTTGATGTCATGGTGTTCGTCCCCATAACTTTGGGGACGCCTTTTTCGTTTGATTACGAGTAATGCGGATGACTGGTGTTTCCGAGTTATTCCGCAGCAGCGGCATAAGAGCCGTCTTCGCGGTGAACTTCGTTGCCAGTCACTGGCGGGTTAAAGCAGCAGGCCATCACAAGCTCTTCTTCAGAGCGAAGCGTGTGCTTGTCGTGTTGGTCGAGCGCATACATAACGCCTGGGCGGATTTCATGGGTTTCACCTGTGGCGAGATCGGTGATGGATCCCTTGCCCGACATGCAGAACACACTCTCGTAGTGGTTCTTGTAATGGAACGTATGCTCCGAACCCGCTTCGAGTGTTGTGATGTGGAAAGAGAAACCCATGTTGTCATCTGCCAAGAGCATACGGACAGAAGTCCATTTTGCATCGCTCACGGCTTTGTCTGTGTTTTTTAGGTCATTTAGGTCACGAACGATCATGGGTATTACTCCGCAGCAATTTTAGTTTCGAATTTGTTCTCGATGCAGGCACGTGCCGCATCAACAAGGATGTCCAATCCGTCTTCGAATTGGTCCATCGGGGTGGTGAGGGGCGCAAGCACTTTAACGATTTCGTCGTCAGCGCCCGATGTCTCGACGATAAGGCCGCGCGTGAAGGCTTCTGCACAGATTTCTCCGGCAAGTTCACCGCTTCCTACGTCAACGCCTTGCATCATTCCGCGACCTTTGAGGCGCGTATCGTCTTTCATGTCAGCGATACGTTGCAGGCGACCCTTGAGAACCTCGGATTTCTCGGCGATTTCGGATTCGAATGAATCGTCAGACCAGAACTTCTCAAGTGCGACCTTCGCAGTAACAAACGCATGGGTGTTGCCGCGGAAAGTGCCGTTGTGTTCGGCTGGTTTCCAAATATCCAGTTCAGGACGGATCAAGGTCAGCGCGAACGGAAGGCCAAAGCCAGAAAGCGATTTCGCCATGGTGATCATGTCCGGCTCAACATCCATTCCGTCAAAGCTAAAGAAGCTCCCCGTGCGGCCAATGCCCGCTTGAATGTCGTCAACGATCAGCTTAGCGCCGACTTTCTTGGCCAAACGTGCGATGCCTTCAACCCATTGGCGCGACGCGGCGTTCAGGCCACCTTCTCCTTGAACCAGCTCAAGAATAAACGCAGCGGGCGCGTCAACGCCGCTTGAGCTGTTGCAAAGAATTGTCTCGATCATTTCGAGCGTATCAACGTCGTCACCAAGCGATCCTTCAAACGGAAGGTGCGTAACTCCATTGAGCGGAACACCCGCGCCGTTGCGCTTGCCAGCATTACCCGTAAGCGACAGCGCGCCAAGCGTCATGCCGTGAAACCCGTTGGTAAAGGCAACCACATTGGTACGGCCAGTGACCTTGCGGGCAAGTTTGATTGCCGCTTCAACCGCATTGGCGCCCGTTGGGCCTGTCATCATGACCTTGTGATCCATTCCCCGTGGCTCAAGAACCAGACGCTCGAATGTCTTGAGGAATTCCGCCTTGGGGGCGGTATACATATCCAGCGCGTGGGCAATGCCATCGTTGGTGATGTGTTCGATCAACGCGGCTTTCATATCAGGGTCGTTGTGGCCATAGTTCAGCGAAGAACAGCCCGACAAGAAGTCGGTATAGGTGTTGCCGCGTGCGTCATGCAGGGTCGAGCCCTTAGCTTTGGTGAAAACGGTATCGTAGGAGCGGCAATAGCTGCGCACTTGTGATTCACGTGTTTCAAATATCGTCGTATCGGCTGAGATCTCAGTCGTCATGTCATTTTCCTTTTGGATTGATTGTAAGTCCGGAGTGGGCGCGGCGCTTAGGCCACCGCCTCCAATTCACGAGACTCTGGCAAGCTGATTGTCACCATATGCTCGGTGTCATGCTCGCCTTGAAAATGGGTGTCGCTTTCAAAGTGCGCTTCGTGGTCAAGCTCGGCGTCCTGTGCGTCTGCAAAGCTGCGAAAGAGCGCCCAGCTTGCGTCGTTGTCTTTGGTGATCGTGGTTTGCATCCGCGTCACGTCTTGACACTCTTCACGTGCGAGCAGGCTCTCTAGCATACGTTTAGCAAGCCCAAGGCCGCGCGCTTTTTCGGATACGGCGACCTGCCATACAAAGAAGGACTCGGAATCGCGGGGCAACACATAGCCCGAGATCCAACCGACGGGCTGGCCGTCGAGTTCAGCAAGGATGCATGTGTCGCGAAAATGATCGCACTGGATCAAATTGCAATACATCGAGTTCTCGTCGAGGGGCTTGCAAGAACCGATCAATTCCCAGATGGCCGCGCCGTCCTCGGCGTCTGGCTTGCGGAACTTAACGTCGTTGCGACGTGACTTGATCTGATGGATGTCGACCACTGGATACCTCGGTTGCTGCTTCTATTAGGTACTTAGATATACGAAGTTTATCGAAAAAATCAATTAGGCTAGGGAATTATATTTGAGTTTGTTTAATTCCATAAATTACAGTTAGTTATCGGATTATTACATGAAAATCTGCGAGAATCTTGAAAGTTATTTAGTTCGTATATTAGTTATGCTAACTATCTTAACCTCTTGCGAAGGTCATCCTTTCTCAGTAATCTAGCGCAATACTTGCCGTAGGAGCGGAATTGGACAGAACTGACACCTCACTTATCGCTCTGCGCCGAATCCTGCGCGCAACAGAGCTTTATGGCCGCACACTTGCCCAGACTGCGGGGCTAACGCCCGTGCAAATCCGATTACTTCAGATCGTATTGGGCCACGGCAGCACCACCCCGAAAAAGATATCCCTTCAGATGGGTGTAAGCCCGGCGACGATCTCGACGCTGCTAGATCGGCTTGCGGCCAAGGAAATGATCGAGCGTCAACGCTCTGACGTTGACCGCCGTCAGACCAATATCATCCTGACCGAGAAGGGCCGCAAAGCTGTTGAGGGGGCGCCTGATCCGCTTCAGCAGAAATACGTTAAGGAATTCGAGGCACTCGCCGACTGGGAGCAGGCGATGATTGTTTCTGCGCTAGAGCGCGTGGCGGCGATGCTGAATGCGTCTGCGATGGATGCATCGCCGGTTCTGGATATGGGCGAAATTCACCGAACCCACCCACCAGTCAAGGCAGAGGAAAGCTAGCGTTGGGCGGCGCGGTGTCGTTTTCGACATAGAATGCGCCTTAATTCTAATTCGTTTACTTTGAGTTCCGTTCTATGTTTGACTAAATGCATGGTTTTTTTGGAAACCTGCCTATCGAACAGAACGTCGTGCAGAGTATTTGAAACCGCGCGGCGCAATAGCAACAAAGTTTACGGCGGTATGTTATCGCCGCCGAAACTGGGAAGTTATCGGGAAGGATATGTGTTTCGGCGCGGTTTTTGCGGCCGACCACCAAAACTCACTGCAAGGAGTATACTATGACGGAAGTCCCTACGAACCAGGGTATCCCCGAACCGGAAGGTCCATCGGATATCATCGAAACCGAATATGAAATCGGTCAGGATAATCTTGAGGCCCATATCGGCCCCTTCGGACTCGACATTCACAATCCGGTATTCCTTGTCTCAGGCGCAGCAGTTGTTGCGTTTGTTTTTTATACGCTCGCTTTGCCAGAGCAGGCTGCGTCGATCTTCTCCCAGATGTTCTCTTTCTCAACCAAGACGTTTGACTGGTTCTTCCTTGGGGCTGCGAACATCGTTGTGATTTTTGCGCTCTTGCTCATTGTGACACCACTTGGAAAGGTCCGATTGGGTGGCGCCGAGGCAACGCCAGACTATAGCTATATCGGCTGGTTCGCGATGCTATTCGCGGCGGGTATGGGCATTGGTTTGATGTTCTATGGTGTGTCTGAACCTATGACGCATTTCTCGACATCCTTCGGCGGAACAGCTGTGGGCGAGGGGGGTGCACGTACAGATTGGGCTCCGCTTAGTGGTGCAGAAGGCGATCAAGAGGCCGCAATCCGTCTGGGTATGGCGGCGACGATTTTTCACTGGGGTCTACACCCTTGGGCGATTTATGCGATGGTTGCGCTGGCCTTGGCTCTGTTCAGCTATAACAAAGGGCTTCCGCTCACCATCCGTTCCGCATTCTACCCGATCCTTGGTGAACGTGTCTGGGGATGGTGGGGTCATATCATCGATATCATTTCGGTTTTTGCGACGCTCTTTGGTCTTGCTACTTCACTTGGCTTGGGCGCGACGCAAGCGAACGCGGGTCTTAATGAATTGTTTGGCCTACCTGTTAGCACGACCTCGCAGGTCTTGTTGATTACCGGCATCACTGCAGTTGCGCTTATTTCGGTTGTTCGCGGATTGGATGGGGGCGTCAAAGTGCTCTCCGAGATCAACATGGGCCTCGCTGCATTGCTGGCGATCTTTGTGTTGATAACGGGACCAACGCTGTTCTTGATCACGTTCTTCTGGGATAACCTTGTCGCTTATGGTCAACGGCTTATTCCGCTCTCAATGCCGTTTGGCCGCGAAGACACCAACTTTAGCCAAGGATGGACTGCGTTCTACTGGGCGTGGTGGATTTCTTGGTCACCTTTCGTGGGCATGTTTATTGCGCGCGTAAGTCGTGGTCGTACGGTTCGAGAATTCGTGATCTGTGTGCTGCTCATTCCGAGCATGGTCTGTGTCCTTTGGATGTCGATTTTTGGTGGGACCGCTATTCATCAGGTCGTTGCCGAAGGGTACACCGTCGCACAAGAGGCCGCGCTTGAGTTGCAATTGTTCAAGATGCTCGATCCGCTTCCGCTTGCATCGCTTACGTCGTTTATCGGCATTGTTCTGGTGATCGTGTTCTTTGTGACTTCGTCGGACTCCGGCAGCCTTGTGATCGATACCATCACAGCAGGCGGCAAGGTTGACGCGCCCATGCCGCAGCGTGTCTTCTGGTGTGTATTCGAGGGCGCAGTTGCGATTGCTCTATTGCTTGGTGGCGGGCTTGCATCGCTGCAATCAATGGTGATTTCGACGGGGCTGTTATTTACCGTCGTGCTTCTTGGGATGTGCTTTGCGATCTACAAAGGGCTCGTGAGCGAAATCCAAAACACCTGACAATACAGAGAAGGCCCCGATCATTCGGGGCCTTCTGCTATTCAATTCGCAGTTCAGTTTCCGGATCGAAGGCCACGGCCTTCTCCATGTTCACCGCAAATTCAAATGTGTCCCCTGCGCGTACGGTAACGTCCGCACGCATCCGCGCAATCGCGTCACGTCCACCAAGGGTCATGGTCACAAACGTATCCGAGCCCGCGGGTTCGGTAACAGTGATCCTATTAGTGAGCGGTACGATGTTTGAGGATTTGCGGTCGGAACCGTCCGGATCGGTGATCGCCTCGGGACGGATGCCGAGCAAGATATCGCGTCCGTCCCAATCTGCGAGATTTGTTTGACTAAAGCGCAGCAGCGTTGGGTTGCCGTCCGCATCTAAAACCTTCGCGTGCGGAGCACCATCGTGCATCACCACAGTTGCGGGCACGACGTTCATTGCTGGCGAACCCATGAATGTAGCCACGAACAGGTTCGCAGGCGTATTATAAATCTCGCTTGGTGTGCCGAGTTGCTGAACATATCCTTCGTTCATTACGGCGATGCGTGTCGAAAGGGTCAGTGCTTCGATCTGATCATGCGTCACATAGACGATCGTTGTCTTGAGTTGCTCATGAAGCTTTTTGATCTCGGTGCGCATATCCACGCGTAGCTTTGCGTCGAGGTTTGAGAGTGGCTCGTCAAACAGGAACACATCGGGATCCCGTACAAGCGCGCGGCCCATCGCAACCCGCTGGCGCTGACCGCCCGAAAGCTGCCCCGGCTTGCGATCAAGCAGGTGGTCAATCTGGAGAAGTTTGGCAACATCGGCGAGGGCTTTCTCGCGCTCGGGCTTGGGTACGCCGTGCATCTCAAGGCCAAACGTCATGTTCTGGCCGACGGTCATGTTCGGATAAAGCGCGTAACTCTGGAACACCATCGCGATATTGCGCTTGGACGGATGGACGCCATTGACGACGCGGCCGTTAATCGACACTTCGCCGCTTGTGATGTCCTCTAGCCCCGCAATCATATTGAGCAGTGTTGATTTCCCACAACCAGACGGTCCTACAAGCACAAGGAACTCACCCTCTTGAACGTTGATATCGACTTTGTGCAGGACTTCGACCTTGTCGTAGGTTTTGGTGACGTTGGAGATATTGAGGAAACCCATGGATTAACCTTTCACGGAGCCTGCCATCAGACCGCGGACAAAGAAACGTCCAGCAACGATGTAAACAAGGAGAGTTGGAAGTGCCGCAAGGATCGCGCCCGCAAAGTGGACGTTGTATTCCTTTACGCCTGTTGAGGATTGAACGAGATTGTTTAGCGCCACAGTCATTGGCTGGGAAGTCCCGCCAAATGATGCGCCGAACAGGAAATCGTTCCAGATATTCGTGAACTGCCAGATGACCGATACAACGGTTATCGGGCCCGAAACTGGCAACATGATCCGCCAGAAAATGCGAAAGAAGCCCGCGCCGTCGACCATCGCGGCCTGTACCAGCTCTGTCGGGAAAGAAGCGTAGTAGTTGCGATAGTAAAGCGTGGTGAAGCCAACGCCATAGACCACATGCACCAGAACCAGCCCGGGAATGGACCCTGCGAGGCCAAGTTTTCCAAGGATCGTCGCCATAGGAATAAGCACGATCTGAAACGGGATAAAGCATGAAAACAGCATCAACCCAAAGAGGATGGTATCGCCGCGAAAGCGCCATTTCGTCAGAACATATCCGTTCAGCGCCCCAAGAACGGTCGAGATTGCGACCGCAGGAACTACCATCATGATGGAGTTCATGAAATAGGGTTTGAGTCCCGTCGGCTCTACACCGATTTGTGCGGTGGACCATGCGGCCAGCCACGGTTCGATGGTCCATTCCTTAGGGAGCGCCATCATATTGCCGCCCGTGATTTCGGGCAGTGGTTTGAGTGAGTTTACCAGCATCACAAAAAACGGAAGCAAATAGAATAGCGCGAACAGTAGCAGCACAAGATAGATGAACGTGCGGGTGATCTTGCCCGTGCTGACGGCGGTATCTTGGGTGGCGGCAGACATCACTTCTTCTCCCGTAGTTCAGCATAAAGGTAGGGCATCATGATCGCGGCGATTGTCATCAGCATGATTACAGCACTTGCCGCGCCGGTCCCCATCTGGTTGCGGGTGAAGGTGTACGAATACATGAACGTCGCAGGAAGTTCGGTCGCGCGTCCCGGACCGCCACCAGTGAGGGCAATCACAAGGTCATATGATTTCACCGCAAGGTGCGCGAGGATAACGAATGCCGAAAGGAACGCTGGCCGCAACAGCGGGATCACGATGCGCCGATAAAGGCTCCAGTTCGACGCACCATCAATCTGCGCGGCTTTGAGGATTTCGTTGTCGATACCGCGAAGCCCCGCAAGGAACATCGCCATAACAAAGCCGCTGGTCTGCCAGACGGCCGCGATGACGATGGTATAGATCGCCATGTCGCGATCCTTGATCCATCGGAATTCGAAACTCTCCCAGCCCCATAGGTGCATGGTATTCTCAAGCCCGATCCCCGGATCAAGGAACCACTTCCACGCCGTTCCTGTTACAATAAAGCTCAGCGCCATGGGATAGAGATAGATCGGCCGCAGCACGCCCTCGCCCCTGATCTTTTGATCAAGCAATATCGCAAGCAAGAGGCCAATGGCCGTACAAATAACTATATAAAGTGTCGCAAAAACCGCGAGGTTCACTACAGCTGTCCACCACGCCGACAGCCCCCAAAGGCGGGCGTAGTTGTCAAAGCCAACCAAATCATATTTCGGCAACATCTTGGAGCCAGTGAAGCTCAAGTAGGCCGTAAAGAGAATAAACCCGTAAACAAAAACGAGGGTCATCGCGATGGAGGGCGACAGGACGAGTTTTGGAATCCATTCCTGTAGTTTGGTGCGGAAATCCGCCTCATCGGCTCGGTGGGCCATGGTCACTCCTTGGGGCTTGAATGGCGAAAACCGGATCGGCGCTGGGCCGATCCGGAAAGGGGGCGAGCGTGCCGCCCCCGACGTTCGCTTATTGTGCGGATTCTACAGCGTTCAGCATCTCTTCTGCTGCTGTTTCTGCGTCATATTCGCCGTTGAAATGCGCTGTTACCACGTCATACATCGCATTCTTGACCGCTGCAGGTACGGAGTGACCGTGCGCCATAGAGCCGAAAAGACGACCGTTTGATCCCGCATCTGCGAGATCTGCCATGCCTTTCTTACCGCAATCGTCAAAGTCGTCGTTTGGCACATCGGTACGTGCCGGTACCGAGCCTTTTACGACGTTGAACGCAGACTGGAATGTCGGGTTCATAACCGAGGCCGCCATTGCTTTTTGTGCTTCGGCGCCTTCTTCAACTTCGAACATTACGAACTGATCGGAGTTGAACGTAACCGCACCCTGTGTGCCAGGGAAACGGATACAAACGAAGTCCTCGCCCGGTGTTTGGTCTGCGCGCAGGAATTCGCCCTTGGCCCAGTCACCCATCATCTGCATGCCGGCTTCGCCGTTGATGACCATTGACGAAGCAAGGTTCCAGTCACGCCCTGAGAAGTTGTCATCAACATAGCCGCGAAGTTTTTCCATGCGGTTAAAGGCTTCGACCATTTGCTCGCCGCTTAATGCGTCGGGATCAAGGTCAATCATCGCCGCTTTATAGAAGTCGTCGCCAAGGCTCAGAACAACTGCGTCAAGGATTGTGGCGTCCTGCCACGCTTGTCCACCGTGCGCCAGTGGTGTGATGCCGTTGGCCTCCATTGCATCTAGAACGGCAATCAACTCATCCCAAGATGTTGGCTCTGCCAAGCCCGTTGCGTCGAGCGCGGCTTTGTTGATCCAGACCCAGTTTGTTGAGTGAACGTTTACAGGTGCCGCAATCCAGTGACCGTCATGTTTGGAGAAGAACTGAAGCGCTTCTGGTACAACTGCGTCCCAACCTTCGCTGCTTGCAACGTCGTCAAGATTGCCGAGAACGCCTTCGCCCGCCCAGTCCTTGATGTCAAAGCCGAGCATCTGAACGGCTGTTGGCGCATCGCCCGCTGTGACGCGCGCACGGAGCGTTGTCATTGCAGCCTCACCGCCGCCGCCAGCGACCGGCATATCGATCCAGCCGATGCCTTGCCCCGCGAGATCATCCTTCAAAACGTTCAGCGCCGCGGCCTCTCCGCCCGATGTCCACCAGTGCAGAACTTCAACGTCCTCTGCATGTGCCGCGCCTGCTGTGAGTGCCGTAAGTGCGGCGCTTGCCAATAGTTTCTTGATAGTCATTTCATCCTCCCTGAGAAATTACATTGATATTTATAACGTTTTAAATATTGAGTCTGTCAAGCATTAGTATTGAATCGACAGATTAATGTTTTTCTTGCATTTATTGATATAACTGACTTATCCAAGTTGAAAGTCTGGCGATACAAAGCTGCTATCTTGTAAATTTTAATCGTTTTAAGTCTGTTGGCTCTAATGACCGGGAGGGCGCGCGTTTATGGCAAAGAAACCGGGGGCAGGGCGCCCGACACAGCGCACAATCGCTGCGCGAGCAGGCATCTCTGTTGGCGCAGTATCGAGGGCGCTGAACAACGATCCACGTATCGCTCTGCAAACCCGTCGCTCCGTTCACAAGATCGCGGCGGAAATCGGATATGCCCCTGATCGCGCGGCGCAACGGCTTCGTACGGGACGCACACAGGTTATCAATCTGGTTTTGCCGCCTCATGATGAGATCTTGGGTTTTGGCACATCCGTTGTGCGTGGCATTTCGCGTGCGCTTGCGGGGTCGTCATATCATCTGGTTGTGATGCCCGATTTTGGCATTGAAGGGCAGAAAAACACGATTGAGCGCGTCGTGCGTCATCAACTTGCGGACGGATTTATTTTCTCTCGGACGCAGCCAGATGATGAGCGTGTCCGATATCTGCTTGAGGCCGATTTTCCCTTTGTAACGCATGGCCGCACTGAATTGGCGACGCCACATCCTTATGTCGATTTCGATAACTTCGACTTTGCGCGCCGCGCGGCCGAGCAATTGATCGCGAAGGGCGCTGGGCGTCTGGCGATACTCCTGCCACCAGAGAAGCTCACATTCCGACAGCACCTTCTGCACGGTTTCATGACTTCCGTGCGAGAGGCTGGTGTGGCATTCGAAATCATCGAAGGCGCCACCCTCGATAGCCCGCCCGAAACGGTCAAACGTGCTCTAGAGCAACGCTTTGCACAGCCAGACCCGCCTGATGGCCTGATCTGCCCCGGCGAAGTTTCGGGGCTGGCCGCATTGGCAGCGATTCAGGATGTGGGCCTTGTTGTTGGCCAAGACGTGAACCTGATCGTGAAGCAGACGACGGGACTCTTTGGTTTGGTCCGCCCGCAGGTTCAGAGCTTGTACGAGGACCTGACAATGGCTGGTTTCACTATGGCACAGCTTTTGTTGCGGCGTATCGAGGGTGAATCGCCCCTTGATCTGCAACATATCCAGCCGGTCTCGGAAACACCGGTAGATCCAATTACATCAGAATAGGTAAGGCATATGACACTCCCGCTTTCGGGTGCAAACCCCGACAATCGCCCTTGGCTTGAGACCCGCACGCATCGCGATTACCTCTTGGCAGACGCCCAGCGTCAATTCGATTTCTTTCGTGCCAGCATTCGGCCCGAGGGCGGGTTCTATAGCCTTGATTCAAGCGGCAATCCCCTGCCTGATACTGTGCAGGAACTGCATTCGACCACGCGAATGGTTCATTCATATGCCTTGGGAAAACTTGCAGGGTTTGGCGATTGTGATGAGATGATTGATCAAGGCATCCGCTATCTAAAAACCAATCATCATGATCGCGAACACGGTGGATACTTCTGGGGTGTGGATGGCGCCAAGGCGACTGATTCACGCAAGTTGGCCTATGGGCATGTGTTCGTTTTACTCGCAGCGGCGAGCGCCCATTCGGCGGGCCACCTAGATGCGCAGGCCTTATTGGATGATGTGGATGCCGTTCTGAACGAGCACTTCTGGGAAGAAGAACACGGGCTTTTCTGTGACGAGTGGAATCAGGATTGGACGCCATTTTCGACCTATCGCGGAATGAATGCGAATATGCACGGGACAGAGGCCCTGCTGACGGCTTTTGAGGTGACGGGTCGCGAGATTTACCTAGAGCGCGCAGGCCGAATTCTTGATTTCTTTGTGGGAAAGATCGCGCCCGCGAATAGCTGGCGATTGGTGGAGCACTACAACGCCGACTGGACGCCCGATCGCGCCTATTCCGAAAACCCCATGTTCCGCCCCGCAGGAACCACGCCAGGGCACTCGCTGGAATTGGCGCGCCTACTCTTGCAGTACTGGGACCTAAGCGGACGCCCGAATACAGACGCCCCAACAGCGGCGCGGCGGCTCGCGGAAACAGCGCTGGCGGATGCGTGGGATCAGGAAAGCGGTGGGCTGTATTACACGCTCAACTTTGACGGAACACCCTTGATCAAGCCACGCTATTGGTGGCCTGTTACCGAGGCGATTGGCGTGGTGGCGACACTGCTTAAACTTGAGGGCACGGCGCAGGATGAGGAGTGGTATCGCAAACTCTGGACGTTTGCGGATGCTCACTTTGTTGATCACATACATGGCGGTTGGTTCCCCGAAATTGACGACCAAGGAAAACCAACCGAGACGCAGTTCCGTGGAAAGCCAGACATCTATCACGCGCTTCAGGCTGTTCTGTTTCCTCTCACGTCTGGAATCTCGAACATGGGCGAAGGCGTGAAGGGGTTGCGGGGCTAGTTCCGAATTTTGCGGCGACAAGAGACCGAAGAAATATTGCCCTCGGTGGAGGCTACATGCAAACGTAGGCGTGCAGAACGAAATTAGGAATGTCTAAATGAACGAAACCTCGGTCCTGAGGCAAATGCTCTCTGATATGGAAACCGCACCAGAGGAGTTTAAGCCCACAAACTTCTGGAACAGCGGCCTTAACAAAATCGTGGATGATATCGAGACGCTGGGGATTGAGACATTTCGTTCGCACCCCTCGGGGCGGTTTTTCTATGTGCCTGCCTATATGTCGAAAACATACGCAAAGCGGCCGGAGTTTTTTGACCGCTTGCTCGATATGTTGCCGCCACGAAAACGCAAGCGTTTGGATTTACGCCTAAAGCACCCAGACCGTGCGCGCGCTGATTATCGCATCTATCGTGCAAGCGCGCAAAAGGGCGGGCTTGATCTTGATTGCGTAAGCGAAGGAACCGAAGTTGCCGGCGAGCGGTTCGAATTCGATGGTCGACTATATAGCCACGCAATGCTGAACTATCTGCGCGCGTTGAACTTGCTTAAACGTGAAGTCGATACAACGAATATTCAGAGCTGCCTCGAGATCGGCGGTGGCTACGGCACTCTTGGTGAGATTTTCTTGAAGGCTCAGGAAGGCGGCATTTATGTGAATGTCGATATCCCACCTGTCGCGGCCGTTTCGACGTGGTACTTGCAACAGATTTTTGGTGCGGACCGCGTATTGGATTATTCGCAAAGCCGCGAGATGGACGAGATTAATCTTGAGGATCTCAAGGGCAAATATAGCGCCGTTGTCCTTTGCCCGTGGCAGCTCCCCAAACTTAAGGGGCAGTTTGATCTCTTTGCCAATTTCATGTCGTTTCAGGAGATGGAGCCTGCGGTGGTTGCGAACTACATCTCGCTGGTTCAGCCACTTGTTGCGGGAAATGTGTTGGTGAGGAACCACAAAATCGGCAAGAAAGTCGCCAAGAAAGTCGGCGAAGTTGGCGTTCTTGAACAGGTCACCACAGGATTCATCGTTGAGAAATTTAATGAATTCGAAGTTCTTGCGCGTGACTGTTTTGTGCACGGGCAACTCTCCGAGGATGGAGCTTATCAATCCGAGGTGATCGTGCTTGGCCGTGAACAGCCGACCTGACGCTTGCTGTGGACATCAGTAAACCCGAGGTTTAAATATCGGTGACGGCTTGTATATTTCATTCAAGCCAAATTAACGCGCGGCTATACCGCATCTCATGAGGGACATATTATGCTGACCGGCTCTACAATTCTTCTGACGGGCGGAACGGGCTCTTTTGGGTCGCACTTCGTGCCGATGACGTTAGAGAAGTATAACCCTAAGCGGATCATCATTTATTCTCGCGATGAGATGAAACAATGGGAAATGGCGAAGACCTACGGGGATGACCCGCGCGTTCGTTTCTTTATCGGCGATGTGCGCGATCGTGAGCGGTTAATGCGTGCGTTGGATGACGTTGATTTTGTTGTCCACGCAGCGGCAACGAAAATTGTTCCGATCGCGGAATACAACCCGTTTGAATGCGTGAAAACAAACATCAACGGCGCGATGAACGTGATCGACGCCTGTATCGACAAGGGCGTGAAACGCTGTGTCGCGCTAAGTACCGATAAAGCCTCTAGCCCAGTGAACCTCTATGGCGCGACCAAGCTTGCGTCGGACAAATTGTTCGTGGCGGGCAACTCCTATTCCGGCGCGGATAAATGCCGCTTTTCGGTCGTGCGTTATGGTAATGTGATGGGGTCACGGGGCTCGGTCATCCCGTTCTTTGACAGCCTCAAGGACAAGGGCACTCTGCCGATCACCGATCCGCGCATGACACGGTTCATGATTTCCCTCGAAGAAGGCGTAGAGCTGGTTTGGCATGCCTTCGAGGATATGGTCGGCGGTGAAACTTATGTGCGCAAAATTCCGTCGATGAACATTCTGGATATTGCGTCTGCGGTTGTTCCCGGTGCCAAGCATGAAACAGTCGGCATCCGTCCCGGCGAGAAACTGCATGAGCAGATGATCGGCGTCGAAGATGCGCCCCACACCTACGAATACGACAAATACTACAAGATCATTCCCGCGATTCATAACTGGTCCAAAGACCCTTACCGGATCAAAGATGGCCAGAAAGTCGCCGAGGATTTCGAATACACTTCGGACGGCAATACCGAATGGATGGGGATCGAAGAGCTTCAGGCTTGGATCACCGAAAATAGCGGCAAGATTGGTAAGTTCTAATGATCCCTTACGGCCGTCAGGAAATCTCGGATGCAGATGTAGAGGCGGTTCTAACGGTTCTACGGTCCGATTTTCTTACGCAGGGTCCGTCTGTTCCCGCGTTTGAGAAATCAGTCGCAACAGCATGCAGCGCGGCCCACGCCGTTGCGGTTAATTCGGCGACTTCGGCGCTGCATATTGCGTGTATGGCGCTGGACCTTGGGCCTGGCGATTGGCTCTGGACCGTACCGAATACTTTTGTCGCTTCGGCCAATGTCGGGCTGTATTGCGGTGCGGATGTATCCTTTGTGGATGTTGATCCGCAAACGTACATGATGTGCCCCGATGCGCTCGCCGAAAAGCTCGAGATTGCCGAAAAGGCAGGTACTCTTCCCAAGGTTCTGATCCCCGTTCACTTTGCGGGGCAAAGCGCGGCGATGGACCGTATTGGTGCGCTTGCTCAACAGTATGGTATTCGCGTCATTGAGGATGCGTCTCATGCGATTGGTGCGTCGTATTTGGGCGCTCCTGTGGGAAATTGCGCTTTTAGCGACATAACCGTCTTTTCGTTTCATCCCGTCAAGATTGTTACCACTGCGGAAGGTGGAGTTGCGACAACACAAGACGCGGAACTTGCGCGCAAGATGGAGCTGTTTCGTTCGCATGGGGTGACACGCGATCCCGCATCAATGACAGGCGAGCCACTTGATGGCCCTTGGGCATACGAGCAAGTGACGCTGGGCTATAACTATCGAATGACTGAGCTTCAGGCTGCGCTGGGCGTTACTCAAATGACGCGCTTGGAGGAGTTCGTAGAGCGCCGGAATATTCTGGCGCGCCGCTATGAAACGCTTCTCGCACAAGTTCCGGTAACCTTGCCGTTTCAATCACGCGACAGTTATTCTGCTCTGCATCTCTATCCGATACAGGTTGCCAATCGCGCAGAAGTTTTCGAACGCCTTCGTGCAGCGGGTATCGGCGTGAATGTGCATTACATCCCTGTTCATACCCAACCGTTCTGGCGGGCGAGGGGTTTTGATTGGGGCGATTATCCTGTCGCTGAAAACTACTACAAGAATGCAATCTCGATTCCGCTCTATTTTGGCTTAAGTTTTGATGAGCAGGATCAGGTTGTCGCCAGTTTGCTTGAGGCAATAGATGTCTAAGAAACCCGCATTGTTGGCCTATTTGAATGGTATGCCGGATGTGGAAAGCACCTATCCTGTTCTAGCACGTTTGCATCAGAGGGGCAAAGTGAACGTCCGCGCGTTCGTTTACTCCAAGCTTCTGCGCAAAGAAAAACGGCTACTGCAATCCTTTGAAAGTGAAGGGTTTCAGCCAGAACCAGCACCAAAATGGCGGATGAAGCTCTTTTACAAAAGCGACATTGACGCTGCCGATGCTGTTCTAACGATTGCGGATCCATACTGGGACACAACAACCCGTAAGCAACGCGGCACGCATATTCGGCGCACGGGGCAGCAGAGCATTTTCCTGCAGCACGGCGCGTATCAGTTGGGCGTGAACGGGCGCCTGACCGAAGGACAGCAAAAATACTATTCTCAAAAGCTCCTGTTATGGGAGCCATTTGGCAAGAATATCGAACTTTTCGAGCCCGCCAGTGCCGCGCGTGCAGAGGTTGTCGGCTTTACCAAAAAGAACATTTTGCCCGAAAACTCTTGGGGCAAGGAAGTTGATGAATGGGTTGCGCGTTATCCCAAGCGGCTATTGGTTTGCCAGTCATTTCGCTGGGGAAAAGGGCGGTATTCGGGCGATCATATTTCGCACTTTTACAACCTTCTCGACGCAATTCTGACCAAGCACCCCGATCTTGGTATCATCGTTCGGTCCCATCGCGGCAAAGTGCGGCGCAATCATCGCAGCCATGACAAAGCGCTGGCGGATAAGCATCCAAACGTAATGTTCTCACACTACTACACAGGACCGCTGGCCAAAGCGTCGATCCATGATGCGATTGATCTCTGTGATGCGATGGTGTCGCCGACTTCGACTACGGTACTTGATTGTATTTACTCTGGAAAACCCGCCGCGGTCTTTGCCGAAGATGTCGAGATATTCTCGGAGTTACAACAGATTTCCGACGAGGAAACCCTTGAGAATTTCATCGCTTCGCTCGGAACAAATGATCCCGTTTACGACGCCATTAGAGCGCGTTTTGGGGATTTGGATAACAACCTCGATCGCGCGGCAATCGCGATCGAAGAACACCTTTTGGCGCGGGTGACTTAAGAAAACATATCCCAAGCAAGCGGCTCTCCGCGTTTAAGGTCGCGCGTCGCTTTTTGACCAAGGACGTCATCCAGATGTTTTGGCGCAAGCCCAAGGCCAGGTCGGATCGAGCGCACATTTTCATTCGTCAGAGCGTCACCCGCTGCGATATCCTCAACCACATAGAGTGATCGGCGGAACGTAGCATTGGTGCCGCCCACGCCTTGGCGGTCATAGCGTGGCTCGCCAAGCGCGGCATGTGCCATGCGGCAATCGGCAACCAACTGTGTAAATTCATCGGGTTCGAGCGAAAAGTCGGCATCTGGACCACCGTCCGCGCGAGCGAGTGTCATGTGCTTTTCGATGATGACGGCACCGCGCGCGATAGACGCCACAGCCACCGCCGAGCCTAGTGTATGATCCGAGAGGCCAACCGGAACACCAAACGCATTCGCCAGTGCCTGAATGGTGCCCAGACGCATTTCCTCTGGCTTGGCCGGATAGGCGGAAATGCAATGCAAGAGCGCGATATCTGTTGCTCCACCTTCGCGTGCCGCCCTGAGCGCATCCTCAATTTCAGCATAGTTCGCAACGCCGGTCGACATAATCATCGGCTTCCCTTGTGCCGCAACTTTGCGGATCAAGGGCGTGTCGACCAACTCAAAAGACGCGATCTTATATGCGGGGACGTTTAGCCCCTCAAGAAAATCAACCGCTGTCGGATCAAACGGAGACGAGAAGCAATGCAGCCCATGAGCGGTCGCGCGCTCGATCAGGGCTTCGTGCCACTCCCACGGTGTGCTGGCCTCTTGATAAAGTTCGTGCAAGCTCCGACCATCCCAAAGCCCGCCCGAAATACGGAACTCGGGGCGATCCACATCAATCGTGATCGTGTCGGCGGTATAGGTCTGTAGTTTGACCGCATCCGCACCTGTCTTGGCCGCGGCATCCACAAGCGCAAGCGCGCGATCCAAATCGCCGTTATGGTTTCCGGATAATTCAGCGATGATGTAGGGCGACAGAGATGCGTCAACAGAGCGTCCCGAGATTGAAAATTTAGGATGCATCTGTGCTGTCTCCCTGAGTTGAATGCGGATCAATTCCGACCAAGTTTACATCGCACCGGTCAAGCCTGAAAGCAAGTGCGTCGGGGCTCTGCGACTCGGTTTGAGTAAACCCCAAACGCTGATGAAGGGCGATGGAAACGGCGTTATCTTTGCGCACATCCGCTGTGATTGCCGCTGTGTCTGGGAGGGAAAACAGGCGTTCGATAAACAGGGCGAGCATCCTTTGACCTGCGCCGCGCGGTGCATCATTCGCGCCGATGTAGAACCCCCAGTGCCATGTATTCTCACCGCGCAAGCGCGCATTTACATGGCCGAGATCGCGCTTTCCTTCTCGATAGATCAACCATTGGCCGGTATCTTCTTGAAGAATGCTATTGAGCCACTTCACATGGTTTTCCCAGACTAACTCGGACGTGTCCAAGCTCACTTCACGAATTCTCTGTTGATTGCGCCAGTCGAATAATAGCTGTGCATCTTGTGCTGTCACCTTCCGCAACACGCCCTCGAGCGCATCCACAACGCGTCCCGTTCCCCGCCCATCACATAGGTTTGCCGCCGCTTTGGAAAGTGAGGCACGCTGTTCAAATGCCTGTGCGAGGGTGCGCTTCATCGTGTCAGGATCACGGGCTTGTGCCAGTGTCAGTGAGAGCAGCGCCCCTTGCGCCTGAAGCCCGTTCAGGACTTCGGATTGATTATCTGCGGTACAAATCGCAACAGCAGGAAGCCCGAGGCAACAGCGCTCCCAACTAGTCATCCCACCAGCCCCAATACAAAGATCGGCCGATGATATAAGCTCTGCCATGTTCTGCGCATCTAAATGCAGTTGCGCGTTCTTGCGTTTTGCTAAGAGTTCTTGCACTTCGGATATTGTCTGGCTTTCAGAACCCATCACTACGTCAATTGCCACGTCCGGATATTCCGTCAGCGCATTGATCGCGAGCGGAGCAAGGTGCGCGCCGTCCACCATTCCGGGTGCGATTAATACGCGTGAAACTTTCGCGCTTCGATTGGCGATTGCGGTCTCTCGCAGTTCCGCGAATTCTGGCCGTAACAATGCGAAGCTTGCTCCCGTTAGGTAGGCGTCGGCGGTTTGGGTTCTTGCCGTTCTTGTTACACGCGTTTGATCCAACACCAACTCAGAGGCGATGGCGCGGTCATCCAGATCATCTATCGCGAGGAAACGAACTCCATTAGTTTGTTCTCGGATGTGGCGAACCCAGCGCGCATCCAGTCCATAATGGTCCCAAACTATCCAATCAGGCTGAAACTTCTGCGCCGCTGCGATGGTGATGTCGGCATCGGCCCTCCATGAAGTCGGAAGCCATTTGGCGTGAACAGGTTCGGAATTTTCTCTTGGGGCTTGCAGGTCTGGGGTGATGGGGAAAACTGTATAGCCCAAACCTGCTACGCGGTGAAGCATGCTGGATGGCTTCTGCGCCATAACAAAGGCGGCGTCATGGCCTCGGCGGCGCGCCTCCTGCGCGAGCGTCAGGCATCGCATAACGTGGCCGCCACCAATAGTGGTATCGCCGTCAGCTCTGATCAGGAATTTCATTCTTTTCCAATTCCAACATTTTGAATTGATGCTCGGCACGTTTCCAATCCGTCGGCGTGTCGATATCTATGCACCGCTCAGGCGGCAAAATGACCGAGGCCGCGCCATCCCAAACTCGTGCCTTTGGGTTCAGCCAAGTTGCCGCGCGCGCCCAATAGAACTGTCCTGCATCAAAGTACGCAGGCTCCAGATCCTGTGAACGCAACGGCATTTTGCTTGGGTCACGTGCCTCCATACGACCGTCGGAGCCAACCATTCGATAGGCGCGATCAATTGGCGTTGCGTACTCACCGACAGAAAGGACCCAGTCAACATCGTCACCTAATTTCGCCGCACCCGCAGCCAGATCGGACGCTTGAACAAATAGCGCGGTTGGATAAATGCAACATACGGCCACTTGCGGCGCGATATTCAATCGCGTGACCGCATCACGCATAACATCCGTTGTTCCCGTGTGGTCGTCTGAAAGGTTCGCTGCCCGCATAAACGGGACCTCAGCGCCCAAATCTTTCGCGACTTGCGCAATCTCGTTGTCGTCGGTGGTGACAATGACTCGTTCGAATTGCTGACTGTCCAGCGCCGCTCTAATTGGCCAACCAATCGCTGGTCGCCCATAGAAATCACGAATGTTCTTACGGGGAATGCGTTTTGAACCACCGCGCGCCGGTAGAATTGCTATCGCTGATGGGGGCACAGGTGGCTCCTTTGATCGCATCGAAAGAGTAATGGACGCACTACATCACATTCAAAAAGCAGGAACAAGGTGACGGAGCCAACTTCAAATATGTTGGAACCAAAGAAGATTCAGGTATATAGCTGCGTAAATGAAGAGTGATCCTAAATGACTTCAAACAACGCTGCCCCCAAATCTTCCCAACCAACAGGTTCGATTGCGGACCGACTGGTCTATGCGGTTGTTCGTGTCATGCTGGCGATACTAGGTTTGGCACCCTATGCCGCGCGTGTCCGTATGGGCGGCTGGGTGTTCAAATATCTCGTGGGTCCGATAGCGGGATATCGTCGGAGGATTCGGAATAATCTAGATCTGGTTTTGCCAGATATCACCCCGCAGGAAAAAGAGCGCCTCGCGCGCGCGGTGCCCGAAAATCTGGGCCGCACGCTGATTGAATTGTTTTCACCGGATGAATTCCTAGAAATCGCGCGGCGAACCCCTCTATCTGGTGGTGGAGTTGCCGCGTTGGAGAAGGCCCGTGCCGAAAACAAACCGATAGTTTTGGTTTCCGGCCACTTCGGAAATTATGACGTCGTTCGTGCGCGCATGATTGCCGAAGGGTACGATGTCGGTGGGCTTTACCGCCCGATGAATAACGAATTCTTCAACAAGTTTTATGTCTCGACCATATCTAAAATCGGTGAGCCCCTTTTCCAACGTGGCCGTCGTGGCATGGCGGAAATGGTGAAATTTCTGCGCGCGGGGAATACCTTGGCGATCCTGATTGATCAGCATATGGGGAAGGGTGCGCCTTTGACATTCTTTGGGCGCCCTGCGCGGACAGCGCTCTCTGCGGCTCAGCTGGCCATTAAGTATGATGCGTTATTGGTGCCGTGTTACGCTATTCGACAAGAAGACGGCATCAATTTCCAAATAATCCTCGAAGCGCCACTGCCCGCAACCACCGCTGAGGAAATGACCCAAGCATTGAACGATAGTTTGGAAGCACGTGTTCGCGAGAATATGGATCAATGGCTCTGGATTCATCGCCGTTGGAAATGACGGGCTAGTTCACAAAAAGCTCTGCATGAAGGGCTCCTGCGGCCTTAATTGTCTTGAGAATGTCGATCAAGTCCCGCGAAGATACGCCAAGCGCGTTAAGTCCTTGTACCACCTCGGACAGCGAAGTTCCGCCATTTACCTCCGCGAGCCCAGTGCGCGGGTCTTCTCGGACGTCGATATTGGTTCGCGGAACCGCGATTGAGCCGCCGGGCGTGAATGGGTTCGCTTGCACAACCAGCGGCGCTTCTTGAATGCGTATAGTGAGGTTCCCCTGTGAAACCGCAACGCGACTGATCCTGACATCCTCTCCCATCACGATGGTTCCGGACCTCTGGTCAACGACGACGCGCGCTTTGCGTTGCGGCTCAACAGCTATGTTTTCAATCCGCCCGATCGCATGAGCAGCGGAGGCCATCCGCGTGGCGGTGATATCGATCTGAACCGTGCCCGCGTCCATCATACGGGCTACGCCACGGCCGAACTCATTGTTAATAGCGCGCTCAATACGTGATGCAGTGGTGAAGTCCGGCGTGCGCAGGGCAACGCGCATTTGTTTCAGGCCAGAGAAATCAAATTCAATCTCGCGCTCAACCCGCGCACCTCCGGGGATCGTACCAGAGGTCGGGACACCACGTGTGATCGTGGCGGCGGCACCTTCGGCGCTTTCGCCACCAGCGATGATCGAGCCTTGGCTCACCGCATAAATTTCGCCATCAGCCGCATTCAAAGGGGTCATAATGAGTGTGCCGCCCGCGAGGCTCTTGGCATCGCCGATGGCCGAGACCGCCACGTCGATCTTACTGCCCGCGCGCGCAAATGGAGGAAGGGTCGCAGTGACGAAAACAGCCGCGACGTTCTTAGGGCGAAACTGCTCGCCTGTTACGTTTACCCCAAGCCGCTCCAAAATGTTCGAAAGGATTTCTTCAGTGAACGGGGTGTTTCGCAGACCATCGCCCGTTCCGTTTAGGCCAACAACGAGGCCATAGCCGATTAGGTCGTTACTGCGCACACCGTCAAATTCAACAAGATCTTTGATCCGTATCGATGCGGCATTCGCAATTCCGGAAAGGAAAACGCAGCAAAATGCGAGGGTCAGAATTCTTCTGATCATCTTAGGAAATCCACAAGGTTCAGGCGCGAGAGGCGCGCGGTTATGGTGTAGAGCGTTTCAAGTTGAGTCTGCACCGCTTCGAGTTCGGTCGCCGCAGAATAGGGATCCGCACTCATGATGCGATTATAGGCATGATCCAGTGCGTGACGTTCTGTTTCGTTCTGAATTCGCATCTCTTCGATATGTGCTTCGGCAGTTCCCGCAGCAGCGCGGAGTGCCGATAGCTCGTTTTCGTTTGAGAGCAGAGTCTCTCCCGCCATTTGTAGGAGCAAATTCCGCGCGTCCGGTTGGGCGGCTAACGTCCCCTGAGAAACAAGTGCAGCCGTCATTAACCCCTTCAACGCATCCTTAATCCCGTCGTCTTTCGCCGTGATGTCGAATGCCGCCGTACGTCCCGGACCCACCCCAAAAGGCGCAAGTGTGGCGTTTGAACCAGTATAGCCCATTGTCTCAAACCCTCCGCCCGCATCGTCAAACCACGCGTCGATAACGCCCATCGCTCCTGCAGCGGTCGTTTCGGTGGCGACCAATGGCGCGAGGTCAGCGATCATATCGTCAACGGAGGCGAGAGGCGGGCGATCGGTGGCTTGGCCAGAGAACAGGCTGCGACCTGTTGATTGCGTATTGATCGCTGATACCACGGCCACGAGCTTTTGTTTTGTGTCGAGCGTGGTCGTGTTTATGAGCGAATTGTTGTTGGTATTTGATGCCAGAAGTAGTGCGGGTGCCGCGTCCGTCGTCATTTTCTGAACGAACTCTAGCGACGACTGGGCATTCTCGACAAAGAATGCGGCTTCCGAGTTTGCGGTCGTGAAGGCCTCAATTGAACTGACCGCTTCTTCGATTTCGGCCAGCGCCGAGAAATTCCCTCCAACGGCCTGTGCGGTGTCCTGAACTTGACCAGTAGCAAGCTCTGTTGAGGCGCGTTCTAGTTGCGATTTCAGTTCGGAGGATTGGCGACTAAGTATAAAGGTGCGTGCTTGGTCACCGAAATTCGAGAACATCATAACTATAGCCCCATCAACAAATCGAGCATCTGGTCGATAGTTTGAATAACTTTGGCATTAGCGGAGTAGCTGCGTTCTACAACCAAGAGCTTTTGCATTTCTTGATCGGAATCCACCCCATTTGCCTTTTCTTGTGCTTGAAGAGCGACCGTTTTGGTCGTGGCGAAGGCAACATCATTTTCGCGGGATTGCCGTGCAATCCCGACGGATGAAAGGAAGTCAGCGGACAAATCATTCAGCGATCTAGCCTCGGAGGAAAAGCTGCCTGAGGAAGGAGAAATTGGTTGCTGTAGCTGATCGATCATCGATTGGATTCTCGCGGCGTTTCCGAGTTCGCCGGTTGTAACCGCGCCAAGCCCGTCGCGGACGCGCCAGGCTGCGCCGCCTTGAGTTGGGTCGGCAATCGGCGCAACTGATATGCGTGAGGAGAGCGCGGCTTCGTTTAGTGGGTCTAAGTTTGTGCCCGCGTCTGTAAACAATCCTCCTGTTGAGGTTCCATCGACCACTGGATCGGCAAAACGCTCGATGAGATTGCGCGCCATCGCGTCAAGATCGCCTTGAGCTTGGGTTGCAATCTCGTCACGAACTTCGAACAATGCCGCGAGGGAGCCGCCGTTGAGTGCATTGCGTTCCGCGGAAGTGTTGATCGCATACCCGTTCAGCGAAATTCCCGAAAGCGCGCCCGTTTCAAGCGTCATCTCTGGAACGATGGTGCTGACGCTTGTGAAGCGGAACTCGCCCGCTCGTCCATCCAGAAGTACCGCGCCGCCCGTTGAAATGAGGGCGATTGTATTCTTGTCCTTCTCGACCTGTTTAAGGGGAACGATTTCTGCGATCTGGTCAACCATCGCTTGCCGTTGATCCATGAGCGCTGTGGCGTCTCGACCCGCTGCTGTTTGGGCAAGGACCTGTGTGTTGAGGGCTTCGATCTTTTGCAAACTGTCGTTCAGGAAATTGACTTGTGACGCAATCTCGTTGTCTGCGGTGAGGCGAAGCGACTGGATGTCGTTTGATATCTTGTTGAACTTCGCTGTAACGCCATTCGCCGCCTGAACAACCGCGTTAAGGCGTGGTGTGGAGTCTGGGCGGCTTGCGGCCTCAATCAGGCTGGTTTCGAAGGCGTTAAGCTCTGAGTTGAGAGAGCCGGCATCCTCAGGAATGCCGATGGATTTTTCGAGTTCTGTGAGGAACTCAGAGATGACCGAAGCGTTGCCTAACTCGGCCTGTGATACGCGCCGATCGGCAAGGAGGCTTGGGTCCACATTTCGGTAAACGCCCTCTACAAGGACGCCCGCACCGTTGCCTCCCAACGATTGCGAGGACAGTGAAATTTCGCGCGTTGCGTACCCCTCGGTGAGGGAGTTCGCGATGTTTGAGGAAACCACTTGCGCAGCACGAGAGGAGGCGGTCAGGCCGCTTAATGCATTTGAAAACGATGACGTTAAGCTCATTGCCTATCCTCTCGGGCCGCCACAAATTATCGCTTGATGTTGGTTGTCTCTTGCAACATCTCGTCGACGGTTTGGATAACCTTGGCATTCGACGAATAGGCGCGCTGGGTTTGGATAAGGTTCGTCAGTTCACCCGCGACATCCGTTGTGGACCCCTCGCGAGAGAAACCAGACACCTCTCCCGTAGGCCCATCACCAGCGTCCCAGAGAAAGAAAGAACCGGAATTAGGCGAGACCTGAAAGGCTTGGTTGTTCAAGGAAGTCAATGCGTTCGGGTTTGCCACGTCGACGAGCGGCACCTGATAGATCGTGCGCGTAAAGCCCGTGTCATAGGTCGCGTTGATATAGCCGCCAGAGTCGATCTCTACCGAGGTGAGGTTGCCCACGGGCGATCCATCCTTGGTAATTGATGTGGGTGCGAAGTTATCGGAAAGCTGGGTGAGGCCGTTCGGATCCCCCAGCCGTCCGATTGTCATTTCAAGGGCACCACCGCCGACGGTGAGGTCAAGTGTACCGTCAGCTGCGTTATATGCGCCGCCCGATACAACGGAAACGGACTGGAGCGTTCCGCCGTTCGCGCGGCTTGCGTCGAAGGTTAACGTATATTCACCGATTGTGGCGCCAGCGAGCGCGGAGTCGGTGATGACCATGGTCCATTGGTTAGAAGCACCAGAAGTGGGCACCGTTGGTTCGAAAGTCACGCCAAGCGATTCCGATGTACCAAGATTTCCGAAATATTCGACAGACAGAGGAAGAATGTCGCCTGAAGCGCCAACTTCGGTCTCGGTTGCTGGTAGGTTTACGCCCAAATTCAAAGCTGTGGTTGGGTCGCCAGCCGATTGGTTTACGTTAATTACAACGGGTTCTAACCCCGTCACTGTATCCCGCGCATTTGTTGGGATTGTGCCATCGGCGTCGGCTGGCCAACCCAATAGCACAAGACCAGTTTCATTCTTGAGAACGCCATTTGAATCCGTGCGGAAGGACCCCGTTGTCGTCATCATCATTGGCTCTTCGCCAGATGCGGAAAGCGACACTTCGGACGTGACCGGCAACATGCCGCGCCCTGAAACCGCGATATCAAGCGGGTGACTTGTGCCAATCAGTGGTCCGCGCTCGTCAATAAGGCGGTTGGTCGTTGCCCGAACGCCACCCGCGGAATACGCGCCCGCGCCTGGTTCGCCGTTAATAACAAATGATTGAAACGCCGCCGTTGCGCGCTTGTAGCCATATGTTCCAGAGTTCGCGATATTGTCCGAGATTGTTGCCAATCGCGTTGCGTTTGCACTTAGGCCCGCGACCCCAGCACTTAGGGAAGAAGATATTGTCATAAAATGCGCCTTTCTGCTGCACTGACCACTCGTCTGAGAAACAGGCTACACGCGCTTACTTAACGCCTCCCTAACAATTAAAATGCGTTCTAATTTCGAGATTACGCCTTATTTATATGTCTGATCTAAGGAGGATAAGCTCAAGCCGACCGTTGCTAACCTCCATTGGATCGGATGAAATCGGCTTGCGAGAAGCGAATCCTGTGACCCGCTGAATGCGTATTTTCTCAAAGCCATGATTCTCTAGCAACTGCCGCATCGACATTGCCCGCGCGGTGGAAATGTCCCAAGTGTCATCAATACGCGTAACGATCGGGAGGGCGGGAGTATGCGCCTGAACCGCCAGTTCATTGGTAACGAGCCCAAAAACACGAACCAACATTCGCGATATCTGTTGCAGGATTTCGGTGGGATTTTCGGTGCTGGGATCAAAGAGCGGATCGTCCGGTAGATCAAAAACTTCGATGATCAAACCCTCGTCCGAAACGCGCGTAAGCATATGCGAAAGCGCGTCATTCGCGATCATGGTTTCGCCACCCAACCCAATCAGGGATTGTTGGATATGGAGTAGCTTTTGATCCTCTTCTTCGCGTGAAAGACGTTCGCTTTCGGCAATTCCTAATGACGACGACTCGAGCATCGGAAGAGGATTAGAGGCCCCTACGCCGTTATGCGGAAGTGTTTCCTCAGGAAAGGGGCTGTCTCCACCAAAGAAGCTCCCTCCGCCGCCAGAGTTGCGATTAATTGTTATGGTCGGGTTGAAGTAGTCCGCAATGGCCTTGCGCTGTTTCTCGTTCGTCGCGCCCAAGAGCCACATCAACAGAAAGAACGCCATCATCGCGGTAACGAAATCCGCGTAGGCGACTTTCCATGCCCCTCCATGATGCCGCGCGGCAATCACTTTCTTGCGCTTAATAATAATCGGACGCTTGTTGTTGCCAACATCGCTCATGAAACCACCTCACTTTCACCCGCTCTTGGGATAGCAGGTTGCGGTGAAGGGGGCGTTAACCTCTCAAATTCAATCTATTTTGATGCGATGGATGTGCCCGCAGCCCAGCCAGACGACCAAGCCCATTGGAAGTTAAACCCACCAAGCCAGCCTGTTACATCGACCACTTCGCCGATCATATAAAGGCCGCGGACGTCGCGCGCCTCCATCGTTTTGGAGCTTAAACAGTCGGTATCAACGCCGCCTAACGTGACTTCTGCGGTTCGGTAACCCTCTGTTCCTGTTGGGTAGAGCTCCCATTGGCAAAGCGCATCATTGATGAATTTCAAGGATTTATCGCTATGGTCCGCTAGATTTCCGGTCAGCTTGAGCTGCTCAGTGAAATATTCGGCCAGTCGGGAGGGGAGGATAAGTGCGAGGGCGTTGCCAATGGATTTGCGCCCATTGCTTTGGCGCATTTCGCGAAGGTTAGAAAAGATATCCTGATCAGGTAGCAGTTGCACTTGAATGGCATCTTTCTCGCGCCAATAGCTACTGCTTTGAAGGATCGACGGGCCCGATAAGCCACGGTGCGTAAAGAGCAACCCTTCGCTAAAGCCCGTGCCATTCGCCGTGACGCGCGCTGGCACCGACAGACCCGAAAGGCCGCTAAATCCAGCTTTCACATCGTCACCAAAGGTGAGCGGTACGAGGGCAGGGCGGGTTTCGGTTAACGGCAGGCTAAATTGTTTTGCAATCTGATAGCCCAACCCAGTCGCGCCCATTTTGGGAATGGATTTTCCGCCAGTCGCGACCACAAGCGAGGCGGCTGTTATGACAGTGCCATCGCCAAGGTTAACAGTAAAACTATCGCCGTTATGACCAACGCTCGAAATACTGGTGTTCAGGAGCATTTCGACGCCTACGCGCTTCATTTCGTTGACCAGCATTGCGATGATTTCTTTGGCGGAACTATCACAAAATAGCTGGCCGAGCGTTTTCTCATGCCACGCGATTCCATGAGCGCTCACCATCTCAATAAAGTCCCACTGCGTGTATCGCTTGAGCGCCGATTTCGCGAAGTGGGGGTTTTGGGAGATGAAATTCTGGGGGCTGCAATGCAAGTTCGTGAAGTTGCAACGGCCACCGCCTGAAATACGGATTTTCTCGCCGGGTGCTTTGGCATGATCAATAATCAGAACGGACTTACCCGTACTGGCGGCATAGCGGGCGCACATCATGCCGGCGGCACCTGCACCCAATATGACTGCATCAAATTTCGTAGATTGGCTCATGCCTTGCTGAACCATAGCTACGGAACTATTGCAAGTGGGGGATTAACCCATGAAATTCTGAGTAAGGTAGATTGAGCCGCAATATTTTCCGCTCTTGTCCAATGCGGCGGCGGCACCAGTGAGGCGCATATTGCCATCCATTAGATTTTTGCGGTGGCTCGGCGATTCCGCCCAGAGGCGCACCGCAGCTCGTGCTAGGGTTGCATAGCTGTGCGGCTGAATTGGGCGGCCCTTTGCGTCGGCGAATTGGCACCTGCTTGCGTCCTTGACGAAGAACTGCTTCCCAGCAAGCTGATAGCGATACATGCGGCTAATATTTTCGGAGCCTGTTCTGAATTTTAGACCAGTGCCCTTGATCCGCGCGCTGGGCGAAGATTGCCCGGCCAAGCTTGATCTATGCGAGAGCTTGCGAGATTTTGCCATCCACCGCGAATGCTTTGACGCAGCCCGAACGAGCCGCGTTTCCCCTTTGAGGGGGGCAAGTCCTGCACGACAACGCGTGTAATTCACTTCGATCAAGACCGCGCGGTCCAATAGAGCCTGACTGATCTTTCCAGACGCAGGAATCGCATACTCTGTTCCTGCAACCTTGGGGCGAGAACACGCAAAAGCGGATGTAGCGGTGACCGTAGCGATCGCGAAGGCAATACTGATAGAACGCAAAAACTTCATACGGCTTCATACTTCCAAATTTAGACACTCACATCGAAACATGAGAAACAGCCAAAAATTGGGCGAAAATGCGCCAACTCGATTGGATTCTATCTAGTTTGCGACCGCTGCAATCCCGATGAGTGCGCTAAAGAACCCAACAACCGTACCTGCGGCAGTTACGAAGGACTCAGTAGCAAGCACGACATCTCCAGGTTGAATTTCGAACTTGCCCGCACTGAAAATACCGTCAGCATGGGTGAGGTCGATGCTAAAGACCACCTGATCATGCGATGGCCCCGTGCCGTCGGTGCGAACTGCGGAGCTTGGATAGTTGCGAAGGATCAGAACACCCTCTGGATCGGCACGCAGGTCGAGTAGGCCACCCATTAAGGAAAGCGCATCAAGCGCCGAGATTCTGTCTTTGTTAAAGTAAACGGTCGCCTCGTTGCTTGCCGCGCCGAGCGCGATAAACGAACGCTGATCACGGTCCACGATAACTTTGTCACCACCGCGCAAAGTCGTATCGAGGCTTGAATTTTCATACAGTCTAGTGAGCGATGTGCCATATGTGTTGTTGCCACGAACCAAGCGGACCTGCGGGTTCGGGATGTCAGGGTCAACACCACCACCTGCGGCGAGTAGGCTCAGGATCGTAAAGTTCCGGTCCGGTAGTGGGAAGTTTCCGGCGTTCAGCACACCACCAACAAGATCGACAGAGTTCCTGCGACCGGATGTATGGGAAATCTGAACTTGCGCCGAGGGGATCAACGACGCGATCCGCGACTGCAGTTCCTTGCGGGCACCATCGGGCGTGAGTCCTGTCACCAGAACTTCGCCCACATAGGGTACGAAAATCGTTCCGCTCGGTGAAACAACGAGGTTAAGAAGCGGGGTAGATTTTTGCTCTGGCGAACTGATCAGGGAATTGTCCCCGCTGTCCCAAATCTGAAGGTTCATGACATCGCCGGCCGCGATAACCTGACTTGCAGGGCCGGCTTGGCGTGAAATCCACGAATAGGAACGCGAGCTATGATTGCTGGGCCAGTTTGCGAACCTCGGAAGGAAGTCGCGGGAAACAACGTGGAGCGCAAAAGGGGCGTCCTCGGCTCCGGCGCCTTGAACGACTTCGCTCGAAATCGCAGCGCCGCGAGGGAGCGAACAGCCAATAAGCGTCAGGCCAAGTATCACAAATGAAACGACGCGTAGCAGTCTGCTCATTATTCGTCCCCTAAAGTAACCTAAGTCAAATCGCTAGGTTCATTCTTATAGTTATGGTGTAGCACAGCATTCTGTGCAGCGACGCTGTATTGCCACAGGATACTGCGCATCAAGCACAGGTCAACTCCAACAATCACTAGATAGCCTGTTTTACGGTCGTTTCGGGATAAAACATCACAATCCGTTTGTCTTGGCTAATCGTAGCAATTCACGGATGTTTATTCTTCTGAGTTGAGATCATATGAAAAATACGCCAAAACAATTCAAATGCACCCAAGCGAGCGGCTTGATCGTGCTTGAGGGAGAGATTTGAGTGACTTGGCAAAAACGTTTTCTGGATATTTCACTCTCCTGCCTCTGTATCCTGATATTTGCCATCCCGTTCATAGTGTTACTTGTTGTTTTGCTCGTCCTTCAAGGGCGACCGATTTTCTATGTTTCGGAGCGGATGAAAACCCCAACACAGGGCTTTATGCTGTGGAAACTACGGAGCATGGAGGTATCGACATCCAATTCCGGTGTGACAGGCGGGGATAAAAAAAAGCGCTATACGCGATTTGGACACCAGCTTAGAAAATTCAGACTGGATGAATTTCCACAGGTTTGGAATGTATTGCGTGGCGACATGAGCATTGTCGGCCCACGGCCACCGCTTCGGAATTATGTTGAAGATTATCCCGAGTTATATGCCGAAGTGCTAAAGGCAAGACCGGGGATTACGGGCCTCGCCACGCTCACCTATCATCAGCACGAAACCAAAATTCTGGCACGATGCAAGACTGCGAAGCAAACAGATGCCGCGTATCGAAAGCGCTGTATTCCACAGAAGGCGCGCCTTGATCTGATCTATCAAGAACACCAATCCATATGCTTCGATGTATCTATTTTGTGGAAAACCTTGGCCAAGGTTCTGCGCTAGGTCGCAAAAGCAATAGCCCAAATAAAAAGCGGACCCCCAAAAGGGGTCCGCTTTCTTATGAAACCAATCTAACCGGCGAACCGAATAGATTGAAATTCAAAATGTATGTCTTAGGTGTCGTCGTCAGAGTTAGCTGCAAGAGCTGCTGCCAACAAAACGAGACCGCCAAGAATCAATACTGCACGACCGCCAGTGTTGGATTCTTCTACGAATACTTCTGGCATTGGCTCTTCAACGACAACTTCTGGGCTGCCGGCGAATGCTGAAGTGGCGGAAAGCGCCAAAACAGCTGTGAGTGCTGTAATTTTTTTCATGTTAGCTCCATTTAATATGTGCACGTACGCAGGAAAAGCATATCGTGCGTTGGGTTTACGGTAAAGTTAAATTCTGCTGGCTACTCCAAAATCTTCAATAGTGACACATAACCAACAGTTTCGGACACATACTGACGAGATTGGCGAATAATTCCGCTAGAATCAAGCCAATAGTCGTTTTTGAAGGACAATTCGCCCGATTCGCATGATTCGCTGTAGTGCTTGGTTTGATAAGTTTTGATGATCACCGGCGTGGTTTCCGATCCAACAAACTTCCAATTACAGGCAAAATTCTGGCCTACAACGTTGTCATCGCCGTCCAGGTAGTAGTGCGTTCTTGCTTGTGAGCCAGAGCTGGCAGCCCGCGAAGGAACACTCGCGGAAACGAGATCCTGGCCAAGGCCTTTGGTGCCTGTCAGGAAACCATTTCGAAAGATGAATGAAGTGTCGTCAGAAGTCCGCCACGTCTTATAACCTTTGTTATTGGCCTGATATGCGAGGAAACCCATACCCTGTGTTTCTTCGATCACCACAACGATCAATGGCTTGGTGTTTGTTTCAATCCAAGACAAATCGCGGGCTGCGGGGGCCGCGCCTTCTTCGGGTTTGTCGATATACTTGGCTTTCAAATCCTCATAGACCGCAGAGCCAAATGTCTCCTCGCGTTCTTCGGATCCACAGGCGGCAAGCGCCAACAGGCAAACGCCGAGGGAAAGTCTGCGCAAAGTCTTGTTCATCGCCAGAATCTCCCTTGGCCAGTTTTGAGTGCCTCTACATGGTTCACGCGAATTCGGTCATACAGACGGTCGTTCACTTCTAGGCGCGCGCCGCCATCTCTCGATAGGGGCTGAAGAACAATCGCTTCGGATTTGCGTGTCGGTTTACCAGTGAGCCAAGTCTGCGGAACTTCGAGAATCACGCCTTTGTCAAACGAACCTTCGCCAAATTCCTCGTCGGTCAGATCGGTCAGAGTGGCATATGCGCCTACGCGCCAGCCATTCGCAAACTCGCGACGAACTTGGAATGTTCCGCCGATGTCACCTGCAAGATACTGTCCAGCCGAGAGTTGGAAATCAAAGCCGGCAACGTCTTCGTAGTATGCCGTGATGTGGCCCGTTGCGGTTTCGTAATCTTGGAAGCCAACATAGGAATCCGTGGCGCGTTGCTTCACATAGTTCAGCTCGGCACCAAGCGCGTAACGCTTATCGACAGGTTTCCACAGAATTTCTGTAGATACGCCACCGAACATACGCTCAAGATAACCTGCTGTTACTCGGCCATAAATTTCTTCACCAGGCTGGAAGAAATATGACGCGTTCAGATACTGAAGCGAAACAGGGCTAAATGCATCATAGAGGTTAGCGTCGCTTCGAACGGGCTGAACCTTGGAGTTGGACGGGGTAGTATCGTTGCCCAATGTCCCGATGATCTGCGCATTGATCGAGCCCGAAATTTCAAGACCAGGCGCGGCGTAGTAATGCATGGATGGACGCAAACCAATGCCCCAGCGTACGGGATCGTCCGGATCAAACAGGCTGAAATCTGCGTATGGATCGATGCTCCATTCAAACTCAGGATAGACGCCTGCGGGATAGATCAGGTTCGCAGGTTTCGTCGGAACGGCATCCTCAATAACTGCGCGCGACATGATTTGTGCTTCGCCGTTGGGTTGCGAGACAAAGGTTTCAACATCGCTGCGTTTGAGTTTGGTGTTCGATGTGGCCATGCCATTTACCATGAGCATGATGTTAAATGTTTCGACCGACGGGGGCATAGTACGCGTTAGCGCGCGCGCTGTCCGCCCAACTGCCTGAGCGGCGGATGTGTATTTATTGTTGCGAATACGAACCTCAATTGAAGTACCGCGCATCGCGACGGCTTCCATTTCGACGCCATCATATTCCAACGCTTTACGAAGGTTCTCTGCGAGAATTTCTTGTGCACCGGGTTCGTTCAGCCAAACCGTTCCATACATTTCGGGGTCATCCGAAAATACGGGACGCGGCTTCACAGCAAGCGGCGCGGGGCCAAAGCTTCCGAGCACAACGGGCTTTTTCGGGTTGAAGTTCAGCGTAATGCTGGCTGCCAATTCGGATCCATAAAGTGAGTAACCGCCAACAGAGATAAAGTCGTTGATGTCGTACTGGATGCCAAAGTTGAACGGGGACTTGTGCTCAAACAGGCCTTTGTCGTCCGTTTCGAGGGTATAGGCATCAGACGAGTATTCCGCCTTGAGCGTGAGCTTTTCCGTCGCGCGGTACTCGACACCGCCAAACATTGCCATTGGTCCGCGGAAGTATTGATCGACATTGAACGTGCCGCCTTCGCCAACATCAAGTTCTGGCCGATCGCCAAATGGCGAGCCGATCGAATTATACGAGCCCAAACGACCCCAGCCCAAACCAACTGTGGCGCGAATTTTGGGAGTGAAGTTCTTGGTCGCCGCGATGTATTCCGAGGAGTAAATTCCCGTGCCAGCCACGTCCATAATACCAATAGAAACGGCGGGAACGTATTGGGATTCCTCTAGGACTTGGTAACGGAAATCGATGCTGCGATCATAATAGGTGTCGTAGTCTGCCGTATTCCAATCCGCGATCCGCGTATAGCGAAACACTGCCGAGAGCCGATCCGTTATCTGGAAGGAGCTTGATACTCTGGTGCTGCCAGCGAAATGCGAAGCGGTCATTCCAAGCTCGGCATCAGGCATTGATTCACCAGAAGGCGTATCAATCAGGCCCGGAATGCCAAACATATTATAGGACGCATCAGAGGCCGCTGACGGAAACGCGAGTGCCAAAGTCGCCGCACATACGCAAGACGTGCTGCCCATCATTGCCATTTTCAAATAGGGTCGTTTTTTGTAATTTTTGCCCGACATAATTCCACCCGTATATTATTAATATACATAAAACATGGCAGGAATCGTCGGGCAACCCTCAATGGAGTACAGCTCATTCGATTTACGCGAACCGTCTTGTTTTAATCACATTTCCGCTGAGGCGGCGGTCGCGCCCTCGGCGTATCCCTCGACACAACCATACAGAATATTGAGAGCGGCCGCGCGGTCTGTGGTGTCGATTGCCTGACGCAGCGCCTTGAGCGCCGCAGCAACTTCGAGTTCCGAGAGAGAGTCTTCGCGTGCACAGAAAATCTTGCTGTGAGGGGTCGTGATGTTGCCTTCGCCAAGCAGAAGCTCTTCGTGCATCTTCTCGCCCTGACGTAGACCGGTTGTGCGAATTTCGATGTCACCATCCGGGTTTTCGGCGGATTTCACAGTACATCCCGCGGCTTCGATCATGCGGCGCGCAAGGTTCAGGATTTCAACAGGTTCACCCATATCAAGCACGTATACTTCGCCGCCTTGCGCAAACGATCCCGCCATAAGCACCAATCGGCTTGCTTCTTGGACGGTCATGAAATAGCGCGTTACCTCGCGGTGCGTAACGGTAACTGGGCCGCCATGCGCGATCTGATTGCGGAAGAGCGGAACCACAGAGCCCGAAGAGCCAAGCACATTTCCAAACCGCACCATCGAGAAAACGGTATTTGAACGTGCAGCCTGATCCTGAATGACAAGCTCTGCCATACGTTTCGAAGCGCCCATAACATTGGTCGGCCGCACCGCTTTGTCCGAGGAAACGAGGATAAAACGCTCGACATTCGCGTCATGGGCCGCTTTGGCAACGGTGGCCGTACCCAAAACGTTGTTTTCCAAACCGGTTAGGCTGTTGATCTCGACCATTGGCACGTGTTTGTAGGCGGCTGCGTGGAAGACAACGTTCACGTCATTCTCGGCAAATACAGAGGCCATCAAGCGCGCGTCATTGACCGATCCAAGGACGGGCACCACATCTATTCCAAGCTCCTTGGCGAAGTTCGAAATATCCATGTCCGCGTTATAAAGCGCAAGCTCGCTGCTATCCAAAAGGATGATCTGTTTGGGTGAGCACGAAAGCAATTGGCGGCAAAGCTCCGAGCCAATCGTTCCGCCCGCGCCTGTCACTAGAATGCTCTTGTCGCGGTAGCTGTCACCGAATTCAGTGACTTTGTGATCGACCTTGGCACGCCCCAAGAGTTGCTGATGATCGCCGAGCGAAAAGGTACGCGCCAATTCATCATCATTTATCAGTTTCGCGAAATCGGAAGGGGTCAGGACCGAGATGCCGAATTTCTCAAACCGACGCACAAGCGCGACCTGCCGTGCAAATGAAAGTGACGGCATCGCGAGGATAACTTTGCGTACGTGTTTAATTTTGGCGATATGCGGAATTTGGGATGGGCGCGTGATTGGCACGCCATCAATCGCTACGTTCTGAATTGCGGGATTGTCATCGGCATATGTGAGCACTTCGTAACGGGAATTGTGCTGCATCGCCTTGGCGAAGTTCATGCCAGTCTGACCTGCGCCGTAAATAATCAGTCGTTCACGGGGATGTCCCAGATCGTAAACAAGCTGCAAAATCTTGAGCATCAGCACACGGCTGGTGACCGCGAAGATGAAGTAGCTATTTCCAAAGACGAAGATGGTCCCGACGGAGTAATCAAGCCCAAGCAATCGCCCCGTCGCCATAAACGCCAGCGACAACAAGACTGAAAGTTGGAGCGTCTTGCCCACCGTTCTCATTTCATAATCGCGCAGACGCACGTCGGGAATTTTCAGGTAGGTCGTAAACAGTGCCGCAAGGGCAAACAGGATCGCACCTTGGATGATCAAGCTCGTGGTTAGACCGTTGGAAACAGCAGAAGAGGCCTGCACCGCAATCGTAAAGGAAAGCACGATAGGCAATAGCGTCGCATCGACGAAAAGGAATACGAACCGCTTTTGAGCGCGGGTGAGCTTCTCAATTCTTCCAAGCAATGACACCAAATAGGCCTCTTAATTAAATTACGCCCATTCAGCGATTTGATCGCACGAAGGGAGAAAAATGCGTCCGCGAATATTGCGGTATCCAAGCCCAAATATTAGCGCAGAAATTAATTTTCTCCACCTTGTTTTGTGATTCCGGTGATTTACATCAACGAATTGGCTCAATTATGGCACAGGTAAGGGAAAATCCCTTTTCGGCACGCCCTTATTTCATGGGCTATTCGGCGCTTCTGGCAGCCTCAACGAGCTGTTGCATCGCCGTAAGCTCAATCATGCCAGGAACAAGCTCGTCACCGATGATAAACGATGGTGTGCCGCCGAATCCGAGTGTTTTGGCAAGGCTATTCGTAGTTGAAATATGCTCTTCAACCTCTGGTGATTCCATGTCCGCTTTGAGCTGATCTATGTCGAGACCGACCTTCTCGGCCACTTTCAGGACCGATGCTTCGTCCAGTCGGCCGCGCTGGGCCATAAGCTCCCAGTGGAATTCCTCGTACTTGCCTTGTTCACGTGATGCTAATGCCGCACGAGAAGCGAAAACCGACCCCTCGCTCAGGATGGGCCATTCACGATATACGACGCGCACGTTCGGATCTGAGGCGATAAGCTCTTCTACGGCCTTGCCCGCTTGTTTGCAGTAGGGACAGTTATAGTCAAAGAACTCGACAACGGTCACATCGCCGTCCGGATTGCCCAAAACGGGCGCGTTTGGGTCGCCTTCCAATAGCTGGCGCTGGGTTTCGAGTGTGGCTTGTGCGGCGTTTGCGGCTGCGTCTTCTTCGCGCTGTTGCAAAATGGTGATTGCTTGGCGGATGATCTCTGGATTTTCGAGGATGGTTTCCAGAACCAATTCCTGCACCCGCTCTTCGGTAAGGTCCTGCGCTTGCGCGGCTGGCGCAAAGGATGCGAGAGAGAGAAAAACGACGGCAGAAAAACGGCTAAGCATAAGGGCACCTTCAAGTAACTTTGTTACTAGCCCTTAAAGGCGCTTTGGGATTTCGGCGCAAGCGTTTGTATGGAACACAGTCTCAATACATCGTGATATATAGGCGAAACCACGCCAATTTGCCGCGTTTCAACCTTGTCGTGACTAAATTAAGAAAGAATAAACCGCCGCGTGCGATTGTTCACGACGAACTGATTTGCATCTTGGAACGCAACGCAGCACTTAAGAGGGGTTACTAACGAGGCACGAAATGCGTCTAATTCTACTATCTGCGACCCTGATTGCGGCGCTTGTATCTGGCGCATTTGCCAAGGAGAGCGCGTCCTATAATTCCAACGCGGTTGAGGCCAAGCTCATCACCGCCCAAGACGGTGTGGCACCCAAGTCCCAGACCCTCGCGGCGGGCTTGTCGGTCACGCTTGAGGAGGGTTGGAAAACCTATTGGCGCAGCCCCGGAGAGGTCGGATTACCGCCAGAGCTCAATTGGAGCACCTCTGAAAATATCGAGAGTGTGCGTCTGGAATACCCCGCGCCCGAGCGTTTCCGTGCCTTTGGAATTGAGAACTTCGGATATGAGCACAACGTTCTGTTTCCCCTTCAAGTGACTCTCAAGAATCCTGGTGAGCCAGCGGTACTAAGAGGGGATATATCGCTCTTGGTGTGCTCGGACGTTTGTATTCCAGACGATTTTTCGCTGGAGTTGACTGTGGACGCAGGCGAAGGAATTGATGCTGGCTCGGCAGGGTTGATCGCCGACGCTATGGCAAATGTACCGGTTGAGACGGATACGCCCATCACTGCATCCCTTGCCGACGACACGCTTACGATTCAAGCCGTTTCGCGCGCATCGTTTAATAATCCCGATGTCTTCCCCGAATTTGGCGCTGGCTCCGCATTCGGCGCGCCGGATATCCGCGTAAGTGACGATGGAAATACGCTTTGGGCGGCTTTTCCGGTTCTTGCTTTGGATGAAGAGGCCACCGAAATGGCCCTGACCATCGTTGATGACAATGGCGCAGTGACGCAAGCCGCCGCGCTCAGCGATACCGTACCAACGGCGCCGTATGAGGTAAGTGGCGCATCCGTTGGCACGTCGTTCATTTGGATTCTGTTCATCGCACTATTGGGCGGGCTCATCCTGAACGTAATGCCATGCGTCTTGCCAGTTCTTTCGATCAAATTTGCCTCTGCGCTAAAGGCGCGCGATCACTCTCCCGCACGTGTACGCAAGGGGTTCTTGGCCTCTGCGGCGGGCGTGATGGTCTTTATGTGGAGTTTGGCGGCTGTGCTTATCGCGATGCGTAGCATGGGACAGACCGTGGGCTGGGGGCTACAGTTTCAGAGCCCGATTTTCCTTATCGTTATGCTCGCAGTGCTCGTTGTTTTCGCTGCGAATATGTTTGGTCTCTTTGAAATTTCCCTCCCACAAAGCTGGATGACACGCATGAGCAAATCTGGCGAGGGGTATGTCGGCGATTTCGCGACAGGGGCGCTCGCGGCGGTCCTTGCGACGCCATGTTCGGCACCGTTTTTGGGGACGGCTGTGGCCTTCGCGCTGGCGGGAAGTGTGCTGGATGTAATCGGTGTCTTTACGGCGTTGGGCGTTGGACTTTCTGCGCCTTACTTGCTCGTCGCGCTTCGTCCGTCGCTTGTTCAGGCGCTTCCAAAACCTGGCCCGTGGATGGTGACCGTAAAATATGTGCTCGGAGCGCTTTTGCTTGCGACGGCCGTTTGGCTCGGGTCGGTTCTTGCGACGAACTCCGGCGTGGTACTAACCGCGATCGTGGCAGGGGTTCTGTTGGCGGTGGTCATCGTTCTATCCCTTGGTGATCGGGTGAGTACGGCGTCCAAGATCGTGGTGAGCGCTTGTCTCTTGATCGTTGCGTGTGCCGCTCCGTCGATGGTTCCTAAACAAGTGCGGATAGTCGCTGAGCAAACGAATTGGCAAGCCTTCGATCGCGCCGAAATTCCCAAGCTTGTTGCTGCGGGCCAAACGGTGTTCGTAGATGCAACCGCGGATTGGTGTCTAACCTGCAAGGCCAACAAGAAACTTGTGCTGAGCCAAGGCGAAATTGCCGAACTCTTGCTTCAGGATAACGTCGTTCCGATGGTCGCTGACTGGACACGCCAAGACGAGAATATCGCGCGTTTCCTTCGGGCCAACGGGCGCTTTGGGGTGCCATTCAACATCGTTTACGGCCCTGGTGCGCCCGATGGTATTGCGCTTCCAGAACTGCTCACCACGGACGCCGTGCTTGAGGCCTTCGATAAGGCTTCGGGCTAGGGCGCGCTCAAGGTTCGCTTGATGGCGTCTTTCCAGCCGACGTAGCGGCGATCGCGTTCTTCATCGGCCATTTTTGGTGTGAACTGAGTTTCAAGAGACCAGTTCGCCGCAAACTCTGCCTGATCGGGATAGATGCCCGCTCGCATACCCGCCAGCCATGCAACGCCAAGGGCGGTGGTCTCTTTGATCGTCGGGCGATCAACGGGCGCGTTCAGAATGTCGGCGAGGAATTGCATCGTCCAATCACTCGAACACATGCCTCCGTCAACGCGGAGCGTGGTGCTCTCGTGGTCGTTCATCCAGTCGGCTTTCATTGCTTCGCTTAGGTCGCGGGTTTGAAAACCGACACTCTCGAGGGCGGCGCGCGCGAATTCTCGCGGTCCTGTGCCACGGGTCAGCCCATAGATTGCGCCACGGCAATCCGCATCCCAATAGGGCGCGCCAAGGCCCGTGAACGCGGGAACGAGCACAACGTCTTGGTGGGGGTCAGATGCTTCGGCGAGGGTTTGCGTTTCTGCGGCATCATCAATAATGCCAAGCCCATCTCTAAGCCATTGCACCACCGCGCCCGCAATGAAAATGGACCCTTCGAGCGCATAAGTAACCTTGCCGTCGAGTTGATAGGCGATTGTGCCGAGCAAACGGTTTTGCGAAGAAATAAGGGTCTCTCCTGTATTCAATAGCGCAAAACAGCCTGTTCCATAGGTTGATTTCATCATTCCCGGTTCAAAACACGCCTGCCCAATGGTGGCGGCCTGTTGGTCGCCCGCCACGCCAAGGATTGCGAGTGGCTCCCCCAGAAAATCGGTCGTGCCGAAATCTGCGGCGCAGTCCATTACCTCGGGGAGCATTTGCATCGGAATGTCGAGCAGGGCGCAGATATCCTCGTCCCAAGAACCGGTTCGAATATTATACAGCATTGTGCGCGCTGCATTGGTGGCATCGGTAACGTGCCGCTCACCATTGGTGAGGCGCCAAATCAGGAATGAGTCAACCGTCCCGAAGGCCAGATCACCCGCCAATGCCCGCTCGCGCGCACCATCAACGTTCTCCAAAATCCAAGCCAGTTTCGTTCCCGAAAAATACGGATCAAGAAGCAACCCCGTGCGTTCGGTGATCATATCCTCGTGGCCATCTGCCTTGAGCCTATGGCAGAAATCGGATGTGCGGCGGTCCTGCCAGACAATAGCGTTGTGAATTGGTTTGCCTGTGCTGCGATCCCAGACAACGGTTGTTTCGCGCTGGTTAGTGATGCCAATACCCGCGACGTCGGCGGCGGTTATTCCCTGTTGCTCCAATGCTTCCTTGCAGGTCGCGACCGTTGTGCTCCAGAGGTCTTCGGGGTCGTGCTCTACCCAGCCGGATTGCGGGAAGTGTTGCGGGAATTCTTTCTGAGCGATGGTCGTGATCTGCATATCCTGATCGAACAGGATCGCGCGGCTAGAAGTTGTACCTTGGTCAATTGCCAAAATAAAAGTCATTAGGTTTCTCCGTTGGGCCGTGCTTTGTTTTATGTATTCGTAGCGGCAAGATGCTGTGCAATCCAGCTTTCAAGCGACTGTTTCTGATCGGCGCAGAATCTGAGGCCGAGTTTGCTTCGCCGCCACAGGATGTCGTCGGCGTTGGTTGCATATTCTTTTTCGATCGCCCAGCGGACTTCTGCTTCGAAAAGCTCGTGGCCGAAGTCTTGTCCCAGTTCGCCAGAAAATATCTCTGACGCTTCCGTTCCATATGCCCGCACCAATCGTTCGCAGGTTTTGGAGCTTAGGTTTTTGTGTTGATCGTGGAGGGCGGCCACAAGGCTTGGTCCTCCATCAACAGGGAAATCCCCACCAGGGAGCGGTTGGCTCGCTGTCCAATTCTCGGCGGTATTTGCAAGATGAGGGTTAAGCTTCGCCAGTGCGGCCTCGGCGAGTTTGCGATAGGTTGTGATCTTGCCGCCAAAGACATTTAACAACGGCGCGCCACCAGTTGTATCCAGCGAGAGCACATATTCACGCGTAGCGGCCGTCGCACTCTTGGCGCCGTCGTCATAGAGCGGCCTAACGCCAGAATACGTCCAGACGATATCTTCATGTGCGATAGACTTCTTGAAATACTCCCCAGCAAATGCACGCAAGTAATCGGACTCTTCTCGCGTACACTCCGCGGTATCTGGCGCGCCTTGGTGATCTTGATCTGTGGTGCCAATACAGGTGAAGTCGTCCTCGTACGGAATAGCAAAGATGATGCGCCCGTCTGTGCCCTGAAAGAAATAGGCGCGGTCGTGGTCAAATATGCGCTTGGTTACAATGTGGCTCCCTCGGACCAATCGCACGCCTTCTTTTGAATCGCTTTCCACTGTGTTCTTGATCACATCCTCAACCCACGGGCCGCCAGCGTTCACCAATGCGCGTGCTTGATGTACCTCTGATCCGTTGGGGCCGGTCGTGTGGATTTCCCAAAGATCGCCGACGCGTTCGGCGTGTGTAACCTTGGTGCGCACCATGATGTCGGTGCCACGGGCCTCTGCATCACGGGCGTTCAGAACAACGAGGCGGGCGTCATCCACCCAGCAATCGGAATATTCGTAAGCGTGCTCAAACTTATCGACCAATGGCTCGCCCGCAGGGTCGACCTTAAGGTCCAGCTTGCGCGTTGCGGGCAAGATCTTTCGACCGCCCAAACTATCGTATAGAAACAGGCCCAGCCGGATGAGCCAAGCGGGGCGGCGCCCCTTCATCCAAGGCATAAACAAATCAAGCAAGTTAGAGGTCGGCGTTCCGCCCTCAAATCGCATCGACTCATGATACGGTAACACAAACCGCATTGGGCGGCTGATGTGGGGCATGGCGCGCAATAGGGTTTCGCGCTCGATGAGGGCTTCGCGCACCAATCGGAACTCGAAATACTCTAGATACCGCAAACCACCATGAAACAGTTTCGTACTGGCGGAGGAAGTCGCGGAAGCCAAATCATTCATTTCGGCAAGCGCAACGTCCATGCCACGGCCCGCCGCGTCACGCGCGATACCACAGCCATTGATGCCGCCGCCAATAACGAAAATATCGTAGATCTTCTTTGCGGGCATTTCATTGCGCCTTTCGTTTCTGTTCGCTTGTGGTCGTAGATGCTCGTATTTCGCGTATTTGTCAATCTGAACAGAACATCGCGACCTTTGCGAATGGCGAATAATAACATGCCTTTGATGGGGTGGGCGTTCGCATTATGCACTAAAAATGTGACGCTTGAGGCACAGCGAATTGGATATATTCTCAATTTCCCACCAATATTGCCGTTTTTCGCATTGCCCCTAGCAAATAGCGGCCCAACGCCCTATTCCCTGCGCGAACGCGAGAACAGGGCGCCTGCGTGCCCAAACAGGCCGGAGTAATCCATGAATCCAGATTTTGTTAACCGAATGCGCCAAGACTGGCTTGGGAATATTCGTCCCGATCTTATGGCGGGGCTTGTTGTTGCGCTTGCACTAATCCCCGAGGCGATCGCCTTTTCGATTATCGCAGGCGTCGATCCCAAGGTTGGACTTTATGCAAGTTTCTCGATTGCGGTGATTACCGCCATTACGGGCGGACGTCCGGGGATGATCTCGGCTGCAACGGCTGCGACGGCGGTGCTTATGGTGACGCTGGTTAAGGATCACGGGCTTGAGTACTTGCTGGCGACCACAGTTCTTGCGGGTCTGTTGCAGATTCTGGCGGGGATGCTGAAACTTGGGAGCGTTATGCGCTTTGTGTCCAAGTCGGTCATGACCGGCTTTGTGAACGCGCTCGCGATTCTGATTTTCCTTGCGCAGCTGCCAGAGCTTGACCCATCTACCGCAGGTGTGAACACGATGACCTATGTGCTCGTTGCGGCGGGTCTGGGGATTATCTATCTGTTCCCGTACATCACAAAGGCCATTCCTTCACCGCTGGTCACAATTGTTGTGCTGACGGCGCTTACTTTGATGCTGGGTATTGATGTTCGTACGGTTGGTGACATGGGTGCGCTTCCGGATACGCTCCCGGTATTCCTTATTCCCAATATTCCGCTCACGTTTGAAACCTTGCAGATCATTTTCCCAGTTGCTGCGGCGATTGCGGTCGTGGGCCTACTTGAGAGTTTGATGACCGCGCAGTTGGTTGATGATCTGACCGACACCGTGTCCGACAAAAATCAAGAGTGCATCGGTCAGGGCCTTGCGAATACGGCGACGGGCTTTATCGGCGGTATGGCCGGTTGTGCGATGATCGGGCAGTCGATGATAAACGTAAAATCCGGTGGCCGTGGGCGTTTGTCCTGCTTCTCCGCAGGTGTGTTCTTGTTGATCCTGATCGTAGGGCTTGGTGATTGGGTTGCTCGCATTCCGATGCCTGCACTGGTTGCGATCATGATCATGGTTTCCATCGGTACATTCAGCTGGTCCAGCATCAGCAACCTTCGCGAACATCCGCGCGCAAGCTCGATTGTTATGCTCGCGACGGTGTGTGTGACGGTCTTTTCTCATAATCTTGCGCTGGGCGTTCTTACGGGGGTTCTGTTGTCGGGTATCTTCTTTGCTTGGAAAATCGCGGCGGTGTTCCGCGTGACCTCGGAGCTAAAAGAAGGCGGTCGCGAACGGGCATATATGGTTAAGGGGCAGCTTTTCTTTGCAACCGCGCCAGATTTGGCCGGAGCATTTGATTTCGGCGAAGTGCTGGAGCGTGTGACAATTGACGTCAGCCATGCGCACATTTGGGATATTTCATCTGTCGCCGCATTGGATATGGTGGTCCTCAAGTTCCGTCGCGAAGGCGCAGAGGTCGAGTTGATCGGCATGAACGAGGCGAGCGAAACCCTGATGGGGCGCTTGTCCGAGCATGACAAACCCGGCGCGCTTGAGCGCATGATGAGCCACTAGGGAGACTATAGTATGTCAAAGATTATCGCATTGGTGGATGGCTCGATTTATTCCGAGAGCGTTTGCGACCACGCCGCGTGGATTGCAACCCGTAAGGGATCATCGGTTGAAGTTCTGCATGTACTCGGTCGCCGCGAAGGTGGTTCGCAGAACCTGTCGGGGAACCTCGGCCTTGGGGCGCGTACCAAGTTGATGGAAGAGCTGGCAGAGCTTGATGAGAAGAAGTCCAAGCTCAACATTCAGCGCGGACGCGCCATTCTGGAAGACGCAGAAGCACGCCTTCGCACCGATGGAGTGAAAGAAGTAGAGACCCGTTTGCGCAACGGTGACCTGATGGAAGAGCTTCACGCAGTAGAAGAAGATGCCGATTTGGTCGTGATCGGCAAGCGCGGAGAGGCGGCTGATTTCGCGCGGTTGCACCTTGGCTCAAACGTAGAGCGCGCCGTTCGCACAAGTAAGAAGCCGGTCCTCGTGACATCGCGGGCATTCCGGCCGATTGAAACCTTCCTGATCGCATATGACGGCGGCAAGAGTGCAATTAAAGCAGTTGAGCACGTCGCCAAGAGCAAGGTTTTTGCTGGCCTGAAATGCAAGATGATCTTTGCGGGCGTGGATTCGCCAGATAATCGCAAGATCCTTGAGCAGGGCAAGGCAATCCTTACCCAAGCTGGCTATGAGGTTGATGCACAGATCATTGACGAGCAGCCCGAGATCGCCATCCTCGAGACAATCGAGATGGAAGATATCGATATGCTGATGATGGGGGCCTATAGCCACTCGCGCATTCGCAGCCTGTTTATCGGATCAACCACTTCCGAGATGATACGCGCCTGTTTGGTGCCCTTGTTGATGTTCCGTTAGCGGTTTTCGGCACATATTCAGAGATGTGATGGCCGGACCCACAAAATAAACGTCGGCCTCTCTTTAACTGTTGCGCGGGATGCGTTATGCGGTGCGCTGTCTTTTGGACAGTAACGAAGGAGTTCCCAGATGGGATATAAGATCGTCGTCGTTGGTGCTACGGGTAACGTAGGCCGCGAAATGCTAAACATTTTGGCCGAGCGCCAGTTCCCCGTTGATGAAATTGTCGCTCTTGCGAGCCGCAGATCAATTGGTACGGAAGTTACGTTTGGTGAAACGACGCTTAAGACCAAGGACCTAGATACGTTCAATTTCGAAGGCTGGGACATCGCGCTTTTCGCTGTGGGTTCCGAAGCAACTTCGAAATACGCGCCGATTGCTGCCAAGGCCGGTTGCCTCGTGATCGATAACTCTTCGCTGTATCGCTATGATCCGAAGGTTCCGTTGATCGTTCCAGAGGTTAACCCCGATGCAATCGACGGCTATCGCAACAAAATGATCATCGCGAACCCGAACTGCTCGACCGCTCAGATGGTTGTGGCACTTAAGCCTTTGCATGATCGCGCGCGGATCAAGCGCGTCGTTGTCAGCACTTACCAATCTGTTTCAGGTTCCGGTAAAGAAGCAATTGATGAGCTGTGGGATCAAACCAAAGGTATGTATGTGCCGGGTCAGGAAGTAGCACCCAAGGTTTACCCAAAGCAGATCGCGTTCAACGTGATTCCGCATATTGATGTGTTCCTCGATGATGGCTCTACGAAAGAAGAGTGGAAAATGGTCGCCGAGACCAAGAAGATCATTGATCCAGCCATCAAAGTAACCGCAACCTGTGTGCGCGTTCCTGTATTTGTTGGCCACTCTGAAGCGCTTAACATCGAGTTCGAAGATTTCGTTGACGAAGACGAAGTTCGCGACATCCTCCGCGAGGCGCCTGGTGTAATGGTGATCGATAAGCGCGAGGACGGTGGCTATGTGACACCAGTTGAGTGTGTCGGCGATTTCGCGACATTCATCTCGCGTATCCGTCAGGACAGCACGATCGAAAACGGCATCAACCTCTGGTGCGTTTCCGATAACCTGCGCAAAGGTGCGGCACTGAACGCGGTTCAGATCGCCGAACTTTATGGCCGTCGGATCCTGCAACAAGGCTAGGTCCTGTTGAACCAACAAAGAGGGCTCAGCTTCGGCTGGGCCCTTTTCTTTTGCGCGTTAAGTCGTTGTTTACTTGATTCTTATTTAAGGTTTCACACGCGACAGGCGGATAGATTGGCGTGCGACCACGCTGATTGCGTCGACTTTTGAGCAGAAAGTGGCGCAAACGGGTATATAACGCGCTGTTTTATCAAAACTTTTATCCAAACGTATACTGACGGCTAGGCTCTCCATGCGCTTGGAGCTTGAATTAGCCCTTTGCGCGCTCGTTTTTTAGTAATCACTGGGTAACACTGGTTAGCGAGAACTTAATCATTGACCTCAACAGGAGATACAAAATGACTAACGCTAGCCTTCTTGAAAAAGCCCGCGCAAACCGTACTGCTGCTCTTGAATCCCTCAAGGGAGAGCGAGCTCGTCAGAAATCTCGTGCGATGTTCCACACGATCCGAACAGCGAAGCCAACCGAGGATCTTCTTGGCGCATTTGGCAAACCTGCCCACGTCGAAGATGTTCGGTTGGCCGCCTAGATCAGATCTTGTCAAATCGGGCAGTTTTGGCGTTGTAATACTCCAACCCACCGTTCCCGATATCAGTCCACAAGCCGTGCAGGCTTAGGTTGTCCTTCTCGACCCGCTCGCGAATGAATGGGAACGTCATCAGATTTTCGAGCGAGACAATAACGGATTGATGCTCAAGAGCTGTCTTGCGTTCTTTCTCGTCGGTAATATCGGCAACGCGATCAAATCCGGGGCGCAGAATGTCCATCCAACGACCAACAAAGCTGGACTTTTCTTCGAGTTCGGGGGCCGTGCCGGAACACATATCGTGGCAACCCTGAACGCCACCACAGCCAGAATGGCCCAGCACAACCAAATTCGTAACGTGAAGTGCTGTGACGGCGTATTCAATCGCGGCCGAAGTGCCGTGGATATCACCATCGGGTTTATAGGGTGGCACAAGGCTGGCGATATTGCGGTGAATAAAGAACTCGCCTTCGTCGGCTCCGAAAATGGATGTAACGTGTACACGGCTGTCGCAACAGGAAATGATCATCGCGCGTGGGCGCTGGCCCTCGTCGGCAAGTCGCTTATACCAAACCTTGTTTTCGGCAAAGGTCGTGGCTTTCCAGCCCTGATACCGCTGCACGAGATAGGACGGTAATGGTTTAGCGTGTTCCATGATGTTTCCTTCTGTCGGTTTCAATGTGTTCTAGGGCGCATTTATCTGAAATTCGAGAGATATTTTCGTGCCCACAGTAAACTCTTTGTAAGGGTGCAGATTTAAATACGAATTTGCCGTGGGGGCAATAATTAAACCGGAGGGTGTGGTTTTGGGTGAAAAGGTTGATCTTCGACCTGAGGAATGTGTTCGACTTAATCCAAGTCGTTTAACTGAGTTGTATGTTGAATTGGGCCATCGCGCCGCAGAGAACGTTATCGGCCGCGCAATGGAAGAGCTTGCGGTGCGGCTCGGAGAGATTGAGGCTGCCTATTGGGAGAGTGATTTTGCCCAAGTTGGTAAGCGCGCGCGGAGTATTATTGCGATTGCGGATCAAGTCGGCCTGAACGGTCTGTCCCTCGCTGCGCGTCACGTCACAGTGACCGCCAAGCAGGACGCGCCGACAGCGATTGCCGCAACGGTCGCCAGACTTGTTCGAATGGGCGACAATTCACTGACAGCCGTTTGGGATGCACGGGATATGTCAGTTTAATACAAGTATGCTCTTGCGACGAGGAATGGGAAGATTAGTCTAGGCGCAACACTCTCTAACACAGGCGAGCCGATGTCATTGAAATTTGCGTCCCAGTCCCAGAAATCTATTCCGCTCTATGTTCTAGAGAATGAAGAGTGTGAGGAATTTCTTATCACTTTACCCGAGCAGGCGCGCGTTTGGGCGTCTGCGCAGGGGTTCTCTGGCGGTCTAGGGTCTTTTTGTGTGCTGCCTTCTGCGGAGGGTGGTATTTCAGGCGTATTAGTGGGCTATGGGGATGCCGCGGCCCGTGCACGCGGACGGTTCCATTTGGCGGGTATAGCGCCGAACCTTCCCAAAGAGAATTATCACGTCGCACGAGCCCCGAAGTCGTTCGATTTTGATGCGGAGGCGTTGGGTTGGCTCTTGGCGGGATACACATTTGATCGGTACCGCACGCAGACGACCTGTGAGGCGCGGCTTGTTGCTCCTGATGAAGTGGATGCGAGCCGCCTAGAAGTGATCGCCGAGGGCGAAGCATTGACGCGTAATCTTATCAATACGCCGACATCGGACATGGGGCCTGACAAGCTACAGGAAGCGTTCTTTGCGCTGGCCGAGAAACATTACGCCAAGGCAAGCGCCATCGTCGGTGACGAACTTCTGGAGCAGAACTTCGAGATGATCCACACCGTTGGTCGCGCCTCTGCGCAAGCGCCGCGATTGCTTGAAATGCGTTGGGGTGGGCGAGGCCCCAAACTAACCTTGGTAGGCAAGGGCGTGTGTTTTGATACGGGTGGATTGAACCTCAAACCGGGCGCTTCAATGGCGTTGATGAAGAAGGATATGGGCGGTTCGGCGGCGGTTCTTGGCTTGGCGCATATGATTATGGCGCTAGAATTGCCGATACAGCTCCGCGTTCTGGTGCCTGCAGTTGAGAATGCGATTGATGGTTCAGCGTTTCGGCCGAGTGACATCCTGAAATCGCGTAAAGGATTGACCGTTGAGGTTAACAACACCGACGCCGAAGGGCGGCTTGTTCTGGCGGATGCGCTGGCGTTGGCGGATGAGGAAGAAACGGATCTGGTTATCTCGATGGCCACATTGACGGGCGCTGCGCGGGTTGCTGTTGGGCCTGATTTGGCGCCGTATTTCACCGATGACGCGGGTACCGTATCCGCGCTTGAGGCTGCGGCGGCGAAGGTCGCCGATCCGGTTTGGCGTATGCCGTTTCATACACCTTATGATGCGCTGATCGAGCCGGGGATTGCCGATTTGGATAACGCGCCCAAGGGCGGTTTTGCGGGCGCGATTACCGCTGCTTTGTTCTTGCGCCGTTTTGTTACCGAAGCGCCGCGTTACGTTCATTTTGACATCTATGGTTGGCAGCCTACCGCTGCGCCAGCACGTCCCAAAGGTGGCGTAGGGCAGGGAACGCGGGCAATTCTGGATGCGCTGCCGGAAATTCTCAAACTGTGACAGATCGCCGATTTCATTTCGCGAACAGCCGCATTGCTCATGAGAGTCTGCGTGGGGATGTTCAAGCTCCTCAATTTGCCGAGGGTGCGGCGCGTCAAGTGGTATCGCCCGTTGCCGACCTCTGCGCCGCGCAGCGAGGAAAGCGGGATGCGCAGTTGTTAATGGGCACAGAATTCGAGGTGCTCGAAACACATGAAGGCTGGAGTTTTGGGCGATCTCTTGAGGATGGATATGTCGGGTATGTTGCGGCGGAACAGCTTGGGCCAACAGCAATCTCAACACACTGGATCTCGGCCCGAAGCTCACAGATTTATTCAGCGGCGGACATCAAATCACCCGAGATCGCCAACATATCCTTTGGAAGCAAGCTCGCTGTTGCCCGCATAGAAGGAACATTCGCAGAATTGGAAACGGGCGGGTTCGTTCCGGTACAGCACCTGTCAACGAAAACCTTGACCGACCCCGCCTTGGTGGCTCTTGGATTCCTAGGGGTGCCGTATCTTTGGGGTGGGAATAGTTCGCTTGGGATTGATTGCTCGGGCCTTGTTCAGCAGAGCCTTAGAGCGTGCGGGACAGAGTGTCCGCGCGATAGTGATCAGCAGGAAGCATATTTCACCGAAGATGTTACGGATGCAGCGATGATGCGGCGCGGTGATTTGGTGTTCTGGAAAGGGCATGTCGGCATGATGCTCAATGAACAAGAGATGATCCATGCCAATGCCCACCACATGGCGGTTGCGATTGAGTCGTTTAGTGAGGCTTGTGCACGCATTGGCGCAAACGAATTCGGTCAGATAACCGCAATGAAGCGTCCTTAGGCGGCTACTTTACTGCGCGGATCAGCTTCTTTTCCAAGACATGCAGAACAGGCTTCAGATCATGTCCCCGCTTGAGAACTTGCCCCTCCATTCCAATAACAGCATACAGGCCCTGCTTAAGCCGAAGCTTCGGGCGCTTTTCGATGCGGTACAGAGGGTTCTCGGCGCTTCGGCGGAAAATCGAGAAAACAGCGACATCCGGTAGGTGTGAAATCCCGTAATCGCGCCATTCTCCTGCGGCGACCATGCGCCCATAGAGCGACAGAATCGCGCTTAGTTCAGTGCGATGAAAAGCAACCTGTGCAGGTGGATGAAAAGGCTTGCGGAAGGGATCAACATTCATCCTAAAATGTTGCGCCCAATCCGCCCGAAAATCAAGTATTCGCTGAACATTTGCAATGCGAACGCTTCGTGCTTGAAACTCGGCGGTCAATATATCACGCTGTGCGCGACGAATTCATGGAGATATTGATATGCGAACTCGCGCCGCCGTTGCCCTTGAGGCAGGAAAACCTCTTGTTGTTATGGATGTGAACCTAGAGGGCCCAAGAGCGGGCGAGGTTCTCGTAGAAATCAAGGCCACAGGGCTTTGCCATACGGATGAATTTACGCGCTCTGGTGATGACCCCGAAGGGATTTTCCCAGCAATCCTTGGCCACGAAGGTGCAGGGGTTGTGATCGAAATTGGTGAAGGTGTTACAAGCCTTGAGGTGGGTGATCACGTGATCCCGCTTTACACACCCGAATGTCGCGAGTGTGAGTATTGTTTGAACCCCAAAACCAACCTTTGTCAGTCGATCCGTAGCACGCAGGGTGCAGGTCTTTTGCCAGATGGCTCGACGCGGTTCTCGATGCTGGATGGCACGCCGATCCATCACTATATGGGATGCTCGACCTTTGCCAATCACACGGTTGTTCCAGAGATCGCGCTCGCCAAAGTTCGCAAGGACGCGCCCTTCGACAAGATTTGCTATATCGGCTGCGGCGTGACGACAGGTATTGGCGCGGTGATTAACACGGCGAAGGTCGAGATAGGCTCTACCGCGATTGTGTTCGGCCTTGGCGGGATTGGATTGAATGTCATCCAAGGGCTTCGACTCGCTGGTGCAGACCAGATCGTCGGCGTTGACCTGAACGATAGCAAAGTGGAAATGGCCACACGTTTCGGCATGACCGATTTTGTGAACCCGTCCAAAGTTGACGGAGACTTGGTTGCGCATCTGGTGGAACTCACGGGCGGCGGCGCGGACTATACCTTCGATGCCACGGGCAACGTGAACGTGATGCGGACCGCGCTTGAGTCGGCGCACAAAGGCTGGGGCGAGAGCGTGATTATCGGCGTTGCACCAGCAGGGGCCGAAATCAGTACGCGGCCATTCCAGCTTGTTACAGGGCGTGTCTGGCGCGGAACGGCCTTTGGGGGTGCTTCGGGGCGGACAGATGTGCCCAAGATCGTTGACTGGTACATGGACGGGAAGATCGAAATCGATCCGATGATCACCCACACTATGTCCCTTGATGAAATCAACGACGGGTTCGATTTGATGCACGAGGGGAAATCTATTCGCTCAGTGGTTCTTTATTAACCAATTTAGCAGATACAGCCAGAACTGGCAGAAATTGAGGAAACAATGAGCGAAGATAACAACAAAGACGAATCCACTGGCCGCTTGGCGGACAAGCTGTTCTTCAAGAGCCGCAACGTGATCGTAACAGGAGAGGTGACAGACAAGCTCGCCAAGCAGACAGTCACGCATCTTCTTGCCTTGGCCGAGGAAAGCGATGAGCCGATCAATATGTTCATCAGTTCCCCTGGTGGGCATGTGGAATCGGGCGATATGGTGCATGATATGATTAAGTTCATCACCCCGCGCGTGCGTACTATCGGTTCGGGCTGGGTGGCGAGCGCGGGTGCGTTGATGTTTGTCGGTGCCGATAAAGAAGACCGTTATTGTCTGCCGAATACACGCTTTCTGTTGCACCAACCAAGCGGCGGTATCGGCGGTAAGGTGACGGATATGCAGATCCAAGCCGAGCAAATTCGCCGTATGCGCGAGCGTTTCCATCACCTGTTTGCCGAGGCTACGGGCCAGACGCCTGAGAAAATCGCCGCGGATACTCAGCGCGATTTCTGGCTAACTACGGATGAGGCGCTTGATTATGGCCTCTTGGGCCAAGTGATCAAAACAATGGGTGAGTTGAAGTAATTCACTTAGGGCCTTGGGAAACCGAGGCCCTATTCGTTTGTGACGCCATAGTGGGCGAGGAACATATCAACTGCGCCGTCCACGATCTTGGTAATTTCGGCATCGCTGAAGGTTATCTGAACACCACATAGGATGCGCGGGTGGATGTAAGTTTTGGATAGCTCCATGAACTGCTCTGCGGCAAAATCTGTATCGTCGATTTTCAACTCGTTTCGCGCGACAGATTGATTGAGGTAGTCCGCAAGTCGTGCCTTTACGAGCGCTGGGCCAGATTCATAGAATTGTTTTCCAAGCTCAGGAAAACGACCCGATTCTGCCATACAAATCTTGAAAACCGCGAGCCCAAATTCCGACGTGATAAAGGCGATCATGCGCCTTGCCGCTTCTCTCAAGACCAGTCGCGGCGGCGCGCTCATGTCAATAACTTCGAGCGCTTCTTCTGCCTGTCGGTGGCATTCGATCTCGGCTACCTGAGCAAACAAGAGCCGCTTATCGGGAAAATAACTATAGAGCGTCGCTTTGGAGACTTCTGCGGCGCGGGCGATGTCGTCGACACTGGCCCCTTCAAATCCATCGCGCATAAAAACTTCACGCGCACCATCAAGGACTTGGTTGAATTTGCGTCCGCGTTTGATAAGGCCAGCATGAACTGTCATTGATCGCTCCGTTGGTTATGTGCCCAGCATAAACCTTTCGGTTCACTTTCAGCAAGCAGCAGAGCGATCATAGAGATGATCAGAACGTCTTAGCCTTTCTCGGCTTCGCACGTTGCGATGGTGCTTGGGCTACATGCGCCTTGCGTGGTTACTGGCTCGCTTGGAAATGTGAGATGCGGAAGTTCCATCGTGATGCTGCCGGCAAGGGCAGGACCGGTGACGGCAATAAGCAAGGCAGCAGTTGAGAGGATACGCGTCATAGGATGATTCCTTGTATTTTGTAGTGTTCGGGAATATATCTAAACTAATCAGTTTAGTTTTCAAGCCAAAAGTGAACTGATCGGTTTATTTCTGGTGGTCTTGCAAGACGTAACGTCGCGCGGTAGCCCTAGGGGCAAGTTCAATAAGGCGATTTTCGAGAGGGCGAGAGCATGGAAACGGTTTCAGAAAACAAGTGTTTTGATGGGGTGCAAGGAGTGTACCGAGCGCCGTCCGATGCCTGCTCAGGCGAGATGACATTCGGCCTGTTCCTTCCACGAGAGGCAAAGCAGCAACCGGTGCCGCTTTTGACCTTTTTGTCTGGGCTAACCTGCACGCATGAAAACGCCATGGTGAAATCGGGTGCTCAACAATGGGCGGCTAAGCACGGCCTCGCGATCTTGTTCCCCGACACGTCACCGCGCGGCGAAGATGTTGCCAATAGCGAGGATTATGATCTGGGGCAGGGAGCAGGCTTTTATTTGAACGCCACCCAAGAGCCATGGGCGTCGCATTTTCAGATGTGGGATTATATCGCCGAGGAATTGCCAAAACTCATTGAGCGCAACTTCGACGTCGATACTTCACGTCAGTCGATCATGGGCCATTCCATGGGCGGACATGGCGCGCTTACGCTCGCCATGAGCAAACCAGAGCAATATGCGTCAGTATCCGCCTTCGCACCCATCGCTAATCCGACGCGATCTGACTGGGGCCGCAAACAATTCAAGGCCTATCTTGGTGATGACGAGAGCACCTGGGCTGCGCATGATGCGACGCTCTTGATGCGCGACGTGGGATTTGACGGGCCGGTATTGATTGATCAAGGCACCGACGATCAGTTCCTCGATCTTCTCAAGCCCGAGGCCCTCGCAGAAGCTATGGCAGCTCGGCGTCAGCAAGGCGCATTCAATATGCGGTCGGGATACGATCATTCGTATTTCACCATTTCCACCTTTATGGAAAGCCACGTCGCTTTCCACGCCGAGGCGCTTTTGAAATGACGAAAATCTATGTGGATGCGGATGCCTGTCCTGTAAAGGCGGAAGCCGAGAAAGTCGCCACACGCCACAAGCTCCAGATGCTTTTGGTGTGTAACGGCGGCCTGCGTCCCAGTCAGAATCCTTATGTTGAACTAATCATCGTTCCAGAAGGGCCAGACATAGCTGACAAGTGGATCGCAGAACGCGCAGGCCCTGGCGATATCGTGGTCACAGGTGATATTCCGCTGGCCGATGCCTGTATCAAAGCTGGCGCGCGTGTATTGCGCCACAATGGTGATCCACTGAATGAGAGCAACATCGGGCCCCAACTCGCGACGCGCGATTTGATGCAGGATTTGCGCGCAGCCGATCCGTTTCGACAGGGAGGAGGGCGCGCGTTCTCCAAGGCTGACAGATCAAACTTCTTAAATGCGCTAGAGCGTGAAATTCAAGCGGCCAAAAGACTGCCGCGCTAAGAACAGGGTGAGAGAAAATGAGTGTACAGGCCGTTGTTTTTGATATCGGAAACGTGCTGATCGAGTGGCAACCAGAGCGCCACTACGATGCCAAATTCGGCGAGGCGCGCCGCCGCGAAATGTTTGAGGCGGTGGACCTTCACGGCATGAATGACCGCATCGATATGGGCGGGCCGTTCAAGGACACAATTTACGACGAGGCCGAGAAGTATTCGCAGTACCGCGCCGAAATTCGCGACTGGTTTGACAGTTGGATCAAGATGGCTAGCCCTGAGATTCCGCAATCCGTCCTATTGCTCCGCGCCCTTCGAGCAAAGTCCATCCCAGTATTTGCGCTCTCGAACTTCGGTGTTGAGAGTTTTGCTTATGCCGAAACCGTTTATCCATTCTTGGGCGAGTTTGATAAGCGTTATATTTCGGGTCACATGGAGGTCATTAAGCCCGATCAGAAAATCTATGAAATGGTCGAGGCCGATTGCGGCGTTGCACCTGCGGGGCTTCTTTTTGCGGATGATCGCGTCGACAATATCGCAGCGGCGGATGCGCGCGGATGGCAAACGCATCTATTTGAGACGCCTAAGGGGTGGGCAAAGCGCCTTGTGGATGAGGGGCTTCTGACCTCCGAGGAGGCAGGGCTATGAAAACAGTCGGCTTTGATGAAGGAGAGGCCAAGCTCGATTGGATCGGTTTGACCGACGCGCTGATTGCTGGCCACAAACTTTCGCGCGCGGATATGGGGGATATGTTCCTTTATCGCACGCCAGATACGGGGCTTGTGCGCGGGGCGGTGATTGACGGGCTTGGATTCCTTGTGAAAACCGCGACGATCTTCCCAGAGAATACGGCCAAGGAACTGCCGACGGTGAATGGCTCGGTGCTATTGTTTGACGATGCCGCCGGACTGCCCGAGGCAATGATTGATTTCCACTTGGTTACTAAATGGAAAACAGCGGGCGATAGCCTGTTGGGCGCGCGTTTGTTGGCGCGTCCGGATAGTCGCAAAATTACGATCCTCGGGGCCGGAACGCAGGGCGCAAATCTCTGGTCTGCGTATCGCGCGCTTTTCCCTGACGCGGAATTTACGATCTGGAACCGGACCTTCCACAAGGCCGAAGCCTTCGCAAAAACATACGCAAATACCCGTGCGGAATCTGATCTTGAGACTGCAATACGCGGTGCGGATATTATTACTTCGGCGACAATGTCGTCCGAACCGATGATCAAGGGCGCGTGGCTTTCGGCAGGGCAGCATCTTGATTTAATCGGCGCCTACCGACCCGATATGCGCGAAGCAGATGACGAAGCCCTGACACGCGCACGAATCTTTGTCGATAGCCGCGACACCACGATCGACCATATTGGAGAGCTAAAAGACCCAATCGCGCGCGGTGTTATCAAACCCCAAGATATCGTCGCGGATTTTTACGATTTGGGCAGTGATTCTTTTTCCCGCCAAAATAATGACGAGATTACTCTGTTTAAGAACGGTGGTGGCGCGCATCTGGATTTGATGACGAGTCGATACATTCTTAACCAGTGGAGTTCGTAATGGTTTGGTTAATATTCGGAGCAGTGATCGCTGTGATCGCTACGCCCATTGTTGTTGAGCGGTTGCGAAAGCACATTTCACCTGCATTGCGTGCCGAGGCTCCGGGTAGATACACCAACCTATCGCAGGGGGTGACCCACTATCAGTGGGCGGGGCCTCCGGACGGGCAAATCGTTGTTTGTGTTCATGGTCTATCTACACCCAGTTATGTGATGACGGCGCTCGTTAAGGGGTTCGTTCTCATGGGGTTTCGTGTGCTTTCCTATGATCTTTATGGTCGCGGATTATCGGCGCGGCCACAAGGGGATCAGGACCTTCCGTTCTTTCGTCAACAACTTGCCGAGCTGTTAGAGGACCAAGGCGTTGATGGCCCGATTACACTCGTGGGGTATTCGATGGGCGGCTCGATCTCAGTCGATTTTGCCAGTACATATCCCGAAAAAGTGCACCAGATTATTTTGCTCGCGACTGCTGGTCTTGGGCAAAAAATCTCGCCTGTGACCCGCTTTCTGATGATTGTGCCGGTTGTCGGAGATGCGCTTATGAATACCTTTGGCGGGTTTCGCTATGGTCGCTCAACCGCCGCAATGGATGCCGCAATCGAAGCTGCTCCGAACATGAAGCCTTGGCCTGTCCGTGAGTGTCGCTCTCAAGGGTTCCTTCCCGCGGTCCTTTCGAGTTATCGGCACACATTGACGGTACAGCAGGATGAGGCTCACCGCACGATTTCGGAAAATGACATCGCGGTTCTGGCCATTTGGGGCGCCGAGGATCCCGTGGTTCCAATGACCGCAATGGGCCGCCTTGCTCAGGCGAACCGTACATCGCGGCAAACGGTTGTACCCGGTGCTGACCATTCAGTTATCTACACGCATCCGCAGGATGTGATCCGTGACATTCAAGAGTTCCTTCGCGCGGCGGACTAGGGACTGGTTCATCTTTCCTTCTGCCGAAATGCGTTTTAAACGGGGGCATGGTGAAAACGATCCAAGATATCTATGCCGCCCAAGTCGCTGATGGCACGCTTCGGAGTGACCCTGCCCAGATTGCCGCGCTCCCTGAACTTGAGCGATTGAGAGCTGACATTGTCGAAGCTTCGAGCAAATCGAGTGGTTTGAAGGGGCTCTTTTCGCGCCGCAAGGGAACCCCGAAGGGGCTTTACCTCTGGGGTGGTGTCGGGCGTGGAAAGTCCATGTTGATGGACCTTTTCGTTGAGTCTCTCGGCGATATCCCCGTACGCCGCGTGCATTTTCATGCGTTCATGCAAGAGGTTCAATCCGCCCTTCATGAAGCCCGTAGTAACGGCACCGACGACGCGATTGTTCCAGTCGCCAAGGGCATCGCGGATGAAATTCAGGTGCTGGCATTTGATGAGATGCAGATCACGGATATCGCCGATGCGATGATTGTTGGGCGGCTGTTTGAGATGCTGCACGAGCAGGGCGTTGCCGTCATTACGACGTCAAATCGCATTCCGGATGACCTTTATAAAGACGGGTTAAACAGGCAGCTTTTCCTGCCGTTCATTGACCGTATCAAAGACGATATGGTCGTGCACGAACTTCGGAGCAATACCGATTATCGTCAGGATCGTCTCGCGGGAAACCGTGTGTATTTTGCGCCGAACAACAATGAGGCCAAGCGTGCCATAGAAGAAATCTGGCAGGATTTCAGCAATGGCAAAGGCGCGCCGCTCGACCTTACGGTCAAGGCGCGCACTGTCCATATTCCGGCATTTCATAACGGCGTCGCGCGGGCACGATTTTATGATCTGTGCGGCAAGATGTTGGGGCCTGCGGACTATCTGGCCATCGCGCAGGCCGCGCGGGTGCTTATTCTGGAAGACATACCGTGTCTGGGCCGTAGCAACTTCAACGAAGCCAAACGCTTTGTTACGTTGATCGACGCTTTATACGAAGCCAAGGTGCGCCTGATTTGCTCCGCGGCGGCACAACCTGAGATGCTCTATCTTGAGGGCGAAGGAACGTTTGAATTTGAACGTACTGCAAGCCGTCTAAGAGAAATGCAAAGTGCCGATTGGGGCGCTTAGCCGTTCTCGCGCAGGATATGCCCAGCAAGGTAAAGTGATCCACAAATCAATATACGTGCGTTCGGATCGTGTATGTTCTGAACGGCGGTTGCAACATCCGGCGCAGTTGTAGCAGCAAGGCCGACTTTCTCGGCTTCTGATGCGGTCGTTTCGGCGGGGAGCGTGTTCACTTCGTCCGGAATGGAAATCGCGGTGAGGGATTTAGCAACTTCTGCGAGGGGGCGAAGATAGCCAGCGATATCCTTGGTGTTGAGCATCCCGCAGATGAGGTGCGTATCCTTTAAAGGAAGCGACCGTAGAAGCGACGCGATCGCCTCGCCTGCGGCGGGGTTGTGACCGCCATCAAGCCAAAGCTCCCGCTCACCCGCCGCTTCTAAAAGTGGTCCATGGTGCAAGCGCTGCATTCGTGCGGGCCATGTTGCATTCGTCATCGCGGCTTCGCATGCGGCCTCGTCCATCCCAAGCGCGCGCAGACTCGCTATCGCGATGCCCGCGTTCTGAATTTGGTGCTCGCCCAAAAGGCTCGGTAGCGGTAAATCAAGCAGGCCCGTTTCATCTTGAAATATGAGACGGCCACGCTCTTGAAAGACATGCCAATGCTGCCCCTGCGCAATGAGTGGGGCGTTCATATTCGCGGCTTTTGCCTCAATGACGGCGAGGGCTTCGTCGTCTTGCTTGCCCACAACGCAGGGCACGCCACGTTTGATAATTCCTGCCTTTTCACCCGCAATCTCGGCCAGCGTTTCGCCGAGAAACTGGGTGTGATCGATTGATACGGGGGTGATGACGGTCAGCGCCGGTTCATCCACAACGTTTGTCGCATCAAGCCGTCCGCCAAGGCCGACCTCAAGCAAGGTATAATCCGCATCCGTCCGCGAAAACGCCAAAAGGGCGGCGACGGTTGTAATTTCAAAATAGGTGATACTGTCGGGGCCGTTCTGCTCATAGCAGGTATCAAGAATCTCGGTGAGTGCGGGCTCCGAAATCAGCTCGCCAGCAAGGCGGATACGCTCATGAAACCGCGCCAAATGGGGAGACGTGTAGGCATGTACGCGCTTTCCTGCACCTTCGAGGCCAGCGCGGATCATTGCTTGGGTGCTGCCTTTACCGTTGGTCCCTGCGATGTGAATGACAGGCGGAAGAGAGCGTTCGGGATGCCCAAGGATCGCAAGCAACCTGTGCATGCGATCCAAGTTCAGATCCATGACCTTGGGGTGAAGCTTCATCATCCGCTCAAGGATGACGTCCGATTTAGCGGCGCTCACTTTTTCTCGTCGTCTGGTTTAGGAAGGTCGCCAGAAACCGCAGGAGGAAGCCCCATCAGCATACGGATGATCGCCGTAAGTTCCGCTTTGAGATCCTTGCGTTCGGTTACCCGATCCAACATCCCGTGATCGAGCAAATATTCCGAGCGCTGGAAGCCTTCTGGTAGCTTCTCACGAAGGGTTTGTTCGATCACGCGCGTACCTGCAAAGCCGATAAGTGCGTTCGGCTCGCCGATTTGTACGTCACCAAGCATCGCATAACTCGCGGTTACGCCGCCGGTCGTCGGGTGCGTCAAGACAACGATGAACGGCAGGCCAGCGTCCTTGAGCATTTCAACTGCGACCGTTGTGCGTGGCATTTGCATAAGCGAGAGGATGCCCTCTTGCATACGCGCGCCACCCGCTGCCGAGAACAGAACAAGCGGACGTTTCGTCTTCACGGCGCGTTCGGCAGCGGCGATAATCGCGTTACCGACATACATTCCCATTGATCCGCCCATAAAGGCAAAGTCTTGGCCTGCGGCAACGATCGGAGTGCGGTTCATCTCGCCTTCGACAACCAGCATCGCATCACGCTCGCCCGTTTTCTTTTGGGCGGCTTTCAGGCGGTCGGGGTATTTCTTCTGATCGCGAAATGAAAGCGGATCAGCAATTACCTCGGGCACCTTAATTTCTGTGAAAATCCCACCGTCAAATAGCGCGGCGAAACGGTCGCGTGGGCTAATGTACATATGGTGGTTGCAGGACGAGCAAACATTCAGATTCTCGGCCAGTTCGCGGTGAAACAGCATGGTCCCGCATTCGGGGCACTTTTGCCAGAGGTTCTCTGGAACTTCTCTGCGCGAGAAAAGTGAGTTGATTGTGGGGCGAACGTAGTTTGAAATCCAGTTCATCCGAAGGTGTCCTGCTGTTTGGGGCGCGAATTTGCGTTTCCCCTCAAATAATCAATGGCGCAGCGAATTGCAATCAACGTCGCACCCCAACACGTATCGCAAGCCAAGAAACTGCAAGCATTGCGAACTCTTGCATGATTTCAACGCTTGTGGGGGCAAAATTATCTATTCCTTCGGGTAGAACATAGAGGGCTAGGCCGCTCATTTCCCCAGGGTACGCGACGATAAGCATACCAAAGGCGTTGTTAACGAAATGCAAACCGATTGCAGCGCCCAGATTTCCCGTGCGCGCCACCAAATCCGATGCCGCCAAGGAGAACATGCCCGCCCATACAACAATCATCCACGCATTTGCGCCGTTGTTGGTGTCATAGTGCCCCAATCCAAACAGCAACGCAGTTATCCCCATCCACATCCAGCGCGACGAGAACCGCGCCGCTATCTGTTGTTGTAGGTAGCCACGAAAGAGAATTTCCTCAGCGCTCGTTTGAATAAGCAGCCCCAAGAGCGAAAGCGGCAACAAATAAAGCCAAACTACACCGGAAAGGTTCTTGACGACTTCGACATTTTCACCGCCGCCGTATGGGGGGAGAAAGATAATCGCGACATGTAGAAACAGCATCGCTTTGACTGCGCGCCAGAAGTACGGCCAGATCTGTTGGACGTCGCCAAACAACGTCAGCGGCTTGCGATTATGCAGAATCCAAACCGTGACAGCAGGGCCAAGGATCATACAGAGAAACGAATAGAGCACCGCCATCGTCTTGACGGGCGAAAATGCTGTTGCTCCTTCTGTGGAAGGCGGCGCATCAAAAATCGGGGAGAAAAACAGCCATATCGAAATCGCATACACCGCGAAACAAAGGCCCATCCCGACAATCGTGCGCCAAACCTCGGATTTGGCGCGGGCGGGGGCGATGAATTCGGCGTGAGGTGCGTAGGACATTTGGCCTCTGAAGTGGCGCGGGGTTATTGCTTTTCCGAGTGGTATTCGTGACATATAAGGTCCAGAAGCGAAACCGAAAAGCACCTGATCGGGTATTACACAGAATATGGCCAAGCAGATCCTCACCTTTCTTGACCGCGTCTACCATCACCGCATATTGCGCCGCTGGTCGCGTTGGGCAGAGGACGCCGAGAACGTCGACTTGAAATCGCTTCGCATGTTGCGCCGTCGTGGGCGGCAAATAAGTGCGCGTGTGAACGAGCTTCTCTATGTGTCCGAGGGACGGCTCGCGTTGCCACACATTGGCTCTAACGCTATTCAAACGCCGCCGACTTCGGATTGGGCATGGCGGCCCGAACTTTGGCGGGGGCCGCTTACGCCTCGTGGTCAGGCATCCGTTGCGTCCAAGACCGAGTTTGGCCAAGAAGTTACTGTCTTCCACGATTGCAACATTAGCGAAATCAACATGCGCCAGTTGCGCAACCAGCGTGCAGAAGATTTGGCGCCCTTTGGGTTTCGTGTCGAAGTTTTTCGTTTTGACGGAAGTTTTCTTTCATTGGTTATTGAACTTCCCAAAGAGGCAACTCAAGGATTGAAACGCAATCATCTGGTGCGATTGAACACGACAGTTGAGCTTGAAAGACCCGCAGAAATCTCGGCGCGACTAAACGTGAAGAACGGCCCAAACACCGATCAGTTCAACCGTGATCTTGAGCTGGAAGATGGGCACGCAGAGGTCGATTTTGATCTCTCATACTCCGAGATGAACGAAAACAGGGTAGAGCGCGTTTGGGTTGATCTGGTCATCAAAGACCCAGAGATGAACCAGATTATCCTCCGCGACATCACATTTAGCCGCCGCCCGCGTGCGGAATTATAGGTGCAAAGATGAACGAACTTTCGCTTGTTAAGGTCCGCATTCGGAATGGCGTTTGGGAGGGCGTGCTGACATCCTCTGGCGCCGACATTCCGCAAATTTCCGTCACGCATCTTGAGAAACCATTGGTAAATGTTCAACTGATCGACCGTCCAGAAGAGCCGAACTCTTGGTTGCTAAAGGTTGCGATTCCGATGGAGCTTATTTCCGAAGGGGTCCACACTTTCCTTATTCAGAACGCCGAGAGCGGTGAGACGTTGAACAGTTTCTCGCTTGTCACCGGTGATCCGCTTTCTCAGGATATTCGCGTCGAGATGAATCTGCTTCGAGAGGAGTTGGATATGCTCAAGCGCGCCTTTCGCCGTCACTGCTCGGAAACCTAACGCGTATTTGACGCCGCGTTCTGCGTGACTTCTGATTGCTGGGGGGGCAGTTTGCGGCTACTGGAGGATTGATATGACCAACTATCCCACGCTTTTGGCGCCGCTTGATCTAGGTTTTACCACCTTAAAAAATCGCGTTCTCATGGGGTCTATGCACACAGGCCTTGAGGAAACCAAAGACTGGAACCGCGTAGCGCGTTTCTATGGAGACCGCGCGGCGGGTGGGGTCGGATTGATCGTAACGGGCGGCATGGCGCCAAATGCCGAAGGCGGCGTTTTCCCGGGTGCGGCGGGTCTTTTCTCAGAAGAAGATATCGCAAATCATCGCGTCGTAACTGATCGTGTCCACCAAGAGGGTGGCAAGATCGCGATGCAGATTCTGCATGCGGGGCGGTATGCGTATTCGCCAAACTGTGTCGCGCCGAGCGCGATCAAATCCCCTATCTCTCCGTTTCCTCCGAAGGAGCTGGATGCCGAAGGGATTGAGAAACAGATATCCGACATCGTAACTGCTGCCGAACGTGCCAAAGAGGCGGGTTATGACGGTGTGGAAATCATGGGGTCGGAAGGGTACTTCCTGAATGAATTCCTTGTGACGCATACCAACAAGCGTGAGGACGAGTGGGGCGGATCATACGAGAACCGGATGCGCCTTCCTGTTGAGGTTGTGGCGCGGGTTCGCAAGGCTGTTGGCGACGAGTTCATCGTTATTTACCGACTGTCGATGATTGACCTCATTCCCAATGGTTCAACCTTCGATGAGGTTATCCAACTCGCGCAGGCCGTCGAAGCGGCAGGCGCAACGATTATCAACACCGGAATTGGATGGCACGAGGCCCGTATCCCGACCATCGCGACATCTGTGCCGCGCGCAGGTTTCGCATGGGTCACCAAAAAGTTGATGGGCAAAGTCGGCATCCCTGTGATCACCAGCAACCGTATCAATACGCCCGAAGTCGCCGAGGATCTCCTGAGCAATGGCGTTGCGGATATGGTTTCGATGGCGCGGCCGTTCCTTGCGGATGCGGATTTTGTTAACAAGGCCGCTGCAGGGAAATCCCAAGAAATCGCGCCTTGCATCGCGTGCAACCAAGCCTGCCTAGATCATACATTCTCAGGCAAGCTCACAAGCTGTCTGGTTAATCCCCGCGCGTGTCACGAGAGCGAAATCGAACTTACGACAACGACTTCGCCCAAGACCGTTGCTGTTGTCGGTGCAGGCCCTGCGGGATTGTCGACGGCAATTACGGCGGCAATGCGTGGGCACAAAGTATCGCTTTTCGACAAAGGCGACGAGATCGGCGGACAGTTGAATATTGCCAAGCAGGTGCCTGGCAAGGAAGAGTTCTTTGGGCTCGTGGATTGGTACAAGGTGATGGTCGAGCAAACAGGCGTCACGACGCATCTCGGCCAAGAAGCAACTGCGGATGATCTGCTCTCATTCGATGAAGTTGTGATTGCCACTGGTGTAACCCCACGAGACCCAGAGATCATTGGTCAGGACGCACCGAACGTCTTGTCATACATTGATGTTTTGAAACACAAAGCTCACGTTGGGAAAAAGGTGGCCATTGTGGGCGCTGGTGGCATTGGTTTCGACGTTGCCGAGTACCTCGTTCATGACGGTGAAAGTGCGGCCGAGAACCTTGAGATGTGGAAGCGCGAATGGGGAGTCGGTGACCCGTCCGAGGATCGCGGCGGCGTTGCACCAGAAGGTGCAGAGCCACAACCACCCGCGCGCGAGGTCGTGCTCTTGCAGCGCAAAGCCGAGAAGCTTGGTAAGCGACTGGGTAAAACAACTGGCTGGATTCACCGTGCGGCGCTTCAGATGAAGAATGTCAAAATGATCGGTGGCGTGAACTATGAGGCCGTCGCGCCAAATGGCCTTCAGATCAGCTTTGGCGAAGCGCGGGAACGTCCCGAAGTGATCGAGTGCGACACTATTGTACTTTGTGCTGGGCAGATATCTGAACGGAGCCTTGCAGATGAGCTGGCGAGTGTGGGTAAACAGGCACACGTTATCGGTGGCGCTGATGTGGCTGCTGAATTGGACGCCAAACGTGCCATAAATCAAGGAACCCGTCTTGCGGCGAAATTCTAGGTAATTACCATTTCTTTTTAGGTGCTTAGGGTGGCCTGGGCGGTTTTCGGGCCGCCATTTGCTCTGCCTCAATTGTTTCCAATAACCGCGCAATTGCCAGCGGAACAGCACAATTCCGCCCGATTTCGTCTTTAGAATTAGAGAGGGAACTGGGGATGTAAGGAGTTGTTATGGATCGACTCACCGAAATGGAAGCCTTTGCCACGGTAGTGGATCAAGGTGGATTTACCGATGCTGCCAAGAAGATGGGGATTTCCAAATCTGCCGTGTCCAAGCACGTTTCGTCGCTTGAGGCGCGCCTTGGCGCTCGTCTATTGAATCGCACGACCCGTCGCGTAAGCCCGACGGAAATTGGCCTTGCGTACTATGATCGCGCGCGTCGCGTATTGAACGATGCGGGTGAGGCCGATGCCCTTGTGACCTCCATGCAATCTGCGCCCTCTGGTTTGCTGCGCATCTCTGTTGCGACCGATTTCGGCGTAAACCACTTGTCGCCCGTGCTTGGTGATTTCCTGACGGAGTTCCCCGATATCACCGTGAACATGGTTCTGAACAATCGCTTTGTTGAGTTGATCAGCGAAGGTTTCGATATGGCCGTACGGATTGGGGAGCTTGAAGATAGCACCCTCCGCGCGCGCAAACTTACCGAAACAACCAAGCGCATGGTCGCGTCTCCGGCGTATTTTGAGCGCTATGGACGACCGCAGAAAATTGACGATCTGAGCGATCACAAGCTTCTTCACTATTCCAGTCAATCGAGTGGAGCAGTTTGGAAATTGACCGCGCCATCAGGCGAAAAACGGCAGGTTCGTACTTCGGGTTGGCTGTCGGTGAATGATGGCCAGTCGCTCTTGAATGCAGCGGTATCTGGGCTCGGGATCGCCTATTTGCCGAGCTACCTTTATGCCGATGCGATGAAACGCGGCGAAATTGTTGAGGCTATGCCCGACCTACCGATTGAAAAACAAGGGATTTATGCGGTCTACCCGCCCGGACGGTTTACTCAACCCAAGGTGCGCGCATTCATTGACTTCCTCGCCAATGCGTTCATGGAAAAGGGGCCGGATGTTTGGTGATCGGTCACTGAGTCGAGGTTAAGATAGCCTCGACCCGACGATTGTGCGTCCGACCCTCTTCGGTCAAGTTGCTGGCACGCGGGGCCAGAAATCCCATACCCTCCGCTGAAATTTGGTTGGAGTTGACGCCGTGCTTGTCCCGCAAAAGGGCAACGACAGATGAGGCACGTTTTTTGGAAAGCGCGACATTCCCCGCCAGCGCACCTTCGGAATCGGTATGCCCAACCAACGCAATCGTTCTATTCGGATTGCGCTTTAGGTAATCGGAGAGGGCCGCAAGAGAGGCGAAATCATCGCCATCCAAAGCCGATGACCCCGTCGCGAATGCCAAATCATCCAACACGATCGAACCGTTCTTTTCGAGCTGCTCAGGAAGGTTTCCAAGATTAAGTTCTTGTGGAGCACTTGCCCCTTTGGTCGAAGTCGAGAGTGCCTCTGGCTGGGTGTCTTGGGCGCCGACCTGAATGATCTGCACGAAGCCCGAAGTAGAAGAGCGGCTTACCACAAGGCTTACGTACTCGGCGTTTTCAGCGGCGGGTTTCTTGGCCGCAAGAAAACGGTAATCCCCTAGATCAACATGCATCGCGGGTTCTGGCAGGATCTCGGTATCAAAGCGAAAATCAAACCCGCCACACTCTGTTGCGGCGCATTCAAACAAGAGTTCGTACCCTGCATCCACCAATTGCGTGCGTAGACCGTCAAGGATCTGTAGCGTTGTACGCTTGGAGGCATCAATGCGCCACGCCTGTCGCAATATTGCTCCTTCGGCGGGGACGCTCTCGAATGCGCCATCGCTCCAGCCGCTCACAGGCATCGGATAGCTTGCGAATTCCTGAAATCTCTCGGCCTCAAGCGTTGCGCCAAAGGGTAGCCGCAAATCCATCGCCATCGCCGCGATGGGCGATAATGCGAGTGCTCCCGCGAGGAATGATATGCGTCGGATTACGGTCATCTATTCTGGCTATGGTATTCCGCGTTAGGTTCCATTTGCGTGGCCGAAGCCACCCGATTGGTCATATTGAAGAACGCCGCCGTATTCGCGATGTCCCAAATATCTCGGTCGCTGTACCCTATGTCGCGCAGGGTTTGGCGGTCAATTTCCTCGATACTCGCGCTGGATTTCGTCATTTTTAAGGAGAAGTCGAGCATCGCGCGCTGTTTTGGTTCAAGCGGAGCAACGCGGTAATTCATCACCAGCATCTCACCCAAAACAGGATCGCCAGAAAGCGCACGGACCGCTTGCCCATGCGCGACCAGACAATAAAAACACCTGTTCTCGGCAGAAACCACAACGGCGATCATCTCGCGGTCAAGTTTTGAGAGGCCGCTCGGCGCCAGCATGATTTCGTTATAAAGGCCCGTGAAGGCGTTCAGCTTTTCGATATCAAAGGCGTGTGCGTAAAGAACGTTGGGCACAAGGCCGAGTTTCTCGGCGCAAAGGTCAAAATACTTCTGTGTGTCCTCAGGGAGCGGATCGACCGCCGGAAGATCAAGCGCCGTCGTGAGTTTATCGTTGTTTTTCAAACTGCTTCGTTCCTTATTCTGTAATGATAGTGTCCCACAGGTTTCATTCCTAAGGAAGAATAGAGTGCATTCGCGCCGCCGTTCGCTTGGGTTACGATGATCGAGAGTTCGTCTGCGCCCTGATCTTGTGCCCAGTTCGCCGCGCCGCACATAATATTGACGGCAACTCCTTGCCGACGGAACGCCGGCTTTACCTCGAGGGAGTGAAGCATCGCTATTTTTTCATGTATACCGACATAAGCAACGCCCGCCGCACGGTTTTGGGAGCGCCCGAGAAGTCCGGTTTTGGGGCCGACCGCGCGCTCCATCACTGCAAGACGTTCAGCGCCGATACCGCCGTCTGTCCATATGTCGGTCATGACGGCGAGTGGCGGATATAGCGAGAAACACGCCAGTTGCGGCAAGTCCCGAACGAGGTCCGAAACGGGTGCTGTGTAGATCGTAACAGGGTCGATCAAGGCATAACCGCGATCCACTAATGTAGCGTCAAACTCTGCTTCGCCGTCGCGGATCATGAATAACTTTGGTTGCCCCAGTGCGAGCATGGCGTCCTCGGCCGTTGCTAATTCACTAAGGTCTAGGTCCCCGTCCAAGGTCGCCGCCGACACCCGTTTGCCCCCGCCAGCGCCATTGCGAATGGTGAAATTGCCGCATGACTTAGTGGAGGCAGGCGGCCATGTTCTCTCGCAAACTTCGTAGTAGTTCGTCATTCTGGAAACTTTTCCGAGAGTGCAGTGAACGCTTGTTCAAGGCGCGCGCTATCTTGGCTTCGGATGACGATATTTGCACCGTAAATGCCGTTGTCCTGAAACGGATATGAGCCAAACGAGACATCGCCATACGCGGCGACAAGTTCGCTGAGCGGCCCTGCTATGTCGCCTTCTCCGCGCTCGACACGAAGGGATTTGCTCAGCATCGGAGCGCCGCCCGTCAGAAGGGGCACGACGCTTTGAACCATCGCTTGAAAGACGCTTGGAACACCGGCCATCACATAGCAGTTTTCAACAATAAATCCGGGCGCGATTGAAACCGGATTGTCGATGAGAATGGCTTTTTCGGGGATACGCGCCATGCGCAAGCGTGCTGCGTTCAGCTCTTTGCCCGATTTTTCATAGTAATCCGCCAGAAGTTTGCGAGCGTCTGCGCGGACATCGATGGATTGACCAAAGGCATCCGCCACGCAATCGGCGGTGATGTCATCATGGGTCGGGCCAATCCCGCCTGAGGTAAAGAGGTAATCGACCGTTGATGCCAATGCGCGGAGCGCGGCAACAATCGCTGCGGCGTCATCACTCACGACGCGCACTTCTTTGAGGTCTATTCCGTGCTCGGTCAAAACGCCCGCAAGGTGAAAGGTGTTCGCATCACGCGTGCGGCCCGACAGAATTTCATCGCCAATCACGAGCATCGCGGCGGTGGGGTTTGGCATCTCACTCTCCTTGATCGTTTTTGGGCTTAGGTATAGGCCTGCTGTATGCTCTTTGATACCCCACTTATCCCCGCTAGACTCATTAGGCGATACAAACGTTTTTTGGCAGATGTCAGGCTTGAGACTGGCGAAGAAGTCGTTGCGCATTGTCCCAATCCAGGCTCCATGATGGGGCTTGCCAGCGAAGGGATGCGTGTTTGGCTTGAGCCAAATGATGATCCCAAGAAAAAGCTGAAATACGGCTGGCGACTCGTTGAGCATGCCGACGGCGCTTTTGCTGGAATTGATACTGGCCGCGCCAATCGGATAGTCGCCGAGGGCCTCGCCACAGGGAAAATCGCATCGCTGGGTCAATATACGAATGTCCGTTCAGAGGTGAAGTATGGCACCCGATCGCGCGTGGATTTCCTTTTGTCGGAGGGGAATGAGGATTGCTACCTAGAGGTGAAATCTGCGACTCTGGTACGCGAAGCGCCGCTTGTTGAGTTTCCAGACAGCGTTACGGCGCGCGGCGCGAAACATCTGGATGAACTTGCAGAAATGGTGCGCCAAGGCCATCGCGCGGTATTGTTTTTTCTCGTTCAACAAACAGGTGCCACGAAAATCGACGTCGCCCGAGACATTGATCCGACCTATGCGCAGGCGTTCGACCGTGCGCAGGAATGTGGTGTCGAGGTTCTGTCCTATGGCTGCGAGATTTCACCAACGGGGATTGAACTGAGCAATCCTGTGCCGTTCACACCAAGAAAATAGGCATCGGCCCTAGCCCTTTGGCGTTTGCTCGCTTATTTAAGGGCTAGATTAAAGTTGGAGATAGGTTTTGGACGAGACACGCGGTCGGCTGACAAAAGACGGTATTCGGATTTATGAAACAGCAGATTTTGCTGGGATGCATAAGGCTGGCAAACTTGCGGCAGAGATTCTGGACGCGATCGCCGAGCATGTTGTTCCCGGTGTAACGACGGGTGAGCTTGATCAACGGATTACCGATCATGTGAATGATGCGGGCGCCAAATCTGCCACGATTGGCTACAAGGGCTATCAGCACGCGAGCTGTATTTCTGTGAACCACGTCGTGTGCCACGGTATCCCCGGCCCCAAGGTTGTGAAGGATGGCGATATCCTGAACATTGACGTCACCGTCATTGTGGACGGATGGTTTGGCGATACGAGCCGTATGTATGTGGCGGGCAAACGATCCAAGAAAGCAGAGCGCCTAATCAACGTCACGCATGATGCGTTGATGATGGGAATCGAGGCCGTAAAGCCGGGGAATACCTTTGGCGATATCGGCCACGCCATTCAGCGTTTTGCAGAGAGCCATCGTATGTCCATTGTGCGCGATTTTTGCGGGCATGGGTTGGGACGTGTTTTCCACGCACCACCGAATGTTTTGCACTATGGCAAACCGGGAACGGGCGCTGTTCTCGAAGAGGGTATGATCTTTACGATTGAACCCATGGTGAATTTGGGTCGCCCCGAAACCAAGGTCCTAGCCGATGACTGGACAGCGGTGACACGCGATAAATCTCTCTCTGCACAGTTCGAGCACTCAATCGGCGTAACCGCAACCGGAGCCGAGATTTTCACGCTGTCACCCAAGGGGATCTTTCACCCGACGTGGTCGCAATAGCCCCCGAAATACCCAATAAACACGACTAGAATGGCCCTTTGCGGGGCCATTTTTATTTGGCCTATATTTTGACCAAATGGTCCAGTTGCGAATGATTTGCAATTGATAAAATAGATGGTTAACAAGCACCATCACCCTCATAAGAGCGTGACCAGATGAACCTAGATGAAAAGGAGGCTGCGAGATGAAGCTAACTCTAAAGTCCGCCGCCCTCACTGCCCTTGTTGCAACTGCCGCCCAAAGCGCATTCGCCCAAGAGGTTACCCTTCGGTTCCAGCATTTCGTATCCCCGAAATCTGCGAACCCGACATATTTTATGCAGCCATGGGCCGATAAAATCGAAAGCGACTCGGACGGGCGCATCAAGGTCGAGCTGTATCCACTGATGCAACTCGGCGGGAAAGCGACGACCCAATATGATCTTATTCGCGACGGCGTAATTGATGGGGGCTGGGTCATCCCGAGCTATCAACCCGGCCGTTTCCCCGAAGCCGAGGCTCTTGAACTTCCGTTCATGGTCACGAAAAAAGGCGAAGAAGCCAGCACCGCTGCGTGGATTTATACGCAAAAGCACCTGATGGATGATTTCGCGGACGTGAAAGTTATCGCGGCGCATATGCACGGCCCTGGTCTTGTTCACAAGAAGGGCGCAGCGATCAGTGAGGTTGCGGATTTTGATGGTCTTAAACTGCGCGGCCCGTCGCGTCCTGCGACGCTCTTGCTCAAGAAATTGGGAGCGAACCCGATTGGCATGGCTGTCCCTGCATTCCCCGAAGCTCTTTCCAAGGGCGTGCTGGATGGTGGCGTAATCACGTGGGAAATGTCTCCGTCGCTTAAACTCGATGAATTGACAGACAGCCACACGGACGTTGCAGGCGACAAGTCGCTTTATAACCTCTATTTCCTCTGGGCGATGAACAAGGACGTTTATGAAGGTCTGCCGGATGATTTGAAGGCCGTGATTGATGCGAACTCTGGTTACGCAACATCAGCACTCGCTGGTCGTGCGCATGACACTGGCGATATTGTCGGTAAGCAATCCATGGCAGACGCGGGCAATGAAATTGCGGAAATCAGCGCAGAGCAAACAGACTTGATCAAGGCGCTCGGAAGCGAAGTTGTCGAAGAGTGGATCGAAGAAGTGACCGAGAAAGGTTTGGACGGCGCAGCGCTTGTATCTGATGCACGTGCGGCAGTTCAGCTCACCGAGGGCACAGCGGCCCCAATCGAAGAATAAGTCATTACGCCGCCCTGTCGTGGGGCGGCGTTTACTATGACGTCGGAGCGATGAAGGTTATATGCGTATTGCCGTAGCGCCTCGCGTCTAGCCGCTCAAACCCAGCGGGAGGCAAGACGGGCGCATCTTCTTCCCAGACAATCAACGCATCCGAAGCAATCCAGCCGCCGATTTGCGCCGCCAGAAGCGCTTCGCCGCCGAGGTTCTGTCCATAGGGCGGATCGAGGAATATCAAATCGCACGCCTGCGGTGCCTTGCCCAATTCCGTGACGGGTGTTTTCAAAACAGTACAGTCGTTTTCCCTCCGCGTGAGCTTGATATTCTCGCGTAGGAGCTTTTGCGCGGCGCGTCCGTTGTCGACAAATGTGACATGAGAAGCACCACGGCTGAGCGCTTCAAGCCCGAGCGCGCCCGTCCCCGCAAAGAGATCAAGCACACGCGCGCCTTCGATCGGGCGCCCGTATGCTCCGCCGTTCAATACATTGAAGAGGCTCTCGCGAATGCGGTCGGTGGTGGGCCGAAGGTGGGCATCTGTATCGCCTTTGCCAACTTCGGCGAGCTTAAGCCCCCTCTGAGCCCCCGCGATAATCCTCATTTGAGGAGGGATTTGAGGTTGGTTTCAGGGTTCTCGATCGCCGCAATATCAGGAGATTTCCCAGCCTCGATGAGACGCTTGGCAATCATGTACGCGCGCGAGTCATTCATCGCATCGACCGCCAATAGTTTATCGTCCTTGAAATACCAATGGCTCATGGCGTGTTCATGCTCGCCTTTGCGGGTAACGATACGGTTGTAGCCAGTATTTAGGCCCGCGATTTGCAGTTTGACGTCATATTGATCGCTCCAGAACCATACCTTGGGGATATATTCGTTCGAGGCGCCCATCATGTTTCCGGCAACAATTTCCGCCATGTCGATGGCGTTAGGAACGCTCTCGAGACGAATGCGCCCATCGTTCAGCGGCAACGATGCGCAATCGCCTGCTGCCCAGACATTCGGCGCACTGGTGCGGCCCGTATTGTCGGTTTTGATGCCGTTGTCGATCTCGATTCCTGCTGCTTCGGCGAGTGAAGTGGAAGGCATGATACCGACGCCAACAATCACGAAATCAAAGTCCTGCTGGGTGCCATCCGTGAACTCCGCGCCAGTGACATGCTTTTCACCCAATAGCCGCTTAAGGCCCTTGCCCTCGTGGATATTCACGCCGTGCGATTTGTGAAGCGCCCGAAAATAATCAGAGGTTTCCTTTGCCGCGACACGCGAAAGAATGCGGTCAGCCATTTCAACCAAAGTGACTTCAACGTCGAACTTTGACGCAACCGCCGCCGCTTCAAGCCCGATATACCCGCCGCCGACAATGAGAAGGCGTGCGCCGTTACGGAAATGCGGTGCCATTGCGTCGGCATCTGCGAGGCTTCGGACGGTAAATACGTTCTCAAGATCGCCGCCGATCTGTGCTGGAAGACGCCGTGGGCTTGATCCTGTTGTCAGGGCAAGTTGATCATAAGAGAGCGTTTCGCCACCCACCGACACGGTCTGGTTGGCCGTATCGATTGCATCCACATCCGCTCCCAAACGAAGCGAAATGTTGTGCTCATGGTAGAACGATTCCGGCCGCAGATGCAGCCGCTCTTTGGTCATTTCGTTTAGCAAGTAGGCCTTGGAAAGGGGAGGGCGCTGATAGGGAATTTCAGGCTCGCCACCAATTAGAGTCACTTCGCCATCAAATCCATCATTGCGAAGTTTCGCGACAAGCGACGCGCCAGCTTGGCCAGCGCCAATAACAATAATATGTGCCATCCGAGAGCCCTTCCATGTTGCAAGCACGTTCGGGAATACAAGCTACTGCGACTACTTGTAAACGAATTATGGGGTGCGAGGGGTGTCTTTCTTGAAGGGACCGTAGGAGGTTAGCACCTCGATCTCTTCGCCGATTGCTTTGGCTTCTGCTTGCAGAAACTGATCGACTGCGCGGCGGAAACCCGCATCCGCGATCCAGTGCAACGAATATGTTGGCGTTGGCAAATAACCCCGTGCCAGTTTGTGCTCGCCTTGGGCACCTGCCTCGACCCGCATCATTCCGTGGGCAATAGCATAGTCGATTGCCTGATAATAACAGAGTTCGAAATGGAGCGCGGGGTGGTCTTCGATACACCCCCAATACCGCCCGAAAAGCGTTCGCGAACCTATCATGTTCATTGCGCCGGCAATCGGGTTGCCGTTCTTCAACGCAAGGACCAAGAGGATATCGTCGCGCAGGGTCTCTTGTGCGATGTCAAAGAAGCTGCGGGTAAGGTAGGGCGTCCCCCATTTGCGCGCACCGGTATCCTGATAGAATTCCCAAAAGGAATCCCAGTGGTGCGGCTGTATTTCATCGCCAGAAAACTGCACAATATCACCGCCGAAACCCTGCGCAGTGGCGCGCTCTCGCCTTATGTTCTTGCGCTTGCGTGACGACAGGCTCGTGAGGAAATCGTTAAAGTCGGAATAGTCATTGTTCAACCAATGAAATTGCTGACTCGTGCGGGGCATGAGCCCGATTTCCTCGCCAAATGCGGCCTCGTTCTCGGTACAAAACGTGATGTGCAGCGAGGAAAGATTATTCTCGCTGGCAAGTTGAACCGCGCCTTGGATGAGTGCGGAGCGTCCCTGAACTTCGTGCCCAGGCCGCGTAAGAAAGCGTCGACCCGTAGCTGGTGTAAACGGAACCGCGAGTTGGAGTTTCGGATAGTATGCGCCGCCAGCATTCTCGTAGGCATGAGCCCAGTTGAAATCAAAGATATACTCGCCCTGACTGTGCGATTTGGCAAAGAGCGGCGCCGCGGCGATCATCATGCCGTCTTGATGCGCCGTTAAATACCGTCCGTGCCAGCCGCTGTTGCCTCCAACGGAGCCGCTTTCCTCAAGTGCATTCAAAAAACGATAGGTCGTGAACGGATCGTTTGGCCGAGCGCCATTCGCGGCCTCGGGACATGCGCAAGCATCCCAATCCTGCGCAGAGATATCGGAAAGCGTTGGATGGACCTGAATTTCAATCGGCGCGTTCATATGCTCGTAAACCTGCGGATAATGGTGACTTTAGCATGGCGTGTGAGCATCGAGGGTCAAGTGGGCAAGTAACCTTCGAAGGTCACATTATCGGCAACCTTACGCGCTTTTTCCTCGGCTTGCGGTGATTTGATCGTCCAGCAAAGAATAGGAACGCCCTGTGATTTAAGCTCTTGGACGCGCGGGAGATCTAGGCTGTTGTGGTCGTGGCTGATAAAGCTGCTTTGAGATTGTTCAAAATGAGAAATATCAGTGAGGCGCTGACGCTCGAGCGGCGGCGTGTGCGGCGCTTCGATCTTGTCCATCACACAAGTGGTCAACCCGCGCGGATGGTTCGGTAGCAACGTCGCGAGAGCTTCGACGGAATGTGGATTAAACGACATAAAGGCGATTGGGCCACGGTAGGATTTCGCGCATTCGGCGACCGAACGTTCCAGAGCGCCAATGTTTTTGCCCATCGCGCCATCTTGATCCTTAAGCTCAACCAAGAGTGGCACATGGCCATCTACCAGAGCAAGGATATCGCCAAAACGAGGGATCGTTTCATCCATCCCATAAAGTAGTTGAGTTGCGCAAAGCTCCTCAGCAGTGCGCATTTGGATTGCTCCGTGTGCACCCGTAAGGCGGGCCATGTCATAATCGTGAAAAACCATGGCATGACCGTCTTTGGAAAGCTGGAGATCCAACTCAATCCCATACCCCCGTTCAATCGCGGCCTCAAAAGCGGCGCGGCTGTTTTCGGGCCGATCGTTCTTGATATCGTGCAAACCACGATGCGCGATTGGACGATCCAGAAATGATTTTGGGAGCACGGGAGTCATCTTAGCGAATTTCAAAAATGCCTTCGATCTCGACAGCAACTCCGAATGGAAGCGCGTTTGCCGAAACCGCGGAGCGTGCGTGGCGTCCTGCGTCGCCCAAAACCTCAACCAAGAAATCGGACGCGCCATTAATCACAGCGGGTTGTTGTCCAAAATCGCTGGTCGAGTTTACAAAACCCACCAGTTTCACGACGCGTACCAAACGATCAAGGTCGCCACCACAGGCGGCCTTTACTTGCGCCAATAGAGAAATAGCGCATGATTTCGCACAGGCGGCACCTTCCTCGACGCTGATGTTCTCTCCGAGCTTGCCGATAACCAACTCGCCGTCTTTCATCGCGATCTGGCCAGATACATAGAGCGTATCGCCTGTCCGAACGCTCGGAACATAGTTGGCCGCGGGTGCGGGTGCATCAGGAAGTGTGATGCCGAGTTCTGCGAGTTTGCTTTCGAAAATACCGCTCATGAGACAGTCCTTTAGATTAAGTTCGGGCGGACGGTAGCGGGGATACTGACAAAGGAAAAGACCGGATTAGGATTCGCGCATCGCCTTGTTGAAATAATCCGCAACGGGCTGGATGAGGAACGAAAGAGGTGCGCGCTCTGAGGATGTCAGGAATGCTTGGACCGGCATACCGGGCCTCATTAATCCGTTGGTCGAGATATACTTCACAATGTCGGCAGAGAGTATGATCGAACCGCGATAGTAACCCTGCCCCGTTGCTTTGTCCCGCATAAGGTCTGGCGATATATCGCTAAGAATCCCGCTAAGACTGGCGGGGCTGTCAAAGTACGGCAGGCGTAGTACCGCCCGTGCGCCAGTGTGAACCTGCGCGATGTCAGTTGGTTTGATCCGAACGGTAATTGAGAGCGGAGCGTCTTTACCAACGATATACATCAGTGGGCTAGCAGGGTTGATGATCGCATTTTTTAACGGAGTTTGCAGCGCAAAGACCGTACCCGATGTCGGTGCGCGAATAATTAACTCTTCTAAGTTTCTGTTCAGCGTGGCGAGCTCTTCGACAAGTTTGCGTTCCAATTGGAATAGGTCCGGTAGCTGACGGGCTGCCTCCTCTCTTCGCGCGATTTTGAGGGTTTCAATCGAAAGCTCCAGACTCTCTAGGCGTGTATTGGCCTCCGCTTCCATAGCAATTAGCTCGTTTAGGCGCCCCTGAAGGGCGACCTCTTCGCGCAGAATTGAAAGGATGCGCGCGGCACTTGCGAGCCCCTTGTCGCGCAAGGTGGTCTGCGCTTTCATCTCTTTTTGAATTAGGGAGAGTTGATTGGCGGTTGATGTTTGCTGTGCTGCAATGCCGCTTAGCTGATCTTTAACTTGTTGCTTTTTCTTGTTTATTTGTTGAAGAGCCGCCGCGTGTTGAATGCGTCGCGTCTCAAAGAGTTGGGTTTGAATTCGCGCGATGGTGCTCTTCGCGAGCGTGTCATCGGCAAGGTTAATCGTTGCGGCCCCACTCTCTTCGGCTAGAAGGCGCGCGATTGATGTGCGGGTGACCTGAAGGCGGGAATTAACGATGTCACGTTCAGAGATGAGAGTTCTGGCTTCCAATGTGACTAACGGCTGCCCCTGTTGGACAGGGGCACCCTCTTTTATGTGTAGATGCTCTATTTTGCCACCTGTCGGGTGTTGTACGATTTGGTGTGCTTCGTCGAACTCTACCTGACCCTGAACGATGATCGCGCTGGTAATGCGCGTTTGTGTGCCCCAGATGAAACCGGTGAACACGAGCATGAGAACAGTAAGTCCGCCGAGCAGGGTATAGCGCGTAGGGCCCATCAAGCGGCATCCTTTCGGATTTGGCTTATTAAGTTGTGCAGCACTTCGTCCTTGGGGCCGAGCGCGGTCATGCGTCCTTGGTCAAGGGCAAGTAACGTGTCGCACTCGCTGAGCGCCGCAGGTCGATGGGCGATGACGATAACGGCGGCTCCTAGATGCTTGGCGCGACGGATGGCGGAGTTCAGCGCTACGGTGCCATCGTGGTCGAGGTTCGCATTCGGTTCATCCAGTACCAGTATCGGTGGACGCTGATAAAATGCGCGGGCCAAGGCAACTCGCTGCACTTCGCCGCCCGAGAGGTTGCCTGTGCCAACCTGCGTATTGTATCCCTCGGGCAGCGAGAGAATAAGGGCATGGGCGCCAGCGGCTTGGGCAGCTTGAATGATATCTTCGTCCTTATATTCCGGCGCCATGCGTGCAATGTTTTCGGCGATTGTGCCGCTAAATAGACGGGCCTTTTGCGGGAGGTAGCCGATATGTTTTTCGATGTCGCCGTATTGTTCAAGCGCCGCCCCAGCAAGGCGAATTTGGCCATGAAGGGGTTTCCACGTACCGATAATGGCCTTGGCGAGTGTGGATTTCCCAGCGCCTGAGGGCCCGATTATACCCATCGCTTGGCCTGATTTGATTGAAAAGCTGATGTTTCTTAGGGTCGGTTGATGATGTCCTGGTGGTGATACCGCTAGGTTGTCCACGCCAAGATGTGCGATCGGTGCTGGCAATTCAGTCAAGACTTGCTGCGGGGGGCATGCTGCTAGAAGTTCCGCGAGGGAGCGCCATCCAGCTCTGGCGCGCTGGGCTTGTGGCCACCCGCCGATCACCTGCTCTAGCGGATGAAGGGCGCGCCCGAGCAGGATTGAACTGGCGATCATAGCACCAGCCGATAGCTGGTTTGAGATAACTAAGAGTGCTCCGAGCGCGAGCATCGCGGATTGTAGGAACTGCCGAAATGTTCTGGCACTGACCGCAATCGAACCAGTGCGTTTTTGGAGCACCTCCAATTGATCCTGTGCAAGGTCGCGCTGGGCCATCCATCGCTCTGCGACCTGATGATGAAGCTGTTGCCCCTCACGCCCCTCATTTCGCCAGTCGGCAAATTGTTGTGCCGCCTTCTGCGCCTCGGAGCTCGCGGAGGTTGCGATTGACTTGGTTCCGGACTGATTCACAAGCGCGAGCAGGATGAGGATAGATGCGCCCACAAGCGCCATTCCGCCAAGCAACGGATGAAATGCAAAAACCAGCAGCAGAAAAAATGGCGTCCATGGGATATCAAATAAGGCCGTGACAGTATTGGAGGAGAGGAAGGATTGCACCGCATCCAGATCATCAATAGCGGTTTCCGCCTTCTGGTTCTGGACAGATGATTTCGGGGGCTTCAGAGCCGAAGAAAAAACCCGCTTACTCATCGTTTTCTGAAAATTTGCACCTGCCCATGCCATAATCCGCCCGCGGGCGTAATCCAGTAGGCCCATGCAAACAAACAGAAACGTTGCGATAAGTGATAGCGCGACGAGCGTTTCCTGTGACTGGCTGGTAAGGACGCGATCATACACCTGCAGCATGAATATCGGGCCTGTCAGCATGAGAAGATTAACAAAGAAACTGAACACTGCGACCGCCCACATTACAGGGCGATTTGCGCGAAGTGCCGCACTTAGTTCATGTTTTCCAGCGCATGTTATGGCTTTGGTCATCTCTTTTCACATCTCAGTATTTGCCTGTTGCAGTTGCAATTCGACAAGGTGCATTGTACCCCGAAAGCCTCACCATAGTGGGCGATCAACGGTGGTTGGACGTCTGTGGTGATGTTATTAATTGGATTAGAAGTACAAATAACTCGTTGAGAGATGTCGTGTTTTTACCAAAGATTTTAAATATTCGCCGATGCCTGCTTTTGGTCTCTGTATTGTCTGTCGCGGCATGTGCGCATCCAGAGCGCACTGGCGAGATTTACGACCCCTATGAGGCGGGTAACCGCGTTCGACATGAGCGGACCAAGAGCTCGGATCAAAGTATCCTCGGTCCGATGGCCAACAGCTATGGGCAAGTGCCGCAAGAGGTCCGTTCTGTTGTTACAAACTTCTCGGATAACCTTGCGCTTGTTCCGATGGTTGCAAACGGTGTCCTGCAGCTCGATTTAGGGAGCGTTGCCCAGAACGGTACGCGCTTGCTTATTAATACGACCTTCGGGCTGGGTGGTCTGCTTGATTTGGCTTCGGATATGGCGATCTATGAGGACAGCACCGGATTTGGCGAGACACTCTCTGTTTGGGGCTTCGGTGAGGGGGCCTATCTTGAGGCGCCGTTATTCGGGCCGACAACGCAGCGGGATGCGGTTGGATCGACCGTGGATTTCGCGACCAATCCGATGTTCTATATCGATGGTGGCCGTTATGCGGCGGTTGGTTTGTTGGCGCTGTTGGGGGCCAAGTTGGATAAACGCTTCCGGTATTCCAGTTCGGTAGATCAACTCTTTCAGGAAAGCGCGGACAGCTATGCCCAGACGCGTATGATCTATCTACAGAACCGCCGCTTTGAACTTGGGCAGGAAATTGCCCCGAGCGAAGATGGTTGTTCAAATGGCTATGCAGACCCATATGATGACCCATATGCTGATCCATACGCCGATCCGACAGACTCGACTGAGTCTTGTGATACAGAATAAGAGGTTATCAATTCTATGACTCATGCCGTAACGCGACGCACACTTTTAGGCGGTATTTCCGCCGCAAGTCTCTGGCTGGCAACTGCGCCCGCATCCTTCGCGCTTTCGGTTGAGAAATCGACAACCCTGGTCACGGCCCTTGTGGCCGACATCAATAGGGTCATCGAGTCCGGCAAATCAGAGCGCGCGATGTATGGGGATTTTCAACGTATCTTTGCGACCTATGCAGATGTGCCCACGATTGCGCGATATGCGCTTGGTGTAGAGGCGAGAAGTGCTTCTCCTGCGCAGCTGAAGCAATTCACCGCAGCGTTCGAGACATATATTGCACGGAAATACGGAAGCCAGTTCCGTCAGTTCATCGGTGGCCGCATTGAGGTCGATAGCGCCAAGCAGGTCAAAAGCTTCATCGAAGTTAAGACAACGGCGCATATGCGTGGTGAAGCACCGTTTGAGGTAAAGTTCCTTGTTTCCGACAAGTCGGGCAAGCACCTGTTCTTCAATATGTTCGTCGAGGGCATCAATATGCTCCTCACGGAGCGCACCGAGATTGGTTCTATGATTGATGCCAATCGTGGCGACCTCAACAAAACAATCGCTCAGTTGAAGTCACTAAGTTAATTGCCGCCGAATATCTGATTTAGCAGATTGTCGATCTTGCTCGCGCCGCGCTCTAGCGGGTTCGTTGGCTGTTGGCGCGTTCTCTGTTCGACGTAGGGCTGTGGTGCCTGCCCCTGAATCATTGGAAGCGGCGATACAGGCAGGCCTTCATGAACACGTAGCATTGTCTCCTGCCAGATTTCGGCTGGGAGACCGCCCCCCGTGACACCGGAAAGGGGCTTGTTGTCGTCATAGCCCATCCAGACACCGGCGACATAATCCGCCGTAAAGCCGATAAACCATGCGTCGCGTGCGGCCTGTGTAGTGCCCGTTTTGCCAGCGGCTTCGCGTCCTTCAAGTCGGGCGCGTGTTCCGGTTCCGGATGCGACGACTTGGTTCATCATAAAGATAAGCTGTTCAGCCGCTGCCTTGGTAATGACGCGTTCGCCCATACCGCCATCCTGTCCGATCAGCGGCTCGACATCGCCCTGTAGGCGCAATTCTGACAGTCCGTATGGCGTTACGCTGCGCCCACCGTTCAGGATGCCCGCATAGGCGCCTGTCATCTCGAGAAGCGTGCTCTCGGAGGCACCAAGCGCGAGCGCAGGACCTGCGGCGAGGTCGCTTTGAATGCCGAACATCTCGGCGACTGTACGAACGTTTTCGCGGCCAACGCTTTCAGAAATCCGAACTGCTGGAATGTTGAGCGAGCGTTTAAGCGCTTCGGTCAATGTGACGCGACCACGGAACTTGTGGTCATAGTTGTCTGGCGACCATGGCCCCGATCCCGGAATGTTAATCGTAAGGGGGGCGTCATTCACATAGTCGTTGTAGGAATACCCCAGATCAAGCGCTGCCGCGTAGACAAATGGCTTGAACGCCGAACCTGTTTGGCGTGACGCTTGAGTGGCGCGGTTGAACGCACCGTTTACGGTTGTGTCGCGGCCACCAACCATTGCGCGAACTGCGCCATCAGCGGACATCACAACAATTGCGGCCTCTGCTTCGGACCCTTCTTTGACCTTAGTATCAAAGATGTGCTTCAGGGCTGCTTCGGCAGCGCGCTGGATGCGTTGATCAAGCGTCGACTGAATAATGACGTCCTCAGTTGTGTCCCGCGTTAGGAAGCTCGGCCCCTCGGACATAACCCAATCGGCAAAATACCCACCAGCGCGCGCCTTGGCCGCGTCGGAAAGCGTCGCGGGATTCGCACGAGCATTGGCGGCCTGCGCGCTTGTGAGTAGGCCCTGATCTTCCATGAGTTTCAGAACCGTAAGCGCGCGGTCCTGACTGCGTTTGAGGTTGTTTGTCGGAGCATAACGAGTCGGCGCCTTGAGAAGCCCTGCGAGCATCGCTGCCTGTGCAGGGGAGACCTCATTCGCCGAAATGTTAAAGTAGCGTTGGCTTGCCGCTTCAAAACCGCGCGCACCTGCGCCAAGGAATGCACGATTCAGGTAAACCGTAAGGATTTCATTCTTCGAGAACTTAAGCTCAAGCGCCATCGCATACAGCGCCTCTTTACCTTTACGAACGAGCGAACCACGGCGGCAATCGGCCTCGTATTCGCGCTCGGTCATCTTCTTAGGGTCGTGCGGCACACCAAGACAGAGCAGCTTGGCGGTTTGTTGAGTGATGGTCGAACCGCCGTTGCCGGAAAGTGCCCCTCGGCCTTCGCTCAGGTTGATTTTGATCGCACTCGCAATACCACGTGGCGAAACGCCCAGATGCCGATAAAAGCGTCGGTCCTCAGTAGCGATCACCGCATTTTTGAGGTGCGGCGAAACGGTTTCGGTCGTAATCATTCCGCCGAATTGGTCACCACGCCATGCGAATACCTTGCCGTCACGATCTAGAAGCGTCACCGATCCGCGCGTGCGGCCATCAACGAGCTTCTCCAGATCGGGAAGAGTCGAATAATAGAACAGCACACCCAGCCCTACCAGCACGGCACCAATCGCACCAATACGCCAAGTGAAGCCCCAGAATACGCGGCCAATCCAACGGAACAGGCGGCTAATGGGGTTGCGTTTAACGGCTGCCTTACGGGGAGGTCTACGCTTGCTCGCCGCTTTTTGAGGGCGTTTGGGCGCGGGTTTGCGCTTGGCGGTTTTAGTGGCCGCCTTCTTTGGTGCGCTCTTCTTTGCGCCATAACGTTTTTCTGCCACCAACTTGGGGCGCTTGGAACCTGAACCGCTCATTTGTCACTCTTTTGGTGCTTTGTTTATCCTAACTTATCGCGTCCAGATCAGATTGTAACGGGCATCTTGTCCGCGATTCGCATTTACATTTTGCGTAAAATTTAATCACAACGCACAATTTGTGCATTTTTTGTGCAGTTACCCAGTGATCTGAGCGTGGATTGCCCGCTGATTCCTTGATCCGCTTACTATCTAGGCGCCTTTTGTTTCCACGGAAGCGCAGACCTTTGGCACGTGCTTGGGGTCTGATGATCGAAGGGGAACGAAGTGAAACTGATTATCGCAGCAATCAAACCGTTCAAGCTCGAAGAAGTGCGCGAAGCACTCACCGCGATTGGTGTTCGGGGCATGATGGTTACTGAAATCAAAGGGTTCGGCTCGCAATCTGGCCATACCGAAATCTACCGTGGCGCAGAATATGCGGTGAATTTCGTACCAAAAGTAAAATTGGAAATCGCTGTTTCGGCCGCAATGGCAGACCAAGTGGTTGAAACAATTCAGAAAACAGCCAAAACCGACAAGATCGGCGACGGCAAGATTTTCGTTCTGGACGTTGCCCAAGCGGTGCGCGTTCGGACTGGCGAAACCAACGAAGACGCGCTGTAGACGCGGGATTCGACAAAGGACAATATCATGAAACTTACTAAACTCATCCCGCTGAGTGCGACGGCAGCCTTGTTGCCTCTTGCCGGCTTCGCACAGGACGCGGAGGCCGCGGTTGCTGTACCTACGGATTCGGTTTTCATCCTCAACTCGCTGCTGTTCCTTATCGGTGGCTTCTTGGTTTTCTGGATGGCTGCTGGCTTTTGTATGCTTGAAGCGGGCCTCGTGCGTTCCAAAAACGTTACTATGCAGCTTACAAAGAACATGGCGCTCTTTAGTTTGGCGGCGATCTTCTACTATTTGATCGGCTATAACTTGATGTACCCACTCGGTACATGGTCGGTTGATGGCGTAATTTCCGGCGTATTTGGCCCGGGTGTACTTGAGGCGGTTGGTATCACTGCCGAAGGCGCAGACGATTATGGCTATGCTTCGACTGGTTCGGACTTCTTCTTCCAGTTGATGTTCTGTGCGGCGACGGCTTCTATCGTTTCCGGTACTCTTGCCGAGCGTATCAAACTATGGCCATTCCTGATCTTTACGATCGTTCTGACAGCAATCATCTACCCAATTCAGGCTTCCTGGAAATGGGGCGGCGGTTTCCTTGACGAAGCTGGTTTCCTTGACTTCGCTGGTTCGACTGTTGTGCACTCTGTTGGTGGTTGGGCTGCTCTTACTGGTGCTCTTATCCTTGGGCCACGTATCGGTAAATACAAAGACGGCAAAGTTATCCCGATGCTCGGCTCTAACCTGACACTCGCTACTCTGGGGACATTCTGTCTCTGGTTGGGTTGGTTCGGCTTTAACGGCGCATCGCAACTTGCAATGGGTTCGGTCGGTGATGTTGCGGATATCTCGCGTATCTTCGCTAACACGAACGCAGCGGCTGCTGGTGGTGTGATCGCGGCTCTGTTGCTGACACAAGCGCTTTACAAAAAACCTGACCTTACAATGGTACTGAACGGTGCGCTTGCTGGTCTCGTTGCAATCACAGCAGAACCTTTGACTCCTACATTGGGTCAAGCAACGCTCATCGGTGCTGTTGGTGGTGTGATCGTTGTGTTCGCTGTTCCAATGCTCGACAAGTTGAAGATCGACGATGTTGTTGGTGCGATCCCTGTTCACCTTATCGCAGGTATCTGGGGCACTATCGCGGTTGTCTTCACAAACGGCGACGCGTCCTTGGGCACACAGCTCTACTCCATCGTTGTTGTAGGCTTGTTCACAGTGGTTACTTCCGGTGCGCTCTGGTTCATCCTGAAAGTCACAATGGGTATCCGCGTAAGCGAAGAAGCAGAGATCACAGGTCTCGATGTTGCTGAGCTTGGGATGGAAGCATATCCAGAATTCTCCAAAGGCTAACCTAATTAGGTAAAGTCGTGGAAAACTTGCTCGGGCTGTAATGGCCCGAGCTTTTTCGTTCTTGTGTGACGCTTTGGGATTTGCTCCAAAGAGGTATGACAAGCATGCCCCCTCCATTCTCCGACCCAGCCATCGCAAAAGTATTTGGCGGTTTTGAGCCCGACACCCGCGCGGGTCTCTTGCAGCTGCGCGCGATGATCTTCGATGTTGCCACCGCGGAGGCGCGTATCGGAGAAGTGAGTGAGACACTCAAATGGGGGCAGCCGTCCTATGTGCCGAAGCGGGCAAATGTAGGAACGCCCGTTCGCTTGGCGGCGACGGATGGTGGGTTTGCCCTCCTCGTGCATTGTCAAACGACCATTGTTGGCGAGTTTCGGGCGTTGTTTCCGGACGTGCTAGAGTATGACGGCAATCGTGCGGTCGTGTTTCGTCGGGCGGCCGATATTCATGCCGACTGTGTTTCGCAGTTCATCCAGCGGGCGCTGAAGTATAAGCTTAGCTAAGCAGACGGCGCGCGATGACCTGAGCTTGGATTTCGGCGGCGCCCTCAAAAATGTTGAGGATACGGGCATCGCAGAGGATGCGACTGATCTCGTATTCCAGCGCAAAGCCGTTGCCGCCGTGAATCTGGAGTGCATTATCCGCAGCGGACCATGCCACCCGCGCTCCGAGGAGTTTCGCCATCCCTGCTTCGAGGTCGCAGCGCCGGTCGTTATCCTTTTCTCGGGCGGCGAAGTAGGAAAGCTGTCTAGCGATCATAATCTCGACGGCCATGATTGCGAGTTTCCCTGATACGCGCGGGAAGTGGATGATGCTCTTGCCGAACTGCTTGCGATCCTGCGCGTAGGTCATCCCGACCTCTAGCGCGTTTTGCGCAACCCCGATTGCACGGGCGGCTGTCTGGATGCGGGCACTTTCGAAGGTTTGCATGAGCTGCTTAAAGCCCTTGCCCTCTTCTCCTCCGAGCAAGTTGGCGCCGTCAACGTTGAAGCCATCAAACGCAAGCTCGTATTCCTTCATGCCGCGATAACCCAGCACTTCGATCTCTGTGCCGCTCATACCTTCGGTCGGGAAGGGCATTTCATCGGTTCCGGGCTCTTTCTCCGCGAGGAACATCGAGAGGCCGCGATGGTCGGTGCTATTGGGATCGGTACGTGCGAGCAATGTCATGACGTGCGTGCGCGCTGCGTGGGTGATCCATGTTTTGTTGCCAGTGACCGTGTATATCTCTCCATCCTTCACCGCACGGGTGCGCAGCGAGCCAAGGTCGCTACCTGTGTTTGGCTCGGTGAATACGGCGGTGGGCAGGATCTCGGCGCTGGCGATCTTGGGAAGCCAGTTTTGTTTTTGCTCTTCGGTGCCGCCACAGAGGATGAGCTCTGCCGCGATTTCGCTGCGCGTTCCCAAACTTCCGACACCGATATAGCCGCGAGAGAGTTCTTCGCTTACGACACACATGCTTGTCTTGGACAGTCCGAAACCTCCGTATTCTTCAGGAATGGTCAGGCCGAAAACGCCCATCTCCGCCATTTCATCTAGTACGGTAAGCGGGATCAGTTCGTCCTTTAGATGCCATTGGTGCGCATGGGGGGCGACACGTTCGTCGGCGAAGCGACGGAACTGTTCGCGGATCATTTCGAGGTCTTCGTCAAGGCCGGTGGCGCCGAAAGTAGCGTGGCCGGTGTTTGCAATCATTAGCTCCACAAGCCGCGCACGGGCGGCGGAAGAGTTGCCTTGGGCCGTTAGCTTCTCTACCGCCGCCGTGCGCGGGGCATCCGATAGGATGCCTAGGTCCTGCAAGCGGGCCATTTCGCCTTGGCTCATCGGAATGCCGCCAAGAATTTGAATCAAGTATTCGCCAAAACCGATCTGAAGGATTAACCGTTCGATTTCGCCGAACTTTCCATCCGTCGTTAATGCGTCTGCCCAGCGGTGCATTTGGGTCAGCGCAGCGTGATAAGTCGCGAACCAAGCAAAACAGTGTGCTTGGTGTTGATGATGCTCAAGCAGTTCGGCGCTCACACGTCCATCGCGCGCTACTGCGCTCTGGAGATTGGCTTTAGCCTGATTGACTAGGAGCGCGACAGAAGAGAGCGCGGACTCGCACAATGGGAGGATGTCCTCAATCAACACTTCTGGCGTGGTGCTTTGTGTTATCTGGCCGTCTTTTGGCATGGGGTGCTCCTAACTGCTTGGTCATGGCATAGCGTCTTCGCATCCGCAGCGCAAGATAAATACATTTTAGTGCGGAAATTCGAACATAAATAACTTTGAGAAATTTGAAGTGCAATTGGTCCGAGGGCGGTATATTCACAAGAAAACGGGAGCGTTCAGTGGATTTTCTGCCAGTAGAGATAACAGTCGAAATTCTAATAGTTGCTTGTTTTATAACGGTAATCGCTGGATTTGTTAAAGGCGCGATCGGTTTTGCGATGCCGATGATCATGATCTCTGGGCTCGCCTCTGTTGTGAATTCGGAGATGGCGCTCGCCGCTCTCATACTTCCCACTGTGATGACAAATGCTGCACAAGCATTCAGACAAGGGCTGCGGCAAGGATTGCAGAGTGCGTGGCGATTCAGGCTCTATTTGGGAATCGTTCTCGTGTTCATTTTGGGAAGCGCGCAGTTGGTGAATGTGCTGCCGCAGAATGTGATGTTCTTGATCATCGGTATTCCCGTTACGCTTTTCTCCGTGACGCAGATCGTGGGCTGGCAGCTTCGGATCAATCCGCAACATCGCAAGCGTGCCGAGATCATCATCGCGAGCGTAGCAGGGTTTACAGGCGGGTTGTCTGGCGTTTGGGGGCCGCCCACGGTGGCATATCTCACCGCGATTGATACCGAGAAGCGCGAGCAAATTCGGGTTCAGGGCGTCATTTATGGCGCGGGGGCCATCGTGCTTATGCTGGCACATATAAAATCAGGGGTGTTTAATCAGAGCACGGCGTCATTCTCTGCGGTCATGTTGGTGCCCGCATTGATCGGGATGCTGATTGGGATGAAGGTGCAGGATCGTCTTGATCAAGCGAAATTCAAGACTGCGACGCTCTTTGTCTTGGCGATTGCGGGAATGAATCTTATTCGCCGCGCCTTTCTGGGGTAGCTCGCCCCACCACTTGGGCGGGGCGAGTATTGGTATTAGCCGATAGCGACAGAGCGAACGTCGTCGTCAATCGCGTTCTCGTATTGTGCGAAGTTGTCCGAGAACATCGCCACGAGTTTCGCTGCCTGACGATCGTATGATGCCGAGTCATCCCATGTGCGACGCGGATCAAGCAGAATGTCCGCAACACCCTCGACAGACACAGGTACATCAAAACCGAAGTTCTCGTCTTTGCGGTACTGCGCGTTCTCAAGTGAGCCATCAAGCGCTGCCGAGAGCAACGTGCGCGTTGCGCTGATTGGCATCCGCGAACCGGCGCCGTAGGCGCCGCCAGTCCAGCCGGTGTTTACCAGCCAGCAAGTGGCCCCGTGCTTGGCGATTTTTTCACGAAGCAGGTTGCCGTATACTTCTGGGCGGCGGGGCATGAACGGCGCACCAAAGCATGTCGAGAAAGTTGGCTCTGGCTCGGTTACGCCGCGCTCTGTCCCTGCGACCTTGGACGTAAAGCCGGACAGGAAGTGATACATGGCCTGAGCAGGAGTGAGGCGGCTAATCGGGGGTAGGACACCAAACGCATCGCAAGTCAGCATAATGATGTTTTTTGGGTGCCCGCCCAAAGCGCGCTCGGATGCATTGGAGATATAATGCAACGGATAAGCGCAGCGCATGTTGGCCGTCAGACTGTCGTCCTTGAAATCGAGCTCTTTGGTTTGTGGGTCGAAAACCATGTTCTCGATCACAGTGCCGAACTTCCGCGTCGTCTCGTAGATCTCTGGCTCGGCCTCGGCGCTCAGGTTGATTGTCTTGGCATAGCAGCCGCCTTCAAAGTTGAACGTGCCGCGATCGGACCAGCCGTGCTCGTCGTCACCAATCAGAACGCGCGAAGGGTCGGCCGAAAGCGTCGTTTTCCCCGTGCCCGAAAGGCCAAAGAAAATAGCCGTATCAACAGGGTTTTCCGGTGCGTGGTTGGCCGAGCAGTGCATCGGCATGATGCCTTTTTCAGGCAGCAGATAGTTCAAGAGCGAGAATACGGACTTCTTGTTCTCGCCAGCATATTCGGTTCCGCCGATCAGGATCAGTTTGCGATCAAAGTTCATCGCGATCACCGTTTCCGAGCGGCAGCCGTGGCGCTCTGGATCCGCAAGGAATGTGGGGCAGTTGATGACAGTGAACTCTGGAACAAAATCGTCCAGCTCTTCGCGGCCAGGGCGTCGCAGCATGTGGCGAATAAAGAGCGAATGCCATGCAAGTTCCGTTACCATCCGCACATCGAGGCGCTGGCTTGGGTCTGCTCCTCCGAAGAGGTCCTGAACGAAGTAATCGCCGCCTTTCATGTGCTCAAGCATGTCTTGATAGAGAACGTCAAACGCGCCTTCTTCCATTGGGGCGTTGTTCTCCCACCAGATGCTATCGGCGACGCTCTTGGTTTTTACGACGAATTTGTCTTTGGGCGAGCGACCCGTGTGTTTGCCGGTGGACACCAAAAAGGTGCCGCCTTGACCAAGAGTGCCTTCGTCGCGCTTGATCGCGGCTTCAATAAGGGCGGGTTCCAAATCATTGTAATAGACGTTCCCTAGGTCCTTTATTCCTTGGGTTTCAAGGGTAAAGGTAGGGTTCACACGACCGTGTGTCATAACTAAGCTCCTCGCGCCGTGTCCAGCAGCGCGCTATCTCTCCTAAAGCATGAAGGGCCAATTTCATGCACCAGCCGTGGGCCCGACTGATTTGATCATCTTAGCACGGGTAATTTTATTAAAAAACCGCAGAACTTCACGCAGTTTGCGCAAACAATTGGGTGTTAGCGCGAACAAATCACCCGTAAATGAGGGCGTTGGGGGGCGCTTAAGTCCTTATTACGAAATATTTATGCCTTTTGGGGCACAATCCCCAAGAAGCGCGGGTGTGATTCGTGTTTGCTATTGATTCGCTGAATCCAAGACAACACTATCGACCGATAAAAAAGAGCAGAATCATAAAAAGGAAAACCTCTATGTCGAAGATCGCTTTGGTCGACGATGACAGGAATATCCTGACGTCAGTTGCAATGACACTCGAGGCGGAAGGCTTTGAAGTTGAAACATATAATGACGGTCAGTCCGCGTTGGACGCGTTCAATAAACGCCTCCCGGATATGGCCGTTCTGGACATCAAGATGCCCCGCATGGATGGCATGGATCTGCTCCAGAGATTGCGTCAGAAAACCGCGATGCCGGTTATCTTTCTGACCTCAAAAGACGACGAAATCGACGAAGTTCTGGGCCTTCGGATGGGCGCGGACGATTATGTAAAAAAGCCTTTTTCGCAAAGGCTGCTTGTTGAGCGGATTCGTGCTCTTTTGCGTCGTCAGGATGCAATTGCGGGCGAAGAGATCGTCGAAACAGAAGAGACTAAAGTGATCGAGCGTGGCGAGTTGCGCATGGATCCACTTCGCCATTCAGTGCGCTGGAAGGGCAATGATGTCTCGTTGACAGTGACCGAATTCCTGCTGCTTCAAGCGCTCGCGCAGCGCCCGGGTTTTGTGAAGAGCCGCGATCAATTGATGGACGTTGCATATGATGATCAGGTCTATGTAGACGACCGTACAATCGACAGTCACATCAAACGTTTGCGCAAGAAAATGCGCACAGCGGACCCTGACTTCTCGGCGATTGAGACCCTATACGGCATCGGTTATAGGTATAACGAAGAGTAGTAATCCCAATATTGGGAGCGGACGTGCGCGATACAAAACTAACAAGAGAAGCGAGTGTCGTTCTCGGTGAAGACTGGGAAGGCCCGAGCGCCGGAGTCGAGAAAGAGCTAAGAAGCCGGCGTGAACAGCGTGGGCTTATTTCGCTCAACCGTTCCCCTTTGGCGCGCAAGATCATCACGTTCAACCTCTTGGCGCTTGTCGTTTTGGTGGCAGGTGTTTTGTATCTCAATCCGTTCAGAGACAGCCTTCTGTTGCAGCGCGAGCGTGGGCTTGTCGTTGAAACCAAGCTGATTGCTGATGTTATCGAAGCCCGATTGGCCGCCGCAACGAATTTGCCAGATGAAGCGCAGATGAACGCCGCTTTGGATCAATTGTCGCTGGAATCTGGGACGGACGTTTATGCTTATGACCTGAATGGCGAGTTGGTTGCATCGTCCCGCGCCGCTGAAGAGGTCGACAGGGCCGAAGTCGTTGGCGAAGTTCCCGCTCCGCGCAGCACGATGATCGCCGATTTCCTGAACTCTATGTGGGAAGGTGTAGCGCGCGTATTCAGTTCATCACGTGACGATACGGAGCTTACAAGCATACCCAGTTCAGACTTTGTAAAACTTACTGCGACCGGCGAAATTCAAATCAACACGACACAGGACTCAAGCGGTGGCGCCATGTTCATGGTTGCGGCCCCGTTGTTTATGAACGGGGAGCTTATCGGGTCCTTGGCTGTGACCAGCGCAGAGGGCGAGATAGATTTCCTTGTGCGAAGTGAGCGCGAGCAAGTCCTGCAAATGTTCGTAATCGCCATTTTGGTGTCCGTGGGGCTAAGCCTTGTTTTGGCATCGACGATTGCGAACCCTCTCTCGGATCTCGCGGCGGCAGCGGAGCTTGGCCGTGACAAGAATGCGCGAAAGATGAGCCCAAGCCGCGTTCGTATTCCCGACCTCACCGCAAGGCCGGACGAGATCGGGCGGTTGTCTGGCGCTTTGCGCGGGATGGTGGCCGCACTCTATGATCGGATTGAGGGTAACGAACAGTTCGCGGCGGATGTCGCGCACGAAATCAAGAACCCGCTGGCGTCCCTTCGCTCTGCTGTTGGAACCATGCGTGTGGCAAAGCGTGAAGATCAGCGCGACAAACTGTTGGACGTGATTGATCACGACGTGCGCCGTCTTGATCGCCTCGTGAGTGATATCTCCAACGCTTCACGGCTCGATAGCGAATTGGTTCGCGAAGAAGAAGAGCAGTTTGATCTCTTGAAAATGCTCGGCAATATCAATGACTACCTTGGGAATGAGGCCAAGTCCAAAGGCGTCGAATTTATCGCGGATTTGCCTGTCGCACCGATCATGATTACTGGTCTAGAAGCGCGCTTGGCGCAGGTGTTTGTGAACCTTGTGACAAATGCGATTTCGTTCTGTGACGAGGGCGACGCGATCCGCGTATGGGCCCGCAAGCGTGAAAACCGCGTGTTGATCGTTGTTGAGGATACTGGGCCGGGGATACCCGATCAGGCCCTGTACAAGATTTTCCAGCGTTTCTATTCCGAGCGTCCGGAGGGCCAATTTGGGAATAACTCCGGCCTTGGTCTCGCGATTTCCAAACAGATCGTCGAAGCGCACGGTGGTGTGATTTGGGCAGAGAATATACGCCCCACGGGTGAGGATATTACGTCCGAGCCGCTTGGCGCGCGATTTGCGGTCGGTTTGCCCGTATAGCGATGGAGACCTGCCGCGTCCTTCATGCCACGGCAGTTGATGTGGATGGCAAAGCGGCAGTTATCTTTGGCCCATCGGGCAGCGGTAAATCGACATTGGCACTGCGGATGATTTCGCTCGGTGCACGCTTGGTCGGGGATGATCGGGTGCAACTCGAGAGCGTGAGAGGTGTTCTTAAGGTTTTTCCAGTGGCGACGATTGCTGGGCGGCTAGAGGTGCGTAACGTCGGGATCATCAATGCGCCCAACGTTTGCGAATCCACCGTCGGTTTGATGGTGGATATGGAAACCGAAGAGCAAGACCGATTGCCTCCTTTCCGAGAAATCTCGATACTTGGCCAAAAAGCCCCCTTGTACCATCGCGTTAAGGGTGATCATTTCGCAGATGCACTCACACAGATTCTCAAATACGGCAGATCAGATTGACCCAAGCACGAATCGATAGCGATACACTCGTCGGCACGCGCATTGTCCTTGTTACAGGACCATCGGGTGCGGGGCGCTCGACCGCGATTAATGCGCTGGAGGATGCGGGTTTTGAGGCGATCGACAATCTACCGATAACTTTGTTGCCTCGGTTGCTGGAGTCTGGGGCGTCGGATCGCCCGCTCGCGTTGGGAATTGATGCGCGTAACCGAGATTTTTCGACGCACGGTTTTTTGGAGCTCCTAGAAAGCTTGTCGCGCTCTGCAGATGTCGTTTTTGAGGTGCTTTACCTTGATTGCCGTGCGGATGTGCTCTTGCGCCGTTTCTCTGAAACCCGCCGCCGTCATCCTTTGGCACCCGCTGAAACGCCCGAGGTGGGTATTCAGCGTGAACAGGATTTACTTCAGCCCATTCGCGAGCGCGCAGACGTACTGATTGATACTTCCGAGTTATCGCCACATGATCTGAGAGCCGAGGTCGAGCGCTGGTTTACATCGGACATTGAGAGCAAATTGGCCGTATCAGTTCACAGTTTCTCTTATAAGCAAGGGATGCCGCGCGGCATCGATATGGTGTTTGATTGCCGATTCTTGCGAAATCCGTATTGGAACGAGAAATTGCGTGTTTTGGATGGTCGAAGTGCCGAAGTGGCAGATTACGTCGCGGAAGATGCGCGCTTTGGGGCCTTCTTTTCCAAGGTATGTGATCTTTCGGAAATGCTTTTGCCCGCTTATATAGAGGAAGGCAAAGCTCACTTCTCAATTGGTTTCGGATGTACGGGCGGCCAACATCGTTCGGTTACAGTTGCCGAGAGGCTCTCGAATGCGCTTGCAGAGAAGGGCTGGCAGGTGTCAACTAGGCACAGAGAATTAGAACGTCGTGCGCAAACGCAGCACGGCTCGAACTTGAGGACTAAGGCGTGATCGGAATAGTGGTCGTCGCACATGGCGGTTTGGCCCGAGAATATCTTTCTGCTGTCGAGCATGTCGTCGGCAAGCAAGATGGTATGGTGGCTATTTCTATCGAAGACGACCATGATCGCTCGGCGAAGCAGCGCGAAATTTGCGACGCAGCGGATGCCGTCGATACGGGTGATGGCGTCGTCGTGGTGACGGATCTCTTTGGCGGGTCACCGTCGAACCTGTCACTTAAGGCCTGCAATCCCCAGAACCGACGCATCATATACGGTGCGAATTTACCACTACTTGTGAAGCTTGCGAAAAGTCGACGCGGAACGGTGCAAGATGCCGTTGCCAATGCGCTCGATGCGGGTAGAAAATACATCAACAGTTTTGATGCAAGCCCCACGGGTTAGGAAAATATGACAGTCTCTAGAACGCTCGATATTATCAACGAAAAAGGTCTGCACGCCCGTGCGTCCGCCAAATTAGTCGAGCTTGTCGAGTCTTTTGACGCCCGCGCCGAAGTTTCCAAAGACGGCATGAGTGCGTCCGGCGATTCAATCATGGGGTTGCTGATGCTCGCCGCTGCAAAGGGCAGCAAGATCGAAGTTCAAACCACCGGCACAGACGCCGAACGTCTGGCCGATGCAGTTCAGGCCCTTGTCGCCGATAAATTTGGCGAGTCCTTTTAGCGGGTAGGAACGGGTGTTTCGCCGCGGTAGTCATAGAAACCGCGTTGGGTTTTGCGCCCAAGCCAGCCAGCCTCAACATATTTCGTAAGTAGCGGACATGGGCGATATTTCGTGTCCGCAAGCCCTTCGTGAAGCACGTTCATGATCGCAAGACAGGTATCAAGGCCAATGAAATCCGCCAATTCTAGCGGGCCCATTGGATGATTGGCGCCAAGCTTTAACGAACTATCGATCGACGCAACCGAGCCGACACCTTCGTAAAGTGTGTAAACGGCCTCGTTAATCATCGGCATCAAAATGCGGTTCACGATAAATGCGGGAAAGTCTTCGGCAGAGGCGGCTGTTTTTCCGAGGGCGTCCACAACGCCAAGACAGGCTTTGTAGGTTTGCTCGTCAGTCGCGATACCGCGGATCAATTCCACAAGCTGCATGATCGGCACAGGATTCATGAAGTGGAACCCCATGAATTTCTCGGGCCGATCGGTGCCGCTTGCAAGGCGTGTGATTGAAATTGAAGACGTATTGGACGTCAGGATCGTATGCGGAAGTAGATGGGGCAAAAGACTCGCGAAAATTTTAACTTTTACGTCCTCACGCTCGGTCGCGGCCTCAATTACCAGATCGGTCCGGCCTACTTCGGCAATTTCGAGCGAAGGTTTGATGCGCGCAATCGCGTTGTCCCGCACCTCTTGTGTGATTTTTTCCCGCGCGACTTGTCGGTCAAGGTTCGCTCCGATGAGGTCCAGCGCAGCGTCGAGCTGATCCTGAGAAACGTCATTCAAAACAACGTCATAACCCGCAATCGCCAAGACATGCGCGATGCCATTTCCCATCTGTCCGGCGCCAATGACGCCGATTTTCTTGATTTCCATTGGCCCAACTTCTCTTTTGTGTGTCGCGCAAATGTATGCCGCGCCGCAGCACCTATGCAAGGGGCGCAGATTGGTTTTGGAAAGAGAAACGTAGAATTTTAGAGTTAGGGATTTCGAAACGAGTGGGGCGCACATTGGGCCAAGGTGAGTCGAAATAAAGAGGTGGGATTATGGCTTATGAAAATTTGAGTGACGGCGCGTTGGACTATTTGCCATGCCGATACGGGAAATCGAAACTGTTGTTTCGAGGTCCGCGCCGCAAAACGGACGGCGACTATGTGGCGGTCATTGGCGGAACGGAAACCTACGGGAAATTTATCGAGCAGCCATTTTCCAACCTTTTGGAAGAGGCATTGGATGTCCCTGCCGTGAATTTTGGATGTGTGAACGCAGGGGCGGACGTGTTCCTTAATGAACCAACGATCCTTGAAGCATGCTCCAAGGCGAGGGTGACCGTTGTGCAGGTCATGGGCGCACAGAATATGTCCAACCGCTTCTACGCGGTCCATCCGCGTCGCAATGATCGGTTCCTGAAGGCGTCGGTGCTGATGAAAACGGTATTTCGTGAAATTGACTTCACGGAGTTTCACTTTACGCGCCATATGCTTAGCACAATAAAGGCGATGTCGGAGGAACGTTTTCAACTGGTCGAGACTGAACTCAAAGAAGCATGGAAAGCCAGAATGCAGAATCTTCTGGAGCGGATAGAGGGCAAGACTGTGGTTCTCTGGCTGGATGATTCAAACAGGGATGGTTCGCTCGATCTTGGGCAGGATCCGTTGTTCGTGGATCAGTCCATGATTGAGGCCATACGTCCCTATTGTACCGAAGTGGTCGAGGTGAGCCTGTCTGAAGAGGCAAAGCGCGAGGGCACAGAAGGGATGATCTTCCCCGATCTCGAAGAGCCGATCGCCCATGAAATGATGGGGCTTCGTGCGCATCAGGAAGTGGCAGAATGCCTCGCGAAAACATTGCGAGGAATGCTATAATAAAAAGGCCCGCAATATCTGCGGGCCTTCTCTTGTTTGATTATAGAGCTTCGATAAGCTCTGGAACCGCTTCGAAGAGATCGGCGACAAGGCCATAATCTGCAACCTGGAAGATCGGCGCTTCTTCGTCTTTGTTGATCGCGACGATGATCTTACTGTCTTTCATGCCCGCGAGGTGTTGGATCGCGCCAGAAATACCGACAGCTATATAAAGCTCAGGAGCAACGACCTTACCGGTCTGGCCAACCTGCCAATCATTCGGAGCATAGCCCGAGTCCACCGCAGCGCGGGATGCACCGACCGCCGCGCCGAGTTTGTCGGCAAGTTTTTCGATCAACGCGAAATCATCTTCCGAGCCGACGCCGCGGCCACCGGAAACAACGACGCCAGCGCTTGTGAGTTCTGGGCGGTCGCTCTCTGCAACTTTGTCTTCTACCCACTCGGAAAGCTCTGGATTCGCAACGGCCGCGATGCTTTCGACGCTTGCGGAGCCGCCTTCGCCTGCGGCATCAAATGTTGATGTCCGGATTGTTGCAACTTTGGTTGCGTCACCAGATTTGACCGTTTGAATTGCGTTGCCAGCATAGATTGGGCGCTCAAATGTGTCGGCATCAACGATCGCTGTCACATCCGAGAGGACCATCACGTCAAGGAGTGCGGCGACGCGGGGAAGGATATTCTTGGCGCTCGCAGTTGCTGGAGCAAGGATGTGCGAATAATCGCCAGCCAAACTAACCACCAAGTCAGCAACAGGCTCGGCCAGACCGTGCCCGTAAGCAGCGTCATCTGCACAAAGCACTTTGGAAACGCCGTCGATTTTCGCGGCGGCGGCTGCTGCGTCACCACAACCAGATGAGGCACATAGAAGTGTGATGTCTCCGAGTGGCGCTGCGGCTGCGACGGCTTTGGCAGTTGCATCGAATGCGAGTTCAGTACCGTGGATTTCTGCAAGAATAAGAACAGCCATTATACAGCCCCCGCTTCTTTGAGTTTAGCAACAAGTTCAGCAACATCCGAAACGATAATGCCTGCGCTGCGTTCCTGTGGAACAGCAGTTGAAAGCACTTCGAGGCGCGGAGAAACATCGACGTCATAGTCGGCGGCTGTTTTTTCTTCGAGCGGCTTTTTCTTGGCCTTCATGATGTTCGGAAGTGTCGCATAGCGCGGCTCGTTCAGGCGAAGGTCGGCGGTCACGATCGCAGGAAGCTTGACTTTGATCGTCTGAAGGCCGCCATCCACTTCGCGTGTTACGATGGCGCTGTCGCCGTCGATTGATACTTCACTTGCGAAGGTCGCTTGTGACCAACCAAGAAGCGCTGCGAGCATTTGGCCCGTTGCGTTCATGTCGTTATCGATCGCTTGCTTGCCCGCAAGAACCAATCCAGGTGCTTCCTCGTCGATCACACCTTTGAGGAGTTTCGCGACCGCGAGTGGCTCGATGTCTGTGGTTGCTTCGTCTGCTGCAACGATCAGGATCGCGCGATCCGCGCCCATCGCAAGGGCCGTGCGCAGTTCTTTTTGGGCTTCTTTCACGCCGATGGAAACAACAACAACCTCGTCAGCCTTGCCCGCTTCTTTTAGGCGGATGGCTTCTTCGACTGCGATTTCATCAAAGGGGTTCAAAGACATTTTAACATTGGCGAGATCAACACCGCTGCCGTCCGCTTTCACACGAACTTTCACGTTGTAATCAATCACACGTTTGACGGGTACCAACACCTTCATTGCGCGTATTCCTTATTCAATTTGATCTACAAAAATTGCGACCGTCTAAGCTCTCCGACCTTTTGTTATCGGTTTGTGCGGCGGGAAAACAGATAAAATAGTGGTTTCGACGTGGCGTTTCTTGGGGTTAGCCTATGAACGGTTCGCACCTGGCACCCAAAGTACATCATCCGCGCCGTCCGAATTGGCCGCACGCGACGCTACGAAAAACCAATCCGACAAGCGGTTTAGGTATTTTATGGTCGCGGGGTTGACCGTTTCGGCGCTGGCAAGCTCGACCGCCAAACGTTCTGCGCGACGCGAAACTGTGCGGCAAAGGTGTAGATGCGCCGCGAGCGCCGATCCGCCAGGCAGAACGAAGCTGCGCAGTGGTGAAAGCGATTTGTTCATATCGTCGATTTCGGATTCGAGTCGTTCGACTTGAGCGTCGGTCACGCGAAGTGGAGGAAATTCGGCTTCGGCGTCTGCTTCAGAAACGGGGCGGCAAAGGTCTGCGCCCAAATCGAATAGGTCGTTTTGTATGCGAGCAAGTTGCGCGTCAATCGCGCCTTCTGCGTGTAATCGCGCCATGCCTACGGTCGCATTTGTTTCGTCAACGGTGCCGTAAGCCTCAACGCGCGGATCGTATTTTTCGACGCGGGTACCGTTGCCAAGTGCGGTTTGGCCTGCGTCGCCGGTGCGGGTATAGATTTTATTTAGAACAACCATTTAGCCTCCACTTCTGCGCAGCAGCACATAAATAACGATCAGGATTACTGCCACCAATTGCGCGGCCACGCGATAGCGCATGATGCGATTTGCGTGTTTGCGGTTAAAGTCGCGACCAAATGCAAATCCGAATATCCCGACAAACAAAATGCCGACAACGAGCAGAACGGCGGCAACCACCAAAAGAAAAAGCGGGTCTTGGGTCATGATGTGTCCTTTCGATTTTTCTTGGCTTTAGGGGCTTGGGCGACTGGCGCAAGATGAATTTGGCACCCTGCGACCATTATGCACTCAATCGGCGAGGATCAAAACTTAGCGAGAACCTTATCGAGTACCCGCGTAGAGGCAACACGTTTCAGCGCTCCCATTATATGCGTCGGCGTCGTGACATAATAGCGTGGTCGTGGCCGTGAACTCTCGAGTGCATGGATGAGTTTCTTGGTGACAGCCGAGGCGGGGAGTTCGAATGTGTCGGGGCCGCGATCATCATAGAGACGTTTTTTCAGTTGCGCATATTGTTCACGGCGCGCGGAATTCTCGGTGTCGATATGGCGTTCGAAATGGGGGATAGAATTCTGGCGGATGCGTGAGGTGATCGGGCCGGGCTCGATCAGGATAATTTTGATCGGTGTGCTGAACATTTCCAAACGAAGGGTATCCGTTAGCCCCTCCATCGCGTGTTTCGTTGCGTTATACGCCCCGCGCCAGCGCATTGGAGCAAATCCCAAAACAGAACTGCAATTGATGATCCGGCCATGCCCCTGCGCGCGCATCACTTTGATTACACGACAAGTAAGGTCGTGGTAGCCAAAGAGGTTCACCTCAAAAATCTCGCGAAGTGCCGCGCGCGGCAAGTCCTCAACTGCTCCGGGGACCGCGAAGGCACCATTGTTGTAAAGCGCGTCGAGCGTACCGCCGGTCCGTGCCAGACACTCATCGAGCGCGGTTTGGATGCTGGATTCGTCGGCGTAATCCAGCGGAAAACTTTCCAAACCCTCGGATCGGAGCTGGGCACAGTCGGCCTCTTGTCGACACGTTGCAAAAACGCGCCAGCCGCGTGCCTTGAGGCCATGTGCAGCGTCATAGCCGATACCGCTTGAACAGCCGGTGATGAGTATGGATTTCTGTGTCATTTTTGTACTTTCCTGCTCGCTTGCTGTGTGAAAGCACCTGAGCCATCGAAAAACAAGCATTTTCAGCGCGGATTATTCTAGCAAACCTTGCCCGAGCGCGACCTTGTTCTTGTGCGCGTGAAATCTCGGCGTTATCACCGTTCCATGAGCAAAGAAAACGACCCATCCGACATTGATCCCCTCGAAGTAGCCGAGCCCCTGCGCCGTGCGATTGGCGAGCGTTATTTAACGTATGCGCTTTCGACGATTATGCACCGTGCTTTGCCCGACGCGCGCGATGGCCTTAAGCCGGTTCATCGACGGATTCTCTATGCGATGAATCGATTGCGGCTTTCGTCTACGGGCGGGTTCCTGAAATCGGCCAAGATTTCGGGCGATACCATGGGTGATTTCCACCCGCACGGTGATATGGCGATTTACGATGCGATGGCGCGTTTGGCTCAGGATTTCAACGTGCGCTATCCGCTCGTCGATGGTCAGGGGAACTTTGGCAATATCGACGGTGATAACCCTGCGGCGAGCCGTTATACAGAGGCACGCATGACCTTCGTCGCCGAGGCGATGTTGGAAGGGTTGAACGAAAATGCCGTCGATTTCCGCGATAACTATGACGGGCGTCTGACCGAGCCTGCTGTTTTGCCCGCGACGTTCCCGAATCTGCTTGCAAATGGTTCGAGCGGCATCGCCGTGGGTATGGCAACGAATATTCCGCCGCATAACGTGGCCGAGTTGTGCGATGCATGTTTGCACCTCATCAAGACGCCCGATGCGCGCGATGAAACCTTGGTAAACTTTGTTCCTGGTCCTGATTTTCCGACGGGCGGCATTATCGTCGAGCCGCGCGAGAATATCGTGCAGGCCTACAAGACAGGCCGCGGGTCGTTCCGTTTGCGCTGTAAGTACGAAGTTGAGGACCTTGGCCGCGGGATGTGGCAGATCGTTGTCACCGAGATTCCTTATCAGGTGCAAAAGAGCAAACTGATCGAGAAGCTCGCAGAGGTAATCCAACTCAAGAAAGTGCCGATCCTCGGGGATGTGCGGGACGAGAGCGCGGATGACGTGCGCATTGTTCTGGAGCCGAAATCCAAGAACGTCGTGCCAGAAGTCCTGATGAATACGCTCTATCGCAACAGCGACCTTGAGGTACGCTTTAGCATGAATATGAACGTACTAATCGATGGTTTGACGCCAAAGGTCTGTAGCCTGAAAGAGGTCTTGCGGGCGTTTTTGGATCACCGTCGCGATGTACTCTTGCGGCGCAGCAAGCACCGCATGGATAAGATTGACCACCGCCTTGAGGTGCTCGCTGGCTATATTATCGCGTTCCTGAACCTTGATCGTGTCATTGAGATTATCCGCTATGAGGACCATCCACGTGATGTTCTGATGCAAGAGTTCGAGCTGAGCGAAGTACAGGCCGAAGCTATCCTGAATATGCGTCTGCGCAGCTTGCGGAAGCTTGAAGAGCTTGAACTCAAGAAAGAGCACGCCGAACTCACCGAAGAGCACAAAGGTCTGGAAGAACTGCTTGCGAGCGAAGAATTGCAATGGACGCGGATCGCAGAGCAGATGCGCGAAACCAAGAAAAAGTTTGGCAAAGATTTCGAGGGCGGCGCGCGCCGCAGCCAGTTCGCCGAAGCTGCAGAGGTCGAAGACGTGCCGATCGAGGCCATGATCGAGCGCGAGCCCATCACCGTGGTCTGTTCACAGATGGGATGGATTCGCGCGATGTCGGGGCATATTGATCTTGGTCGAGAGCTTAAGTTCAAAGATGGCGATGGCCCTAGATTTGCTTTCCATGCGGAAACAACGGACCGGTTGCTCTTGTTGGGTGAAAACGGGCGTTTCTACACGCTTGGTGCAAGTAGCCTGCCGGGTGGGCGTGGAATGGGGGAGCCCGTTCGTCTGATGGTGGATCTGCCGAACGAAAGCGATATAGTTGATCTGTTCATCCATGCTCCCGGCCGCAAGTTGCTTGTTGCCTCGTCTGCGGGGGACGGATTTGTCGTTCCGGAAAATGACGTTATCGCCCAGACGCGCAGCGGCAAACAGGTTCTGAATGTACGCGGAGAAGTTCGTGCGCTGGTATGCCATCCAGTCGTTGGCGATCATGTGGCGACAGTGGGCGAGAACCGTAAGGTGCTGGTGTTTGCGGTGGATGAGTTGCCAGAAATGGGCCGCGGCAAGGGCGTACGTCTTCAGAAGTACAAAGACGGCGGATTGTCGGATGCGCGCACGTTTAACTTGGCCGATGGCCTTGTATGGAACGACCCTGCGGGACGCACACGTACTGTGACCGAGCTTGATGAATGGCGCGGCAAACGTGCGAGCGCAGGGCGCATGGCGCCGCGCGGCTTCCCGCACGACAATAAGTTCAACTAGCCTCTCGAACCCGCGGCGAAAAAACGCCGCAGGCGAGCGAGCGGTGGTTGAATACGCGTCTCTGGGGCCACATCTTAGGCACAAGGTGATGCTATGCAATGAAACGCTTGATTTCTTGCGTCGAAAATCATAGGTGATCCGCGATGAAATTTGGGTCGATTTTGACCCCTTTGTTAAGGATGAGGCCCTCATGGCTAAGGAAAAGTTTGAGCGTACGAAACCGCATTGTAACATTGGTACAATCGGTCACGTTGACCACGGTAAGACGACACTAACAGCAGCGATCACGAAGCAGTTTTCTGATACGTTCAAAGCGTATGACGAGATTGACGGCGCGCCGGAAGAAAAAGCACGCGGTATCACCATCTCGACAGCACACGTTGAGTATGAGACAGACGCGCGCCACTATGCGCACGTTGACTGCCCAGGCCACGCTGACTATGTGAAAAACATGATCACCGGTGCGGCACAGATGGACGGCGCGATCCTTGTTGTGAACGCGGCTGACGGCCCTATGCCACAAACACGTGAGCACATCCTTTTGGGTCGCCAGGTTGGCATCCCATCCATGGTTGTTTTCATGAACAAAGTTGACCAGGTAGACGATCCTGAGCTTCTTGAGTTGGTTGAAATGGAAATCCGTGAGCTTCTGAACGAATACGGTTACCCTGGCGATGATATCCCAGTGATTGCCGGTTCTGCTTTGGCTGCTCTGGAAGACCGCGACGATGCAATCGGCAAAGACAAAATTGCTGAGCTGATGGCTGCTGTTGATGAGTACATCCCACAGCCACCACGTGCGATCGACGAGCCATTCCTGATGCCGATCGAGGACGTATTCTCGATTTCCGGTCGTGGTACAGTTGTGACTGGCCGTGTAGAGCGTGGCGCGATCAACGTTGGCGACGAGATTGAAATCGTTGGTATCCGCGACACATCGAAAACAACCTGTACAGGTGTTGAGATGTTCCGCAAGCTGCTTGACCGTGGTGAAGCAGGCGACAACATCGGTGCGCTTCTGCGTGGTGTTGACCGTGAAGGCGTTGAGCGTGGTCAGGTTCTGTGTAAGCCGGGTTCTGTGAACCCACACACAAAGTTCGAGGCCGAGGTTTATATCTTGACCAAAGAAGAGGGTGGTCGTCACACACCATTCTTTGCGAACTACCGTCCACAGTTCTACTTCCGTACAACGGACGTTACAGGCACAGTTGAACTGCCAGCAGGCACAGAAATGGTTATGCCAGGCGACAACCTGAAGCTTTCTGCTGAACTCATCGCACCAATCGCGATGGAAGAAGGCCTCCGCTTTGCGATCCGCGAAGGCGGCCGCACAGTAGGCTCCGGCGTTGTGTCCAAAATCTACGAATAAATCGTAGCGAATTTATGAATTCTGAGGGTCGCCTTCGGGCGGCCCTTTGTCTTGCGAATACTCGTTTGTCGCGCTAGCATTTCTGCAACCAAGGGAGGGTGACATGACAATTCTTTAGTTTGACGAATTTCCATTTCTCAACTGAAAGTAGTTTATGTCCTCTACATTTTTACGCCCAGACGCGGCGAATCCCGTTATTTTGCCCGATGGCACAGTTCTCGAAAATCTCGTTTATCTCAATCAGGTCATCGACCACCCGAATATTGAGGTCGGCGATTACTCCTACTTTAACTCCTTCACTCCTGTGGACGATTGGGCAGGGCGTATCGCTCCCTATCTTTATACTGGTGCGCCTGAACGTTTGAAGATTGGCAAATTCTGTCAGTTTGCTCAGGGGACCATTTTTATCACCAGTTCGGCCAATCACGTAATGACGGGTTTCTCGACCTATCCTTTCGCGATTTTCAACCCCGAGACGATGGGTGTTTACGCAGAAAATCCAGAGGGATTCGTAGACACGATTATCGGTAATGATGTGTGGATCGGTCACGATGCCAAGATCATGCCCGGAGTGACAATCGGAGATGGCGCGATTGTTGCTGCTGGCGCTGTGGTCGCAGCAGATGTGGCGCCCTATTCGATCGTGGGCGGTAATCCCGCGGGGGAAATCAGGAAACGATTTGCGCCAGAGGTAATTGACGCCCTTCTTGCGATTAAGTGGTGGGATTGGCCGCTCGACCATATCCATAAACACCTGAGCGCGATTGTCGGAGCAGATATTAAGGCGCTAAAGTTCGCCGCCGACGCGTTACGCGATGCGTAATGTGCGGAATTTGGCGATGACGTGCCAGAGATTTCGTTAATCGCGTAGAATGCACTTGATTCCCGTCGCAGGGTGCCGTACTTCCTGCGACGGCTTTAGGGGTTTAGCTCAGTTGGTAGAGCATCGGTCTCCAAAACCGAGGGTCGTGGGTTCGAGTCCCTCAGCCCCTGCCAAGCCACAGTCGCACACTTGATGCGCCGGACAACAGGTTCAAACCATTGTCACAAGTTCCCCATAAAAAATTGCGGATTTGCTTTCATTTAGGTGTGCACAAAACCGCGAGCACTCATACTCAGCTCAGCTTGGAGCGAAACAAACGCGTGTTACGCAAGGCGGGAGTTGCTTTTCGCGGGCCTGCGGACCTTCGCGGAGAAGGGAACGCACTTCAGGATCGGTTCGATTTTGATGATTCTCAGAAGAATCGCGCCGGACGCACCGCCGAAGAGGAATTGGCTGTCTTGTCTAAGGGGCGGCGGCGGTTGATTTTGTCTGAGGAAAACTACTTGGGCAAAATTTGGCAATCACGCGCGCAGAAGCGGCCGCCGATCTACCCCGGTGCCGACTCACAGATCGCAGCGCTGGTGCCGCATCTTGGCGGGCGGCCCCTCACGTTGTTTGTCGCGATGCGGAACCCGGCGGATTTCCTGGTTTCGGCTTATTCGCAGTCGTTGTTGGGCGGCAAGATAGAGTCATTCGAAGATTTTATGGGCGATTTGTCGTTTCAGGACCTACGCGCGACAAACGTTATTCGGCGGATGAGCCTGATCGACGGCGCTTCGGGCATATATGTCTGGAAATATGAGAACTATCCGCGAAACTTCACACAAATCATGCGCCGTCTGGTCGGCTGGAGGGTTGGCAAGGATATCATTCCGCTTGATCAAGTCGTCCATCGTGGCTTGTCTGCCGAGGCTGTTGAGCAAGTTCTGGCGCTTGATTCTCTGCCGAAAGAGCGTGAAGAGAGGCGTGAGTTGGTACGTGCGGCGCGTGACCAATTCCCGATCTCTGGCGGTAATTCCCGTTTCATGCCGTTTGACGAAGCGGCAAGAATTGATGCCGCCGAAGTCTATGCGCAGGACTGGGATGAAATTTTGCAGATCGAAGGCGTTTCCGAGATAGGCGCGCGCCGCAAGAGCAGGTAACGCGAAGCTGATCGGTGCACGTCTTGCCATTGGGGTCTGCTTGGCTTATATCCGCTTCGTCGCATAGGGTGACAGCATAAAGGGCAGCAGCATGGCAGCAAAACGTACAAATCCGCTTCAGTTTATTCAAGAAGTGCGCGCAGAAGGGGCAAAAATTACTTGGCCCACACGCCGCGAAGTCATTCTAACGACTGCGATGGTTATGGTCATGGCAACGCTGCTTGGCATCTTCTTTTCTCTCGTGGATTTGGGGATCCGTTCCGGGCTTCAGTTTGGCCTTGGCTTTTTTGGCTAATTAATTCGCCGCGTTTGGCTTGAATTTACTTGGTTTCAAGGCTAATCCATGCGGCAACTTCGAGATAAGCGTGCGGCGATTCGGTTTGCACGCTGTTTTTTGTTTTGGGTTGGTTTGTCCAACTCTTTGGAATTTATGCACTTTTTGGGTTCTGCCCAAGGTGAGACAAGGACTGAAGCAAGATGGCTAAGCGTTGGTATTCGGTGAGCGTACTCTCGAACTTCGAGAAAAAGATCGCCGAAGCAATTAAACATGCTGCTGAAGAAGCCGGTCTTGAGGAGCAGATCGAAGAAGTTCTGGTCCCCACAGAAGAGATCATTGAGGTGCGTCGCGGCAAGAAGGTCACGACAGAGCGCCGCTTTATGCCTGGTTACGTTTTGATCCGTATGGAGATGAGCGATGAGGGCTACCACCTTGTGACGTCGATTAATCGCGTCACCGGTTTCTTGGGTCCGCAAGGACGCCCGATGCCGATGCGCGACGCTGAGGTGAATCAGATTCTGAACCGTGTTGAAGAAGGCATGGAGGCTCCGCGCACTCTTATTCACTTCGAGACTGGTGAAAAAGTTCAGGTTACCGACGGTCCGTTCGAAGGTTTCGACGGCATGGTCGAGGACGTGGACGAAGAGAACAGCCGCCTGAAGGTGACTGTAAGTATTTTTGGCCGCGCAACGCCGGTCGAATTGGAATTCACGCAGGTCACGAAAGAGGTCTAGCGTGTGATGCACGCCTTCGGGTGTGCGGAAATGTGGGAGGGGACCCGAGCGCGCTCGGCAAGCCGGACCACACAACCTAAGTGGCGCAGACGCGTTTGCGCCAAGTTGAAGAAGGAGAGGCCACATGGCCAAGAAGATTGCTGGCACTATGAAGCTGCAGGTTCCTGCAGGTAAAGCCAACCCAAGCCCCCCCGTGGGCCCCGCGCTGGGTCAGCGCGGCATCAACATCATGGAATTCTGTAAAGCGTTCAACGCGAAAACAGCGGACCTTGAGCCAGGTGCCCCTTGCCCAACCGTGATCACATACTACCAAGATAAATCGTTTTCGATGGATATTAAGACTCCTCCGGCGTCTTACTTCCTGAAGAAAGCTGCGAAAATCACTTCTGGTGCGAAAACACCAAGCCGTGAGACTGTTGGCTCTGTTTCTGCGAAACAAGTTAAAGAGATCGCAGAAGCGAAAATGAAAGACCTGAACGCAAACGATATCGAAGCTGCGATGAAAATCATCATGGGTTCTGCGCGTTCTATGGGCATCGAGGTAAAATAGTCATGGCAAAGCTCGGAAAACGCATCACCGCGGCACGCGCGGCATTTGCTGGTAAAGCAAACCTCACTGTTGAAGATGCGGTTGCATTGGTTAAATCCAACGCTGGCGCAAAATTCGACGAGACAGTTGAAATCGCAATGAACCTCGGTGTTGACCCACGTCACGCTGACCAAATGGTTCGCGGCGTTGTTGGCCTGCCAAACGGCACAGGCAAAACAGTACGTGTTGCTGTATTTGCTCGTGGTCCAAAAGCAGACGAAGCAACTGCTGCTGGTGCTGACATCGTCGGCGCAGAAGACCTGATGGAAATCGTTCAAGGCGGCAAGATCGAATTCGATCGCTGCATCGCGACACCTGACATGATGGGTGTTGTCGGTCGCCTCGGTAAGATCCTCGGCCCACGCAACTTGATGCCAAACCCACGTGTTGGCACTGTGACTATGGACGTTGAAGCTGCTGTTAAAGCGGCTAAAGGCGGCGAAGTTCAGTTCAAAGTTGAAAAAGCTGGTGTGATCCACGCTGGTGTTGGCAAAGCTTCTTTCTCCGAAGAGCAGCTTGTCGAGAACATTCGTGCATTTGTTGACGCGGTTGCAAAAGCCCGTCCAACAGGCACAAAAGGCACATACATGAAGTCGATCGCCGTGAGCTCCACAATGGGCCCAGGCGTGACAGTGAATGTTGATAACGCCGCTGGCAACTAAGCCAGTCTAAGAATTCCGCGGGTTCGCCCGCAGAATGGTGGGGCCGCCAATTTGGCCCCATCCTGTCCGAGACGAAGGGTGGCCTCTGGTCATAATTCCTTTCTGAGATGGGGAACGAGACAAATTTTCGAAGGGCAACCTTCGGGTGATCTGGCCTCGGGACCCTGAAATTGGACCCGAACGGCCCAAACCCACGCTGGGGGCGGGTCAAACTGAGCCGGGGGGTAACCCCCAAATTTGGAGTGAACTGTGGATAGAGCACAAAAAGAACAGTTGGTCGACGAACTCGGCCAAATCTTTGACAGCTCTGGCGTTGTAGTGGTCTGCCGCTACGAAGGTCTCACGGTTGCTGAGATGCAAGACCTGCGTGCGCAAATGCGTGACGTTGACGGGTCTGTTCGCGTTGCCAAAAACAAGCTCGCCAAGATCGCCCTTGAGGGTAAGCCCTGCGCAAGCATCGCTGATTACCTCAATGGCATGACTGTACTTGCTTACTCTGAGGACCCTGTGGCTGCGGCCAAGGTCGTCGAGGCATACGCCAAAGAGAATTCCAAACTGGAGATTCTCGGTGGTGCTATGGGTGAGACAGCACTGGACGTCGCTGGTGTTAAAGCCGTTGCAGCGATGCCGTCGCGTGAGGAGCTTATCGCTTCTATCGTTGGCTGTATCGGGGCACCTGCTTCCAACATCGCCGGGGCCATTGGCGCGCCTGCAAGCAATATCGCGAGCATCTTGTCCTCAATCGAGGACAAGGCTGCTGCTTAAGCAACATGAGCCTTCGTGGAGAAAAACCTCGCACGTTGGAACACAACTTAAACGAACGGAAACAGTATAATGGCTGATCTGAAAAAACTTGCTGAAGAGATCGTTGGTCTTACCCTTCTCGAAGCACAAGAACTGAAAACTATCCTTAAAGACGAGTACGGCATCGAGCCTGCTGCTGGTGGCGCTGTAATGGTTGCTGGCGCTGCAGAAGCTGGTGGCGACGCTGGTGGCGAGCAAACAGAATTCGACGTAATTCTGAAAAATGCTGGCGCATCCAAAATCGGCGTGATCAAAGAAGTTCGCGCGATTACTGGTCTTGGCCTCAAAGAAGCTAAAGAACTTGTTGATGCAGGCGGCAAGCCCGTTAAAGAAGGCGTCGACAAAGCAGAAGCTGAAGAAATCAAAGCGAAGCTCGAAGCAGCTGGCGCTGAGATCGAACTCAAGTAATTGCTCGGGACGATCGTCCCAGGTGATTACAAAAAATTGGCTGGATCCGGGGAATATTCTGGATCCAGCCTATCGCGTCTTAGAAAAGGTCTGCCCGCGACGGGCGTTTTCTAAGGAGCGATTCAATGGGTCGGGCGGGACCGGTGGGCCGGTGTCCGAGAATAGATCCGAATTGCTTTGTTTTGCGATGCGTCCTTGATGCCCAGCTTGGATGTATCAGCGAAAAATCTGAAAGGTGACCACGCACATGGCTCAATCCTACCTTGGCCAAAAACGGCTTCGCAAATATTTCGGTAAAATCCGCGAAGTTCTTGAGATGCCGAACCTTATTGAGGTTCAAAAATCTTCGTATGATTTGTTTTTGAAATCCGGTGATCAACCTACGCCCTTGGATGGCGAAGGCATTAACGGTGTTTTCCAGTCGGTTTTCCCGATCAAAGATTTTAACGAAACATCGATTCTCGAATTCGTAAAATACGAGCTTGAGCAACCAAAATATGATGTAGAAGAGTGTCAGCAACGCGACATGACCTACAGCGCGCCGTTGAAGGTAACGCTGCGTCTTATCGTGTTTGATGTAGACGAGGACACAGGCGCGAAAACCGTCAAGGACATCAAAGAGCAAGACGTCTTTATGGGCGACATGCCATTGATGACACCGAACGGTACATTCGTCGTGAATGGCACCGAGCGTGTTATCGTTTCTCAGATGCACCGCTCACCAGGTGTTTTCTTTGATCACGACAAAGGCAAAACACACTCTTCTGGTAAGTTGCTCTTCGCATGCCGCATCATTCCTTACCGTGGTTCTTGGTTGGACTTTGAGTTCGACGCCAAGGACATCGTGTTCGCACGCATCGACCGTCGTCGTAAGCTCCCTGTGACAACCCTGCTTTATGCGTTGGGTCTTGATCAGGAAGGCATCTGTGACGCGTACTATGATACCGTGACTTACAAGCTCAAGAAGAACAAAGGTTGGGCAACCAAGTTCTTCCCAGAGCGTGTACGCGGTACACGTCCGACATACGATCTCGTTGATGCGAAAACTGGTGAAGTCATCGCCGAAGCTGGCAAGAAAGTTACGCCACGCGCTGTTAAGCAGTTGATTGAAGACGGTGCCGTTACGGACCTTCTCTTGCCGTTCGAGCAAATCATCGGCAAGTTCGTTGCACGTGACATCATCAACGAAGAAACTGGCGCGATCTACGTCGAAGCGGGCGATGAGCTGCAATTCGAGTATGACAAATCCGGTGAAATCACTGGCGGCTCTCTTCAGGAGCTTCTGGACGCGGGTATTACCGAGATTCCTGTTCTGGACATCGACAATGTCAACGTTGGTCCATACATTCGCAACACAATGGCGGCAGACAAAAACATGGGTCGCGAGAGCGCGCTCATGGACATCTACCGCGTGATGCGTCCGGGTGAGCCACCCACCGTTGAAAGCGCGAGCGCACTGTTCGACACATTGTTCTTCGATAGCGAGCGTTATGATCTCTCGGCTGTTGGTCGTGTGAAAATGAACATGCGTCTTGATCTGGATGCCGATGATTCAATGCGGACACTTCGCAAAGAAGACATCGTCGCCTGTATCAAAGCACTTGTTGAGCTGCGTGATGGCAAAGGCGATATCGACGATATCGACCACCTTGGTAACCGTCGTGTTCGCTCCGTTGGCGAATTGATGGAAAACCAGTACCGCGTTGGTCTGTTGCGCATGGAGCGCGCGATCAAAGAGCGTATGTCCTCTGTCGAAATCGACACAGTGATGCCGCAAGACCTGATCAATGCGAAACCTGCTGCTGCTGCGGTACGTGAATTCTTTGGCTCTTCGCAGCTTTCGCAGTTCATGGACCAAACCAACCCACTTTCGGAAGTCACGCACAAGCGTCGTCTTTCCGCGCTTGGGCCTGGCGGTTTGACACGTGAGCGCGCGGGCTTTGAGGTTCGTGACGTTCACCCAACGCACTATGGTCGTATGTGTCCGATTGAGACTCCTGAGGGTCCGAATATTGGTCTGATCAACTCGCTTGCGACATTCGCACGCGTAAACAAGTACGGCTTTATCGAAACGCCATACCGTAAAGTTGTCGACAAACAAGTGACTGACGAAGTTCACTACATGTCAGCGACAGAGGAAATGCGCCACACAGTTGCGCAGGCGAACGCTCAGATCGACGAAAAGGGTGTGTTCAAGAACGACCTCGTTTCGGCACGTCAATCTGGCGAGTACACACTTAGCCCTGCTCAGAACATAGATCTGATCGACGTTTCACCAAAGCAGCTGGTTTCGGTTGCGGCTTCGCTTATTCCGTTCCTTGAAAATGACGACGCTAACCGCGCCTTGATGGGCTCGAACATGATGCGTCAGGCTGTTCCATTGCTTCAGGCCGAGGCGCCTTTGGTCGGGACAGGTATCGAGGAAGTGGTTGCACGCGACTCTGGTGCGTCGATCATGGCGAAGCGTGCGGGTGTCATCGACCAAGTTGACGCGCAGCGTATCGTTGTTCGCGCGACGCATGACCTTGAATTGGGTGATGCGGGTGTGGACATCTATCGTCTACGCAAGTTCCAGCGCTCGAACCAAAACACTTGTATCAACCAGCGTCCGCTGGTGAAAGTGGGCGACGTTGTTGGCAAAAACGAGGTTATTGCTGACGGTCCTTCTACTGATATAGGTGAATTGGCTCTGGGTAAGAACGTCTGCGTGGCGTTTATGCCTTGGAACGGTTACAACTATGAGGACTCGATCCTGATCTCCGAGCGTATCGTTCGTGACGACGTGTTTACTTCGGTGCATATCGAAGAATTCGAAGTTGCGGCACGTGATACCAAGCTCGGCCCTGAGGAAATCACACGCGATATTCCAAACGTCGGTGAGGAAGCACTTCGCAACCTCGACGAAGCGGGTATCGTTTATATCGGTGCTGAAGTTCAGCCTGGTGATATCCTCGTTGGTAAAATCACACCGAAGGGCGAAAGCCCAATGACGCCTGAAGAAAAACTTCTTCGTGCGATCTTTGGTGAGAAAGCTTCTGACGTTCGCGATACATCGCTCCGCGTTAAACCGGGTGATTTCGGGACAGTTGTTGAGGTTCGTGTCTTTAATCGTCACGGCGTTGAAAAAGACGAGCGCGCACTTCAGATCGAGCGCGAAGAAGTCGAACGTCTTGCGCGTGACCGTGATGACGAGCTGACAATTCTGGACCGCAACATCTATGCGCGTTTGAAATCCATGGTACTGGGTAAAACCGTTGCCAAAGGACCAAAAGGCGTCAAATCAGGCTCCGAAGTGACCGAAGAGCTCTTGGGCACATTGTCCAAAGGTCTGTGGTGGCAGTTGGCTCTTGAGGACGAAGAAGCAGCGAAAATCGTCGAAGCTCTGAACGCTCAATACGAAGTTCAGAAAAAAGCGATGGAAGCACGTTTTGAGGACAAAGTTGAGAAAGTCCGTCGTGGTGATGATCTGCCTCCGGGCGTGATGAAGATGGTCAAAGTCTTTATCGCTGTGAAGCGTAAGCTTCAGCCTGGTGATAAAATGGCCGGTCGTCACGGGAACAAAGGTGTTATCTCCAAGGTTGTACCTATGGAAGACATGCCGTTCCTCGCCGATGGTACGCCAGTTGACTTCTGTTTGAACCCACTTGGTGTGCCTTCACGTATGAACGTTGGTCAGATCCTTGAAACCCACATGGGTTGGGCGAGCCGTGGTCTGGGTATCCAGATCGACGAAGCGCTTGGTGAGTACCGTCGTTCTGGCGACATGACACCAGTTCGTGATGCGATGAAGATCGCATATGGCGATGTCGTTTATGACGAAGGTATCGCCGACATGGACGAGGCACAGCTTCTGGAGGCCGCGGGCAACGTAACGCGCGGTGTTCCAATCGCTACGCCAGTGTTTGATGGTGCAAAAGAAGCTGACGTGAACGATGCGCTCAAGCGTGCCGGTTTCGACACTTCGGGTCAGTCGGTGCTTTATGATGGCCGTACAGGTGAGCAGTTCGCTCGTCCGGTAACGGTTGGGATGAAGTATCTTCTCAAACTGCACCACCTTGTGGACGACAAAATCCACGCACGTTCAACTGGGCCTTACAGCCTTGTTACGCAGCAACCATTGGGCGGTAAGGCTCAATTCGGTGGTCAGCGTTTCGGGGAGATGGAAGTCTGGGCACTCGAGGCATATGGCGCGGCATACACGCTGCAAGAGATGCTGACAGTGAAGTCGGACGACGTCGCAGGCCGTACAAAAGTTTACGAAAGCATCGTCAAAGGCGACGACAACTTCGAAGCTGGCGTACCGGAAAGCTTCAACGTGCTGGTCAAAGAGGTCCGAGGCCTCGGCCTCAATATGGAACTCCTGGATGCGGAGGAGGATGAGTAGGGCCCCGCGCCTTAGTCATCCCACCTTCCCCTGATTAAAAGGAACGCAAAATGAACCAGGAACTGACAAACAACCCGTTTAACCCGCTCGCGCCACAAAAGACATTTGATGAGATCAAAGTCTCTTTGGCGAGCCCTGAACGGATCCTTTCGTGGTCTTATGGCGAAATCAAAAAGCCTGAGACAATCAACTATCGTACGTTCAAGCCAGAGCGTGACGGTCTTTTCTGTGCGCGTATTTTCGGGCCAATCAAGGACTACGAATGTCTTTGCGGCAAATATAAGCGCATGAAATATCGCGGCGTTGTCTGCGAGAAATGTGGTGTTGAAGTTACGCTTCAAAAAGTGCGTCGTGAGCGCATGGGCCACATCGAACTGGCCGCACCTGTTGCGCATATTTGGTTCCTCAAGTCCCTGCCGTCCCGTATTGGCTTGATGCTTGATATGACGTTGCGCGATCTTGAGCGTATTCTCTACTTTGAAAACTACGTGGTGATTGAGCCCGGTTTGACAGATCTGACTTATGGTCAGTTGATGTCCGAAGAAGAGTACATGGACGCCCAAGACGCTTACGGCATGGATGCGTTTACGGCTGGTATCGGTGCGGAAGCAATTCGCGAGATGCTGTCGATGATCGACCTCGACGCCGAAGCAGAAACGCTGCGTGCGGACCTGAAAGAAGCAACAGGCGAGCTGAAGCCCAAGAAGATCATCAAGCGTTTGAAGATCGTCGAGAGCTTCCTTGAGTCTGGCAACCGTCCTGAGTGGATGGTTATGACCGTGATCCCTGTGATCCCGCCAGAGTTGCGCCCATTGGTGCCGCTGGATGGTGGCCGCTTTGCGACATCCGATCTTAACGATCTGTATCGCCGTGTGATCAACCGTAACAACCGTCTGAAGCGTCTGATCGAGCTTCGTGCGCCTGATATCATCGTGCGTAACGAAAAGCGGATGTTGCAGGAATCCGTTGATGCGTTGTTCGACAATGGCCGTCGTGGCCGCGTGATTACAGGGGCGAACAAGCGTCCTCTGAAATCGCTGTCTGACATGCTCAAAGGTAAGCAAGGTCGTTTCCGTCAGAACCTTTTGGGTAAACGCGTCGACTTCTCTGGCCGTTCAGTGATTGTGACGGGTCCGGAATTGAAACTGCACCAATGTGGTCTTCCTAAGAAGATGGCGTTGGAGTTGTTCAAGCCGTTCATCTACTCGCGTCTTGAGGCCAAAGGTCTGTCTTCCACTGTGAAGCAAGCCAAGAAACTGGTGGAGAAAGAGCGTCCCGAAGTTTGGGACATCTTGGATGAGGTTATTCGGGAACACCCCGTTATGCTCAACCGTGCGCCTACGCTTCACCGTCTTGGTATTCAGGCGTTTGAACCGATGCTCATCGAAGGTAAAGCGATTCAGCTTCACCCGCTTGTGTGTTCGGCCTTTAACGCTGACTTTGACGGCGACCAAATGGCGGTACACGTACCACTGAGCCTTGAGGCACAGCTTGAAGCACGTGTTCTCATGATGTCGACTAACAACGTTCTGTCACCTGCAAACGGTGCGCCGATTATCGTTCCTTCACAGGACATGATTTTGGGTCTCTACTACATCTCCTTGATGCGCGAAGGCATGAAGGGCGAGGGCATGTCCTTTGCTGATGTGGACGAGGTTCAGCACGCGCTGGATTCCGGTGAAGTTCACCTCCACGCCAAAGTGACTGCGCGTATTCCGCAGATCGACGAAGAAGGTAACGAGATCATGGTGCGGTTTGAAACCACACCTGGCCGTATCCGTCTTGGTGCGCTTCTGCCGAAAAACGCCAAAGCGCCTTTCGAGCTGGTGAATAACCTGTTGCGTAAGAAGGACGTTCAGAAAGTCATCGACACCGTCTACCGTTATTGCGGTCAGAAAGAGTCGGTTATCTTCTGTGACCAGATCATGACCATGGGTTTCCGTGAAGCGTTTAAAGCGGGTATCTCGTTCGGTAAGGACGACATGGTTATTCCTGACACCAAATGGGAAACCGTTGACGAGACACGCGATCAGGTTCGCGACTTTGAACAACAGTACATGGACGGTCTGATTACTCAGGGCGAGAAGTACAACAAAGTTGTCGATGCTTGGTCCAAGTGTAACGACAAAGTCACTGACGCGATGATGGGCACAATTTCTGCGATCCGTACCGACGAGAGCGGCGCCGAAATGGAACCAAACTCGGTTTACATGATGGCTCACTCTGGTGCGCGTGGTTCGGTTACTCAGATGAAACAGCTCGGCGGGATGCGCGGCCTGATGGCCAAGCCGAACGGCGACATCATCGAGACACCGATTATCTCGAACTTTAAAGAGGGTCTGTCGGTTCTTGAGTACTTCAACTCTACCCACGGTGCTCGTAAGGGTCTGTCCGATACGGCGTTGAAAACGGCGAACTCGGGTTACCTGACACGTCGTCTTGTGGACGTTGCACAGGATTGTATCGTTCGCGAGCATGACTGTGGAACTGAAACGTCGATTACTGCGGAAGCTGCAGTAAAAGACGGTGAAGTTGTTGCAAGCATCTCCGAGATCGTACTGGGCCGTGTTGCTGCTGAGGATGTCCTGAAACCGGGCACCGATGAAGTGATCGTTTCCAAGAACGAAGTGATCGACGAGCGCAAATCTGACCTCATCGAAGAAGCAGGCATCGTTACCATGCGTATGCGTAGCCCGCTGACTTGTGAGGCCGAAGAAGGCGTTTGTGCGATGTGCTATGGTCGTGACCTTGCACGCGGTACATTGGTGAACCAAGGCGAAGCGGTTGGTATTATCGCGGCGCAGTCCATTGGTGAGCCTGGTACACAGCTTACAATGCGTACATTCCACATTGGTGGTGTTGCGCAGGGTGGTCAGCAATCGTTCCAAGAGGCAAGTCACGCTGGTAAAGTTGCGTTCTCTAACGAAATGCTGCTCGAAAACTCTGCGGGTGAAGCGATCGTTATGGGCCGTAACATGCTGCTCTCAATCCAAGACGAGAATGGTGTCGAACTGGTTAGCCACAAGATCAGCTATGGTACGAAAGTACACGTCAAAGCGGGTGCAACTGTTGTGCGCGGCGACAAGCTGTTTGAATGGGATCCATACACACTTCCGATCATTGCCGAGAAAGCGGGTACAGCGAAATTCGTTGACCTTACTTCGGGTACTTCGGTGCGAGACGATACCGACGACGCAACGGGCATGACGCAGAAAATCGTTATCGACTGGCGTGCTGCGCCTAAAGGTAACGAGCTGAAGCCTGAAATCTTCATCATCGGTGAGGATGGCGAACCACTTCGTAACGATGCAGGGAACCCTGTTTCTTATCCGATGTCGGTTGATGCGGTTCTTTCGGTTGAAGAGAACTCCAAAGTCGAAGCTGGTGACGTAATCGCGCGTATTCCACGTGAAGGTGCGAAAACAAAAGACATCACCGGTGGTCTGCCACGGGTTGCGGAACTCTTTGAGGCACGTCGCCCCAAAGATCACGCGATCATCGCAGAGATCGACGGTTATGTTCGCTTTGGTCGCGACTACAAGAACAAGCGTCGCATTTCCATCGAGCCAGCAGATGAGAGCCTAGAGCCATTTGAGTACATGGTTCCAAAAGGTAAGCACATCCCGGTTGCCGAGGGCGATTTCGTCCACAAAGGTGACTACATCATGGATGGTAACCCAGCGCCGCATGACATTCTTGCAGTTATGGGTGTTGAAGCTCTTGCGAACTACATGGTTGAAGAGGTTCAGGAAGTTTACCGTCTCCAAGGCGTGAAGATTAACGATAAACACATCGAGGTTATCGTTCGTCAGATGCTACAGAAATGGGAAATTCTGGACAGCGGCGAGACTACATTGCTCAAAGGCGAGCATGTGGACAAAGCCGAGTTTGACGCTGCAAACGCGAAAGCGGAGTCCGCTGGCCGTCGCCTTGCTTCTGGTGAGCCTATCCTTCTCGGGATCACCAAAGCGTCGCTTCAAACACGTTCGTTCATCTCTGCGGCGTCGTTCCAAGAGACAACCCGCGTACTTACCGAGGCATCCGTCCAAGGCAAGCGCGACAAACTGGTTGGCCTCAAAGAGAACGTTATCGTTGGTCGCTTGATCCCTGCCGGTACTGGTGGCGCGACGCAGAAAGCGCGTGCGGTTGCTATCCAGCGTGACAACGTTGTTCTTGAAGCACGCCGTCTTGAAGCTGAACAGGCCGCAGCCTTGGCCGCGCCGGTTCCTTCTGACGATGTGATCGGTGGCGATGTCTTCACAACACCAGTTGTTGATAACGAAGAGAGCCGCGACGAGTAATCGTCTAGGACAACTTATGAAATTGGCCCCCTCGCTGTTCGGTGAGGGGGCCTTTTCTTTTTTGGGACGAAGTGATTTCTAGGCTGGGAAATCCTGTGAAGCGGAACTAGGTTGACCGAAACAACCGCGAGCATCTTAATGGCGCAGGATTTCAGAAATCAGATAATCGGCCTCGTCCGCTTTTCCTTCCCAGCGCTTTCGGGCTTTGCGAAGGGCGGAGATGATATTGCCGCACTTGAGGATTTCCTGTTCGATCCTGATCGTTTGGCGCGGCGGTTCTATCTCTTTGAAAAGCTTTGCCTTCCCTCTCTTCTGGCGCAAACGGATTCTGAGTTTACGATCTTGTTTCTAGTTGGAGAGCGGATGCCACAAGAAGCGATCGAACGTCTTGCCGCTTTGATCGCCCCATTGCACGACGCGCGGATTGTTCAGCGCGAGAGTGACTACAACTACGCCGCTGTTCGCAAGGCATTCGATGGCGTTCCAAGGCAAGGCCATAGCCACCGGACAAGCTTTAGGCTGGATGATGATGACGCCGTTTCGCAGACCTATATCAAGCGGCTCAAACAAACGGCGCGAAAGCTGAAACCGTTATGTCAGCCAGACGAGCCAGTTGCTTTGGCGTTTAATAGTGGGTTTTACGTCCATGTTCAGGATGGCGAGAACCGTATCGTAGATGCACGTGAACGCACGCCTGTTTCGGTGGGCTCGGCGTTGTTTGCGGAGGCTAGTGAGCCGCAGAATGTTTATGCCCGCAATCACCGGTTCCTCGGGCAGTTCTTTAACCTTTATTCAGATGTTTCGACGCCAAATTTTGTGCGCTCGGTACATCACGACAACGATAGCGATCCCGTTATCGTAGGCCTCTCGGATAAGATGACTTCCGAGCAGAAGGCAAATGATATTTCAAAACATTTCCCCTTTGATCTAACCGAGTTAAAATCCATATGATCACCGAGCATACACAACGCGAGAACCTGCAAGGCGCGGGCATGATGGTGGCCTCAATGGCGGGTTTCGTTGTGAACGATACGTTTATGAAGCTCGCGTTGGCGGAAGTTCCGTTCTATCAGGCGCTGGTTGTACGTGGTCTTGCGGTTACGTTTTTCCTCTTTGCCATCGGATATTATCTCGGTCGGCTCGATTTTCGAATGCAACGTGCCGACAGCCTCCGTGTTTTCTGGAGATGCCTCGGAGAGGTTGGCGCTTCGTATTTCTTTATCACCGCTCTTATGCATATGCCTCTCGCCAATATCACCGCGGTGATGCAATCCCTTCCGCTGACTGTCACGCTTGCCGGCGCGCTTTTCTTCAAAGAGCCATTAGGCTGGCGAAGGTTTGCCGCTATCATCGTGGGCTTTATTGGTGTCTTGCTTATTATCAGGCCCGGTACGGATTTTGATCTCTATGCGCTCTACGCATTGGCCGCCGTAGCCTGCGTCACTTTGCGCGATCTGTCATCCCGAAGACTTTCGCCTCAGGTCTCGACTTGGCCCGTGTCTATCTATGCGGCGATCTCGGTCACGCTGTTTGGTCTGGTGGGCGGCGCGTTCGAGCCATGGAAGCCGATATCCTTGCCGTCAGCAGGGTATCTGCTGGGCGCGACGCTCTGCCTTGTGGGGGCCTATGCCTGTAGTGTGGGCTCTATGCGGATTGGTGCATTGGCGGTGGTTACGCCGTTCAGATACTCTGGAATACTCTGGGCGATCATCCTCGGTCTGGTTGTATTTGGTGATTTGCCAGACGCGCTTACCATCGTTGGAATTGTCATTGTTGTGTCTTCCGGCCTGTTCACGCTCTTTCGCGAGCAGGTGGTCCTTAGACGCAAGATTGATTCCCGCGAGCGGCGCATATAAAAGCGATTCCATCGGTTCAGTATTGCTGGACTGGCCTTGAATACTAAGAAATGCGCCAATTTTGGCCTGTGTTTCAAGAGTTGAACGATTTGCGGGCCTGCCTGTGTTGACAACCGCCGCGACTCCCCATAAACAGCGCCCACTTGGCATGGGTGTATTCCCTTTATTGCCACCATCAAAACCCAAGTGGTCACGATCCGGGCCCTATGCCCCGATCCTCTGGATGCCCGCCGCGTCGTTCCTATAGAGGGGATGGATGTGGTTTTTTGCGTTTGGTGCGTGGGATATGCCTATGAGCCATACGGGGCGTCGTCCCGTTTTGATAATTTTGTGTTGCAACACGGGGAAATAACCGGAATGCCAACGATACAACAGCTGATCCGCAAGCCGCGCCAGCCGAAAATCAAACGTCAGAAGTCCATGCACCTGCAGGCTTGTCCTCAGAAGCGTGGCGTATGTACACGTGTATATACAACGACACCAAAGAAACCGAACTCCGCTATGCGTCGCGTCGCCAAAGTGCGTCTGACAAATGGCTTCGAGGTCATCAGCTACATCCCGGGTGAAGGTCACAACCTTCAAGAGCACTCTGTTGTTCTGATCCGTGGCGGTCGTGTAAAAGACCTTCCGGGTGTTCGCTACCACGTACTGCGCGGTGTGTTGGATACCCAAGGTGTTAAAGATCGTAAGCAACGTCGTTCGAAATACGGCGCTAAGCGTCCTAAATAAGGGGAGACTGAGATGTCCCGTCGTCACGCCGCTGAAAAGCGCGAAGTTCTTCCAGACGCTAAGTTTGGGGATAAAGTTCTAACCAAGTTCATGAACAACCTCATGATCGATGGTAAAAAATCCGCCGCTGAGCGTATTGTTTACAACGCATTTGACCGCGTTGAAGACAAGATCAAGCGCGCACCCGTAGAAGTGTTCCACGAAGCACTTGATAACATTAAACCATCCCTCGAAGTGCGTTCGCGCCGCGTGGGTGGTGCGACATATCAGGTGCCTGTAGATGTGCGTCCTGAGCGTCGCGAAGCACTTGCAATCCGTTGGTTGATCATTGCTGCTCGCAAGCGCAACGAAAACACAATGGAAGAGCGTCTCGCTGGCGAATTGCTGGATGCGGTTAACAACCGCGGCACAGCCGTCAAGAAACGTGAAGACACCCACAAAATGGCCGAAGCTAACAAAGCTTTCAGCCATTACCGCTGGTAACCCTTAGGGCTTAGGACCAACACCATGGCACGCGAATATCCTCTCGACAGATACCGCAACTTCGGCATCATGGCGCACATCGATGCAGGCAAAACTACCTGCTCCGAGCGCATCCTGTACTACACAGGCAAGTCCCACAACATTGGTGAGGTGCACGATGGTGCGGCCACTATGGACTGGATGGAGCAAGAGCAAGAGCGCGGTATTACAATTACTTCGGCTGCGACAACAACTTTCTGGGAGCGCACCGAAGACGGTGAGAATGCAGAAACTGAAAAGCACCGGATGAACATCATCGACACACCAGGTCACGTTGACTTCACAATTGAAGTTGAGCGTTCCTTGGCGGTTCTCGATGGTGCTGTTGCTGTTCTTGACGCGAACGCGGGTGTTGAGCCTCAGACAGAAACTGTTTGGCGCCAAGCTGACCGTTATAAAGTTCCACGTATCGTTTTTGTTAACAAAATGGACAAAATCGGCGCGGACTTCTTTAACTGCGTTCACATGATCGAAGATCGTACAGGTGCGACACCTGCGCCGATCCAGATCCCAATCGGTTCTGAAAACGACCTCGAAGGCATGGTTGACCTCGTCACTATGCAAGAGTGGGTTTGGGCCGGTGAAGACCTTGGTGCATCTTGGGAAAAACGCCCGATCCGTGCCGAGCTTCAGGATACAGCAAATGAATGGCGCGCAAAGCTCATCGAAACAGCGGTAGAGATGGACGATGACGCAATGGAAGCATACCTCGAAGGCGAAGAGCCTTCTGTTGAGAAACTCCGTGAGTTGATCCGCAAAGGTACGCTTGCAATCAAATTCATCCCTGTTCTTTGTGGTTCTGCGTTCAAGAACAAAGGTGTTCAGCCTTTGCTCAACGCTGTTATCGACTATCTGCCGAGCCCGCTCGACGTTGTTGATTACATGGGCTTCAAACCAGGCGACGAAACAGAGACACGTAACATCCCGCGTCGTGCGGATGATGACATGGCGTTCTCTGCGCTTGCGTTCAAAATCATGAACGACCCATTCGTTGGTACACTTACGTTCACACGCATCTACTCTGGTGTGTTGAACAAAGGTGATAGCCTTCTGAACTCTACGAAAAACCGCAAAGAGCGTGTTGGTCGTATGATGATGATGCACTCCAACGATCGTGAAGAGATCCAAGAAGCATTTGCTGGCGACATCATCGCGCTTGCAGGCCTCAAGGACACAACAACAGGGGATACCCTCTGTGCTGTGAACGATCCTGTGGTTCTTGAAACAATGACATTCCCTGATCCTGTGATCGAGATTGCTGTTGAGCCAAAAACCAAAGCTGACCAAGAGAAAATGTCTACTGGTCTTGGCCGTTTGGCTGCTGAGGATCCATCTTTCCGCGTTGAGACTGACCTTGAGTCCGGTCAGACAATCATGAAAGGCATGGGCGAGCTTCACCTCGACATCCTTGTTGATCGTCTGAAGCGCGAGTTCAAAGTTGAAGCGAACATCGGTGCGCCACAGGTTGCTTACCGCGAGACGATCGGTCACGAAGTCGAGCACACTTACACCCACAAGAAACAGTCGGGTGGTTCGGGTCAGTACGCTGAAGTCAAAATGGCGATCATCCCAACAGAGCCAGGCGAAGGTTACTCCTTCGAAAGCAAAATTGTTGGTGGTGCGGTTCCAAAAGAGTACATCCCTGGTGTTGAAAAAGGCATCCAGTCGGTTATGGACTCCGGTCCGCTTGCTGGCTTCCCTGTGATCGACTTCAAAGTTGTTCTGCTTGACGGTAAGTTCCACGATGTTGACTCCAGCATCCTCGCCTTCGAAATCGCTGCACGTATGTGTATGCGTGAAGGTATGCGCAAAGCTGGCGCGAAGTTGCTTGAGCCAATCATGAAAGTCGAAGTGATCACACCTGAAGAGTATACAGGTAACGTCATCGGCGATCTGACATCGCGTCGTGGTCAAGTTCAAGGCCAGGATACACGCGGCAACGCAATCGCAATCGACGCTTTTGTACCGCTGGCGAATATGTTCGGCTACATCAACAACTTGCGCTCTATGTCTTCGGGCCGCGCAAACTTCTCGATGCAGTTCGATCACTACGATCCAGTTCCGTCCAATATCTCGGAAGAAATTCAGGCGAAATTCGCCTAATCGAAATAGCGGGTCAGGTATTTTCTGGCCCGCTCACTAACCACTAGGAGGCCCTCATGGCTAAGGAAAAGTTTGAGCGTACGAAACCGCATTGTAACATTGGTACAATCGGTCACGTTGACCACGGTAAGACGACACTAACAGCAGCGATCACGAAGCAGTTTTCTGATACGTTCAAAGCGTATGACGAGATTGACGGCGCGCCAGAAGAAAAAGCACGCGGTATCACCATCTCGACAGCACACGTTGAGTATGAGACAGACGCGCGCCACTATGCGCACGTTGACTGCCCAGGCCACGCTGACTATGTGAAAAACATGATCACCGGTGCGGCACAGATGGACGGCGCGATCCTTGTTGTGAACGCGGCTGACGGCCCTATGCCACAAACACGTGAGCACATCCTTTTGGGTCGCCAGGTTGGCATCCCATCCATGGTTGTTTTCATGAACAAAGTTGACCAGGTAGACGATCCTGAGCTTCTTGAGTTGGTTGAAATGGAAATCCGTGAGCTTCTGAACGAATACGGTTACCCTGGCGATGATATCCCAGTGATTGCCGGTTCTGCTTTGGCTGCTCTGGAAGACCGCGACGATGCAATCGGCAAAGACAAAATTGCTGAGCTGATGGCTGCTGTTGATGAGTACATCCCACAGCCACCACGTGCGATCGACGAGCCATTCCTGATGCCGATCGAGGACGTATTCTCGATTTCCGGTCGTGGTACAGTTGTGACTGGCCGTGTAGAGCGTGGCGCGATCAACGTTGGCGACGAGATTGAAATCGTTGGTATCCGCGACACATCGAAAACAACCTGTACAGGTGTTGAGATGTTCCGCAAGCTGCTTGACCGTGGTGAAGCAGGCGACAACATCGGTGCGCTTCTGCGTGGTGTTGACCGTGAAGGCGTTGAGCGTGGTCAGGTTCTGTGTAAGCCGGGTTCTGTGAACCCACACACAAAGTTCGAGGCCGAGGTTTATATCTTGACCAAAGAAGAGGGTGGTCGTCACACACCATTCTTTGCGAACTACCGTCCACAGTTCTACTTCCGTACAACGGACGTTACAGGCACAGTTGAACTGCCAGCAGGCACAGAAATGGTTATGCCAGGCGACAACCTGAAGCTTTCTGCTGAACTCATCGCACCAATCGCGATGGAAGAAGGCCTCCGCTTTGCGATCCGCGAAGGCGGCCGCACAGTAGGCTCCGGCGTTGTGTCCAAAATCTACGAATAAGTCGTAGCGAATTAATGAATTTTTGGCGCTTCCTTCGGGTGGCGCCAATTTTACTGACCTAAAGACTAGGTTCGATGTGGGGGGCGCAATCCCGCGTGTTTCCACCTCTCAACTCTAAAGCCGCGAAAGGCAACGACATGCAGTCGCAAAACATTCGCATTCGGCTCAAAGCTTTTGATTTCCGTGTTCTGGACGCCAGCACACAAGAAATCGTAAGCACAGCCAAGCGCACAGGCGCAACGGTTCGTGGACCAATCCCACTGCCGAACAAAATCGAGAAGTTCACGGTTCTCCGTGGCCCTCACGTGAACAAGAAATCCCGTGATCAGTTCGAGATCCGCACGCACAAGCGCCTGTTGGATATCGTCGACCCGACACCACAAACTGTAGACGCGCTGATGAAGCTCGACCTAGCAGCTGGTGTTGACGTCGAGATCAAGGTTTAAGGAGGGTATTTAGATGCGCTCTGGTGTAATCGCGAAAAAGGTTGGCATGACCCGCCTTTTCTTGGAAGACGGCAAACAGATCCCTGTAACCGTTCTCCAACTCGAAAACTTGCAAGTTGTTGATCAGCGCACGTCTGATCGCGACGGTTATACAGCTGTTCAGCTTGGTGCTGGTTCGGCCAAAGCAAAACGTACATCGCAAGCGATGCGCGGCCATTTTGCGAAGGCGAACGTTGCTCCAAAACGGAAAGTTGCGGAATTCCGCGTTTCCGAAGAGAACCTCATTGCCGTTGGTGAAGAGATCTCTGCTGAACACTACATTGCAGGTCAAAAAGTTGATGTGTCCGGCACATCGATCGGTAAAGGCTTTGCTGGTGCTATGAAGCGTCACAACTTTGGGGGCCTTCGCGCTTCTCACGGTGTGTCGATCTCGCACCGTTCGCACGGTTCGACCGGTCAGTGTCAAGACCCCGGCAAAGTTTTCAAAGGTAAGAAAATGGCCGGTCACATGGGTGCTGCCCGTGTAACTACTCAGAACCTCGAAGTTGTTCGTACAGACGCTGACCGTGGCTTGATCATGGTTAAAGGCGCTGTTCCGGGCTCCAAGGGTGGCTGGGTAACGGTCAAGGATGCTGTTAAAAAGAAACTGCCTGACGGTGTGCCTTTCCCAGCTGCTCTCAAGAGCGCTGCTGAAGCCGCTGCGGCTCCCGCTGAAGGAGCAGAATAATGAAGGCTGATGTAATCAAACTTGACGGCAAAAAAGCCGGCACTTTGGATCTGGACGAGGCCCTTTTCGGTCTTGAGCCACGTGCGGACATTCTGCACCGTGTGGTTCGCTGGCAGCGCAACAATGCGCAGGCCGGCACTCACAAGGTGAAGACTCGCCGCGAGACATCCTACTCGACCAAGAAGATCTATCGCCAAAAAGGTACCGGTGGCGCTCGTCACGGTGACCGTAATGCGCCGATCTTCCGTAAAGGTGGTGTTTACAAGGGTCCTACCCCACGTAGCCACGGCCACGAGCTTACAAAGAAGTTCCGTAAGCTTGGTCTTCGCCACGCACTGTCTGCAAAGGCAAATGCAGGTGAGTTGGTTGTGATCGACACGACTGATTTCAAAGACGCAAAGACTTCTGTTCTCGCAAAAGCGGTTAAAGAACTCGGTTGGAAGCGCGCTTTGATCATCGATGGTGCCGACGTAAACGAAAACTTTGCACGCGCTGCACGTAACATTGACGGTCTGGATATCCTGCCATCAATGGGTGCGAACGTGTATGACATCCTGAAACGTGATACACTCGTTATCACGAAAGCAGGTGTCGAAGCATTGGAGGCACGTTTGAAATGAGCACCAAAGCAGCACAATACGATGTGATCCGTAAGCCGGTCATCACTGAAAAAGCGACTATGGTTTCTGAGAATGGCGCCATCGTTTTTGAAGTAGCGATCGACAGCAATAAACCCCAAATCAAAGAGGCCGTTGAAAGCCTGTTTGGTGTTAAGGTGAAAGCTGTAAACACTACGATCACTAAGGGTAAAGCAAAGCGTTTCCGCGGCCAGCTTGGCAGCCGTAAAGACGTGAAAAAAGCTTACGTTACTCTTGAAGAAGGCAACACAATCGACGTGTCCACAGGACTCTAAGAGTTGCTTCTCTGAAAATTCGGAAAGCCCTCGCAGCGATGCGGGGGCTTTTTGTGTTTTAGGGATTGGCGATTCACCCCCCGACGCATTGAAGGTACGCCCTTACCGTTCAGAATTCCGAGAAATTATGGTATAATCGTGATTCCTGGGAGGTTCGTCATGCCAAAGACAGCACTTATTACCGGAGCATCCAGTGGAATAGGGCGGGGTACCGCCATAAAGCTAGCATCCCAAGGTTGGCATATTTTGGCGCACGGTCGGCAATCAGGTGCTCTGCATGAGACAGTTGATCTGGTGAAAGAGGCGGGGGGCACGGGGGAATTTGTTACCGCAGAGATGGGTGATATGGACGAGTTGTCCCGTCTCGCGAAATGGGTGCTAGACCATCGGCAGCTAGATGCATTTATTCATTGCGCCGCAAAGTTTACCTATGGCGAGATATCCACGGATAGATTCGAAGACTGGGATATTTCGATCAATCAGGTGCTTAGGGGGACGATGCGATTAACTGCTTACCTTTTGCCAGCTCTCAAAGAGGCCGAAGGCGCGATAGTCTATATTTGTGGTCCCACCAGTTGGTTGGGATGGAAGAACCACGGAATCCATTGTGCGCTGCGCCATGCGCAAGTCGGGTTCGCTAAGGCGCTATTTGAGGAGGTTCGCGAGGATGGTGTTAGGGTCACTTTGGTCCACCCCGGTTTTGTGAATACACCGGCCGTCAACGACAAGGGAAAGAACCGCGATTTAATGATCCAGCTTGAGGATATCGCGTCCATGATTGCCACTTCTATCGCATTGCCGAACACGACATGTGTTACGGAATTTACTCTTCGGCCACAGAGATCGCCTTACGTGTCCTAGTTTAGGCTGTTCTGGTTAGTTGCGTTTTCGCGAAATCCCGTGAGAAACACGCCCGCCCCAATGGTTCTGAGCCTTATTGCCTTTGATATAGTTTGTCTTAGGGCTTGCGGCTAATTGCTGTCGCGAAGACTTGATAGCCGTAGAGTTGTTTTGCATCCGCGCGGCGCCGATATTCTGCAATAAGACCGTCAAACAGCGCTTGCCCAATCTCTCCTTGATCGAACATTTTTTGACATGTTGCTTGTACCCATGGAAGCATTTGATCGTTGTCCAAGACTGTGCGGCTTTGAACTTCGAAATGATCCAACTGGAGTCCCTCTGCGGCGATCAACTTGCGAACTTTCGCGACGAAGAATGGATCTGTCACGAACCCTTCGACAAACGCTTTTGCGCACGCTTCAAGTGGATCTCCCGGTCCTCTCCCAAGCGTTGCCTTAGAAAAGTCGGCGTCGCAGACGACAAGTTGGCCCCCTGATTTCAGGACGCGTTTTGCTTCGGCGATGAGTGATTCCGGGCGCGTAACATGGGTGAGCACAGTATGCATTATGACGTTATCGACGGATTTGTCAGGAAGCGGAAGCGCTGCACCATCGGCAACCTTGAACTCCAAGTTTTCAAGGCCCTCGGCTCTGTTTCGGGCTTCCGCGACAAAACCGGTTGAAGGCTCAAAGCCAATAACTTTGCTAGGATTGGCGAATGATGCAATTCTGCGAGAAACAGCTCCGGCGCCAGAGCCAACTTCAATCGTTAGGGAGTCTTCGTTAAACGCGAGTTGGCTAAGATAGCTGGAAACAATCTTTTCCATCGTTGGATCCGATTGGCGAACGTCCATTGCCTCTGCAAATGAAGCGACAAATTCCTCGCCCGCTGCGTCCACGTCTTGAAAAGGGTCTGGCATTCGCTTGCTCCTCATCAATTGAGTGCTGTGAATGTCGCATATTTTGCTGTATCTGTGAAGTTAACTCGTCGAGACGCGCTTTTCAGCGCCGATGACCGAAATAATCATACCAGCGGTATAGACCCCCCCTTTTTATTCTGATACTCCGCGCCAATGGTTCTCGGCCTCAGATTCGTTCTGGGGCTTATTGCCTTTGGAATAGGGGTCTTCGGGCCTTATGAAATTGGCCACCTTCGGGGGGCTCACACCGCGAAATTTCCCGTTGGGGAGTATCGCACAGCTAAACGGAAGACAGAAAGCATGGCACTAAAGTCGTATAAACCGACGACGCCAGGCCAGCGTGGGCTGGTTCTGATCGACCGTTCGGAGCTTTGGAAAGGACGTCCAGTCAAGGCCCTCACACAGGGTTTGACTAAATCGGGCGGCCGGAACAACACCGGGCGGATCACAATGCGTCGCATTGGTGGGGGTGCGAAGCGCCTTTACCGTATCGTTGACTTCAAACGCAACAAACTGGATGTTCCAGCCACCGTTGAGCGGATCGAATATGACCCGAACCGCACGGCCTTTATCGCGTTGATCAAATATGAAGATGGTGAGCAGGCATATGTTCTCGCTCCTCAGCGTCTCGCAGTAGGTGACAAAATCATCGCGTCTGCAAAAGCTGACATCAAACCAGGTAACGCAATGCCTTTCTCTGGCATGCCTATCGGTACAATCGTACACAACATCGAGCTTAAGCAAGGCAAAGGCGGTCAGATCGCTCGTGCCGCTGGTACATACGCTCAGTTTGTTGGTCGTGACGGCGCTTACGCGCAAATCCGCCTTTCATCCGGCGAATTGCGTCTGGTCCGTCAAGAGTGCATGGCAACTGTTGGTGCAGTTTCCAACCCAGACAACATCAACCAGAACATCGGTAAAGCCGGTCGTAACCGTCACAAGGGCATCCGTCCTTCGGTTCGCGGTGTTGCGATGAACCCGATCGATCACCCACATGGTGGTGGTGAAGGTCGTACGTCTGGTGGTCGTCACCCGGTTACTCCTTGGGGTAAACCAACTAAAGGTGCGCGCACTCGTAACAAGAACAAAGCGTCTAGCAAGCTCATCGTACGCTCGCGTCACGCCAAGAAGAAGGGGCGTTAATTCATGTCTCGTTCTGTATGGAAAGGTCCATTTGTTGACTCTTACGTGCTTAAGAAAGCCGAAAAGAGCCGCGAATCTGGCCGTAATGAAGTTATCAAGATTTGGTCCCGTCGTAGCACGATCCTGCCCCAATTCGTGGGTCTGACTTTCGGTGTTTACAACGGCCATAAGCATATTCCCGTAAACGTCACAGAAGACATGATCGGTCAGAAGTTCGGTGAGTACTCGCCAACTCGGACTTATTACGGTCACGCTGCTGACAAAAAAGCGAAGCGGAAATAAGTCATGGCAAAAGTTAAAAACGCACGCCGCGTGGCTGACAATGAAGCAATGGCGAAAGTCAAAATGCTTCGCACGTCCCCACAGAAGCTGAACCTTGTTGCGGCAATGATCCGTGGCAAGAAAGTTGACAAGGCTCTGACAGACCTGACCTTCAGCAACAAACGTATTGCTGCTGATGTTAAGAAATGTCTCCAGTCCGCAATCGCAAACGCAGAAAACAACCACAACCTGGATGTTGACTCGCTTGTTGTTGCAGAAGCCTATGTTGGTAAGAACCTCACACTCAAGCGTGGACGTCCACGTGCGCGTGGCCGGTTCGGCAAAATTCTGAAACCATTCTCAGAGCTAACAATCACGGTTCGCCAGAATGAGGAGCAAGCATAATGGGTAATAAAGTAAATCCAATTGGCATGCGCCTTCAGGTTAACCGTACTTGGGATAGCCGCTGGTATGCCGACACCAAAGATTTTGGTGATCTTCTTCTCGAAGACATCAAGATGCGCGAGTTCATCAAGGAAGAATGCAAGCAAGCTGGCATCTCCCGCGTGATCATCGAGCGTCCACACCGCAAATGCCGCGTGACTGTTCACACAGCACGCCCTGGTGTGATCATCGGTAAAAAAGGCGCTGACATCGAGGGCCTTCGCAAGAAGCTCGCAGCACTCACAGACTCTGAATTGCACCTCAATATCGTTGAAGTTCGCAAGCCAGAGATGGACGCTGCACTTGTTGGTGAAAATATCGCACAGCAACTTGAGCGCCGGGTTTCGTTCCGTCGCGCAATGAAGCGTGCGGTGCAGAACGCAATGCGTATGGGCGCCCTCGGCATCCGTATCAACCTTGCGGGTCGCCTTGGTGGCGCAGAGATTGCGCGTACCGAGTGGTACCGCGAAGGTCGCGTGCCATTGCACACACTGCGTGCCGACATCGATTACGCACACTCCGAAGCGATGACTGCCTATGGTATCATCGGGATCAAAGTCTGGATCTTCAAAGGTGAGATCATGGAGCACGATCCTTCGGCACATGAGCGTAAGCAACAGGAACTCCAAGAAGGCCCAACACCTCGCGGTGCCGGCGGCCGTCGTTAAGGAGAAGATAGATGCTTCAACCAAAACGCACCAAATTCCGCAAAATGTTTAAAGGCCGTATTCACGGTCAAGCAAAAGGCGGATCGACGCTAACGTTTGGTACATATGGCCTCAAAACCGTTGAACCAGAGCGTATCACAGCGCGTCAAATCGAAGCTGCGCGTCGTGCAATGACACGCCACATGAAACGTCAAGGCCGTGTGTGGATCCGGGTATTCCCAGATCTTCCAGTTACCTCGAAGCCAACCGAAGTTCGGATGGGTAAAGGTAAAGGTTCTGTCGATTTTTGGGCAGCAAAAGTTAAACCAGGCCGTATCCTCTTTGAGATCGACGGCGTTGACGAAGTAGTTGCACGTGAGGCGCTTCGCCTTGCAGCGATGAAACTTCCAGTGAAGACCCGTACGGTCGTTCGCGAAGACTGGTAAGACATCCGTCCTGATGGACGAAAAAGGCCCCCGCTGAGAGATCAGCGGGGGCCTTTTTGTTTGTCAGTCATAAACTGTGTCTATCGCCAAGCGTAATTGAAACTGATGCTGATGCGCTCTTCTTCGGCCATGTTCATCGGGACTTCGTGGCGCAGCCAGCTCTCCCAAAGTAAAACATCGCCAGCGTTCGGTGCTTCGTATACAAAGCTGCGTTGATCGCGTCGCGCACCAGATTTACGGGTCGGGGCAGCCATCATCATGGCGGAGCGTGGATCTTCGTATTTAATCGCGCTCGCACCCTCGGGTACCTTCACGTATGTCGTGCCGCTGATCACACTATGTGGGTGGATGTGCGAGGTATGAATCCCGCCTTCGGGCAGGATATTGATCCAGATGTTGTCTAGCACGATTTCGCGCCCGTCCAGATCAAACTCCAGATCCTCGACAAAGGCCGCAACGTGTTTGTCCAGAACCTTCACGAGTTCCTCAAAGATCGGGAAGCGCCAGCCGAGATCGGTAAGCGACGCATAGCTCGTATATCCGGGGAAATCGTGCTCTTCGCACCATTGCTGGCCGGCTTCGTCATCTTCGGCGATGGAAAAGCAAGAGGAGTCGAGTTCTGACGTGTCTATAGAGTCGCCGAACTCGTTTAGAGTGGCGCGATAGAGGCGGGTAACAAAGAGAGATTCGATTTTAGGCATAAGAGTTTCATAGACCCGCAGGCCCAGCTGGGCAAGTATTGCTACTTGATTGCATAAATTGGCTTGTTTTCTCAGGAAAGCCAAAGTTCCCCTTGCCCTCATGCCGACTCCCTCCTATAGAGGCCCATCTCGCGGATTCCGAGCTTTCGGGATTCGTGTGTTTGCTATTCATCCACCAGATTTTTGGTGACCCTGAAATACCGTCAGGGGCCGGCTGGTGTTTTGAGAAAGGAAGAGGCGCATGAACGCCAATGAACTACGTGATAAGACGCCGGACGAGCTCCAAGAAGAGCTCGTTAAGCTTAAGAAAGAATCGTTTAACCTGCGGTTCCAACAAGCAACGGGTCAACTTGAGAACACTGCACAAGTAAAAGCCGCACGTCGTGCAGCTGCTCGTGTAAAAACAATTCTGAACGAAAAGGCCGCGCAAGCGGCTGGCGAATAGGAGCCACGATATGCCTAAACGTATTTTGACTGGCACTGTTACAAGCAACCAAAACGCACAAACAGTTACTGTTTCTGTAGAACGTCGCTTTACGCACCCCGTTTTGAAGAAAACCATTCGTAAGTCCAAGAAATACCGGGCTCACGATGAACAGAACGCTTTCAACGTTGGTGATACAGTTCGTATCCAAGAATGTGCACCAAAGTCGAAAACGAAGCGCTGGGAAGTTATATCCGCTTAATGCGGGAACTTCGTAGTATTACGAAACCCTGGGGACAAGCCAAGGAAGGCCCCCATAGGTCGGGAGAAACCGCATGATCCAGATGCAGACCAATCTCGATGTTGCTGATAACTCAGGCGCTCGCCGAGTTCAGTGCATTAAGGTTCTGGGTGGTTCCAAGCGTAAATACGCTTCCGTAGGCGACATCATTGTCGTTTCGGTTAAAGAAGCCATCCCACGTGGTCGCGTTAAAAAAGGCGACGTCCGTAAGGCCGTTGTTGTACGCACCGCAAAAGAAGTACGTCGTGAAGATGGCACAGCGATCCGTTTTGATCGCAATGCTGCTGTTATTCTTAACAACTCGAACGAGCCAGTAGGTACACGTATCTTTGGGCCCGTTGTTCGTGAGCTGCGCGGCAAAAACTTCATGAAAATCATCTCACTCGCGCCGGAGGTGCTGTAAGATGGCTGCTAAATTGAAAAAAGGCGACAAAGTCGTCGTTCTTGCTGGCAAAGACAAAGGTAAAGAGGGTGCAATCGCATCTATCGACCCTAAGGCTGGCAAGGCCGTAGTTGAAGGCGTAAATGTTGCGATCCGTCACGTTCGTGCGTCGCAAAACAGCCAAGGCGGTCGTACGCCAAAGGCTATGCCAATTCAACTTTCTAACCTCGCATTGCTCGATTCCAAAGGTAAGGCAACTCGCGTTGGCTTCCGTGAAGAAGACGGCAAAAAAGTCCGTTTCGCGAAGACAACAGGGGAGACTGTATAATGCTTGATACTGCAAACTACACACCTCGTCTGAAGACTGTTTACGCTGACAGCATTCGTTCTGCTCTTAAAGAAGAGTTCAACTACAAGAACGATATGATGATCCCTAAGCTTGAGAAAATCGTTCTTAACATGGGTATCGGCGAAACAACTCGCGACACCAAAAAGATCAAATCCGCTGAGGCTGACCTCACTGCGATTGCTGGTCAAAAGGTTCTCATCACAAAAGCCAAGAAGTCCATCGCTGGTTTCCGCGTTCGTGAAGATATGCCTCTTGGTGTTAAAGTGACGCTTCGCGGCGATAAGATGTACGAATTCCTCGACCGTCTGATCACCATTGCTATGCCACGTATCCGCGACTTCCGCGGCATCTCTGGCAAGAGCTTTGATGGTCGTGGCAACTATGCCATGGGTCTGAAAGAGCACATCGTTTTCCCTGAGATTGAGTACGACAAAGTCGACGAAATCTGGGGCATGGATATCGTAATGGTCACCACCGCAGAAACTGACGCGGAAGCAAAGGCGCTGTTGAAGCATTTCAACATGCCCTTCAACAGCTGATCGCGGAAGGAAAGGTTAGACATGGCTAAAAAAGCAATGATCGAACGCGAAAAGAAGCGCGCACTCTTGGTGGAAAAATACGCCGCCAAACGTGCTGAGCTTAAAGAAATCGCAAACGATGAAAGCAAGACAATGGAAGAGCGTTTCACTGCTCGCCTGAAGCTTGCTAAACTTCCTCGCAATTCGTCCGCGACACGGCTTCACAACCGTTGCCAGCTGACGGGTCGTCCTCATGCTTACTACCGTAAGCTCAAAGTCAGCCGTATCGCGCTGCGGGAACTTGGTTCGAATGGCCAAATCCCCGGCATGGTCAAGTCAAGCTGGTAAGGGAGAGTCGATATGAATGATCCTATCGGTGATATGCTCACCCGTATCCGCAACGCTCAAATGCGTGGTAAGTCGACGGTGGAAACACCTGCTTCTAACCTCCGCGCATGGGTTCTGGACGTACTGAAAGCAGAAGGCTACATCCGTGGCTATGAAGCTGTGACTGGTAAAGATGGCCATCCGGCTCTTGAAATCGGTCTTAAGTACCTTGAGGGCACTCCTGTTATTCGCGAACTTCAGCGTGTTTCGACACCTGGCCGTCGTGTTTACGCGGGCGTTAAAGACATTCCACTTGTCCGTCAGGGCTTGGGAATTTCCGTTGTCTCCACACCTAAGGGTGTGATGTCGGACGCAGCAGCGCGCAATGCCAATGTTGGCGGCGAAGTGCTCTGCACCGTATTCTAGGAGGATTGGATGTCTAGAATTGGTAAGAAGTCCGTCGCGTTGCCCTCTGGCGTTTCAGCCACGGTATCCGGACAAAAAATCGAAGTTAAAGGCCCCAAGGGCACTTTGAATTTCACTGCAACTGACGATATCTCGATCGTTGTAGCGAATGATGAAGTATCCGTTGAGCCACGCTCCAAATCGAAGCGTGCGCGTCAGCAATGGGGTATGTCACGTACTTGTATCCAGAACCTGGTTACCGGTGTGACTGACGGCTTCAAGAAAGAACTCGAAATCAACGGCGTTGGTTATCGTGCACAAATGCAAGGTAACACACTCAAGTTGAGCCTCGGGCTCTCTCACGAAGTTAACTTCGAAGTTCCGGCAGGTATCACTGTCACGACGCCGAAGAACACACAGATCCTTGTTGAAGGTATCGACTCTCAACTTGTTGGCCAAGTTGCGGCAAATATCCGCGAATGGCGTAAACCCGAGCCCTACAAAGGCAAAGGCATCAAGTATAAAGACGAGTACATCTTCCGCAAAGACGGTAAGAAGAAGTAAGGACCCAGGAAATGGCAAACAGCAAAAGAACTCTGTTTCTGAAGCGCCGCCTGCGCGTTCGGAACAAACTTCGGAAGTTGGCAAATGGACGTCCGCGTCTGTCTGTTCACCGTTCGAACAAGAACATCAGCGTACAGTTGATCGACGACGTAAACGGCGTAACAATCGCTTCGGCTTCTTCTCTCGAGAAGGATCTGGGCATTGTTGGCAAGAACAACGTCGAAGCAGCGACAAAAGTAGGCGCAGCTATTGCTGAGCGTGCGAAAAAAGCTGGTGTTGAAGATTGCTACTTTGATCGTGGCGGCTTCCTCTTTCACGGTAAAGTTAAGGCTCTGGCCGAAGCTGCACGTGAAGGTGGCTTGAAGTTCTAAGAAATGTGGGTGGCGGTGACGCCACCCCGATGATCCGGGGGGCCTTGGCCTCACTTGGATTGTGATAATTCGGCGCCAAGCGCCTATTGAAAGGAATGCCTCATGGCAGAACGTGAAAATCGTCGGGGAAATCGTCGCGACCGCGAAGAGACCCCCGAATTTGCAGATCGCCTCGTTGCGATTAACCGTGTTTCCAAAACCGTCAAAGGTGGTAAGCGCTTTGGTTTCGCAGCTCTCGTAGTTGTGGGCGACCAAAAAGGCCGCGTTGGTTTTGGTAAGGGTAAAGCGAAGGAAGTTCCTGAAGCTATCCGTAAAGCAACAGAGCAAGCCAAGCGTCAGCTTGTGCGCGTTCCATTGCGTGAAGGCCGTACGTTGCACCACGATGTCGAAGGTCGTCATGGCGCTGGTAAAGTCGTTATGCGTACAGCACCACAAGGTACTGGTATTATTGCCGGTGGTCCAATGCGTGCCGTATTCGAAATGCTCGGTGTTCAGGATGTTGTTGCGAAATCTATCGGTTCGCAAAACCCTTACAACATGATCCGTGCAACAATCGACGGCCTCACAAAAGAGAGCAGCCCTCGTATGGTCGCACAACGTCGTGGCAAAAAAGTTGCTGATATCCTTCAAAAGGATTCTGCACCTGCTGCTGAGGCTCCGGCCGAAGCAGAAGCTGCTGACGCATAAGGAGAGACATCATGGCTAAAACTATCGTTGTAAAACAGATTGGTTCTCCAATCCGTCGCCCCGCCAAACAGCGTCAAACGCTTATTGGTTTGGGCCTCAACAAGATGCACAAAACCCGCGAGCTGGAAGATACACCAGCCGTACGTGGCATGGTCGCAAAGATCCCCCACATGGTAGAGATCATCGAAGAAAAAGGTTAAGTCCTTTTTTGAGAAATCTAAGAAACGCCCTCGGTTTTCCGTGGGCGTTTTTTGTTGCCAGATCACCGCTCTTGAGGCGCTCTGTCGTTAGGAATAAGGTGACTGAATGAAGTTCCTGTTCGCCCTTTCTCTGATCATGGCCGTGTTTTTCGCGCATACCCTGCCGATGCAATCGCGTGAAAGTGTTGCCATGGATGCACCACATCACGAGGTGGCGTGTTGTGAGGCGGGTGAGGTAATGCATGCTCCATCATGTGCGCTTTGTGTTGTCGCCAATCAGGAGGGTCGCGTGGCGTTCGAGAGGTCGCACAAGCGGTTCGTTTTCGTAGCGCAGGATTGGGGAGCTGTAGAGTATCGGCACGCTCCGCCACAGGGTCCTCCGCGACAGTTGTAGTTCGCACGAAACTACAACTTTCAACGAATGGAAAAACCTATGAAAAAACGATTGATAATCGCAACAAGTGTAGCGGCTTTCGCGGCGGGTGGAGCATGGCTCTATGCTTCGGGTGAAACGAAAGAGGCAGTGGCATTAAGCAGCGATGTGGCCACGCTTCAGCTAGGAAAAGACGTCTACGCAGAGAATTGTGCTTCGTGTCATGGCGCGAACCTTGAGGGTCAACCCAATTGGCGAGAGCGAAATGCCGAGGGGCGCTTGCCAGCGCCGCCACATGACGAGAATGGGCATACATGGCACCACGACAGCGAAGCGCTCTTTAACATAACCAAGTATGGTGTCGCGGCGATGATTAGTGATGACTCCTATCAGACGGATATGCCGATTTACGATGGTGTCTTGTCCGATGAGGAAATTATGGCGGTGCTGAGTTATATCCGTTCAACTTGGCCTGAGCACATTCAGCAAGCCTATGATGCGCGCGAGGCATCTCGCTAAAAAATTGCGCCCCAGTCAATTTTGGGGCGCAAACACTCGCGAAGCTGTTCATAGTTGCATCGACTGTTCGCCATACAACTTCCTGCGATATACGGAATAAGGTGATATCGCCAGTCTGCTCTTGAACCTTGGGCGGCATGGGTGTAACCACGCGCGGTGGCCACTATTGGCTACAGAATCAATCGCAACGCCGTGTTTGCTCCTTTGGTCGCTCTTGGGGCAGTTCCGGCAAGAAGGAGTAGCGACATGAAATTGAATGAACTGCGCGACAACCCAGGCGCAACAAAATCCCGTAAACGCGTTGGCCGTGGTCCTGGCTCTGGCACTGGTAAAACTGGTGGCCGTGGTATCAAAGGTCAAAAATCCCGTTCGGGTGTAGCGATCAAAGGTTTTGAAGGCGGTCAAATGCCTTTGTACCAACGCCTTCCAAAGCGTGGTTTCAACAAGCCTAACCGCAAGAAATTCGCCGTTCTGAACCTCGGTCTTATCCAGAAGTTCATCGACGAGAAGAAACTCGACGCAAAAGCAGCAATCACCGAAGACGTGCTTGTGGCTTCTGGTCTGGTTCGTCGCAAGCTTGACGGCGTGCGTGTTCTTGGCAAAGGCGAGATCACATCCAAGGTCACAATCGAAGTGACTGGTGCTTCTGCTGGTGCCATCGAGGCTGTTGAAAAAGCTGGCGGTAAAGTGACTGTTACAGCAACACCTAAGGCAGCGGCTGAATAAGCGCTTGTGAGCGGCCCTTTCGCCGCTTACATACAACTAAGTTTTCCAGCGCCGCCGACCGGGAAATGGTCTGGCGGCGCTTTTCGTGACAGGGAGAGGCCGAATGGCATCTGCAGCAGAGCAAATGGCAGCCAACATGAGCTGGGGGGCCTTTGGTAAGGCAACCGAGCTTCGCCAACGTATCGTTTTCACTATCGGTCTGTTGATCGTCTACCGTTTGGGGACATATATCCCCGTTCCTGGTATCGACGGCGCAGAGCTGCGTAACTTTATGGAGGGTGCAGCCTCCGGTATCGGCGGTATTCTGTCGATGTTCACCGGGGGTGCGTTGAGCCGGATGGGTATTCTTGCCCTCGGGATCATGCCTTATATCTCTGCTTCGATTATCATTCAGCTTCTCAGCGCCATGTGGGCCCCACTTGAGCAACTCAAGAAAGAGGGTGACGCTGGCCGCAAGAAAATCAACCAGTATACGCGTTATGCGACTGTGTTCCTCGCGACGTTTCAGGCATATGGCCTCGCTGCCAGCCTTGAGGCGGGGAATCTCGTGACCGATCCGGGCTGGTTCTTCCGTATTTCGACTGTTGTGACACTTGTTGGCGGCACAATGTTCCTTATGTGGTTGGGCGAGCAGATCACCGCACGCGGCATCGGTAACGGTATTTCCTTGATTATCTTCGTCGGGATTATCGCAGAGCTTCCTGCGGCGCTTACGCAGTTCCTTGTGCAGTCTTCTGAGACAGGCGCGAACCCGTTGATCGTTGTTGGGGCCTTCATTATGGTCTTGGCGGTGGTCGCGTTCGTGGTCTTTATGGAGCGAGCGCTGCGCAAGATTCATATTCAGTACCCACGTCGCCAAGTTGGCATGAAGATGTACGAGGGCGGCAATAGTCACCTTCCGATCAAGGTGAACCCCGCTGGTGTTATTCCTGCGATTTTCGCAAGCTCGTTGCTTCTGTTGCCAACGACACTCGCGACATTCTCCGGAAGCTCAACCAACACGTTCCTCTCGTTTGTCCTTGCGTACTTTGGACCGGGAAAGCCGCTTTATCTTCTGTTCTTTACGGCAATGATCGTGTTCTTCTCGTTCTTCTACACAAAGAACGTGGCGTTCAAGACCGAAGACGTTGCAGATAACCTTAAGAACCAAGGCGGCTTTATCCCCGCGATTCGTCCGGGCAAGAAAACAGCCGAATATCTGGACAAAGTTGTGACCCGTATTTTGGTCATCGGTTCGGCCTACCTTGCGGCAGTTTGTCTCCTTCCTGAGATTCTGCGTTCCCAACTTTCGATTCCCTTCTATTTTGGCGGTACTTCAGTATTGATCGTTGTTTCCGTAACGATGGACACGATCCAACAAGTTCAGTCGCACATGCTGGCGCACCAGTATGAAGGACTGATTGAAAAATCGCAGTTGCGCGGGAAACGGCGTGGCGGAAAAAAAGGGACGGCTAGACGATGAACATAATCCTTTTGGGGCCACCCGGCGCCGGTAAAGGAACCCAAGCCCGTATCCTCGTTGAGGAGCGTGGTATGGTGCAACTTTCGACGGGAGATATGCTGCGGGCTGCCAAGACCTCTGGCACAGAGATGGGCAACAAGGTTGCCGCTGTGATGGAAGCGGGCGAGCTGGTGACAGATGAGATCGTCATCGGTTTGATAGAAGAGCACCTTGCGACAACCAAAAGCGAAGGCGGTTTCATCTTTGATGGCTTCCCACGCACCTTGGCGCAGGCAGATGCTCTTGGAGAGTTGCTCGCACGTGTTAACCTGAAGCTCGACGCGGTCATTGAGATGCGCGTTGAGGATGACGCCCTCGTGAAGCGGATCTCTGGTCGCTATACCTGCGGGAACTGCGGCGAGGGATATCACGACGACCTTAAGCAGCCTAAAGCTGAAGGCGTTTGCGATGTCTGTGGTGGTACCGACATGGTTCGCCGCGCGGACGACAACGAAGATGCGCTCAAGACACGCCTCATGGCCTACTATCGCGATACTTCACCTTTGATCGGTTACTACTATGCCAAAGGCGATCTGGAGCCTATCAACGGCCTCGGAGAAATCGACGAAGTTGCCCAAGCAATTCGAGCAATATTGGATTAGGGCGAACGTGGGTTGACGTTCGCGTGAAAAGAGCTTAATTCGAGCCTTCTCAATAGAGAATCGGCTGTTGTGTCTGGAAACGCGATCCTAATGCAACTATTTGGTCGAAAATAGAAATTCAGCGTAGCCCGCAGGAGAGAATCCTTCGGGCTTATGTTGTGAAAAAAGGTTCTGGAAATACGGAACCGCAACAAAAAGGAATGTATAACGTGGCACGTATCGCCGGCGTAAATATCCCGACCCACAAACGGGTCCCGATTGCCCTGACTTATATTACCGGAATCGGTACAACTTCTGCACAAGCTATCTGTGAAGCCGTAGGCATCGACGCATCCCGTCGTGTAAACGAGCTTTCCGATGGTGAAGTTCTGTCCATTCGTGAGTTCATCGACGCTAACTATGCTGTCGAAGGCGACTTGCGTCGTGAGACACAGATGAACATCAAGCGTTTGATGGATCTCGGTTGCTACCGTGGCTTGCGTCACCGTCGTAACCTTCCTGTTCGTGGTCAACGTACACACACGAACGCTCGCACTCGCAAAGGCCCCGCAAAGGCTATTGCTGGTAAGAAGAAATAAGGAGGGTTTGATCAATGGCACGTGAAAAAGTCCGTACAAAGAAAAAAGAGCGCAAGAATATCGCTTCTGGTGTTGCGCATGTGAACAGCTCGTTCAACAACACCAAAATCCTGATTTCTGACGTTCAAGGTAACGCAATTTCTTGGTCTTCTGCTGGCACCATGGGTTTCAAAGGCTCTCGTAAGTCTACTCCCTATGCTGCTCAGATGGCTGCTGAAGATGCAGGTAAGAAAGCACAAGAGCACGGCGTGAAAACGCTCGAAGTCGAAGTGCAAGGCCCAGGTGGCGGTCGCGAAAGCGCCCTTCGTGCCTTGGCTGCGATTGGCTTCAACATCACTTCTATTCGTGACGTTACGCCAATGGCTCACAACGGTTGTCGCCCTCCAAAGCGTCGCCGCGTTTAACTCTAAGCAATCTCGGGCCTGGAATTTATTTCGTACGCACAGGTCCGAGATTGTTATTTTGAACCTCGGGTGTTTCGAGCTTAGGGACATGGGCTTGAAACAAGAATGGAGGCGACAGCATGATCCACAAGAACTGGCAAGAATTGATTAAACCAACGCAGTTGGACGTGAAGCCGGGCAACGAGCCCGCGCGTCAGGCTACTGTGATTGCCGAACCGCTTGAGCGCGGCTTTGGTTTGACATTGGGCAATGCTCTGCGTCGCGTGCTTATGAGCTCGCTTCAGGGTGCTGCAATTACCAGTGTCCAAATTGACAATGTATTGCACGAGTTTTCCTCGATCTCAGGCGTTCGCGAAGACGTAACCGATGTGGTGTTGAACCTCAAAGGTGTCGCGATCCGTATGGAAGTTGATGGTCCTAAGCGCGTTTCGATCTCGGCCAAAGGCCCGCAGGTTGTGACCGCTGGCGATATCTCCGAAAGCGCTGGCATCGAAGTTTTGAACAAAGATCACGTTATTTGTCACCTCGACGAAGGCGCTGATTTGTTCATGGAGCTTACAGTTGAAACTGGCAAAGGCTATGTTTCCGCTGATAAAAACCGTCCAGAAGATGCACCGATTGGCCTTATGCCTATCGATGCGATTTTCTCGCCTGTGAAGCGCGTGTCTTACGACGTGCAGCCAACACGTGAAGGTCAAGTTCTGGACTATGACAAGCTAACGTTGAAGCTTGAAACAGACGGCTCGATCCCACCAGAAGACGCTGTAGCATTTGCTGCACGTATTCTTCAGGATCAATTGGCAACATTCGTTAACTTCGACGAGCCAGAAGCTGCTGGACGTCAAGAAGAAGACGATGGCCTTGAGTTCAACCCGCTTCTCCTTAAGAAAGTGGATGAGCTTGAGCTTTCCGTTCGTTCCGCTAACTGCCTGAAAAACGATAACATCGTTTACATCGGCGACCTCATTCAAAAGACAGAGGCAGAGATGCTTCGTACGCCAAACTTCGGCCGCAAGTCTTTGAACGAGATCAAAGAAGTGCTTTCTGGCATGGGGCTGCACCTCGGCATGGATGTCGAAGACTGGCCACCGGACAACATCGAAGATCTCGCGAAGAAATTCGAAGATCAATTCTAAGAATACCGGGGCAGGCCAATGGTCTGCCCCACGTACAAATGCCCGGAATGCCGGGGAATATCAGGGCATATGCCCCAAGGAGAGTGGCTGACACGCATCGGTCACCAGACAAAGTAAAACGCTAAAGGAGATGAACCATGCGTCACGCAAGAGGCTACCGCCGTCTAAACCGTACTCACGAGCACCGTAAGGCGCTCTTCGCCAACATGGCGGGCTCGCTCATCGAGCACGAGCAAATCAAAACAACATTGCCAAAAGCCAAAGAGCTTAAGCGCGTTATCGAGAAGCTTGTCACACTTGGCAAACGCGGCGATCTACACGCACGCCGTCAAGCTGCTTCGCGCCTCAAGCAGGACCAGTATGTTGCGAAACTTTTCGACGTACTCGGCCCACGCTACAAAGACCGCCAAGGTGGTTATGTTCGCGTTCTTAAGGCTGGTTTCCGTTATGGTGACATGGCGCCAATGGCGATCATCGAATTCGTTGACCGCGACGTTGACGCGAAAGGCGCAGCTGACAAAGCACGCGTTGCAGCAGAAGAAGCTGCTGAATAATTCAGCACAATTGAATGTGCAAAACTAAAAAAGCCCCGCCAAAACTGGCGGGGCTTTTCTGATAGGATAGGCCCGAAACTAGGTCGTTGGCTCTATCCCGGAATGGCGCTTTGCAAACAATCGTTCTATCTTCTCGGCGGTCTCTTCAAGCGTTGGTTTACTGGTAAAAGATGCCCCTAGAAACTCAAGGAGTTCCATTCGAGCGTTACTGGGCAATGCATTGAGCTTGTTCTTTAAATCCGTGTCGAGTGTTATCACTGTTACCATCACAAATTACAAAGTTCCATGTAGTTACACTTTAAGGTTGACTGGGATTCGAGCAACTTGTCTAAAAAGACATGTCCAGTAAGATAGGCCTTGATTTAGAACTTCATAAGCTCTCGTTGCTCGCGCCCGCGGGTTACTTTGTAGGGCTGCACATTCGCTTTGCGTCACCGTTGTTGTCATTCCAAACGTATGACCAGCGATGGTTGGACCATTATACCGAGCAAGGGTACGCGCTTCGTGACCCGACAATTGCTTGGGGGTTTAGTACTGAGGGAGCTAGCCGTTGGCGGGATTTCGGATTTCCGGACCCGTTCAACATCCTAGGACAAGCCAAGGAGTATGGTTTGGATTACGGATTAACAGTTTCCTGTGGCCCGATTTCTTCTCGGACGATCGCCAGTTTTGCGCGTGTTGATCGCGAGTATACAGATAGCGAGATTGAAGAGATCTCGTCCATAGTTCGTCGGCTTCATGACCTAACGGAGCCGCCGGAGAGCCTCACAAGGGCTCAAGTTGAGGCCCTGCGATGTATTGCAGACGGCGATCGACATGCGGCGGCAGCTGCAAAATTGAATATCTCAGAAAGTGCCCTCAAAGCACGCTTAACAGCGGCTCGTCAGAAACTGCTTGCTCGGACGACCGCTGAGGCCATTCAACGCGCAAAGGATTACAAGCTGCTTTAACCGTTTAGGATCGTTGTTTGATCGTGGGGCTTGATTTTTAACAAAACCAAGCTGGGGGATTACCATGCAAACAACTACTCTATCTTTTGAAAATATGCACCATCACGGCGAACTCTTTGCGAACTTGTTTCGCGCACGCAAGCAGTCGTTTATCGTGCAAAAGAACTGGGACCTGCCCGAAGCAATGGGCATGGAATATGATCAATACGACACTCCTGCGAGTCGTTGGATCGCAATTCACGAGTACGGCGAAGTTTATGCCGGGATGCGCCTCACTCCTACGAACGCGCAATGTGGTATTTACAGCTATATGATCCGGGACGCACAGCGCGGACTTCTCGGAACGATCCCGCAAGACCTGCTCTATGATGAAGCGCCGGTAGACCCCAACGTTTGGGAAAGCACGCGCGTCTTTGTTTCGCACAGCACGCCTCAACGCATTCGCCGTCGTGTACATGCCTATATGGTCATGGCGATGTTGAAGTCAGCTCGTGAACTTGGCGCTACGCGTCTGGTTGCGTTGACTGCTGCGAACTGGCCTCGTTGGTTTGGACGCTGCGGACTTGAGGCAGAAGCAGCCGGTCGCACGATGTTTATTGGTGATGGTGATTACCAGTGTGTGAACATTAACCTGAGCTCGAAGCTGCACTAATGCTGTTCAACGCGAAAAAGGACCCTTGTGTACACGGGGGTTCTTTTCCCGACAAAGACATCGCTTTCCACCATGTTATGGTGCGCATAATGTGGCGGCATGAATGATCTGTTTGATTCCAGTGAGGGCGAGGCGGAAGCCTCGAATGCTCCGCGCCCTCTCGCCGACCGTCTGCGACCAAAATCGCTTTCGGAGGTCATAGGACAAGAGCAAGTGTTAGGGCCCGATGCGCCGCTTGGGGTAATGCTTGCTTCGAAAAGTTTGGGTTCCATTATTTTTTGGGGCCCGCCGGGCGTAGGCAAGACGACAATAGCGCGTCTTCTTGCTGATGAAACGGATTTGGCGTTTGTGCAGATAAGCGCCATTTTTACGGGGATGCCCGAATTGCGAAAAGTGTTCGCAGCTGCAAAGCTGCGACGCGAAAACGGGCAGGGGACACTTCTGTTCGTAGATGAAATTCATCGTTTCAACAAAGCACAACAGGATGGTTTCCTTCCGCATATGGAGGATGGCACCATCCTACTTGTGGGGGCCACCACCGAAAATCCCAGCTTTGAGTTGAACGCCGCGGTCATGAGCCGCTCGCAAGTGATGGTCCTGACGCGGCTGTCAGTGGACGATCTCGGATTGCTGTTGAAACGTGCAGAGAATGAAATCGGACGAGAGTTGCCACTTGATCAAGAAGCGCGCGATACGCTCTTGGATATGGCTGACGGTGACGGGCGCACCTTACTAAACTTGGTTGAGCAGATTGCCGCCTGGAAAGTTGCTGCACCGCTAAGCGCCAAAGAACTCGGGCAGCGCTTGATGAAGCGGGCGGCGGTCTACGACAAATCCGGAGATTCGCATTACAACCTGATTTCAGCGCTCCATAAATCCGTGCGCGGATCGGACCCTGATGCAGCACTGTATTGGTTGGCGCGTATGCTTAGGGGGGGCGAAGACCCACGTTACCTTGCGCGGCGTTTAACGCGGATGGCGGTTGAGGATATCGGCCTCGCTGATCCAGATGCCCAGACGCATTGCCTGAATGCGTGGCAGGTCTACGAACGGCTCGGTAGCCCCGAAGGAGAGTTGGCCCTTGCGCAAGCTGTGACATATCTCGCGCTCGCGCCCAAATCGAACGCGGCTTATGCTGGTTTCAAAATGGCCAAGGTCGCCGCCGAGAAAACAGGCTCCGAGCCTCCGCCCAAGCATATCCTGAACGCGCCGACTTCCTTGATGCAGGAGCAGGGATATGGCGGCGGTTACGCATATGATCACGATGCAGAGGACGGATTCTCGGGGCAGAACTATTTCCCTGATACAATGGAACGTCCGGAATTTTATGTACCGGTTGAGCGTGGATTTGAGCGAGAACTGAAAAAACGCCAAGAATACTTCATGAAACTTAGATCAAAGCGGGCAAAAGGTTGACAATCCGCACACTAAAGGGAAAACACGGCCGATGTTCTTGACCCTCGTATATGTGGCGCTTGGCGGAGCGATCGGATCGGTGATGCGGTTTCTGGCACAGGCGTTTGTTGTGCGGATGTTCGGGGTTGGGTTTCCGTGGGGAACACTAAGCGTGAATGTGCTTGGTTCGTTTCTGATGGGTGTACTCTTTGTGTATTTTGCAGGAAGAGAGAGTTTTGTAGGCGCGCCGTTCTTGATGGTCGGTGTGCTTGGTGGGTTCACGACCTTCTCGTCGTTTTCGCTTGATGTGTTTCGTTTGTATGACGAAGGGCAGCTTGGAGCGGCGGCGCTTTATGTGGCCTTGTCGGTCGTGGTTTCCCTTGCTGCTTTGGTGGCGGGGGTTTGGTTTGCAAAAGGGGGCTTCGCATGAGCGGCGTTCAACATATTACGGTTTCGGCCGATGACGACGATCAACGACTGGACCGCTGGTTTCGGCGCCAGTTCCCGCAAGTAAGCCAAGCCCGCATCGAGAAGCTTTGCCGTAAGGGCGATATCCGCGTCGATAAAGGCCGCGTAAAGCCCGCGACGCGCATCGCGACTGGTCAGGTCGTGCGCGTCCCGCCGCTTCCGACCGCAGGGCAGATCACCGCGAAGGCAAAACCTGCAGCGCCCCTCTCTGAGGATGATGCAGAGATGATGCGCGAAACGGTTCTGTTCCGCGACGACTATATGATTGTGATCAACAAGCCCCCAGGTTTGCCAACGCAGGGCGGAACGAAACAGAACCGCCACGTGGATGGGCTTGCTGATGCGCTTCGGTTTGGGCTGGATGAGAAACCTCGTCTTGTTCACCGCTTGGATAAGGACACCTCCGGTGTCTTGGTCTTGGCGCGCACGCGGGCCTCGGCGGCGCAGATTACCCGCGCGTTCCGTGATCGTGAGACACGCAAGATTTACTGGGCCGCAGTTGCCGGGCAACCCAAGCCGCGCCTTGGTACTGTTCGCTTTGGTCTTGTGAAGGCCGGAGGCGACTATGAGAAAATGCATTGCATTCACCCCCGCGAAGTTGACACCACAGAGGGTGCCAAGCGCGCAACGACTGATTACGCCGTGCTGTCGGCACTGGGTGGTCGTGTGTCGTGGGTTGCTCTGGTGCCGATTACGGGCCGCACCCACCAATTGCGAGCGCATATGGCCGAGTTGGGGCACCCGATTATTGGTGACGGGAAATACGGCGGCTCTGGCCAAGAGAACCTCGGCGATGGCTGGGGTGCGCAGTTGGGTGGTGAGCTATCCAAGAAACTGCACCTTCATGCGCGCAGCCTAACGCTGACCCATCCCGTAACAGGTGCGCGAATGACATTCACCGCGCCGATGCCCAAGCACATGGAATATACATGGGAAACGCTGGGCTGGGATGCGCGTGACGTACCGATTGATCCATTCGAAGAGGAACTATGAGCACCCCACTCAGACTCATCATATTTGACGTCGACGGAACGCTCATAGACAGCCAGCATCACATTATCTCCGCGATGACGGCGGCATGTGCCGCTGTGGAGATAGCGCCCCCAAGCCATGAAGCTGTGTTGTCGATTGTTGGCCTCTCTTTGCCGCAGGCGGTATCGCGACTTATGCCACAAGCGTCGAGCGCGCATCGAGAGCATATGGTCGAAGCCTATAAATCGGCGTTCATGCAGCAAAGAGAAGAGCTCGGCGCCGAGGCCGCATCGCCGTTTTATCCCGGCGCGGTTGATGCATTGAATGCGCTGCGTCAGGTGGACGACTATCTCTTGGGTGTCGCGACGGGCAAGAGCCGCCGTGGTCTGGACAGCATCCTGAATGGGCACGGGATTTCCGATATGTTCCTGACCAAGCAGGTCGCGGATGATCATCCCTCCAAGCCTAACCCGTCGATGATTTTTCGCGCTCTCGAAGAAACGGGTGTTGCGGCCGAGAACGCAATAATGATCGGTGACACGAGTTATGATATGGATATGGCGCGCGCCGCAGGAGTGGGGCGTGTTGGAGTGAATTGGGGATATCATTCACAAGATGACCTCGTGAAATCGGGTGCGGAGGTAATTCTGCACAGTTACGAAGAGTTGATCCCCTATATCGATAAGATCTGGAGCGCAAAATGAGTGAATGGGCACCGAAACGGTTCTGGAAAAAAGCCGAAGTAACAGAAGCCAAAGATGGTTATGAAGTGTTGTTGGATGGCCGCAATCTGCGAACACCCGCGAAATCGGCGCTATGTCTGCCGACGAAGGTAATCGCGAACTTGATTGCCGATGAATGGCAAGCACAGGGCGATAAGATCGTACCAGATACCATGCCGATGACGCGCATGGCCAACTCAGCGGTTGATAAGGTTACGCCGCAATTCGATTTGGTCGCAGATATTGTCGCGGCCTATGGCGAGACAGACATGCTCTGCTATCACGCGAAGTTTCCGACGGAGCTTGTTGAGCGTCAGGCGCAGGCTTGGGTGCCATTCCTCGATTGGGCCAAGACCGAATACGACGCGCCCCTAACAATTGCTGAGGGTGTAATGCACGTGGCGCAGCCAGAACAGAGCGTTGCGAATCTGCGGGCGAAGGTGTTCGAGCTAACACCGTTTGAATTGACGGCGTTTCACGATCTCGTGTCGATTAGTGGATCACTGGTGCTTGGTTTGGCCGCAATACGCGAGCACAAACCCGCCGAACAGATTTGGTCCGTATCGCGTCTTGATGAGGACTGGCAGGAAAGCCAGTGGGGCAAAGACGAAGAAGCTACCGAATTCGCCGCGAAAAAACGGCAGGGCTTCTTTGAGGCCCTCACGTTTTATCGGGGTTTGCAGAGCGCGAGTTGATTAAGCATACGTTGCTGTCTCGCATGCTCGCCAAATGGGACTCGGGCCGTTTTTCTGAGGATTCCGTTTGGTCCCTCTTGACCTTTGAGGTGTAATTTGCCCATTCTGAGCGCAATAAGCTCAGAGGGACTGGGCTTGTTTAATAGTAACCAGCGTAGTTTCGTTGGTGTAACCGCTCAAAAAGAGCGGAAAACAGGAAGAGGTAAAAATGAAAAAATCCGTATTATTTGGCGCGCTAACTGTAGCTAGCCTTGCCGCAGGTGCGGCCGCTGCTGCTACGTTGGACGACGTTAAAGCACGCGGCAAACTGAACTGCGGTGTTACAACTGGCGTTCCAGGCTTTGCTGCTCCAGACGCAAACGGCGAGTGGGCTGGCTTTGACGTTGCTGTATGTCGCGCTGTTGCTGCGGCAGTATTCGGTGATGGCACAGCTGTTGAGTTCATCCCGACGACTGGTAAAACACGCTTTACTGCGCTTGCTTCCGGCGAAATCGATATGTTGGCTCGTAACACAACATGGACATTCAGCCGCGACGTAGACCTGAAATTCGATTTCGTTGGCGTTAACTACTATGACGGCCAAGGCTTCATGGTTCCAACTGAGTTGGGCGTAAGCTCCGCGAAAGATCTTGATGGTGCGACTGTTTGTATTCAAACAGGTACAACAACAGAGTTGAACTTGGCTGACTACTTCCGCTCAAACAACATCTCTTATGAGCCTGTGCCAATCGAAACAAACGCCGAAGCTCAGCAACAGTACCTTGCTGGCGCATGTGACGTTTACACAACTGACGCATCTGCATTGGCTGCGACACGCGCGACATTCGAAGCGCCAACAGATCACGCGATCTTGCCAGAAATCATTTCCAAAGAGCCACTCGGGCCACTTGTTCGCCACGGCGACAACGCATGGGGTGACATCGTTCGCTGGTCTTTGAATGCACTGATCACAGCTGAAGAACTCGGCGTGACTTCTGCAAACATCGCGGAAATGTCTAACGGCACAAACAACCCAGAAATCAACCGCCTCTTGGGAACAGAAGGTTCCTTGGGTGAGATGCTCGGTCTCGAAGCTGACTGGGCGAAAAACGCAATCATGGTTGGCGGCAACTATGGCGAAGTGTTCGAGTCCAACATCGGCCTCAGCACTCCGATCGGAATTGCACGTGGTTTGAATGCACAGTGGACAGACGGTGGTCTGCTTTACTCACCACCCTTCCGCTAGGATGATCTTTTGGAAGGGCGCGGTAAATGCCGCGCCCTTCTAGTTTTAAGTTAGTAAACAATCATAAAAACAAGCTCTGGCAAAATGAGCGCAAATAATGCGCCGCAAAGCCAAGAGATGACGGGGATGTCTTCATGACAACATTAACCGACCCTCCACGGGAGTCGTTTCGGCTATCTATGCTGATCTACGATACCCGATACCGGTCAATGACCATTCAGGTCGTTGCGCTACTCGGGTTTCTGGCACTTGTTGCCTGGCTGATTAGCAACACAGCAAACAACCTTGCAGATTTGGGAAAAGAGCCCTCGTTCGCTTTCCTGAACGAGCCGGCAAGTTATGATATTAACCAACGTTTGATCGACTATACTTCGCGTGACAGCCATTGGCGCGCGGCGGGAGTTGGTCTGTTGAATACGCTGTTGGTTGCGTTTCTTGGCTGTATTACGGCAACCATCATCGGCGTTTTCGTCGGCATCCTGCGTCTTTCAAACAACTGGTTGGTCGCCAAGATCATGACAGTTTATGTCGAGATGTTCCGCAACGTGCCTGTTCTTCTCTGGATCGTGTTCACAATGGCGATCCTGATCGAGACATTGCCCGCACCCCGGGCATTCCGCGGCGATGATGCGACGGCTTCGATGTTGCTGAATGATAGCGTGGCGATCACCAATCGCGGTGTATACATTCCCGAACCACTCTTTAGCCGAGGGCTGGGCGATTTCAGCTTCTTTGGTTTCTTCAACATCAGCATCGATCTGATCGTTATTGTTGGCGTTCTGATTGCAGGTCTGTACGTGTCCAAGCGCATCAAGCTATCAGCGGACGCGAAACAGGAAGCGACGGGCATACGACCAACCACTTGGTACCTACGCCTTGGTGTTGTGATCGTTCCGCTCTTGATCGTCCTTGTCGTTCTTGGTTTCCACCTTGGGTATCCAGAGCTTAAGGGCTTTAACTTTCAGGGCGGTACGCACCTTCGCAACTCGTTGATTGCCCTCTGGCTTGCGCTTTCGCTTTATACGGCTGCCTTTATCGCCGAGATCGTTCGCGCAGGGATCATGTCTGTATCCAAAGGTCAAAGCGAGGCGGCTGGCGCACTTGGTCTTAGCTCGCGGCGTACAATGAATCTCGTGATCTTGCCACAAGCTTTGCGGGTCATCATTCCTCCGATGATCTCGAATTACCTGAACCTCACCAAGAACTCTTCGCTCGCGATTGCGGTGGGGTACATGGATATTACCGGCACACTTGGCGGCATCACCATGAACCAAACTGGACGCGAACTTGAGTCGATCCTTCTGTTGATGCTGATTTATCTCACGATCTCGCTCTGCATCTCAGCAGTGATGAACTGGTACAACAACTCAGTCAAATTGGTGGAGCGGTAATATGTCAGATATTCAATTCGTCCGCACGGAAATGCTCCCAGAACAGGCTCCACCAGCAACAATGGTTGGGCCAATCGGCTGGGCGCGCGCGAACCTGTTCAACGGTGTTTGGAACTCAATCATCACGGTCCTCTTTGGGCTTTCGATTGTTTGGGTCTTCATGAACCTTATGGGCTGGGCCGTTTCTCCTACTTGGGAGGCCAAGTCTCTTAACGAGTGCCGTGAAATCGTCGGCGGTGCCCATGGCGGTGCCTGTTGGGGTGTGATCAACGACCGTTGGTTGCAGCTTCTCTATGGTTTCTATCCTCTCGACGCGAACCTGCTTTCCGCAGTTAGCGGTGTTGATCCAGAATTGATCCTTAGCGATGCACGTGCGCATATTGCGACGCCAATCGTTATGATTTTGGGTTACTGGCGACTGAACCTTGCGCTTGTCCTGATGTTCATCGGTTTGGCTCCGGTGCTTTGGGAAAAGGTCCCGCGCAAGTTCCTAATCGTCACCATTCTGTTCCCGTTCGTGGACGTGTTCCTGATGTGGGGCGGATCCATTTGGGGGCCGACGATGGCTTTCGTTGGATTTGTTCTCGGGTACTTGGTGTTCAACTACGTCCGTCCTGCAATCGGAAATCTGATCGGTGTTATCCTCACCGCTGCAGTACCGATCCTCTGGTGGCTATTCGCTGCCGGTCCAATCGCAGGGGTATTGGCACAGGCAACGCCCGCGCTCGCACTAGAAGCGGTTTCCAGCCGTCAGTTCGGCGGGTTCTTCCTTTCGATCTCAATTGGTATCGTGGCGATCCTTGGCTCTTTGCCGCTCGGGATTATCTTGGCGCTTGGCCGTCAATCGGACCTCCTAATCGTCAAGTCAATCTGCGTTGGATTTATCGAGTTCATCCGTGGGGTACCGCTGATCACGCTTCTCTTTGTGGCCAACAACCTGCTCAACATCTTCATGCCTCCTGGAACGAACTTCGATGTGATCTTGCGGGTTATGATCATGGTGACGCTCTTTGCTTCTGCCTATATGGCCGAGGTCATACGTGGCGGACTTGCTGCGCTTCCCAAAGGGCAATACGAGGCGGCCGACGCGCTTGGTCTCGATTACTGGAAGGCACAACGGCTGATCATCATGCCGCAAGCGCTCAAGATCTCGATTCCGGGTATCGTGAGTACGTTTATCGGCGTGTTCAAGGATACGACGCTTGTGTCGATCATCAGCTTGATGGATCCGATTGGCCTGTCCAATGCGATCCGCGCAAACCAAGAATGGAACGGTATCGTATGGGAGCTTTATGCCTTCATCGCGCTTCTCTTCTTCGTCGTTTGTTTTTCCATGTCACGTTATTCCATGTACTTGGAGCGCAAGCTTCAAACTGGCCATAAATAAGGAGTTCACACGATGTCTGAACTTGCAACTGAACGCCAAATCGATCGCTCCAAAATGCAGGTATCTGATGAGGTCGCGATCCAAATCAACAATATGAACAAGTGGTACGGCACATTCCACGTGCTGCGCGATATCAACCTGACGGTGAACCAAGGCGAACGTATCGTCATCGCGGGGCCTTCAGGGTCGGGGAAATCGACACTGATCCGTTGTATCAACCGTCTTGAGGAGCACCAGCAAGGGGACATCATTGTTGATGGCACCGAGCTTACGTCCGACCTCAAGAACATCGATAAGATCCGTTCCGAAGTGGGGATGTGTTTTCAACACTTCAACCTGTTCCCGCACCTCACGATCCTTGAGAACTGTACCTTGGCTCCGATTTGGGTTCGCAAGACTCCCAAGAAAGAGGCTGAGGAAATCGCGATGCACTTCCTTGAGAAAGTCAAAATCCCAGAGCAAGCCAACAAATATCCCGGTATGCTCTCTGGTGGGCAGCAACAGCGCGTGGCGATTGCACGTTCGCTCTGCATGAAGCCTCGCATCATGTTGTTCGATGAGCCGACATCGGCGTTGGACCCAGAAATGATCAAAGAGGTTCTCGACACTATGATCGAGCTTGCTGAAGAGGGTATGACGATGCTCTGCGTGACGCACGAGATGGGCTTTGCCCGTCAGGTGGCGAACCGCGTTATCTTTATGGATGCGGGCCAAATCGTTGAGCAAAACGAGCCTGAAGAATTCTTTAACAATCCGAAATCCGAGCGGACTAAATTGTTCCTCTCGCAGATTCTGGGCCACTAAGAAAACGAGGGCCAGCTCCGATTGGGCTGGCCCTTAAAGTTCGCGCGGTACGGCGAAATCCAACACGATACCGCTCCGAGGTTTGATCTCTTGAGTGAACTGAAGCACGGTTGTTGCGCCAGTTGGATACCTTCCGAACTGATCATGCGCTGGCGCTTCTTGCGCTAGGCCGCTCGCTAACTCGGCAATCCCGGGGTTGTGGCCGATGATCAGCAGTGTTTGACCTGGCTCCACTGGATGTGCCGCGATTACCCGTAAAATTTCAGCAGGCGAAGCCAAGTACAGTGCTCGGGTAAAGATAACCGACATTGCGTTAGTGAATTCTGGTTCGACGCCAGCGTAAGTTTCCCGTGTGCGCGTAGCATCGGACACCAAGGCCACATCTGGCACATGTCCGCACCCTACCAACCACTCACCTAAACGCGGTGCTGCTGCGCGCCCTCGCGGGTTTAAGGGGCGCTCATGATCGCTAGTATTCCCGTCCCAGCTGGACTTCATATGGCGCATCAAAATCAGTTTCATCGGCGGCTCCCAAAGGGCATCATTAGGGTCTGAAGCAGGGTATTTGGCCGCATCCCGTCACCCTTCAATCCAATTTCCATGCTGTCATGCGGCGCGCGAGGTTGCGCAATATATGTTCCAAACATCCGATCCCAGATCGACAGTGAAAATCCGTAGTTGCTGTCATGCTCATCACGATGCACGGAATGATGCACGCGGTGCATGTCGGGCGTAACAAGGATTTTGCGAATAACGGTATCGATAGGACGAGGAATATTGAGGTTGGCGTGATTGAATAGCGAAGTGCCGTTTAGCAGTACTTCAAACAATACAACCGCAACAGCGGACGGACCAAGAACATAGACGAGCCCGATTTTCAGCAACATCGAGAGGGCGATTTCAACTGGGTGAAATCGGATCGCGGTACTGACATCCATCTCGGCGTCGGCATGGTGAACCTGATGCAGTCGCCAAAGTATGGGGATTTTGTGAGTCAGTAGGTGCTGAAGCCAGATCGCAAAGTCGAGAATGACGACGGCAATGATTACCTCAATCCATTGTGGCCAAGAGGTGTGGTTTAAAACCCCTACGCCCCTAGCCCCCGCATCCAGCGCCGCGCCAACCGCCAAGAGCGGCACGGCAAGCGCAAGTAAGCGCAAAGTAAGCGTATCAATCAGCACCAGTGCCCAGTTGATTGGCCAGCGCGATTTTCGCGCGACAGTACGGAGCGGCAAGAGTGCTTCTGCCGTTGCGATGACCGCGAACAGCCCGAGGAAAACACCGAGCCGGATGATTGTTTCGTTTTGCATACCCAAGAGTGCACCGCGTCAGAAGCGCGTGCAACTACAAGCGCTAGCCCTGACGGATAATTGTTCCGGCGCCATGCTCTGTGAACAACTCAAGCAAACAGGCATTCGGAGCGCGCCCATCAAGGATCACAGCGGCGCGAACCCCAGCAGAGAGGGCCGCGAGCGCGGTCTCGGTCTTGGGGATCATGCCGCCTGCGATAATGCCTCGTTCCGTCAATTCGTGAACGTGCGCAGCGGTGAGTTCGGTGACCACTTCGCCAGACTCATCCTTTACGCCTGCGACGTCAGTCAGCAAGAGCAAGCGATCAGCCTTGAGCGCACCTGCGATCGCGCCCGCGGCGGTATCGCCATTGACGTTGAATGTTTCGCCATTTCGGCCCGCGCCAAGCGGCGCAATGACGGGAATCGTGTCGGCATCAAAGAGCGTTTGTAACACCTCGGGGTGCATTTCGGCGGGTGTGCCGACGAACCCAAGTGCTGGGTCGGTTTGATCGCAGACCATAAGATTTGCGTCTTTGCCCGAAAGCCCAACAGCACGACCGCCCTGCGCATTAATCGCCTGAACAATTCTCTTGTTCACACGGCCAGAAAGGACCATCTCGACGACCTCTACGGTCGCCTGATCGGTGACACGCTTGCCGCCGACGAACTCCGACTTGATGTCCAGTTTGTCGAGCATCTCGTTAATCATCGGTCCGCCGCCGTGCACGATAACGGGGTTAACGCCCACTTGCTGCATCAAAACGACATCGCGCGCAAAGCTGTCCATGGCTTCGTCGCTTCCCATCGCGTGGCCGCCAAACTTGATGACGACGGTCGCGCCATCGTATCGCTGCAAGAATGGCAGCGCCTGAGAGAGTGTCCGGGCCGTGGCAATCCAATCGCGGTTCATAGCGTCTTGTTTCTTCATCTGTTCATCCTTGGTGTCGCGACATTGGTAATGGGTTCGCGGCATGTTTCAAGGCTTCGATGTGATTTCAGCTAGATAAGTGACGCAATTGTTGCGCGAAGGGTCTCAATACCCTGACCTTTTTCCGAGCTGGTAAGGATAATCTCGGGATAAGCCGCTGGATGCTTGCTTAGCGCAGCTTGGACCTGTGCGATATTCTTTTCGAGTTCAGCCGCTTTGGGCTTGTCGATTTTTGTCATCACGCACTGAAAAGTCACCGCTGAACGGTCGAGTAGTGCCATGATTTCTTGATCTACCGCTTTCACGCCGTGGCGCGCGTCGATAAGCACAAATGCGCGGCGGAGGTTCGCCCGTCCTGACAGGTAAGCTTTGAGCAAACGTTGCCATTTTTCAACGATTTTGACGGGCGCATTTGCGTAGCCATAGCCCGGAAGGTCCACGAGATAGTGGCTATCACTGGCAGTAAAGAAGTTAATTTCCTGTGTGCGTCCGGGTGTGTTGGAGGCGCGTGCCAGTGCTTTTCGACCAGTCACCGCGTTGATAAGGCTGGATTTACCCACATTGGAACGGCCCGCAAAGCAGACCTCCAATCGGTCTCCGGACGGCATACCGTCCATGGCGACGACACCCTTGAGGAATTCTGTCCCATTCGCAAAGAGCAATCGCCCTTTTTCGATGGCGTTTGCATCGGGAGCTTCAGCGATGGTGAATGCTTGTGTCATGACGTTACCTTTACTGTGTCGCCGACGGCAACGTTACCATCATTGAGGACTTCTGCAAAAACGCCGAAATCTTGATGCCCCCAATTTTCGCGTAGAGCGCGTAGCGTGTCTACGTCGCGCTTGCCTGTCAGCGGATTAGAATCTGTCGCGCGGCATCGTGTGATGTGTTTGGTCACACGCAGGGTGACCGATCCGATTGTAATTTCACAATTAAGCCAATCTCGTTCGGCCCATGGCGACATTCCATCGATCCAGAAATTTCCGCGATAGCGGCGAGCATCCAGCGTTTGACCGAGTTCAGAACTCAACTCAGCGAGGGAGGCCGTGTTCAAGATAGACACCCAGGGCTTTGATTGATCAGTCATGCCTTGGCCCGCAGCGCGTACGATGCCGATGGGCGAGGGGCGCTCCTCTGGCAAAATTGGCGCAACCCACTTCAAGAATTGGCCAGCTTCTGTTTCGGGGTCGAATGTCAGATCGTCGAGTTCAGGGTGCGATAGCGTGATGATCTGATTTTGCGGATCGAGTTTTGCATTGATTGCCATCAAGCTGGGATAGGATGCACCGCGCGTGAAATTTCGGCAATGCGCCCAACCTCGCAGGTCATCTGTCGCATTCACATGCGGTACTGCCCAAACGCGATCCCACGGCAAGGTTTCCCCGGCCGTGAGAGCAACGTTGGTTAGGTTTTCGGCGCCATGCCCTTTGATGGGATGGCGCCAAATTTGTGATAGCGTGGCGGTCGCCAAGGTCATTTGGCACCGGATTTCTTGCGCTTAAAGCCGGCCTTGATATTCCCGAATACATCGGGCTTCACGCCTTGGCTGCGCATAATCAGGTACTGCTGCGTGAACGTAATGACGTTGTTCGCGATCCAGTAAATGACGAGACCAGAAGCAAAACTCCCTAGCATGAACATGAAGACCCAAGGCATCCATGCCATCACCATTGCCTGAGTGGGTTCGGTGGGGGCAGGGTTAAGCTTTTGTTGCATCCACATCGAGATACCAAGGATGATTGGCAAGACGCCGAGCGAAATCAACGCAAGGAAACTACCAGGATCGGGCGCATCGAAAGGAAGCAATCCAAACAGGTTGAGGATGGAGCTTGGATCAGGGGCGGACAAGTCCTCAATCCAGCCGAACCATGGTGCATGGCGCAGCAGGATCGTCACGAAGATAACCTTGTAGAGCGAGAAGAAGATCGGAATCTGTAACAGAATTGGAAGACAACCGGAAGCAGGGTTCGCTTTCTCTTTCTTATAGAGCGCCATCATCTCTTGCTGAAGTTGCTGACGATCATCGCCCGCACGCTCTTTGATTTTCTCCATTTCTGGCTGGAGTTTCTTCATCTTGGCCATGGATACATAGGACTTGTAGGCCAGTGGGAAGAGCAGGGCTTTGATTACAAGCGTCAGAACAATGATCGACCAGCCCATATTTCCGATGAAGCCGTAAATTGTAAACAGGAGCCAGAACATCGGCTTGGTAATGACCGAGAAAACACCCCAGTCGATACTATCGATAAAGCGTTCGATATGCTCGTCGCGTTCGTAATGCTTAATCAGGTCCCATTCCTTTGCGCCAGCGAACAGGCGCGTGTTGTTAGTGACCGTTCCACCGGGGACAACATCGACTACGGGGAATCGGGTTTCGGCAGTGTAAACCGCGTGCGTTTCAATGTATTTAGCGACCGAAGTGAAGGGCTGGCCGGGCTCGGGAACGAGGGTGGTCATCCATTCTTTGCCGGTAAAACCAATCCAGCCGTTGTGCTCGACTTGCTGAGCATCTACCCGTGCGCGCTCTCTTTCAGAGTAGTCCATGTCGGGCATTTTCTTGTATTTATTCTTGGAAAGGTGACCGTCCGCCATGCGGATCGCGCCTTCGTGCAAAATAAAGAAGCCAATTTGCTCAGGCTCGCCGTGCTGAGCGATCATCCCATAAGGGTAGAGGCGTTGAAGAGTCGTTGAGTTGTTCGTGACGGATTGCTCGACCGAGAACATATAGTCCGTGTCGATGGATACTTTCCGATTGAATATCAGCCCGTTACCGTTGTCCCAAGATAGGGTGATCGGCGTCTCGGTCGTAAGAACATCGCCATCGGTTTGCGTCCATATCGTATCGCGTCCAGGAACCAGGCTTGGGTCCATGCCGCCGGCGGGGCCCCATCCGTAAAGGGCATAGTACGCGTGTGTTTCCCCTTCGGGGCGCAGAAGCGTTACGAGTTCAGAGTCGGGATCAAGATCAACTGTGTAATCTTTGAGGCGAAGGTTATCAATTCGGCCCCCGAGGGTGGAAATTGAGCCGGTCAGACGATCGGTTTCGATCTGAATTTGGGCTGCCTCGGTCGCTTGAGGAGTCGAGGCATCATCGAATGACGGGGACGTATCGCTATCCGAGGAGGGGGGAGTTAGCCCACCATCGTTCGTGGCGATCGCGCCTGCTTCTGGATCAATGGGCAATTCGGGCTGGGGCGCGATGAAGCTCCAACCAATCAGCACAAGAAGGCTGAGGGCAATTGCAAGGATGAGGTTCTTATTCTGATCGTCCATTGGACCCGCCATTTTCCTGAAAAAACACAGTGAGGTTCAACCTGTCACAGCACGAAAGGTCAAGTAGATTCCCTTGTTAATTCGAGAAACCGAACGGTATTATCCTTGTTTTCTGCTGATTGTCGGAGTCTGTACGATCTTGGTGCGGTGCTTTTCGATCCAAGTTACTGTTTCTGAAAATGGCATTGGGCGGCCAATTCCAAATCCTTGCACGTGACCACAGCCGAGCTGCGAGAGTGTTGCATGCTCTCCGACGCTTTCGACACCTTCGGCGAGTGTATCGAGTTCAAGGCGTTCGGCCATTGTCAGAATGGCGGAAACCATCCTGTTCTGCTCTGGGTCTAGGTCGATTTTCGTGACGAATGAACGATCAACCTTGATGCGGCTTACGGAAAAGCGGCGAATGTTCGCAATCGCGGCGTGGCCGGTTCCAAAATCATCAAGGTCTATTCCACAGCCCAACTGCGAGAGGCCCTTGATATTACGAGCAATTGTGTCGTCGTCAGTTCCGGACACTACCGACTCTAGAATTTCGATGTTTAGCCGGCCCGCAGCTATATCGAAGCGGTCAAGCTCCCACTGGATTTTTTCGACAAGCTTTGGATTGCGGAGCTCATCCGATGAGAAGTTCACTCCGACGCTTGGTAAATAGAAATCGGTCTTGTCCCACTGTTTCAGGGCAGAAAGCGAGTGAAAAAGGATAACTTCGCTAAGGCGTTCAGACAGGCCTGCTTGCTCAATAGCGGGGAGAAAGTCGCTGGGATTGATGATCCCGCGTGTTGGGTGCTGCCAGCGCGCGAGTGCTTCAAAACCTGTCACTTCGCCGGTGTGTGTTGAAATTTGTGGTTGAAACCATGGTTGGATTTCGCCGGTCTCTAACGCGGCACGAACCTCCTCTTGGAGCGCTGATTGGCTTCTGATTTTGCGCTTCATCTCGGGTGAGTATGCTCGAACACCGCCGGGGCCGTTAAGCTTGGCTTCTTGTAGCGCGCATTCCGCAGCGTCGAGCATGGCCGCGCCAGTTTGAGTTGCGAGGCGGCTTGAGAGGCAAAACCCGACGGAGGCGGTGAGGTATATATTTGTATTGCCGACCAGAAACGGCACGGCGACGGATTCTTGAATGCGCCCGCCCATTTGGATCAACGTCTCAAGATCAGCGCGCCGCGCGGGGGTAACCGCAATTGCAAACCGTCCCCCATCGAGGCGGGCCATCACGTCATTACTTCGGAGGACGCCGAGCAGACGGTCGCTCGCTTGTAGTAGTATTTGTTCCGCAGCGCTGTGATCGTACCGCTCGGCTATTGCGTGAAAATCGTCCAAGTCCAATTGAATACTGGCCGTGGTGAGGCCACTTCTGGAGTGCGCATCAAGAGAGCGATCTAGCGCATTTTCGACCGCGGAGCGCAAAGGAAGTCGCGTAATCCCGTCGTGAGGTGTGTGGAGAGTGGGTGTTGAGAACCCTTCGGATATGCTTAGGAGGGCGGGAAGTATGAGCGCAACTGCCACCAACGCCCCTTCGCCCCCAAGCCAATATGCCCCAAGCGTTATGGCGGGCAGAAACGCGAGCAGATATTGAATGGAAATCGCACGGCGAAGTCTATCGTAGGTGCTGCTAAGTTTTGCGCGTGCGTGCATGTTCGTTTCCCTTGGACAAGAGCGCGCCTGAATAGACGCGATCCATTGGAAACTAGCCGCACACTCCTAGCGGAACGTTAACGCAAGATGGGAACCGAGCTGCTTTTGTCTAGAATTGTATCTTTCTCGGCCGCCAGATCGCGCGTCAATCCAGCAAAATCAAACAAATTCGGGTCCAGCAAATGTGAAGGCCGCGCGTTGGTCAGCGCCTTGAACATGACTTGGCGGCGACCGGGAGAGTTTCGTTCCCAGCCATCTAGAATCTGCTTAACCTGCTGACGTTGCAGGCCATCCTGACTGCCGCAAAGGTCGCAGGGAATGATCGGGTATTGCATTCCGTTCGCGAATTTTTCGCAATCGGCCTCAGCAACATGGGCCAAGGGGCGATAGACGAACAGGTCGCCCTCTTCGTTCACGAGTTTTGGCGGCATAGTCGCAAGGCGACCGCCATGAAACAGGTTCATGAAAAATGTTTCCAGAATATCGTCGCGATGATGCCCGAGTACGACAGCGGAGCATCCCTCTTCGCGGGCGATACGATACAGATTCCCACGGCGCAGACGCGAACAAAGCGCGCAGAATGTGCGACCCTCCGGCACTTTATCCATCACCACCGAATATGTGTCTTGGTACTCGATCCGATGCTCTACACCCATTTTCTTAAGGAACTCAGGCAGAACCGTTGCAGGAAAACCGGGCTGACCCTGATCGAGGTTGCATGCCAGAATATCGACGGGAAGCAAGCCGCGCCATTTCAGCTCATAGAGAACTGCTAGCAGCGTGTAGCTGTCTTTGCCGCCTGAGAGGCACACAAGCCAACGGGAATCGCGTTCGATCATGCCGTATTGCTCAATCGCTTCGCGCGTTTGACGAACGATCCGCTTACGCAGTTTCTTGAATTCGGCAGTTTTGGGGGCGCCGTAAAACAGGGGGTGGATATCGTCGTTATCGTCAAGCATGGCAAATACTCTATATATGGTCGCAGCTTCTTACGTGGTTTGCGACATGAAAGAAAGGCGGCGCTTAGGGGCCGCCGTCTTTGGGCTGGTTTTCGTTATTCTCGGGAACGGGGTCATAGCCATCGCCGCCAAAGGGGTGGCATCGACCAATGCGCCGCGCGGCGAGATAGCTGCCTTTGATCGCCCCGTGTTTTTCCAGTGCTTCCATTGCATAGGCCGAGCACGTTGGTTGGTAGCGACAGTTAAAACCCACCCATGGCGAAAATACCGCGCGATACGCACGTACCGGAAGTGAGACGATAAAAGCGAGCGGGGTCATGGGCTTGGCTCGGCGGCGGACTGATGGTTCTGTGGATGAAGCTTGCGAAGCGCATAGGCCAGATCGCCCTGAAGCGATGCGAACGGTCGCGTGGCTGTTGCTTCGCGCTTGCCGATAAGAACGTAGTCCCATCCGGGCTTGCCCCCTTCGGGAAGGCCAAGGCGTGCAATTTCACGAAGTCGCCGCTTGGCGCGATTGCGTGCGACGGCGTTGCCGACTTTCTTGGAGCAAGTATAGCCGATCCGAATGTCCGTAGGATCAATCGAAGAATCGCACTCGTCCCGCTGGCGTGCCTGAAGAATGAACCCCGCCGTTGCACGACGCTTTGCTCGCGCAGCCTTTAAGAAATCCGAACGTTTCTTGAGCGTCAGCAGCATATCATCCTCAGGTTAAACACTTCACTCTAACACATAGGTGTCGGCGGCTAGCGTGAAAAGAGCCATACGGCGCGCAAACGAAAACCGCCGGGAACCCAAAGTTCCGGCGGCACCGAATGATAACAGCCCACGAATGGACCAAGACCTAAGTCAAAACGCTTATGCGCTCAGGGACTTACGACCTTTTGCACGACGTGCATTCAGGATCTTGCGGCCAGCTTTAGTTGCCATACGCGCACGAAAACCGTGGCGGTGCTTGCGAACTAGGTTCGATGGTTGAAAGGTGCGTTTCATCGCCCGTCTCCGTTGTTTTGCCTGCGAATCTCTGCGCCCCAGATTGAGGGGATTCGAAGGAAATTGAATCTCGAAGCCCGTTCTTTAGGGGGGTGTCGAGAAGAAGTCAATTCAACACAAGCCGGTTTTTGCAACAACTCGCCAGTTTCTGTACGAAATTGTTTCAATTCGCCGGATCGGCCCCGCAATTCATGGACGAATCCTCACCCGATATCAAGCAGGCGTGAACACCCTATCGCTCGGAGCGGAATAAGCTCATGTTGGCGTTACGTTTCATAACTTAGGTCAGATCATGCCGCAACAATCTCCAGCCAAATCCAATCGTTATGTACGGCTTGTCCCCTTGATTGTTATTCTTGTGGTTTCTTTACTGGGGGCTTTTTTGTTGCGGGATCAGTTAAGCTTTGAGGCGCTTCGGGATAATCGCGACACGCTTATTGAGTTTCGCGATTCTCATTACTTGGCAACAATGTTGGGTTTCATGCTCATCTATACGGTGATTGTGACGTTCTCCTTACCTGGAGCGGCGATTGCCTCGATTACGGGTGGCTTCCTCTTTACCATGTTTCCTGGCGTGGTTCTGAATATCGTCGCGGCAACGACGGGCGCTACGTTGATCTTTCTGGCTGCGCGATGGGGGATTGGCGCGTCAATATCGGAGCGGATGGAAAACAGCGCGGGCCTATTAAAGAAGGTCAAGGCGGGTATCGATGATAATCAATGGTCGTTCCTCCTCATGGTCCGATTGGTGCCTGTATTCCCGTTCTTCCTTGTGAACTTGGCGCTGTCGACCGTGGGAGTACCTCTGAATCGGTTTGCGATTACAACGTTCCTTGGGATCATCCCCGGATCGGTTGTCTATACTTCAGTTGGTGCAGGCGTTGGTGAGGTGTTGGAGCGGGGCGAGTCACCGAACCTTGGCATTATTTTCGAGCCTCATATTCTGTTCCCGATTCTCGGGCTTGCGGTGCTTGCGGCTCTTCCGATGATTGCGAAATCTTTTAAGAAAGAGGCCAAGGTATGACTCAGATCGATACGGATATTTGTATCATCGGTGCGGGCTCTGGTGGGCTATCGGTTGCGGCGGGTGCGGTGCAAATGGGCGCGCGTGTTGTTCTGGTCGAGGGCCACAAGATGGGCGGCGACTGTTTGAACTACGGCTGCGTACCGTCCAAAGCGCTGATCGCGGCGGGTAAGGCGGCGCAAGCACACCGCGACGGTGCGACGCTAGGAGTTCAGTCAAACGAGCCAACCTTGGATTTCGCCACGACAAACGACCACGTCCACAATGTGATCGGAACAATCGAGCCAAACGACTCGGTTGAACGGTTTCGTGGTTTGGGCGTGGAAGTCATCGAGGAGTTCGGCGAGTTTCTGTCGCCTTCGGAGCTTCAGGCGGGCGAGTATAGGATTAAAGCGCGCCGTTTTGTTATTGCGACGGGCTCTTCGCCATTGGTGCCGCCAATCACTGGCCTTGATGATGTGCCCTTTCTCACAAACGAAAGTCTCTTTGATCTAAAAGATCGACCGAAGCATTTGATAATCATCGGTGGCGGGCCCATCGGTATGGAAATGGCGCAGGCGCATCGACGACTCGGAAGTAGAGTCACGGTAGTCGAAGGTGAAAAGGCGCTAGGCAAAGATGATCCGGAGTTGGCAGAGATCGTCCTGAACCAGCTCCGCAAAGAAGGTGTGAGCATCTACGAAGGTGCGACTGTGAGCGAGGTTCGCGAAACTTCGCGTGGTGTCGCCGTGGTTACAGAGGAGGGCAATGTATTTGCTGGGTCTCATCTGTTGTTGGCGGTTGGTCGTAAAGCGAATGTCGATCGTTTGAACCTTGAGGCCGCAGAAGTGAAGACCGAGCGAGCAGGTGTCACCGTGGATTCACAGCTTAAGACCAGCAACCGACGAATTTATGCGATCGGGGATGTGGCTGGCGGAATGCAGCTCACCCATGTCGCAGGGTACCACGCAGGCGTCATTATAAAATCCGCGCTCTTCGGACTTCCCTCCAAAGCCAAGTCCGACCACATACCATGGGCCACTTATACTGCGCCCGAACTGGCCCAAGTGGGCCTAACCGAAGAGAAAGCGCGCGAAAAATATGGACGTAAACTCACAGTGGTTCGCTTTCCATATCGCGAAAACGATCGCGCCATTGCTGAGGGCAAAACCGACGGTCTTATTAAGGTTATGGTCGCCAATTCCCGTCCTGTCGGCGTGTCTATTGCAGGGGCGCAAGCGGGTGAACTTATCGGCATGTGGGCTATGGCGATGGCAAATAACATGAAAATGAGCGCGATTGCCGCAACAGTATTACCCTATCCGACTCTCTCGGAGGTTAACAAACGCGCTGCGGGTGCCTACTTTAGTCCCATGTTATTTGAAAACGCCAAAGTCAAAGGTGTGGTAAGATTTGTTCAGCGCTTTTTACCCTAGGTGGACGGGAAACGAATGAAGAAAACTAGCGTACTTAATTCCCTTTCGGGACGCTTCCTGATTCTTACAGCGCTCTTTGTGATGCTGGCCGAGATCCTGATTTTTGTACCCTCGGTTGCGCGCTTTCGCGAAGATTTCCTGCTTCTTAAGCTTGAAAAGGCCCAGATCGCGTCCTTGGCGCTCTTGGCCGATGATATGATTGATCCGGAACTCGAGAGCGAGTTGCTTGAAAATGCCGGCGTTTTCAACGTTGTCTTGAGGCGTGATGAAATACGACAGTTGATGCTATCCTCTCCTATTCCCGCACCCATTTACCAGACATTCGATCTTCGCGATCCGACGGCGATGACGCTTATTCGGGATGCGATGTTGCAGCTTTGGGATAACGAAAACCGGATCATTCGTGTGATGGGCGAACCCGTGCGTGGGGCGGGGCTATTGATAGAGCTGACAACCGATACCAAGGATCTACGCGCCGCGATGCTTGCATATGGGGCCAATATCCTTTGGTTGTCGCTGGTGATTTCGATTATCACCGCGATCCTGTTGTTCGTCGCAGTGCGAAGCTTTCTTGTCGTGCCCATCAAGCGGGTCGTGCGAAACATGCAGGCCTATGCTGCGGAACCAGAGGATGTTCGCAACCTGATCGAACCGAACGCAGGTGTGACCGAGCTTCGCGAAGCCGAAGAGGCGCTGCGGTCGATGCAGAACCAGCTTACGGGTGCCTTGAAGCAAAAAGAACGCCTTGCACAATTGGGAAGCGCCGTTGCCAAAATTAGCCATGACCTTAGAAATATCCTGACCACGGCGCAGCTTTTTGCGGACCGTATGGAAAACTCAGAAGATCCAGCCGTCAAACGCGCAGCGCCCAAGTTGCTTAACTCCATTAGTCGCGCTGTAAGCCTCTGTGAAAAAACGCTTGCGTTTGGGAAGGCCGAGGAAGCGCCTCCTAGTTTGAGTGAGGTGGCGCTGCATTCTCTTGTGCAGGACGTCGTTGAGAATGAGAAGCTCGCGGCGGGTACTGCGCATGTTACGTTTGAGAATAATGTGGCCGAGACAATGCGAGTACGCGCGGATTCCGAGCAACTCTATCGCGTGCTCTCAAATCTTGTGCGCAATGGGCGACAGGCCATCGCTGGCACTGGCGAGCAAGGGGCCGTGACGGTCTCCGCCGACCAAGACGAAGAAAACTGGGTAATTGATGTGTACGACACAGGGCCGGGCTTGCCACCCAAAGCGCGTGAACATCTGTTCACAGCATTTCAGGGCGGAATCAGAAAAGGCGGAACCGGTCTTGGGCTGGCGATTTCAGGAGAATTGGTGCGCGGTCACGGTGGCCACCTCGATTTAAAGCACAGCGATTCTAACGGAACCTGTTTTTCGATCTATTTACCCAAGGCCAGACATGCGGCCATAGGGAGTTTTGCCTAAGTTTTTAAGAGAAAACAGGTGTTTAAAAAAATAGGTAATGATTTTGGGGTTTAGCCCTTGCAAACCCCGTCACACGCCGCTAAATCACCCCTCACGCACCCGTAGCTCAGCTGGATAGAGTACCTGACTACGAATCAGGGGGTCAGAGGTTCGAATCCTCTCGGGTGCACCACTTCCCCTCTTTGTTGATTTCGCCGATAGAATGGCGCGCTATAGTCGCCCCATCACAAGTTGCGCGCATCGATCCCCGAGCATCATAGCGGTCGCATTCGTGTTGCCAGAGATAAGCGTCGGTGCCGCCGACATATCGCAGACCCGAAGCCCCGCAACGCCCCGAACCCTAAGCCGTGAGTCGAGAACCGCCATCGGATCTCCATCCGCCCCCATTTTGGCCGTACCAGATGGGTGATAGTTCGTTTTAACAACGCGGCGACAATGGGCGGCGAGCGCTTCGTCAGAGGTATCGGATTGGTCCGGAGATACGATACGGTCGATTTTGTCAGCAAGCGGAGCCGTACTCATTGTTTGAGTGAAGTATCGAAGCCCCTCAATCATCGTCTTCATGTCCTCTGGCTCCTTCAGGAAGTTCGGCGAGACAAGCGGCATGTCTGATGGGTTGGCAGATGCCAAGCTGACCTCGCCGCGCGATTTTGGATTTAGCAGCACGATTTGAATGGACACCCCTGGACCATCCCCCACACGCGTGAGCGTTTCATCATCAAGATAGAGCACAGGAATGCAGTATGCCTCCAGAGATGGTTCTGCTTCTGGGTTGGACGGGTTCACAAAGGCCGCAGCCTCAAGCCCAGTGGTTGTGATCATTCCCGTTCCAAAGAGTTTGAATTGCAGGCCGTTCCGGATCATGTTCCAGCCGCGATCCTGTCCGAAATATCCATACTTGCCATTCGCCTTCGCGACGACAGAACAGTCTGGGTGGTCCGATAGGTTCTGCCCCACACCTGCGTGATCCTGAACGATTTGAATACCATGTTCGGCCAAATGATCTGCTGGCCCAATACCCGAAAGCATAAGGATTTTGGGCGTCACCAATGCGCCCGCGGATAAAATCACCTCGCCATTGGTGAGGACCTCATGCGTGCCCTTAGAATCTTTATAAATAACGCCAACTGCTCTTCCATCCTCGATAATTATTCGCTGAACCTCGGCGCGGAGGCGAACGTCAAGGTTCGGATTTCCTTTGAGCGGGCCAATGAACGCATGAGCCGCAGAAGCGCGCTGCCCCTGATGATACGTGAACTGAAAGAAGCCCGCGCCGCGTTGCGTCGGCCCATTGAAATCAGTGTTGAACGGCTCTCCCTGTTGCTGAAGCGCTTGCACGTACCATCGCGCCATGTCGGCGATATGGCCTGGGTCCGAGACTGACAATTCGCCGTCAGTTCCGTGAAGTTCGTTGTTGAAACGACTGTTGGATTCCATGCCGCGAAAATGAGGGAGCACATCCTTCCAACCCCATCCGATCCCGTCATTGTTGCCGCGTAAGGCCTCCTGCCAGCCGTCGTAGTCGCTCGCTCGCCCACGAATATAAACTTGCCCGTTGACTGAGGAGCCCCCACCCAGAACATTCCCCTGCGGGATTTCTTGAACACGACCATCGAGATGTTCTTGGGGCGTCGTACTGTGCGTCTTGAAGAATTTCGAGCCATTCTTGAGCAATTTGAAAACGCCGGGCGGCATGTCGAGTAGGGGATGCCGATGCGAATGCCCAGCCTCCAGTAACAGCACCTTTGCGCCGCCGTCTCTTACGAGCCGCGCTGCAGCGACACAGCCTGCCGAACCGCCACCGATAACGATGTGATCAAATGTAGTGCTCATGAAACCTCCAACCCATTTCTGTAGTTTTGTCGTACCAAACTGAATTTGGCAAGGGTGGTTCGCGAAAAGTTGGGTAAGGTGGGACTGGGCGCTTGCAATCACCTTCTTTGCCTTGAACTATGGTGTGACTGGCAATCGTTACTGAGGATGAACATGAACCTTACGTGGCAAATATTTTTAGGTACTGCGCTGTTGAGCGTATGTGCCATCTTGCATGTTGTGCTTTCAGCCAAAACTATCGAGGCCGTGCTTCGAACCCACCAGCGTTACGACAATATTAGAGAAACTTGGCGGATGCCCGTATTTGTTGGCGGTACCTTCGCAATGGTCGTGTTCTCACATACGGTTCAGGTCTGGCTTTGGGCTGTAGCGTTGGTTTGGAGTGACGCCATTCTGGACTGGTCAACCGCAGTATATTTCTCGGTAGTGACATATACGACGCTTGGGTATGGCGACATTACTCTTGGCGAAGAGCATCGGGTCTTTGCGTCATTCGCATCTATCACGGGGCTGCTAACATTTGGACTAAGCACAGCGTTCCTAGTAGGGCTGGTAACGCGACTTATGCCGAATTTCATCGTGTCGGGCAAAGACCCCTTGTAGATTCAGTGGGCCGTTTCGCCTTTCTCAACCCGAAATAGGAAATCTGCGGGATGATCTTGCTCTACGATTTCGTCGGGCACGACATCGGGGCCTGAGAGGAATACATTCGCATCAAAATGAGTGTGCATCTTGGACATGCGTTGCATGCGATCGCTCGTTATTTGATCGTAGAAGCGCGCATAGCGTTCAGTCGCGCGCAATTTTGCGATCTTTTCTCGATGACGGCTAACGCAGTATTCATGTGCCGCTTGGATCTCGGGGTCAGACATCATGCGTTCAAAGTCACGTTTGGCGGCGGGTAAGCTGCGATTGATCTGCTCGCTTTGCTCGGCATTATTGTTCATCCGAAACCAGTAGGCCAAACCCTGATCGCGGTCGACGTGGTTCACCCTTCCCCTATCGCGCTTCACAAGGAAACTTTCGGCAGAGCGGACAGCATAATGATTGAGAGTTACAAGCTCATATCCATAGGTCGCCGCAGTGCTGCGCCAACTATTTCTGTACATACTTGACGGCAAAGGTTTGCCAGAACCATTCACCCAGTTGATCTCACTCATTAGCTGAGGATGTAAGCCTTTGGGACGATGAACGCCAAGCTTTTTGAAAATTCCAGTTTGACGACATAGAGTCTTGAAGCCCCAAGCCTGATGCGGTTTGAAGATGAACTCCGGCGCGCAGGAGGTGAACTGCTCGGTTACGGAAGTGTCGGAGAATTCGTGAATGTCGCTGTTGCCAAACAGGCGCCAAGTCATTGAAATCATATTCGCGTCAGGAACCGCCGCGAATAGGTCGGATAGCTTGCCTTCGCCCACGTGGATTGAAATGAATTCGTCCACATCCATGCAGACAACCCAGTCTGCATTCTGAATGACCGGCTCGTTTTCGGCCGCTTGGAGCGCGGCGTGTTGGGGCTTTAGGTCTGTTTCCCTAAATGGGTTGTCACGTCGCTGAACGATGCCGCGCTCTTGAAGTAGGTTGAGAAGATCATCCGTGCCGTCGTCACAGTCGTTGGTATAGACGAGGATATCGTCCACGCCGATTGATTTATGAAACGCGACCCACTCGAGGATAAATGGCCCCTCGTTTTTCATCGTTGTGACGATTGCCGTGGTGTTCGTATTTGAACGCTTAATCATCCGTTTCTCTGGCATCCTGACGGGCTTGTGGGCAAAGTGCTCTGACGCGATGGTAACAAGCTCTTTATCCTCAATCAGACTGGATTTGGGGACCAGTTCGTTGACCGCGTCCATTTTATATCGAAGGGCAACACAGCGGTAAAAACGCTCAGATTGTACCGCTTCAGCGCCCACCACTCGCACCAGCCTCCAGACGGTATCTTCTTGCACGCGCTCGACGTCTAATGCCCAGCGGCGGTTGGGGGTGTTCTGATCAAACTGGCGGCAAATATGATCGCCAAACTGTGCGGTTTGGCCTTTGCGTATGCGCCAAGGATAAACACGTGTTCCAACTAACGCTAACGCGCCATTATCGGAACTTCGCACGGAGTCGAAAACAGAGCCGTCGGGAATAGGCGCGAGAAATTCGGTGCAATCTAGAGTAACGACCGAACGCGCAGCCCCGAGGAAACGAGATTTGAAAATTTCGTAAATCAGGATTTCACCCAGCGGCGCGCGCCACGGATCGGCTGCGGGGATTTCCATGCGATCTTTGCCCGGTGCATCGGGTGCGTTGAAAGGGTGCGATTCAGGGGGGAGATCGGATGCGCCAAGCGGCACGGGGCTATCCACGATTACGAGTGTTTTCAGCCCATCGATGGTTTGATCGGCGAATGCGTTTCTTAGGCTTTCATTGGAGTTCGGTGGGGCGCGGTCAAGGATGATCGCTGCCTCCGCACCATGAACATTGGCGTGATACACAAGCCATTGTCGGACCGTATCAAAATCCTCGCCGTTGCGCTGCGCGACGATGGTATCAAGCCCCGCGAGAAGTTCATGTTCCGCGTTGTGCGGCACCGCGCCTATAGGGCGCGCTTCGGCGGTAACCCTCAATCCACCGCCGATGCTCAGGGTTTGGATGGGGATTGTAACTTTGGCAACAATGCGGGGATCGGTGCCTGACTTGAAAAAATAGCGCTGGGTTGAGCTTTCCTCCTCCGCCACTGCGTCGAGCAAGACGAAATCGTCGCCTTGGTAACCTAACAAACTGCGGTGATGGAGGGTACTCATTTACTGCCTGTCTATTGCTATCTTTAGAGCTTATCAGGTCAGTTAAGGAATGGTCCACCGACCAGATTTTCTGAACGGTGGACTGATTATGCTAGAAGCAGGCTTCAAAAAGCGCTCGCGTGTTGGCTTCGGTCATTTCAACGGGGTTGCCGCCTGTTGATGGATCGATCAACGCACCGTGAACCAGCTTGTCGAGCTCGGGATTTTTGACGCCGAGATCGGTGAGGTTCTGCGGAATGCCGAGCTTTTCATTCAACTCGCCCACGAATTCATAAAACCCGTCAAAACCGCCGGCAATCCCGAGATAGTTCGCTGCATCCTTGATCCGGTCCTCAATCGCGGGACGGTTCATGCGAAGCACGGGCTGCATGACAACGGCGTTGGTGGTGCCGTGGTGCGTGTTGTACATAGCGCCGATTGGGTGACTCAGAGCGTGAATCGCGCCGAGGCCCTTCTGGAACGCAGTCGCGCCCATCATCGCCGCCGACATCATATGCGCGCGCGCCTCAAGGTCGTCGCCCTGTGTATAGGCTCGCGGTAAGTATTCCTTAACCAAACGCAATCCCTCAAGCGCGATGCCTTGGCTCATCGGGTGATAATGCGGCGATGAGTAGGCCTCGAGGCAATGGGCGAATGCGTCCATACCTGTACCTGCGGTGATGAAATTGGGCATGCCAACCGTTAGCTCAGGATCGCATATAACAATCTCGGGCAGGATTTTCGGGTGGAAGATGATCTTTTTCTCATGCGTCACCGAGTTGGTGATGACAGAGGCGCGACCTACTTCGGACCCTGTTCCAGCAGTGGTCGGAACCGCGATGATCGGCGCGATGCCGTCTGGATCGGCACGGGTCCACCAATCTCCGATGTCTTCAAAATCCCAGATCGGACGCGTTTGACCGGACATAAAGGCGATTACTTTGCCAAGGTCCAAGCCTGAACCACCACCGAATGCGATCACACCGTCGTGGCCGCCGTCACGGTACACCGCAAGGCCAGCTTCGGCATTAAGTTCATTCGGGTTCGGGTCGACGTCCGCGAACAATCCGCGCCCAAGGCCAGCGGCCTCTAGCTGGTCAAGCGCAGCGGTTGTGATCGGAAGGTTCGCAAGCCCCTTATCCGTAACAAGGAGCGGCTTCTTCATTCCAGTTGCCTTGCATGCGTCCGCGAGTTCGCTGATACGACCTGCGCCGAATTTGATCGCTGTCGGGTAGGACCAGTTGCCAATGAGTTTCATGACATTATGCCTTTTTGAGGTGGTAAGATTTTGGACGTGTCAGGTTGTGGTACCCGATGATCGAAAGGCCGCCGCCGCGCCCTGTGTCCTTGCAGCCTGTCCAGCAAAGTGCGGGATCAAGATAGTCTGCGCGGTTCATAAAGACTGTGCCTGTCTCGATTTGGTCGCCAATGCGGGCGGCACGTTCGATATCTTTGGTCCACAAGCTCGCTGTAAGGCCGAAGTTGCTGTCGTTCATCAATGCGATCGCTTCTTCGTCATTCTTTACGGGCATAATGCCCACAACAGGACCGAAGCTTTCATCGCGCATGACGCGCATATCGTGGTTCACATTGGTAAGGATTTGGGGCGCAAGGTAAGCACCGCCATCGTCTTGTGGAAATAGGGCAGGGTCAATCTGTGGCGTCGCGCCCGCTGCGATTGCCTCCGCGATCTGGTCACGAACTTCTTGGGCAAAACGTTTGTGCGCCATCGGCCCAATTGTTGTCTCGGGGTCGAGTGGGTTGCCGAGCTTATATCCCGAAACTACAGCCACTGCTTTCTTTACGAACTCGTCGAACAGACTCTCGTGCACGTAGATACGTTCAATACCACAACAGCACTGACCAGAGTTGAACATCGCGCCGTCAATAAGCGTATCAACCGCTGCATCTACGTCTGCGTCGTCCATCACATAGCCTGGATCTTTGCCGCCAAGCTCAAGCCCGACACCCGTGAATGTGCCCGCCGCCGCGCGTTCCATCGCTTGTCCGCCGCCGACGGATCCTGTGAAGTTCACGAAGCCAAAGCTCTTGGCCGCGATCAACGCGCTGGTGGTGTCATGGTCAAGGAAAACGTTCTGGAACACATCCTCAGGGATGCCTGCGCTATGGAACGCTTGCGCCATACGCTCGCCAACAACGAGCGTCTGGCTTGCGTGTTTTAGCACCACCGTGTTCCCCGCAATCAACGCGGGCGCGACAGTGTTGATCGCTGTCATATATGGGTAGTTCCACGGCGCGACGACCAAAACCACCCCGTGTGGGACACGTTTGATATAACGCTTGAACTGAGCGTCCTCGCCAACTTCGATGTCGGCAAGCGCCTCTTGCGCGATTTCGGCCATGTAGCTTGCGCGCTCGTTAAATCCGCCGAATTCGCCGCCATAGCGCACGGGACGGCCCATTTGGTGCGCGATTTCCGGAACGATCTCGTCATTCATCGCACCAATCGCCGCGACGCCAGCCATCACCAATGCTGCGCGTTCGGCAACAGGGCGAGCGGCCCATTCGATTTGGGCATCTTTAGCCCGTTTTACGGCAGCCTCGGCTTGCGCGAACGAAAGTACCGGGCGCTCGGCAAAAATCGACCCATCGATGGGCGAGATACATTTAACAGTGTTTGTCATTTCTAGGCTCTTTCAAATCCGCGAGCGATTTCATAATCGGTCACGATACGGTCAAATTCTTCTTGTTCCCAAGTTGCGGCGCGGGTGTAGTGATCGACCACATCGTCACCAAAAGCCTCGCGCAGCATTTTCGATTTCTCGAGTGTCCCCGTTGCGTCCCGCAAGGTCTGGGGGATTTCTGGGGCATCGCTGTTTTCATATGTATCGCCCTTGGCGGGCGGTGCAAGGGTCAGTCCCTCTTCGATGCCTTTGATCCCTGCGGCCAATTGACTGGCCAATGCGAGGTAGGGGTTAAGATCGCTTCCGCCGATACGGCACTCCACGCGCACGCCCTTTGTTCCTGCGCCACAAAGCCGGAAACCGGCCGTCCGGTTGTCCACCGACCACACAGAACGAGTGGGGGCGAATGTCCCTTTCTGGAAGCGCTTATAGCTATTGATGTAGGGCGCAAGGAAGTAAGTCATATCTGGCGCGTACTTTAGCAAACCCGCCATATACGAGCGCATCATATCAGACATGCCCAATTCCGCATCGGGGTCAAAGAATGCGTTTTTGCCATCCATCCAGAGCGACTGATGCACGTGCGAGGATGAACCGACCTTGTTGTGCGAAATTTTCGGGAGGAAGCTCGCAGCGTGGCCTTGCTGCCATGCAATTTCTTTTACCGCGTGTTTTGCGATCGTGTGGTTCTCGGCGCATTCCAGAGCTGGCGCGTACTTGATGTTGAGTTCTTCTTGACCTGCTTCGGCTTCACCTTTGGTGTTCTCAATCGGGATGCCCGCCGCATAGAGGTGATTGCGGATCGGGCGCATCACGTGCTCTTCTTTGGTGGTCTGGAAGATGTGATAGTCTTCGTTGTATGCGGAAATCGGCGTCAGATCGCGGAAGCCGGATTTGGCGATCTCGTCGAAGCTTTTCTCGAACAAGAAGAATTCAAGCTCGGTCGCCATCATTGCCGAATACCCAAGCGCTTCAAGGCGCGCGATCTGTTTCTGAAGAATTGCGCGCGGCGAGTGGCTTACGGGATTATTGTGGTGATCAAGAACGTCACAGATAACCATGACCGTCCCCTCAAGCCATGGCACAGGACGGATCGTGCTTAGGTCGGGTTTCATGACATAGTCGCCATAGCCCGACGACCAACTGGTCGAGGCAAAGCCCTCTGGCGTTGCCATTTCAAGGTCGGTCGCGAGTAGGTAGTTACAGCAATGGGTCTCGTCGTATGCCGAGTCCACGAAATGCTGCGCAAGGAAACGCTTACCCATCAGACGCCCTTGCATATCAACCAAACAGGCGAGAACCGTATCGACCGACCCCTCGGCAACGGCGGATTTCAGTGCGTCAAAACTTAACATATTCGTTTCCTTTAAGAGAGTGCGCGCGCCCCACGACAGGGCGCGCAGATAGTATTAGCCGTAACGGTACGGACGACCAGCTTTAACCATATCAGCGTTGTATTGCTTGATGATGTTAACAACCTTGGCCTTAGTTTCGCTTTCTGCTGCGATCTCGTCCCAGAACTTGACAGCGGCATCTTCAACGGTTGCCCATTCTTCGTCCGGAATCGTTGTGAGCTCCATTTTGGGGCCATTAACGCGGAGAGCCGCTTCGCCACCCCAATACCACCACTGACGATAGTAATGCGACTGATCCATACACACTTTCAACAACTCTTGAAGATGCTCTGGAAGTTCGTTGTAGCGATCCATATTGGCAAAGAATGAACCAGCCCATGCGCCGGAGATGTTGTTTGTGAGGAAGTAGTTGGTAACATCTGCCCAACCCACTGTGTAATCCTCTGTGATGCCCGACCACGCGATGCCGTCAAGCTCGCCAGTTTGCATTGCGACTTCGATATCTTCCCACGGAAGAGTTACTGGAATGACGCCAAATTGGCTCAAGAACCGACCCGCAGTTGGGAACGTAAAGACGCGTTTACCTTTGAGGTCTTCTAGCGAGTTGATCGGGTCTTTGGTTGCGAAGTGGCATGGATCCCATGCGCCAGCAGAGATGTGCTTGACGCCAACTTTGGAGTATTCCTCGTCCCAGATTTCGTTCAGACCGTATTGGTTGAACAGGACAGGTACGTCGAGCGAGTAGCGGCTTGCGAAGGGGAAGTACCCGCCGAAAACAGTTACTTCGGTTGGGGATGCCATCGAGTCATCGTCGGATTGAACCGCGTCGATTGTACCTTTTTGCATCGCACGGAAGAGTTCGCCCGTAGGGACAAGCTGATCCGCGTAAAACAGTTCGATTTCCATCTCATCGCCAGCAATTTTGTTAAAGCTGTTGATGGCTGGCGTGATCACGTGTTCTGCGAGCGCGGCACCTGCGTATGTCTGCATGCGCCATTTGATTTTGCTCTGCGCGATGGCAGGAGCCGCGAGGCTTGCGCCAACGGCACCGACACCGGCGGTGGTTAAGAACTTACGTCTTGTTGTCATTTTCATCTCCTTGTTGAAGTTACGTTTCTTTTCTTGAGTGCCCCATTCGGCGTCGTTTGTTTATCTGCCGTAGACATATTCAGGGAGCCAAAGCGCGATCTGCGGGAACAGCATAATAATCGCGAGCGCACCAACCATAATCATCACAAACGGTAGAATAGAACCATAGATGTCTCGGAGTGTGATTTCCGGAGGTGCCATCGCACGCATCAGGAACAGGTTATATCCAAACGGCGGCGTCATATAGGCAATCTGCGTCGTGATAGTATAAAGCACGCCATACCAAATCAGGTCAAAGCCAAGCGCATGAACCAGTGGCACATAAAGCGGCGCGACAATCACAAGCATCGCTGTATCGTCAAGGAAGGTCCCCATAATCAAGAAGGAGAGCTGCATCAGAATGAGGATCATCCATGGATTAAGTCCAAGTTGCTCTGTGAATAGGTTGTCGATCGCACGAACGGCGCCAAGGCCGTCAAACACCGCGCCAAATCCGAGTGCAGCGAGAATGATCCACATGAACATACACGAGATCAAAAGCGTATTTCGCACAGAGTTTTCAAATACCCGACGGCTCATGCGGCCCTTTACGACCGCCGCGAGGAATGCAGTAAGCGCGCCAATAGCGGAACTTTCCACAAGGCTCGTCCAGCCATTCACAAACGGGATCATCATCGCAAAGAAGATCACAATCGGCAAAAGCCCCGAGCGGAGAAGGCGCAGTTTTTCGGCGCGCGAGTGGGTTCGTTCATCTTCGGGGAGGGCGGGGCCCAACTCGGGATTAATGCGGCAGCGGATCACGATATAGATGATGAACATCGCCGCCATCATCAGGCCCGGAATAACCCCCGCAAGCCAGAGCTGGCCGACAGGCTGGCGCGCAATCATCGCATAGAGCACGAGTACCACGGATGGCGGCACAAGAATCCCAAGCGACGACCCCGCCTGAATAACGCCAGTGACCATCTTCTTGTCATAGCCGCGCCGTAGCAATTCAGGCAAAGCAATCGTCGCACCGATGGCCATGCCTGCGACCGACAAACCATTCATCGCCGAGACCAGAACCATCAGGCCAATTGTACCGATAGCAAGCCCACCGTTAATCGGTCCCATCCAGACGTGGAACATTTTATAAAGGTCGTCGGCGATCCGGCTCTCGGACAACACATACCCCATGAAAATAAACATCGGGAGCGTCAAGAGCGGGTACCATTTCATCAGCTTCATTGCCGCCGAAAACGGAATATCAACGCCGCCAGTGCCCCAAAGCGTGAGCGCGGCAACAGCGGCCACGCCGCCAATCGCGCCGAACACTCGTTGTCCTGTCATAAGCATGAGCATCATGCTCGCGAACATGAAGATTGCGATCATTTCGTAGGACATTAGAGTTTCACTCCCTTGAGGGTCGCAATATCTTTCAGGAGTTCGGAAATCGCCTGTAGAAGCATCAGGAATACACCGATGCACATCGTTACCTTGATCGGCCAGATATATGGCCGCCATGCGGTCGGAGATCTTTCCAAGCGTCCAATTTCTTCGGAGCCTGTAATCAGACCGAAGAAGAATGACACCGGAGAGTCACCCCAGTAGCCGAATGAATAAGCCGTGGCACCGAGCGCTCCATAGAGCAGGACGCCGAGATAGAAGATCAGGAAGAGAACGGTAAACGCGTCAAACCACGCTTTTTTGCGGTCACTCCAGTCGCCGTAAAACAAATCCATGCGGACGTTCGCGCCCTCTTGGATCGCATATGGCCCACCAAGCATATAATATGCCACCATCGCAAACTGCGCGATCTCAAGGGTCCAGAGCGACGGATTGAATGCCACTTTCGAAATCGACGACCACATCAGAATCGCCATCATGAGGAAAATTCCATACATCGCGATTCGGCCCAAGCGGCGGTTAAAACTATCTACCGCGCGGACATATGTGCGAGCCAAGCCGATCATTCTTGCGTCTCCTCAGAAACCGAAATGCCGATGTCTGCGAGCGATTTCTTTAGAATTCGCAAGAGCATGTGGGCGACATCCTTTTGTTGCTCGGCAGTGTTCAACAAATCATTGCGAATTTCCAGCATCACATTCGCGATCCCGTTTTCGATCCCGTGAACCTTGAGGGTATGTGTCACGCCATGTTGCGGACCATAGGGTTCGTTGCGAAGCGTGAGCATCTCGGTTTCGTCGGGGGCGTGCTTGAGCATGGCGTCGGCAAGGCGCGTATCCGTATCATGCAAAATACCCAGTTCGACAGCACGGGGTTCGCCGTAATAGGTGGGCGTGAAGCTATGAACCGTAATGAGCGCGCGTGTGCCCGACATACGAGCGGCGACAGCGTCCCTAAAGGGTTCGTAATATGCCGTCGTGCGCGAATCGCGTGCTTCTGGGCTTAGGTCCGTGTTTCCCGGAATTTCGAATAGCTCGCTCTTGGCAGGCATCGCATCGGGCGCTTCTGGTGGGCGGTTGCAATCGTAAACAAGCCGCGAAATGCCGGAAGCAATGAGCGGCGCGTTCAGCTCGATTGCAAGTATTTGGGCAACATTGAATGCGCCGGGGTCCCACGCTGCATGGCTATTTCGGGCCGCATCAGTAAGGCCAAGCCCCTCGAACTTTTCTGGAATAAATCGTGACGCATGTTCACACACAACAGCCAGCGGAGCCGAGCCCGCATCGTTTATCACGACGGCTGGCTTGCCATCTATTTCTTCTAGTCGCAGCATTCATCAATCCAATTCAGCCCCCTGTTGAGGCGATTTGTGAAAACATTGTTTCAGATACACCTTGCCTGTCAACTCCTTTACTGAAACAATTTCTTCACTCAAGGCAATTCCGTTGATATACGCATAAAAAAGGGGCATGTTTTGACGACACAACCTGACACAATTGCCGATATCCTGCGCGCAAGTTTCCAAGACCTGACTCGCGCCGAGCGTCAGCTTGCAGATTCACTTCTACAGAATTATCCGATGTCCGGACTCGGCTCGATTACGCTTGTCGCCCAAGCAGCAGAGGTGTCGACTCCGACGGTTGTTCGGATGGTTCAGAAACTCGGGTTCAGTGGCTTTCCAGAGTTTCAGAGGGCCCTGCGCGGAGAATTACAAGCCAAGATTTCCGACCCGATTGAGAAACACGATTCCTGGGCGGAACGCGCACCAACCGAGCATATCCTCAACAGATTCACGGACGCCGTAACAAGCAATATCCGCCAGACACTCGCCCAGATCGAAACCAAGGAGTTTGATCAATGCTGTGATCTTCTCGCAGATATGGAGCGGGCGGTTTATGTGGTTGGTGGGCGCATCACGCGCGCAATGGCGGACTATTTTTTCCTGCACATGCAGGTGCTTCGTCCTAACGTGACGCACATTCAATCAATTTCGAATGCTTGGCCGCACTATCTTCTTGAAGTTGAGGAGGGCGATGTCGTCGTCATATTTGACGTCCGTCGATACGAAACCTCGACCCTCAGGCTCGCTGAAATGGCCGCGGAAAAGGGCGCGAGAATCGTGCTGATTACCGATCAATGGCAATCCCCGATTGAGAAAGTCGCGACGCATACGTTTAGCTGTCGGATCGTTGTGCCGTCCGCTTGGGACAGCTCGGTCGTGCCGATGTTGCTTTTGGAAACGGTTGTCGCGTCAGTTCAGGAGCGGACTTGGGAAGCCACCCGCCCACGGATGGAGGCGCTCGAAGACATGTTCGACCGCACCCGCTTTTTCCGTAAGTTTACCTAGAAGTCGACCTCTACGCCCGGCAAATTCAGCACCTTGATCAATTCGCGCAACTCTTGGCGAGCAGCGACGTTCGAAATGTTCATTTGCCCTTTAACGCCAATATCACGCAGATCAAGAAGCGTCAGGCCGCGCGGGAACAGTTCGCGAAAGATAACACGCTCACCAAAACCGGGTGCCGTACGGAAACCGATCCGTTTGGAGAGATCCTCCATTGCGTCGCCCATCTTTTGCTTGTTGTGCATGTTCTGCGCCGCAAGACGGTTGCGAACTGCGATCCAATCAATCGGCGGTAGACCCGCTTGTGAGCGCAACTGCCGCGCGTTCCAGACCATCTCGGAGTAAACAGACGGCCCGAGGATTTTGTTCGTGTCAGGATCAACACGTGCCAGAAGGTCAAAATCAACGAAACTATCGTTCAGCGGGCTGATCAACGTGTCCGCCAAAGAGTGCGCAACCTGCGATAGGCGCGTGTGGCTTCCGGGGCAGTCAATCAGGATAAAATCGCTGGTAGGTTCGAGTGCCGCAACAGCAGCAGACAAACGATGATCATAGACGTTCTCGCCTGGCTCTAGGCTGGCGCTGTCGATCTCTGGAAGGTCTTGATAGTTGGGGCTGGCAAGCTCTACTCCATGTTTTTCAGAGTATGCTTTGCGGTTTTCGATATAGCGCCCAAAACTTTTTTGACGCAAATCCAAATCCAGCGCACCCACCGAGTGCCCCATCCGTGCAAGTGCGGTTGCAACGTGCATCGAAGTTGTTGATTTCCCGGATCCGCCTTTTTCATTCCCCACGACGATAATATGCGCCAAACCTTCAGTCCCTTCGAAAAATTTGCCAGTATCCCTAGCTTATGGGGCTACTATATGTTGTGATTTTCCTTATGGGAAGCCGTAGTAGTCGGCAAGGAAATTTGCGTCCAAACTGTGTGAAATAAGCGCAGTTTGCTCAGGGAAAGAGATGAAAATGACGGATCACGCACGTATGAATGAGTTGGCTAAGCAGGCTTTGAAGCACATTAAGCGGGGGGATTTTCGGGTCGGCCCAGATTGGGAGGCCGCGCATGAAATCTGTCAGGCGCATGAGGGCGTCCAAGTCCACGATCGCATTCACGCATTATGTCACCGTATCGAAGGGGATCACGGCAATGCTGCGTACTGGGATCGGCGAGGAAATCAGCCAACTCCAACCGGTGGGCTAGAGGATGAATGGCAAGCGCTGAACGAAGACCTATAGGACAACAAAAAACCCGGCTGCGTGGCAACCGGGTTTCTCAAAAAATATGTGGGTCGACTTAGAAGCCAAGACCTTCGTATTTCTTTTTGAACTTCGATACACGACCGCCTGCATCGAGAAGGCGCGAGCTGCCGCCGTTCCATGCTGGGTGCGCAGATGGGTCGATTTCCAACGCAAGCTGGTCGCCTTCTTTGCCGTATGTCGAACGCATAGGAACGATGGAACCGTCTGTCATCTTGACGTTGATGAAGTGGTAGTCGGGGTGAATGTCTTTTTTCATGGCCCTTTTCCTTATGCTTCTTTTTTAGGTTTGTAGTTGGATACTTCTGCGATACGTGCGGATTTACCACGACGTGTGCGGAGGTAGTACAGCTTGGCGCGACGCACGCGGCCGCGGCGAACCACGGTGATGCTGTCGATGTTTGTGGAGTGCAGTGGGAATACGCGCTCTACACCTTCACCAAACGAAATTTTGCGAACTGTGAACGAACCAGCGATGCCGTGGCCGTTTTTGCGGGCGATGCAAACGCCTTCATAGTTCTGAACACGCGAACGTGTACCCTCGGTTACTTTGTAACCAACGCGGATGGTGTCACCCGCTTTGAAATCTGGAATGTCTTTGGCAAGTTCTGCGACTTGCTCGGCTTCCAATTGTGCAATCAGGTTCATCTGATCTACTCCATATAGCTCACGGTTTTTCCGTGAAGTTAGCGCGTTCTCAGAGCTCTTGGTCATTCATCGGGTCCCGAATAGTTCAGCCCGCCAGAGATCAGATCGTCATTTCCTTATCAGGTCACTGTTTCACGTTGATTGCGCGTAACACCCAAACAGAAGAATGCTTGGTTTGACACGCTCCGTTTTCAGCGGACCCTTTTACGAATGCCGCATCCCCCAGAGAATCATCCCAAGGGGTGGTAAGCGTTCGTCCGCGCGGTATAGGCCCAATTTCAGCGAAGGGCAAGACCCCCGCAAGGCGCGATCTGTATATATAAATAAAGCCTGTCGCGTACCGTTCAGCGCTCTAGAGAAGACCCCAAATCGCCATCACACAGAGGATGACAAGCATCGCCCAGCTAAACACATAAACGATCGTGCGAATACCTTGGGTCGGGTTGCCCATGCTTCTGGAGTAGACCACGACATATGCAATGCGGCCCAATAAAAACAACAACATCAGCAGATTAACCCAGAAGCTCGCAACGCCGACCAATATGCAAGCGAACAAGGCAATCGCTGCTGCCGACATGTTCTCGACCCCGTTTTGGTGCGAGCGGTTAAGCCGATACAGCGGATTTTCGTAGTCTTCTTTCGGGGTGCTGCCGGGTGTTGCGCCGACTTTGGCTTTGGCTGCTCCCGTCATGGCAGCCTGTAGCAATACGATCAAAACAAAGACCAAGAGCGAAATAATTGCGAGCGCGTAGTCCGAAATATTCTCCATAATGCCGTCTCCTTTTTGAGGTGCATATGAATTAGGCGCGCCAATGGACAATTCTGTCAAGGATAACCGTACTTTAGTCTGCCTCGCCATCCTTCCGTTTCTGGTACGCTTCCCATAGATCCGGACGCCGTTTCTGAGTGATTATCTCAGACTGCTCCTGCCGCCACTGCTCGACTTTGGCGTGGTTGCCAGATGTCAGAACCGCAGGGATTTCGCGTCCTTCCCATTCCGCGGGGCGGGTGTATTGTGCATGCTCAAGGAGGCCGTTGGAAAAGCTCTCTTCCTCGGTCGAGGCCTGATTTCCAAGCACTTCAGGGCGCAGCCGAACTGTTGCATCAATCATCGCTTGCGCGGCAATCTCGCCGCCTGTCAGGACAAAATCACCGATGCTCACCTCTTCGATCTCGAAGTGCTCCAACACACGCTCATCGACGCCCTCGAACCGTCCGCAAAGGATCGTCATCCCATCGGCCTGCGCAAAGCGATGCGCGGTCGCTTGTGTCAACGGTTTGCCGCGCGGCGACATGTAAACGACGGGCCATCTTTCACGATCTCTTGGCGCACCCTTCATCGCCTGCGCAATTGCATTTCCGACGACATCGGCGCGCATCACCATCCCTGCACCGCCACCGGATGGGGTGTCGTCGACGTTCTTGTGCTTGCCCACGCCAAACGTCCGCAGATCAATGGTTTCGAGAGCCCAAAGACCCTCCTTCAGCGCTTTGCCCATCAGTGACGCACCCAGCACGCCCGGGAAAACCTCTGGAAAAAGCGTGATGATCTTGGCTGTCCACGTACCTGCAAGTCGCGGCGTATTCGTCATTAACTCACGCGGTTTAAGCGTGGCACCGATCGATAGGCGGCCATGTGATTTCGTCGGGATCGGTTTTTTGGTCTCGTCGCTCATCTGGTGTCTCGCAGGTTCAGGTATTTCGCGCTTGGATCAGCGCCTTTTTTGCCGATTTTAGTTCTGATTTGCGCAGGCTGGACTTGTTGAGGTCTTGGAACTGTACCGTCAACTCCTCCGAAAGCCCTTCATTTTCTAATCTTGCGCGGGGCAGCTCGTTCAATGTGCTTTCATCGAGGTCTAGCAAGCCCAAGAGTGCCGTTGCGGGGCCAAACTTTGAACTCGCGGTGTCTTCTAGTGTCGAAAAATGAACGCTCGTGGCCCGCGCGGCCTTGGCAATGTCATCGGCTTGTTGGCGCAAATCAATCGTGGTCGGGAATGTCTTGCGAAACGGCTTGAAGCTCTCGGTGAGTTTGCGTGAGCGAAGCTGATGGCGGTAAACGCTGTGAACCCAGCTTTCGCCATCCCGCAAGGTATAGAGAAATTCGATCTCGGTTTCCGGCCCAAAGCGTCGCTTGAGGGCGCGCGAGATTTCACGGGCGAGCGGAATGCCCGCGGTGCGAAAATCCGTTACGCGTCGACGCCATATCGTCCGAGATCCGGGCATGACGCCGGAAAATTGTTCGCGCGAGAGGATGATAATTTGGGTGTCAGGAAGCGTTTCCAAGGCGCGCTCAAACGCACGTCTAAATGACAAACGCCGCCATATGAACGGACGCAAGGCATACATGCGTGCGGCGACTGCCGAGTCTGAAAACGCGTCTTTCTTGAAATAGTGAACCCCATCGAGACGGTGCGCATTCCGTTCAAAATATCGTTGTAACGAGGTCGTACCAGTCTTGTAAAAGCCCGCGTGAACGATGACCCTAGTCATCAGGGAATACCCCTGCGGGCGGGTCAACGATCACACATCCCGCAGAGAGATCCACCGTTGGAACCGCCGCCTTGGTGAATGGCAAGAGTACCGACGCCTTAAGGTTCGGACCCGCGATTTCAAGGATATCACTCGCGCCGTGGTTCACGACTTGCTGAACTTTTCCAAGCGAAACTCCGCCCGTGTCGATCACTTCCAGTCCAATGAGATCGCTGTGGTAAAACTCGTCATCAGGAAGGTTGGGGAGCTTGTCGCGCTCGACAAAAAGTTGTGTGTTATTAAGAGCATCGGCTTGTTCTTTGGTGAAAACCCCCTCAACGCGGGCGGAAAATCCGTTCTTTACCGCGCGGGTAATGCCCACGATATAATGCGTTGCCCCATCCTCGGAAGAGAGGACGCCGTAGGTCTCGATTGCTGCGGGATCCGCGCAGTAACTCTTGAGGCGCACTTCGCCATTCACGCCATATGATCCGGCGAATGCCCCTACACAAATACGGTCTGCGGACATGAAGTCTCCTATCGGGTTTCTATGAGCGGCGCGTCGGAACGTTGTTCCCATCCTGCGCGCTCAAGTTCGGGGCTGTCCATAGCATCTTCGGGCCAGCCCATGCAAAGAAAAGCGACCAGTTGCCAGTCTTCAGAAACGTCCAGTGATTTGCTCAATTTAGCTGCGTCGAGGATCGAGACCCATCCGACGCCCAGCCCATGTGCGCGCGCAAGAAGCCACATCTGGGTAATTGCCGCGACAACAGAGTAGCGTCGCATCTCAGGCATTGTTCCAGCGCCAAGACCTGCACCTTTGTCGGTGGCTTCGTCGCAAAAAATAGCAAGCTGGACAGGGGCTTCGCGCATTCCGGAAAGCTTGAGGCCAGCATAGAGTTCGGCACGCTCGCCCGAATGTCCGGCGAGGGCTTTCTTGTTCTCGATTTCAAAATTTTGCAAAGCGGCGGCGCGTGCTTTTGCGCTGTCGACTTTGATGATCCGCCAAGGCTCTGAAAGGCCGACCGAAGGCGCCAGTGAGAAGCTTGAGAGGCAGAGGTCGATCAACTCGGGATCGACGGGGTCTGGGCGGAAGCGGCGCACATCGCGCCGCCACCTGAAAAGCTGGCCCAACTCATGCCGAAATTCGTCTGAAAACTCTGGCATAGATTGGGCCTAACTCTTTGATTATTCGGCAGATGCTTCTTCTGCTGGTGCGGCTGCTGCTTCGGCTGCGTCTGCTGCTTTAGCGGCTTTTTCTTCAGCGCGTTCTTGAGCTTTTTTGCCTGGTTTGGCTTTCTCAGGGTTGCTGCGTGTTTTTGCTTCGAGAACACCAGCAGCTTCGAGGAAGCGGGATACGCGATCTGTTGGTTGCGCGCCTTCGGACAACCAATGCTTGATGCGGTCGATGTCAAGCTTGATGCGGTCTTCGCTGTCTTTTGGAAGGAGCGGGTTGTATGTGCCGAGTTTCTCGATGAAACGGCCGTCACGTGGCATGCGGCTGTCTGCTGCTACAACGCGGTAAAAAGGACGTTTTTTGCTGCCGCCGCGGGCAAGGCGAATTTTCATAGCCATGGTTTTAGTCTCCTAAAGTTTGTTTGTTTCCAGCGGGTTATGGCTGGGGTTGTTGGTATTAGTTCTTGTGTTTGTTGTGATGTTGAATCACTTCCTGAATAATGAAATTCAGGAAATTCTTAGCGAATTCGGGGTCCAGATCGGCACGGTTTGCCAGATCTTCGAGGCGGGCGATTTGCGCCGCTTCGCGGGTTGGATCAGAAGGCGGGAGATCGTGCTCGGCCTTGAGTTTTCCAACCGCTTGGGTGTGTTTGAAGCGCTCGCCGAGCGTATAAACGAGGATCGCGTCGAGACGGTCGATACTCTCGCGGTGGGCCTTGAGCAGGGTGGCAGCGCGTTGGATGTCGTCGGTCATTTCATGCTCCGAAACAGGGCCAAAACTGGCGATATGATTTCCATATGATTTTCATATGAATACGATATGCGGGAAATCAGACTCATGTGTCGGCCTCCAGCGAATAGTTTCCGTCACTTTCGGAAGGCGCAGTGTGGCGATAAACACGGGTGTCATCGCTCATTTTTTCTGCGTCCGGATCAAAGGTGCATCCGAGTGCCTGAGCCAATTTGATCGACGCGGCGTTGTCCTTGTGGATGTAGCTAACGGCAGTGTCCCAGCCAAGTTCGTTAAAGGCATAGGCGCGCGTAGCGATCGCCGCTTCGCGAGCGTATCCTTTGCCCTCAAATGCGGGGTCATAGATTGACCAGCCCAGCTCTGGCTCTGGCCAATGTATCGGGTGCCACGGGCCGACGGCGCCGATCATCTTGTCTGTGTCCTTGAGGCAGATCGCAAAGAGACCATATCCCCGAAGCGCCCACATGCCGACAAACATCGACAACACGCGGAACGGCATACCTTCGTCAACTTCGGCGGGGCGCACGTATTTTGAGCGATCGGAGTGGATGAACTCCGACACCACCGGAAAATCATCGAGACGGGGAACGCGCAATGTCAGGCGCTCGGTCGTGAGGATCGGCGTATTTACGAGACGAACGGTCATTTCGATGCTCCGTCATTCTCTGCCGCAGGATGGCGGTACACGTAATAGGGGCCTCTTGGGCCTTCGCGTGTATCTTCGCGGGTTGCGCCGAGGCGTTCGGCCAAGGCGATAGAGCGTTCATTCTCGGCGTCGATGAAGCTGCATGGCGCAGTGATTCCGAAATTCTGTGCTCCGAATTCGCGCGCGGCGACGACGGCCTCATAGGCCAAGCCTTTGCCTTCGAACTCCTCAAACAGAATCCAGCCAATCTCTGGTTCGTCATAGCGGTCGGGTTCATAGAAACCGACAAAGCCCGCAGTTTTGCCGCTTGCTTTGTCCTCGAGCATCCACATGCCATAGCCACGCAAGAGCCACTGGCCCGCGTCCATGCTGAAACACTCCCACGCCCGTCCGCGCGCGTGTGGGCCGCCGGTATAGCGCGTGCGTTCAGACGCCCAGTGCTCGGCGGTCGCGTCGAAATCCGAGAGACGGTGTTCTCTCAGAATCAAGTGTTCGGTTTCTATGACGGGAACGGTGATCATTTCTTTTTGCCGAATCCTGAAAGACCGGGCGGAAGGCCACCGCCACCAAGGCCCGGAAGGCCACCAGGCATTTTGCCCATTTGTTTGGCCGCCGCTTCGAGCGCCTTGGGATCCATTTGGGAGGGGTCCATGCCAGCGGGCAAGTCGCCGCCCTTGCCAAGCATACCTTTCATGGCCTGCTTGAGCATTCCGCCTTTGCCCATCTTCTTCATCATGTCGCCCATTTGGCGCTGCATTTTGATAAGCTTGTTCAGATCAGAAACCTGAAGCCCCGCACCTGCGGCGATACGCTTTTTGCGCGACGCTTGCAGGAGGGCGGGGTTCGCGCGCTCGCGTTTGGTCATGGATTGGATCAGCGCGATTTGGTGCTTGAGGATTTTGTCGTCAAAGCCGGCCTTTTCAACCTGCTTGGCCATTTTCCCCATGCCGGGCATCATTCCCATGATGCCTTCCATGCCGCCCATTTTGATCATCTGCTCAAGCTGGGATTTGAGATCGTTCATGTTGAATTGGCCCTTTTGGAACCGTTTCATCATGCGTTCGGCCTGTTCGGCCTCGATTGTTTCCTGAGCTTTTTCAACGAGGGCAACGATATCGCCCATACCGAGGATACGGCCCGCGATGCGGTCTGGCTCGAATGTATCGAGCGCGTCCATTTTCTCGCCTGTACCGACAAAACGGATCGGCTTGCCTGTTACAGCGCGCATCGAGAGCGCCGCACCGCCGCGACCGTCGCCATCCATACGGGTAAGGACAACACCCGAGATGCCAACTTTGGCGTCAAATTCTTCGGCGACCTCAACGGCGACCTGACCGGTCAGGCCGTCAACGACGAGGAGCGTTTCGCGTGGGTTAACCTCTTTGCTGACGTCCTCGACCTCTTGCATGAGGGTTTCGTCGATCTGCAGGCGGCCCGCAGTATCGAGCATATAGACGTCATAGCCACCAAGGGTCGCTTGTTGTTTGGCGCGTTTGGCGATTTGAACAGCGGATTCACCTGCGACGATGGGCAGGGTATCGACGCCAATTTGATTGCCGAGAATTTCGAGTTGTTGTTGCGCAGCCGGACGATAAATATCGAGCGAGGCCATCAGAACGCGCTTGCCGGATTTTTCGGTTAGGCGTTTGGCGAGTTTACCAGTTGTTGTGGTTTTACCAGAACCTTGCAGACCAACCATAAGGATCGGCGCAGGTGCGTTGTCGATTTTCAGCTCGCCCGGATCGCCTTCGCCCGTCAGAACGTGTTTGAGTTCGTCGTGGACGATCTTGACGACTTGCTGGCCGGGGGTGATAGACTTGGTGACTGCTTGGCCAGTGGCTTTTTCCTGAATGGCCTTGACGAAATCGCGGGCTACGGGAAGGGAAACGTCGGCCTCAAGCAGGGCAACGCGCACTTCGCGCAGAGCTGTTTTGACGTCCTCCTCCGAGAGGGCGCCTTGTTTTGTGAGCCGATCAAAGACGCCACCAAGGCGTTCAGATAGGTTTTCAAACATTCTCGCGGCTCCTTCGCCAATTCCTTTGCCCGTCATAGATAGGACGGACCCGACAATTTGTAAGATGGCGAACCACCAAACCACAACGGCACCCGTGGGCGCAACGCGCTGACGGATGGCGATCCTCGACTCATGCGAGGACCGAAGGCGTGGAACCCTCGGGATATGGTGCGCGTTTATTGGGTTGGTGGCGGAGAGTCAAGGGAGGCGCGCAGGGAGGCCTGCGCGCAACCGGAGTTTAGGCCGCGATTTGGGCGAGTTCGTCTTTGGCCGCGGTGATGGCTTCGCTTGTGCCGCCAGTTGCGAAGACGAATGACACGTTTTTGATGCCCATAAAACCGAACATAAAGCGGATGTAGTCAGACAGGAAATCCACCTCGGAACCCTTCGCTGTACCGCCAGATGCGACGATAACAGTTACAGGCTTGTCCTGCAGAAGGCCAACGGGGCCAGTTTCGGTGTACTTGAATGTTACGCCAACGCGGGCAACTTGGTCGATCCACGCTTTTAGAGCGGCCGGCGCTGCGAAGTTATAGATGGATGTTGTAACAACCACTTCGTCCGCATCTGCGAGTTCTGCGACCAGTTCATCAGAGAAGGCCAGTGTGGCGTTCTGTGCGTCGGTACGAGAATCGGCAGGCGTAAATGTGGCGCCGACCCATGTTTCGTTGATGTGCGGAATGCCTTGGGCAAGGTCGCGGGTTACGACGGTCGCGTCAGGTTTGCGAGCGATGAAATCATCGCCAAGGTCGCGGCTGACGGAGCCTTGGTAGCGGGAAGAAGCGTCGATGCGCAGGATGGAATATGACATGGTGTTACCTTTCGGGGCGTTGGTTAACTTACCCCAGATATGATTGTCATATTGACGAACTCAACTGGCGCGTTAGAACAGTATTTGTGCAAATGCGCACATAGGGCGAAGGGTGGAACCGTGGCGAACTGGGATGAGATCAAAACCGCGTATCAAGTTGCTCGCATAGGAACGGTGAGCGGCGCGGCAGAAGTGTTGGGCGTCCATCATGCAACGGTCATTCGGCATATTGATGCGCTGGAAGAGCACCTTTCGACCAAGCTGTTTCAACGGCACGCGCGGGGGTATACGCCGACGGAAACCGGGCTTGAGCTCCTTCGTGTGGCGAAGATCACAGATGATCAGTTCACCCAGATGACGGGCCGTATTCGCGGGCAGGGAGAGGACGTAAGCGGGGAGCTTGTTGTCACCAGTTTGCCCGGAATGACAGAATTGCTCACGCCCGTACTTGCGGATTTCCAGAGAGAGCATCCAGAGGTGATCGTTCGGTTCCTGACGGGAGCGCGGCTTTTCCGATTGGAATACGGTGAGGCCCATGTCGCGATCCGTGCGGGTAGCCCGCCGCAAGAGGCCGATAATGTGGTTCAGAAGTTTCACACGCAAAACATCGCGATGTACGCCCATGAGGATTATGTCGCGCGACATGGCCAGTTGCAGGGCGAAGAAGATATGCAGCGCCATATCTATGTCGGGACCGACAGCATAGATAACCGAGCGCCGTTCTATCGTTGGCTAAGTGAGAGGGTCACACGGGATCGGGTGCGGTTCCGGTTTACAGATCCTGTTGACGGCCTTGGGGCGGTGCTCTCGGGGGCGGGAATCGGTTTTGTTACGACGCGCGCGGCGCGGCAGCATCCCGAACTGATTGAGCAGCTTCCGCCGCGTGCGGAATGGGCAGCGCCGAGTTGGCTTGTGACGCATGTGGATTTGCATCGCACACCAAAGGTGCAGGCGTTCTTGAAGTTCCTCAAGGAAGCCTCGAAGGAATGGGACGATGACTGAAGCAACGGCCCACGACATCGCGCGTAGTTTGGAGCGCAAGCGAGAGCTTATGGGGCACGCGGCGATGCTTCTGTTTTCGCTGGTGATTGCGGGCTCGTTTAGCTTCGGCGGATTGGTTGCGAACGAGATTGCGCCATCCGCGCTCAACTTTGTCCGCTTTATTATCGCGACTTTGGTTTTGCTACTGGTGGTTCTAAAGACAGATCCCGCGCCGCTTCGATCGCTTCGGGAAGCGGCAGTTGCGCCTTGGCGGTATATGATCTCGGGCGGGTTGATCGGGGCCTATATGGTTCTGATGTTTGAAGGGCTAAAGACCGCTTCGCCTGTTTCTACTGCAGCGGTTTTCACGATCTCGCCTCTCATTACGGCCGCTGCGGCCTATGTTATTCTGCGCCAAGCCCTCCCTAAGCGCGTGCTCGGCGCCTTGCTTGTTGGGGGAATAGGGGCGTTGTGGGTTGTGTTTCGGGCCGATCTTGGGGCGCTGTTGCGGTTCGAAATCGGGCGCGGGGAGCTTATCTATTTCGTCGGCACCTGTGCCCACGCTGTCTATATTCCACTACTTCGCAAGTTTAATCGGGGCGAGAGTAGCTTTGTATATATGACCTATACGATGGGGCTGGGCGTTTTGATCCTGTTCGCCGTCGGAGCCCGCGAGATTTTCGCGACGGATTGGCTGGACCTAAGTCCGATCGTTTGGGCGGTTATTCTTTATACTGGGGTGATGGCGACGGCGCTGAGCCTGAGCCTTATTCATTTTGGCTCTATGCGGCTGCCTTCTGCAAAGGTCATGGCGTATACTTATCTGGTTCCAAGTTGGGTGATCCTGCTTGAGATCGCGCTGGGCCACGGAGCGCCAACGGGCGTTGTGCTGGTTGGCGTGGCGGTGACGGTTATCGCGCTTCTGATGCTGTTGCGGCAGGATTAGGTAAGGGCGTTTTTCTCAAGGTAGGCTTCGAAATCGTCGAGGTTGACCGCTTCGAACTGGCCAAAACTTTGCATCCAGATCGAAGCCTCCCGAAGGGCATCTGGCTCTAGCTTGCACCATTTCACGCGTCCGCGCTTTTCTTGGGAGATCAGGCCCGCGCGGGTCAGAATGGTTAGGTGCTTGGAAATCGCTGCCAATGACATATCGAAAGGTTCGGCCACATCGGTCACGGCCATGTCGTCCTCAAGAAGCATCGAGAGGATGGCGCGGCGTGTGGGATCGGCGAGAGCCGAGAATGCAAGATCGAGGTTGGCGTCCATATAATCGGCATAGCGACAAAGGGTTTAAACCTCAACCTTGTGGTTAAGTGTTTGGATAGAGGGTGGCGTGAGTACGGTATTCTCAACCAAACGGTTGAACATGCGGTTTGGCCCGAAATCCAGTGGATTCCGCTCTGAGGCTCAAGTATTGAATCTTAGTTTATTAATTTAATTGTTTGTTTTCAATTTGTTGTGCGGCATCGGAATCGCTCTGAGAAGGATTGACTCACAGCGCGTCTCTCCATAGGTTGCCGGCGAACCTTTAGGGGCAAAAACCATGGGCAAAGATCGCAAATCTGACCAGCTACATTCGTTGGAAGAAAAGATTGCAAAGATCAAAAACGTTCATGAGCCGAAGCCCATTCAGGAAGAGCACTATTCCCTCGCCAATCAGGCATGGAGGATGGTGATCGAGCTTGTGGCTGGTCTTGGGATTGGCTTTGGCATCGGATATGGGCTGGACAGTCTCTTTGGGACGCTGCCGATTTTCATGGTGCTGTTTACATTCTTGGGGTTTGCCGCAGGGGTCAAAACAATGATCCGCACGGCAGGCGAACTCCAAACCGACAGAGTTGCGGCAGATGCTGCGAAGGAAAACAAGGCGGCTGAGGCTGCTGATAAGACGAAGGACTAAACATGGCGGATCAAGCGGCTAAATCAGGCTCCTCTTTCGGGAAAATCGCGTTGTGGGGCGCAGTTGCACTGATGGCGATTGCGATCGTCTTCATGCAGCCAGATATTAAGGCGCTTGCGATCCACCCGATGGATCAGTTCAACATCATCCCGCTGTTTGGCGACCACACTGGTCCGCTTCACTGGTACACACCAACAAACGCGACGCTCTGGATGGCAACAACGGTTGTTGTTATTGTTCTGTTGCTCGTGCTTGGTACAAGTGGCCGTGCGATGGTTCCGTCTCGTTCGCAAAGTGTTGGCGAGCTTCTTTATGGCTTTATCTACAAGATGGTCGAAGATGTTGCCGGTAAAGACGCGGTTAAATTCTTCCCATATATCATGACGCTGTTCCTGTTCATTATGGTTTCGAACTTCCTTGGTCTTATTCCAATGTCGTTCACAACCACATCGCACATCGCGGTGACAGCGATCCTCGCTTTGCTTGTGTTCATCACAGTAACGATCGTTGGATTTGTAAAGAACGGCGCAGGTTTCCTTGGCTTGTTCTGGGTATCTTCGGCTCCGTTGCCGCTGCGCCCGATCCTCGCGATCATCGAGCTTATCTCTTACTTCGTGCGCCCAGTTAGCCACTCCATTCGTTTGGCGGGTAACGTTATGGCTGGCCACGCAGTTATCAAAGTTTTCGCAGGGTTTGCCGGTGCGCTGGGCGTGTTTGCCTTCATGCCGATCCTTGCCATCACGGCGGTTTACGCCCTCGAAGTTCTCGTGGCCTTCATCCAGGCTTACGTGTTCACCATTCTGACTTGCGTGTACCTGAAAGACGCGCTGCATCCGTCGCACTAAACGGATCAAGTTTGAACTCTCTCAACCTAATTATCTAAATACCACCGTAAGGAGAAATATCATGGAAGTACTCGCAGCAGCAGCACTCGGCAAATTCATCGGCGCAGGCCTCGCAGCAATCGGTTCCGGCGCAGCCGCTATCGGTGTTGGCCACGTAGCCGGCAACTTCCTCGCAGGTGCGCTTCGCAACCCATCTGCAGCAGCAGCTCAAACAGCAACACTCTTCATCGGCATCGCGTTCGCCGAGGCTCTCGGGATCTTCTCGTTCCTCGTTGCTTTGCTGCTTATGTTTGCTGTTTAAGTCTCACGGACCATCCTTACGTGCGGGTGGGTGCCTAGCGCCCGCCCGTTGTAAACAAGGTTCCTGGAGGACGACATGGCAAATGATGCACATAGCGGCGCTGACGCCGCACACGACGTCGCAAATCATGCGCACGATGCAGGCGGCCATGCGGCCGAAGCTGCAGGTATGCCGCAACTAGATTTCGCAACGTTTCCTAACCAGATTTTCTGGCTGGCAGTTACGCTTGTTGTGATCTACCTCGTTTTGACAAAAGTTGCCTTGCCTCGCATCGCTTCCGTTTTGTCCGAACGTCAGGGCACAATCACAGGCGATATCGCTGCTGCTGAAGAGCTGAAGCAGAAAGCGCACGAAGCAGAGCAGGCCTATCTTAAGGCACTTGCAGACGCACGTGTTGAGGCTGCTCGTATTGTTGCAGAAGCAAAAGCAGAAATCCAAAACGATCTGGATATTGCGATTGCCAAAGCAGACGCAGAGATCGCGGTTCAGTCCGCCGAAAGCGAAAAAGCCATTGCGGCCATTCGTGACGGTGCGATGGAGAGCGTGAAAGCGGTTTCCAAGGACACAGCAAAAGAGATCGTTGCGGCGCTCGGTGGTAAAGCCGATGCCAAAACAATCACAGCCGCTGTTACTGCGCGGATGAAAGGGTAATATGATGAAAAATCTTACTTTCCTTCTCGCATTCGCGGCAACACCGGCGATGGCTGCTTCTGGGCCTTTCCTTTCGTTGAGCAATACAGATTTTGTTGTTCTTCTGGCGTTCATCCTTTTCGTTGCGGTTCTGTTGCGTTTCAACGTTCCGGCGATCCTGAACCGCCAGTTGGATGCACGCGCTGAAGGGATTCAGAACGATCTCGACGAAGCACGTGCTCTTCGCGAAGAAGCGAAAACTGTTCTGGCAGAGTACGAGCGCAAGCAAAAAGAAGTTCAAACTCAAGCTGAAGGTATCGTTGCCGCAGCCAAAGAAGAGGCCCGCGCGGCCGCTGAATTGGCAAAAGCAGACCTCCAGAAATCGATTGAACGTCGTATTGCCGGTGCTCAAGATCAGATCGCATCTGCGGAAGCAGCGGCAGTCAAAGAAGTACGCGACACAGCAATCACAGTTGCGATTGGCGCAGCTCGCGATGTTATCGCGGCGAATACTTCTGCGGCGGACGGCAACAAGCTGATCGACGACTCAATTAAAGAGGTCGGTGCAAAGCTGCACTAACTTCGGTTGATATGAATTCAAAAGAACCCGGCCCAGTGTGGTCGGGTTTTTTTATGCGCTAGTTTGAGCCGTAATAACCATCATAGCGATAGCCTGATGCTTTGCTCTCATCATAGGTCAAGAGCGACAAGATCGGCGTTTTGGGTGCGACGCTTCCGGCGAGTTGGGCATAGGCGCCACGCAAGTCGCGTTGTTCTGTCATTCCAAAGCGCACACAATCAATGACGACATCTGCGACAGGCGCGATGTAGCGCGCGTCCACCACGGGGAGAAGCGGGGAAGTGTCAATAATGATGACCTCCATAGCTTCGCGAGCGGTTGCCAGAAGCTTGTGGAACGCATCGGACTGAACCATCTGATCCGTGGGCACATCGGCGCGGTCCCGCCCCATGATAACCCCAAGTTTTGAGCGCGGATCGGAGGTATAGAACCCGACGGCATCCGAGATTGGCATGGACCCTCCGAGATACTCAAGCAGGCTATTTTCGGGGGTGACGTTCAGGTATTGATGTAGGCTGGGCTTGCGCAAATCAGCATCAATCAGAAGCGTTGATTTTCCCGCGGCGGCATAGGTCCGTGCGAGGCCAAGCGCGACGGAACTCTTGCCTTCGGCGGGCACGGAAGATGTGATCATGATCACTTTGCAATCAGATGCGTGGGCTGTGGCCTGATCGATTGCGCTTCGCATGAGCCGAAGGGATTCCGCATAGACCGACAGAGGTGCATCAAGCACGTAATCCGCCACCGTGTGTTGTTCGGGCAGAAGCTCAACCCGAGGGATTGCGGCCGCAACGGGGACGGGCAAGACATTGGCAAGTTGAGTTATCGTCGTGACGCCACCGACGTAATATTCGCTCAAGAATGCAAGCCCAACGCCGAGAACAAGTGCGACAATAACGGCCACAACGACGATCAGGCCTTTGTTTGGGAAGCTTGCGCGAGAAGGCGGCAGAGCTTCGGAAACAATGCGGGTATCGGCAACTTGAACGTAGGCTTGGGCCTGAAGGTCAGATGCGCGCGAAAGGAGCTTGGCATAGTGCCGCTGCGCGATGTCGGCCTCTTGTTGGAGCTGATAGATTTGGGCCAAACTCGTGGGGGAAAGATCACCTTGGAGAACGGTCGTGCGCAGGTCTTGGCGTTTTTCGCGCAGTGAGGCTTCGAGGCCAATAGACTCGTTGCGCAGCGTGGTTAATGCGGACTGGCTCTGTGTGGTAAGGTCGGTTTCCAGCTTCTCAAGCTCGCGGCGCAGATCAATGGCGCTGCTATCATCGGCCTCTCCAATCCGTCGTTTGAGGTCGGCGCGTTGCCGGCTTAGCTCTGCAACGGCGCTATTCTCAAGAGTCGCGGCTAAGCTGTTCCAGTCCTGAGTTTCGAAGGCGGAAGATGCGGCGTTTAGACGTGTCGCGGTGGCAAGGTGTGCGCGGCTTACGACATCCAGATCACCGCGTAGTCCGACAAGATCAAGATTGCCGCTTTCTTGGCTTAGGCGATCGAGATTTGCCTGAATGTAGCGATCAAATGCGCCCTCGGAAGCCGCGAGTTCATCGCGCGCCACGGATATCTGACTCTGGAGAATATCGCGGGCGGCAAGGGCAGCGTTAATCTTGGATTGAACTTGTAGTTTGATGTAGGTTTGTGAGAGGGCATTGGCCAAATCGGCGGCGTGCTGACGGTCTTCGGAGGTGGCGGAAACTGAAATCAGATACGTCTGGCCCATGCGACGAATTGATGTGGTTTTGTTGAGCTTCTGGAGGATAGCGGAAAGTAGATCATCGCCACTCTCTGGCGCAGAATCGGCGAGGCCCAGCATCATTCTGGCTTTGTCGATTGTGGTTAACCGTGGGGCATAGAGCGGATGCGCGTAGAGTTTCGCATGGTCAATCGTGGCCATCGCGACAGTATTCGATTTCAGCATCAGAACTTCGCTTTCGATACGCGCATTATCCGACATATTCGGCGCGGCGTAGGCCTCTTCGCTGTTCAGGAGGTTCTTTTGCGTCGTATCCACAAAGAGCCACGCTGTGGCGGAGTACTGCGGCGTTGCGTAGAGCAGATAAACGAGCGCCGCCCCCAAAACCAACGCAACTGACAGACCAATCAGGCGGATTTTTCGGCGAAGAAGGCCCAAGACGTCTCTTAGGTTCATGGGTTCGGTTGGGCCTGATGTCATAATTGCTGCTTTCGGACGGTTTTTGCTCGTCGCCAATCAGCGTTCAAAATAGTTAATATGGCGTAAACTTTCGTTAACTTTTCGGTTCCGACTGCGCCAACCCGAGGGCGATTATGAAGATAAACAGAAAGACGTTCGCCTGTATTTCCAGACTGAAATCCACAAGGGAATGGATGCCTCCGAGAACGATAACTCCCAGCGCTGCTGCAGGTAGTGCGGTAGGTTGTTTGAGGCTGTGTCTAAGTAGCTTTGCAGCGATCCAAGCAAGGATAAGAAGCGGTAAGGAACCGAAGATTATTCCGCTTTCTGACCATAGGGTTAGGTAGGTGTTGTGCGGGTATTCCCAGATAACGTCGCTTGGAACGCCGGGCGAGTGTTGAAGGGGGAATGCGCTGGTGAAAGAGTCGAGGCCAAAGCCGGTTAACGGGCGGGTTTTGATGAGGTCAATTGTTTGCTGCCAAAGGGCAATTCGGCCGGTGGTGTCGTGGAGCGAAAAAACAGAGCGTTCGATAAGGTCGGCGCCGAATGCGCTAGTTAACAGCGCGGTAAGGATCGTAAACACAGACGCTTGGGAGCGGGAAATGTTGCGTCTGAAAATTAGGATGCAAGCCATCGCTGCGACTGCGGTCGAGAATACCCCCATGCGCGATTGCGTTAGCAGCAGCGCAATGCTGATGCAAAGTATGCCGAGCCACGCCAGCGGTTTTTTCTGAGAGCGACCCTCAAAGATGAGACACAATCCGAGGATTAATCCCATCCCGAGGAATGTTGCGAAGGAGTTCTTATTAACGAAGGTTCCTGTTGCGGCCCCGAGATAGGCAGTCTTTTCGCCCCACGGTACAAAGTCGTTGAGAAGGCGCAGCGCGAACAAAGACCAAATGGCATGAAGTGCGACCCCAATGAAAATGATCCATGCCAGTTGCATCGCGCGTTCACGGGAGGCCGCGGCAAGTATGGCGAGGTAGAAAAGAATCCCATAGCTCGCTAAGCGTAGCGCCCCAAGCAGAGTGGCATTGGGTGTTATACTGACTGTTTTTATTGAGATGCTTAGATCGTTTGGCAGGTCGCCATTTATACCCAATGGAAGCGATTGCACGAGCGCATATATGATCAACACGCCGCCGATCGTGAGGAGAGTGCGCGAGTTTCCAGACATCACGACCCGAGGAGAAGCGATTGTGTTGAGCAGCAACATGAAGGCCAAAATTCCAGACCAGATCATCCAGGCGAGTGGTCGGTTCGATGCCATCGGGATGGCAGATGCAAGGACAATCGCGGCGAGGAGCCAAGCTGACCTGTTGTGCAATTGGTTAATGGTCATGGCGCACCGGCCTTTATCGCAGCTAGGTAGGCGTGTTGAACCCTCTGGGATTGCTCCTGTGCGATGTTGAGTAACATAGCGCGGCGTTCAGGAAATGCGATGTAAAGTTGTGCCATGAATGGGCGCGTGCGGTGGCCTTGGAGGAGCAAGGCGATGTCTTTTTCTATCCAACCTTTGCTGGCGAATGACATTTTCTGCCAGTTATCGAATGCAAATTTTACCCGATATTCCGCCAGCCAGCCTTCGTACGCTGCAGTTTCGTGGGCGAGAGTTAAGGTTGCGTTAACGAATTGCTGATTACCTTCACCCTGATTCGACGCAGCCAATGTTAATAGGGCGAGGGAGTTCGTAGGAGATTGAAGCAGGATTTCTTGTGCGAGATTAGAGCATTTATTGTTGCGCGCTTTTTGCTCTGCTACGGGCATGAATATTCGCGTATTAGCGGTTTGACTGTCGAGGCAACGCATCAGCAGCGCTTCTCTTGCTTGGCTAGATATTGGCAAGGTGTGGCCGTCATCATTGGTCTTCGAGGAAAGCTCAGTGCGGATCCAATGGGCAGATATACATATGATAAATAACGAAAAAGTAACCGTGATGATGCGTCTGGTTAGCAATTTGGACTGGATCCGTGTTGATGACTCTGTGTGTTCTTTTGATATGAGGAAAGTAATGAATAATTTGTTAACGAAAATCTCAGCGCTGCTAACCGCGACGCTTCTTGCAGCGTTGCCGGCTTCAGCGAACGCTCAGACGTTGAGTTTCGATCAGGAGCAATTGCTGAACGCGTGTAGCGCGAGTCCAGGGAGTTGTGCGGCCGCAGTGCAACTCGTGATCGCAGACCTCAAAGCAGCGGGGCTTTCGGAGGCCGAGTTTAATTCGCAGCTTGGTGTAATTGCGGGCACGATTGTCACTGCCGCGCAGGAGACGTCGTCGCAGGATTACAGTGGTTTAGGCGAAGCGCTGGAGCAGGTTGCACAGGAGACTTCTGATCAGCATCAGGCGCAATCGATCCGAAGTGTGGTGGCTGCTGTCGGCTCCGGAAACTTGGCATCGGTAGGGTTGGACAGAAGTCGGGCTGGTGCCGCTGCCTTCGCGGCAAGTCCGAGTTAAGCTACTTCTGATAGTAATCGCGATACCAAGCAACAAACTTAGTGATTCCGTCCCTGAAGCTGGTTTCGGGCTGATATCCAGTGAGCGTGCGTAACAATTCTGCGTTGGCCCAAGTGGCAGGGACGTCGCCTTTTTGCATGTCCATGTAGTTTTTATTAGCTTTGATACCTGTTGCATCCTCGATTGCTTCGATGAAATCCATCAGGCGCACTTTTTCTGAGTTGCCGATGTTCACGACGCGATAGGGCGCAACAGGACTGAGGCTGTCGCCCTCGATGATATCCTCTGGCTTTTCGGGGCGAGCCGGTGGGGTGTCAATAAGTAGGCGAATGCCCTTAACGAGATCCTCCACATATGTGAAGTCGCGGTACATATCGCCGTTGTTGTAAACATCAATGGTCTCACCATCGAGAATACGCTGGGTGAACTTAAAGAACGCCATATCGGGGCGACCCATCGGGCCATAGACCGTGAAGAAACGGAACATAGTCGTCGGCAAATTCCAGAGGTGGGCGTAGGAATGGGCCATGGCCTCACCGGCTTTCTTGGTTGCGGCATAAATCGTGAGAGGGAGGTCGGCTTTTTCCGTTTCGGTATAGGGCATTTCGATATTGGCGCCGTAAACAGACGACGTTGAGGCCATAAGAAGGTGCTCCACGTTAAGCTCGCGCGCGCACTCCATGACATTAAATGTACCGACGACATTGGCGTCAACGTATGCGCGCGGGTTCTCGAGGGAGTAGCGCACGCCCGCTTGGGCCGCGAGGTGAACAATAACGTCTGGCTGTTCATCCATGCACAGGCGGTGAAGGGTCTCAAAATCTTCTAGTTGGCCAATCTTACATGTAAATTTTTCATTCTGGAGGAGGATCTGATGCCGCCGTTCCTTAAGGCGGACGTCATAATAATCTGTCAACGCATCGAACCCCACGACAGTAAATCCTTCTGATAGCAAGAGTTTAGCCAGGTGGAATCCGATAAATCCAGCGGTGCCGGTGATAAGAATCTTTTTCATTACAATGGTCCGCTCGTTTTATGAATTTGGATTGAGTTTTGTTTAGGACGGAACATCGTGGAAATCTAGCGCAGGGTTAGGCAAATCTAAACTTCTTGGTCGTATGCATGGCTTTGCGCGGCGGCGGAGGTGAACTGTGAACGGATTATGGAGGTTATTAGTTGGGTTAGCATTGATTGCGTTGGGTGCGTGCTATGCTGATGGGCCTAAGTTGGAGCGCACCTATCAATATACGGGTTTGGCGTTCACGCAGACGCTGGAGTTGTTCGAAGATGGATCCTATCGCCATATCGTGCGCCAATCGACGGGAAATAGCATCAGTACACGGCAGGGCTCATGGGGGCTTGATCACGGAGTAATCAGGCTTGCGTACTTTAACCTTGTGGTGACGCATAAAGACTTCGCGGAACATCGGATGGGATACTCGAAGGTTGCCATTACGAATGCAGATATAAGTTCTGGCATTCTAGGTGCCGTCGTCTTGACCGTTACCGACGAGCGGGCTGTCGAGTTTGTGAGCATTGATTAGCGGCTCGGATTGCTTCACAAGTTTTTATGAGATCAGATCGTGTCGTTAGGCACTGGTGGAAATAGGGCGGGGGAGTGCAGTGGTAAGTGATGTTGTGATTTTCGGTGGTTCGGGATTCATCGGCCGGAACCTCGCTGCTGCGCTAGCAGATTCAGGTAAAAGAGTTACTGCAATATCGCGTCGACCGCTGCCATTGTCACACGAAAACATCACGAGTGTTAAGGCAGATTTTGGTGATGTGTCGACCTATGAGCGGTACATACGCGAGGGTCACACAGTTGTGCAGCTCGTAAACGGTATTAATCCGCGGACAGGCAACGGACAGTTGTTACATGACATTGAGCATGAGGTCTTCCCGCACATTCGCTTTTTAGAGCTGTGTGCGAGCCGTGGCGTCTGTCGCGTAATTTTCGCCTCGTCGGGGGGGGCGGTATATGGAAACGCGCCTATTGTACCGACCAGCGAGGAAGTGGTTCCTACGCCGCAGAATTCGTACGGTGTCGTTAAGCTGATGATTGAGAAGTATTATGATTTATTCCATCTAACACACGATCTAGATTTTGTTACTCTAAGGTTATCAAACCCTTACGGTCCTTCGCAGGAATACCGTAGCGCGCAGAATTTCTTGATACCGAGCATAATTGAGAAACTTCAGCACGATCAGGAAATGACCATCTATGGTGATGGCGAGGATGCTCGGGATTTTGTCTATATTGATGACGTCGTTGCGGCATTCTGTTCTGCAATCGAGCGCCAAGCCTTATTCCACCGCCTATTGAATATTGGTGGAGGCGGCTGTTTGACGATCAACGCAATAGTAAGTGAGATTGAAGCAGTTGCGGGCCGTAATATTCGCCGCAAGTATATAGAGGGGGATGGATCGAGCGTTCGCCAGAGTCATCTTGACATATCGCTTGCCGCTAAGGAGTTAGGTTGGAAGCCACAAATTGGTCTACGCCCAGGTTTGATCCAGACCTTGCGCGGAGAGGGCTTCACCCAATTCAATCAATAACAAGAAAAGCTTTGATGCGGTATAGGCTTACCAAAGCCATCAATTCTAAGATGTCAGTGAGATAAAAGGCGAGACTATCTATAGATTTTGGTGGCGGAGACGAAGGGATTCGAACCCTCGAGACCCTTCCGGGCCTACTCCCTTAGCAGGGGAGCGCCTTCGACCACTCGGCCACGTCTCCGCTGGCGTGTATATGTGTCGGAACAATAAGAAACAAGGCAGAAAATCAGCGATTGGAGACTTTTTTGTTTGCGGGGGAGCGTAGAGAATTTAGCGAAATCTTGTGGTTATCGGTGTTTGTTTCCTGCGGCCCCTTTTCACTTACTTGCACCACTGAAAAGGGGGAGTTGATCTCTGATGGTGAGGGTCGTCATACATGTTCGGAATAATGAGTTATGACTGAGATGCGCTGACCTCGTCGATGAATGTTTCTGTTTGATCCTCGTTAGCACCATAGTATCTTTGTATTATTGCATGGGCGCCGATGGGATGTCGGCGCCCATGAGTTCGACTATTCGTAGGCGCCGGCGGAATAGGTGAGTTCGTAGCCGTGGCTGTATAGTTCAAAGACAATGCCAAACGGGTCTTCGACATAAACCATCCGATAGGGTTTTTTGCCGGGGTAATATTCACGCACTGGCATGCGCTGGCGGCCTCCTGCTTCGACGATGCGCTGGGTTAGCCCCTCGACATCTGGGTCTTGTATCGCAAAATGGAAGGTGCCGTGCCGCTTGTGTTCGAGCTTATCATCGGGCGCATAGTTGTCGGGGAACTCGAAGATTTCGATGCCGATGCCGTCCGCGGTAGAGAGGTGCGCAATTCTGAGCGAGCCCCATCCTGGGCCGAACACATCGGTGCACATAATGCCGATGGCGCTGTCATCTTCGATGGCTTCGGATGGCTGCATCACGACATAGAATCCGAGGACTTCGGAGTAGAACTTTACTGCGGCGTCGAGGTCGGGGACCGAGAGGCCGATATGGGAAAATGTGCGAGGGGTCGGGGTCATTGTTTCTCTCCAATGGGTTGCGTTGAAGCTAAGGTAGACACCGGTTGGGAATATGTGAAATTATCATATGGAATGATAATCATAACAAATTGATTGAAATCCCATGTTGAACGCAAATTGGCTCAATACATTCACCACGCTTTGCGAGACGGGGCATTTTACTCGAACGGCAGAGCGGTTGAATATGACGCAACCAGGTGTCTCGCAGCACTTGAGGAAGCTTGAAGGTCAGCTAGGGCAAGCGCTGATTAGTCAGCAGGGCAAGAGCTTCACGCTTACTGCCGCGGGCGAGGCGATTTTTGAGCTGGGTCTGTCGCGTCGCGCCGAGGAAAAGAGGCTTCGAGAGGCGTTGGAGACCGATGATCGAGATGTCGGGGAGGTTCGTATTGCCTGTTCAGGGAGCTTTGCCATGCTGCTCTATCCCAAGCTGTTACCTTGGATGGAGGGCGCGCCAGATCTATCTATCAAACTTGAGGCAGCGCCACAGGCAGAAATTCAATCGGGTTTGCTCGACGGGCGCTTTGATCTTGGCGTGTTGGGGGCGGACCCTAATCATGCGCGTTTAGATGCAAGGCGCATGGGGCGCGAGGAGTTGTGCCTTGTTCTACCTGCGGACGCGTCCGAAGAGTTGACGGGATTTGCCGATCTGGATGAGCGTGGTTTCATAGCGCATCCAGATGGTCACGCCTATGCGGACGATTTGCTGAATCTCAACTTTCCCGAAGCATACCCTGGCGCGGACAAGATACGCATTCGCGGCTATGTGAACCAGATCGGACAGATTCCCGCGCCGGTCGCGCGGGGAGTTGGTTATACCCTGCTGCCTCGAAGTGGCGTCGAAGCGTTTGGGCAGAAAGAACTACTCAAGATTATAGAGCTTCCAGAGCGTCGCTGGCACGAGTTGTGGTTGGCCAATCGGCGCGGCCGCTCTTTGTCGGCTCGGCTCACATATGCGAGCGAACTAATCGCAAGCGTCGCAGGGCAACTCAAGTAAGTATTGAACCCTAGTCTCTAGGCGAAATATATGAAGTGATTTGTTAAACCAAATGTGGGTCTTGACCTATGCCTTTTATATCTATATTTCTCGATATATGGATAAATTAAATGCCCTTGAAGCTTTTGCTGCACTTAGTCAGGCCACTCGCCTAGACGTATTCCGCCTTCTCATGAAAGCAGGAGAGAGGGGAATGTTGGCTGGCGAAATTAGCAACACTCTTGAGGTGCGCCAGAATACGATGTCGACCAATCTTGCGATCCTAGCACGCTCGGGGTTGATTCGGAGTGAGAGAGAAGGGCGGAGTGTTCGTTACTTCGCGGACATGGAAGGGATGCGAGGCTTGCTCGCCTTCTTGATGGAGGACTGCTGCGATGGCCGTCCAGAGTTATGCCGACCCATCATAAATGAATTGGCTTGTACGAATTAGAATGTGCGGAATGCCTAAGGCAGGCCGCGAAACAAATGAGAGTTAACTATGACTGATACAACACTTCCAGCGACGGCAGGGCTTGGTGCATTCGAGCGTTGGCTGTCCGTTTGGGTGGCGATTGCAATTGGTGCAGGCTTGTTTCTCGGCAATGTATTTCCAGAGGTTTTTGCGGCGCTCGCCTCGCTTGAGGTCGCATCGGTCAACCTTCCTGTTGCGGTGCTGATTTGGGCGATGGTTTATCCCATGATGGTTGGCGTGGACTTCGGCACGCTCCGACAGGTGGGGGATAAGCCTAAAGGGCTGGTCCTTACTCTAGTGATAAACTGGCTGATCAAACCCTTTACGATGGCAGCGCTGGGCGTACTGTTTTTCAACTATGTGTTTGCAGGGTTGATTCCGCCCGATGATGCGCAGCAATACTTGGCGGGTGTTATTCTGCTCGGGGCTGCGCCATGTACTGCGATGGTTTTCATTTGGTCAAACCTGACGCGCGGCGACCCTAACTATACTTTGGTCCAAGTTAGCGTAAACGACGTCGTGATGATTTTTGCCTACGCGCCTATCGTCGCGTTCTTATTGGGTGCGACCGACATCATAGTCCCGTGGGACACCTTGATCTTGTCGGTTGGTCTGTATGTCTTGCTGCCTTTGTTCGCTGGGTATCTGACGCGGCGGCGACTGGTAGAGAAGGGCGGAGAAGAGGCGGTTAATGACTTCAAGGCGCGCGCGCAGCCCTTCTCGATCATCGGGTTGCTTGTAACCGTTTTGCTGCTCTTTGCTTTTCAGGGCGAGGTAATCCTTGAGAACCCATTGGTGATCGCGCTCATCGCGGTGCCATTGTTGATCCAGTCGTTCGGCATTTTCTTCCTTGCTTACTTTGCCGCGCGAGCTTGGGGCATTCCGTTCAATGTAGCGGCTCCTTGTGCGCTGATCGGCACGTCAAACTTTTTCGAGTTGGCTGTTGCTGTGGCGATAAGCCTATTTGGGCTAGGGTCTGGCGCAGCACTTGCCACAGTTGTTGGCGTCTTGGTCGAGGTTCCAGTGATGCTCACTCTGGTGGCATTCGCGAACAGGACTCGGCACTGGTTTCCATCAGAAGGCAACACAAAATGACCGTCGTTATACATCACAACCCAGATTGCGGAAAATCTCGTAAGGTCTTGTCGATTATCGAAGCTTCGGGCAAAGAGCCAGTGATTATCCCGTATCTTGATACAGGCTGGACGCGGCCACAACTCCTGGCTCTGTTCGCCGCTGCGGACCTTACGCCGCGCACCGCGTTGCGCACGACGAGGTCGCCCGCAGAGGAATTGGGGCTGCTCGATCCTTCCGTGGACGACGAGACGCTAATCGCGGCAATGCTTGAACATCCCGTTCTGGTGAACCGTCCTATTGTTTGCTCTCCTAAGGGGGTTAGGTTGTGTCGACCAGTCGAGATCGTGCTGGACCTTCTTGACCGATTGCCGCCGGGTCCGATGGCAAAAGAAGATGGCACATTGATTTTGGATGAGGAAGGAAAGCGCGTTGACTGATACTCCGAATATTGACGAATCACATTTCCAAGCCATCAGTTTGGAACGACTTGCGGCGCCATCAAATGAATTGCGCCCACCGCGTATCCTATTGCTATATGGCTCGCTTCGAGATCGTTCTTATAGCCGTCTGATGACGGAAGAAGCCGCTCGCATTTTGACACGACTTGGCGCCGAAACTCGAACATTTTGCCCCTCTGGATTGCCTCTGCCCGACGATGCTGAGGCCTCTCATCCCAAGGTGCAAGAGTTACGTGATTTGGTCACTTGGTCCGAAGGGATGGTCTGGTGTTCGCCTGAACGACATGGCGCAATGACAGGCATAATGAAAACTCAAATTGACTGGATCCCTCTCTCGCTCGGCGGGGTGCGCCCAACCCAAGGCAAAACTCTGGCGGTTATGCAGGTCAGCGGCGGCTCGCAGAGCTTCAACGCCGTCAACCAGCTACGTATTCTCGGGCGCTGGATGCGTCTTCTAACGATTCCGAACCAGTCTTCTACTCCCAAAGCATTCCATGAGTTTAACGAGGCAGGCCGAATGAAGCCGTCGCCATTCTACGATCGAGTGGTTGATGTGATGGAGGAGCTGATGAAGTTCACTGTCCTGACAAGAGACAATAAGGACCATCTGGTCGACCGTTACAGCGAACGCAAAGAAAGCGCCGCGGAGCTATCGGCGCGTGTTAACCAAGCGGCGATCTGATTGCTATCGCGAATGAGGTTAGGTTGTTCCAAGTAATAGGAAGGGCGCGAAAATCCGCGTAACTTGAAAACATGGCTTGTATTTTTGTTACTTTATAAAATAATAAAGGTGCAACAGTGAGGTTAGCGAATGAGAAAACCTGCGGCGGCCCGACAGACGGATGTGCTGAGTGTACTGAGATTATCTGATCGCCCAATGACGGCGTATCAAATTCTTGAAAGGCTTCAAGCGGCCGAGCCAGATATTGCCCCGCCTACTGTATATCGCACCCTTACCGCATTGACAGATCAAGGGCGCGCGCATCGTCTTGAGTCGCTTCGTGCGTTCGTGCCCTGTCGCTGTAACCATGAAGAAAGCGTGCCTGTCTTGGCCATTTGCGAGGATTGCGGTTCGGTGGAGGAGCATGATGGCAGCGACCTCTTGCCGAAACTTACAGCGCTAACAGATAAGAATGCCTTTCGGGCTGAACGGCATATTGTTGAGATTCACGGGCAATGCGTTAGCTGCGCCGCGTAAACATTTTCATAAACAAATTGGATATAAAATGAAACGAAGCATTTCTCTTATTGCTCTTGTTGCTCTTGTTGCGGCATTCCCCGCATTCGCCGAAAACTCTCGCCAGCTTGATGCGCATGAGCATGGTGTCGGGGCGCTCGACATAGCGATTGAAGGTACGTCTGTCGCGATGATATTCAAAGCGCCTGGCGCCGATATTGTCGGGTTTGAGTATTCGGCAGAGAGTGACGCCGATGTTTCAGCGGTCAATGCAGCATTGGTAGCATTGGAAGCACCGCTGGAGTTATTCAGGATGCCTGATGCTGCGAATTGCGAAGTCATTGAAGCACACGCAGAGTTGGAGAACGGTGAGCAAGAAGCGCATCACGATGAAGATCGCCATGATGATCACGCGGATGAGGAACGCGAAGAACACAATGATGAGCATGAGGAACATGAGCATGAAGATCATGATCCTTCCGAAGATGCGGGGCATACAGAATTCCACGCCGAGTATGCGCTGAACTGCGAAAATACAGATGCTTTGGCCGAGATAACCTTCCCTTACTTCGAAACATTTCCGAACGCACAGGAGCTTGAGGTTCAGATCATTGATACAACTGGCGCACAGGCGTTCGAAGTGGAGCGTGATGCACCTGTTCTGAACTTAAAGCGTTGATCGCACGTGTCTGATCAGATTCTTGAAATCACCGATGTATCCTATCGCTGGCCGGGGCGGGCAGGGTTCTCTCTCGCCGTTGCTCACTTATCTGTGGCAAAGGGCGAGTCGGTTTTGCTGCTTGGTGAGAGTGGATCGGGCAAGTCGACGTTGCTGTCGTTGATCTGCGGTACAGTTTTGCCGGATAAGGGAAAGGTTCATGTTGCGGGCACGGACAGTGCGGCGTTGTCAGGTGGCGCACGTGATAAGTTTCGTGCCGAGCATATCGGTGTAATATTCCAACAGTTTAATCTACTTCCGTTTGGAAGTGTGATGGACAACATCCTGCTTCCGCTCCGTTTCGCTCCGGCGCGCCGCAAGCGTGCGGGTGATGCGAACGATGAGGCGTCTCAGCTATGTTCCACGCTTGGCCTGCCCGAAGGCGTTGGAAATGCGAAGGCCGCAGCTCTAAGCGTTGGTCAGCAACAGCGCGTCGCCGTTGCTCGCGCGTTAATTGGTCAGCCGCCGCTTATTATCGCGGATGAACCTACGTCGGCTTTGGATGCCAATAGTCAGGCAGCATTCTTGGATTTGTTGTTCGAACAGATTGCGCTGCACAATACCTCGCTATTGATGGTCAGCCATGATCCACGATTGGGCGAACGTTTCGATCGCGTGATCCGTATGGAAGACATCGCACAGGTAGAGAGGCGAAACCTATGATTATGCGCCTTGCTATTGCGTCCCTATTGGCGCGTGCGTTGACGGTCGGGATGACGATCCTTGCCATTGCCCTATCGGTTGCGCTGTTCCTTGGTGTGGAAAAAGTGCGCACGGGTGCCAAGGCCAGTTTTGCCGATACGATTTCCGGTACGGACCTTATTGTTGGTGCGCGGTCGGGATCCGTACAGCTCCTGTTGTATTCGGTGTTCCGCATCGGCAACGCCACCAACAACGTGACATGGGAGAGCTATCAAGACATTGCCTCGCGGCCCGAGGTCGACTGGATCGTACCGATTTCGCTTGGTGATAGTCACCGCCAGTTTCGTGTAATGGGCACGACGCAGGAATTCTTTGAGCATTACAAATATCGACAGGGGCGATCACTCGCGGTGGCCAGCGGCGCGATTATGGATGATCTGTTTGATACGGTTATCGGTGCCGACGTTGCCGCAGCGCTGGGGTATAATGTGGGCGATCCAATCGTTGTAGCCCATGGTCTGGCGTCCTTTGCCGAGCACGCAGATCAGCCGTTCCGCGTATCGGGTATCCTTGAGAAAACAGGAACCCCTGTTGATCGCACGGTTATCATCAGTATGGAAGCGATTGAGGCGATCCACGTTGATTGGCAATCTGGCGCAAAGGTCCCGGGCCGATCTACGCCCGCAAATGTGATCCGTGAAATGGAACTCACCCCCAAGGCGATAACGGCCGCACTCGTCGGTGTCCAAAGCCCGCTTCAGACCTTCGCCCTTCAACGTGCGATCAACGAATATAGCGAAGAGCCGTTGCTGGCGATCTTGCCAGGTGTTGCCTTGCAAGAGCTTTGGGCAATCGTTGGAATTGCAGAGAAGGCATTGCTGGCAGTCTCGGCAATGGTGGTGGTAACGGCGCTTATTGGGATGATGGCGACGATCTTCTCAAGCCTGAATGAGCGACGCCGCGAAATGGCAATCTTTCGTGCAATGGGCGCGCGCCCGTTCACCATCTTGAGTATGCTAGTTCTAGAGGCAATGTTGATGGCGGCAATTGGTGCCGTGCTTGGGCTTGTGATTTTGTACATCTGCTTGGTTATCGCGCAACCGATCCTTGATAGCGCCATTGGTTTGTGGTTGCCGATTGAGGCACCGACCACGCGTGAAGTTTGGGTGCTGCTCGCGGTGATATTCGCTAGCGCAATTGTGAGCCTCGTACCGGCGATAAGGGCCTATCGAATGTCTATTGCCGACGGTATGATGGTGAGAACGTAATGAGACGAAAAAGGTGGATGCCATGTTGAACCGCAGAGCCGCGCTTATGCTCTTTTCTGGATCAATCGTCGCCCCGAAGATGGCATTCGCGGCGCAACCTCTTGAAATCATGTGGGAAGACCTTATCCCGCCCGGTTTGCCCTATCCCGAAATTATCGGTGAAGGGGAGATGGACGAAGCCAGCGATATGTGGAATCCCATCTACGATGCCAATGGCGAAAAGATGAACGAAGAGCTAAACGGTGCCTATGTCAAACTTCCGGGGTTCATTATTCCATTCGATACAAGCTCAGAAGGCGTAACGAATTTCATGCTCGTGCCCTATGTCGGCGCCTGTATCCATACGCCACCCCCGCCTGCGAACCAGCTTGTAATGGTAGACACGGTCAAGCCGTGGCCAGGAGATGAGCTTTGGGATCCAGTCTGGGTTATCGGCACTATGAGCACAAAGCTGCAATCCACCACAATCGCAGAGGTAGGGTACTCTATGGTGGCGGACGAGATAGAAGTCTACGAGTGGTAAGCTTCGGCCTGCAGTGACGCTGCGGCAAGCGCATGATCGCCAGTCTGGCGAAAACGCGCTTGGCTTTGTCGTTTTATGTATTGAAAAGGAAGTGCATTACATCGCCATCTTTCACAGCGTATGATTTGCCTTCTGCGCGCATTTTGCCAGCCTCTTTGGCGCCTGCTTCACCACCGAGCGCAACATAGTCGTCATAGGCGATTGTTTCGGCGCGTATGAAACCTTTTTCAAAATCACCATGGATAACGCCCGCCGCTTGTGGTGCAAGCGCACCCGCGGGGAAGGTCCATGCGCGGGCCTCTTTGGGGCCAACGGTAAAGTATGTCTTGAGATCAAGAAGCGTATAGCCTGCACGGATCAAGCGATCCAAACCAGCCTCTTCGAGACCCATCTCGCCGAGGAACATTTCCGCTTCTTCGTTGTCGAGCTGGCTGATCTCTTCTTCGATTGCGGCTGAGATAACGACTGTTGCTGCCCCTTGCTTAGCTGCCATTTCCTCAACTTGGGCCGAGAACTCATTGCCGTTTGCGGCGGCTTCTTCTTCGACGTTGCAAACGTACAGGATCGGCTTGGTTGTGAGGAGTTGAAGGAGCGACCATGCGCGCGCATCGTCTTCGTCAACTTCTACAGAGCGTGCTGGCTTGCCGTCTTCGAGTGCTGCGAGGGCGGCCTTAAGAAGACGTTCCTGTTGAACAGCCTCTTTGTCGCCGCCGCGCACCTTGCGAGTTAGGCCCTGAAGGCGCTTCTCAATGCTTTCCATATCGGCGAGCATCAACTCGGTTTCGATTGTCTCGGCGTCTTGAACCGGATCTACGCGGCCATCAACGTGCGTGATGTCGTCGTTCTCAAAGCAACGCAGCACATGGGCGATCGCGTCACATTCACGGATATTGGCCAGGAACTGATTGCCGAGGCCCTCGCCCTTGGAGGCACCTTTCACAAGGCCAGCAATATCCACAAAGGTCATGCGCGTTGGGATGATCTGTTTGGAGCTTGCGATTTTGGCAAGATTGTCGAGGCGTGCATCCGGAACGGCCACTTCGCCAACGTTTGGCTCAATGGTGCAGAACGGGAAGTTCGCGGCCTGCGCCGCTGCGGTTTTGGTCAACGCGTTAAACAAGGTCGATTTGCCGACATTCGGCATTCCGACGATACCCATTTTGAAACCCATGACACACTCCAATAGCTGATAATGGAGGGCATGTAGGGGGCATGTGGGGGCAACGTCAAGCGGGGCATTGATTTCCGACCCATTTTACAGCAAACCATGGGCGTAAATGCGCCCTGACGGGTGTAACCAGATTGGGATTGGCTATGACACGGATCGACGACAAATTTGCAGAACTCAAAGCCTCGGGCAAAAAGGCATTTGTTACATACGTAATGGCGGGCGATCCGAACTACGCCGAGTCTCTGGAAATCGTTAAGGGTCTGCCAGCGGCGGGTGTGGATATTATTGAGCTTGGATTGCCGTTCACCGACCCGATGGCCGATGGTACAACTATTCAGCTTGCAGGACAGCGCGCGCTTGCCGAGGGAATGACTCTTAAACGCACGCTAGAACTCGCTGCTGAGTTTCGCCAAACAGATGATACAACCCCAATCGTTTTGATGGGCTACTATAATCCGATCTATAGCTGCGGAGTTGAGCACTTTCTGGGACAAGCAAAGGCCGCTGGAATTGACGGCATGATCGTTGTGGATTTGCCACCTGAGGAAGACGAAGAGCTTTGTATTCCTGCACAGAGAGCCGGAATGAATTTTATCCGCCTCGCGACACCCACGACCGATAACAAGCGCCTGCCTAAGGTTCTGCAAAACACGTCTGGTTTTGTGTACTATGTTTCGGTGACAGGAACGACCGGCGCGGCAGAGGCCGAAGCGGGTGATGTGGGGCCCGAAGTGGCACGGATCAAATCCCAAACGGAGTTGCCCGTGATTGTTGGCTTTGGCATCAACACTCCGGAGAAAGCAGAGAACATCGCCAAAACTGCCGATGGGTGCGTTGTTGGTTCTGCGATTGTCGGGCAGATCGGCGCAGGAAAGTCAGTAAGCGAAGTTCTGGAATTTGTCGCAAGTCTGGCCGAAGGCGCGCACCGCGGCTAACGAGACATGCGCAATGCGAATGCATAAGCCCCGTCAGTTTTGGCGGGGCTTTTTGTATTTCAGGGGCAAATAGATTTTTGCTGGCTTTCCCTGCAAAACTTGGCTATATCCCGAATTTGGTAAGATATTGTTACCAATATTGACGAAAGTGACCCGCTATGGCCGTAATTACCTGCATTCAGGATCTGAAAGATCTACACAAGAAACGTACGCCGAAAATGTTCTATGATTACTGCGAGAGCGGAAGTTGGACAGAACAAACGTTCCGCGAAAACACCACCGATTTTGAGCAACTCAGACTACGGCAGCGTGTGGCGGTCGATATGGAGGGGCGCTCCACCAAATCAACTATGATAGGTCAGGAAGTTGCGATGCCAGTTGCGCTCGCGCCTGTTGGGTCCACAGGAATGCAATGCGCAGATGGCGAGATTAAGGCCGCGCGGGCAGCCGAGAAATTTGGCGTGCCGTTTACGCTTTCAACCATGTCGATCTGCTCAATTGAGGATGTCGCCGAGGCAACGAGTAATCCGTTCTGGTTTCAGCTTTATGTGATGCGCGACGAAGAATTCACATCGGGTTTGATCGCGCGGGCCAAGGCTGCGAATTGTTCGGCAATGGTATTGACGCTTGATCTTCAGATTTTGGGTCAGCGTCACAAGGATCTCAAGAATGGTCTGACGGCTCCGCCCAAACTGACTCCGAAAACATTGATGGATTTGTCACATCGTTGGAGTTGGGGCATGGGTATGCTCGGCACCAAGCGTCGTACTTTCGGCAATATCGTTGGGCACGCGAAGGGCGTTGATGATATTGGAACTCTGTCCTCTTGGGCGGACGGTCAGTTTGATCCGCGCATGGATTGGGATCAAGTGAAGCGCCTCAAGGACGAGTGGGGCGGCAAGCTCATCCTCAAGGGAATTCTGGACGTTGATGACGCGCTCAAGGCGCTCGAAGTGGGTGCGGATGCGATTGTTGTTTCAAACCACGGCGGCCGCCAGTTGGACGGCGCGCTGTCCTCTATTCGTTCGCTGCCGGCGATTATTGATGCTGTAGGTGACAAGATTGAGGTGCACTTGGATAGCGGTATTCGCAGCGGCCAAGACGTCCTCAAGGCAATGGCGATGGGTGCTAAGGGCACGTACATCGGCCGCGCATATATCCACGGGCTCGGCGCGATGGGTGAAGAGGGTGTGACCAAAGCGCTCGAGGTTATTCACAAAGAGATGGATATCACCATGGCGCTTTGTGGCCACAAAGATATCGAAAAAGTAGGTCGCGATATCTTGCTGGTGCCTAAGGGTTTTGCCGGTGAGTGGGAATAGCTAGTCGATTCTCGGATCCCGCCGAAGCAATGAAAGCAGAAGCGGGATCGAACCCAAGACACAGGCAATAAAGATAAACGAGAACCTAAGCGTTGTGACTTCGGACAGGAAGCCGACAATCGGCGGTCCAACGAAGAACCCGAGATAGCCGATTACCGCAACACGCGAAATGGCCAGCGCACGGATGCCGTCAGGAACGCGGCGGCCAACGAGCGCAAAGACCATCGGTGCAATCACCGAGACGCCCATGCCCAACGCGCCAAATCCAATGTATGCCCAGATCGGTGCAGGAGCCATCGCCGCGATAAGCGCACCCGCTGCTGCGAGCAAAGAGGCATAGAGAACAACTTTGGCCTCGGAAACACGGGCCACGACCATCTGGCCCGCAAAACGCCCAACGCCCATCGTGAGGCCAAGCATCGCAGGTCCAAGCGCACCCTCGGCAGCACCGCCACCCAATGTGCGTTCGATATGAAGGGCGGACCATCCTTCAACGGCGTTTTCCGCCATGAAAGCCGCGAAAACGATCATCCCGCCAAAGAAGACAGCGCCGCCAAGCGCGGGCTTGCCCGTAGTGCTTGGATCGCTTTCTTCTGGCGCGTAGGTGGGCTGAACCATAAGCAAAGCCCCAGCCGCGATCGCGATAAATATCCCGATTGCGACAGTATTCACCGAAATGCCACTGTCCCGCGAAATACCGGCGATAATCGCTGCACCCGCATAGGAGAACGAAAACAGCGCATGGTTCAAGTTCATCAGCGGCGACCGTTCGCGACTCTCGATGAGGGAAAGTCGCGCGTTCATCACAACATCAAGCAAGCCAGAAGCCGCGCCGAGAAAGAACATGAACACTGCGAATATGACCGCGTCGGTCCAGAGAATCGGTAGTTGAACCGCGGTCGCAAGCAGCAAGGCGCCAATGGCCATCCCGTACTTGCCGCTCAAGCGGTCAAATATCGGCGCAAGCCACATCGCTGTAACAGCGCCAACCGCCGCACAGAGGAGCACCCAACCGAATATCGCGTCGCTCGCGTTGATTTGTGATTTTATATCAGGCGCATAAGCCGCGAACGTACCCCAAATAGCGCCCTGAGCCATAAATGCGGGACCGGTATTTCGGGAGAGAACGAGAGATTTCTTAAGCTGCATTTGGCTCTGGTTACATGGCAATTTTTCCAACGCAAGCGTCAAAGATAGACCGATTGAAATTTTTCCTTCACAATGGCGGGATTCTCCCATATACGCGCGACTTCATCGGGCCTTACACCCTTGGAGGAAGGCCCTCTAACTAGGAGAATTACTATGGCTGGCAAAATTCCAGACCTAGAAGTCACAGCACGCACGGGGACAGGCAAGGGGGCCGCTCGTCAAGCACGCCGTGATGGACTTGTACCAGGTATCGTTTACGGTGGTGGTGAAGAACCCCAAGCAATCAACATCCCTTTCAATGTTCTTTTGAAGCGCCTTAAAGCTGGCCGTTTTCTTTCGACATTGTTCAACCTGAAAGTTGAAGGCCAAGAAGACGTTCGCGTTATCTGCCGTAACGTTCAGCGTGATGTTGTAAAAGACCTTCCAACACACATCGACCTGATGCGCCTTAAGCGTACAAGCGTTGTGTCTCTCTTTATCCACGTTGACTTCATCAACGAAGAAGAGTGCCCAGGCCTCAAAAAAGGCGGTACACTTGCTGTTGTGCGTCCTGAGGTTGAGCTTAACGTTATCGCGGGAGATATCCCCGAGAGCCTCACAGCTGACCTTTCCGGTCTTGAAGTTGGTGATACAATCACAATCTCCGACATCAAACTTCCAGAAGGTGCAAAGCCAACAATCGACCGCGATTTCGTTATCGCGAACGTTGCAGCACCATCCAGCCTGCGCTCTGCTGAAGACGAAGAAGCAGACGAAGGCGAAGAGACAGAAGCAGAAACAGAAGCAGCAGCAGAAGAATAAGCCGCTTTTCTGGACGGGTAACAAACCCGTTTCTGGATCTAATGAGACGCAGGGCCAATTGGTCCTGCGTTTTGCGTTTCAGGGGTATGCATTGGTTTTGTGCGCAATTTCGGCACGCTGGGCTGGCAAAACCTGTATTCCTCGGCATAGAGTATTCCCAATCAATGACAATATGCCAAAAGGGGCGTCTCAATGACCTGTGTTTTCATCCAAATTCGTTGCAAGCCTGGAACGACCTATAAAGTTGCCGATGAAATCACGCTTCGGGAAATCCACTCCGAGCTGTATTCTACAAGCGGCGACTTTGACCTTTTAATGAAGGTTTACATCCCCGAGGGGGAGGACGTTGGTAAATTTATCAACGAAAATTTGCTGACGATCGAAGGCATAGAGCGTTCGCTCACGACGCTCACTTTCAAAGCATTCTAATAAAATCAAAAAACTGGGAGAAACGAATGGGACTATTCAAAAGTTGTGCGCTTGCTATTGGCGCTCTTGCGATGACGGGCACGGCTATGGCCGAACCGCTCAAGGTGGGGATGATCACAACGCTTTCCGGCGGCGGTGCGGGTCTTGGCATTGATGTTCGCGACGGGTTTATGCTTGCGGTCAAACAATCGGGCGCGGATTTCGATGTTGTAATCGAGGACGATCAGCGAAAGCCAGATATCGCCGTCCAGCTGGCCGACAAAATGATCCAATCCGAGAAGGTAGATGTTCTGACGGGTATTATCTGGTCTAACCTTGCCATGGCCGTTGTACCCGCGGCGACAGCGCAGGGTAAATTCTATCTCTCGCCAAACGCTGGTCCTTCCGCGCTTGCTGGTAAGGGATGCAACGCCAAATACTTCAACGTAGCATGGCAGAACGACAACCTTCACGAAGCGGCGGGCGCCTTTGCGACCGAAACAGGATATGGCAGCAGTTTTATCCTCGCGCCGAACTATCCTGCGGGCCAAGACGCGCTGACCGGTTTCAAGCGCTTCTATGAGGGCGAAGTGAAATCAGAGGTTTACACCAAGCTTGGCCAAACCGACTATGCCGCCGAGATCGCGCAAATCCGTGCGTCGGGTGCCGATAGCGTTTACTTCTTCTTGCCGGGCGGTATGGGGATTTCGTTCCTCAAGCAATATGCGGATAGCGGTGTCGATATTCCGCTCGTCGGTCCTGCGTTTTCGTTCGATCAAGGTATTCTTCAGGCAGTCGGTGACGCGGCGCTGGGTGTAAAAAATACCTCGCAGTGGAGCAAAGACCTCGATAATGCCGCCAACGTCGCATTCGTTGAGAGCTTTCAAGCAGAGTACGGCCGTTTGCCTTCGCTCTATGCAAGCCAAGGGTTCGACACTGCCAACCTACTTATCTCGGCAGCCGCCAAGGCGGACGTGAATGACGCAGATGCTTTCCAAGCGGCTCTTGAGGCGGCGGAATTTGATTCCGTTCGCGGCGACTTTGAATTCGGTCCAAACCATCACCCGATTCAGAACTTCTATGTTCGTGAGGTCATCAAGGAAGGCGACGTCTTTACAAACAAGATCGTTGCAACGGGTTTGGAAAATCACGGCGATGCATACGCCGCTGAATGCAAAATGTAATGCTCAGGTGCGCGTGGTTTAAATGCCGCGCGCATCCAAAATTGCCTGAAGCGGTAGCGCGAGCGCCTCTTCCCCCTTTGATACGGCCGATTTACCAGCCGTTATATACGGTTCACGCCAATTCAAATCTTGGGCTGCTATCACGGCTTGCGCCAATTCCTCGGCGGTGCGGATTTGATGCGTTGCCCCCGCGCTCTTTAGTTCATCATAGATGTGGGTGAAGTCCGCGTAATCGGGTCCATGCATAACCAGAGTATCCAGCACGAGCGCTTCATATGGGTTTTTGCCGGGAAGCGGCGCGCCATCTGTTTCAAGGCTGTGTCCAATAAAGGCCGTATGCGCGAGCCGAAAGAACAGCCCCAATTCACCAAGCGTATCGGCGAGATAGACCTCAGTATCATTCGTGATCGGTTCGCCTTTGCTTCGTTGGGCGATGTGATCAAACAACGGACGAGCGATTTCCAGCGTGTCATCAGCGAATTTCGGATGTCGCGGCGCAAGGATCAGCAGCAACTCCGATAAGGTTTCGCGCGCAATTGCGTGCGCCTGTAGAATGCGGGCCTCTTCCTCTGGATGCGTTGAGGCCGCGAGCCAATGTGGGCGAGCTCCTATTGCCAGAACAAGCTGTTCACGCTGGTCGGGTAGATCCGGAAGCGGAGCCGATGCGATCTTAAGGGGGCCAGTCGTTTGCGTAGTGGCAGGATTTGCGCCCATTCTGATGAAATTATCGCGCGAGACATCCTCTTGGGTAAGGATCGCTGCGAATTTCTGAACCATACTGCGATAGACGCCCTTGAAATGCCGCCGTTTATTGAGGGATCTATCGCTCATTCGGGCGTTGATCAGAAGCATTGTAATGCCCGCATCATCCGTCTCGCTTAGAAGGCAAGGCCACATATCGAGTTCGGAAAACACCGCCACGGATGGCTGCCAATGCGCAAGGAACCTTCGCATTGCGGGAGCGTTATCGCAGGGCTGGAACTGATGAATAACGCGCGGCGGCAACCCCATACGTGCGAGCGTGTCCGAGGATGTACGGGTGTTGGTCGTCAAAACAAAATGCGTATCGGGTAAAGCCTCGCCGAGTTGTTTAAGCAGGGTAAGAAGTGACAGACTCTCCCCCACACTAACGCCGTGAATCCAGATGATCTCGCCTTCTGGCCTCTCTGCCAGATTGTGCCCAAGCTTTTCTTGGTAACGCGCAGGGTCTTCTTTGCCCTGTTTAAGCCGCCGCTGCAGAATGGCGCGCCAAAGGAAGGCGTTATAACGGGCAAACAATAGATATAGCGTTAGCAAATGCGCATCCTTCACTTTTTAACGTTCCGACCCTACGGCGTAAGAGTTGACCATGCACCTTTAATCAACACGCGCGCGGTCTGCTAGCTCTACAACCAACGGTGCGATGTCCTTCACAATTTCGGCAACGCCCTTTGCGTTGGGGTGGATCGCGTCATCTTGCATATAGGTCTTGAGTGCGGTCGGGTCGGTGATTGTGTCCCGAACGCTCGCGAATAGATCGGGATAGAGGAGCGCTTGGTATTGCTCTGCTAGCGATGGATACATCCCGTCGAACTCGGCCTTGTAATCTGCACCAAAATTGCTGGCCGCCGGAAGCCCAACCAAGAGCGTGGGCAAGTCGCGTGATTGTATGATCGCCAGTGTTTCGTCCAGATTCTTTCGGCTGTCACTCGGTGCGATTCCACGCATCATGTCGTTGCCGCCCAATTCCACGATCACGGCGTCAACTTCTGGGGTCAGGGTCCATTCGATACGCGCGCGCCCGCCTGCTGTTGTATCGCCGGATACCCCCGCGTTGATAAGGCGCACGTCATGGCCCTGTTCGTCCATCCACGTTTGCAATTGCCCGATCAGCCCGTCCTCGGGTGCCAACCCGTATCCGTTTGTGATGCTGTCACCTAATGCGGCAATGACCACGGTTTCGGATTTGGCGGTTGACGCCAAGCCACAGGCAACGATGATCGCGAGTGTGGCCAACTTGTACCTCAGGCCTTCGACCCCATATAAAATGCCACCCCAATGGCGAGGAAAAATATTCATGTCTGACACAGTCCTTTCACTTTCGGATGTCACGCTGTCGCTTTCGGGCAATGCGGGTCGTGTGGATATTCTGAAGGGAATCACACTGGATGTCACCCGCTCGGAAACACTTGCGTTGATCGGTCCTTCGGGGTCTGGGAAATCCTCGCTTCTGATGATCATGGGCGGGCTAGAGCGCGCTAATTCTGGCCAAGTTCACGCCTTGGGTCAGGATTTGTCGGCGATGAATGAGGACGCACTTGCCCGCTTCCGCCGTAAACATATGGGGATTGTTTTTCAGTCTTTCCACCTTATTCCAACCATGACGGCACTAGAAAATGTTGCGACGCCACTTGAGCTTGCGGGGGATCGAGACGCGTTTGATCGTGCGCGAGAAGAGCTTGAGGCTGTTGGGTTGGGCGGTCGCGTTGGGCATTATCCGTCGCAAATGTCGGGTGGTGAGCAACAGCGCGTAGCCTTGGCACGTGCCGCCGCGCCGCGACCTGATATTTTGTTGGCGGACGAGCCGACAGGAAATCTGGACGGGGTGAATGGCGCCGCAATCATGGACCTATTGATGGGGCTGCGCGAACGCCACGGCGCGACGCTCGTGATGGTTACGCATTCCAATAGTCTTGCAGAGCAATGTGATAGGCGCATCCGATTGGTGGATGGTGGACTTGTTGATCTCTGCGAGGCTGCGGAATGAGCCTCTGGCAATCTGTTCGTATCGCTCGTCGGGAACTTCGCGGGGGCTTGGCTGGCTTTCGGGTTTTCGTCATTTGTCTTGCGCTGGGCGTGGCCGCGATCGCGGCGATTGGATCGGTGCGCGCGGCGCTTGAACAAGGCCTAGCAGACGAGGGGAGCGTTATTCTGGGCGGAGATGCCGAAATGACGTTCACCTACCGATTTGCCGACGAAGAAGAACGCGCGTGGATGACGCAAAACGCCACCGCCGTTTCAGAGATCGCGGATTTCCGTTCGATGGCTGTCGCGCCGCCGAGTGACCAATCCGAAGAGGTGCGCGCCCTCACACAACTCAAGGCGGTGGATACGGCCTATCCGCTGACGGGCGAGGTAGTGCTCGACGGAGCGTCCGATTTACAGAGTGCTCTGGCAAGGCAGGATGGCATTCCAGGCGCGGTTATGGACCCCGTTCTAATCGCGCGTTTGGGAATCGACGTGGGTGATACGTTCACGCTTGGAACGCAAAAGTTTCGTTTGACGGCGGCGCTGGTACGCGAGCCTGATGCGGCAGGTGCTGGGTTTGCGCTTGGGCCACGAACGATGGTCTTGCGCGAGGATCTTCGTGACAGCGGGCTGCTGTCCGCAGGGACGTTGTTTGACTCGAAGTACCGCCTCTTAGTGCCCGCCGGTACGAACCTTGAGACGCTAAAGTCCGAAGCCATGGAGCGCTTTGCCGATAAAGGTGTAGGTTGGCGCGATAGTCGAAACGGTGCCCCAAGCATCGCGCGGTTTGTCGAGCGGATTGGCTCTTTCCTTATCCTTGTCGGGCTATCTGGGCTTGCCGTTGGCGGCGTGGGCATTTCGTCCGCTGTTCGCGCGTATCTGGAGGCCAAGACCGAGACAATCGCGGTCCTCAAGACTCTCGGCGCAGAAGGGCGCGTGATTTTTACGGCATACTTTATTCAAATCGGCGTGCTGACGATTTTTGGGATAGCGATTGGCCTTGTGGTCGGTGGTGTGCTTCCGTTCTTGATTGCTCCCTATATCTCAGAGCGCTTTCCGTTCCCGCTTGAGGTTGCCCTACATGCGGGCCCCATGTTCCAAGCGGCGATTTATGGCGCGCTGACGGCGATATTGTTCACGCTATGGCCGCTGGCACGAACCGAGCACATTCGCGCGGCGGCGCTGTTTCGGTCGGCATCGAGTGATGAAAACGGTCTCCCGCGCGTACGGTATTTTGTGATTACGGCGGGTATTCTGGCGTTATTGGTGGCGGCGGCTGTGCTCTTTTCTGGTGCGCCGAGGTTGGCGCTTGGTGCTTTTGTAGGTGTTGCGGGCGCCCTTGTTTTGCTCGCTCTGATGGCCACAGTCTTGCGTGTTGCGGCACGAAAGTCGGGCACCATGGTTCGTGGTTACACCGCGCTTCGGCTTGCCGTGTCGTCTATTGGCGCCCCGAATGGTGAGGCGCGTTCCGTTGTGCTTTCGCTTGGATTGGGGCTGTCGGTATTGGCGGCGGTTGGCCAGATTGATACCAACCTACGGGCGGCGATTTCGGATGATCTTCCCGATATCGCGCCGAGTTATTTTTTCGTGGATATTCAGCCAGATCAATTGGATGGTTTCAAACAACGCGCCTCCGAAGATACCGCGATTGATCGCATCCAATCTGCTCCGATGCTGCGCGGCGTGATCACACAGATCAACGGCAAGCCCGCGCGCGAGGTTGCGGGCGAGCACTGGGTTTTGCGCGGGGATCGAGGCGTGACCTATGCCGATGCACCACCTGAAAACTCGCAACTTACCCAAGGCACATGGTGGGACGAAGACTATGCTGGAGCGCCCATCGTGAGCTTCTCAGAAGAAGAGGGCACGGAGCTTGGCCTCAAGCTCGGCGATACGCTTACCGTTAATGTCTTGGGGCGGGATTTGACGGCTACGATCACCAGTTTCCGGTCGGTGGATTTTTCCGACATCAGTATGAACTTCGTGATGATCTTTAACCCTGCGTCCCTCGCCGGAGCGCCGCACAGCCATATTGCCACCGTATATTCCGATGCGAGTAATGACGCCGGTTTTGTGCGGGATGTTTCGCGAGCTTATCCGAATATCTCGGCAATTGGGGTTCGCGACGCAATCGCGCGCGTTTCAGAGGCGCTGGCGGCGATTGCTTCGGCCACGTCATTGGGGGCGGTGGCGACATTGGTGACAGGATTTGTCGTGTTAATCGGAGCAGCATCAGCAGGCGAGCGCGGACGTATTTTTGAGGCCGCAGTCCTCAAGACCTTGGGCGCAACGCGGCGTACAATTTTGATGAGCTTTGCACTACGGAGCATTCTCTTGGGGGTTGCCGCGGGCATCGTTGCGGTGCTTGCGGGTGCGATTGGCGGCTGGGCCGTGATGGTGCTTGTGATGGAGAACTCGTACCGATTTGATTGGCAATCGGCACTCTCGATTATCGCAGGTGGTGCGATGATAACGACATTCGCTGGACTATTGTTTGCATGGCGTCCATTGGCGACACGGCCCGCGCCGACATTGCGTGCCAAGGAGTAAAATTTGGGCCACCATTCAAACGGTGGCCCAAATTGATCAGAGTGCGCGCCAAACTACACCAGCGGCAGGAATGCTCAGCCCCTCGTGCGACAATGCCTCGGGCGCGTAGTTGATGTAGAAACGGTGAGTTTCCGTATCGCGAATGCGAAGCCCGTCGGGCAGATCGGCGACCTCAAGGCCTAGTGTCGTGCATGTTTCGGCCATTAGGGCATAGAGCGTTTCATCATCAAGCCATCCCGCAACATATGACATTCCGCCATTGTGCATGATCACTGGACGACCATCTGTCGTGGACCACTGCGCCTCGGCTTGGCCTTCTAGATGCTCAAACCAATGTCGAACCGTTCCGCCACTTGCGATGGCGATTGAAGAGTTCGGCGGGATGCTCTCGGTGTTTACGACCTTCACATCAAGATCAGGAAGGTTCGGCCCCAACGGTACTGCAATCGAGAGTTCTTCGGTTTTCACATTGCTGCGCGGCCCAACGAGTGCGGTGCCATTAAAGGTGCTCATTGCGGACATCAGCGCGTCCGGAATTGTCATCAATCCGGGGGCGACGACCAGTTTATACTGACTCAAATCGGCGGTATCAGGAGGGAGAATGTCAATGGATTGTCCCGCCCGACGCAAGGCGCGATAGTAGCACATACAGAGGCGGAAATAATCAAAATCGGCGCCCTGAGGCTGCACATCCCATGCCCAAGCGGAGGCATAATCAAAGATCAAAGCGACCTTTGCCTTGGCCGTCCCAACATCAGGAATTGACTTAATCTCGCGGGAAACTTCGAGCGCCTCTACAAGGGCCGGCGCATCCGCACCATCTGGCCGCAGTAGCGCGGTGTGCATTTGTTCCTGAGCGAAAGCAGGTTGCTTCCAACGGAAATAACAAACGGTTTCGGCTCCGTGGGCAAAGGCCTCCCACGCCCAGAGGCGCGCCATTCCGGGAAGTGGAGCGGGATTGTATGGTGCCCAGTTAACCGGGCCGGGTTGTTGCTCCATAATCCACCAGCGCCCTTTTCCGACCGAGCGATAGAGATCGTGGTGGAATGCCTGCATGTCAGGATCACCCTGCCGCAGGTAGCGCGCTTTATGCTCTGGAGTGCCCTCAAGCCGATCAGACAGGAAACCAATTGGATAGCTGTCCCAACTTGCAATATCCAAATCGTCGCCAACCGCGTAGTGATCGAACTCAACGATACGACCCATATAGTTATGGATGAGCGGCGCGTCGGTAAACTTGCGAAGGATGTCTGTCTGAACCTTGTTGAACGCAACGACCTGATCCGACGAATACCGGCGGAATGCCATGACATGCGCAGGGTTCGGCTCTGTTACGGTGTGGTTCGGCAGGTCGATCTGATCAAAAGTGTCATAGTCCATCGACCAGAACACATTCCCCCATGCACGGTTAAGCGCATCCGCTGACTGGTATTTCTGTGCCAGCCAATCGCGGAAACCGTCCCTCGCATGTGTGGAATAGGAAATCGTCGTATCGTGACAACCGTATTCATTATCCGTCTGCCACGCGGCGATATAGGGGTTCTTGCCATACCGCTGCGCCAGAATCTGTGTGATCCGCGCGCATTCTTTCCGATACCCGAGGTGGCTAAAACAATAATTGCGACGCGAGCCGAACTTGCGCGGAACGCCATCTTCGGCGGCAAAGTACATATCGGGGTATTTGTCGAACATCCATCGCGGCGGAGTGGCGGTGGGCGTTCCGAGGATCACCTTTAGGCCAGCATCTCCAAGAACGTCGATCGCACGGTCCAGCCAGTCAAGCTCAAGCTTATCGGGCCTAGGCTCCATACGCTGCCAAGCGAATTCGCCAATGCGAACCCACGATAATCCAGCGTCGACCATGCGTTGTGCGTTCTCGGCCCAGTCTTCTTCGGGCCAGTGTTCGGGGTAGTAGCAGACGCCTAATGTACGTTTCATAGCTGAACTTGGTGCTCTTTTTGACCTTTGGTGATGTTCTTGGCGAGGAATGTTGCGCCGGCATTTGGTTCTTGCTCAAGTGCCTTGGAACCAAGACCGACGCGCGCTGTCGTCATCAGCATATCGCTACCATCTATGCCGCCGAACGCGGGGCAGGACACTTGGCTCGCTTCTGGGCAAGCGACGGCGTCAACGAAAACACCATCAGGATTATAACAAGCTACGCGGTGCGCACCCCATTGAGCATTCCAAAGAAACCCGCGTGTGTCGACAACCGAACCGTCTGGGTTTAGGCCTTCGGTAGAGAGATCAACCCAAAGCTCGCTCGCGCCAGTGGGCCAGCCATTCTCTGGGTTAAGCTTTTGGCGGCGGATGGTTTTCTCTGCGGTGTCCGAATAATAGGCAAAGGTGCCATCGGGCGAGAAGCAGATCGAGTTGCTGATTGTAATATCCGCATAGATGCAACGAAGTTCGCCCTTGTAATAGCGATAGATCGCGCCCGCGTTTGGCTCGGCATTGATACCCATAGTCCCGATCCAGAAACCGCCATAGGGGTCCGCACGTCCGTCATTTGAACGAGTGATCGCATCATCAGCTTCGAGGTCACAGAGCTTGCGGATGGTTTCTCCGCGGTCAACGTCAAAGAGGATAAGCGCGGTTTGCGTGGCGATAATCAACTCACTCTCGGAAACCCAACCTGCGGCCGATACGTACTCGTCAAAGGACCATTCCTGCGGGGTGTTGTCCTTAAGTGTCATGAGCTTTTTGCCCATAATATCAAACCAGAAGAACTGCTCGCGTAGGGGATGCCACAACGGACCTTCACCAAGTGAACACGTCCGTGGATCGAAAATTGCTGTCTTGGTCATTTGCTGCTCTCCTCGATGATCGCGTCGTATGCCGTTACCATCTCGACGGCGCGTTTGTGCACTTCTTCGGCGGTGAAGCCCGGCTTGTAGAGGCTCGTTCCAATACCAAACCCAGCGGCGCCAGCGGCTATCAACTCTTTGAAATTCGCAGGGCCAACGCCGCCTACCATATAGATCGGAGTACCTTCTGGCAGGACTGCTTTGATCGCCTTGAGGCCATCTACACCCAACAAGAATGACGGAAAGATTTTCAGCCCGTCCGCACCCGCTTCAAGCGCCGCAAAGCACTCGGTAGGGCTTAGGACGCCAGGAAAACTCTGAAGACCGAGTGATTTGGTTTCTTTGATAACTTCGATGTTTGCGTTCGGCGAAACGATAAGCTTGCCGCCCACATCGGCCACCTGCCGCGCAACTTCTGGCGTAAGGACCGTACCCGCACCGATGAGCGCGCGATCGCCAAATTTCTTGGCCATACCACCAATACTTACCAAAGCATCAGGAGAGTTCATCGGGACTTCGATCCTGTCGATACCCGCTTCGATGAGCGCTTGGGTAACGTCATTTGCTTCGGCGGGGGTGACACCACGGATGATGGCAATCAGAGGGCGGCTCATTTCGAGGTCTCCTTAAGCGAAAGATATGTTGCAGAAAGCCCAGCAAGCGTGAGGTTCTGGGCCGCTGGTGTAGTAGGCGTGCAGCCCTGTTGTTTCAGTGCCGTTGCGTAGTGCGCAGAGATGCGTTCTGCTCCGATAATAACGATATCCTGCCCAAGCCAATAAGGACGTGAGGCGGCAAGTTCGATTCCGATCAATAGGCCAGACAGACGCGCTCGTGCGCTCGCAGCAGTTAGGTCATGAAGCAAGGTTTCAGCACGCAGGGAAAACAGGCGAGCGGCAAGGATTTCGGGCTTGGAGAGCGCATCATCGACAGCAGCAATAAAGGCCGCGTCATCCCAACCGTCGGATTCAACCGTGTGCCGCAGGACAGAATTGTTCGCGAGGATGGCAAAGAGCTCTCCCGTCATATACGTCTGAAAACTCACGCATTCTTCGGCGCTTATGCGTACCCATTTGCTATGGGTGCCTGGCAAACAGACAACGCCGTCGAAATTCGGATTAGCAGCGAGAAGGCCTGCGATCTGGGTCTCTTCGCCGCGCATCACGTCCGCTGGCTTCTCTTGCTTGATACCCGAAATTAGATGAACGTTCAGCCGCGGGTCGTTTGTCCCAACGCGTGTGGTATTCTGTCCCGTAGGACGGCATGGCACCGCGCGGTATTCTGCTTCTTTCCAACCTTGCCGAGATCCAACCATCCCGCAGGCGACCACTGTAGTAGGGCCGTCTAGCCATGGTTCGACAAGCCGCAAGAGCGCAGGTTCGAATTCGGATTGCGCCAATGATCCCATGCCATCCTCAGATGTCGCGTGGTTCAGGACTTCTCCTGCGTCGCTCATTGCCCACGCTCTTAGGTTGGACGTACCCCAATCGACCGCTATCCAATCTGCTTTTGCTGAACTATCCATTATCCTGTCACCACAACTCCGCCGTCAATTACGAGCGATTGGCCTGTCATCATTTTGCTGGATTGCGATGCCAGAAACAGCACGCCGCCGACGATATCCTCGGGAGCGAGTGAGTCCTTGAGGCACTGGCGCTCAAGGTGGCTGGCCAATCCTTCTGGCGTTACCCATTTGTCCCGTTGCTTCTGTGTGAGCACCCAACCCGGCGCAAGGGCATTCACGCGGATTTTGTCAGGGCCGAAATCACGCGCGAGGCTTCGGGTGAGGCCGTTGATAGCGGAATTCGCAGATGTATATGCAGGAAAGCCACCAGCCCCCATCATATATGAGATCGACGAGAAATTAATGATACTCCCGCCGCCCGCTTCCTGCATTCCCGGAAGTGCGGCCTGACACGCAAAGAAATATGCCTTTAGGTTAATGGATTGCGCCCAGTCCCAATACTCTTCGGTTACCTTAAGGGTGTCGTGGCGCTCATCATTCGCGGCGTTGTTTACCAGAACGGTAACGGTGCCATTTGCCTCTGATGCGGTTTGAACTGCGTTCTTGAGTGCCGAAATGTCCGTGATATCGCAGGGAATGAACAGTGGGCGAGCGCCCGTTTTCTTTTCCATTTCGTCACAGAAAGCGGTTGCGTCGGAACGCTGCACAAAGGCAACTTTGGCACCCTGTTGCAGGAACCCTTCGGTGAGGGCCGCGCCAATGCCAGAGCCGCCACCCGTAATGAATACAGATTGACCTTTGAGGTCGGGATAGTGGGCTAGTTTGCTCATTCTTGGCTCCTGATTTTGGATTTCGTATCGTCGAGCCGCCGACCTTGAACGACGGAAATAGTATCGGGGAAGCTACACGGCAGGTTAATGCCTGACGTCATAAGCGCCGCCCCGCTAAGTGTGAGTTTCCGAGATTTGAGTGCATTCGCCCCCCGCGACGGTGGCGAGGCAGATGTCGAGTCTGCGTAATTGATGAGCTCGATTTCGTAGAACGCATCCCGTTGTAAACCGGTGAGGCGAACGGGGCGGGGCAGGACCTGCTTGAAGTTCGCGGTCTTCGCGACAAAGCATGCAAACTCGCTGCCATCCTGTGCAATCTGAATTTCGGCGGTGATTTCCGGATCGGGCGCGTCGAGCCGATGAATGTCACCCTCAAACATCCAATCGCGATTTGCCTTCCACCATGACGTCACATTGGTTAGCACGCGGGCCTCATCCTCGGTCAATTCGCGCGGATCCATTTCGAACCCCATGTGGCGCTGTGCGGCGGTCCATGCGCGCAGACTAATATCGAGGTTCCGACCCGAAGTGTGGCAATGGCGCGGTCCAACGTGGCTTCCGGTAACTGCGGCGGGCAGGAACAGTGCGGCCTCGTGTTGAATGCGCAGGCGCTCTAATGCGTCGTTACTGTCGGAAAGCCAGACGCGCTGTGTGTGTTCCAGAATGCCGTAATCCATGCGGCCACCACCCGAGGAACAGCTTTCAATTTCCACCGACGGGAACGAAGCCCGAAGGCGATCCATTAGCGCGTATATACCACGGGTTTGGGCCACATCATTGGCGGGAAGGACTCGGTTGTGGTCCCACTTAATGTACTCAATCGCATTTTCCGAGAGCACTTGCGAAATGCGTTCGTAGAGATACTCCTGTACCTCCTCGCGCGCTATATCCAGCACCATCTGCTGACGTCCGAGCGTCTGGTCCGCGCGGCCAAGAATCCAGTCGGGGTGCGCACGGTATAGATCGCTGTTGGGGTTGATCATCTCTGGCTCAAACCAGAGGCCAAAGCTCATCCCGAGGCTATGAACATGGTCGATCAGCGGTGTCAGGCCATCAGGCCATTTGCGACGATCCAGCACCCAGTCGCCAAGCGAAGAAGTGTCGTCATCACGCTTGCCGAACCAGCCGTCATCCAGCACAAAACGCTCGGCACCTAATGCGGCGGCACGGTCTGCGATTTCCGAGAGCGTTTCCAAGTTGTGATCAAAGTAGATAGCTTCCCAACAGTTGTAATGAACTGGGCGTTTGCGACGCGGCCATGTGATGATCCGGTCGCGGACGTGCCGTTGGAATGCAACCGCGCAACCGTTCAGGCCATGATCGGAATAGGCCAGATATAAAGGCGCACTTGCGAAGGTTGTGCCCGCCTCTGTGTAAGAGCCACTCGCGTGCGAAAATTGTACCTGACGTCGCCCATCGGGAAGTTCTTCGGCGACCAAGCGGTGTCCGCCCGCCCAGCCGTAATGCAAGGCGTGCGCTTCGCCGCTTGTGTTTTTCGTACCTGTTGCAGGGAGGTATAGGCCGGGGAAGTGTTCGTGACCACTTCGCCCTGTGAGGTTGTCGCGCATGCGCGCTCCAGCCTGCCACGGTGTGCGCACGGATTGCATCTCGCCGATCCATTTGCCCGCAAAATCAATCATCTCTTCTGATTGCTGCTGCGCGGGAAGTACGGGCGCGCAGAAATGCTCAACGACAATCGGCTCGTCCGAATTAAGCGAAGCGCTTGCCGTGATAATGCCCGTGGCGTCGTCGGCGGCAAATTGTGCGGAGTAAGTTAGCCCATGCCCAGCATCGCGCGCCGAGATTTGGAGAATAGCACCGCTAGAAGAGACTTTGACCTCAGAAAATACAGGCAGAATACGTTTGCCACGCGCCGTTCTAATCGAAATGCCCGCCTGTCCGGGAAAGCTATCTCCCGCGACGGGACAGATCGTAATGGGCGGAACCTCGTCGAGCATTCCACCCGTCACGTCAAGTTGGGCGGAAGCGCAGAATGTGTTTAAATCTTCGTCTTGGGGCAGGGGGGCGCCCCAGTAAATCACACTAGGGAGATCGTCGTTTGATCCCAGAACCAATGTCTGGGTCGCTGAATCCAGTCGCCAAACTGAGGTCATTTAACTGCTCCAAGAGTAAGCCCCGCGATGAAGTGCTTTTGCATGAGGAAGAACATCGCAACAGGTGGCAATGCCGCGATAATCGATCCCGCCGAGAGCATATTGTAGGCGGTGCCGTATTGCGCGTTAAAGCTTGTAATACCTGCGGTGACGGGTTGTGCCTCTGGCCCTTGGGTCAGAACAACTGCCCAAAAGAAATCGTTCCAGATAAACGTGAAGATCAACACAGAAAGCGCAGCAATCGCGGGCTTCATCAGCGGTAACACCACGAACCAGAAGATACGCCACTCTGCGACGCCTTCGACGCGCGCGGCCTCAATCAGTTCATGAGGCAGTGCTTTGATAAAGTTACGCATGAACAGCGTACAGAAACCCGTTTGAAAGGCGATGTGAAACAGCACAAGGCCGGTTTTGGTGTCGTACAGACCCATACCAATTGTCAGGTCACGCACGGGGACCATCAGGATTTGAAAGGGTACAAAGTTCCCCGCAACAAATAGGAAGAAAATCCATAGGTTGCCGTTGAACTTGTAAACCCCGAGCGCAAATCCCGTCATGCAAGAGAGCGCAACCGCGCCGATCACCGTTGGAACAGTGATAAAGAACGAATTGAGGATATAGCGCGGCATCGGGCTATCGGTGAAGACGCGGCTATAGTTCGCGATGAAATCAAAGCTGCTGGGCATACCCCAGTAGTTACCGCTGGCGAAATCACCCTGTGGTTTGATCGAGAAAATCGCCACCGCAATCAGCGGAAGAAGCCACATGATCAGCGCAATTGGAAGCATCGTTTGATAGGTAAGCTGCCAGCTGCGCGAAGTTTTTTCGATAGGTGTGGGGAACATCTTAGCGCCCTTTCTCTTCGCGGTACATCTTTACAAGAAAACCGGTAATAAAGATCATCATGATGAGGAACAGGATCACAGCAATCGCCGCGCCGTATCCCATTCGGAAGCCGTATTCAGAGAGCGCTTTCTCGAACATATAGAACGACAGAACGCGGCTTGATCCCCACGGCCCGCCTTGGGTCATGATCGAGATGAGGTCAAAGCTGCGGAGCGCGCCGATGATTGTCACAACAAAGGCAATGAAAGTCGCTGGACGGAGTTGTGGAAGCACCACATACCAGAGCATCCGATGCCCCTTCGCACCATCAAGTCGTGCGGCTTCGATTTGTTCGGGGTCAACTGCGTTTAGGCCAGTAAGGTATAGGATCATACAATATGCCGTCTGTGGCCACAGGCCTGCGGCGATGATCCCGTATGTCACGAAACGCTCATCCCCAAGCACCGCGATCGGCCCAAGGCCAAACACGCCAAGTATCTGGTTCATCAAGCCGAAGCTTGGGTCATAGAACCAGCTAAACACAAGGCCCACAACGACCTGAGAGATCACGAACGGAAAGAAGAACAGCGATTTATAGAGGCGGATGCCCCGTACGGTCTGGTTCAGGAAAAGCGCGATGAACAACCCTGCGGGGATCGCGAGCAGATAGAGAACCAGCCAAATGATATTGTTCTTGAGCGAGGTATAGAAGGCCTCGTCATCCATAAGCTCGACATAGTTTCCCATGCCGATGAATTCTTTTTGTCCAAGTCCGTCCCAGTCGAGAAACGAAATCTGGAACGATTGGAAGATCGGAATGATCACATAAACCAGAAAAAAGAGAATGCCTGGCGCAAGAAACAGCCAAGGCGCGAGCGCTTGTTTATTTGCGCGCCACCAAGGTTTCTTGGGGTGCATTGCGGCGACATCTGCAATCGTTGAATCGGTCATAGCATGTGTCCGTATCCGAGAATTAATATGGGAATAGGGGCGGGCAAAATCTGCCCGCCCCATTTCAGTTCAGCTTATTTGTAAACTTGGCCGCGTGTCTTCTCGAGACGTGCGAGGATTTGGTCGAGGTTGTCAGGCTTCACCATGAATTCCTGGAACCCTTCCATGCCTGCTTTGGCCATTTCCGCAGGTGCGTCACGGTCAAAGAACTGTGCAAGGCCAGCCGCATTGGATAGAACTTCAAAGCCCTCTTGAAGGAATTTGTCGTCGTCAACGGCACTGTTCTTGTTCACAGGCAACTGACCAAGCTTGGAGCCTTGGTTGATGTCTGTTTGCACATCTGCCGATGCCACATACTTGAGGAACGCGCGTGCGTTCTCTTTGTTTTTGGCTTGGGAAGGGATGTGGAACGTATCAGTTGGCGCATCTTCGGCCATTGGGATGCCTTCGGTGATCAGTGGGAACTGGTAGTAGTCCAACTGGTCATCGGTAAGGCCAGCTTCGCGAAGCTGTGCAACAGCGAAGTTACCCATCAAATAGGAAGCCGCGTCGCCTTGAACCATGAATGGAAGGGCTTCTTGCCAGCTATAGGATGTGTGATTGTCCACGAATGCGCCCATGTCGATCAGGGTGCGCCAGTTTGCAAAGATCTCTTTTACGCGGTCGTCTTCCCAACTGATTTTACCAGCGGTCAGATCCATGTGGAATTCGTAACCGTGTGTGCGAAGCGAGAGATAGTCAAACCAACCGCCAGCAGTCCAGAGGTACTTAGTGCCGATTGTGTAGCACTTTACGCCATTGTCGAGCAGCGTCTGACAGTTCGCGATTTCCTCCGCCCATGTTTTCGGCTCGGAGAGGCCGTATTGCTCGAAGATGTCCTTACGATAGTAAACACCCCATTGGTAATACGTATATGGAACGCCGTATTGCTTGCCGTCCATTGTCATCGACGGTTTTGTCGAAGCAAGATCAGCCGAGAATTGCTCGTCCCAGATGTCGGAAACATCCTCGAAGAGGCCTGCTTCTACGTATGGACCCATGCGGTTGCCAGCGTACCAAGTTGCAACGTCCGGCGCATCGGCGGTCAGGAAGTTGCGAATTTGTGTTTTATAAGCTTCGCGGTCGATGATGTTGGTTTCGATGTTCAGGTCAGGGTTTGCTTCGCCGAACTCTTTGATCAACTCTTCCATCGTCGCGCGTGGCGCAGGGTTGGATGTGTCTAGGTAGATTTTCAGATCACCTGTCAGCTCTGCGGATGCAGTACCCGCAAATGCCACAGAAGTAAGAAGCGCCGCTGCGCTTGCTTTAATAATAGAACTCATGTTGTCCTCCCAAGGTTCCAGTTTTGTCAGTTCCATTATGTGAGACATAATTTCACATATTGAAACCATAGGGGCGAATCGGGTAGGGTTGTCAATAGTTTCTTAGGATTGACTCCTGGGAAACCCAGGGAGGAAGAGCAGAATGGCAGGACAAGGAAGCGGAGACGGAACCGTCGGCAAAGCGCTGGAAGTTCTTGATATGGTTGCGTCTTTCGAACGGCCAGTTCGATTTTCCGAGCTCTTGAGCGCAAGCCCGTACCCCAAGGCAACGCTCTACCGACTCATCCAAACCCTCACGAGTCAGCGGATGCTCAGTTTCGACACTGAGGCGCAAACATATGCGCTGGGCGTGCGGCTTTTGGGGCTGGCACACGCTGCATGGGCACAAAGTTCGCTCGCGCCGCTTGCGCGTCCGTATATCGAAACTCTATCGCGCGAAGTGGGCGAAACGGTGCATCTCGCACAACTTGATCATGCGCAGGTCCTCTATGTGGACAAGCGCAACGCGCGCGAGCCAATTCAGATGTATTCCATGGCCGGCAAAGTTGGCCCAGCGTATTGTACGGGCGTCGGCAAGGCGATGATGGCGTTCTTGCCCAAGGCAGACCTCGACGCTCTCTTACCGCAACAATCCTACCACCGTTTCACGCCCAAGACGCTCTGCGATGATGCATCGTTGCGTGCTGATCTCGCCAAAATTCGCGCGCGCGGATACGCTTTTGATGACGAAGAGCATGAACCCAGCATCATCTGCGTGGCGGTTCCCATTCTCTCGCACAACGGGCGGGTTTTGGGTGGCCTTTCGGTGACGAGTTCAACAGCTAGAAGCAGTCTGGCCGAGCTCGAACAACTCGTGCCGCGTATCCGTGAAACGGCTGAGAAAATTCAAAATGAAATGCGCACTTGGCATTTCCCGGACCAAAAAACTCAAACTCAGAAAACAGGATAATCCATATGTCAGGCGTAGCTCTAAACAATGTTATTAAGCGATATGGCGAAGTGCAGGTTGTTCATGGCGTTGATCTGCAAATTGAGGACGGAGAGTTCTGTGTTTTTGTTGGCCCGTCGGGGTGCGGTAAATCCACTCTGCTGCGGATGGTCGCGGGGCTGGAAGAAACGACCGGCGGTGCAATAAGTATTGGCGAGCGGGATGTAACGCATCTTGATCCAGCAGAGCGCGGCGTGGCGATGGTATTCCAGACTTACGCGCTTTATCCTCATATGTCCGTCGAAGAGAATATGGGTTTTGGTCTCAAGATGAACGGCCATCCCAAAGCTGACATTAAGTCCAAAGTTGCCGAAGCTTCAAAAATTCTAAAACTGGACGAATACCTGAAACGCAAGCCCAAGGCGCTCTCTGGTGGTCAGCGTCAGCGCGTGGCGATTGGCCGGGCAATTGTTCGCGGCCCAGAGGTGTTCCTGTTTGACGAGCCACTCTCGAACCTCGACGCAGAACTGCGGGTTGAGATGCGCGTAGAAATTGCACGTCTTCACAAGGAAATCGGCGCGACAATGATCTATGTGACGCACGATCAGGTCGAGGCCATGACACTGGCGGATAAGATTGTTGTGCTACGTGCAGGACGTATTGAGCAAGTGGGCGCTCCGCTTGAGCTTTATCGCAATCCTGACAACAAATTCGTAGCGGGATTCATCGGTAGCCCCGCCATGAACTTCTGCGATGGCACGGTTTCGGACGGCGGTGTTGATGTGCCGGGGTTGGGGATGACCGTGCGTGCGGGCGTAGCGCTTCCTGCGGCTGGGACTGCGGTAACTGTTGGTATTCGTCCGAACCATATCTCTGTTGATCCGTCGGGCGATACGCACCGTGTCGATATTACCGAATCCCTTGGCGGCGTTTCGTATGTCTATCTCACGGCAAATGACGGAAGCCGTCTGGTTGTCGAATCCCATGAGGATGAGCCCGTAACCTCGGGGGCCAGAGTCGGGCTGAATATCGAAGATGAAACGGCGATGTTCTTTGACGCCAAATCTGAGCAACGCATCAGGTAATTTTAATTTACATATTCCTACAATGGGGTGCGCTGGAAACAGCGCACCCCTTTTGCGTTTTTGGCTGTCTCGTTCGAAAATTTAATGCGGCGTGATTTGGGGGCGTTGACAATCGTCCGCGAATTGTAAATATATTTTAGTGATTAAAATAAAGCGGCGACTCGGAGGGGAGCGGTGCTATGGAGGAATATCATGTATCTTGGGTTTGATCTCGGGACGTCGGGATTGCGCACGCTCTTGGTGACCGAAACGGGGGAAATCCTTGGCTCGGCCGAGGCGCATTATGATGTGTCGCACCTTCATGCTGGCTGGAGCGAACAGGACCCCGCAGCGTGGATTGATGCCTGCGAGAAAACTGTTTCGGAACTTCGCGCCACTCATCCCGCTCAGATTGCGGCCCTGAAGGGCGTTGGTATTTCTGGCCATATGCACGGTGCGACTCTAATCGGCAAAGACGGTAATGTCTTGCGGCCTTGTATGCTTTGGAACGACACGCGCAGCGCAGAGCAGGCCGCACGCCTTGATGCGACTGAGGGGTTTAGAGACATCTCGGGCAATATCGTATTCCCTGGCTTTACGGCGCCCAAGGTTGCGTGGGTCAAAGAAAACGAGCCAGAGGTTTTCGCCAAGATTCATAAGGTTCTGCTGCCCAAGGATTATCTACGGTACTGGCTAACGGGCGAGTATTTTGGCGATATGTCAGATGCAGCGGGGACCAGTTGGCTTGATGTTGGCGCGCGTGATTGGTCGCAAGAGTTGCTAGAGAAATCCGGTATGCGGCGCGATCAAATGCCCGACCTTGTTGAAGGTAGCGAGACCGCAGGAATGTTGCGTACCGCGCTTTGTTCGGAATGGGGCGTTGACGGGCCCGTTGTCGTTGTTGGTGGCGGTGGCGATAACGCTGTTGCGGCCTGTGGCGTCGGATGTTTCTCCGAGGGTGACGGCTTTGTTTCGCTCGGCACGTCTGGTGTGGTCCTTGCGGCCAAAGACAGCTTCGCGCCCAAGCCTGAAAGCGCGGTGCATACCTTCTGCCACGCTATTCCGGAAACATGGTACCAGATGGGCGTCATCCTTGCGGCGACGGATTGTATGAACTGGCTTTCCAAGAACCTTGGGCCGAAACCGGCGGAGCTTTCTGCGCTGTTGGGGGATCGTATTTCCGGCCCTGGCGATATTCGCTTCTTGCCCTATCTTTCGGGCGAGCGGACTCCGCATAACGATAGTAATATTCGCGCCTCACTCGTTGGGCTGGATGTTGGTACTGGCCACGCAGAGCTAACGCAGGCTGTGATGGAGGGCGTGGGCTTTGCGCTTCGGGATAATCTTGAAGCGTTGAAATCCACGGGCACCGATCTTCAGCGTCTTCTGGCGATTGGCGGTGGTTCGGCCTCTTCTTATTGGGTCGAGATGCTGGCAACGCTTCTTGATCTACAAATTGATCTGCCCGAGGCAGGCGATTTTGGCGCCGCACTTGGTGCCGCCCGCTTGGCGATTGTCGGCGTCACTGGCGCAGCACCCCAAGATGTTATGACCGGCCCAAAAGTGGCCAAAACAGTAAATCCGCGTACTGAACTCTCGCAGGCATATTCAGAAGCCTACGAAGAGTATCGCGCACTATATCCAGCAATAAAGGCGATCACAAAATGAGCACTGGTTTCTTTCCCGTAGACAAAATCAAATACGAAGGTCCGGACAGCACAAACCCGCTGGCTTTCCGTCATTACAACCCTGATGAAATCGTCATGGGTAAGCGCATGGAAGACCACCTGCGGTTTGCGGCGGCCTACTGGCATTCATTCGCTTGGGAAGGCGGCGATCCGTTTGGTGGCCGCACATTCGACCGTCCTTGGTATCCGCAGGACAACATGGAGCTTGCCAAGAAAAAGGTCGACATTGCGTTTGAAATGTTCACCGCGCTTGGCGTTCCTTACTACTGCTTCCACGATGCGGATGTTCGCCCAGAAGGCAAGAATTTTGCCGAGAACACAGCGAACCTGAACGCGATTGTTGATCTGTTCGAGCAAAAGCAAGCCGAGACGGGCATAAAGCTCCTCTGGGGGACTGCGAACCTGTTCAGTCAGGCACGCTTCATGTCGGGCGCGTCCACGAACCCTGATCCAGATGTGTTCGCCTATTCTGCGGCGACGATCAAAACCTGTATGGATGCGACGATGCGTCTTGGCGGCGAGAACTATGTTCTTTGGGGTGGCCGTGAAGGGTACGAAACACTTCTGAACACTGATCTGAGCAAAGAAGATGCTCAGATGGGTCGTATGCTGAACATGGTTGTCGAGTATAAGCACAAGATTGGTTTCAAAGGCGAAATCCTCGTTGAACCAAAGCCACAAGAGCCATCCAAGCACCAATACGATTACGATGCGGCAACGGTTTATGGCTTCCTTAAGCGCCACGGTCTTGAGAACGAAGTGAAGCTCAACCTTGAGCAAGGCCACGCGATCCTTGCGGGCCACAGCTTCGAGCACGAAATCGCTACGGCGGCTTCGTTGGGTATTCTTGGCTCAATCGACATGAACCGTAATGACTACCAATCTGGCTGGGATACTGATCAGTTCCCGAACAACGTTCCAGAAGTTGCGCTGGCATATTACCACATCCTCAAGGACGGTGGCCTCAAGACAGGCGGTACCAACTTTGATGCGAAGATCCGTCGCCAGTCGACCGATCCTGCGGACCTTTTGCACGGTCACATCGGTGGCATGGACATCTGTGCACGTGGCCTCAAAGCTGCGGCGGCAATCATCGAAGATGGCACGTTGGATAAAGAGCTTGCTGACCGCTATGCTGGCTGGAACGATGAGAAAGCCCAGAAAATGCTCAAGGGTGAGTACACGCTCGAAGATATCCAGAAGTACGTCGAAGCAGAGGATATCAACCCTGCGCCGAAATCTGGTAAGCAAGAGTACTTGGAGAACGTTGTTAACCGTTTCGTATAAGGCGAAATGGGTTGCAGCACTCAATTGGGAGGTCCGATGACCAATCGTAAAACAGTTGCCCATACCGCTGAAGGTATGGGCATTGACGAAATCACGCTGACCAGCGGCACAACTCAGGTCTCTCTGTTGACGCTGGGGGCGGTGACGCGCGATTGGCGCGTGTCACATTCGGGCCGCGAAACTTCGGTCGTACTGGGACATCCCGATGCGGCCGACTATATTGCCAATCCCAATTATTTTGGCGCCATAGCAGGACGTATCGCCAATCGCGTCGCGGGCGGTAAATTTACGCTTGATGGTATAACCTACCAGTGCAGCCAAAACGAAGGCGAGAACATGCTGCATGGGGGGCACATAGGTCTGGCCAGGCGTATGTTTGAGGCGCAGGTCGATAGCGCCGATAATTCAGTGCTCTTTTCCTATCATTCCCCAGACGGTGAAGAGGGTTTCCCCGGAGCTGTTGATTTTTCGTACAAGATTTCACTGAATGGCACGAAGGTCATCTACGAACTTGTCGGAACGCCAGATCGCCCGACGCCGATCAACCTCGCACAACATAACTACTATAATTTGATGGGGCAGGGGGATATCCGCGAGTACGCTCTATTCGTGGATGCGGATATGTTTACGCCAACCGGAGAGGGGCTCATACCCACGGGCGAGATTGCGTCTGTCGACGGCACGCCACTTGATTTTCGTGAGAGCATCGAGATTGCTCAGGCTGATCCTGCGGGCAATGGCATGGACGTAAATTTGGTGCTTCGTGGTGAAAGCAACCCGACCGCGACTGTGACCGCGCCAAACGGTTTACGTCTTGCGCTCCATACTCAAGAGGCTGGTTTGCAGGTGTATACGGGCACTTATCTTGCGCCGCAGAAGGGCCAAAACAGGCAGGATATTGGTAAATTCTCGGGCCTTTGTCTTGAGCCGCAGCAGTTCCCGAATAGCGTGAACCAAAGCGGGTTTGAGGCCAAAATAGCAACGCCTGACGCGCCCTACACGCAAACCCTTACAGTTGATATCTCGGAGTAGCGTATGCGCAGTGCGCTGTTTCTCATCCTTGCTCTCCCGGCCGCCGCATCAGATGCGCTTCCTACTGCCAATGCCGTGTTTCCAGAGCTGGAGATGGAGAGTGTCGAGTTGGGGCAGCTCCTTTTTTACGATCCGATACTGAGCGGGAACAGGAATATTTCCTGCGGAACGTGTCATCATCCAACGCTTGGCACGGCCGATGGCGTTTCGCTCGGGATTGGCGAGGGGGGCGGTGGCCTTGGCATTGAACGCAAGGCTGATCACGATAACCATCCAGAAGAGCGGATCCCGCGCAATGCGCCCGCGCTTTGGAATCTTGGCGCATCCGAGTTTACCGTGATGTTTCATGATGGCCGCGTTGAGGCAGACGAGAGTCAGCCGTACGGTGTTCGTACCCCACTGGGCGAGGAAATGGTCGATGGCTTCAAGTCTGTCCTCGCGGCGCAAGCGATGTTTCCCGTGCTCTCTGCGGATGAAATGGCAGGGCAGTACTCAGAAAATGACGTCGCCAAAGCCGTGCGCATGGGACAGAACAGCCAAGAAGGCGGCGCGTGGGATATCCTAGCAACCCGTGTCGCACAAATCCCAGAATATCGCGCGCGCTTTGACAATGTGATTGGGCCAGAGACACCGATAAAATACGTCGATATTGCCAATGCGCTTGCCGATTTTATCGCATTCGAATGGCGCTCGGACGAAAGCGATTTTGATCGCCACCTGCGCGGCGAAGCGCCGCTTGAGGGCGAAGCGCTCGCGGGGATGGAGTTGTTTTACGGCGAAGCGAACTGTTCAACTTGCCATTCTGGGCAATTCCAGACGGACCACGATTTTCACGCCATCGCGATGCCACAACTTGGGCCAGGAAAGCGAGCCGCATTTGAAGATCACGCGCGTGATACGGGCCGGATGGGAGTGACGGGGCGGCTTGAGGACGCTTATGCGTTCCGCACGCCCAGTTTGCGCAACCTTTCGGTGACAGCGCCCTATGGCCATGCAGGTTCTTACTCAAGCCTGCGCGATGTGGTGGAGCATCATTACTACCCCGTTGCCGCCCTTGAAAACTACGCCCAAGAATTGGCGCTTCTTCCGAAATTTGACGGAGCGGATGATTGGCGCATTCACTTAGATTCCAGAGAAGTGGCCGAGATTGCTGCGGCTTCAAAGCTCATGCCAAGCAATGCCCTAACGGATGCGGACACTGACGCAATCCTAGCATTTCTCGCATCGCTCGAAGATACGAGGGACGGCAAGGGACGCTTGGGTATACCAGATAGCGTACCAAGCGGTTTGCCACTGGATTAGTGCGGCTGGATGCCTGTTTCGCGATGCAGGTTGATGGATTGGTTTGCTTCGATTTCTTGCCAATCATTCTTGGAACCATCGGGCCAGATCACGCGCAAAGTCGCGCTTTCATATTCCCCGAGGCCAAAATGCGCAGGAGTCAGTTCGCCGCCCGCGTGCCCCCCGCCGATCATTATCTCGCGCGTGTGAAGCGTTTCTCCAGCCTTTAGTTCAATAAATGCTCCGACGGCGTCTGTATTCGGTGCTGGCTGTTGCAGCTTTATTTGTAGCCAGTTTCCCGTGTCCTTCGAGGTGTTTTGATACACCTCAAGATCAGCGCGGCGATTGTTTACGGCGAGGTCAAGCAGGCCGTCATTGTTAAGATCAACCAGCGCCGCGCCACGGCTACGAGCGAGGCTGGCAATTCCTGCTATGTCTCCGACCTCCACAAAATCGCCATTCTCATCCTGAACCAAGAGATTGTTCGGATCGGCCATCGCCGCGCCCGCCATCCGTTCGACGTTTCCCTTGGCAACAAAGATATCGTCACGCCCGTTATTCTCAATATCGCCAAAAGCCACGTGCCACCCTGTGCTGGGGCGTCCGTCACCTCCTGTATACGGACGGTGGGCGGTGGTGCCGCGCTCATAGGTGTAATCCTCAAACCGAGGCGTTCCATCGCCTGCGGCGGTTTGCAGTTTCTGATCACCCATTGAGGTTAGGTAAACTTCGGAAAATCCGTCGCCTGTCAGATCGCGGCTGGCGATGCCCATGCCCCAGATGCTGTAGTTTTTCCATCCGTCCTCTTTGGAATACAGGCGCGGCTCCTTGGCCATTTGCCACATCTGTTCCGATCCGCCGCGAACATAGTAATGGCGGTCATTCGAAACCCGAAGGTCCGCAACACCATTTCGTGCCCAATCAGAAAACAGAATAGAAAGCGCACAGTAGCCCGGTTCGAGGGTCGTGGGTGCGCTATAACCCTCACCCGAAGGGCGATAGAGCGTGTTGTGATCGCAGGCCTCGAATGGGCCCTCGGGATCGTTACGATCGACGTAGTTACCGAAGGCAAGTGTCGGGAGGGTATTTTCCGCCTCCCAAGTCGCCGAGAATGCGGTTGTCCATGCATCACCAGAGGTGAATCCGAGGGTATCAAATGGCGTAAAGGCGCACTCACCTTGCCCCTTCAGCAGGAGGTTCTCTCCCACACGGAGGATCGCCAAATCGGTGATTGAGTCGTTATCAATATCGATCGGATATGCACCAGTAACGCCCGTTATCGCGAGGGGTTCGGGCGTGTTTTCAGAGAATGCGATGGCTCCGCCATTTCCTGCAGTGTCATTGCGCAGCAGTACCGAAGGCGAAGCGCCTCCAGCGGCAAACAGCTCCGGAAACGCGTCGCCGTTACAATCAAACGCAGCGATCCCGCCGCCGACGTAGTGTTCCCACTCGCCGAGGTATTGATGTGCTGGGACTGTTACGGGGGTGAATTCGGGCGTGGCAAAGCTTGGCGCGGTAGCTCCTGCGAGTGCGATACCCGCAAGTACAGCCACGCCCTTAGTGTTGTAAGACATCGTGAGAAATTTTCCTGATTGCGCGTTCTGTCACGCCTTCCATGGCAAAGGCAGCGGCGCCCTTGGCCCACATCAAATCGCCCCATTTGTGGATTTTGACCTGCGGTAGCGGCGCATCCACCTGAACGACCGAGTTTTTCATAACCTCGAGAACTTCGTCGGCATAAAGATAGTCAAACTGCATCCGCTCGCCCGAGAGGATTATCAGCTCAGGGTCAAAGATATTGACGATATTCGCAAGCCCCATCGCAAACATGGTTCCTGCACGTTGAAAGATCGAACGCGCAGTGGGTTCACCTGCTTTGGCATCCCTGAACAGTTTATCTAGCTTGTCGTCAAAAGAGTCATTGCCCGTAGCGAAACCGACGATATTCGCCTCGCGAAGAACGGCATAGTCCGCGACATATGCTTCTAGGCATCCGCGCTGGCCGCAACGACAGAGAGCGCCGTTCAGGTGAACCTTGGTGTGACCAAATTCGGCCCCACAGCCGCGCGTGCCACGATAGATTTGGCCATCAATTACGATGCCCATTCCCACGCCGTGCTCAATCGTAACAACAATAAAGTCGCGATATGACTTGCCCAATCCAAAGAGTTGTTCCGCTTTGGCGACCAGATTGGCATCGTTGTCAATGAAAACGGGCAGCGGGATTTGGGCCTCTATCAGGTTGCGCAGGTTTACGTTGCGCTCTGTCATAGAAGGAGACCAGTACACAAACCCGCGCGGCGCATCGATGATCCCCGCGACTCCAACGCCAAGACCGGACAGGTCCTCGACCGCGATGCCAGCGCGCTCTGCCGCCATTTTCAATGTGTCGCAGATGAACGAGACCATTGCCTCGCCAGAGAGTTGGCTGTGGGGGAGCGGGGTTTCGTATTCGGCGAAGGTATCTCCGACGAAATCCATCAACGCCACGGTTGCTGTGCGGTTGGATACCTTAATGCCCGCAACCCAATGCGCCTTGCCGCGTATCTTGAGGGCAACGCGTGGGCGGCCGCGTTTTGAATCACGCGAAGCTTCATCGGCGGTCACTTCTTCGATCAAGCCCGCCGCGAGCAGCTCGCTTGTGATGGACGTTACCGTTGCGGGGCTAAATCCTGTCTTCTTTGCTATATCAATTCGGGCAATTTCCGCCGCTTTGCGGATTGCCGAAATCACTTGGAGGCGACCAGATTCACGCTGATCGGTAGCAGACGATATGCGATCTGATTTCGCCATTCGTATCTTCCTCCTCCATGAAAACTACGGTCAGAAAATAGGATGCCGTAACGTTCCTTGTGCGCTATTTGACCAGTATCTTATAGGTTTATCAACTGGATTGCGCGAAATAATCGGTGGTGTGACGTATTTAATTAGACCTCTGAAATTAATAGTGCTATCAAAATGGCGATCGCCGCGAATCTAACCGTTTTTGGCGACGTATAATTTTTGGGAGGATCTTATGAATAAGATTACTGGATTTGCCGCTGCGGCGATGGTTGCAGCAATGGGTACTACTGCGCTCGCTGACGGAGCAGTGGTTGGTGTTAGCTGGTCGAATTTCCAGGAAGAGCGCTGGAAAACAGACGAAGCCGCGATCAAAGCTGCGCTCGAAGCAGCTGGCGCGACATATATCTCTGCGGACGCACAAGCTTCGTCTGCAAAGCAGCTGTCTGATATTGAAAGCCTGATTTCGCAAGGTGCGACAGCGCTTATCATTCTTGCTCAAGACGCGTCTGCTGTTGGTCCTGCTGTTCAAGCAGCATCGGACGAGGGCATCCCTGTTATCGCATACGACCGTCTGATCGAAGACGAGCGTGCGTTCTACCTGACTTTCGACAACGTTGAAGTTGGCCGGATGCAGGCGCGCGCTGTTTTGGCTGCACAGCCAAAAGGCAACTATGTGATGATCAAAGGTTCACCAACCGATCCAAACGCTGACTTCCTGCGCGGTGGTCAACAAGAGATCCTTCAGGCTGCAATCGACGCTGGCGATATCACAATCGTTGGTGAAGCATATACAGATGGCTGGGTTCCAGCGAACGCACAGCGCAACATGGAGCAGATCCTGACAGCGAACGACAACAAAGTTGACGCTGTTGTTGCTTCGAATGACGGTACTGCTGGCGGTGTTGTTGCTGCTCTGACGGCGCAAGGCCTTGAGGGTCTTCCCGTTTCCGGCCAAGACGGCGACCATGCTGCTCTGAACCGCGTTGCAACAGGTACGCAAACAGTATCCGTTTGGAAAGACGCACGCGAGCTTGGTAAAGCTGCTGGTGAAATCGCGGTTGCGCTGGCAGAAGATGCCGACGCGGCAATCGACGGTGCTGCTGAGTGGACATCGCCATCAGGTACAACTTTGAACGCGAAGTTCCTGAAGCCAGTTCCAATCACAGCTGACAACATCAACGTTGTTCTTGATGCTGGCTGGATCTCCAAAGAGACACTCTGTGCTGGTTCCGAGCTAGAAGCCTGTAAATAACTACATCGTATTCCCCCGACCGCGCGGTTGGGGGAATACCCTTAACTTTTTCATTACATCGCAAATTTCTGCTATTGCTGTCCTGTGCGGGGCACGCATTCTCATTTGCGATAGTACGTATGCCGCTCGGGAGAGGCGCAATACATGAAAGAATCAGCGAAAAAATTTGTGAATAACGTGGGCATCGACCCCCGCCTTTTGGGGATGCTTGGTGCGCTCGTTGTTCTTTGGGTGGTCTTTGATCTATGGACGGGCGGGCGATTTATCACGCCACGAAACCTGTTCAATATTTCGGTCCAGACGTCTTCTGTGGCGATCATGGCGACAGGCATGGTCTTTGTGATTGTGACGCGGCATATCGACCTTTCGGTCGGGTCACTTCTTGGCTTCATCGGGATGACGGTAGCGGCACTTCAGGTGCACGTTTTGCCCGAGTATCTGGGGCTTGGGCATTGGTCGATCTGGATAATCGCGGTTATCGCGGCGGTGCTTATGGGGCTTGTTATTGGTGCCGCGCAGGGCTGGGTTATTGGCTATCTGACGGTGCCAGCGTTTATCGTAACATTGGGTGGCTTGCTTATCTATCGCGGTGCGATGTGGTGGGTGACACAGGGGCAAACGGTTGCGCCACTTGACCCGACATTCAAACTCCTTGGCGGGGGCGCTGACGGTACATTGGGCGAAACGCTCAGTTGGGCCTTCGGATGGCTGGCGTCGATTGCAGCCGTTGCGCTTATCCTTCTTAGCCGACGTCGCAAGGCGAACCACGGCTTTGTCGTGAAGCCTGTCTGGGCCGAGAGCGTGCTTATTGCACTGGCTGTTGGCCTTGTTATGGGGTTCGTTTGGACGCTCAATTCCTATCCAATCGCCAAAGGCGCGCGCGAGCGTATTGCCGAGGCACGCGGACTTGAGCTTACTGATACACTCGCATTGAACCACGGTGTCGCTATTCCGGTTGTGATTTTGGTCCTGGTGACTGTCGCGATGACGATTGTCTCAACACGTACCCGCTTCGGTCGCTACGTCTATGCGACAGGTGGTAATCCAGAGGCGGCAGAGCTTTCAGGTATCAATACACGTTTGCTGACGGTTAAAGTCTTTGCACTCATGGGTGCGCTGACGGGTATCTCGGCGGTTGTCGCTTCGGCGCGGCTCGGGTCCGTTGATGTTGGACTTGGAACGCTGGACGAGCTTCGCGTAATTGCGGCCGCGGTTATTGGCGGCACAGCACTTGCGGGTGGATTTGGCACGATTTACGGCGCTGTTATCGGCGCGGCGATCATGCAGACGTTGCAATCTGGTATGGCCTCTGTGGGCGTTGACGCGCCGTTGCAGAATATGGTCGTTGGGTTTGTGCTTGTGGTCGCGGTGTATATCGACATCGTTTATCGCCGCAAAGTTGGCGTATGAGAGAGAGGACCGAGAAAATGACAGATAAAACACCTCTCGTAGAGATGAAGAATATCTCGATTTCCTTTGGCGGGGTCAAAGCGGTCGATGATGTTTCCGTAGATCTTTATCCGGGCGAAGTTGTGGGCCTCTTGGGGCACAATGGCGCGGGTAAATCAACGCTGATTAAGATCCTGTCGGGCGCCTATCAGGCAAACTCCGGCGAAATCTGGGTCGATGGCAAAAAGGCGAACATCCATAATCCACGCGATGCGCGCGCCTACAACATCGAGACAATCTACCAGACCTTGGCGCTAGCGGATAACCTTGATGCGGCATCGAACCTTTTCCTTGGCCGCGAGTTGGTCACGGGTATCGGCACCGTCGATGATGACCGCATGGAAGCGGAAACACGCGAGATCATGGGCCGTCTGAACCCGAACTTTGCCAAGTTCTCAAGCCCGGTTTCGGCGCTATCCGGTGGTCAGCGGCAATCCGTAGCCATTGCACGTGCGGTTTATTTCAACGCTCGTATCTTGATTATGGACGAGCCGACAGCGGCGCTGGGTCCACAGGAAACCAAGATGGTTTCGGAACTGATCGAGCAGCTGAAATCCGAAGGGATCGGAATCTTCCTCATCAGTCACGACATCCATGACGTCATGGAACTATGCGACCGCGCGAGCGTGATGCAGCACGGTAAGCTTGTGGGAACCGTTGATGTCGATAGCGTTACCGACGAGGACCTGCTCGGGATGATCATTCTAGGGAAGCATCCCCACGAGAAGGCAGAAGCCTAAGATAAAGACGGCGGCTTGCTAAGCGCGGGCCGCCGTTACTTTTGAATATGTAGAGAGTTCCTTCTTGGCGACCATATGCTCGGTGGCCTGATTGAATTCCTTGAAATGATCGCTGGCGATATGGACATCAAACGCTGCCGCATCATCATAAATTTCATACAGGAAAAACACGTTGGAACTTTCGGGATCGGTACAGACGTCAAAGAGCTGACAGCCCGCTTCTTCGGTAACTGAAATGGCCGCGTTTCGCTCAATGCGTTTGCCGAATTCCGCAATGTGATAGGTGTTAATCGTGAATTTTACACAAACTGCGAACATGCGTACTCCTAAAGGTATTGTTTCTGGCCCGTGTCGGCTGATGTATATGCCGCTTCGGTCGCGCTGATTACGCTCAGGTAGTCTTCGGCCTGATTTTCAAACGGAACTTTGCCCTCGGTCGCTTGGACGATATGCTCGCACAGCGCGCGCACGCATCCGCCACCGAAACGGGTTTCGTCAATTGGGGCGGTGACGGGAATGGTTTCTAGTTCGTTCTGTCCAAATTCTCGGAAGGTAATCTCTCCCATCCCATTTAGCCGAAGAGTGCCTTTTTCTCCCTCAATTTCAAGCTCACCCATCGTGCGGCGAGGGGAGTCCGTCGCGTGATCCATAAGGCGATTGCCATCCATAACCGCCCGCGTGCCGCCCTCGTGCGTGGTGAGCAACATCCCTGCATCTTCGCCTTTGAGGACAGGATTGAGTTGAACCAAATCCGCGTAAACCGAGGTGATAGGGCCAAACAGATACTGAAACAGATCAACGAAATGCACGCCTGTTTCATGGATCAATAGACGAGGCATTTCCCGAAACGCGGGTTGTCGCGACAAGTACGCATCCTCCCCGCGTCCATCGCCGGGACGGAGGGCAAAGCGCGCTTGATATATTTGTCCAAGCTTTCCCGCATCAATTGCAGCCTTGATCTCACGATACCAAGGCTGAAAACGAAAGTTCTCGTGAATGACAAGCGTGCAGCCGCGCTCCTTGGCGAGGGCACATGCGGCCTTTGCTTCACTTAAGGACGAGCAAAAGGGCTTTTGACAGATTAGCGTTCTGCCCTGTTTGGCAAAACGCTTGATCAACTCCATATGCGCTGGGGGGGGCGCCACAAGGTCGACGATATCAAGATCTTGCTCGGCAAGTTGCTCTGCCGTGACGAAGCCTAGGGCGCCGTATTTATTTGCAATCGCTTCAGTCGTTGCGGCGTCGAGATCATAGACACCAACAAGTTTCGTCTGCGGGATATCGCGCCACGCGTCGAGGTGAAACTGGCTAAAGTACCCGAGGCCAACGACTCCTACGCGTAGCTCTGTCATAGTTCGCCGATTACATCGATAACGGTTTGGGTCACGGCCTTGGTGCCCATATCGCCGCCAAATTCCATTGGGCGCAAACGGTTCTGGGCAAAGCCAGCATCGACCGCGCCATCAATGAGTGCAGCCGCGGCTTCATAGCCTTCTGCTTTGGTTTTGGTCGCAAGGTAATCAAGCATAAGCCCCGCCGAGAGTATCGCCGCCAGCGGGTTTGCTTTGTCTTGGCCCATAATATCGGGCGCCGAGCCGTGAGCGGGTTGGAATAGGCCAATCGTTTCGCCGATCTCGCCACATGCCGCCATTCCCATACCTCCGACGAGGCCGCCCGCAAGGTCGCTCAGGATGTCACCGAACATGTTTTCCATAACCATGACGTCAAACTCCCAAGGCTGACGAACAAGGTCAAGTGCCATGGCGTCGACGTAGTTATATGAAACCTCGGTGTCGGGGTGATTGGCTTTGATCTCGTCGAATATCTGGCGAAAGAAAGCTTGGCTGGTAAAGACGTTTGCTTTGTCCACGCAGGTTAGCTTGCCTGCTTTCCCGCGTGCGCGACGACGTTCGGCAAGTTGAAATCCGAACTCGTGCAACTTCTCTGTCGTGCTGCGCGTGATGCGCATGATGTCGCGCACCTCTTGATTGGGTATGACTTCGGCACGCTTATGGACAGCGGCGGAATAGAATAAGCCCTCGGTGCTTTCGCGTAGGATGACCATGTCGATCCCTGCGGCACGCGGGTCTGCTAACCGCTGGGGCGCGTTCGGGTAGGCTTTGATCGGGCGCACGCCTGCGAAGAGTTGATACCGGTCTCGCAACCTAAGGTGCGGCGAAATCTCGGTTCCGTCTTCGTGGCGAATGGAAGGAAGGCCAATCGCGCCCAAGAAGATCGCATCGCTCTCGCCTGCTTTTTCTTCGCCGCCCGGTTCGATATCGGTACCGGTTTCCGCAAAGTATCCAGCGCCAGCTTGGATTTCTGTGATGGTCGGTAGCTCTGCATTGCGCCGCACTAGAGCCGCATTCATCACGGCAAGGGCGGCGTCCGCAACGTCAATTCCGATGCCATCGCCTTTGATGAGGGAAACTGTTGGAGTATGCGCCATGTTCGTCCTTTGATATCCGGTGCCCGCATTTTTGCGGATACTATAATAAATGCATTAATGTACTCATTAATTTGTTTGAACAAGAAAAGCAATCGGTTAAAGTCACAAAACGGGCCTCAGATATGCCCCGAATATACGACAGGAGCCTAGTATGAGCGCAGATTGGCAAGTCTTTGCAATTAAGTACGCAGAGAGGAATACGCGCACCCGCGCCGATAGTTTTATTTTTGATGATCATCCCGCCGCGCAGCACGGGATGGACTATTTTGTGTGGCTATTGACGGATGGTGTACGCAACATTCTTGTCGATACGGGCTATGACACAGAAGAGGCTGCGCGGCGCGACCGCCCAATTCTACGCGATCCTGCCAAGGCGCTAGAGGCGTTAAACGTGACCGCCGAGAGTATCGATACCGTTATTATCACGCACCTACATTATGACCACGCGGGCGGTCTGGATCGATATCCAAACGCGCAGTTTCATTTGCAAGAGGTCGAGATGGGTTTTGCGACGGGACCGTGCATGTGCGATCCGACCCTCAGTATGCCATATACCGCCGATCACGTTTGCGAAATGGTCAAACATGTTTTCGCGGGAAGGGTTATTTTCCATAAGGGAGATGGCGAAGTCGCGCCAGGGATAACCGTACATCGCATTGGTGGGCATTCGCGCGGGCTTCAGGCAGTCAGAGTCGAAACCGAGGGCGGGCCAGTTTGTTTGGCATCGGACGCGACGCATTACTATGAAAATTTTCTACAGCGCAAACCATTCCCGATTGTCGTGGATGTCGCAGATATGGTGATGGGGTTTGATACGCTGACGTCACTCGCGGGGAACGAAACGTCGCGTGTTATTCCTGGGCATGATCCGCTGGTGACTGAATATTACGGAGCGGTTGGCACGTCGGGATTTGTCTGGCGATTGGATAAGGGGCGCAAATAACGCGCCCCTCTTGGTTCTATGCAAGTAGCGCGCGGGCTTCGTCTGGGCCAAGCGGGGCAGGGCGTTCGCATGTCGTTGTCATCTCGACAAACTGGCGTGCGTCACCTGCGGCAAGGATGCTTGTCATGACCTCAACGGCATGAAGTGCGAGTTCCGATGAGCAGCGATGCGGACGTCCTTCGCCAATTGCTAGCGCCATATCGGAGAGCCCCGCAGCGCGATAATTGGCATTCTCACCGTCATTAGGTACTTCTAACGGATGATCCCAGGTGCCAGGAAGGTCCACGAAATCCGAGCGCTTGGTTAGACGGATATCTCCACCAAAGAAATTCGGATCCGGTACGTGGATTGAACCTTCTTGGCCGTAAAGCTCCATGTTGGAATGTTCGTGCTGCCAAACGTCCCAGCTTGTGACCATCGTAATGACGGCTCCTGACTGGAACTCCAGCAGGGCGTGAATGGTTGTTGGTGTATCAACAGGGATCTTCTCGCCATTTCGGGGCTCGGAGGTAATGAGGCGCTCTTTTGCTGGCGTCGCGGTCAGCGCTGCAACGCGTGCGACAGGCCCCAAGAGTTGCACCAGATTGGTCACGTAGTACGGCCCGATATCCAGCACTGGTCCCGCGCCGGGTTGATAGAAGAAATCAGGATTGGGGTGCCAATGCTCCATCCCGTGGCCCATGACGAACGCCGTTCCTGAAGTGATGTCGCCAACGGTACCTGTATCGATAAGATCGCGCACGCGCTGATGTGCGCCGCCCATGAATGTATCAGGCGCTGAACCAACGCGAAGACCTTTTTCCGATGCCAGTGCCGCAATCTCTGCGCCTTCTTGGAGGGTCAGCACGAACGGCTTTTCCGAGTACACGTGCTTGCCCGCGTTCAGGATGTTCTTGGATACTTCAAAGTGTGCGGCGGGGATCGTGAGGTTCACCACAATGTCGATATCATCGGATGCCAAAAGGCCTTCGACGGTTTCGGCACGTACGCCGAACTCTTCGGCGCGCGCGTTGGCGGCATCCATGTTCAGGTCGGCGACGGCGCGCATTTCGATGCCCTTGAACATCGGAGCAAGCCGTAGATACGCGGCCGAGATATTTCCGGCACCGATAATGCCAATTCCTAGTTTTTGAGTCATATCCGTAACCTTAAAGGGCTTTGAAATTGTTGATAGAGCGCGTCGCGAACCGTTTCATATCGCTTGGGTTGTCATGCTCCATTACGAAATGAGAGGCGGATGTTTTGCTGCGCACTGCGTTGAGGATACCTGACCAATCCATCGTGCCTTCGCCCACATCGGCCCAGCCGTCCTCGTCCGCGTTTTCGCCCGCAGGCGCGATGTCTTTCACATGGATCGCGCTGATGCGGTCTGCATATTTGGTGATCCACGCAATCGGGTCGCCACCGCCGCGAACGATCCACGCGATATCGGCCTCCCATTGCAATTCAGGGGCAGAGTCGAGGATGACTTCCATCGGGATTGCACCATCATCGCAAGCGACGAACTCAAAGTCGTGGTTGTGCCAGCCATAGGAAATCCCGTGCGGTGCAAGGGCGGCTTGGATCGCGCTTAGGCGTGCTGCGAAAGCCTCCCAACCTGCGCGGTCGCTTGGGCGATCTTCGGCTGCGACGTGCGGGCCAAAGATTGTCTTGATACCAAGCGCCTTGGCCGTGGCGACAACGCCATCCAAGTCATTCTCGGCATCGGCAATTCCGACGTGCGCGGTTGGCATGGAAAGGCCCGTCGCGTCCATAGCGGCCCGAACCTTGGCGGTGTCGTCATACAACGCGCCATAGCCTTCGACACCAGTGTAGCCGAGGTCCGAAAGGGTCGCGAAAACGTCATCCCACGGGGTGAAATTGCGGGCGCTGTAAAGCTGAAATGAAGCACTCATTTGGGTTAGATCCTGTTTTCAGTAGTTTTTTCAAAGAGAGAAAGACGTGCGGCGTCAAAGCCAACGAGGATTTGGTCATCCTCTTGAACTTCGGTTTGGCCGTCGACACGAATGCGAACGCGCTCGCCCATGATCTCGCACCAGATAACGGTGTCACTGCCCATTGGCTCGACAAGCTCGACCGTCGTTTCGACCGAGAAATCCGCGCTCGTTGCGGCTTCGCCAGTGGCGATGTGCTCTGGACGTATACCCATCCACGCTTTGCCCGCTGCAGGTTGCGAAATGAACTCATAGCCGGACAGAGGAACAGAAACTCCTGCGGTTTTGAAAGAAGGCGCGCCATCCGTTGCGACTTCACCTTCAAAGAAGTTCATCGAAGGCGAGCCAATAAAGTCGGCCACATATTTGTTCGCTGGCTTGTTATAGATCACGCTCGGGCTGTCGAGCTGATAGATTAGCCCGTCCTTCATGATCGCAATCCGGTCCGCGAGAGTCATTGCCTCAACCTGATCGTGGGTCACATAGATCATCGTATTCTTGAGTTGATGATGGAGGCGCTTGATCTCAACGCGTAGGTCAGCGCGCAGTTTGGCATCGAGGTTTGAGAGCGGTTCGTCAAAGAGGAACACGTCCACGTCTCGCACAAGCGCGCGGCCAATCGCAACACGCTGGCGCTGCCCGCCCGAAAGCGCAGCAGGCTTGCGTTTCAGGAGCGGCTCGATCTGCAGAATTTCCGCCGCACGGGCAACGCGCTTGGCGATTTCATCCTTAGGCAGTTTCGCGTTCTTGAGGCCGAAAGAGAGGTTCCCCTCAACCGACATCTGCGGATAGAGCGCGTAAGACTGGAACACCATGCCGATGCCACGCTCGTTTGGTTGTGCCCATGTCACGTTCTGGCCGTTGATATGGATTTGTCCGCCTGAAACATCAAGAAGGCCAGCAATACAGTTCAACAGAGTTGATTTCCCGCAGCCCGAAGATCCGAGCAGAACGAGAAATTCGCCTTCTTCGATATCGAGATTCAGATCCTTGAGGACTTTTACGGCACCAAAGCTTAGGTCGAGGTTTTTGATAGATACGCTTGTCATAATTTAGCCTTTCACCGCACCGGCAGCGATGCCGCGCACGAAGAGCTTGCCAGAAGCAAAGTAGAGAATAAGAGGAACGAGGCCGGTCAGAAGGGTCGCCGCCATGTTGACGTTGTATTCCTTCACACCCTGAACCGAGTTCACGATATTATTGAGCTGCACGGTCATTGGGTAAATCGCGGGCTTGGTATAGACGACACCAAAGAGGAAGTCGTTCCAGATACCCGTCACCTGAATGATCATAGCGACAACAAAAATCGGCAAACTCATGGGCAGCATCACACGGAAGTAAATGCCCCAAAACCCAGCACCATCGACGCGCGCCGCTTTGAACAATTCATCAGGCAGGCTAGTGAAATAGTTGCGGAACAAGAGCGTCAGGATCGGCATCCCAAAGATCGTATGAACAAGGACCAAACCCCAAAGCGACCCCATGAGCCCCATATTCTTGAGGATAAGTACGATGGGATAAAGCATCACTTGGTATGGAATAAATGCGCCAAAGATCAGGATCGTGAAGAAAACTTCAGAGCCTTTGAACTTCCAGTTCGCCAGCGCATATCCATTGATAGAGGCAATCGCGATCGACAGGATCACGGATGGGATCAGAATTTGAACAGAGTTCATAAACCCGCGACTTAGACCGTCACAATTGAGGCCCGTACATGCGGTGCTCCACGCCTTTACCCATGGCTCGAACGTCACATCGACGGGGAGGTCAAAGATATTGCCCATGCGGATTTCGGGCATCCCCTTTAGGGAAGTCGTGACCATGACATAGAGCGGCAGAAGATAGTAAAACGTGATGACCAGAAGCGTGCCATAGAGCATGATATTCGTGCCGCTCAGGCGTTTTTTGGGCTTAGGACCTTGGGGGCCAATGAGATTATTTTTCACGACGCTTCCCTCCGAATTCTAGGTATGCGTAAGGGATAAGGATGATCAGAACTGTCGCGAGCATCATCGTCGAAGCGGCAAAGGCCTGTCCGAGGTTCTGGTTCTTGAACATGCTTTCGATGACGTATTTCGCGGGTACCTCCGAGGCGATACCGGGGCCGCCATTGGTTTGGGCGACAACAAGGTCATAGACCTTAACAATTCCTGAGGTGATCAAGACGAGTGCCGTAATGAACACGGGTTTCATCATCGGGATGACGATGAAGATATAGGTTTTCCACTTGGGGATTCCGTCCACGCGGGCGGCTTTCCAGATCTCCTGATCAATACCGCGAAGGCCAGCGAGCATCAAAACCATAATCAGCCCCGTTCCTTGCCAAATCGCGGCGATTAGAATGCCGTAAATTACGATGTCTTGATTATAGAGCGGATCAAAAACGAAACTCTCCCAGCCGAGCGATCGCACCACATTTTGTACGCCGAACTCAGGATTCAATATCCACTGCCACGCGAGGCCCGTAACAATGAAGGAGAGCGCGAACGGGTAGAGGATGATCGTGCGGATCGTATTCTCGAAGCGTATTTTCTGATCGAGCAACGTCGCTAGAAAAAAACCGATCGAGATAGATAGAACCAGTGAGCACAGGCCAAAAATCGCTAGATTCTCGATTGATACGAGCCACTTATTGGTGTTCCAAAGTCGGTCGTATTGAGCAAGGCCCACAAAATCGAGTTTGGGCAATAGTTTGGAGTTGGTGAAGGAGTGAACAACTGTCCACAGGGTGCAACCTACGAAGATTACCAAGGCCGTCGCGATCATTGGAAGAGCGGCGACTTTGGCGTTCAGGTTGCGAAAAAGCTGGATGGGCTTTTTTGCATCCGCCATGGGAAAGACTCTCTGTCATGAGGGTGCCGTTGGCACGCTTTGTGGAATGATGGTTGCCCCCAAACGCATGCGCTTGGGGGCAGTTCGCAATCAGTCGGGGTTAGTCCGCGTTTGCGATGATGTCGGCGTAGCGCGCTTGGGCGTCTTCCGCTGTGATCGACGTGTCATTCCAGAACTCGACCATTAGGTCTTCGATCTGACCTTGTGTATCAGGAGAAAGTACCTGATCGCCGCTTGGCATGATGTTGCCAGCCGCAAGGATTTCAAGACCCTTTTTCATACAGTCGTTCGCTGCGGCGAGATCGACGTCACCACGGACAGGAAGCGAGCCTTTTTTCAGGTTGAAGTTAACCTGTACTTCTTTGGAAAGAAGAAGCTTGGCCAGTTCTTTTTGCGCAGCTTCGATTTCAGGGTCATCTTGTTTCGGGAAGTAGAACGCATCACCAGCAGTCGAGATGATTTCGTTCACGCCCAAGCCGGGTAGGCAGGAGTAATCTTCGCCTGCGACCTTTTCGGCAACCGCGAACTCACCTTGTGCCCAGTCGCCCATGATCTGGCCGCCAGCTTCGCCGTTGATGACCATTGCTGTAGCTTGGTTCCAGTCGGAAACGTTTGAGCCAGCTGAAAGCAAACGTGCATCCGCAGCGGCTTGGAATACTTCGGCCATTTCGGGCGAAGCAGCAGCTTCTGCGTTCTTGTCAACGTTCACTTGTTTCCACAGATCAACACCGCCGATAGCAACGTTCAGTACGCCAAACGCGCCAGAGGACTGCCAAGATTGTTGCCCCATAGCGAGCGGTACTTTGCCCGCTGCTTCGAGGGCAGGGGCCGCGGCTACGAATTCGTCCCAGTTGGTCGGAACGTCTACGCCGGCATCCTCATAGGCTTTATGAGAGAGCCAGATCCACTGCCATGAGTGAATATTCACTGGCACACAGTAGATTTTCCCGTCCAAAGTACAGCTATCGAGAAGCGAAACGGGGTGTACGATGTCGCGCCATCCGCCTTCTTCGGCGATGTCGGTCAGGTCAAGCATCAGGCCCGCCTCCACAAGCTCCTCCGCTTGGCGACCGTGGTTGAGCTGAGTGGCGTGCATCGGATCACCGCCGATAATGCGGCTAACGATTACTGGGCGCGCAGTTCCGCCGCCGCCTGCAATGGCGCCGTCGACCCAGTTATTGCCCTCTATGGCGTTGAACGCCTTGGCAAATTCCGCAACTGCAGCAGCTTCGCCGCCAGATGTCCACCAGTGAGTTACTTCAAGGTCGGCGGCTGATACGGCAGATGCCGCGCATAGTGCCGTAGTCGCAACAAGTGCATTCCGAATTTTCATTTATTCCTCCCAATTATGATCTGCGCCTCCCTGAGCGCTTTCTGCAATCGATTACAAAGCCGAACGATAAACAGTGTCGACATTTGTAATCGATTACAGGTAGATTTGAACGAACGCACGATTCTGTCAAGCCCTTGGATAAATCTTTTGTGCGACGTAGAAGGAACCGAAATTTGAGATCGGATAACATGAATACGCCAAAGGCTCGGATACAAGACGTGGCAAAGGTTGCGGGCGTTTCGACTGCGACAGTGAGCCGAACGCTAAGCAACCCTTCGGTCGTTTCCGAAACCACGCGCACAGCGGTGCTTGAGGCCGTGAAGGCTACGGGCTATCGCGTGAATCGTGCCGCGCGAAACCTCAGAACCCAGAAAACCGGCGCCATTCTGGTTCTGATCCCAAACCTTTCTAATCCATTTTTCTCTCAGATCATTTCTGGCGTGGAGCAGATCTTCCGCCGTGCGGGCTATTCGCTTCTGGTGGCGGACACCGACAATATCAATGACCCTGATTTCCGCCTTGTGGATGTATTTGAGGACGGGCAGGCCGACGGAATTATCTTGCTCGATGGCTATGTCCCCATGAGCGCGATCACGTCGCTTCAGGGAACCGAGGCCGAAAATCTGGTGGTATATGCCTGCGAATGGGCCGAGACCGAGGGCATCCCCTCTATTCGCAGCGATAACCCCGCAGGTGCGCGCATGGCGGCACAGCATTTTGCTTCGCTTGGCCATAAAAAGGTCGGGCATATATGTGGCCCTAAGGAGAACGTCCTTACACCCATGCGCCGCGATGCCTTTGTTACGGAGGCGCGCAAGTTAGGAATGGAGGTCCGCGATGAGTGGATATTCCCCGGAGATTTCCGGCTTGTGACTGGTGCGCAAGCGGCGGATATGTTCCTTGCGCTTGAAGAGCGTCCGACGGCTGTGTTTTCGGCGTCGGACCTTATGGCGGTCGGATTCATGAAACGTCTGTTGTCCGAGGGCGTAAGGATCCCAGACGATGTATCCATAATCGGGTTTGATGATGTTGGGATCGCGGCGTATTTCCATCCGTCGCTTACAACCATCCGTCAGGACCGCCCGCAAATTGGTCGCGTCGCGGCAACAACGCTTTTATCGCGCTTGCGGGACCCATCTAATGTGGACCCTTACTTCAGGCATACAGTCCCTGTTGAGCTTATTACGCGCGAAAGTACAGCCAAGCCATCGGATGGGTAATTCCCTATTCCTTTGAGAAAACGCCTATACAAATGACTTGTAATGGTCCCAATGATCGACGGATTTCGCCTTTATGTCGCCCTAATCTCGGGTGAGCATTGACGTAACGAAACCCGCTCCGAACGATCTAGGAGCTATTAGCGAGTTCACTATGTCTTTTCTGTCTGTAATTACATTTGATCAAATCGCCCTCAGCTTTATGGCTTGTTTTGTTGTGCGCGAGATTATGATCCTTGCGTTGCCCGATAATATTGCCGGTCCAAACGGCTGGTTGGTCGACACAAGCGAGTAATTGCGACGGCGCAGCGCGATGGTCGCGATGCGCGTTGAGAAGGCCGATAAACCCTCCTGAATCCTGACCGTAACCGTTTACATCACTTGATTTTTCAATTTGTAATCGATTACGTTAGCGCGAACCCCCGAATTTTGAAGGGGCGTCAACTTGGAGGAAGTCATGAAAAATTTGAAAGGCCCCGCGCTTTTCCTTGCACAGTTTGCAGGGGATGAAGCGCCGTTTAACTCGTGGGACAGTATCACCAAATGGGCGGCGGACTGTGGCTATAAAGGCGTGCAGGTTCCGAGCTGGGACGGGCGTTTGATGGACCTCGAAAAGGCCGCAAGCTCCAAGGATTACTGTGATGAACTAGCTGGTAAGGCGCGTGAGAACGGCGTCGAAATCACCGAATTATCGACTCACTTGCAGGGGCAGTTGGTTGCCGTCCACCCAGCATATGACACCGCGTTTGACGGGTTCGCGGTTCCAAGTGTTCAGGGCAACCCCAAGGCGCGCCAAGAGTGGGCTGTGAATCAGGTCAAACTGGCGCTCACTGCAAGTAAAAATCTGGGAATCAATGCGCACGCTACATTCTCTGGCGCGCTTGCATGGCCTTATGTCTATCCTTGGCCACAGCGCCCAGCGGGTCTGGTCGAAACTGCGTTTGATGAATTGGCCAGACGTTGGTTGCCGATTCTTAATCATGCGGATGAGTGTGGCGTGGATGTTTGTTATGAAATCCACCCGGGTGAGGATCTACACGACGGTGTGACGTTCGAGATGTTTCTGGAGCGCGTAAACAACCACGCGCGTTGCAATATGCTCTATGACCCAAGCCATTATGTGCTTCAGTGTCTTGATTACATTGATAATATCGACATCTACAAAGACCGCATCAAGATGTTCCACGTTAAGGATGCCGAGTTCAACCCAACTGGACGCCAAGGTGTTTATGGCGGGTATCAAAGCTGGGTCGATCGCGCTGGGCGTTTCCGTAGCCTTGGTGACGGGCAGGTCGATTTTGGCGCTGTATTCTCGAAAATGGCGGCGAACAATTTCGACGGATGGGCCGTGGTAGAATGGGAATGCGCCATCAAGCATCCAGAGGACGGTGCGCGCGAGGGAGCGCAATTTGTTAAAGATCACATCATTCGCGTAACAGAGCGTGCATTCGATGATTTCGCAGACGGCGGAACAGACGAAGCCGCCAACCGCAAGATGCTTGGATTGGAGGTTTAATCATGGCGATTACAGGACGCAACGAGGCGCTCGAAGGGCCGATCCGATTGGGGATGGTCGGCGGCGGCAAGGACGCCTTTATCGGGGGTGTGCACCGCATCGCGGCACGCATCGACGGCAAGTTTAATCTGATCGCGGGCGCGCTTTCTAGCAACGCAGAGCGGGCGCAGGAATCCGGACGCGCGCTTGGGCTTGCCGAGGATCGGATTTATTCGAGCTACAAGGAAATGGCGATTCGCGAGGCACGTTTGAAAAACGGCATCGAAGCGGTGGCGATTGTGACACCAAACCACGTTCATATGGACGCAGCGCGCGAGTTTTTGAAGCGTGGCATTCATGTGATCTGTGACAAGCCTCTGACGCACACACTTCCTGACGCCAAGAAACTGGTGAAAGTTGCCGAAGCATCAGATGCGCTGTTTGTGCTTACGCATAACTACACGGGCTATCCGATGATCCGCCAAGCGCGCGATATGATCGCAAGCGGGAAACTTGGCAAGATTCGTTTGGTTCAGGTTGAGTATGCCCAAGATTGGTTGGCCGAAGACGCAGACCCCGATAACAAGCAGGCCGCATGGCGCACCGATCCCGAGAAATCGGGCGCAGGTGGCTCGACAGGTGATATCGGAACGCACGCGTTTAACCTCGCGAACTTTGTTTCTGGACTTGAGGTCGAGAAGCTGTGCGCAGATTTGCAGGCCTTCGTTCCGGGACGCCAAGTGGATGACAACGCTCACGTAATGCTTCGCTACGAAGGCGGCGCGCGCGGTATGCTTTGGTGCTCACAAGTTGCCGTCGGGAACGAAAACGGGCTGCGTTTGCGGATTTATGGCGAAAAGGGTGGCCTTGAGTGGGCGCAAGAAGATCCGAACTATCTCTGGTACACACCGTTCGGTGAGCCAAAGACATTGCTGACACGTAATGGCGCAGGGACTGGCGGTGCTGCGGCGCGGGTAAGTCGGATTCCAGCGGGGCACCCTGAAGGGTATCTTGAGGGATTTGCGACAATCTACTCCGAAGCAGCGGAGGCGATCATCGCGAAGCGTGCAGGAAAAGACACGCCAAGCGATGTTGTCTATCCGACGGTTCAGGATGGCCTGAAGGGTGTCCAATTCATTGATGCCTGTGTGCGCTCATCCGCACGCGATGCTGCGTGGGTTAAGTTCGCCTAAAAAAGTAAGCCGCACCCGACGATCAAGCGTTCGGGTGCGGCTTTAAATCCTAAGGTATCGGCCCGAAAACCAAAGGATTTATTCTGAAATTTCTACTAGCGCCCCGTGGGATTGAACAACTTTCCCGGCGAGTTTTGCGCCTGCTTGAATTGCTTCGTCTAATGGTTTGCCGTTGAAGAACGCAGCGCAGAATCCCGCATTAAAGCTATCCCCCGCGGCAGTCGAATCGACGACATTGGTCACGATTTTGGGCGTTACGGTAATTGCGTCTTCGCCCACAGTTTGTGCAAGCACGGCCCCGGCCCCGTTCTTGACGATCACGGTTTTTACGCCCTCTGCCTGATAGCGCGCGATTGTCGCCTCGGGCGTTTCATCCCCATAATACGCGTGCTCTTCGTCGAATGAGGGCAGTACAATATCCGAAACCTGCGCAGCGCGCGTGTTCGCCTCAATCATGTCAGCGGTGCTGGGCCACAGGCGCAGGCGCTGGTTCGGGTCATAGACCACTGTTTTCCCTTCGCGGCGCGCATGCGCCAGCTCCGCAAGGAATGTCTCGCGATGTTCAGGAAGGACCACGGCAAAAGTAATACCCGAGAAGAACAGAACATCCGCTTGCGCAAATGCTTCTCGAAGGGCTTTCGGATCGGCGGCCATTTGGCGCGCGGCGGAATCCGAACGCCAGTAAGAGAAGCTGCGCTCGCCGTCATCCAGATGGATCATGTAAAGCCCGACTGTTTTGCCCTCGACCTCTCTTGCGGGGGTCATGTCGATATTCGCATCCTCACCAAAGGCGCGCATTTCGGAGCTGGCCGCGTCGGAGCCAAGTCCGGTGAAATAGGAAACCTTCCAATTGTCCGGCATGACCTTGGCGAGATACCATAAAGTATTGAACGTATCGCCCGCAAAGCCACGGCGATAGGTGTCCGGACCGATTACGGCCATTTCAATCATGGCTTCGCCAATTGCCATAAAGTTCTTCAGCGTCATGTTTCGGCTTCCTTAAAGCGGTCGGGATGAGCGGCTTGGATGCGTGGCAATGCCGTCAGAACCCGTGAGAGGTGAACGTTCGTCAGGTCCGCCGCCTTTGCGCCGTTCCCGTCGATCAGGTGTTGAAGAATTTGTTTATGATCGGCAATCGCGGTGCGTCCATCGAATGCGAGACTCAAGAAGCGCACACGATCGGCGGGTGCTTTGGTGTTGCAAATCAGTTCCCAGATGTACGGTTGCCCCGCGATCTTGCACAGTTCTTCGTGGAATTTGTCATCCTGACGGTAGAACTCGGCGTCGGAATCATTTGCGAGGGCCGCTTCCTGAAGCTCGATCAGTTCTGACAGGGACTCTTGCGCCTCGGGCGTCATGTTCTGAGCTGCGGCGAGCATGATCTCTTTCTCAAGTGCGATACGGATAAAGCGCGCCTGATGTAGGGCGGATATCGAAATATGGGTAATAACCGTCGAGCGCTGAGGGCGAATACGCAGCAATCCTTGCTGTGCAAGTCGATAGAACGCGTCGCGAACTGGCTGGCGGCTGACCTCATATTTTCCGGCAATTTCTGCTTCAGAGATTTTCTGGCCTGGTTCTAGCTCGGTCGAGATGATTTGACGAAACAGTAAATCATGCAGCACCTCGGTCGCTGATTGCGCGCGGCTATGATCGATGGGCAGGGCCATTTGAACGCATTCCAGATTGAGGTTGTTGCTTCTTGCAGACTAGCATATTAGTTTATTCGGGGGATGCAAGCGCTTCCGTTCTCAATATCGTTATGTCATGGTCCCGCTGTCACAAATTATTGCGTATTTGGCGCATTTGCGAAGGAATGAATTATGAAATATCTCCGTTTGGGAAAAGAGGGCGCCGAGACGCCATGTGTATTGGACGCAAAAGGTGTCGCGCGGGATGTTTCCAGCCTTGTCCGAGATTTTGGGCCGAAAACGCTCGCCGATCTTCCAGAGTTGTTTAGTGAGCTCGATCTAGACGAGCTTCCGATCTATGAAGGCGACAAGCGCGTCGGCACGCCGATTTCACAACCCAAGAATATCTACTGTGTCGGTCTGAACTATTCCGACCACGCAGCCGAGGCAGGATTGCCAGTCCCGGAAGAACCCATTCTTTTCAATAAATCCGCCAGCACCTTTTGTGGTCCAAATGCGCCGCTTCTCTATGCCGCGCATATGACCAAGCTCGACTGGGAAGTGGAGTTGGGTATCGTCATCGGCAAGACCGCGCTGGGCGTCTCTCCAGAGGAAGCTCTGGACCACGTTGCCGGATTTACCCTTGTTAACGATGTGTCAGAGCGTGCGTGGCAGATTGAACGCGGCGGTCAGTGGATGAAGGGCAAGAGCTTCCCGAACTTCTGTCCGACGGGGCCTTGGCTTGTTACGCCCGATGAGTTGGACGTGCAGAACCTTGATATGTGGTTGGATGTTAACGGCGAGCGGATGCAGACCGGAACGACCGCCAAGATGATATTTGACGTCAAAACAATCGTTTCCTACATGAGCAGCTATATGATGCTGGAGGAGGGCGATTTGATCTGTACTGGCACACCGCCGGGCGTGGGCATGGGAATGAAGCCGCCACGGTATCTGAAGGTCGGCGATACTGTTGAGCTTGGGATCGAAGGGCTCGGCAAGCAAAAACAGACCGTCGAGACCCTCTAATTCAAAACGCCCCGCCGAGAAATCAGCGGGGCGTTTTTTCTTTAGTGGTTGTCGCGAGGGACGCGGTGGTTCTTGACGACTTTCTGGTATTTCACCGCAGGTTTCAGGACCATCCCCTTGTCGAATTGATCGACCATATCGCGCTGGATTTCCTGCCATGGCGTCTGGTGAGCAGGGAAGGGATAGCCGCCCTTGGCTTCTAGATCCGCGCGGCGCTTGGCCAGATCTTCGTCGCTTATCTTGATGTCAGCGGTGCCTTTGTTCAGGTCGATACGGATGATGTCGTTGGTTTGAACAAGCGCCAATCCCCCCATCGCCGCGGCTTCTGGCGAAGCGTTAAGGATAGACGGCGAACCGGACGTGCCCGACTGGCGCCCATCGCCAATACACGGCAGCTCATGAATACCCTGTTTGATGAGTTCCGTCGGAGGCTGCATGTTTACCACTTCGGCGCCTCCAGGGTGGCCGATGGGCCCTGCTCCGCGCATCACGAGGATACAGCTATCGTCAATATTCAATGACGGATCGTCGAGGCGGTCATGATAGTCCTCGGGGCCATCAAACACGATTGCGCGTCCTTCGAACGCGTTCATGTCCTCAGGATTTGAGAGGTAACGATCGCGGAAATGTTTCGAAATAACGCTGGTCTTCATGATCGCGCTGTCAAACAGATTGCCTGAAAGCTCAACGAACCCAGCCGCAGGTTTAAGTGGCGCGGCGTATGGGTAAATCACATCGTGATTGCTAACGCTCGCATCGGCATAGGCCTCGCCCATCGTCTGACCGTTTACGCATTTCGCGTTCGGATTAGGAAGGGCGCCAGCGCCGATCAGCTCGGCAAAGACACCGGGAACGCCGCCCGCGCGGTGGAAATCCTCTCCGAGGTACTCACCTGCTGGCTGCACATTACAGAGGAGCGGAGTGCTGTGGCCGTGCTTTTGCCAGTCGGCATTCTTTAACTCGATACCTAGGTGCGCAGCGACAGCGTTCAGGTGGATCGGAGCGTTTGTGCTGCCGCCGATTGCGGAATTCACTACGATGGCGTTTTCAAAGGCCTCGCGAGTCATGATGTCGCTGGGCTTCAGATCCTCTTCGACCATTTCGACGATTCGCTTACCTGTCTCATAGCTGATCTGGCCGCGTTCACGGTATGGCGCAGGGATCGCCGCACCACCAGGAAGCTGCATACCCAGCGCTTCGGCAAGGGAATTCATCGTGCTGGCCGTGCCCATTGTGTTGCAGTAACCAACGGAAGGCGCGGACGCAGAAGCAATGTCCATGAACTCGGCATAGTCAATCTCGCCCGTGGCGAGCTCTTGGCGCGCATCCCAGATAACGGTGCCTGAACCTGCGCGTTTACCTTTGTGCCAGCCGTTGAGCATCGGTCCGACGGACAGCGCAATTGCCGGAATATCAATCGTGGCTGCGGCCATCAGGAGCGCAGGGGTGGTTTTGTCACAGCCGATTGTAAGCACGACGCCATCAAGTGGATAGCCATGCAAAACTTCGACGAGGCCAAGGTAGGCAAGATTGCGGTCGAGCGCCGCAGTGGGGCGGCGGCCAGTTTCTTGAATCGGGTGAACAGGGAACTCAAAGCAGATACCGCCGGCGGCGATAATCCCATCGCGGGTACGCTTTGCGAGTTCAACGTGATGACGGTTGCAGGGGGACAAATCGCTCCCCGTTTGTGCGATGCCGATGATCGGCTTGCCCGATTGGAGTTCTTCACGCGTGATACCATAGTTCAGATACCGCTCGATATAGAGGGCTGTCATTCCTGGATTGTCAGGGTTGTCGAACCATTCTTGTGAGCGGAGTTTTGTCGAACCTTTGGTCATTGCGTGTTCCTTGCAGCGGAATTTTCGGGGAAACCGCGCCGATTGGGCGCGCAATTTGCGGCAAAGGAAAGCGTTTTGAGGCACGTTATGCAAGGGAATTATAGGCTCGCTGGTTCCACATTATGAACTAGTCAGTACATATCTGACTAAAAAAATCGGACATATATTTACATGAGTATTTTACTCGGGTATTGTCTGATTCAGCAACCAAGAGGAAAGTACCGTGACCGCTGCTATGGATACCGACCAAATTCCGACTGCCATTGCCGTTGAGCAGGACATCCCCGCCTATGACGCGCGGCGATTGACGTTGGATGGAGGACAAGCGCGTATCGTGCTTGACGGACAGGTGTATTCATTGCGTATCACGCGGGCGAACAAGCTTATTCTAACTAAATAATTGTGTTCTTTTACATTTTGGCGTTGGGCAGATTCTGGTAGGGTGTCGGCAAAACTCCTACGAAGGAACCGCAATGCTTCGCAAAATCAACCCTCTGCTTTCTCCTGACATCCTCTATACGCTTGCATCGATGGGCCATGGTGATGAGATCGTCATTGCTGATGCAAATTTTCCGGGTGACTCATGCACCGAGCGTCTCATTCGGCTGGATGGAATCTCCGCAACTGCAACACTTGAGGCCGTTCTGAGCATTATGCCTCTGGATACTTTTGTTCCCGATCCCGCAATCACAATGCAGGTTGTTGGTGCGCCGGATGAAGTGCCGCCGATTGTAGCCGAGTTTCAGAAGATCATTAACCAAACCGCCGACAATCCCGCTGTAATCCAGACGCTTGAGCGGCACGCCTTTTACGAGCGCGCCAACGGATCCTACTCCGTGATACAGACAGGCGAGTTGCGTCTCTATGGAAATATCGTTCTGAAGAAGGGCGTTATACCACCAGAGTAGATTTACTGCGGCGCTCCATCACCGCGTCAATCGCGTAGGCGAGAAGCAGAATAAAAAGGGCGGAGAAGATCGTATCCGATATGAAATGCCGCCCCATCGCCACTCTCATGCTCGAACCGACGATGGCGAAGCAAACAGCGAATATGCGCCAGCGTTTTGCACGCTCTTGATTCTTCATCGTGGCTGTCAGCGCAAAGATACCTATCGCGGCGGCCACGGCTCCCGCACCCTCGCCCGATACGAACGAGCAATTGCGTAGGCACTGATCTGTTATTTGAAACGGCGGGGTAAATGTTGACGTTCCCCCGAATTCCTCAACATATGCTGGACGTGCGCGTCCCCAATGGTTCTTGAGGATGGCGTTCACCAATATTCCAGGTCCAAGCACGAAGAGCAGCACTATTCTGCCCCAAACGCGCGGCGTTACACCCGCGAGGTTCCGTTTCCACAGATTAAGGAGCAGAAAAGCCAGCGCGACGATCGGGAATAGTATCATCGCATTCATCAAGACCCGCCGGATGGTCCATGCGACGCTGTTCTGTGCGAGCCAGAAGCCTCCGCGCGCGGGGTCGAAGAACAGTTCCGAAACCCACAAATCAAGTGCAGGTACCGTCGCAAATGTCATGCACGCAACAAGGAGTGCGACGATAAGGTATTGAAGATATAGGCGCATTTAACGATCCTTAGAATTTGCACGCTCATTAGCACGCCAGATTAAATCCGCAAAGTTTTTCATATGAATTAATGCACTTCGGGTTCATATATTTGTTACGGAATACACATAGATATCCCGCATTCTGAAAACTTATTTTCGGAACGAGCGCGTCTGTATGATTCCGTTCTTTACTGAACGATCAAAATTGACTTAGGTTACAGACACAACAAAGCGGGTCCATAAGACCCCCCGACAAGGAGAGACACATGACATTCAAGACAGGGATTACAGCGATTACTCTTGCAGCATCTTTTGCTGCGACAGGCGCTTCGGCCGAGACACTTCGTTTGTTGACTTGGGGTGGCTATGCGCCAGATGAAGTAATTGCGAAATTCACAGAAGAAACCGGGATTGAAGTAGAAGTTACGAAATCCAACAACGAAGAAATGATTGCAAAATTGCGCGCGACTGGCGGCGGCGGGTTTGACCTTGCGCAGCCTTCTCAGGACCGTATTTCGGGCGCGCAGGCAGAGTTCGAAATCTACAAGCCAATCGACCTTTCCAAAATCAACACCGATCTCTTTATTACATCGATGCTGGAATCGACCAAAGGCAACACAACGATTGGCGAAGATGTTTATGGTGTTCCACACATCTGGGGCACATCGGGCCTTGTGGTGAATACAGCAGGTGCGCCTGATGTTCAGGATTACACCGACCTTTGCGAGGAAAGCGTTGCGGGTAAGGTCTCCTATCGTTTGAAGCGCCCGACGTTGATCGGATTTGCTTTTGCTATGGGAATGGACCCGTTCGCGGCATACTCCGATCCGGCTGAATATGAGAAGATCATCTCAGCAGTTGAAGAAAAGCTCACCGAGTGTAAAGCCAACGTAAAAGCCTATTGGGGTGGCGGAGACGAACTTCTCGGCCTGCTGCGTTCTGGCGAAGTGACAGCTTCGATGGCTTGGGACACAGGTGGATGGAAGCTGAACGCTGAAAACCCTGATATCACATTCGTTGCACCGACATCGGGCGCACTGGGGTGGATTGATACTTTTGCACTTCCACGTAAAACCAAAGCAGAAGACGCCGCATATAAGTGGATCAACTTTGTAATGCAGCCAGAGATTGCGGCGATGATTACGGCATCTGCTGGTAACTTTACTGCTTCTTTGGGCGCTGACGGATTTGCAGACGAAGAGTTGAAGGCACGCTTCCAAGCATCCTTCCCACCAGAAGCGATTGATAACATCAACTGGTACCCAACAGTTCCCGCTGGCCTTGAGGAAATTGAGGGATTGGCCCTCGATCGTATCAAAGCTGCGAAGTAATACAATTCTACGGCGCGCGGTTAGTTATCCGCGCGCCGTGTTCTTTTAGTGGATAACGTAATGACTTCTTTGAATGATCTGGACTGCATCAACCTCACCAAGCGTTTTGAGGAGACACTTGCTGTGGATGATGTCTCGTTTTCTGTGCCTAGGGGATCGTTCTTCTCGATTCTCGGCCCTTCGGGATGTGGTAAAACGACGATCATGCGGATGATTGCTGGGTTTCTTGACCCGACTTCTGGCGACATCCAAATCAAGGGGCGTTCGGTTCTGGATACGCCGCCCAATAAGCGCCCTGTGAATATGGTGTTTCAGCACCTTGCGCTTTTTCCGATGATGAACATCGCGGACAATATCGGGTATGGCCTGCGCCGCCGCGGGTTCTCCAAGCAGGAGATCGATAAGAAGGTCGGCGACGCTCTTGAGCGGATCGGCCTTCCTGGCATTGGTAATCGGCAAATTGAACAGCTTTCAGGCGGCCAGAAACAACGGGTAGCGATTGCGCGCTGTATGGTTCTTGAACCTGACGTATTGCTGCTGGATGAGCCTTTGGGTGCGCTTGATCTAAAACTGCGCGAACATATGAAGGTCGAGCTAAAAGCGCTTCAGGCCGCGTTTGATACAACGTTTGTGTATATTACGCACGATCAGTCCGAGGCGCTCGTGATGAGCGATCAGGTGGCTGTGATGAATGCAGGGCGGTTTGAACAGCTCGATACCGCGTCGAACCTCTATTATGCGCCAAAGACCCCGTTCGTTGCGGGCTTCGTCGGCGACTCGAACCGCTGGAGCGGACAAGTTGAGAAGGTAGAGGGAAGCTGCGTTAGCGTCCGTACCGAAACCGGACTGAGCCTGCGCGGAACGTCGCGCGATCCACTTGCAGTCGGAGAAGCGGCACAGGTGTTCCTTCGTCCAGAAGCCATTCGGGTGGCACGAACCGTCGAAGAGGTTCGCGATCAGGAAAATATCGCCATTGGCACGGTCGAGAACGTTTTGTTCAACGGCGCCAATAGCCGCGTCTTGCTCGCCGTGCCAAATGGCGGGACGGTAGATGTAGCCCTTCCACAGTCGGGCGAGTTTGCGGGGCTTAAGCGCGGCGAAACACTCCACATCGGTTGGGGCGTGGCGCAGGCCCTCTGCTTTGGTGGCGCATAATGGGCGCGCGCACGAAACTTGGGTTTATCCTTTTGGCGAGCCCACTGGTGCTCTGGCTTTCGCTGCTGATTATCATTCCGCACATCGATATGTTTTTTCTGTCGATGCGCGAAAAGGTTGGCATTCGCCAATACGAAACCAGCTTTGCGAATTATCTCACGTTCTTCACTGAACCACTCTACATCCGGACGTTTTTGCGCACTGCGGTGATGTCGATATTGGCGACGGTCCTGACGCTTTTGATTGCGTTTCCAGTGTCTTACTACATCGCGAAAATAGCGCGCGGGAAGCTTCAGTCGGTTCTGTTTCTGATGTGCTTGGTGCCATTCTGGGTATCAGAATTGGTGCGCACGTTTGGCTGGATGATCCTTCTGCGCGAGACTGGGGTTTTCTCGAATTTTCTTCAGTGGTCGGGCCTTACGGATGGTCCTGTCGAAATGCTTTATAACGATGCTGCGATGATGGTTGGCCTTGTGTATACCTCGATGCTGTTCATGGTAGTGCCGCTCGTAACCACGCTTGAGAGCCTTGATGATAGCATGGTCGAGGCCGGCTATGACCTTGGCGGGAATGGCTTTACCGTCCTTCGCGAGATCATTATTCCGCACGCCGTTCCGGGCATCGTTTCAGGCTCGATCGTGGTGTTTATGCTCTCACTCGGAAATTATCTGACGCCCATCATGCTGGGCGGCAAGGATAGCCTCTGGTTTACCGAGATGATCTATAATCAGTTTATCGTTCGGTTTAACTGGGAGCTTGGTGCCGCATTTGGCTTCTTGTTGCTTGGACTTTCGTCCCTGATCGTGTGGGCCGCACTCAAGATTTCTGGCCAAACACTAGAAAAGACAATGGGGTAGGGCATGATACCAACGATCAAACAATCGCGTGCGTTCACCATTACATATGGCGCCTATGTTACGCTCTTTTTCATCTATCTGGCATTGCCGCTGGTCGTCGTGTCAGTGTTTGCATTTAACGACAGCCTCTTCCCCTCACTGCCTTGGGAAGGGTTCACGTGGGATTGGTTCTTTGGCCGCGAGCTGCCAAAACGTGGGGTATTCTTCGAGAGTGGCATCCTTGGTTCAATTGGTACCTCGGCCTTTGTTGCGGTGTCGGTCGCGGCGCTCTCGGTGGGCGTAGGGACGTGCAATGCGTTCTTGTTCAACCGCTACGAATTCCGCTTCAAGAGTGCTCTCTATATCCTGATGCTTTTGCCGCTTGTCGTGCCGGGTATCGTTCTGGGTATTTCGATTCTTGTGTTCTCATCGACGCTTGCAAACGGGATCGAAGACGGCGTTGGCTGGGATATTGAGGCTCTTCGGCCTGGTCTTGTTCTGGTGATCCTCGGGCAATTCTCATTCATTACGACAATTGCAACTCTGGTGATTTCTGCGCGGCTCAAAAAGTTCGACCAGAGCCTAGAGGAAGCGGCGCTGAACCTTGGGGCGACTCGAATGACTGCGGTACGGACGATAACTCTGCCTTATCTGAAGCCAGCGATTTTTGGCGCGGTATTGGTGGCGTTTCTCATGAGTTTTGAGAACTTCAACACGACGCTCATGCTCGTTGGTTCCGATGCGCCGTTAACCATCACGATGTTCGATCGCCTTAAGGAAGGATCGACGCCCGTTCTGAACGCGGTGTCCCTACTCCTGATGCTTGGGTCATCCGTTCTCGCGCTGGCGATGATTGCTTTCCAGCGGAAATAACCTAAGCGTCCGGGCGGATACGATGGCCAATGCGCGTCAGAAATCCGTCCAGACGCATGGCAAAATCTTCTGGGGCTTCAAGCATCGACATGTGTCCCACACGCGGCATTAATTGGAACTCTGATCCGGGAATGACATCGACCGTTTCACGCATTAGGTCAGGCGGGAACAGAAGGTCATTGTAAGCTGAAATCCCGAGCGTAGGGAGGCGAAGGCCCGAGATCGGAGTATAGAAATCCGTACCTGATATTGCGTCCATCGCACCAGATAAGCCGTCAAGATTTACGTTTCTCAACATTTCTTGCCAGTCGGTCGCTTCGGGACTATTTCTATGCGCTCGGCTGAACCAACCGTTCCAGAGTTCCTGAAGAACAGTTCCCGAATGTCCGTTCCGAAGTCGCTCGATTTGGTTCGCCCAGTGCGATTTGGTACATAGCCTTGCGGCGGTGTTAACCAGAACCAATCCGCGCACAAGATCGAGCCGCTTCACGGCAAGCCCCTGTGCGATCATGCCGCCAATACCTTGCCCGACGAATACAGCGTCCCGAACTTCGAGCGCTTCGAGAAGCTGCTCAGCATCGCGTATCATCGCGCCCATTGTCGTGCGGCCAGAGGGGAGGCCGCTCTTGCCATGTCCGCGCAGATCGTAAGCGATAAGACGACAGTCTTGGGCGGCGTCTAGCGCTTCGCAGGTAGGTTGCCAAATTCCTGCGTTGGCGGCCATCGTATGGGCAAAGATGATTGGCGCGCCGTTGGGGTTGCCGAATTCAATCCAATGGATGTCGGCGCCTGCTGTCGAGAGATGGGGCATGTCTTAGGTCATTTCTTGGATCCACGCCTGAATGAGGCGCAGGCTTTCTGGTTCATCAAGAAACGGTATGTGCCCCCGATCAGCCACTTCTGTAAATAGCATATCAGGTCTGCGTCGGCACATTTCTTGCGCCGTTTCCCTTGAGAGAAGGTCCGAATTCTCACCACGCAGTAGCGCAGTGGGCAAGCCGCTTAAGGCATCAAAGTAGGGCCACAAATCTGGTGTGGGTTGCTTTGCGCTGGCGAGAACTGCTTCCCTGAGTTTGGGATCATATCTTAGCTCTAGTCCGTTTTCAGTCTCGACATACAAAGCACGCGCTTCTTCCAGCCACCGACTTTCCGGGACGTTTTTGAACTCGCTCATAATGAATGCGCGCGCTGCGGCGGCTTCGTTGTAGGTTTTTTGCGAGGGGCGGCGGCCGATATATGCCGCAATAACTTCAAGACCTTCCGCTGAAATAACCGGACCGATATCATTGAGGCAAACGCCGAGAAGGCGTTCCTTGGCCATGGCCGCGATAACCATTGCAATCAGCCCGCCTCTGGATGTGCCGAGGATTGCGGCCTTTTCAGTCGAAAGGTGGTTCATGAGTGCCAGAATATCCGCCGCTTCTGTCGCGACAGTATAAGTCGACGGATCTGCCCAGTCTGATTGCCCGCGCCCACGATAATCGGGACGAATAAGCCGAACATCGCCAAGGTGCGGCGCGACAAAGTCAAAATCCCGCGCGCTGCGGGTAAGGCCCGCGAGGCAAATAATCGGGATGCCTTCACCCTCATCGAGATAATGAAGCGATAGCCCATCGGAGCTTTGGTAGAAATTGCTCATAAGCTATTCGCCAGATCGGGAATGGCACTCAAATCTTTCATGATATGGTGGGGGCGCCAAGGTAGCCGATCAACCGGTTCGTTCGCGCGGTTCACCCATACGGTTTGGAAGCCATAACCAGCCGCGCCAGCGGCATCCCAACCATTGGAGGATACAAAGAGTACTTCTTTGGGTTCACAACCGAAACGCTTACCGACGAGGTCGTAAACGGATTTATGGGGCTTGAATACACCCACGCTATCAACCGATAGCGTATCGTCCAGAACGTCGCCCAGCTTGGCCGAGTCAACGGCGCCCGCCAACATATCCGCAGAACCGTTCGAGAGGATCGCGGTGCTTAGCCCCGCTTCTTTCAATGTTGCAAGCATGGTAGGAACCTCAGGATAGGCTGAGAGTTCCCAATAAAGCTGGAGCAGGCGTGCGCGCAATTCGTCGTCGGCGAGGTCGTTGTTCTCCATTGCCCAATCCAGTCCATCTTGCGTCACTTCCCAGAAATCGGTGTGCGCGTCGGAGATCGCCCTGAGCCATGTATATTGGAGCTGTTTAAGCCGCCAATCCTGTGCAACCCTCGGCCAAACCGCGGCGAACTTGGCGCGGTTGGGTTCGGCGGCGGCCTCGCGGGCGGCGGCCGAAACATCAAAAAGTGTTCCGTAAGCGTCGAAGATACAAGTCGTAATGGGCATGCGGCACTCCTTTGGGAGGAGTGTCGCACGCAGCCAAAAAGACGAAAAGCAAAAACTGCGAATTTTGGGGTGGGGTTTACACCCCTATAAGAATCCCTATGGTGCGCGGCTTCTTGAGGGCGCCCGAGTGGTGCCCTTGTTGATATTTGAAAGGCAAAACTATGACAGTCGTAAAAGACGGAGACAAAATCGCGCTGCACTACACGGGTACATTGGCCGACGGTAGCGTGTTCGATTCCTCCGAAGGGCGCGAGCCGCTAGAATTTACCGTCGGGTCAGGTCAAGTCATCAAAGGGCTTGATAAGAGTCTGCCTGGAATGGCCGTTGGTGACAAAAAGACAATCACCGCAATCGCCGAAGAAGCATATGGTCCAGTCGTGGAAAATGCGCGCCAGCCTGTGCCACGCGACCAATTCCCAGATGATATCCCAATGGAAATCGGTACGCAGCTTCAGATGCAAACACCGCAGGGTGAGATCGTTATGGTAACGATTGCCGAGGTTGCCGAAGACTCTGTTGTGCTTGATGCGAACCATCCGCTTGCAGGTAAAGACCTGACATTCGCGATTGAGCTCGTTTCGATCAGCTAAACGAAAAAGGGGCGCCGCAGATGTTCTGTGACGCCCCTTTTTTGATGCTCTAGTGCTTAGAGGTTTTCTGGCTGGGGCATTCCCAAAACGTGATAACCGCCATCCACGCGAATGATCTCGCCTGTGGTGCAAGCCCCTCCATCAGATGCCAGATATACCGCAGTTGCGCCGATTGCCTCAAGCGTCGCGTTGGCGCGCATCGGCGCGTTCGCTTCGGTCTGGCGATAGGTTTTGCGCGCGCCGCCAATGGCCGCGCCAGCCAGCGTTTTCATCGGGCCGGGTGAAATCGCATTCACGCGGATACCGTCTGGACCGAGGTCGTTGGCAAGGTAGCGCACGGCGGCCTCTAGGGCGGCCTTAGCTACCCCCATAACGTTGTAGAACGGGGTCACACGGTTAGAGCCCTGATACGTAAGCGTCAGGATTGTTCCGCCGTCAGTCATCATAGGAGCCGCGCGACGGGCCACTTCGATGAGAGAATAGCAACTGATGTCCAGCGAACGCTTGAAGTTGTCCCTGCTGGTGTTCACGAAACGCCCTGCGAGCTCGTTCTTGTCGGAAAAGGCGATGGCATGAACGATAAAATCGATCTTGCCCCATTTCTCTTCCAGTTCGCCAAATGCACGGTCAAGCGAGGCGTCATCGGTGACATCAACGTCCACCATGAAGTCGCTTCCGAGACTTTGTGCCAAGGGCTCGACCCGCTTGCCGAATGCTTCACCCTGATAAGTAAAAGCAAGCTCTGCGCCTTCTTCGGCGAGCGCCTTGGCAATTCCCCAAGCGATAGAACGTTCGTTCGCGACACCCATAATGAGCCCGCGTTTCCCTGTCATCAAATTAGCCATTTAGCGTACTCACTCGTGATATTTGCTCATGACTAGGGTGGCGTTTGTGCCTCCAAAGCCAAAGCTATTTGAAAGAACACTGTCCAGCTCGACGTTTTCGCGCAACTCGGTGACGATCTCGCCCTCGTTGATTGCGGGGTCAAGCTCGGTAATGTTTGCGGAAGCTGCGATGAAGTTGTTGTTCATCATAATGAGCGAGTAGATTGCCTCGTGCACGCCCGTCGCACCCAAAGAGTGACCAGTGAGTGACTTGGTCGATGCGATCGGCGGTGTTGATCCTTCGCCAAAGACGCGGCGCACTGCTTCGACTTCGGTTACGTCGCCCGCAGGTGTCGATGTGCCGTGCGCATTGATGTAATCAATTTTGCGGTCGCCAATTGTGCTCAGCGCCAAACGCATAGAGCGCTCGCCACCTTCGCCAGAGGGTGCCACCATGTCGTGACCATCTGAAGTGGCACCATAACCAGTGACTTCGGCGTAGATTTTCGCGCCACGTGCTTTGGCATGCTCAAGCTCTTCGAGAACCAGAACGCCGCCGCCGCCGCCGATGACGAAACCGTCGCGCGTTGCGTCGAACGGGCGGCTCGCAGTTGTTGGCGTGTCGTTGTATTTGCTCGACATCGCGCCCATGGCGTCAAAGAGACAGCTTAGCGTCCAATCAACTTCTTCACCGCCGCCTGCAAAGACAACGTCCTGTTTGCCCATCTGGATTTGCTCAACGCCATTGCCGATACAATGCGCAGAGGTAGAGCAAGCAGAAGTAATCGAATAGTTCACGCCCTTGATTTTAAATGGTGTCGCAAGGCACGCAGAGTTCGTAGAGCTCATGCAGCGCGTCACCATGAATGGTCCCATACGCTTGGGCGCGCCTTTTTCCTTAACGGTTGTGAACGCCGAGAAGAAGTTGGATGTCGAAGGCCCACCAGAGCCCATAACGAGACCAGTACGCACGTTTGACACCTCATCGGGCTCAAGGCCAGAGTCGGCAATCGCTTGCTCCATCGCGAGATAGTTATACGCAGCACCCGGCCCCATGAACCGTAGCTGGCGCTTGTCGATTTCGGCGGTCAGGTCGATTTGCGGAATGCCCGCAACCTGACTGCGAAAGCCGTTCTCGGCGTATGTTTCTTCGCGGATGATGCCGGATTTGCCCGCTCGAAGCGAGGCCTCCACTTCATCGATTGTATTCCCGATGGGCGAGATAATCCCCATCCCTGTGACAACGACTCTACGCATGGCGTGTCCTTTCGTAAGGTTCGGTTTTCAAGCTTATTCGGCCGGAGCCAAACCAACCTTCATGTTCTTAACTGAGTAAACTTCTTCGCCGTCGGCCAGCAAAATGCCGTCGGCCATACCAACTTTGATTTTGGCGCGATCAATGACTTTGGTAAAATCAACTTTGTAAGTGAGCATTTTGCGCGTTGGGGTGACTTTGCCAGTCAACTTCACATCGCCAACACCCAAGGCCATGCCTTGACCCGTCATGCCGCGCCATCCGAGGTTAAAGCCGGTAAGCTGCCACAGGCCATCAAGTCCGAGACATCCTGGCATAATCGGGTTGCCAGGGAAGTGGCATTCAAAGAACCAAAGGTCCGGCGTGATGTCGAATTCTGCGACAACGTGGCCTTTGCCATGCTCGCCACCATCGGCGCTAATTTCGGTAATGCGGTCCATCATGAGCATCGGCGGCATAGGAAGTTGGGCGTTGCCGGGGCCAAATAGCTCCCCTTGTGCGCATTTGATGAGGTCTTCTTTGTCAAAACTGCTCGGAAAATTGGCCATTCGGCTCTGCTCCCTAAATTGTGAGTGCTCTCGCGTTGACCTCCTTTATCACTCTGTCAGTTATGCTGGCAAGGGCAGGAGCCTTTTCATCACCTTAGTTGCGAGCCAGTCGCATTCAAAAAGATGTTTGAATATGCGCAGGGATTAACCCTATACTGGCCCGAGATATAAGGCGAAGGCACCATGAACAATTCGGCACCCAAGTTAACACAGACACCTCAGCAGATCAGCGCAGACTGGTTGGCGTGCGCAGGAATGCGTCCGACGCGACAGCGATTGTCGTTGGCAGAGTTGCTGGTTGGGGATGGTCAGGACCGTCACGTAACGGCCGAGAGCCTGTTTGAATCGGCCCGCGCCAGCGGAGAGAAGGTTTCGCTCGCAACGGTTTACAATACACTCAAGGCGTTTTGTGAGGCTGGGCTGCTTCGTGAGATCATTGTGGATGGTTCCAAGAGCTATTTCGACACCAACATGAGCGACCACCCGCATTTCTTCTGGGAAGACGATGCCCGCCTGACGGATGCACCCAAGGAGCAGCTTGTACTGGCGCAGATACCGGATGCGCCAGATGGAGCCGAGATCGCCAAGGTCGATGTTGTTATCCGGCTTCGCAAAACCGCGCGCTAGTTCGTCCTAGAACCACTGACCCGGTTCGATTAGGCCCAAATCCAAGAGTTGTTGGCTATTCCATTCGAAGGGCGTGGTGTTGTGCCATCTAAACGTCTCAATCGCAAAGGTTGAACCGGGGTTGAGTTTGAGCGCCTTAGCTGTTCGGAAGCTGCATATCGCTGCGGTGATGTTGTGGTGCCAAGGGCAGGAATAGGTGTTGTATTCTTCGTCCGAAAAAGTGCTCTTATCCAAGAGCCGCAGCCCCGCCTTGGCTCGAAAAATAGAGATTCGGTCGATTTTGCGTCGCTCAAGTGGGATGTGTTCTTCGAAACGCCAGCGCAGCCCCCCGAAAAAATCATTCTGGCGGTCTTTGATATGGTCCTTGTTTATCGGATCGGTGCGGGCGAGGGCGTAGTAACCCGTTTTGTCAAAATGTGCTTCCTCCACCGAAACGGCATTTGGAAAACGTGCTAGATCGCTAGCATAGAGGTCCACGACATAGGATAGCACCGCGCCCCTGCGTTCCTCCATGTGGAACGTCAGCATTTCGCCGACTGTGCGGCTCTCGCAAAATGGAAAGAACAGGTACTCGGCGTTGTAGCAATAGTAAATCCACTGCCCAATCGCCCGATCATTGATCGCGTTTACAATTGTTTGCGTGGCGTTATCCTCAAACAAGTTCGCCGCAATTGTGTGGACTTGTGCTTCAAGGTCATGCGGAACTGATAGCCCCTCCGCACCAAACACCAGTATCGTTTTGAACCCGAGCCCAAAGTGATGTCGGATGGTTGAATCGACCTCTACGTCATCCTCGATTAGCAGTATCGCAATCGGGTCAGAGGCCAAAATAGCGGCGCCATTCTGTAGAAAATCCTGTAGGTTAGAATAACGCATTGTCCCGCCCGACTTGTTTTACCCCAATTTCCGCCAATTCGCCTTTCATTGCAAGCGTTGCAGGCCGCCGCGAGATTGTGTAGGGACACGCTCTAATCCTTATGAACCCACGAGGCCGAGATGTCTGATCGTAAAAAGCTGTTTATCAAAACCTACGGTTGCCAGATGAACGTCTATGATAGTGAGCGCATGGCCGAGACACTCGGCGGTTCTGGCTACGATACGACCGAGGATGCGGCCTCGGCGGACATGATCCTACTGAACACTTGCCATATTCGTGAGAAAGCCGCCGAGAAGATCTATTCAGAGCTTGGCCGCCTGAAGGTTCACAAGGACGCCAATCCTAACCTGAAAATCGCGGTTGCAGGCTGTGTTGCGCAGGCCGAAGGCGAAGAAATTGTGCGCCGCCAGCCTGCCGTGGACCTTGTTGTTGGGCCGCAGAGCTATCATCGCTTGCCAGAAATGGAAGAGAAAATCCGTGAGGGTAAGCGTGCTTTGGATACGGATTTCCCAGAGGAAGATAAGTTCGAGCATATGCCAAAGCGCCCCAAGGCCGCGCGCGGGCCGACAGCGTTTCTAACGGTTCAGGAAGGCTGCGATAAGTTTTGTGCGTTCTGCGTGGTGCCCTACACACGCGGCGCCGAGGTGAGTCGCCCTGTTGATCGTATTCTCACAGAGGCGCGTGATCTGGTTGAGCGTGGTGTACGTGAAATTACGCTGCTCGGGCAGAACGTGAACGCGTACCACGGGCAGGGGCCGAACGGCGATATGACGCTTGATCAGCTTATTTGGGCGCTAAACGATGTTGATGGCCTAGAGCGTATTCGTTTCACCACGAGCCACCCGAACGATATGACCGACGCGCTTATTGCGGCGCATGGTGAATGCGAAAAGCTCATGCCATATCTTCACCTGCCGGTCCAAAGTGGTAGCGACAAAATCCTGAAACGGATGAACCGCAACCACACCGCTGAAAGCTACTTGAAAGTGATCGAGCGCATCCGAGCTGCACGCCCTGACATTTTGCTGTCGGGCGACTTCATTGTGGGCTTCCCCGAAGAGACAGAAGCGGATTTCGAAGCAACGATGGAGCTTGTGCGTCAGGTTCGGTATGGCCAAGCATATTCCTTCAAGTACTCTTCGCGCCCCGGAACGCCGGCGGCCGAGCGCCCCCTTGTGGATCAAGCAGAAGCAGATGATCGCTTGCAGCGTCTTCAAGGCTTGTTAAGCTCGCAGCAGTACGAAATCCAAGACGAGATGGTTGGTAAAGAAGTCAGCGTTCTATTTGAGCGCGAAGGTCGGCTTGAAGGACAGATGGTCGGAAAATCCGAGTATCTTCATGCGGTGCATGTCACTGCGCCAAACGCGAAACGCGGTGACATTGCACGCGTGAAAATTACAAATACAGAAAGGAACTCTCTGGGCGGTACGCTACTTACTTAAGTACCGCAGACGATCGTTTCGTCGCTGCCTATTAATTCGGTGTTTATGACGCGATTGTTACTGAATCAGACTCAACTAGAGAAATTATCACTTTCTTAGGTAATTTAGGGTTTATAATAAAAAATGTAGTTAGTTGCGCGTCGAATTGTGAGATGCGCACCGAGTAGTAGGTATTGAGGTTCATCATATGAATAAAAAACTATTTCTTAGGGCGACGCATATACTTGCAGTCGCTCTAACGTGTTTGAGTCTTGGATCGTTGTCGGCCCAGGCAAAAGATATTAAGGTTACAGATCGTTATAAGCCTGCTTTGGGCATTACGCCTGACGGCTGTCAGGTCTGGCTCATTGATGACGGTATCGAAGGCTATGCATGGAACCGGACTGATCGTGACGGTAAGCCGATTTGCGTGGAAACTGCGATCTGTTTCGATGACACAGCGGATCATTTGTTTGTGTCGGGCGGAAGCACGCTGCGCCCTGAACAGCGAGAGCGTTTGACAAACCTGTTTAAACGGCAAGATATCCATTCGTACGCCATCAATGGCTATACAGATTCTAGCGGCTCGTATGATCGGAATATGGAGCTTTCCAAGCAGCGCGCAACTGCCGTGGCGCAGGTTGCTCTCGCCGCTGGTGCGCAGGTAACTGCCGTCCGCGCACTTGGCGAACAGTATCCTCGCGCGACCAATAGTACCGCAGAGGGCCGCGCGTTGAACCGAAGGGTCGAAGTTTTCTGTCATCGTAAAATTGGGGAGTATTGAGCCATGAAAACTCATAAGCTTATCGTGCTCGCCCTTTTCGCATCGACACTTACCGCCTGTGGATTCAAAAGTGATCAATCCATAGAAGGATTCGTCGAAGGTCGCCCTATTCAGGATAACATCAAATGGGGTATCTATGTGGATCCAGATGGATGCGATACTTGGATTGCCGACAACGGGAATGAGGGATACGCGGTCGCCCGCCTAGAACCACGCACTGGTGCGCGGGTTTGTTCCGGTCTTCTTGAGCCGGGCACTGCCGCTGGACATAAACAGCATTCGATTTGGGACCCGCTCTAGGCGGAAATCAGTAAATTTAGGCGGCCATCGTACCAATGCGGTGGCCGTTTTTGTGTCAGCTATATGAAACTTGCGAATGACCTCTTGCGCCCGCTTCATCTACTTGGCACCATTGGGGGGTATTCAGCTTAGGGAGTCCTTTTTGGGAACCAAAACCTCGCCCCTTCCGATCGCCGGTGATGCAGTCACCAAGATTCACGTAGAGTTTCCAGATAATCGCTTGTTAATAAGCCTTTGCGGCCCATACGACAGCCATCTGGCCAAGATCGAAAACGACCTCGCGGTCCAGATTGTGCGCCGCGGAAATCAGCTTGATATCATGGGCGAACCAGACGCAATCGAGAAGGCGCGAGAGGTGCTTTCGGCGCTGTATCTGCGGCTTGAAGGCGGCGGAGATGTCGAAACTGGCCAAATTGACGGCGAAATTCGCATGGGTGGCGCAGAAATAGGCACTGGCGTTCGCACGGGCGATCAGCTTGAGCTTTCAGTAGGCGATAAAGTCGAAATCAAGACTCGCAAGAAACTGGTAGAGCCGCGCACCGAAGCACAAAAAGCCTATGTAAAATCGCTCTTCGATAACGAGCTGGTCTTTGGGATTGGCCCTGCTGGTACAGGTAAAACCTATCTGGCTGTCGCCGTGGGTGTGAACATGTTTATCGGTGGCCATGTGGACAAGATCATATTGGCGCGTCCCGCCGTCGAGGCCGGTGAGAAGCTCGGCTATTTGCCCGGTGATATGAAGGATAAAGTCGATCCTTACATGCAACCGCTTTATGACGCGCTGAACGATTTCCTGCCGTCCAAACAGGTCGTGAAATTGATCGAAGACAAGAAAATTGAGATCGCACCGCTCGCCTTTATGCGTGGGCGTACGCTTTCGAACGCATTTGTTGTGCTGGACGAGGCTCAGAACGCGACGACCATGCAGATGAAAATGTTCCTTACTCGTTTGGGGCAGGGGAGTCGCATGGTGATTACGGGCGACCGTACCCAGATTGACCTTCAGCGCGGCGTGAAGAGCGGCCTTCGCGAGGCCGAAGATCTGCTGCGCAATATTCCCAAGATCGACTTCAATTACTTCACGTCCAAAGATGTCGTCCGACATCCGCTAGTTGCTAAGATTATCGAAGCCTACGAAAAGTCCGATGACGCAAATCGTTGACGCTGCGGTTGAGGATGAACGTTGGCAAGGCGTAGAGATTGAAGCGATAGCCGAGCGCGCGGCGGTGGCAACACTGACCTATTTAGGTGTGTCGACAGACTTTGAGATCAGCCTGCTTGCTTGTGATGATGAGCGTATCGCCGTGCTAAATCAGGAATTTCGTGCAAAGGGGCAGCCAACAAACGTTCTCTCGTGGCCAAGCGAGGAGCGAGGAGCAGAAGTCGAGGGTGCCGTGCCGGCCCCGCCCGAACCTGATCCGCAAGCCGCGTCTTTTGGTGAGCCGAGCGAGTTGGGCGATATTGCTATTTCATACGATACCTGCGCTCGGGAAGCTGAGAGCGAGGGGAAACCATTTGTAAACCATGTCATGCATTTAATGGTGCATGGGGTGCTTCATTTGTTGGGTTACGATCACATTCGCGAAAAAGATGCGCTATTAATGGAAAAGTTAGAGCGAGAGATACTTGAAACTTTATCTATTCCAGACCCATATAAAACGACAGGCTAGAAATAGCCTTAAAGCGTTGGCACATTGGGTGTCACGTAATTTGGAAAGGGCCCATGGGCGACACACAGCAGATCGACGGAAGTAGCGAAGGCTCTCCGAGTGCGGCGCAAAGCGCGCAGATTGAAGACATCCCTCCGGAGACGCGCGGCATATTCAGCCGCATAGTCGAGGCTTTTGGCTCGAACGAGGAAATCCAAGAAACACCGAATTCCTTGAACGTCCCGCAGTCTACCATCCAGACCGGCGGTGGGATGATTAACTTGCGTCGTCTAAATCTTGAAGATGTCGCTATCCCCAAAGCAGAAATCGTAGCGGTTCCCAAGGACGTAGACAAAGATGCGCTTGTTTCTTTGTTCCGTGAGTCGGGATTGACGCGTTTGCCGGTTTTTGAGGGAACGCTCGATACACCCGTTGGGTTTGTGCACCTGAAGGATTTTGCGCTGGGCCATGGTTTCAACGGAGACCGTTCCAAGAAGTTTGATATGGATGCGCTCTTGCGTCCACTTATCTTTGCGCCCCCATCCATGCCGATCGGCGTGCTGCTTCAAAAGATGCAAAGCGAGCGTCGGCATATGGCGCTCATCATTGATGAATATGGTGGTGTTGACGGGCTTGTGACGCTTGAGGACTTGATTGAACAGGTTATCGGCGAGATCGAGGACGAGCACGATATCGAAGAAGACATGAACTGGGTTCAGGAAAAGCCCGGTTGTTATCTGGTGCAAGCGCGCACGCCGTTGGAAGATTTCGAAGAAGAAATCGGCGTAGACCTTCGATCCGATATTGAGGACGACGAAGTTGATACGCTGGGCGGGCTTGTGTTCGTTCTGTCGGGTCATGTTCCCACCAGAGGTGAAGTTGTCCGTCATGAAAATGGTGTAGAGTTTGAAATCGTTGATGCGGATTTGCGCAAAATCAAACGATTGCGGGCTCGGATAGATGATCGCGAGAAAGAGTGACCCCTTGCTGCCCCTGAAGTTTGTTGCGCCGCTCGGTGTGGTTGCGGGGGGAGCGATGGCACTGGGACAGGCGCCATTTTCGCTGTGGTATGTCGCATTTTTGGGAATCGTTGGCGTGTTCTGGCTATTTGGTCAGGTAACTACGACTGTACGAGCGGCCCTCTTGGGTTGGCTCGTCGGGACCGCGTATTTCGCGGGTTCGCTTTATTGGATAATGTCGCCCTTTCAGGTCGACGCCGCGCGTCACGGTTGGATGGCGCCCTTTGCGCTCGCCTTCCTTGCGGGGGGATTGGCGCTATTGTGGTCGGCTGGTTTTGCTTGGGCGAGATGGACGGGTGGCGCACGCGCGGCTGGGCTAATGTTGGCGATTGGCTGGAGCGGCGCAGAATTGCTGCGAGGGTATTTGTTCACCGGCCTGCCTTGGGGGCTCGTTGGGTACATTTGGCTAGATACACCGTTTGCACAGATCGCTGCCGATATCGGGCCTTATGGGCTCACATTACTTACGCTTGTAATCGCCGCAGGCCTCGCGAGCTCGCGTTGGCTAGCGCGGATCGGAGCCATCGCGATCATTGCGCTTGCGGCGGCGCTTGGCATTCATCGTGAGGCCGTCCCAGCAGCATATGCAGAGGCGCCCGCACGTATTCGTCTTGTTCAAACCAATGCCGAACAGCATTTGAAATGGCAGCCGGATATGATCTCGGTATTCTGGGAGCGGAACCTCGCGCTGACCGCTCAAGAAAGCGATGGGCTTGACCTGATCGTTTGGCCAGAAACCGCTGTGCCTTATCTGGCGGAGAATGCTGCGGGGGCGTTTGACATCATGGCGCAGGCCTCGGGCGGCGTTCCAATCGTTGCCGGTATTCAGCGCCGCGATGCCAACGGGTTCTACAATTCACTCGTGACGCTGGGCGATACTGGGCAGGTCTTGGCGACATACGATAAGCGACATCTTGTGCCGTTTGGTGAATACATGCCCGGAGGCGCACTTGCATCGCGCTTGGGGTTGCAGGGCCTCGCCGAGCAATTGGGGGGTGGGTATACATCCGGCGCTGAGGTGGAGTTAATTGACCTTCCTGATGTCGGGAATTTCCTACCGCTTATCTGCTATGAGGCCGTGTTCCCGCGCGATCTGCGTGTGGATGGCGCGCGCCCCGAATGGATTTTGCACATCACGAATGATGCTTGGTTTGGTAAGAAAGCTGGTCCGTATCAGCACCTTGCGCAAGCGCGGATGCGCGCAATTGAGCAGGGATTGCCGCTTGTGCGTGCAGCGAATACAGGTGTGTCAGCGATGATTGATCCGCAGGGGCGGGTTGTCGCGCAATTGCCCCTTGGTGTTGCGGGTGTATTGGATGTGGAATTGCCACGCCCTAATCCGGCAACACTTTTTGCGAAATCGGGTAATCTTCCGATGATTGCGCTATTCCTGTTATCATTTCTTGGGTTAACACTATATCGAGTTAGGCGTTGACGAGTATCTATTCGGAAACTACTGACGTCTAAATCCCCCACAACGGCTTCCTGACGTGGCGGGCAACTTTAACTGGAGCACTTCATGTCACGACAAAACTTTATGTTCACCTCGGAATCCGTTTCCGAAGGACATCCCGACAAGGTTTGCGATCGTATTTCTGATTCAATCCTAGACGCATTTTTGGCACAAGATCCCGAGGCGCGCGTCGCTTGCGAGACCTTCGCTACGACAAACCGTGTTGTCGTCGGAGGCGAAGTGCGCGGCCCTTCCTCTGTTGTGCAACGAGTCGAAGAGATCGTCCGCAATTGTGTGCGCGACATCGGATATATGCAAAAAGGGTTCCACGCCGATACACTCGAAGTGACCAACCTACTTCATGCGCAATCGGCCGATATCGCGCAAGGCGTTGATGCGAACGGAACCAAAGAAGAGGGCGCAGGCGATCAGGGTATCATGTTCGGGTATGCCGTGGATGAGACCGATGATCTCATGCCTGCTCCGATCCAGTATTCCCACAAAATTTTGGCGCGCTTGGCGAAAGAGCGGAAATCCGGCGTCGGCCCCGCTGCGGTCCTTGGGCCGGATATGAAATCGCAACTGTCGTTGCGCTATGCCAAAGGTCGCCCCGTAGAAGCAACATCAATTGTGCTTTCGACTCAACACTTGGACGAAACGCTTTCTTCGAACGACGTGCGCGCAATCGTAGAGCCATTCATTCGAGAGACTCTGCCAGAGTCGTGGATCACAGCGGATACAGAGTGGCTTGTGAACCCAACGGGTAAATTCGTTATTGGCGGGCCAGACGGTGACGCGGGCCTGACTGGACGCAAGATCATCGTGGATACATATGGCGGCGCAGCGCCGCACGGCGGTGGGGCATTCTCTGGCAAAGACCCAACCAAAGTGGATCGCTCGGCAGCATATGCAGCGCGTTATCTTGCAAAGAACGTGGTCGCCGCAGGGTTGGCAAAGCGTTGTACCTTGCAGCTTGCTTATGCGATCGGCGTTGCGCGTCCGCTTTCAATCTATGTGGATACGCACGGGACAGGCTCGGCAGAAGAGGCACAAATTGAGGCTGCTCTCGCCAAGGCAATGGACCTTACGCCACGCGGAATTCGTGAGCACCTGAATTTGAACCGTCCTATTTTCGAGCGCACAGCTGCCTATGGCCATTTTGGGCGCAAGCCGGATGCAGAGGGTGGATTCAGCTGGGAGAAAACAGACCTCGCCAGCGCGATCGAAGCTGCCCTTTAGGGGCGTGGCTTGACGGCGACAATTAAATCACTAGGTAAGGCCCCCAACGCATGTTCGGGGCCTTTTCCATGAGTGACGACGACAAGAACGATCAACAAACACCACCAAGTGAAGATGTAGGAGCGCACCCCACTGGTGCGCCATGGCGCAACTTCTATGGTCGTTTTAAGGGCAAGAGCCTTCGGGATTCTCAGGAAGAGTATCTGGAGCAGGACCTTGCGGCGCTTTCCCCTGGTAAGGTTACGTGGGAGGAAAACCCTGATCGTGTAAATCTCGACCTTGAAGGGCTGTTTGGTAAGCGCGATGTCTGGCTCGAGATCGGATTCGGCGGTGGCGAGCACATGGTGCACCAAGCGGCGACCTATCCTGATGTCGGAATTATCGGGTGCGAACCGTACATCAACGGCGTGGCGATGCTATTGGGGAAAATTCGTGCAGCGGGTGTTGAGAACGTCGCGGTTCATCCCGGTGATGTGCGCCATATGTTTGATGTGTTGACCGATGCGTCGATTTCGCGTGCGTTTCTTCTCTATCCTGATCCATGGCCCAAGCGCCGCCACCATCGCCGCCGCTTTGTAACGCCAGAGCATCTAGCGCCTCTTTCGCGCGTGTTAAAGCCGGGAGCGATTTTCCGCGTTGCAACGGATATTCCTGATTACGTCAGGCAAACCCTGAAGGAAGTTCCAAAGCAGGGTTTCACGCTTCTAAACCCTGATCCCGATACTTGGCAGAATGAATGGGACGACTGGATTTCGACGCGCTATGAGCAAAAGGCCTATCGCGAAGGCCGCAAGCCACATTATTTGACTTTTCAACGGAACGAAAAATAGGTGGCGATTATGCAGTTTACAGTCGCAATTGATGGTCCTGCTGCTGCGGGCAAGGGAACGATTTCCAAGGCCGTTGCCGCCCATTTTGGCTTTGCGCATCTGGATACGGGGCTTCTGTATCGGGCAGTTGGTGCGCGCGTATTGACGGGCGACGATGCGATTGCCGCGGCGCGCGGGCTAACGACTGCGGATTTGGAACGCCCATCGCTTCGGACTGGCGAGGTCGCGCAAGAGGCAAGTAAAGTTGCGGTAATCCCTGAGGTTCGTCACGCCTTGCTGGAGTTTCAGCGAGAGTTTGCAGAGCGTGAAGGCGGCGCAGTACTGGATGGTCGCGACATTGGGACGGTTATTTGTCCGGATGCACAAGTTAAGGTGTTCGTGACAGCAAGCGCCGAAGTGCGCGCAGATCGTCGGTATAAGGAACTCGTCGCTCAAGACCCCGAAATTAAGCTCGCGGAGGTTTTGGCGGACGTGATCGCACGCGACAAACGCGACAGTGAGCGGGCGACTGCGCCACTCGTCGCCGCAAAAGACGCGCTTTTGATTGATACCAGCGATTTGAGCATTCCAGAGGCCGTTGCGCAGGTTGTCGCCGCTATTGATGAGGCACGCGGGGCTTAAGCCCTTGCTCATACGGCTAATAGCCACTATATAGCGCCTGTCGATAAGGCGGAATCGCCACGCAGCAGTTTTATACAGGGTCGGGTTTTATACTCCGGCCTGTTTTTGTTGGGTGGTCCGAGACGTTGACCAACTGAAATCGAAAGACCGGCGGAGACAACCGCGCGGCCCGTTAAAATGACTATGTAAAGGAAACTGAGACCACATGGCTCAAACAAACTCTATGGACGAATTCGAAGCCCTTCTTGCTGAAAGCTTCGAAATTGACACACCCGAAGAGGGTTCCGTTGTCAAAGGTAAAGTCATCGCAATCGAAGCTGGCCAGGCCATCATCGATGTAGGCTACAAAATGGAAGGCCGCGTTGAACTTAAAGAATTCGCAAATCCAGGCGAAGCTCCTGAAATCGCAGTTGGTGACGAAGTTGAGGTTTTCCTCGACCGCGTAGAAAACGCCAAAGGCGAAGCTGTTATCTCGCGCGACAAAGCTCGCCGTGAAGAAGCATGGGATCGCCTCGAAAAAGCATACGGTGACGAAGAGCGCGTCGAAGGCGCAATCTTTAGCCGCGTTAAAGGTGGCTTCACAGTTGACCTTGGTGGTGCAGTGGCGTTCTTGCCCGGCTCCCAAGTTGACGTACGCCCCGTGCGTGACGCTGGCCCATTGATGGGTCTTAAGCAGCCGTTCCAAATCCTCAAAATGGACCGTCGTCGTGGCAACATCGTTGTTTCCCGCCGTGCGATCCTTGAAGAGTCCCGTGCGGAACAACGTGCAGAAGTTATCGGCAAGCTTGCTGAAGGTGACGCAGTTGACGGTGTTGTTAAGAACATCACTGAATACGGTGCGTTTGTTGACCTTGGCGGCGTAGACGGTCTGCTTCACGTGACTGACATGGCATGGCGCCGTGTGAACCACCCATCCGAGATCCTGAACATTGGCGAAACAGTCAAAGTACAGGTTATCAAAATCAACAAAGAGACGCACCGCATCTCCTTGGGCATGAAACAGCTCCAAGACGATCCGTGGACACTTGTTGAGAGCCGCTTCCCACTCGAGTCCGTTCACAAGGGCCGCGTAACAAACATCACTGATTACGGTGCGTTTGTTGAGCTTGAGCCAGGTGTTGAAGGTCTTGTGCACGTTTCTGAAATGTCTTGGACAAAGAAGAACGTACACCCAGGCAAAATCGTTTCTACTTCGCAAGAAGTCGAAGTTATGGTTCTGGAAATCGACAGTGCAAAACGCCGCGTTTCGCTTGGTCTCAAGCAAACACAGCGCAACCCATGGGAAGTCTTTGCTGAAAGCCACCCAGTTGGCACAAACGTCGAAGGTGAAGTTAAGAACATCACTGAATTCGGTCTCTTCATCGGTCTTGATGGCGACATCGACGGCATGGTTCACCTGTCAGATTTGACATGGGAAGGCCGTGGCGAGGACGTTATCGGCGACTTCCAAAAAGGCGACATGGTGAAAGCCGTTGTTACCGAAGTTGACGTCGAAAAAGAGCGCATCTCTCTGAGTGTTAAAGCTCTCGACGATAGCTTCTCTGGTGCAGTCGAAGGCGTTAAGCGCGGCTCGATCATCACTGTTGAAGTAACTGCGATCGAAGATGGCGGCATCGAAGTTGAGTATGAAGGCGCTAAGTCCTTCATCCGTCGCTCCGATCTGTCTCGTGACCGTGCCGAGCAGCGCCCAGAGCGTTTCGGTGTTGGTGACAAAATCGACGTTCGCGTAACCAACGTTGACGCGAAAACACGCCGTCTTGGTCTTTCGATCAAAGCGCGTGAAATCGCTGAAGAAAAAGAAGCAGTTGAGCAATATGGCTCCTCGGATTCCGGTGCATCGCTCGGTGATATCCTTGGTGCAGCGCTTAAAGGCGACGAATAATCTAACCGACGTTTAGTCCTAGATTTTAACGGCCCTGCCATCTGGTGGGGCCGTTTTCTTTTTGCCCGAATCGTGTGCACTTATTGTGGTTTTCGAATCGAGTATTCAGACCCGTGGGCCAGAGCGAGGGCGAAAAAAGCAAAATAACCGGCGAAACGCGGCTTGGTAACGAGGTTTTTTACGGCTAACTCCTTGGAAAATCTTTATTACGCAATAAATTAGGCATATAGTTGTTTGAAGTTTAGAGCCTATTTTACTCGCGTCGTTTAACCAAATCGGGAGGTACCACGGATGATCCGTTCGGAACTGATTCAAAAAATTGCCGATGAAAACCCGCATCTTTATCAGAGAGATGTGGAGCGTATTGTGAATACTATTTTTGAAGAGATCATTGAAGCGATGTCGCGCGGAGACCGCGTTGAGCTGCGCGGTTTTGGCGCGTTTTCTGTTAAGAAGCGCGAAGCTAGGATGGGGCGCAACCCACGAAGCGGAGACAGTGTAGCAGTCGAAGAAAAGCACGTGCCATTCTTCAAAACAGGTAAGCTGCTACGAGACCGTTTGAACGGAAAGTAACTAAATGCGTTATGTTCGCTACGCTTTTTTGGCGGCCTTGGGGTTGGTGCTGATTACAGTTGCACTAGCCAATCGTGCGGTTGTTTCGGTGCAACTTTTGCCCGACGATATTGCCACGTTTTTTGGGTTTCAGTACGAAACTGCCTTACCGCTCTTTATCGTGATTTTCCTTGGGATCGTTGCGGGCCTTTTGATCGGTTTTGTGTGGGAGTGGATTCGCGAATACAAACAGCGCGCCGAAGCGAGCCGCATGAAACGCGAGATGGCAGCCCTGAAGAAAGAAGTTGCGCGTCTCAAGAGCGAAAAGGGCGAGGAGCAAGACGAAGTGCTTGCACTGCTTGAGGATGGTGCCGCAACTCGCTAAACCATCCTTATGATACGTATTCAAAATCGCGAAAGCATGGAACAAGCGCAGGGCGTAAACGTCAAAATTTGCGGGCTGCGTACTGTTGAGGATGTAGCTGCTGCGGCGCAGGCTGGAGCGGCGTATGTCGGATTCGTCTTTTTTGAGAAATCGCCTCGGAATGTGACCATCTCTCAGGCACGGGAATTAGCGCTTGAGGTACCTGTCGGAGTTGCGAAGGTTGCCTTGACCGTCAACGCAAGTGACGATCTCCTTGACGCGATAACGACAGAAGTACCGCTTGATATATTGCAGCTTCACGGCAAGGAAAGCCCAGAACGCGTCGCCGAAATCCGTGCAAGGTATGGGCTCCCTGTGATGAAAGCGGTTGGTGTCGCCACCGCCGACGACCTTTCGCAGCTTCAAGCATATGAGCAGGTCGCTGATCAGATCCTTGTCGATGCAAAGCCCGCTCCAGATGCGGACCTGCCAGGCGGGAACGGGATTTCATTTGACTGGCGCCTTATCGCAGGCCGTCGATGGGATCGCCCATGGATGCTCGCTGGAGGGCTCTTGGCGCAAAATGTTGCCGAAGCAGTGAAGTTGACCGGCGCTAGGCAAGTGGATGTTTCGTCTGGGGTTGAAACTGCCCCCGGAATCAAAGACCAAGAGATGATCGCAGAATTCGTGCAGGCCGCACAAAAGGAATACAGCCATGAATGATCTATTTAACAGCTTTATGAATGCTCCTGACGAGAACGGGCGCTTTGGTGATTTTGGTGGTCGGTTTGTATCCGAAACATTGATGCCGCTGATTCTGAGCCTCGAAGAAGAGTATGAGCGCGCCAAGACCGACGCGAGCTTCTGGGCGGAGATGGACGATCTGTGGAAGCACTACGTTGGTCGGCCAAGCCCGCTCTATTTTGCCGAGCGCATGACAGAAGACTTGGGCGGGGCCAAGATTTACCTGAAGCGTGATGAGTTGAACCACACAGGTGCGCACAAGATTAATAACGTACTTGGGCAAATCCTGCTCGCGAAACGTATGGGCAAGACCCGCATCATTGCCGAAACAGGCGCGGGTCAGCATGGTGTTGCAACGGCAACTGTCTGCGCGCGCTTTGGGCTTAAGTGTGTCGTCTATATGGGCGCGCATGACGTTGAGCGCCAAGCGCCGAATGTGTTCCGTATGCGTTTGCTGGGTGCAGAAGTCGTGCCAGTTACCTCAGGGCGCGGCACACTCAAGGATGCGATGAATGACGCACTGCGCGACTGGGTGACGAACGTTGAGAATACGTTCTATTGCATCGGGACGGCTGCGGGGCCGCATCCCTATCCGGCAATGGTACGCGATTTTCAGTCGATCATCGGCAAAGAAACCCGCGAGCAATTGCAAGAACACGAGGGCGAGGGGCGTCTGCCCGATACATTGATCGCCGCGATCGGTGGCGGCTCGAACGCGATTGGTTTGTTCTATCCGTTCCTGAACGACGACAGCGTCAACATCATTGGTGTTGAGGCTGGTGGCAAGGGCGTCAACGACAAGATGGAACACTGCGCGAGTTTGACTGGTGGCCGCCCCGGTGTGCTGCATGGCAACCGCACGTATCTGTTGCAGGACGATGACGGGCAGATCCTTGAGGGGTTCTCGATTTCGGCTGGGTTGGATTATCCTGGTATTGGGCCAGAGCACAGCTGGCTCCACGAAATTGGCCGAGCAAAGTATGTGGCGATTACGGACAAAGAGGCGCTTGAGGCGTTCCAGTACTGCTGTACGCAAGAGGGCATCATCCCAGCACTTGAACCATCGCACGCTTTGGCGCACGTGATGAAGATCGCGCCGACGCTGCCCAAGGACCATATCATCGTGATGAATATGTGTGGCCGTGGCGATAAGGATATCTTTACTGTCGCGCGTGCGCTTGGCTTTGATATGGGCGAAGCCGACTAGGACGAGCCGCGAAACTTATCCGCAAGCTTTTGAAGGCCCGAGCGCGTATCCTGCGGCTCGGGTTTTTCTTCTTTTGCGGGGGGCTGTTTCGGTGCCTTGGTGCCCGATGACCGCGGCGGAGCAGTGCGCAGCGCAATAGCGTTCATGAATTTTCCGCTGTCGCCCTTGGCAAGCTCGGCAATGCCGTCACTAATGCCGCGCAAGACATCATCAAGCCAATCCTGATCCGCTTTCGCAAAATCGTGAAGAACATAGCCTGCCACGCGATCTTTGTGCCCCGGGTGTCCGATCCCCATCCGCACACGCGCATAGGTGTCTCCGATATGTTGATGCATCGACCGAAGCCCGTTGTGCCCAGCATGACCGCCACCCTTTTTGACGCGAATCTTTGATGGCGCAAGGTCCAGTTCGTCGTGGAAAACGGTTACGTCGTCGGGTGTGAGTTTATAGAACCGCATCGCTTCGCCGACGGATTGCCCAGACAGATTCATGAATGTTTCAGGCTTGAGTAGGATAACCTTTTCTCCTGCCAGATTACCCTCGCTAACGGATCCTTGGAATTTGCTGCGCCAAGGCGAAAACCCGTGATCGGCGGCAATGTGGTCCAACGCCATGAAACCTATGTTGTGGCGGTTATGTGCGTATTTCGCACCGGGATTTCCGAGGCCGACAAATAACTTCATGCTAATCTATCCTTGGTTTCGACGAGTGCCCCCGCAACGCGCCCTTCAAATGGGTCAGGTTCGTATTTCACGCCCGACAGGTACAATCCTTGGGGCGGGCAAACTGGCCCACAAGCGGCGCGATCACGGGCTTCTAGCGCTTTTTTAACATCCTGCGGTGCCCAACTGCCTGCGCCGACCCGTTCAAGAGTGCCGACGAAGCTACGGACTTGGTTATGAAGAAACGCGCGTGCACGCACATAGAACCGATACTCGGTTGCATCTTCGAGCGGAATTTCTTCGACGCAAAGTTCGTCCAATGTGCGCAGCGGAGAGTTCGCTTGGCAAATGGTTGAACGGAACGTGGTGAAATCATGTCGGCCGAGCAGGTATTGCGCGCCTTCTTGCATTGCATCACGGTCCAGCGGATGGGCAACCTGCCACACATTCCCCGCTTCAAAAGTCATAGGAGCGCGCCGTGAAACCAGCCGGAAGAGATACCGACGCTCAAGCGCGGAAAAGCGTGCGTGGAAGTCGTCATCCACAGGGGCCGCATTCACAATGGCGACGGGGTGCGGCTTGAGGTGATAGTTCAGCGCTTCCGCAAGGCGAAAAGCGTCCCATTCACGCGCGAGGTCGCAATGCGCAACCTGAGCGGTTGCATGAACACCTGCGTCCGTTCGGCCAGCGGCGGCGATGCCTTTGTTCGTCGGGTCGATTTTCAGGAGAGCTTCTTCTACGGTCTGTTGAACAGAAGGATGCTCCTTTTGACGCTGCCATCCACGAAATGGCGCGCCGTGATATTCGATTTTGAGAGCATAACGAGGCATATGTTGGCGATACATTCTCGGACTGAAAATGGCAACAGGGACGTCATTTTGCGCGCCCTCTAGGAAAATCTCCGAGAACAGCCTACATATTATTCATAACAAAATGAGGACAGACATTGGGTTTAGGCGATTTCACGGATAGCGTTTTGCGCGATGTCGAGGGCCTTGGGGCGCGCGTGAACGAAGCGTTGTTCGAGCCTACTATCCGATTGGGCGTCACGGGCCTGAGCCGTGCGGGCAAGAGCGTCTTTATCACGTCACTGGTTTCCAATCTTCTTCAGCGCGGGCGCATGACGCAGTTCGCCGCCGCAAATGACGGTCGTCTGCGTACCGTTTACCTTCAGCCGCAGCCAGATGATACAATCGCGCGTTTCCCGTACGAAAGCTATTTGGCGGCTCTGACGGGCCCCACGCCGTTCTGGCCGCAGAGCACGCGAAACGTGAGCGAGTTACGACTTTCGTTTCGCATCAACCCTTCGGGATTGCTGGGCGGGCTGCGCGGCGCGCGGACGATCCATCTGGATATCGTTGATTACCCGGGTGAATGGCTCTTGGATCTGGCGTTAATTGGCAAATCATATCGCGAGTGGTCGGACGAGGCGCTGCAACGTATGGGCGCGCAGGATATCGGCGTTCAAGTTGCCTACCAGCTAGAGCAAGTCGATGCGGATCAGCCGATGGATGATGTCGCCATTCAGGAGCTAGCAGCAGAGTACACACGTTTTGTCCGCGATGCACACGCGCAGGGCATGAGCAGTGGTGCGCCCGGTCGTTTTATCCTGCCCGGTGAGTTGGAAGGTTCGCCCGTCATCACGTTCGCACCACTTCCACCGCTGGAACGCTCTGCAAAGGGCGCAGTTTGGCGTGAGATGGAGCGGCGCTTTAATGCATACAAATCAGAGGTCGTTCGGCCATTCTTCCGCGATCATTTCGCCCGCATTGACCGCCAGATCGTGCTTGTCGATGTTTTGGCTGCGCTACACCGTGGACCGAAGGCTGTGGATGACTTGCAAACCACGATGGCAGATATTCTTGCGGGGTTCAGGCCCGGACGGAATAACTGGCTTAGTGGTTTGTTGACTGGCAAGAAGGTCGAGAAAATTCTCTTTGCGGCGACCAAAGCCGATCACTTGCATCAAAGCCAGCACCCGCGATTGACCGCGCTAATGGATGCGATGCTTTCGCAAGCTAAATCGCGGGCCGAGTTCGCTGGGGCGCAAACCCAAGCCATGGCAATCGCCGCCCTGCGCACAACTTCCGAAACTACGATCAACCACGAGGGGCGACAGCTTGAATGCGTGCAGGGACGCATCGCAAATAGCACCAAGCCTGTCGCGTTTTATGCTGGGAACCTCCCCAAAGACCCGTCGCGGGTATTGGCGTCTGCGCAATTGGGTAAGGAAGAGTGGGCAGATTTTACTGTGCGGAATCAGGATTTTGATCCCGCTATCCTTGAGCTTAAGCAAAGGCAGGGGTTGCCACATATCCGGCTTGATAAGGCGCTGCAATTTTTGATCGGAGACGCGCTGTGATGCAAAACGATGAGCCAGTGCTTCTTGAGTTGGATGTTGACGAGGTCGTTTCGCCCGCCGACGCACCCGAGATAAGCGAAATTCCCGAAACGAGTATGCAACGGGCGGCCATATTCGCCGCGCGACCAGTTTCACGGATTGGCCGGATTTTCTGGGCGCTATTGACCGCGTTTTTAGGTGCAGTCGTTTCTGTAGCGGCGTGGGATTTCGTCACGGAAATGATGGCGCGCAATGTGGCGCTTGGCTGGGCTGTGTTCGCGCTTGTCGTTTCGCTTGTCGTGGTTATGTTGGTCATGGCGCTGCGTGAACTGGCGGGCTTCTTGCGGCTTGCGAAGCTGGATGCGTTGCAACAAGAGGCGGTATCGGTTCATGCCACCTCAGACGTCGAGAAGGCGCGGCATTTTACGAAACGGCTGGTGAAGCTTTACCACAATCGCGCGGATGCCGAATGGGGCCTCGCGCAGTTTCAAGAACACGCGGCGGATCAGTTCGATGCATCGGACCTGATGACGCTCGCTGAAGTAAAGATCATCGCCCCGCTCGACGAGGCCGCAAAACGAGAGATTCAGGCCGCAGCACGGCAGGTTGCGACCGTAACGGCAATTGTTCCGCTAGCGTTGGCGGATGTTTTCGCGGCCCTAACGATGAACCTGCGCATGATCCGACGGATTGCCGAGATATACGGCGGGCGTGCGGGGACTCTTGGATCGTGGCGTCTAACCAAGATCGTGTTGGGGCATCTTGTGGCGACGGGCGCGGTTTCCGTGGGCGACGATCTTATCGGCTCTATTGCGGGGGGTGGTGTTATGTCCAAAGTCTCTCGCCGGTTCGGAGAAGGAATCATCAACGGAGCGCTCACCGCGAGGGTTGGAGTTGCTGCTCTAGAGGTATGCCGCCCCATGCCGTTCGTCGCACGCAAACGCCCGCGGGTGACGATGCTCGTTCAAAAAGCGCTTACAGGTTTGTTCGGTTCTCGGAGCAAGGATGTGAGCGAAAGCTAAGTAAAGATCGGCGGTCCGTCTTTGGGCTGCTTAATCGCTTCTATACCAAGGCGAAGTCCGCGCCCGATACGATGCGCAAGGGCCGAGAATGCGCGCGCGGTTTCAGGGGCAAGCTCTTGGGCGAGGACTTCGTCAAACAGCTCAAGCCATTGCGCGAAATGCTCGGGTTCGATGGCTGAAACACCCATATGTACCTGCATCGGATTGCCGCTATATGCACGTTCATAGAGTATAGCGTTTCGCCAGAACGCGGCTATCTTTGCTTCGTGCGGTCGCCATACCTCGGATGAGGTGCCGAGACGATCAATGAAAATCGGGCCCAACACATGATGCGCACGAATTTTTGCATAGAAGGCAGTAACGACGCGGTCGATTTCGCTTGGGGCAATATCAAAACGGGCAAGTGCAGTGGACATTGGGCCGCTCCTTTCACTTTAGTTGATACGCCTCTGGCGTTCGGGCGCAACTGTCGTATTGCCGCAGTTCAAAGAAGCGGGGCATTCCACTGGACCCCGAAGAAACCCCGCATTATAAGGCGCCTATGAGGATGTATCTTTTGACCCTTATACGAATTATTTGCCCGGCGCTCTGAGCCAGAGCCGCCGGGACAAGGCGCCTGCATTGCGCGCCGCCCTATGATCCAAAATTTTCCGTTTAAGGACCGCAGATATGTGCGCCGACACGCCTGAAACACCGAATTATAAATCCACCCTAAACCTTCCCAAAACCGACTTCCCGATGCGCGCAGGACTGCCCAAGCGCGAGCCCGCATGGTTGGAAAAATGGGAAAAACTTAACGTCTATAGCAAGCTGCGCGAGAAAAAGGGCCGTAAGCCTTTTACGCTCCATGATGGCCCTCCCTATGCGAACGGCCACCTTCATATTGGTCACGCGCTGAACAAAACCATCAAAGATGTTATCGTGCGTAGCCACCAGATGATGGGCTTTGATGCGCGTTATATCCCGGGTTGGGATTGTCACGGCCTTCCGATTGAATGGAAGATCGAGGAAAAGTACCGCCAGAAGGGCAAGAACAAAGACGAAGTTCCAATAAATGATTTCCGTGCGGAATGTCGTAAATTTGCGCAGGGATGGGTTGATATTCAGCGTGACGAGTTCAAGCGCATGGGGATCACGGGGACGTGGGATAAGCCGTATCTTACGATGGATTTCCACGCCGAGCGCGTGATTGCCGAAGACTTTATGAAGTTCCTCATGAACGGAACGCTCTACCAAGGCTCCAAGCCTGTGATGTGGTCGCCGGTCGAGAAAACCGCGCTGGCCGAGGCCGAGATCGAGTATCACGACCACAAGAGCCATGCTATTTGGGTGCCGTTTAAGGTTCGTTCCGGCGCGGATGAACTCGGCGAGGCGCGGGTTGTTATCTGGACGACAACACCTTGGACGATTCCGTCCAATAAGGCGATCGCATATAACCCTAACATTGCGTATGGGCTCTATCGGGTTGAAGAAACCGAAGATGAAAGCTGGACCGCGGCAGGGGATCTCTACGTTCTCGCTGACCGCCTTGCGGGTGATGTGTTGACGCAATCGCGCGTAACCAAGTTCGAGCGCGTGCGTGATGTCGCTGCGGACGAGTTGTCTGGTGCCGTTTGTAGCCACCCGTTTGCGGGATTGGATGGCGCCGGAGGCTTCTGGGATTATGATGTTCCGGTGATTGATGGCGATCACGTAACCGAGGATGCGGGTACAGGCTTCGTTCACACAGCACCAAGCCACGGTGCGGACGACTATGAGTGCTTTGTTAAGCGCAACTGGCTTGACCGCATGACTCATAATGTCGGCGAGGAAAGTGAATTCTTGCCGCATGTTCCATTCTTTAACGGGATGCAAGTTTTTGACCGCAAGGGCAAAGAGGGCAAGGCCAACCCCGCCGTCATCGCTAAGCTGATCGAGGCAAACGGCCTGATCGCGCGGAGCCGCATCACGCACAGCTATCCTCACTCATGGCGCTCCAAAGCACCGATCATTTTCCGCAATACGCCACAGTGGTTCGCGGCGATTGACCGTGAGATTGGCGATGGCAAAGATACGTTTGGCAAAACCATCCGCGAACGCGCGCTGACCGAGATCGACAATGTGAAATGGACGCCGCAATCGGGACGTAACCGTCTGCATTCAATGATCAAGACGCGCCCTGACTGGGTGTTGTCGCGGCAACGCGCATGGGGTGTGCCGCTGACGTGCTTTACCCGCAAAGGTGCGCTGCCAACGGATGAAAATTTCTTGCTCCGTGATGAAAATGTAAACACGCGTATTGTCGAAGTGTTCGAAGCAGAAGGCGCGGATGCGTGGTACGCAGAGGGCGCTAAGGAGCGGTTCCTCGGTGGTTTGCACAACCCTGATGATTTCGAGCAGGTGTTCGATATTCTGGATGTGTGGTTTGATTCTGGTTCGACGCACAGTTTCGTGCTGCGTGACCGCGAGGATGGAACCGACGACGGTATCGCCGATGTGTACATGGAAGGCACCGACCAGCATCGTGGATGGTTCCACAGTTCGCTGCTTCAAAGTTGCGGCACGAATGGTCGCGCGCCATATCGCAACGTTGTGACGCACGGCATGACGCTGGATGAGAAGGGCATGAAGATGTCCAAATCTATCGGCAACACCATCGTTCCCGAGAAGGTGATCCAGCAATACGGTGCCGATATTCTACGGCTTTGGGTGGCGCAGGCGGACTATACTTCTGACCAACGGATCGGGCCCGAGATCCTTAAGGGTGTGGCCGACAGCTATCGTCGCTTGCGTAACACGATGCGGTACATGCTTGGTTCGCTCTCAGAGTTCAGCGAAGCAGATCATGTCGAGTTCGAAGATATGCCCGAGCTTGAGCAGTTGGTATTGCACCGTCTTGCCGAGCTCGATCATGTTGTGCGCAAAGGCTATGCCGCGTTTGATTTCCAAGGTGTTTTCCAAGCGGTGTTCAACTTTGCAACGCTAGACCTGTCGGCGTTCTATTTTGATATCCGCAAGGATGCGCTTTATTGCGACGGGAACACGTTACAGCGCCGCGCCGCGCGCACTGTGCTGGACATCTTGTTCCATCGCCTCACCACTTGGCTCGCGCCAATTCTGATCTTCACGATGGAAGAAGTATGGCTTGAACGCTTCCCGGGTGATGATAGCTCCATCCATCTTCTGGACTTCCCCGAGACCCCTGCGGATTGGCTCAACGAGCCTCTCGCGGCCAAATGGGATGGTGTACGCAAAGCACGCCGCGTTGTCACGGCGGCGCTTGAGATTCAACGTCAGGATAAGGTTATCGGCGCAAGTCTTGAGGCCGCACCCGTTGTGCATGTGCGTGACGAGAAGGTCCTAGCGGCGCTCAAGGGGCTTCCGTTTGATGATATTTGTATCACTTCTGCTGTGCAGCTAACCAATGATCCGATCCCCGCAGAGGCGTTCCGCCTTCCCGAGATCGAAGGCATCGGTGTTGTGTTTGAAATGGCTGAGGGCGAGAAATGTCAGCGCTGTTGGAAGACGCTGCCGGATGTCGGCAAGCATAGCCACGAAGGTGTTTGTGGCCGCTGCGACGAAGCCTTGGGTTAACATGATCCGCCACGGGAAACTGTGGCGGATTTTTCTTTGGGGGGTGGCATGGTTGAAGCTGGAATAGAGACCCCGTTCGGACGACTGGGCCTTATTGAGGAGCAAGGCGCAATCACGCGACTGCTCTGGCAAAGCGATGCGCCTGAACCTTCCACGCCGCTTCTGCAAAGTGCTGCGGAGCAGTTGAATGCCTATTTTGCTGGCGAGACCAGATCTTTTGACCTTGAATTGCGCCCAAGCGGGAGCGGCTTTCAGCAATCCGTAAATGCGGTGATGCAGGCGATTCCGTTTGGCGAGACCCGCGCATATGGCGAGATCGCGCAGGAGCTTGGCGCGTCGGCGCAGGCGGTCGGGAATGCTTGTGGTGGGAACTCTATTCCGATCATCATTCCCTGCCACAGGGTCTTGGGCGCCAACGGCCTTGGTGGTTTTTCAGGCGACGGTGCAGTTGAGACCAAAGTCAAACTCTTGATCCATGAGGGCGCGGCGGGCTTGCTTATCTAGCTGCTTCACTCTTGGGCGGAATGATCTGTTGGGCGATACCCGCGCAGATCAGATACCACGAGGTCGCAATCAGGCCGATGTTCACAAAATGAGGCGGGTTGAATTGCTCCCAAGCGGCCCAGCCAGCTAGGAACGTCCACGCGAGAGCCATCGGCAGTGATACAGCGCGCCAGCGCTCTGTGCGGACGGGATGGATGAATTTGAAGGGCATGAACATCGCGACGGCCAGTACCATGATAATGCCAAGCATGACCCAGAAATTAGGCGTGACCGCGAAAAAGACCAAGACCACCATGTTCCAACATCCGGGGAAGCCAGAGAATGAATTGTCCTTGGTTTTCATGCGTGTATCCGCAAAGTACAGCGCACTCGTGAAGGTGATCACGATGATCGCGATCCACCCTGTCCAGCCTGGAAAGAGACCAGATTGGAAGAGCGCGAATGCGGGAATAAATACGTAAGTCAGGTAGTCGATAATCAAATCGAGCAGGACGCCGTCATAGATTGGCGCGTTGTCCTTGACGTTGAAATGCCGTGCAAGCGGGCCGTCAATGCCGTCCACAAAGAAGGCCACAACAAGCCATAGAAACATCATGCTCCATGAGTGGTTTACAGCTGCGAGGAGGGCAAGCATGGCGAAGACAGCGCCAGTAGCCGTGAGGAGATGAACGCCATATGCGTAGAAAGATTTGCTCATGCGTCTTGATGGCCTAAATGAAGATGGCTTGCAACGTGAATGAAGGGGTTATGCGCGCGGATGCGAGCGTTCGTATACTTCCATCAATCGCGCGGTGTCGACAGCGGTATAGGTTTGGGTTGTCGATAGTGAGGCATGACCCAGCAACTCCTGAATCGCCCTAAGATCTCCGCCTGCGCTCAGAAGATGTGTCGCGAAGGAGTGGCGCAACGCGTGTGGCGTCGCACTTGCCGGGAGGCCCAATTGCATTCGTGCTTGTGCCATCTTTGCCTGTACCGCGCGAGGACGCAGAGGCCCGCCACGTATTGCGAAAAAGAGGGGGGACTTTGGGGTTAGCTCATACGGACAAGATTTGGCGTATTGCTCAACCGCGTTTTGGATGACGGGCAACACGGGCACGATGCGTTCCTTGCCCCCTTTGCCCAATATTCGCAGGCTGCTTGAAAGCGGTACATCCGAACCAGTGAGCGCGAGCGCTTCGGATATACGCAGGCCGCAGCCATACAACAGTGTAAGTATCGCGACATCCCTGTTGGCGACCCATGTTTCGGTGCTTTGATGCTCAATTGTTTCGATTAACGCTCGCGCGGCGTCTTCGTCTACGGGACGAGGGAGCTTCTTTTGGAATTTCGGCGCGCGTGTTGTGAGGACTGCGGTGGCGTCAAAGCTGTCTCGCTCGGAAAACCATTGATAGAAGCTTTTGACAGCGGATAGTTCCCGCGCAAGCGATCGAGGGGCAATGCCGCGCGTGCGCTCATGTGCCAGCCATGCGCGCATATCCCGAACGGTTATCTTTTTGAGAGGGGCAGCGCCAAGGTTCGCCCCGAAGCGCTCTCCCATGAAGGAGAAGTAGCACAACAAATCGGTTTGATAGGCGAGTACCGTATTTTCCGAGACGCCCTGAACCGCGCGCTTCATGTTCAACCATTCCTCAAGCAGGGCGCTTGCGGCTGGTGATATCAATGTCATGACAACCAGCGCCGCATGGCGCGCTCGAATGCTCCAGCGAAGAACGCGAGCAAGTCTGTGCCTTGATCAGCCTTAAAAAGATGCGGATCTTCGGAGCCGAGTAGCAACATTCCGGGTAGGCGACCGTTTCCAAAATCAAGCTTCAGCGCCGCCTCGGAGCGCACATACTCGGCGGCTTCGCCGTAAATGCTGTTATCTTCAGGGCGGTATTGGCGCAGGGTGACTTGGCGGGTGTCGATTTGCCGGCCAGCCTTTAGATAGCGATCAACGAAACCGGGCTCGGTCACCGTTAGAACATGGCCAAGCTTTTGAACCACCGGATCGTCGCCCCCTTGAGCGCTTTCCAAAACAAGGCGAATGGTTTGAACCTTGAGGGTTTCGGCGACATTTGTGCTCAGCTCGCGCAAGAAACCTTCGAAATCGGTTGGATCGAGAAGCTGTAGCACTGCGCGCTGAACTTGGTTGGTGCTTGCAAGGTTTTCGTAAGCCGCGGCAATCACGGAGCGGTGCGTGTCCTCTAGACGGTCTAGGCGCGCTTCAAGCCGGTCCATCGCAATACCGCGAAGGTCAACAATGTTTCCGCCAAGCGCCCGATCATTCGCGCCAACAAGGGCACGCATCAGGTCTTGGTCCTCAAGAATAAACTCGGGGTCCGTAATTATCTTTTCACGGAGGTCTTCTTGCAAAATCGCGTTGCTCAAGGTGCCTGCCTCGTCTGTACATACTGGCCTGTTTCGCGGATTTTTCCGTCGTTTATGGCCGATATCGTTTACTGCTTGACTATTTCTAGCATGACGCAGAGCCCATTGCACCAGAATTTTGGAACTTGCGCGGAACTGTGCTTTGGACACCATTTATTAAGTTCTGGCAGACAAAATAAAAACGGCAGCCCCAAGTGGTCGGGACTGCCGTTGTAATGCGTAATCTGGGTAGGGCTTAGAGGATCTTTTGACCTGTTTTCGCCCAGTCCGCGAGGAACGCGCTTAGACCAGCATCCGTAAGCGGGTGGTCGGCCATTTTCTTGATAACAGCAGGAGGAGCTGTACAAACGTCCGCACCGAGGAGCGCACAATCTTTCATGTGGTTGACGGTACGGATGGAGGCCGCCAAAATCTCGGTCTCGAACGCGTAGTTGTCATAGATTGTGCGGATATCAGCGATCAGGTCCAAACCATCAATGTTGATGTCATCAAGACGCCCGATGAAAGGAGAGATGAATGTCGCGCCAGCTTTCGCCGCAAGCAACGCTTGGTTTGCAGAGAAGCAGAGAGTCACGTTGACTTTGGTGCCTGCGTCGCTAAGCGTTTTACAAGTTTTCAATCCTGCCCATGTCAGAGGAACTTTGACACAGATGTTTTCTGCAATCTCTGCCAGCTTACGACCTTCGGCGATCATTTCGTCGGCTTCGGTTGCAACAACTTCGGCAGAAACCGGACCTTCGACGAGGTCACAGATTTCTTTTGTGACTTCGAGGATGTCACGGCCGGATTTCATAATGAGCGACGGATTTGTCGTCACCCCATCCACCATGCCGAGATCATTGAGTTCGGCGATAGCAGGTACGTCAGCGGTATCTACAAAGAATTTCATGAGAGTATTCCTAGTTAGGTTGGGCTCTATCCAGCGCCTGTTTACCGCAAGTGGGCCTTTGCCGAAACCCCTAAAGGGTGTCGAATATGGCTGATCAAATGGGTTTCGGTGATGCCTTCGGAGCGGAAGATACGTTTGTCTCCGACGAGGGGCAGGAGTATGGACGCGGCGCACTTGTTGCGGTGCTCACCAGTCAGCCGATTGACAGGTTTCTGGATTACAAATCGCCAGAGGGCGGGTGTAATACGGGTGATTTTGTCGAAGTTCCGCTCGGGCCTCGTAAGGTTCTCGGAGTGGTTTGGGGGAAAGGCGAAGGTAAGTTTGACCCTGCAAAAATTCGTTCAGTAACGCGGGTTCTTGATGTGCCGCCGATGGGGCAGGACATGCGGGATTTTCTGGTCCGTTCTGCTGAATACACGTTGACCCCTCTCACGCAAATGTTGCGCTTGGCAACGCGCGCGCCGGGATTGTTCGATCCGCCATCAATGCGCAAGATTTACCGAATGGGAGAGGGCGCGCCCGACCGGATGACGCCAGCCCGCGAGAAGGTGATCGCCGCACTTGAGGAATATGGTGACCTGTCCTTTACGCTCAAGGAACTCTCGGAAATGGCGGGGGTTACGTCGTCCGTGGTGAAGGGACTCGCGAAGCAGGGAGTCGTGCGCGAAGAGGACACACCGCGCGATGTTCCGTTCCCAAGGTTGCGGCACGATTACAGTGGTGTCGATCTGACCGAGGATCAACATAGTGCCGCGCAGGAGTTGCGCGATGGAGTTGCAGCGCGTGCTTATTCAACAGTATTGCTGAAAGGTGTAACGGGCGCAGGTAAGACGGAAGTGTACCTCGAGGCCGTTGCTGAATGCCTACGGTTAGGCCGTCAAGCGCTGGTGCTCTTGCCTGAAATTGCACTGACGGCCGAGTTTCTGACACGGGTAGAAAAGCGTTTTGGCGCGAAGCCCGCCGAGTGGCATTCAGGTGTGACAATGATAGAGCGCCGCCGCGTTTGGCGAATGGTGGGCGCTGCTGGGGCAGAGCTTGTGGTCGGTGCGCGTTCAGCGCTGTACCTTCCGTTTCGTGATCTTGGTTTGATTGTCGTCGATGAAGAGCACGACACTTCCTACAAACAAGAAGATGGTGTGTTGTACTCCGCACGGGATATGGCGGTGCTTCGGGCCACATATTGCGCGGCCGAGGTTGTGCTGGCATCCGCAACGCCCAGCCTTGAGACATGGGCAAATGCCGAAGCAGGGAAGTACAAGCGGCTTGATCTGGCGAGTAGGTATGGCGAGGCTCAATTGCCTGATATGCGTGCCATAGATATGCGCAACGAGAAATTGCAAAGCAGCCGTTGGATATCTCCAACACTTCGTTCTGCGGTTCAGGCGCGGGTAGAAAAAGGAGAGCAGGCGCTTCTGTTCATCAACCGTCGAGGGTATGCGCCCACGACCCTGTGCCGCGCGTGTGGCGAGCAGATTGGGTGTGATTTCTGTGATGCGCGGATGGTTGAACATCGGTTCCTGAAACGTCTGGTGTGCCATCAATGCGGCGAGACAAAGCCGATGCCGACCGAGTGCCCGAGTTGCAAAGTCGAGGGTAAGTTAGCCCCCGTCGGGCCAGGGGTTGAGCGGCTAGCCGAAGAAGTGGCGGAAGTTTTTCCCGATGCGCGGATCGCGGTTCTGTCGAGCGATCTCTTTAGTTCGGCGCGTGCGCTAAAGGAGCAGATCGCAACCATTGCCGATGGCGGCGCGGATATTGTGATCGGGACACAGCTTGTGGCTAAGGGGCACAATTTTCCGAACCTCACGTTGGTCGGTGTGGTTGATGCTGACTTGGGGTTACAGGGAAGTGACTTGCGGGCGGCTGAGCGCAGCTTTCAATTAATGCGGCAGGTATCTGGGCGCGCTGGGCGATCCGCCAAAAAGGGCACAGCGCTTCTGCAAACCTATCAGCCAGAGCACCCCGTCATTCGTGCGATCCTTTCGGGAGAAGAGGAGCAATTCTGGCGTGCCGAAGCCGCCGAAAGGCAGGAAGCGGGAGTTCCTCCGTACGGGCGCATGGCTGGTATCGTGCTTTCGTCAACTGACGTTCAGGAAGTGTTTGACCTTGGCGGAGAGATGGCGCGGATGGACGGGCCGCTTCGGGCAATCGGTGCACAGGTTTTTGGGCCTGCACCTGCCCCTATCGCACGTATTCGTGGCCGCCATCGCGTGCGCCTATTGGTTAAGGCATCCAAAACTGCGCCACTTCAAAAGGCGCTATCGAAATGGGTTGCGCAGTTCAAAATTCCGAACAGTCTGCGCCTTTCCATCGACATAGACCCGCAGAACTTCTATTGATTTCCTGCCTTCCCATTTTATCGAAATAGGCGTAGCCATCGTGCATGAAAACGTTCCCGCTTGAAAATGTTGCGCAACTTCCCGTTTGGCGGCGCCCGATTGCCTTTTTGGTGTTAACCGCGATTGCGCTTCCGATTGCCTTCGCAACATGGTTGGCGCTTGTTAACAATTTCGTCATTGAAGTCGCCCAATTTGACGGTGCGGACATTGGCTTGCTTCACTCTGTTCGTGAAATTCCGGGTTTCCTGGCCGTCGGTGTGATCGCAATTTTACTGTTCGTAAGAGAGCAGATACTAGGCTTGGTATCTCTTGTCTTACTTGCGGTTTCGACGGCAGTGACGGCTTATTTCCCGACGCTGGGTGGCATTTTGATGATCACCTTCCTTAGTTCGGTCGGCTTTCACTATTTCGAAACGGTTAATCAATCGCTGCAACTTCAGTGGATACGCAAAGACCGTGCGCCAAAAGTATTGGGAATACTGGGCGCCGTGGGATCAGCGGCGACGCTGGTTTCCTATGGTTTGATTGTGCTCCTCTGGGAGCCACTGAACCTAACGTATAACACCGTGTTTATGGTGTCGGGTGGCGTTGCGGTGCTTATTGGGCTGTATTGCTTTGTCGGCTTTCCACAGTTCGAGAATAACGTCGTTCAGCGCCGTGAATTGGTGCTGCGCAAACGCTACTGGCTCTACTATGCGCTTGAGTTCTTTGCGGGTGCGCGTCGTCAGGTTTTCGTTGTATTTGCGGGTTTTATGTTGGTTGAACGCTTCGGATTTGACGTTCACGAGGTGACGGGTCTCTATATTATCAACCTGGTTGCTAACATCATTCTGGCTCCTTTCTTTGGTGGACTCGTTGCACGGTTTGGCGAGCGTAGAATGCTCTTGATTGAGTACTTCGGCTTGGTTCTGGTATTCCTAGCCTATGGTGGGATCTATTTCTTTGACTGGGGCGTATGGCTTGCGATGGCGTTGTATGTGGTGGACCACATGCTTTTTGCACTTAAACTTGCGCTGAAAACCTACTTCCAAAAGATCGCCGACCCTTCGGATATTGCTCCGACAGCGGCGGTATCCTTTACAATCAATCATATCGCGGCGGTGTTCCTACCCGTCCTTCTGGGGCTTTTGTGGATCGTTTCGCCCGCTGCGGTTTTCTTGACGGCTGCTGGGATTGCCTGTGGTTCGTTCGTGCTTGCGTTACTTATTCCGCGGCATCCAGAGGGCGGATTCGAGACAATTTGGACGCGTCGCGCGCCGGCCGTGGCCGAGTAGTAATTCCGTTACAGGCGTCCTATATTGAACGATGAAACTGAACTCACGAGGGGGACATATGTTCGGCACCAAGAAAGAGACTATGGTAACGCAAAAGAGCGCGCTCGCGGGCCGTTCAGAACCCCTTGAAACCGCACAGACACATTTTGTTTTCGGGCGAGTGCTAAAATCCGAAGTGCCGAATGGCATGGAAGAAGCGATGTTCGGCATGGGATGTTTTTGGGGCGTTGAGCGTCTATTCTGGAAACTGGACGGTGTGTATTTGACGATGGTCGGATATTCGGCCGGCTTTACGCCTAACGCCACATACGAAGAAGTTTGTACCGGCGGGACTGGCCACAACGAGGTCGTTCGCGTGATCTATGACCCCGCTGTGATAAGCTATGAGACGTTGTTGCAAACCTTCTGGGAAGGGCATGATCCGACCCAAGGAATGCGTCAGGGTAACGATCGCGGAACACAATACCGTTCTGGAATTTACACCTATACCGATGCTCAGGAGGCTGCTGCTCAGGCGAGCAAAGCAGTTTATGAGCACCGTTTGCGTCGCAACGGCCTCGGAGCCATCACGACAGAAATCGTTCCCGCGTCCGAGTTCTATTTCGCAGAGGACTATCATCAGCAATATCTGGCGAAGAACCCACAGGGCTATTGCGGGATTGGCGGAACGGGTGTGACTTGTCCGATTGGCCTCGCCGTTTAGCTCCTGGCTGCTTGACCCCCAAGGAGGTTAGGCTTAGGCCTGATTCCAACTGCAACTGATATTGCCGCACCGAGAGAACGATGGTCACATATACCGCACTGACAACCCTAGAAGGCAAAAGCGCCGCCAACAAGCTCGGCGAAGCGATGGAGAATATGATCCCTGAACCTACGGGGATTGGCATTTTCGAAGTCGAAGATGGTTCTGGCCTTTGGGAAGTGGGTGGCTATTTCACGGAGAAGCCGGACTCATCGGAGCTTGCGTTGCTTCAGGCAATGTCGGGAGCAAAACCGTTCGTTGTATCCGAGGTTCCCGATGTTGATTGGGTTGCCCATGTGCGTCGCGAATTGGTTCCGGTCGAGGCGGGGCGTTTTTACGTCTACGGAAGTCATGACGCCGACACCGTTCCTGAAGGGTCAATTCCACTTCTGATCGATGCGGCGATGGCATTTGGAACGGGGCATCACGGAACTACGCTTGGATGCTTGCGGGCGCTGGATCGGCTGGCGAGTGATGGGTTCGTCGGCAAAAACGTTGCGGATATCGGATGTGGTACTGCTGTTTTGGCGATGGCTGCGGCGCGAATCTGGCCCGATCAGGTTTTGGCGAGCGATATTGATCAAGTTGCAGTCGATGTGGCCAAAAGCAACGCCAAAGCAAACGATCTTGAAGGACGGATTCATTGCGTAGAGGCCGCAGGGTTCAATCATCCTGATCTGCTGGCCAAGGCGCCATTTGATCTGGTGTTCGCAAATATCCTTAAGGGGCCGCTTATTGGACTTGCTCCGGATATGAGCGCGAATCTTCAGAATGGTGGCTATGCGATTCTCTCTGGAATTTTGAACGAGCAGGCAGATTCGGTGCTTGAAGTTTATGCAGAGAACGGATTTACTCTGGTTGATCGCAGTGAAATTGCCGAGTGGACGACCTTACTGCTTCAAAAGAAAGACAAAATTTAGGGAGTTAACCCTGAAATAGCCATCTTTGCCATATTTTTGCCACAATTCGTCAAGAGAATGACCTTATCGGTGGGGGCCATTAGACGGAGCCAAGCTATGGCTGATGCAAATATGCAAGATTTCGACAAGCGCGTAAGCCGCATTAACAAGCGCAAGCGCCAGCAATCCTCGAGGGGAGCCGTTCTTGTGATGGCCGATGACGGGTTGATTACAACACGCGTACGCCGGCGTGGCGCGCGCTTTCCTTGGCGCGGTATTTTTGTTGTGCTCGCGGTGTTCTTTGCACTGAAGGGGCTGCTGCTCTCGCACCTTGGACCGATCACCTATGATGAACGTGTTGCAAAGCTGGAAGCAGGAACCGTTTTTGAGCAAGCTGGCGCGTTTGCGATGAAGGCCGATCCAGTAACCAAATGGGCAGCTGAGAACTTCAATACTTATCTGAAGTAAGCAAGCTAAACAGAATTTTATGAAAAGGCCGCTGCACGTGATTGCGCGGCCCTTTTTGTTTCAGGCAATAAAAAACCCGCGCTGCGGAGGCAGGCGCGGGCTTTGGGCCGAATGTGTGGCGCTTAGAGGTTTTTGATGTCCGAACGGCGAAGGCCGATGTCGTCAAGTTCGCGGTCAGTCAACCGGCTCAGTTGCGAGCGAGTTGCGCGCGCATCATTCCATGCGGCCAAGGCTCCGAAGAGGTTGGAAAATGTTCCGAAAATACGACCGCCAAAAGAGGCGCCGTAAGTATTCGAGCGAGGTGTATAGGTAACAGCCATGCGAGGCTCCTTTATCTTGAGTTTGGTGGTCTAAGGAAGGTTATTCTCTTGATGAGAGGGACTTAGGGTTTTCAAACTGCTCAATCAATGAGCATATGGGTATAGCCACTATGCATTTCGCGCATAGCTGGGGCTTAGGTGTCTACTTTCTGAAGTAGTTGTGTTGGTCCAAGGGGTGAGTGAAAAGGCGCTTGGCAAGCTAAGCTCTTGGCAAATGTTCGCGTTTCGTGCTACTTTTTTGAAAAGGCAAAATAAGCCGTCAAAGAGCAGACAGGAAAAATCATGCGCGTATTGGGAATCGACCCGGGACTCCGAAATCTTGGATGGGGGGTTATCGACGTTACGGGCGTCCGGCTGTCGCATGTGGCGAATGGCGTTTGCACTTCTGATGGCAAGGCTGTCCTCGCCGACCGTCTGCTTTCTCTGCATGATCAGCTTACAGATGTTCTACAGCGGTACGCACCTGATACGGCGGCGGTTGAGCAAACCTTTGTTAATAAAGACGGAGCTGGCACATTGAAGCTGGGCCAAGCGCGCGGGATTGCGATGCTGGTTCCGGCACAGGCGGGATTGTTTGTTGGAGAGTACTCTGCAAACAAAGTGAAGAAGTCGGTCGTTGGCGTCGGCCACGCAGACAAGCAGCAGGTCGCGCATATGGTGACGATGCTTTTGCCGGGGTGTGTCCTGACGGGACCAGATGCGGCGGATGCGCTTGCGATTGCGATTTGCCATGCCCATCATGCGCATTCGACTAATCATTTGGAAAACGCCGTTAAGCGCGCAGATCGTCAGGGGGCAGCATGATCGGAAAAATTTCGGGTCGGTTGGAGTATAGAAGCACGGATCACGTGATGGTGGACGTGCGGGGCGTCGGCTATCTGGTTTTTGTCACCGAACGAACGCTGTCATCGTTACCGAACGTGGGAGAGGCTGTCGCGCTTTATACCGAATTATTGGTGCGCGAAGACGTGTTGCAGCTTTTCGGTTTTACCAGTTTGGTCGAAAAAGAATGGCATCGCTTGCTTATTTCCGTACAGGGAGTTGGCGCAAAGGCATCTATGTCGATCCTCGGAACATTGGGCGCGGAAGGCGTTGGGCGAGCGATTACCCTTGGTGACTGGAATGCAGTGAAGGCGGCAAAGGGCATTGGCCCCAAAACAGCCCAACGGATCGTGCTTGAGTTAAAGGATAAAGCCCCATCGGTTATGGCGCTGGCGGGGACAACATCACGTCCGCAAACTACCGCAACAACTGAAGAAAATGAACCAATTGTCGAAGTGATCGAGCCTGACGTGGTTGTTCCAGCTGAAACTTCAGCGGCGGCACAGTCAGAGGCGCTCTCCGCCTTGACCAATCTGGGATATAATCCAAGCGAAGCGGCGCAGGCCGTGGCGCGCGCAGCCATGGAAAATGCCGAAGTCGATACATCGGGACTTATTCGCGCGGCACTGCGCCTTTTGGCGCCTAAAGGGTAGAACATGAACGACGCACTTCAACCCGATCCAGACCTGCGCCCACAAGAACGCCCAGAGGATTCTGATCGCGCCTTACGACCTCAGGTTCTTGAGGAGTTCATCGGCCAAGCCGAGGCGCGCGCCAATTTACGGATTTTCATCGAAAGCGCCAAGCAGCGCGAGGAGGCGATGGACCACGTATTGTTCCATGGACCGCCGGGATTGGGGAAAACCACTCTGGCGCAAATCATGGCGCGCGAACTGGGCGTGAACTTTCGTATGACGAGCGGGCCGGTACTTGCAAAAGCTGGCGATTTGGCAGCAATCCTGACCAATCTTGAAGCGCGGGATGTCTTGTTTATTGATGAGATTCATCGCCTCAACCCCGCCGTTGAAGAGGTTCTGTACCCTGCACTTGAGGATTTCGAGTTGGACTTGGTGATCGGAGAGGGGCCTGCCGCTAGGACCGTTCGGATTGAGCTCCAGCCCTTCACGCTTGTTGGTGCGACCACGCGGATGGGGCTTTTGACGACGCCGCTTCGGGACAGGTTTGGAATACCAACGCGCCTACAGTTTTATACCGTACAAGAGTTGCATGAAATCGTGACGCGCGGTGCGCGACTGTTGAATGTACCCACGGAGCCCGAAGGGGCGCTTGAGGTCGCGCGGCGCGCTCGCGGAACACCAAGGATCGCAGGTCGGCTCTTGCGCCGCGTGGTGGACTTTGCGCTTGTTGAGGGCGGGGGAAAGATTACCCAGAAACTCGCCGATCACGCATTGACGCGGCTGGGCGTCGATCATCTTGGATTGGACGGGGCGGACAGGCGCTACCTCACCCTCATAGCTGAAAATTATGGTGGGGGGCCAGTTGGAATTGAGACAATGTCGGCGGCGCTGTCAGAAAGCCGCGATAGTCTTGAAGAAGTCATTGAACCATATCTCCTCCAACAGGGGCTTATTCAGCGCACCCCGCGCGGCCGAATGCTTGCGCAGAAGGCGTGGACGCACCTTGGGCTTATTGCGCCGCCTCCGCCTGGGCAGGGAAAGCTCTTTGACGAGTAAAGGTTGCACAGGTGCGCGCAAAATTTTATGCCAACGCAGCCGATCCGGTAAGCCTAGGGGAAGATTGTGACCTATTCACCAGAACAAATCGAAGCGCTTTTCCAACGCAGCGGTAGCTATGCCTTTGCGCGGTGGGGGCGACCAATTGCACCGGTGGTTTTTGGGGTGGAACCCGAAACACTCGCGGTTGTTAAGGGCGCACTAGAGGCGGTTACATCATTGGCGCGCTTGGATGTTGTTGAGACAGATCCGGAGTTCGGTTCGAACCTTTGGGTGTTCTTCTTGCGCGATTGGGAAGACCTGCGCGGAGTGCCGGATATGGATGGCTTGATCCCCGAAATGGATGCGCTCTTGCCCCGCCTCACATCGGCGAACGCGAACCAGTACCGCTTCTTTAGATTCGATAAAGAAGGCGCGATCAAAGCGGGTTTTCTCTTTCTAAAAATGGACGATACACTCTCGGACATTCCCGCGGATTTGTTGGCGCTAGGCCAGATGGTTCAAATGATCCTGCTTTGGGGAGAGGGCGCCTTCGCGACCACCTCGCCGCTAGCTATTCTGCCTGACACCGGCGCGACGGTCCTGCGTCCGGAGATCGCGCAAATCATTCAGGCAGCGTATGATTCGATTCTGCCCAACGTGGCGGCGGATAGTAGCCATGCTCTGCGTCTGTTTGCGCGTATTTCGAACGTTTCATAAGGTTAGAAGCCAACATGCCTCACGTCTATCCCCTTCGCGTTTACTATGAAGATACCGATATGGCGGGCATCGTGTATTATGCGAATTACCTTAAGTTTATCGAGCGCGCGCGGTCCGAATACGTGCGCGAGATTGGGATAGATCAAACGGCGCTCAAGGCCGAAAAGGACGTGGCATTTGCCGTGCGCAGGCTAGAGGCCGATTACGTCGAACCGGCGCAGTTTGATGACGTTTTGACAGTAGAAACCAGTGTCGAAGCGATCACCGGTGCGCGGATGGTAATGGAACAGGTTGTGAAGCGCGGAGAGAGCGTTTTGTTCACGGCAATTGTAACATTAGTTGCAATACGGCTCTCGGATGGCACCCCTACGCGTTTACCGGCGGAAATTCGCCGCATAGCGCGATAAAATCACACTAAATTTCGCTTTGAGGCGCAAATCATAGCTTTCCGTTTGTGTATACTGTAGAAAGCTACTTAATCAGAGCCGGAACACCGGCCTTAATAAATGAGCAGGCATATGGAAACAGATACCCTTGCGATGGCGCAGGAGATTGATTTCTCCTTTATGGCGCTGTTTTTGCGCGCCACGTTTACTGTGAAACTTGTTATGATCATGCTGATCATTGCGTCTTTCTGGTCGTGGGCGATTATCATTCAGAAATCTATCAACTTCCGCAAAGCGCGCGGCGAGTCTTCCGAATTCGATCATGCATTTTGGTCGGGAGAGCCGTTGGACGAGCTTTACGACCAGATCGCTGGCGACCCACAAGGTGCCTCGCAGAAGATATTCTCGGCGGGCATGTTGGAATGGCGGCGCTCGCATCGGCAAGATGGTGGGTTGATCGCAGGGGCACAGGCCCGCATTGACCGTTCGATGGATGTGGCAATTGCCAAGGAAAGCGAAGCTCTTACCCACGGGTTATCGTTTCTTGCGACTGTGGGTGCTACGGCGCCGTTTGTCGGCCTGTTCGGGACCGTTTGGGGCATCAAGAACGCATTCGAAGAGATCGCAATCCAACAAAGTACGAACCTCGCAGTTGTTGCGCCCGGTATTGCCGAGGCACTTCTTGCAACTGCGCTTGGCCTCTTGGCGGCGATTCCGGCGGTGGTTTTCTATAACAAGCTTTCGGCCGAGAGTGATCGGATCGTCTCAGGTTATGAAGGTTTCGCAGATGAGTTCTCGACCATCCTAAGCCGTCAGTTGGATAGCTGATATGGGCGCGGGTGTAGTTCAAAGTGATGGCGGAGGCGGCGGTCGCCGCAGTCGTCGTGGACGTGGTCGAGCTAAGCCAATGGCCGAAATCAACGTCACGCCATTCGTGGACGTGATGTTGGTGTTGCTTATCATCTTCATGGTGGCGGCTCCGTTGCTGACTGTTGGTGTGCCGGTCGAGTTGCCCAAGACTGCTGCGCAGGCCTTGCCAAGCGAACAGGAAGAACCGCTTACAATTACGCTCACTTCTGATGGGCAAGTTGTGCTGATGAGCACCGAAATTAATCGCGAGGATTTGTTGAGTAAGCTTGTGGCGATTGCCGAAGAGCGGAGCGACAACAAGGTATTCCTACGCGCGGATGGTGCAATCCCTTACGCCGAAGTCGTCCAAGTCATGGGCGCGCTGAACGCGGGTGGGTTCAATGATATCGGGCTTGTGACGGACACGGGCGGGCCGCGATTGAATGGTAGCGACGGATAGCGAGCCGCAGCGTGAGAACGGGCCTTTATATTTCAGGTGCAGGCCATACGGCACTGATCGTATGGATCCTCTTTGGGGGACTGTTCCTGCGTGCGGATGAGGCTCCGACCCTTGAGAATACTCAGGTCTCGCTGATAACCGCCGAGGAGTTTGCGGCAATGTCGCCGCCCGAGGTGCCCGCTGACGACGGCGCAACGCCACCGCCGCCACAAGAACCAGCCGCCGAAGTGCCGACACCGCCAGAACCAGAAGCGCCCGTTGCGCCGTCTGAGCCGCCGAGCGAAGTCGTGGATCAAGCGCCATCCCCAATCGAGTCGCCGGAGCCATTGACCGTTCCGCTTGCGCCGCTCGCACCAACAGCATCGCCGCGCCCGTCAGAGCGCGTTGCGCCGCAGCCTGTCATTACCGAAGAGCCGAACGCGGTCGAAGATACGATCACCCAAGAAGCCACAGAAACGGTTGAAGCGCCCGAACCTGAGCAAGAGCCGACTCCCGAAGTTGAGCAAACGACTGCTCCAGAGGAAGCCAGTGACCGCATTGTTGCTGAGGCCGACGCGCCGCCCGCTTCTGCGCCAGATAGCTCGCGCCGCCCACCCGCACGTCCTGAGCGGCCCGCACCACAAGAGCCCGAAGAGCAGCCAGAACCAGAGGCGCCCACCGTTCAGAATGACGATATCCTCGCCGCGCTGAATGAAGCTAATCAGGAGCCAGCGCCAACACCCTCACAGACCGTCCCGAGTGGTCCACCGCTTTCGCAGGGTGAAAAGGACGCTCTGCGCCTTTCTGTCGGGCAATGTTGGAACGTTGGAACGCTCTCTGCCGAGGCCTTGCGCACAACCGTTGTTGTCGGCCTGAACGTCGGGCGCGATGGTGTGCCAGAGAGTGCTAGTTTACGTATGATCTCTTCCAGTGGCGGAAGTCAGGCTTCTGCCAGACAGGCTTATGAAGCGGCACGGCGCGCGATTCTTCGCTGTGGCGCTGGAGGCTTTGACCTTCCTGCGGAAAAATATGATCATTGGAAAGAAATTGAAATCACTTTTGACCCAGAAAAGATGAGGAATAGATAGCTATGTTCCGTGTACTTACTTTGTTGCTTGCCTTCTCTTTTGCGGGTGCCTTTTCTCCCGTTGGGGCCGCGCCGCTTCGGATCACGATTGACGAGGGCCAGATCGAGCCCATGCCAATTGCGGTGCCCGATTTCATCCCTGAAACGCAGGGGGCGGGCGAACTCGCCGCGCAAATTAGCCGTGTTATTGTTGGCGATCTGGAGGGGAGTGCGCTTTTCCGCGAAATTCCACGCGAAGCCTATATTTCGCAGGTCACAAGTTTCTCAAGCCCGATCCAATATTCCGATTGGCGCGCAATTAACACGCAAGCGTTGGTGACTGGTGCCGTGGGCGTCTCGGGCAATCAATTGACGGTAAAGTTCCGTCTGTTCGACGTGGTAACAGGACAGCCGCAGGGCGAAGGCCTTCAGTTTGTCGGTACAACCGATAGCTGGCGGCGCATGGCTCACAAAGTGGCTGATGCAGTATATAGCCGGATTACGGGCGAGGGCGGTTACTTCGATAGCCGCGTTGTATATGTCGCGGAAACGGGCCCCAAGAATGACCGCCGCAAGCGGTTGGCTGTGATGGATTACGATGGCGCAAACGTTCAGTATCTGACGGGCGACTCCTCGCTTGTGCTGGCCCCGCGTTTTTCTCCGACAGGTGATCGCGTGCTTTATACGTCCTACGAGACGGGTTTCCCGCGCATCTACCTGCTGGATGTTGCCTCAGTTGGTCGTAAGATCCTTGAAAACCAAGAAGGTAGCATGAGCTTTGCGCCGCGTTTCTCGCCGGATGGTAACACGGTTGTTTACTCGCTTTCACGTGGGGGCAATACTGATATCTATACGCTCAACCTATCCTCGGGGAGTGTTGTGCGCCTGACGAATACGCCCGCAATCGAAACAGCCCCAAGCTACTCACCAGATGGAAGCACGATTGTGTTTGAAAGCGATCGCAGCGGAAGCCCACAACTCTATGTGATGCCTGCAAATGGCGGTGAAGCACGGCGGATTAGCAAAGGCTCGGGTCGCTATGGCACGCCAGTATGGTCACCGCGCGGTGATCTGATTGCCTTTACAAAACAGAACAAAGGCCGTTTTCACATTGGCGTGATGCGCACTGACGGCAGCGAAGAGCGGCTTCTCACCACGTCCAATCTGGACGAGGGCCCGACATGGTCCCCCAACGGTCGCGTCATCATGTTTACGCGTGAGACATCAGGCGCTTCTGGTACATCGTCGCTTTATTCGGTTGATACAACGGGACGAAATCTAAAGCGGATTACAACACAAGGCGCGGCAAGTGACCCTGCATGGTCGCCGCTGTTGAAATAGCGTTGTGAAGCTGAAATAACTAGAAATTAGCAGAGGCGAACTCTGCGCAAATGAGGTAAAGTTCAATGGCACATATTTCCAAGGTGGTTTTGTTGATCGCGGGGCTTGGTTTGGCTGCGTGTAGCAATACAAGCGCGGATTCCTATGCGAACGGTTCGTATGGCAACGGCGCAGGTGGCGGGATTGGTGATGTAAGCAACCCACGTAGTGTGGCGTATTTCAACACAACAATCGGTGACCGCGTGTTGTTTGCCGTTGATCAAAGCACGCTGAGCGAGACAGCCAAGGCGACGCTAACCCAACAAGCGCGTTGGTTGATGGAAAATCCAGAGTATACCGCAATCATCGAAGGTCATGCCGACGAGCAAGGCACACGTGAGTACAACCTTGCGTTGGGTGAGCGCCGTGCAAACGCATCGCAACAGTTCCTTGTGTCTCAGGGTGTAGCAAGCAACCGACTTCAAGTTCTGAGCTATGGCAAAGAACGCCCGATCGAGATCTGCTCCGAAGAGAGCTGCTATGCGCAAAACCGCCGTTCGGTAACGGTCGTTGCTGCTGGCGTTGGCGTCTAAGGAGCGCATGATGAAGGGGTTCTCTTTGGTGCGCGGAACTGTTTTGGCTTTGGGCTTGGCGTCTGCTTTGGCGGTACCAGTGGCTGCGCAGGATCAAACGCTCGCCGACATTCGCCAAGAGTTGTCGGTAGTTTACGTTGAAATCCAAAAGTTGAAACGCGAGCTGTCTACGACTGGCGGCGCGACGGATGTGGCGCAAAGCGGTACGCTTCTCGAACGCATCGGAACGCTAGAGGCGCAACTTCAAAGCATCACCGCGCGCTCCGAAGAGATCGAACTTCATCTCGAACGTGTTGTCACCGACGGCACAAACCGCATTGGCGATCTGGAATTCCGTATTTGTGAACTTGAGCCAAGTTGCGACATCGGAACACTCGAGATGGGAAGCACATTGGGCGGCGATACCTCCGCTGTGAATACGACCCCTGCCGAGCCAAACGAGGTGCAGCTTGCGGTTGGTGAAGAAGCAGATTTCGCTGCCGCCCGCGCCGCATTGGACGAGGGAAATTACACAGAAGCCGCTGAGAAATTTCAGGCTTTCACCACTAACTATCCCGGAAGTCAGCTTTCACCAGAGGCGCACTATCTGCGTGGGACCTCGTATGAGGCTCTGTCTCAAACTTCCTCTGCTGCACGCGCATTCCTTGAAAGCTTCTCGGGTGCGCCAGACGGCCCATTTGCTCCGAATGCGCTCTTTAAGCTAGGCTCTTCGCTCGGGACGCTAGGGCAGCAAAACGAGGCTTGTTTGATGCTTGGTGAGGTTGAGTCACGTTTCCCCACCGCGGAAATTCTGGGGGATGCTCAAGCCGCGATGTCGAACTTGGGGTGTCTTTGAAGACCTTCTCTGAAAAGGGTGAAAAACTTCTAAAGGCGCTGACTGAAGAGTTGGCGCCTTTTGCGGGTCTGCGGCTTGGTCTTGCAGTTTCTGGAGGATCAGATTCGCGCGCTTTGCTGGAGCTTGCCCACGCTTGGGCTCTGCGAACAGGAAGCGAATTGGCCGTAGCGACGGTCGACCATAAGCTTCGGGAGGCCGCGGCAGCAGAGGCGAAGCAGGTTGGTGCTATCTGTCTCGCTATGGGCATCCCGCATGAAGTACTTGTTTGGGAAGGTTGGGACCGGCAGGGAAATCTGCAAGCGGAGGCCCGCCGCGCGCGCTACCGTCTGGTCGATGATTGGGCCTCTTGCGGCGGGATCGCAGCCGTTGCTCTTGGGCATACAGCCGACGACGTCGCAGAAACATTTCTGATGCGCTTAACGCGCTCGGCAGGGGTGGATGGCTTGGCGCAAATGCGCCCCAGATTCAATCGGAACGGAACAGTCTTCGTTCGGCCGATGTTGGGTATGCTGCGCCGCGATTTACAGAGTTTCTTGCGCGAGGAGGGCGTGGATTGGATTGATGATCCGTCTAACGTGGATACGCGGTTCGATAGGGTGAAAATCCGTGAAGGGCTTGGACAATTGGGGGCGATGGGCCTCGATACAAAAAAAATTGCGCAATCTTCGGCGCATTTGAGCGCAGCCTCCGAAGCGCTGAGTTATTATGCCGCTAAAGAGGCGCGCGAGATTATCTCGACCGCAGATGGCGACGTTCAGATCGATGCCGAACGTCTGCAATCGCTCCCGTCAGAGATGCAGCGCCGCTTGATTACCGCGAGTTTGGCGTTTGTTGCGCCGACTGATTATGCGCCGCGATCACGGGCGGTCGAGAATTTGCTGCCTCAATTGGGGGACCAAGCCGTGGCGACGCTAGGTGGCTGTGTTCTGACGCTTAAAGGTAATGAAATTAGGGTGATGCGCGAAGCTTCGGCTGCGACGCAGATTGTGCGTGATCCGCATGATGGGGTCGAATGGGATCAGCGCTGGCGGATTGCTGGAAAATTCCCGACGGGTAGTGATGTGCGGGCGTTGGGCGAAGCAGGAATTCTGCAATGCCCCGAGTGGCGTGAAACGGGACGCGCTCGTCGCGCGCTTCTTGCTTCTCCCTCAATTTGGAATGGCGATACCCTTGTGGCCGCTCCACTTGCACGCACCGAGACAAATTTCACCGCGATCCCCTTGCGGGATAAGGAAGATTTGCTTCGAAACATTTTATCGCATTGAAGATTTCGCCACGATCCTTATTTTAGATGAGTGATGACACGTGGATTCTGCTGCGCTGTCAAATTTCTTAAGGAGATGTCCCTTGGGCAACGCGCGAAGTTTCGCTTTCTGGATCGTTTTGGGTCTACTATTTATTGCTCTGTTCCAATTGTTCAGCGGCAATCAATCGACGCTTTCTAGCCGCGAGTATACGTACTCTGAATTCGTGCAATCTGTGGATGCAGGTGAGATCACATCGGTGAAAGTGGATGGCGAGCGGGTCACTTTCGTTGGCCAAGATAATAAAGAAGCATGGGCGATTATGCCCTCCGATGCGGAGGTTTCGTCGCTGCTTCTTGATAAAGGCGTCGAAGTGACGGCGGTTTCGCAAGAAGCCTCCTCGATTAGTCGCGTGATATGGCTCTTTGGACCCGTCATTCTGTTGATCGGGTTCTGGTTCTTTATGATGAACCGAATGCAGGGCGGTGGCAAAGGCGGCGCGATGGGGTTTGGCAAGTCCAAGGCCAAGATGCTCACCGAGAAACAAGGCCGCGTTACGTTTGACGATGTTGCGGGCATTGACGAAGCCAAAGAAGAACTCGAAGAAATCGTAGAGTTCCTTCGCAACCCGCAGAAATTCAGCCGCCTAGGCGGTAAAATTCCCAAGGGTGCTTTGCTTGTTGGCCCTCCAGGTACGGGTAAGACGCTTCTGGCGCGCGCGATCGCTGGTGAGGCCGGCGTTCCGTTCTTTACGATCTCTGGTTCAGACTTTGTTGAAATGTTCGTTGGTGTAGGCGCAAGCCGCGTGCGCGATATGTTTGAGCAAGCCAAGAAGAACGCTCCTTGTATCGTTTTCATCGATGAGATCGACGCCGTTGGTCGCCATCGTGGTTCAGGCCATGGCGGTGGTAATGACGAGCGCGAACAAACACTCAACCAGCTCCTTGTTGAGATGGACGGTTTTGAAAGCAACGAGGGTGTGATCCTTCTGGCGGCGACAAACCGCGCTGACGTGCTGGATAACGCTTTGACACGTCCGGGCCGTTTTGACCGTCAGGTACAAGTTCCGAATCCCGACATTAAGGGCCGCGAGAAAATCTTGAACGTACATGCCGCCAAGGTTCCAGTCGGGCCCGATGTTGACCTTCGTATTATCGCACGCGGTACACCGGGGTTCTCGGGCGCAGACCTTGCGAACCTAGTGAACGAGAGCGCGCTTATGGCGGCTCGGATCGGGCGCAATTTCGTGACTATGGAAGATTTCGAAATGGCCAAAGACAAAGTCATGATGGGGGCCGAGCGCCGCAGCATGGTTTTGACCGCTGACCAGAAAGAGAAAACAGCCTACCACGAAGCGGGCCACGCGATTGTGGGGATTTCACTTCCGAAGTGTGACCCCGTTTACAAAGCAACGATTATCCCGCGCGGCGGTGCTTTGGGGATGGTGATGAGCCTTCCTGAAATGGATCAGCTCCAGATGTTCAAGGACGAAGCCAAGCAACGCATTGCGATGACAATGGCGGGTAAAGCGGCCGAGATCTTCAAATACGGTGCAGATAGCGTTTCCAGTGGCCCTGTTGGTGACATCATGCAAGCGACCTCTTTGGCGCGCGCAATGGTGATGCGTTATGGCATGTCCGATAAGGTCGGCAATATCGATTACCAAGAGGCCGCGAGCGGCTATGAGGCCAACGGTGGCGTCGGCGGTTTCTCGGTTTCTGCGGCGACGAAAGAGCTGATTGAGAGCGAAGTTAAGGTCCTGATCGATGAAGGATACGCCACGGCCTATAAGATCATCGAAGAGCGCGAAGAAGATTTCGAGCGTTTGGCGCAGGGCTTGCTTGAATACGAAACTCTAACTGGCGAAGAAATCGAGCGTGTTGTACGTGGTGAATCTCCTTACGTGAGCGATGACGACGACAAGTCGGATTCCGATGACAAGCCGAGCCTGACCGCTGTTCCAAAAACGAAGCCCAAGAAGCCAAAGGTTGATGGCGATATGGAGCCCAAGCCAACAAGCTAGGTTGTTAAGATTTAACGGAGTGCCGCGGATTATTCTGCGGCACTTTTCTTTTGGAATATTGTAATGCGCCTTTCACTTCGTGAAAAAATTGTCGCCACCTGTGATGCCAAGATTGCCCAAAAGGGCGAGGGTGTCGGGCTTTCGTTTTATGCGTTCTTTGCAAACAGAAATGATGATCCCGAATTGTTGATGGAAGCCGCGACATGGTGGATTCAGACCCACAAGCTCGATCACTTTGAGAAGGCCTTAAAAATACGCGCGTTGATTCTAAGCGAAGCGCAATAGAACGCAACCGCCCCAATCGCAGCATTATTTTCCGATGCGAAACCGACAGAGGCGTTTTCTGATGGGAATATGTCGGAATTACTGATGTTTGGCGGCCAAAGTCAGCGTATATCAAAGACCAATCATTCTTTCAGGGGCCGTTATGTCATTCAAAACCGATATTGAAATTGCGCGCGAAGCCAACAAAAAGCCTATTCAGGAAATAGGCGGCAAGCTTGGAATCCCTTCGGATCATCTTTTGCCATTTGGCCATGACAAAGCAAAAGTCAGCGCGGAATTCATTAAAGGTTTGGCCGATAAACCGGACGGGAAACTGATCCTCGTGACGGCAATCAATCCCACGCCGGCGGGCGAGGGGAAGACAACCACGACGGTTGGCTTGGGTGATGGACTCAACAAAATCGGCAGGAACGCTGCGATCTGTATCCGCGAGGCGTCGCTTGGTCCGTGCTTTGGTATGAAGGGTGGCGCTGCGGGCGGTGGCTATGCCCAAGTGGTTCCAATGGAGGAAATGAACCTGCATTTCACTGGGGATTTCCACGCCATTACCTCGGCGCACAACCTTCTCTCAGCGATGATTGATAACCACATCTATTGGGGCAACGAGCTTGAGATAGACGAGCGTCGTGTTGTGTGGCGCCGCGTGCTGGATATGAACGACCGCGCCTTGCGGGATACGGTGACGTCGTTGGGTGGGGTCGCAAATGGCTTCCCGCGTCAGACCGGTTTCGATATTACCGTCGCGTCCGAGGTAATGGCGATCCTGTGCCTCGCAGATGATCTTGATGATCTTCAGCAACGTTTGGGCGATATCATCGTGGCCTACCGCCGCGACCGTTCGCCGGTTTATGCGCGCGACATCAAGGCCGAGGGTGCGATGACGGTCTTGTTGCAACAAGCGATGCAGCCCAATATCGTGCAGACCCTTGAGAACAATCCAGCCTTCGTTCACGGCGGCCCCTTTGCCAATATCGCGCATGGTTGTAACTCGGTTATCGCTACGAAAACTGCGTTGAAGCTTGCGGATTATGTCGTGACAGAAGCGGGTTTCGGCGCGGATTTGGGGGCCGAGAAGTTCATGAATATCAAGTGCCGCAAAGCAGGGATAGCGCCTGATTGCGTCGTATTGGTCGCTACCGTGCGCGCGATGAAAATGAATGGTGGTGTCGCCAAGGCCGATCTAGGTGCCGAAGACGTCGCGGCGGTTCAGCGGGGCTGCGCCAACCTTGGTCAGCACATAGGCAACATTAAATCGTTCGGCGTGCCCGTTGTGGTAGCGATTAACCATTTCACCGACGACACGGATGCCGAAATTCGGGCGGTTATGGATTATGTTGCTTCGCAAGGCTCAGAGGCGATCCTGTGTAAGCACTGGGAGAAAGGCTCTGAAGGTATCACAGAGCTTGCGACCCGCGTGGCCGAAATTGCCGATGCAGACGTTGCGCAGTTCGCGCCGCTCTATCCCGACGAAATGCCGCTGTTCGAAAAAATTGAACGCATCGCGAGATCGATTTACCGTGCCGACGAAGTTCTGGCCGATAAGAAAATTCGCGATCAACTCCGCGCATGGGAGGAGGCAGGCTATGGAAACCTGCCCGTTTGTATGGCCAAGACTCAGTACAGCTTCTCGACTGATCCAAATTTACGCGGCGCTCCTGTTGGGCATTCTGTGCCTGTGCGGGAGGTTCGGTTGTCTGCTGGCGCTGGTTTCATTGTGGCCATTTGCGGAGAGATCATGACGATGCCGGGCCTGCCACGCAAGCCATCTGCCGAGGCGATCAAACTCAACGACGCGGGCGATATTGAGGGCTTGTTCTAGACGTATTGAGGGCGTTCGATTTCTGGAGTATGAGGTGGCAACCCAAACGTAGGAGTGCATATGCGCGCCCCCAGTGATTGCCACAACATGGCCGATTTGCGGACCGAGATCGACACGCTTGATCGTCGCTTGATCGCTATTTTGGCCGAGCGGATGACGTATATTGATCGTGCCGCGGCGATTAAGGCCCGTGACGGATTGGCGGCGAACATTCCCGAGCGTGTTGAGGAAGTCGTAAGCAACATCAAAAAACTATCTCGGGAAGCCGATTTTCCTGAAGCCCTCGCAGAGTCCCTCTGGCGCGAAATGATCGCGTTCGCTATTGCCCGCGAAGAGGCCATTTTAAGCTCTACGAAGGAGGGTTCCGATGACGGCAACACTGATTGATGGCAAAGCCTTTGCCGCAAGCGTTCGTGAAAAAGTTGCGGTGCATGTCGCGCGCCTGAAGGATGAGCACGGCATCACTCCGGGCCTCGCGGTCGTCCTAGTTGGCGAGGACCCAGCAAGTCAGGTTTACGTGCGCTCCAAGGGGAAGATGACCAACGAGGTTGGCATGAACTCCTACGAGCATAAGTTGGCCGCAGATACGAGCGAGTCAGATTTGTTGGACCTGATCGCCAAGCTTAACGCCGACTCCAATGTTAACGGCATTTTGGTGCAGCTTCCCTTGCCTGATCACCTTAACGAAGATCTGGTCATTAACGCGATTGACCCAGCCAAGGACGTCGATGGCTTTCATATTTCCAACGTTGGATTACTGGGGACAGGACAGAAGGCAATGGTGCCTTGTACGCCGCTGGGTTGCCTTATGATGCTGCGCGAGCACCATGGCTCGCTCTCTGGGTTGAATGCGGTGGTCATTGGGCGCTCAAATATTGTGGGGAAGCCGATGGCGAATTTGCTTTTGGGCGATAGCTGTACGGTCACGATTGCCCACAGCAGAACCAAGGACTTGCCTGATGTTGTGCGCTCTGCGGACATCGTTGTCGCGGCTGTTGGACGCCCAGAGATGGTACCAGGAAGCTGGATAAAAGAGGGAGCGACAGTGATTGACGTGGGCATCAACCGCGTTCCCGCGCCAGAGAAGGGCGAAGGCAAGACGCGACTTGTCGGAGATGTCGACTTTGCTTCTGCCGCCGAGGTTGCCGGTGCGATCACGCCAGTTCCGGGTGGTGTTGGCCCAATGACGATCGCTTGCCTATTGGCGAATACACTTACCGCAACATGCCGCGCGCACGACCTCGCCGAGCCAGAAGGGCTTACAGCCTAGCTCGGATCGGAATAGTTTGGCGCCCGTCCTTCTAGCCCCGCAAGCACGGCTTCGGTCTGGTTTGCGGTGCCAAGCAGTTTCGCCTGAGCTTCGGACTCGAGGATCAACACCTCATCGGTGCTGGAATGTTCGATATCTGTAAGAAGCTGCTTGGCAACGCGCGTCGCGTCCGGGCTTTTGGTTGCAATATCAGAAGCGATATCCAGTGCACGTCTCAAGGGATCGGCGTTGATCTCCGTGATAAAGCCGGCTTCAAGGGCGGGCTCTCCGAGGAATACTTCGGCGGTATAAGTGTATTTCCGGATGATATCGGCGCGCGCAAGGCTAGGCATGATCGCCATACCGCCCATGTCCGGAACCAAGCCCCACTTTCCCTCTCGGATGGCAAACTTGGTATCTGGTGTTGCAATACGCATGTCCGCACCAAGCATGATCTGAAATCCGCCGCCATAGACATGCCCATGCACAGCCGCAACAACGGGCATGGGTAAGTCGCGCCATACCATCGTGGCGCGCTGAAACAGGTTGGATGCGCCATGCGTTCGCGCCGTAATCCCGCCGGTCTTGGACATTTGCGCCACAAGCTTCCCGAACGTAGAGGTGTCTAGGCCCGCACAAAACGCGGGACCATCGCCAGAGAGGACAACGGCCCGAACATCGTTCCGGTTCATCAGTGACTCGCCCGTTGCGACAATTGCTTCAATCATCTCGAGATCGAGCGCATTGCGCTTTTCTGGGCGGTTGAGTTTGACCATGGCGATATGGTCTTGGATGGTCAGGTTCACACGGTTGGACATGGCACACTCTCCTTTTGCGAGAGTGTGCGCCCAAATCCGTTGCGCGCCAAGGTGTTCCGCTGGGTCACAGCGATGCGTAGGGCGAATTAGTGGACGATTGCCTCTTCCTTCACGAACATATTAGCCCAAGCGCGATCAATCAGTTCAGGAGACATCTGATAGGGAATGCCTTCGAATTCGCAGATCGCGATCATCTGGTCGATAAGGAATATCGGTTGATAGTTGGCATATACGTTATCGATTTCGGGATACTTCTTCTTGAGAAGATGCACGAGTGCGGCCTCATCCAGTGGCATTTTGCGTCGCCGTGCCATCATCGCGAAAATCTTGAGGAAGTCTTCTTGGTTCGGACCATCAATCTTGATCTTGAAGAAGATACGACGCAGCGCCGCCTTATCGAAAATCTCATTCGGGTGGAAGTTTGTCGAGAAAATAACGAGCGTATCGAAAGGTACTTCAAACTTCTCACCCGATTGAAGAGCGAGGATATCCTTGCCTTCCTCGAGTGGAACAATCCAGCGGTTGATGAGGGCCTGCGGCGGCTCTTCTTGGCGACCAAGGTCGTCCACGATAAACACGCCGCCCGTTGATTTAAGCTGCAAGGGCGCTTGGTAGGTTCGGGATGTCGGATTGTAGACCAAGTCAAGCATCGACAGCGAAAGCTCACCACCCGTAATTACGGTCGGACGCTCGCAACGCACATAGCGGGTATCGTAACGGTTCGCAGTACGACGAAGAGAGTTCGGATCGTCTTTCTGTACCTCTGCGGCGCTGTGAACGATTGGGTCATAGACGGTAATGACCTGACCCGCATATTCAATCGCGCGCGGTACATAGATTTTGTCGCCTAGGGCGTCGCGGATACCATTAGAGATCGAGGATTTACCGTTACCCGGAGGACCGTACATCAGAATGGAGCGACCAGAACTCACCGCGGGGCCAAGTTGATCCAGTAGGTCAGGTGGCAGAATCAGATGCCCCATCGCGCCCGTAAGCTGATCGCGATTAATCATGATGTTGCGAATGGATTGCCGCTTTACCTGCTCTTGATAGACGGCTAGTGGCACGGGCATCGCGCCATAGTATTCCGACTGGCTTAGGGCATCTAGCGCGCGCGCTTTGCCTTGGTCCGTAAGTTGGTACCCCATTTCGTTGCCGGAGTTCGCGTGCAATGTCCCTGTCGCCTCAATCAGTCGCTGTTCTCGCGCCAGATCAACCAGTTCCTGCGTTACAGGTATCGGCAGACAGATCGCCTCGGCAATTTCGGACACCATGTCGACATTCTTCCGAAATAGCGTTTTGATAAGAATGTCGCGCATCATGACGGGCGACAAGTTCATCTCATTGAGACGTTTCGGGGCGGGCGGAGCGACGACGCTCGTGGGTTCAAATGACATTGAGTGTACCTGTATTGTTTGGCAGCGAGATTGGTTCGCATATTTTTGTGATGATTCTACCTCTCTGTGCAGTAATGACCACAAAATTCTGTTTCGACCTTTGGCAATCAGCATGGTCTGCGGCTAGTGTTGCTCAAAAGTAAACGCAGGCACGCATGAAGCAAATAAATTCAACACTTTTGGCCACTGTTTTGGTTGGTGTGACGATCATATTTTCTGGTCTGTCCATCGCTAAGGGTGGGTTATTCCTTGGAAAACACGAAGTTGACGTGTTGCATTTCATGGATATTCTCCGCCGTTTGCAACTCGGGTATGACATTCATATCGAATTCCAGACTCCAATCGGCGTAATGGCCTTTGCGCCGATCATCTGGTTCTCGAATTTAGGCTATGACCTAGGGATAAGTTTCGTTCTGGCCCAAACGCTGTTAGCAGTCTTGCTTTTGCCTGTCGTTTGGTGGGTTGGTGTGTCGCGGTTGGGTCCGATTGCGGCGATGTTCTTTGGCATCAGTATTCTGGCGATTGTTTGCGCAATTGTAGGCGGTGGAAGCGAAAACTCGCCGTCTATTTCTATGCACTATAACCGCTGGTCATGGGCTATCTCCTTGTCTGTGTTGGCGCTCGGTGTGATTGCTCCACAGGAGGAACGCCGCCCACGACCAAATCTCGAGGGTCTCATGATCGGTGTTGGCATGGCCGTCCTTGCGCTGACCAAAGTTACGTACTTCGCGGGCTTTGCGATCCCTATCACAGTGGGCTTGATTTTGAACCACAACATGCGGGCGCTTGTCATGGCCGTTGGCGCGGGGCTTGCTGTCGCTGCACTTGCTACTGCGATCTTGGGGGTGGAGTATTGGTCGGCATACTTGGGTGACTTGCTACGCGTAGCGGGTTCAGACGTTCGGCCCTATCCAGGGGCAAGTATGCTTGACCTTCTCGGCGCGCCCGCGTTCATCGGGATTTCATTCTTGGCGTTCATGAGTTGCGTTGTACTTAGACAGTCCGATCAGAACAAAGAGGCGCTTTTGCTTCTGCTTTGTATGCCCGGTTTTTATTTCGTTACGTATCAGAATTTCGGAAACGACCCTGTTTGGCTCTTGTTTGTGATTATTGTTCTGATGGTCTACAGGCCACGGAATGACATTCGCAATGGCTTGGGCTGGAAGATGCGCTCTGCTGCATCCGGGGTTGCTATTGCGGCGCTGGCTGTGATGGTGCCCTCATATATTAACCTTGTGACGAGTCCGCTGCGCCACGCTTTTGTTGATGCATCCGAGTATGCGCCGTTCTTGCCGGATGTATCGATGGACATTCACACGGCGGATATTCGTGGCAAAAAGGTTACCATTTCTTCGCGAGTTTTTAGCGAAGAGTTGGAGGAATTTGTTTCGCCTCCCGAGGATGAAGATATCCGTGAAATCGCGGGAATGGTCCTTCCAGACTGCACGTTAGAGGGTGGGGTTGCCGCTATGCAGCACGCAATCAGCGCTGGTGTGTCAAAGAATGTGGCGGCTCAAGGTAGCTCACTCTTTGTCGCAGACGTAATCATGGCACTATGGATCGAGGCAGGAATGCTGCCGGCGATCGGATCCGCTCCATGGTATTACGGGGGCCTTACTGGGTACGATAATGCGTCTTATTTATTGGTTCCGAAATGCCCATTGACCGCAATACAAAGAATAATTCTGGACAACATAGCCGAGCGTGAGGGCGAAACGTTGTCTCTTATCGAGGATACTGAGCTATATGCGTTCTTCCGCATTGACCGCTAATTGTTAAAGAACGCCGCGCAAACCAGATAGATTATGAGCAGGAACCCGAGCGATAGGCCCGCTGGGAATTCATTGGGGCGATGCCAGCTTTCCCAGTTTGGCGCTAGATTCAGAGCGAGAGAAGACGATCGCGCGAGTCGGTGGGCGACAAAACCCACAAGCAGACACGCGGCAAGGAGAATGGTGAACTTCGAAATATCGCCACGCGCGACAAACAGAGAGATCGCCGCAAAAATCTTGGCATCTCCTGCTCCGACTGCTCCAAAACTGCTAGCAATGAAGCCGATAACGAGCATGACAATCCCGTTGACCCAGCCTGCCAGATATTGATCCATCGGCAGCGCAACAAGGCCGACCACTGCGTAAACACCGATTAGGGCAAGCACTGCGGTGTTGCGGATTTTCATGTGCTTGAGGTCGCTAAACATAACCCACAAACAAATAGGAAGGGCAAATGGCAAGAAAGCCATTGCCGCTCCCGCAGTAAGCGTCAAATCCAAATTTACGCGCCCCCCTCAAGAGCAGATAGCGAGCGTACGGCGGATTCGAAATGCTGTGGATGCGTTTCGATCGCGTCCTTAAGCAGGCCCTTGCCGGTCGCAACATCACCCTGCTTGATCGCAGAAAGCGCCATAGTATGCAGAAGCTGCGCGCGCTCTTCTTGGGTCATTGGTACAATCGGAATCTCATAGTTCCGCTGTGCGCCGCGTGCCAAGACGAGGTTGTTTTTGGCAGTGAACAGCTTGCTGTCATAAGAAATGGCGTCGCCAAAAAGCTTCTCGGCTTTTTCGTAGTTCCCGCGTGTGAGCATGGAGTAGCCCCAGTTGTTCAACACGTTTGCGGGCTTGGTGGTCAGGCCTACGGCGGTTTCGTAGTAGCTGTCCGCTTTGTCCCAGTCTTTGTTCGAGTCGGCGATCATCGCCTCAAGGCGATAGCGTTTGAACGTCTCGACTGTTGGTGGAACGCTATCGAGCATCGTCTCGGCTTCGTCCCATTTGTTGGACCGGATTAGAGCGTCGGCGTAATTGACACGGTCGTCGCTGGTGCCTTGTGAGCTCTCGACAACAGCTTTCCAGCTCGACAGAGATTCCTCAGGCTTTTTGGCGCGTACCAACGACAGCGCTAGACCGCGCTTGAAATCAATGCGGTTTGGCTCGTTAAGCACGGCTTTTTTGTAGTAAGCGACGCCCTCGTCGGGGTCTGCGACGGTCAACATGATATCGTTCAGGTTGCTCTCGTCTATTACATTCAAGTCCTTTACCGCACGTTCGACATCGGCCGTGTCAGAGGAATCTCCGCACGCGGAAAGGGTAATAGCGCTGCACAAGCACAGCGATAGAAAGAAGGGATGGCGCATTTTTGCGTCCTTTACTGCTCAATTCTCTCACGGAGTTTCAAGGAGCAGATAACTACCTGTTCCGCGCCTCACCAACTCAAAATTATTCTTATTGGTCTCATCATACGACGGATTCTCAATTTTTTCGAGTGCCAGTGTGAGATTTTTGCGGATTGAGTCGCTTTCGCCACTATCCAGCGCAAAGGCCGTTTGGAACACACGGCTAGCCTCGCCAACCTGACCAGTTTCCATGAGAACGACACCGAGGTTATTCCATGCTGGAACAAAGGTCGGATCCTCGTCCACGGCCTGTCTCAGGAGTTTTTCTGATTGTCCTAGCCTTCCCAGCCGAAGATTCGCAGACCCAAGCGCGCTTAGCACATCAATCGACATTCCGTGCTGCGCAGCGGCCCTTAGGTACGCCTTGAGCGCCAGCTCATATTCGCCCGCTTCCATGAGCCTGTGCCCAACCAAGAGGCCGTCCACACCCTCTTCGGCGCTTAGGCCTGGGGCATAGGGATTCCCATTTGCGTCAAAGCCGCCCGTGGTATCACAGGCGGCCAATAGCAATGTCAGTACAAGACTCAGCTTTGCGGCGTTCATGCCAGCTAGAATCCAGTAGTTGATAGGGTCTGCGCAATACCATAAACGGACGGACCGATAAGAATTATCAATAGTGGCGGAACTGTCAGCATCATGGTCGCCAAAGTCATCTTGGTCGGCAGTTTGTTCGCCTTTTCCTCGGCGCGCATAACGCGTTTGTCGCGCATTTCTTCCGCATAGACCCGCAGGGCGTCTGCGATGGAGGTACCGAAGGTCTGCGATTGGTTCAAAACAGTCACAAAACTACGCACATCCTGAATGCCGCAACGATCGGCCATGTCGTTTAGGACCAAAACCTTGTCCTTACCCGCTTTTGATTCGTGGGCAACGATCGCGAATTCATCGGCGAGATCAGGGAAGCCTGCACGAATTTCTTGGCTAACGCGGAGAATGGATTGATCGAGCGATTGCCCCGCCTCAACGCACACCAGCATCATATCGAGCGAATCTGGAAAGCCGTTAGTGATAGCTTCCTGACGGGTTTGAAGGCGGCGGTTAACCCAGTATTTGGGTGCCATGTATCCGATCACACCTGGAATCAGAATGGTCATCATCGAGGATTGTAGTGCGCCCTCTTCGCCGTTGGAGGTGGCGAGTGTATAGATCGCGCCTGCGATAAGTGCGCCCAAGCCAAGCGCAAATTGTGCAAAGTGATAGGTCCGCACGGAAGTCTTGTCGCGATAGCCTGCCTGCATAAGTTTTAGGCGAACGGCCGAGAATTCCTCTTCGTCTTGAGGCTCCAAGAAATTTGAATATTTCTCAAGCTTGTCATTCTTGCTCGAGCGCAGCGCCTCTGATTTGCCCCGATCACGCGAAGCACGTTCCTGCCGCAATTTCTCTAGTGGATCGACCTTCTTTTGAAGAAGGAACGGCAGCGTCATGATGATCAGTAGAAATCCGATCACACCTGCAACGATAACTGGCCCAAATTCTCCAAAGTTATCAGAGAGCATCGTATTGAAAGCTTCCAAGAGTTCCATCGTCTGCTCCTAGACCTTAATGTTCACAAGCGATTTCATCACAAAGATATTCGCAATTAGGAAGCCGGCAACCACGAGACAAGCAGGAATGAAAACTGACGTTTCCTTAACTTCGTCATAGTAGTCAGGCTGAATGACGTTGATCATGATGAGGGCTAGAATTGGGAAGCCAGAGAGGAACATCCCTGACCATTTCGCCTCGGCCGTAATGGCATTCACGCGGCGGAAAAGCTTAAAGCGGGCGCGAATAACTTTCGCAAGACCATCAAGAATTTCGGCAAGGTTACCACCGGAAACCTGCTGAATCGTCACCGCCACGGCCAAGAAGCGGAGATCCTGCATATCCATCCGCTCGGCCATATGTTTGAGAGCTTCGCCAACGTCGCGGCCATAAGCTGTCTCATCGGCAATAACGCCCATTTCGGTTCCAAGGGGATCAGAAACCTCCTTGGCCACAATGGAGATCGCTGAAGAAAAAGGATGCCCAACACGTAGCGAGCGCACCATAAGTTCCACCGCGTCGGGGAGTTGCTCCTCAAGCATCGCGAGGCGTTTTTTGGCTTTTCCGTTAACCCAGACAAATACCGCGCCCACGCCCATTACAATGGCAAGGCCGACTCTGAGTGGGGCGGATGCCGCTGTGGCGACGGTCAGGCCCAAAAATGCAAAGATAGAGAGGGCAATCATCACAAGGATAAGCTGCGAAGGTGAGAAAGCGATGTTCGCCTTCTGCGCTTTTTGTGCGAGCAGTGAGTAAAGTGGGATGCCTTTGGATTTTAGGTGCTGGCCCATTTCCTTGCGGAGTTGGTCAAGAACCTGTTCACGGTTTCCGCCCTTCTCGAGCATGTCTAGTCGGCGGTTCACACGACTGTTCAGGCTGATGGATTTGCCGAATACAGTGAGATAGATGCCCTCAACCAGGACCAATACCGCAACGAATATGAGGACGTAAATCAGGGGCGCTGCACTGATAATCATGGGCTTACTCCGCAGCCATTTTTGTTGGTTCGAATAGGGTTGGCGGCAAATCATAGCCCCACATACGGAAGCGCTCGGAATAGTGACTACGCACGCCAGTCGCTGTGAAATGGCCAATGATTTTGTTATCCGGCGTCAAACCAACGCGTTGATAACGGAAGATTTCTTGCATGGAGATAACATCGCCCTCCATACCTGTGATTTCGGTGATTGAGGTCATACGGCGCGAACCATCCTGAAGGCGGCTTGCCTGTACGATCAGGTTCACAGCGGATGAGATTTGCGAGCGTACCGCCTTTAGCGGCATTTCGATCCCGGCCATCGCGATCATATTCTCAAGTCTGCTTACGCCGTCACGCGCAGAGTTGGCGTGGATTGTAGTCATCGAACCGTCGTGGCCCGTGTTCATCGCCTGAAGCATATCGATCACCTCAGCGCCGCGAGTTTCACCCACGATTATGCGGTCGGGACGCATACGAAGTGCGTTTTTCAAACAGTCGCGCGGAGAAACTTCGCCTTTGCCCTCGACGTTGGGAGGGCGGCTTTCCATCCGGCCTACGTGTGTCTGTTGGAGTTGAAGTTCGGCCGTATCCTCGATGGTTAGGATGCGTTCGGCGTTATCAATAAAGGAGGAGAGGGCGTTCAGCGTGGTTGTCTTACCAGAGCCAGTACCGCCAGAAACGATGATATTCAGACGCGTAGCAACGGCCGCCTGCAGGTACGCCGCCATCTCTTCGGTGAAGGCACCGAAATTTACCAGATCGTCGATGCCAAGTTTGTCTTTCTTAAACTTACGAATCGAAACCAAGCTACCGTCAACGGCAACGGGCGGAACCATGGCGTTGAAACGCGAACCGTCCTGAAGACGCGCATCGACGTAAGGGTTACTTTCATCAACACGACGACCAACGGCCGAAACGATCTTGTCGATAATCCGAAGCAGGTGCTTCTCGTCCTTGAAAGTAATTGGCGTAAGCTCAAGTTTACCTGCACGCTCAACGAAAATCTGTTGCGGTCCATTAACCAGAATATCGTTGACCGTTTCGTCCTTAAGAAGCGGTTCGAGCGGGCCAAGGCCAGTTACCTCGTCGAACAACTCGGCATTCAACGCTGTGCGCTCATCGCGGTTAAGAACGACGGCCATTTCTTCGAGCGATTCACTCGCGATTGCCACGATTTCGGCGCGGAGGTCCTTTTCACTCGCGTTCTCAAGAGCCGCGAGGTTGAGGTTGTCGAGAAGGCGGCTGTGAAGCTCTACCTTGATCTCGCTAAGCCTGGATTTACGCTTTGCTTCCTTGTCCAGCGGAATGGGCGCCGCCGCGGCAGAGGCCTTGCGAAGGCTCTGTGCTTTTGGGGCCGCCTTAGGGGCCGGTGCCACATCAGGTGTCGGCTGTGCTTTACCGGTTTCTTTTTTGCTGTAACGAGAAAACATATGTGCTCCTACGAACCTGTGCTCTCGGCCAGATTATGCTTGTGAAGTGACATGGCCAGTTTGTGAATTTCCTTGCGCAACGGAGATTTCGGCGCGTGCTCACCCAGTGGTTGGCCGTGATCATTCGCCTGAACGATCTGCTTGCCGCCATCGGGCAGCTGGACTTCGATGTTGATATCGAGGCTCTCGGCCATGCGCTTAACGCGCGTTTTTCCAGCAATATCGGTGAACTTCGGTCCACGATTCAGGACAAAGCGCATCTTCTCATAAGGGAGCTGTTCAGCCTTGAGCGCGCGCACCATACGAAGCGCATTTTGCGCCGAACGCATGTCCAACTCGACCATGCTGAAATACACGTGCGCCTGATTCAGAACCGCCTCTGTCCACGCCACAAGCGTCGAAGGCATGTCGATCACGACATAATCAAAGTTGGTGCGCGCGGTTTCGATGATCTTGTCGATATCCTCAGGAGAAACCAGATCGAGCGGCAAGATTTCAGCCGGAGCCGTAAGCACGTGTAACTTGTCGTTATAGGTCAAGAGCGAGTGCATGAAGCTGTCGCTGTCCATAGAATCTGTATCGGTCAGCATCTCGTAGACTGCATCGCGGCGCGGCAAGTCGAGGAATGTCGAGGCGGACCCAAACTGTAGATCAAGATCGAGAAGGCAAACGCGCGGCGGGTTCTTCTTCTCGACTGTAGCCAATTCCCAGGCGAGGTTTACCGCAAAAGTTGTGGCACCCGTGCCGCCAGCAAGGCCGTGCACAGGAAGAACAACGCCGCTGTGATCGTTCGTTGCCTTGAGAACAGTTTGCGTTTCTTCGATGGTCGGCGTATCGGCGACCGCATTGAGTTCGGCTTTCTTGCGAAGGCGCTCAACCGCTTCGTGAAGCTCGTTTTCAGGAAGAGGGTAGGGGATGAAATCATCCGCCCCAAGCCGCAGCAATTTATGCAGTGCAACGGGGCTTACGTCATCGGCAATCAGGATTACTTTGATCTGCGCAGACTTCGCAGCAGTAATCAGATTGGAGATTAGAGATAGATCTTGCTCGTCCTGCGAATCAACTGCGATGGCAACGAATTCAAGACCTTGAGCTTCTTCTTGGTCGAGGAACGTAAGGGCGTCGTTGAATCCTAGATCGCCCCAACTCTCTCCAAGTTCGGCTTCCATGTCCTCGATCAACAGATCGAAATTCTGCACATCGCGAGAAATCGTACATGCCACAATTGGCGCCGGTTCTGGCTGCAACATTGCGCTACTGGTCATTTGCCTCACGTCCTTCTGCTAGAGGACGAAAACGGAATGCGGCGGTTCAACCGTATCGTCAGGTTGATCTCGCCCCGTTGTCGCCCGTGCGCGCTGTCGTTTCCGATTCGCACGCACTGCTCCCATCACTTGATCTGAAAATGGCAGCTAAATTTGGCAACATTGGGGCTAAATAAACGTAATTGTACGGTATCTCGCGACAGATCTACTCGGTTACGCTCGAATCAAAGCCCGTCAGCTCGGTGGCCGGAACCGCACTCGCAACGTAGTCGCGGAATACGACCTGAGCGTATTTGCCATTCATCACAGTCGGATGATTTTGAACAAATCCGTTAACCTCGGTTACCGTACGGCGATTCCTGCGCTCTGGTCCAGATGTTGCGATGATTGGTTGCGTCTTACCATACGAGACAACGGCATCCAGACGGCTGCGGCTGATGCCTTGGCTCACGAGATAGTTGACCGCTGCTTGTGCACGGCGAAGCCCGAGAGACTTGTTGTAGCTCTGAGAGCCAACAAGATCAGTGTGCCCATAAACGCGGAACGTCATCTCAGGGAACTGCTTGATCCAACGCGCCTGCGCCTGCAACGCAGCGCGTGCATTAGCATCAAGCGTGGAAGAGTTGAACGCAAAGTTGATCGTCGATGGTGTCTCTTCTGCGAAACGACGCGCTAGATCAACTGCGTATGATCTCTCTCCGGATTGGATTAGTACATTGTTCATTGTTGGGTTGCCGAAGGCGCCCTCGTCAACTTCCGATCCAGCTTCTAGGTCACATGCGGCGATGGTAACTAGGCTCAGGAGCGCAACCGATTTCGAGAAAAATGTTTGGGAAACAAATCGTTGCATTGTCTTTACTCCATCACATAGCCGTAGGAACCGCCAAATTCTTGTTTGGCAACTTCTCCGGCAACGCCGTTGGGGGATCTTGTTCCGGCAACTTTGCCGAAGAGGAAGAGTTCGCTCTCGGATGGAATACGAACACGGTCAGTTGGAAGCGCAAGGGCCTCGCCACGTGTCGGTGTCACAAGATGCGGTGTGATGATGATCACGAGTTCGCTTTGATCGCGCTGGAACTCTGCGCTACGGAAGAGCGATCCCAGCACGGGGATGTCACCAAGCCAAGGAACCTGCGAGTTGAGGTCTTGGAAGTCATCAAGAAGCAAGCCGGCAATCGCAAAACTCTCGCCGTCGCGCATTTCAACGGTTGTCGAAGTCTCGCGGCGCTTGAACGCGCTGATTTGGAAGCCTTCAACGTCGATACCGTTTGATGCATCCAAGCTCGAAACAGCGGCATCCAACGTAAGGTTAATGATGTCATTGTCGACGACGCGCGGGATGAAGTTCAGCTCAATACCGAATGGTTTATATTCAACAGTCGTTGCCGAGCCGCCATTCGACGCATCACGCGCAATTGGAACAGGGTATTCGCCGCCAGCGAGGAACTTCGCCTCTTGGCCAGAAATGGCTGTGAGGTTCGGTTCCGCGAGAGTACGAACAACACCTTTGCTTTCAAGGGCTTCGAGCATAACCGCAACCTGTGTTGCGCCTGCGTTAAAGCCAAAGAGCATCGCGCCAACGCGATCGTTTGTGGACGCAGTAGAGCCGTTGTTGAGCGCATTATTGAGTACCGCACTGTTCGCGAACTGGCCGGAACCCGAGGTTGTGCCAACGCTGCCGTTTGCGAGGGCGCCTGAGACACCAACGCTTGCGCTTAGACTCTTGCGTACAGAGCGGTTCATCTCTGCGAAACGCACTTTCAGCATAACCTGCTGATTGCCACCGACGACCATGAGGTTCGAAACACGCTCAGGTGCATAACGCTGCGCTAGATCCATAGCGCGGTCCATACGGGCGAGGCTGGAGATTGTGCCGGAAAGCACGATGCCGTCATTCGCTGTACGTACTTGGATGCTCTCGTTCGGGAGGATTTGTTTCAACCGCTCTTTGAACTCGGCGATATCTGGGGTGACTTGCACCTCGACGTTCGTCAAAAGGTTACCGTCGCCGCCAAGGAGCGTGAGGGTCGTACGGCCTGGGGCTTTACCCAAGACGTAAATCGTTCTGTCGGAAAGTGTGGATATGTCTGCGATACCCGGGTTCGCGATTGAAAGCTCGGCGAACGGGGTTTCACTCTCGACCACAACAGCGCGGTTCATCGGGACGCTCAGCGCCGTCGATGTTGCGCCGCGCAACACTCGTAATGTTTCCGCATTTGCAGCTACTGGAACTGCCATGCTGAGGGCGGCCCCAAAACATGCCGCCGTAAATAATTTCTTGATGATCATTGTGATCCTGCCCTCCGATCACGCCTCTATTTATAGGCGTCTATATGCGCCCTTTTGACAAGCACCATGCAGGAAAGGCATTTTCATTGCAAGAATCAATGCTTTGACGAGTGGTTTTAATGTGGAGATGTGGCAACACAACTTTGAGGTGTTGTAATAAAACAAGGGCGCGCAACCGAGTGGGTTGCGCGCCCTTGTGGCAAAAATGCTAGATTAGTTGGTGCATTGGATCGGAATTTCGACCACTTCTGCTCCGCGTCGCGTGCGGATTGTACACACTGGATCTTCCTGAACTTCGATCACTTCTTGCTCGCGAATACCGAGCAGTTCTGTTTGATCGACTTCGATACCTGCTTCGACAATCGTGTCATCCTGCGCGCCCACAAGTGAAAGCGAGAGGCGACCGGTTGCTTGTGCTTGTGCAAGCGCAGCGACCTGAACGGGCGAAACCTCAACGGTTACGTTGCGCGCGATGGCCGCGGAAGAGCGATCGGAGTTTGCGGTTTGGTCAACGGCAATCAGCGGAACGTTCGTGTCAATCAGGCGTGTTACGTCTTTGCGATTGATTGAGCCGCTCCAGTAAATGTCAACGCGATCGCCGGGGCGAAGGAAACCCGAAACACCAGTCGTTACGTCAACGCGGATCGCGAATGCCCGCATTCCCTTTCCAAGGCGAGAAGTGAGGCCAGCGTCTTCACCGGGGCCGGTTACTTTTACTTCCATTACGGGTTCGCCGTTCTCCATTGTCCGTAGAACGGTGCGCAACACATCGTCGCCCTTCGAGAAGAACTCCTCATGAGAAGTGAATGCACCTTCTGGAATCGCGTTTTCTGGCCAAGCGATTGTTTTGATATCTTTTTCGGTCAGTTTCTCACCATATTCAACACGGCGAGTGGTGACATATACGTCCTTGGTCGGGACAATCTTTGCTGCTGCAGCCCTTTCTTGGGCGAGCTGATTTTCTTTAGTTTCAATGAATCCTTTCGCTGTATATACAGCGAACCCCGCGAGGCCTAAGCCAAGCATCAGGACCAATACAAAAATCAAACGCATTTGGTGCCCTTCCTTATTACTGCGCCCTCAGGCATGAGACTGAGGACGTACTACTCGATAAGCGTACACTGTCAAGAAATTGCGGCAATTCTGTGGTCAATGGCGGGTCGGGTTGGTGAATAAACCCAAAAAGTAAACAATGGGATTATTCTTCAGTCACTTTCATCGTCGCGATTTCGTCGCTGATGTTGGAGGCAATGTTGGATGAAGAATTCATCAGCTGGCTAACAACGAGAACTCCCATAAAGCCCGCGAACGCGGTCAAGACAACCCAGTCCACTGTTACTGCACCATCTTCGCTCGTTAGAAATGCAGACATAAACTTTTCCATAGTTCTATCCTTAAGTTCCGATCAAGATCATTGTCCGAATATTATTCGGCTCAAATGTGGCAACTTTGAGGGTGCCGTTTGATTTGTTTGTGTTTGCCTAGAACAAAAAAAGGCCGCACCTCAGATAAGAGATGCGGCCGCTACAAGTGAAACTTGTAAGCTTACGAACCGTTGGAAACAGTCATCGACGAAACTTCAGACGAAATTTTGCCAGCAAGGGACTTAACGCCGCCGCTTACGCTTGCGAGAACCGCAACGCCGAGGCCAACGATTGCGGCTGTAAGAACAACCCAGTCTACAGTTACGGCACCAGATTCGTTGCTTACGAAGTTTTTGATAAGGTTAGTCATTTTGTTTCTCCTAAATTTCTCTTTGCTCATTTCTGCGCCCTGGCGTTCGGGCCGCATATGAGCCTGTGTTCGCCTTGGATGAGTTGATATAGCCAGTCGAATGGGGCAGCATTAGGGCGGTAAAAGTACAAATTTAAGAGAGGGTTAATAATCGAATAATTTGTTTTAACGCATTGTTTTTTAACGATTTGAATCGTGTTTCATTCATGATTGGCCGTTTGATCTGGGCGAAATCACTCAAATTGGCCACATATGCGAACAATTTTTAGGCTAACGCTAGCGCGGCAAACAGTTTTTTGCGACACTAGGCAAAACCAATAAGAGCAGGGCGAAAACCGCATGAAGCGGAGCTACGGGCGAATATTATGTTTGACGGCAATTCTTTGCGCCGTAAGCGCGCAGGCCGAGACGCCTGCGCCAGCACAAGATTTTACGTTCAAGCGGCTGAAGGTGCCTCAACGGGGTGCCCCTCCCAAGATTACAGTTCAGATTGATCCAGTCGAGCAAGCGCGTGTTCAGGAGGCGGCCGTCGCAAAAGCACGGGCGATCAACGAAAGACTGGAAGGGTTGAAAAAAGAACTGGCCGAGAAAGTCGAAGAAGAAGATATCGAAGAGGAAGGCAATCAAGAGCTAGAACAGTTATTGGCTCGTAGCGCGCCATTCGATTGGTACTGGTCAGAGGTTTCGCCGAGTATGAACGATTCGGGCCCCGGCAGGCTCGCTCAGGCGCTCTTGCACTTACGTAAGGCCCCGCCCGAGGCGGCAAATCTAAGCCCACGCCTTCAAACTCTTCAGGATATTACACTTAAACACGGCACCGAAATAATGGTGGCGACGATTGGCACCAGAGTTTCGCCGGCGCTTGCCCTGGCTCTGATCAGTGTTGAGTCCGCAGGTAAGACAGATGCAACATCCTCTGCGGGTGCGCGAGGGCTGATGCAGCTTATGCCTGCAACAGCCGAACGATTTGGCGTAACCGATAGCACAGACGCGACACAGAACATCAAGGGCGGTGTAGCGTATCTTGATTGGTTAATGGAAAAATTCGATGGCGACCCGATTCTAGTGCTCGCAGGTTACAACGCGGGCGAAAACGCTGTCATTTCAAACGGTGGCGTCCCTCCATATGCCGAAACTCGTGGGTATGTGCCTAAAGTGCTCGCCGCTTGGGAGGTCGCACGTGGCATGTGTCTAACTCCTCCACAGTTGGTTTCGGATGGATGCGTATTTGCAAATAAAAACGAGGTTACGGGTGGGTGAAACAAAGCCACTGGTCTTGGATGTGGATGGTACCTACCTCAAGACCGACATGCTATTCGAATGCTTCTGGGCGGGATTGGGCAAGAAACCGATTACTACACTTAAGGCATCCTTTAAATACTTCGGCGACCGAGCGCGCCTAAAGCATGAACTTGCGGAGATTGCGGAGCTGCGGGTGGACCTCTTGCCTGTTAACCAAGAGCTTAACGATTTTGCGCAGAAGGCGAAGGCAGCAGGGCAGGACGTCTATTTGGCGTCAGCTTCCGATCAGTCTTTGGTGGCTCAGCTGTCTCAAGAGTATGACTTTGCCGATAAAGTATATGCGTCGACAGTCGAGACTAATCTAAAGGGAGAGAAGAAAGCCGCCGCGCTGGTTTCGGATTTCGGTGAGCGTGGCTTTGACTATGCAGGTAACGAAGCTGTTGATCTGGATATCTGGGCCAAGAGTGATCGCGCAATTGTCGTTGATGCTCCCAAAGAAGCGGAAAAACTGCGCGAACAGGGCCGTTCGGTAACCGAGTTCTCTGGCGGCACGCGCGCCAAAGATTTGATTAAGTCGCTGCGACCACATCAATGGGTTAAGAATGTACTGCTTTTCCTGCCCCTGTTTGCGGCGCATGACTTTTCTCTTTCATCTTGGTTAAGTGTCGCGCTTGGGGTTGTCGCTTTCTCTGCTGCGGCATCATCAATCTATATCATCAACGATCTGCTCGATCTTGAGGCTGATCGCCTTCACGTCAAGAAACGGTTTCGGCCCTTCGCTAGTGGTGCCGTGCCGATTAAGTACGGGATGATCCTGAATGTTTTCTTAACCATTCTATCAATTGGTATCGCGGCAACCTTGGGCACAAAGTTCTTCGGAATTGTAGTGCTCTATATGTTCATATCTCTGGTGTATTCGATCAAACTCAAGCGTATGCGGTGGATAGATATCGCGATACTGGCGACACTCTATACACTACGTGTAATTGCGGGTGCCGCTGCGAGTGATGTGCGCGTTTCCGTTTATATGCTCGTTTTCATTTTCCCGATCTTTATCACACTGGGCTGTGTAAAGCGGTTAACAGAACTCTATCCCGCAGTTGATAATTCGCGGCTTCCGGGGCGCGCCTATTCGCGCGAAGATCGTCAGGCGTTACTTCGATTGGGAGGAGTAGGTATTTTCGGCGCGCTGCTACTCTTCTTCCTTTATAGCCTAACCGATCACGCGGCGAGCCTTTATCCCTCTCAAGGTCTGCTGTGGTTCGCGCTGTTGCCGATTGCCGCGTGGCTGATTCGGATGTTGAAGTTGGGTTACCGCGGAAAACAGGATCACGATCCCATCGTGTTCGCCCTAAAGGACAAGCACGGCCTTGGTATCCTGATGTTTACGCTTTCGCTGATGTTCTATGCGGCGGGTCTTTGGCAGCAGTTGTTCAACTTCTAGATCGATAGCTTCTTGAACAGTGGCTCTGGAATGGAGCGAATTATCATCATGATGTATCGCCAAAAAAACGGCGTATACAGCGTGTTTTTCTTTTTCTTGACCGCCTTAAGGATTGTTTCGGCCACGTCTTCGGGCGACGAGACAAGGAACATACCCTCGACTGTCCATGTCATCGCGGTGTCTACAAAACCCGGTTTGACCGTCACTACATGGCCGCCCGAACGGTTCAGGCGGTTTCGTAATCCCGACAGATAGGTGTGAAATCCTGCTTTAGCAGCGCCATACACATAATTGCCGATACGCCCGCGATCCCCCGCGACAGAGCCGACTCCAACAACTGTTCCGCTTCCGCGCGCTTCCATTTCTGGTGCGATCATCTGGAGAAATGTAGCTGGGCCAGTGAAACTATCCATGACTGTGCCCTCAATGAGGGACGGATCGGCATCGATTGCAGATTGCTCGGGCATCGAGCCGACGAAACAGGCGACGTTAATGACGCCTTCGACTTTCGTGACGTGCTCGATAATAGCCCCAAAACAATCGGTTTGGCGGGCGTCGAACTTAATTGCCTCGGCAGAAGCCGCACCTCGAACAAGACAATCCTGCGCGGCCGTTTTGAGGTCTTCCATATCGCGCCCCGCGAGGAAAACAGTTGCGCCAGCTTCGCTTACTTTGCGGCCGAATGCGCGGGCCATAGACGATGTCGCGCCCAAGATGATCCAAGTTTCCGTCATTTTGTGCTCCTTAGATCAAGTCGGCGAATTAGGTCGGTTTTAAGTGCACCAGTTGGGTCGGCCTTGGCCGCTTCTGCACTCCAAGTCGCGTGGTCGGGGTACATGGGGCGAATGCGTTCGCCGCTGGAGAGGGAATCCTTCGCCAAATAAATGCGGCCGCCCACCTCGGCGGTGAGTTTCTCGAGGCGCGGGACGAGGGCGCGCGCGGCTTCTGTGTTCGGAAAATCAACGGCGAGCGTGTAACCCTCCATCGGAAATGACATATAGCCAGCAGAGCCCGCACCCATTCGTTTGAGAACTGCAAGCGGGCTAGCGAGGCCTGAATGAGCGATTTGCGTTAGAATTTCGCGCAGCGTCGCGGCCTCTGCTACTGGAACGACGCACTGGAATTGATGAAACCCCCGTTTGCCGTAGAGGCGATTCCAGTCATAGATGCGATCCAGCGGGAAGAAAAAGTCGGTAATCGGCTTAACCGAAGTTCGCCCATGATCGGGAACGCGGCGGAAATAGAGCTTGTTGAACAGCCGAACCGTAAGTGGGGAGAGCGCAAAGCTTGGCGCGTTGAAGGGCACCGATTTTGACTTTGAGCGCGCAGGGACGAGGCCTGAGCCAGTTTCGCCTTCTTCCAAGATTCCGCGCCCAAGCGCGCTGCCCTTGGCCGTGGCGTCAATCCATCCAACGGTATAAGTTGCGCTCGAGTTGTCGAGAAGCTCGAGGAATTCGTCCAGCCCGTCGACACGCCGCTCGGTCACCATGATGACGTCACCCTTGCACGGCAGCATCTTTATCTTTGCCGATAGGATGATCCCCGTTTGTCCCATGCCGCCAACTGTCGCCTTGAAAAGCGAAGCGTTTCGTTTGGGGCTAATGGTTTTCTTCTCGCCCTGAACCAACAGGGTTATGGCTTCTACGTGCTGGCCGAAACTTCCGGCGTTGTGGTGATTTTTACCGTGAACATCCATGGCGATCGCGCCACCAATTGTCGCGAACCCTGTGCCGGGAAGAACCGCAGGCAACCAACCCTTGGGTGCAAAGAGCCTGGTGAGTTCACCCAATTGACAGCCAGCTTCGGCCTCAAGGATGCCTGTGCTTTCGTCAAAGCCCAAAATGCGATCAAGGCGCGTCATATCAATTGACTTGCCGCCATCGTTCAATGGTGCGTCGCCGTAAGAGCGCCGATTGCCCATCGCGGGCGCATTCTCTGAGGCCAAAATAGCGTTCAAGGCACTGGTGCGTTCGGGGCGTGCTATCTCACTCGCGGCGCTTAGGACGCGTCCCCAACCTGTGACGGTGTCAGTTTTCCAGCGCATAGGCCCCTCTTCTTGAATACTTCTCGGCGATAGGAAAAATGATAAATCCAATGGCTATCGCGAACCAAAGGGTCGTTAATCGAATGACAGCGGTTGCTGGCAGGCTCATGGAAAGCGGAATGCCCTCTATAGTAAGCAGCGCGACCATCGCTGCCTCTGCGCCGCCGACACCGCCCGGCGCGCCCGTTAACCCGCCGGCCAGCGTTGAAAAAACAAAAATGACAACGCAAGTCGCGAGAGAGATATCTGCGCCCATCCACGTCATAAGGTAATAGAACGCTGCTCCCTCGGCGAACCAACCCAGCCCGCCCAGAAGTGTCGCTGCGCAGATCGTGGGCAAATGCGAAAACTGTTCAAGGCTTTGGGAAGCGCGGCGTATGCGTACGAACAGGCGTGGTTTGCGACCGATAATTCGATAAGCTCCGTTGACCGCATAATTGAATAGCGCAGGTCGCGTGACGACGATGGCCGCGATAAGAGCAATGATTACGACGGGAAGCGCGCCCTTTGTTCCGCTTGCCGCCGCAAGAAGCCCCGCCGCTAGCAATAGTGCCATAACCGCGAGATCACTCGCGCGATCCATTAGCATTAGCGGTGCCGTTTTCTCGGAAAGGGCGCCTGTCTCGCGGCGGATCCATCGCATTCTAACGAGTTCGCCAAGGCGCCCAGGAGTGACGCTCATTGCAAATCCGCCAAGGAAATGACGCATATTGGCAATGACTCCTAGGTCGAGACCCAATCGCCGCACAAACACATGCCAGCGCAACCCGCGCAGTACGTAGTTGATGAGTGATAAAACCAAGAGCGCAGCTACCTGCCAGAGTGCAAGCTTTTGAATTTGCGCCCATGTTTCGTGCCAGCCCGTCGCGGCCGCCACGCCAATAAGCCCAATGATGACAAGCAGAAAAAGCCCGGCAAACAAGGCGGTGTCGCGCCACTTCTTGTTGCTCAGGATGCGAGACGAGGGCGCAGCATCAGGAGAATTTGGGATTTGTGTACTGCTCATCATTTCCTGCGATTTAGCCACAGATTGGGGCAAGAATATGATGCTGTTTCCCATTTGGGAACAAAAACTCACATTGATCAGCCACAGGTCGGTGTCGGGCCGCCACTTTGGCGACCCGCAAAATTCATACTATTGCGGCTTCGGTGCTCTTGCGAATTTCTTCTTCGGTGACGCCATCGGCGATCTCGACGATCGATAAGCCACCCTCCACAACATCAAAAACACCCAAGTTCGTGATGATACGATCCACACAGGCTTGGCCCGTTAGCGGAAGCGTGCAGGATTTAAGCAACTTGCTCTCTCCCTTTTTATTGGTGTGATCCATCACAACGACAACGCGTTTTACGCCCGCAACGAGATCCATCGCCCCGCCCATACCTTTGACCAGCTTCCCCGGAATCATCCAGTTGGCAAGGTCGCCGTTTTCGGCCACTTCCATAGCGCCCAGAATAGCCATGGCAATTTTTCCACCACGGATCATTCCAAAACTTTGGGCACTGTCAAAATATGCTGTCTGAGGCAGCTCAGTGATCGTCTGCTTGCCAGCATTAATCAGGTCTGCGTCTTCTTCGCCTGCAATGGGGAAGGGGCCCATGCCCAGCATTCCGTTTTCACTTTGCAGGGTTACTTCGATGCCGTCAGGAATATAGTTGGAAACAAGCGTTGGAATGCCAATCCCAAGGTTCACATACCATCCGTCTTGCAATTCCTTCGCGGCGCGCGCGGCCATTTGATTGCGATCCCACATGCTCTAGGCCTCCCGTACTGTGCGTTGTTCGATGCGTTTCTCGTGATCACCTTGGATAATTCGATGCACGTAAATGCCCGGCAGATGGATTGTATCCGGATCAAGGCTTCCTGTCGGAACGATCTCTTCGACTTCGACAACACAGACCTTGCCACACATCGCAGCAGGCGGATTGAAATTGCGTGCAGTCTTGCGGAATACAAGGTTGCCGGTTTCGTCAGCTTTCCATGCTTTAACAATGGAGAGATCGGCGAAAATGCCTTCTTCCATGATATAGGTTTCGCCGTTGAATTCGCGGTGATCCTTGCCTTCAGCGATCACGGTTCCGACGCCCGTTTTGGTGTAAAATCCGGGAATACCACATCCTGCGGCGCGCATTCGTTCGGCGAGTGTGCCTTGTGGGTTGAACTCAAGTTCAAGCTCGCCCGACAAATACTGGCGCATGAACTCGGCGTTTTCACCAACATAGGATGAGATCATCTTCTTGACCTGCTTAGTGTCCAGCAACATTCCGATGCCAAACCCGTCGACGCCCGCGTTATTTGAAGCAAACGTAAGGTCCTTAGTTCCCGCATCGCGAATAGCGGCAAGCAGCAACTCTGGAATGCCGCATAGGCCAAAACCGCCTGCGGCAATCAGCATACCGTCAGTCAACAGGCCATCTAGGGCCTCCGCTGCTGACCCGTATATTTTCTTCATGTCTCACTCCCCATCGTTGCTGGCTTTGCGGGAGTTTTGCTTTTGTGTCAGGGAGTGTCAATGCTTTTGCCGCATTGCAGCGAAGGCCACGCATACGATTGAGCGTGGCCTTCTTTCATACCAACTATTCAGTGGTATCTGTTTTGGTTTTCTTCTTTGCCGCAGGTTTCTTTTTTGCAGTTGTCTTCGCTGCGGCTTTTTTCTTGGGGGCCGCTTTCTTGCGCGTACCCTTTTTCGCAGCTTTCTCAGCAATCCATGCGACAGCCTGTTCCATTGTCACGTCATCGGGCGAGACTTCCTTGGGGATCGTCGCGTTGACCTTGCCCCACTTCACATAGGGTCCGTAACGCCCGTCCAGTACGTTGACTGGGCCGCCCTCATCCGGATGTTCGCCGAGTTCTTTCAATGGTTTGGCCGCTGCGCCACGCCCAGTCTTCGCTGCTTTTTGCGCCAAGACCTCAACCGCACGGTTCATGCCAATTGTAAACACTTCGTCCACATCTGCAATGTTGGCATATACTCGGCCGTGCTTAACATAGGGGCCATAGCGCCCAATGCTGGACTCAACCATTTCACCATCTTCGGGGTGGGGGCCGATCTCGCGCGGAAGGCTCAAAAGCATCAAGGCTTTATCAAGGTCAATCGTGTCTGGCGCCCAGCCGCGTGGCAAACTCGCGCGCGGTGGCCTCTTGTTCTCTTCAGTTGCTTCGCCGCGTTGAACGTAAGGGCCAAAGCGACCAGAGCGAAGGCTGATTTCATCTCCGGCATCTTCGCCCAAAACGCGATCTCCAGTTGCATCGCTATCGCCGCCAATCGGACGTGTGTAGCGGCATTCCGGGTAATTTCCGCAGCCCACGAAGCCACCCGTCTTGGATGTTTTCAAATGAAGCTGACCCTCGCCACAAAGAGGGCAAACCCTCGGGTCAGAGCCATCTTCGCGCGGTGGGTAAAGTGTAGGAGCAAGTACCTCGTCCAAGTGATCAAGCACTTCGGAAATACGCAACTCCGAAGTTTCACCAATCGCCGCCGAGAAATCTTTCCAGAAATGCGCAAGCACTTCTTTGTAATCGCGATCGCCAGCGCTGATGTCGTCGAGCTGTGCTTCAAGGTCGGCGGTAAAATCATAGCCAACGTATTTGCGGAAATAGTTGGTTAGGAAAACAGTAACGATCTTACCCTTATCTTCTGGAATAAGGCGGTTTTTCTCTTTGCGAACGTATTCGCGATCTTGGATCGTGGTCACAACACTCGCGTAGGTGGACGGGCGACCAATGCCCAATTCTTCCATACGTTTTACAAGCGTCGCTTCGGTGAAGCGTGGGGGCGGTTGGGTAAAGTGCTGTTGCCCAAGGACAGTAGCATCCTCTGTCATGACTGCACCGCTATTGCGTTGCATTCCGGCGCCTGCTGCCTCGACGACACTGTCTGATTTTTCACCTTTGGCGAAGTCGGCCTGCAGCGCACCTTTGATCAAAGGTGCGGCGTCCCCTTCTGAAATTTGTGGCAAGCGTTTGTCGTCTTCATCCTCAGAGTCATCACGACCTTCGGTATAGACTTTCATAAAGCCGTCAAACGCCACAACCTGACCTGTCGCGCGCAGCATAACTTGCTCGTCTTCGGATCCGATATCGACTGTGGTGCGCTCCAACCGTGCGTTAGACATTTGGCTTGCAAGCGTGCGCTTCCAGATAAGATCGTAAAGTTTGCGTTGGTCGGCCTCTAGCTTAGAAAGTTGGCTCGCGTCGAGCGTCATATCCGTTGGGCGGATACACTCGTGCGCCTCTTGCGCATTCTTTGCCTTGTTCTTGTAAACGTTGGGCTTTTCAGGAGTATAGCTCTTGCCATAACGCTCTTGAATTGCTTCGCGCGCCGCGGTCACCGCTTCGGGCGCCATGTCGATGCCGTCCGTACGCATATAGGTGATATAGCCGGCCTCATATAGACGCTGCGCGGTACTCATTGTTTGACGCGCGCCGAACCCGAATTTGCGGCTCGCTTCTTGTTGGAGCGTCGAGGTCATGAACGGCGCAGAAGGGCTGCGGTTGGCGGGTTTTGCCTCTACGCGCTTTATGGTCAGCGGACGACTAGAAACTGCTTGAACAGCGAGTTCTGCGTCTGTTGCGTTCGCGAGGTCGAATTTGTCGAGTTTCTTGCCGCCAAGAATCGTCAGGCGAGCTTCGAATTCTTTGCCGCGTGGTGTGCCGAGAACGGCCTTCACGCTCCAATATTCGCGTGCATCAAATGCGTCGATTTCCTGTTCCCGCTCAACGATCAGACGCAGGCAAACCGATTGAACACGGCCCGCTGACTTCGCGCCTGGTAGTTTGCGCCACAGTACGGGCGAAAGGTTAAACCCAACAAGGTAATCCAATGCGCGACGGGCCAAGTACGCCTCGACCAATGGCGTGTCCACTTCGCGGGGGTTTTTCATCGCTTCGGTGACCGCAGCCTTGGTGATCGCGTTAAACACGACACGGCTGACGGGGGTGGATTTCTTGATGACCTTGCGCTTGGTCAGGGCCTCTTGCAGGTGCCAGGAAATCGCCTCTCCCTCTCGGTCGGGGTCGGTTGCGAGGATCAGTTCGTTGTCTTCGGCGAGGGCATCGGCGATGGCTTTGACGTGCTTGCGGCTGTCATATCCGACCTCCCATTTCATGTCGAAGTCGGCGTCGGGATCGACCGATCCGTTCTTCGCGGGCAGGTCGCGCACGTGTCCATAGCTAGCGAGAACGGTGTAGTCCTTTCCCAAATAACTATTGATTGTCTTGGCTTTGGCCGGCGATTCGACGACTACAACGGGCATAAAATTCCTCTCGACTCACATGGAGCTTATGGCGGCGCAAAATGGGAGCGGATTGATATGATTGTCAATGGGAAGCGTAAATCAATTAATGAACGCGCGTTAGAAGTCCACCGCTCGCACGTTCAATTTGGCCGTTGATCTCCAGATTTACAAGCTCCGAGCTCACTTGATTAGCAGAGAGCTTAAGATCACGGATAAGTTGGTCCTCGGAGAGCGGAGTTGGGCCAAGGCGATCCAGGATGCGACGATGCAGGTCCGTTGTATCACAGGTGACTTCTTTGGTTTCTAGTTCGGGCGCTGTTGCTTCTTCTATATTACCCGCTATGCCCGAAAGCTGTTCAAGAATGTCATCAAGATTGCGCACAAGCGTTGCGCCGTCGCGCAAGAGCATATTACTCCCCGCTGAGCGCGGGTCGAGCGGATGACCGGGTATCGCCATAATCTCGCGGCCTTGGTCCAGTGCGTTGCGTGCTGTGATGAGTGTTCCAGAGCGAGCGGCGGCCTCTATTACGACAAGGCCACGTGAAAGGCCCGCGATAATTCGATTGCGCTTGGGAAAGTGTCTGGCTTGAGGGGTGAGGCCGATCGGATCTTCGGAAATGCGAAGGCCGCGCGCCCCTAAATCCCAAAACAAATCGGTGTTCTCGCGGGGATAGATTTTGTCGACACCACCTGCTTGCACCGCGATCGTTCCCCCCTCAAGAGCGGCTTGATGACAAACTGCGTCAATCCCGCGAGCCAGCCCAGATACAACGACGATACCGTGTTCCGATAAGCCAGAAGCAAGTTTGCGCGCCATCCGCTCGCCGAGCGAGCTTGCGTTGCGTGCGCCGACCATGCTGACCATCGGGCGCGACATTAGATCAGTATCGCCGATAGCCCAGAACAGAGGAGGCGCATCCTCTATCTCCATAAGAGATTTCGGATATTGCGGATCGCCATAGCAGATCATTTGTGCGCCGACTTTATATGCTGCTTCTAGTTCGTCTTGGACTATGGATTCTGGGCAGGTTTTATAGTCAGTCACACCTGCTGTACGTGCGATCTTGGGTAAGGCGTCAAGCGCTTCGGCGGCAGTTCCGTATTCTCGCATCAAGCGAAAGAAGGTCGAAACCCCAACGCGCCGTGAGCGAATGAGACGGAGCCACAGTCCACGCGTTTCCTCAGTGGTGGGTGGGGTGAGGGGTGTGGTTGAAGAAACGATATCTTCGTGCATTGCGGCTCCGTCAGCTAACATCTGCAAGTTACGGGCTAGATGGTTAACAAGTGGTTTACGCAATATGGAATTAGATTTTTCGCGGAATATCTATAAATAGCAATGGGTTATGTTCGGGTAGAAAAAGGCGGAGAACTAAGAAAGTAGCTCCGCACAATATATTTTCCGAATCGATAGGCCGGCTAAGCGGCGCTTCCGCCTACAGTTAGGCCGCCAATCAAGAGGGTTGGCTGGCCGACACCAACGGGCACCCATTGTCCAGCCTTGCCGCAATTCCCAATTCCTGGATCAAGGGCCATATCATTCCCGATTGCGCGGATTTGCTTCATCGCTTGAGGGCCATCGCCTATGAGAGTGGCGCCTTTGACCGGCTCGCCAACCACACCGTTCTTGACGCGGTAAGCCTCGGTGCATGAGAACACGAACTTACCAGAAGTGATATCAACCTGACCGCCGCCGAACCCAACGGCGTAGATTCCGTCTTTTACGTCCGCGACGATGTCCTTGGGGTCTGCATCGCCATTGGTCATATATGTATTTGTCATGCGCGGCATGGGAGTGTGGGCATAGCTTTCCCGCCGTCCATTCCCCGTGGGGGCCACTCCCATAAGTCGTGCGTTTTGACGGTCCTGCATATAGCCAACGAGAATTCCGTCCTCGATCAATGTATTCTTGCCGCTTGGCGTGCCTTCGTCATCAAAGCTGATAGAGCCGCGACGATCTGGAATAGTGCCGTCATCCATCACTGTTACGCCTTTGGCGGCTACTTGTTGACCGACGAGGCCGCTGAATGCGGAGGTGCCTTTGCGGTTGAAATCCCCCTCAAGCCCGTGTCCGACAGCTTCGTGAAGTAGAATTCCGGGCCAGCCCGCGCCAAGTGCTACGTCCATGATGCCCGCAGGGGCAGGGACCGCGCGTAAATTCACCAACGCAATTCGCAGGGCCTCTCTTGCCACAGACTGCCAGTGCTCGGGCTCAAGCAGGCCTGTCAGCGCGGCGCGTCCGCCGCCGCCCATGCCACCGGATTCGCGGCGGCCATTTTCCTCGACAATGACCGAAATATTCAGGCGGCTCATTGGGCGGGCGTCGCGGACGAGCAAACCGTCGGGGCGAAGGATTTCCACTTCCTGCATAGAGGCCGCCAACGTTGCCGATACTTGGACGATCCGTTTGTCGAGGGCGCGTGTGAAAGCGTCGATCTCTTTGAGGAGATCAATCTTCACGGGGAAGGTGGCCTGCGCAATCGGGTTCACATCGGAATAGAGCCGTTGATTCGTCTGAACGGGCGCTTCTGCGAGGGTGCCGCCGCCATTTCCAACCGCAAGGCGCGCCGTTTCGGCCGCGCGCAGCATTGCTTTGATCGAAACTTCGGTAGAATGGGCAAAGCCAGAAGTTTCTCCGCGTACTGCGCGGAGGCCAAACCCCTCACTCGCGTCATAGCTCGCGGTTTTTACTCGCCCATCGTCAAACACGAGTGCTTCGGAGCTGCGGCGTTCAAGAAACAGTTCGCCATCATCTGCACCTTCTGTCGCGCTTTGCAAAATTTTCAACGCCTCATCTTGATCCAATGTAGTATCAAACGGGCGAAAACGGGCGTCGGACATGGGGGTTCTCCGGTTTTTTCGCCATTAAACAGGCGAAGCGGCTGTATGCCGCATTTAAATTTGCTTGTTCTACTGCGTCTAATATGGTTTTTGGCGCAACAAAGACAATGGGATTCCAGCCAAAGGGCAGGATGAAAGCGATAGCCGGGGGCCACAGGCCCAAGCGAACAGGAAATAACTATGCGATTTTTGACCAAATTTTCAGCCCTCTCAGCTTCGGCTCTTGCGGTTGCAAGTGCTGCCAAAGCTCAAGATGCGTTGGGTGATCTCGAAGTTATAGGTAAGCCTCTCGAGAAAGGGATCGGCTTTCAGCCTGCGGCGACTGAGCTTGCGCGTGAGCTTCAATGGCTCGACGGAATGATTCTTTGGATCATCACCGCGATTGTTATTTTTGTGACTGCTTTGATCCTTTGGATCATGTTCCGCTATTCTGCAAAACGTAACCCGAAGCCCGCAACGTTCACGCACAACTCGCCTCTTGAGGTGGCATGGACATTGATCCCGATCGTGATTCTGATCTTTATCGGTGCGTTCTCGCTTCCTGTTCTGTTTAAACAGCAAACCATCCCGACTGCGGATGTGACCATCAAGGCCACAGGCAGCAAATGGTTCTGGACATATGAGTATGTGGACCACGGATTTGAGTTCGACAGCTATATGATCGGTCAGCCAGCCTCCCTCGGCGACGAAGACGGCGACGTAACACCATATGTTCGCGATGCGGCAATGGACGCGATGCTTGAGCGTAACGGCTATTCTCCTGAAGATTTCCTTCTGGCGACGACAACTGCTGTTGTTATTCCTGTGAACAAAACAATCGTTGTTCAGACAACTGGTGCGGACGTTATCCATAGCTGGGCTATGCCTGCGTTTGGTGTGAAGCAGGACGCTGTTCCTGGCCGTTTGGCTGAACTCTGGTTTAAGGCCGAGAAAGAAGGCGTATACTTTGGTCAGTGTTCAGAGCTTTGCGGCAAAGACCACTCCTATATGCCCATCACAGTTAAGGTCGTGAGCGAAGAAGCCTACGAAGAGTGGCTAAAAGGCGCAGTCGACGAGTACGCAGGGACACCGCTGCCGCTTACTGTTGCGTCGAACGACTAAACGCTGATCCAATCTGAACGAGCGGTGCCTTACGGGGCGCCGCTATCTTGACTAATTATAAGGCCCAAAGGGACCTCTAATGAGCGACGCGAGTATACAAACTCAATTGAACGCCAATGAAGGCGACGCAGGCTTTCGCGACTTTGTTGCGCTGCTGAAGCCGCGCGTGATGTCGCTTGTGGTGTTTACGGCGTTGGTTGGCGTTCTCGTTGCGCCTACGCCAGTGCATCCGTTTATCGTTTTCACATCTATCCTTTTCATCGCGCTGGGTGGTGGTGCTTCTGGCGCATTGAATATGTGGTGGGATGCCGACATCGACCGCTTGATGAAGCGCACACAGTCGCGCCCTATTCCAGCAGGTAAAATTGCAGAGGGTGAGGCGCTAGGCTTTGGCATGGCGCTCTCGGGCATTTCTGTTGTCATGCTCGGGCTGGCGGCGAATTTTGTGGCTGCGGCAATTCTTGCGTTTACGATCTTTTTCTACGTGGTGATCTATACCATGTGGCTTAAGCGCTGGACCCCACAGAACATCGTGATTGGTGGTGCGGCTGGCGCGTTCCCTCCGATGATTGGATGGGCGGTTGCGACGGGCGGCATTTCGATTGAGTCGATCCTTATGTTTGCGATCGTATTTATGTGGACACCGCCGCACTTTTGGGCGCTGGCGCTCTTTATGAATGATGACTACAGCAAGGCCAAAGTGCCCATGCTAACCGTCACGCATGGCCGCAAGTCCACCCGCAAACATATCTTGGTCTACACACTCTTGCTTGCTCCGGTTGCGTTGAGCGCGAGCTTTACGACAATTGGCGGGCCGATCTATTTCGCGGTGTCACTTATTCTGAACGCACTCTTTATCAAAGGCGCGATTGACCTTTGGAAGCGCGATGAAACAACCGCCGAAGCAGATAAATATCTGCGCGAGCGCAAGTTCTTCAAGTTGTCACTCTACTATCTGTTCCTGCATTTCACTGCACTGCTTATCCAAGCCGCAGTCGATCTATCATGGGGAGCGATACTCTAATGGCTCCTCGTGTAGAACATGAATTGCACAAGCGCCGGCTGGGGCGGAATGTCGGGCTTGGGCTCGTGCTGCTTGGCTTTGTTGCGATTGTATTTGCTCTGACTTTGGCCAAAGTACAACGTGGCGAGCCCATCGAAGCTTATGACCATACGCCCAGCCGTACATTGGAACCTCAGGCCGGAGACAGTAACTAATGGCAATGCAAAATACGCAAAGAACCGCAATGTACGCTGTTGGTGTTGTTGTTCTGATGGGGGCGTTGGCTTGGGCGTCTGTGCCATTCTATAGCTGGTTCTGCCGCGTCACCGGATTTGGCGGGACAACGGCAGTTGCGGAAGGCGGCGCAGATGAGATTCTAGATCAGATGATCACGATCCGTTTCGACGGCACGGTTTCGCCTGATCTGGATTGGGAATTCAAACCTGTTGTACGTCAGATGGACATCCGGATCGGCGAAACAGGCCTAGCTTTCTACGAAGCAACAAATCCAACAGATCGCCCAATCGCGGGGACAGCAGCTTATAACGTTGCCCCATACGAAGCGGGTGGCTTCTTTACAAAAATCGACTGCTTCTGCTTTACCGAACAGGTACTGCAGCCGGGCGAATCCGTCATGATGCCCGTGAGCTTCTATGTTGATCCAGAAATCGTAACGGATAGGGATGCAAAATACGTGCATCACATTACCCTGTCCTATACGTTCTACGAAACCGAACTGCCTGAAGATGTAGCAAGCCTATCTGCTACATCCGAGGCGAATGTTAACTAAGTCCCAAACAGGGGATCCCTATGGCACACGCTAAAAACCACGACTATCACATTCTCAGCCCCTCGATCCTGCCATTCCTTGGCGCGATAGCGGGATTTGTTATGCTCTTTGGCGCCGTTCTTTGGATGCACGGCATTACAGCATTTATGTTCTTTATCGGCCTCGTCGCCGTTCTCTATGTGATGTACGCATGGTGGGCAGAAGTGATCGTCGAAGCAAACCAAGGCGACCACACACCGGTCGTAAAAATCGGTCTGCGCTATGGCGTGATTATGTTCATCATGTCCGAGGTAATGTTCTTTGCCGCTTGGTTCTGGAGCTTCTTCAAGCACGCAATGTACCCGATGGGGCCTGAATCTCCTGCTGTTGACGGCGTTTGGCCGCCCGTTGGTATCGAGACTTTCGATCCTTGGCACCTGCCGCTCATCAACACGCTGATCCTGCTGTGTTCCGGTGCCGCTGCAACATGGGCGCACCACGCAATTGCGCATGAAAACAACCGCAAAGACCTTGTTACTGGCCTTGCGATTGCGATTGCCCTTGGTGCGATCTTTACTGTCTTCCAGATTTACGAATACAGCCACGCTACGTTCGGTTTCTCTGGCAACATCTACGGCGCGAACTTCTTCATGGCGACTGGTTTCCACGGTTTCCACGTGGTCATCGGTACGATCTTCCTCGCTGTTTGCCTTATCCGCGCAATGAACGGTGCCTTCACACCTGAAAGCCACGTAGGCTTTGAGGCTGCCGCTTGGTACTGGCACTTTGTTGACGTTGTTTGGCTTTTCCTCTTTGCGGCTGTTTACGTTTGGGGTGGCTAAGCGTCCGAAGTACGGATGAATAAAAAATTAGAGGCGCGGGCATGGTCCGCGCCTTTACAGTTCAAGAAGTGAGGCTGCTTGTTATGCGGCGCAACATGCTCCTACCGTTGATATTTGGATTGCTTGGTACTGCGATCCTTTGTTCGTTGGGAACATGGCAACTCAAGCGCATGGCTTGGAAAACCGAGGTCCTCGCCGCAATTGATGCCAAGATACTCGCGGAACCCGTACCCATTCCATTAAGTGTTTCACAAGACGAGGATCAGTTTCTTCCCGTCCGTGCCACTGGTTCCATTGGCCCCGAAGAAATTACGATACTTGCGAGTGTTCAAAAAGTCGGCCCCGGCTATCGGGTGATCGCGCCGTTTGAAATGACGGATGGTCGGCGCATCCTCTTGGATCGTGGATTCGTTGCAATCCCTGCCAAAGACGCCCCACGCCCCAAGGTCGAAGCAACCATAACCGGCAATCTATTGTGGCCGGATGAGTTGAACAGCTCCACCCCATCGCCAGACACCGAGGCGGGAGTATGGTTTGCACGGGATATCCCTGCATTGGCGGAGGCACTCAATACTGAGCCGATCCTCATGGTGCAGCGCGAAACCACAGAGGAAAACCTTGTAACTACACCATTTCCTGTCGATTCTTCTGGTATTCCCAACAAGCATCTGGAGTATGTTGTGACTTGGTTTGGGTTGGCAATTGTATGGTTAGGGATGACAGCGTTCTTTCTGTGGCGTATCAGGCATAGAAGCGTCTAAAGGCGAGAGTAAAATGCACTATGTTTCTACAAGGGGCCAAGCGCCCGAATTGAATTTTGAAGATGCCATGATGACTGGTCTTGCGCGCGACGGCGGGCTCTATGTACCAGCAGAAATTCCTACCATGTCGCCGGATGACATCGCCGCATTGGCTGGCAAATCCTACGAAGAGATCGCATTCATCGTGATGCGCCCATTTATTGGCGACACATTTAGCGATCAAGAATTCAAAGACATCATTGCGCGCGCCTACGCAGGCTTTCGTCACGAAGCCCGCGCACCTATGGTGCAACTGGCACAGAACCACTTCCTGCTAGAGCTTTTCCATGGCCCGACATTGGCGTTCAAAGACTTCGCGATGCAGCTCATTGGTCAGTTGTTTCAAGCGTCTTTGTCACGCTCGGGCGAGCGCGTCACGATCGTTGGCGCGACGTCTGGAGATACTGGCTCTGCCGCGATCGAAGCGTTTCGTGGCTTATCGAATGTCGATGTGTTTATCCTGTTTCCGCATGGGCGCGTTTCGGAAATTCAGCGTCGCCAGATGACGACACCCGCTGATAGCAACGTACACGCCTTGGCCGTGGACGGTGATTTTGACGACTGCCAAGCGCGTCTCAAGGATATGTTCAACGATTTTGAATTCCGCGAAGGTGTGAAGCTTGCTGGCGTGAATTCAATCAACTGGGCACGTGTCTTGGCGCAGGTTGTTTACTATTTTTCCTCGGCTGTCGCGCTTGGTGCACCACATCGCGAGGTTTCATTCACCGTCCCGACAGGAAATTTCGGGGATATTTTCGCGGGCTACATCGCCAAGAAAATGGGCCTTCCTATTCGTGAGTTGGTGATCGCGACCAATCAGAACGATATCCTTCACCGCACGATGGAAACGGGTGCCTACACCAAGGCCGAGACCGTTCCATCGAGCAGCCCCAGCATGGACATTCAAGTCTCAAGTAATTTTGAGCGCGCGCTCTTTGATATGTATGGTCGTGATGGAAATGCGGTCGCCCAGCTTATGGAAGAGTTGAAATCCGGAAGCTTTAAGATTTCCCAAGGCCCCCTTGAGGCGCTTCGCGAGACTTTCTCTTCGGGCCGCGTATCCGAAGAAGAGTGTGCCGCGACCATCAAAGAGATGGCAGAAACGACGGGCGAGGTCTTGTGCCCTCACACTGCGGTGGCGGTGAAGGTTGCCAAGGCGCACTTGGGCGAAGTCCCCATGATAACACTTTCAACGGCGCATCCTGCTAAGTTCCCTGCGGCAGTTGAAGCCGCTTGCGGAATAGTGCCTGATCTTCCGCCGCATATGGCGGACCTCGCAGACAAGCCAGAGCGCGTCACGCGTGTTCCGAATGATCTCTCGGCGCTTCAGGCGCTTGTTCACGAAAGGCGCGCCCTTTGACTTGCCAGCTAACCACCCTAGACAACGGGTTCCGCATCGTTTCCGAAAACATGCCGGGCCTAAAGAGTGCGAGTATTGGCATTTGGGTCATGGCTGGCGGTCGTCACGAGCGACTTGAACAAAACGGTATTGCTCACTTTCTTGAACATATGGCGTTCAAGGGGACGACGACCCGCAGCAGCCTTCAGATTGCCGAAGCGATCGAAGATGTGGGCGGTTATATCAATGCCTACACCAGCCGCGAAATGACCGCATACTATGTGCGCGTGCTCGGCGAGGATGTTGGGCTTGGGCTCGATGTGATTTCCGACATCCTGCTAAACCCGACCTTTGATCCCGAGGAAATCGAGATCGAGCGCGGCGTAATCCTTCAGGAGATCGGCCAAGCACTAGATACGCCCGATGATGTGATTTTCGATTGGCTTCAGGGGGCATCCTATCCCAAGCAACCCATCGGACGCACAATTCTAGGCCCTGCAGAGCGGGTTCAGAATTTCACGCGGCAGGACTTGGCAGGTTTTGTTCACGAGCGTTACGGCCCCGCCCAGATGATCCTCTCGGCCGCGGGTGATGTTGACCATGCCGCACTGGTCGAGGACGCGACACGTTTGTTTGGGCATCTGACCAATCGCGTGAGTGAAGTTGAAGTTCCCGCAGAGTTCATTGGCGGCCAAAAACGTGTCGAGAAGGATCTAGAGCAGGCGCATTTTGCGCTCTGCTTTGATGGCCCCGGATACCGTGACGATGCAATCTACACCAGTCAGATCCTTGCTTCGGCACTTGGCGGTGGTATGTCGAGCCGACTGTTTCAGGAAGTCCGTGAGAAACGCGGGCTTTGCTACACGATTTTTGCGCAGGCTGGTGCGTTCTCGGATGGTGGAACAACCACGATTTATGCTGGAACTGCGGGCAATCAACTTGCCGCTTTGGCAGATATTACAGCCACCGAAATTCGTCGTGCTGCCGAAGATATGAGCGATATCGAGATTGATCGTGCTCGCGCACAGATGAAAGCTGGTTTGCTGATGGGGCTGGAAAGCCCGTCGAGCCGTGCAGAGCGCCTCGCGCGTCTTGTGTCGATTTGGGGGCGGGTGCCAGACTTGGCCGAGACCGTTGCCAAGGTTGATGCCGTTTCACGTCATGACGTAACAGATATGGCGCGTCAAATGTCGGAAGAACCGCGTATCTCCCTTGCGACATATGGACCAGAAGCAATGTCTGTATCTGTCGATGATATTCGCGAGCGATTGGTTGGTTGATGTTGCTGCGACGCAAGAAAGTCTTCATTGAATCCGAGCGCATGACGCTGCGCTTGCCGCAGCATTCAGACTATCGAAGTTGGGCAGCATTACGCCATGCGAGCCAAGAGCATCTGGCGCCGTGGGAGCCAGCATGGTCCGCAGATCATCTGACTCGAAAGGCGTTCACAAATCGAGTGTATTGGGCCCAGAGATCGGTGATTTCCGGTACTGCTTTGCCGCTGTTTCTAACGCTTCGCCAGACTGGAGATGTGTTAGGCGCGGTGACGTTGGACAATATTCGTCGTGGACCATCACAGGCGGGCACGCTCGGCTATTGGATCGGCGCGAAATACGCGCGTCAGGGGTATATGCGCGAGGGTATTGAGGCGCTGACGCATTACGCGTTCACCGTTCTTGACTTGTCGCGACTGGAAGCTGCGTGTTTGCCCGAAAATAGAGCTTCGCGCGGGGTTCTGGAACGCTCGGGTTTCAAATACGAGGGTGTGGCGCAGAGCTACCTGCAAATTGCGGGGCGCTGGCGTAATCACGTGCTTTATGCCAACCTGCGTGGCGATCGTCGCGGTAAAACCGGAGTTCGTTAGGGGGCAAAATGCTTAATCCGCTCACGTCTGATTTCGTTACGCATTTGGCTGAAATGCTGCCGAGCGACACCATCCGTACAGCTTCTCCAGCCTATTTGGAAGAACCGCGTGGTCGCTATCACGGGCAGGGAACGCACGTAGCGCTTCCACGGACCGTAGAGGACGTTTCAAGTATCGTTGCCGCGTGCAACGACGCACGAATTGGCGTGGTGCCGTTTGGTGGCGGTACGGGCCTCGTCGGTGGGCAGGTCGCGATTGATACCCCGCCGCCACTTATTCTGTCGCTTGAGCGGATGAATGCTATCCGCGAGGTTTATCCCTACGAGAACGTCCTAATTGCCGAAGCGGGAGCGATCCTTGCAAATGTTCAGGCGGCGGCAGAGGAGGTTGATCGCCTATTCCCGCTTTCACTCGCTTCTGAGGGATCATGCCGTATCGGTGGCAATCTGGCGACCAATGCGGGTGGCCTCAATGTTCTTCGGTATGGAAATACGCGCGATCTGTGCTTGGGGCTTGAGGTCGTGTTGCCCTCAGGACAAATCTGGAACGGTCTGACGCGCCTGCGTAAAGACAACACGGGGTTTGATCTGCGCAATCTTATGATCGGATCTGAGGGGGCGTTAGGCGTGATCACCGCCGCGACGTTGAAGCTCTTCCCGCGCCCCGCGGAACGTGGAGCCGCGGTGATGGTGGTGCCAGACCCGACCGCGGCTTTAAAGCTTCTTAACCTCGCCCAATCAATCGCAGCGGGCGAGGTGTCGGCGTTTGAGTTAATCCACCGAACGGGATTAGAATTCTTATCCGAAAAATTACCCGAAGTGCGGCTGCCGTTCGACGATGCACCTAAGTGGATGGTGCTTGTTGATTTGGGGACGTCAGCAGGGCGTACACCCGATGCTTTGCTTGAAACTTTATTCGAAGAGGGGCTCGCCGCTGGATTGGTCATGGATGGGTTGATCGCCCACTCTAACGCGCAGCGAGAACAGCTCTGGGCAGTCCGTGAACGCATTCCGGAGGCGAATAAGGCGATCGGTTCGATTGTGTCGCATGATGTTTCGCTTCCGCTTGGAAGCATTGCCGATTTCATCACTGAGGGCCGCAAACGATTGGCCGCAATTGGTGATATGCGTATTAACTGTTTTGGCCACCTTGGCGACGGAAACCTGCACTTCAACGCTTTCTCAGCCAAAGGTAAATCGCGGGATGCCTATGACGATAAGCGCTCAGCGATTCAGAAGTGCGTTCATGATCTCGTAACAGAGATGGGCGGCTCTATTAGTGCGGAACATGGCATCGGCCGCTTGAAGGCGGCTGATCTGGCGCACTATGGCGACGCGGGGAAACTAGCGGCAATGCGTGCGATCAAGGATGCGCTGGACCCAAACTGCATTATGAACCCAGGCGCAGTCCTCGCTTAGCGATCAGAGCCCTTCGAACTCGCAGAGCGTGGTCACATCCATACCCATGGCCTCAAGCTTCTTGCGGCCACCAAGTTCCGGCAGGTCGATCACAAAGGCACAGCTTACGACGTCACCCCCAAGGCGCTCGATGAGTTTGATGCCTGCTTCTGCGGTGCCGCCAGTTGCCAAAAGGTCATCCACCACGAGGACTTTCTCACCTGCTTGAATGGCATCATCGTGAATTTCCACGATCGCTTCGCCATATTCCAGAGCATATTCTTGGCTAATCGTCGTTCCCGGCAATTTGCCCTTTTTGCGGATTGGAACGAACCCCACCGAAAGTTGATGCGCAATCGCGCCGCCGAGAATAAAGCCGCGGGCCTCAAGGCCAACAACCTTGTCAATCTCCATGCCAGCGTAGGGGTGCAGCATCTGATCAACGGCCATCCGAAACCCGCGTGGGTCCGCAAAGAGCGTTGTCACATCGCGAAACAATATCCCTTCATGCGGGAAATCGACGATGGTGCGAATATAGTCCTGTACGGTTTTCTTAGACATAGGTTCCGTCCGTTGTGAGAGGATCGTTTAAGTGAATTTATCCGAGCTTAATTGCCCAAAACGCGCCCTGCGATGGCATCCAATTTCGCCAGCACTTCAGGATCGCGAGCGTCAGGGGCGGTGAGAATTGCGTACTCTAGCGCCTTATCGCAACCATGTTCGCAATCCTTGCGCTCACTGGTGAGCAGCTTGGGGAGTTCGGCAACCATGCCCCGTGCCTTGTCGGCATTTCCAAAAAGGGTTTTGATAATGTCGTTCACGTCCACTTCGCCGTGGTCCGGATGCCAGCTATCATAGTCAGTGATCATGGCGACGGATGCGTAACAAAGCTCCGCTTCGCGCGCTAACTTCGCCTCTGGCATATTGGTCATGCCGATCACGTCGGCACCCCAGCTTTCTCGGTACATTTTGCTCTCGGCGAGGGTAGAAAATTGCGGCCCTTCCATCGCAAGATATGTCCCGCCGTCATGCACATTTATGCCCTGCGACTTTGCCGCTGTCAGGCACGCTGCTGACAGGCGCGGGCAAGTTGGATGAGCCACAGAAACATGCGCGACGCACCCCGTTCCAAAGAACGATTTTTCACGGGCAAATGTGCGGTCGATGAACTGATCCACGATAACGAAATCACCGGGCGCCATTTCGTCTCGGAAGCTGCCGCAAGCAGAAACAGAGATCACATCCGTAACGCCCAAGCGCTTGAGCGCGTCGATGTTTGCGCGATAGGGAACGGTCGTTGGGCTATGCTTGTGCCCACGTCCATGACGCGGGAGAAAAGCCATTTTGACGCCGTCGAGCGTACCTGTCAGGATTGCATCACTGGGGGCGCCCCAAGGGGTGTCTACGGTCGTCCATTCGGCATTTTGAAGGCCATCAATTTCGTACAGCCCAGAGCCGCCAATAACACCGATCATTGTTTCGCGCATATTATCCCCTGTTATTCGTCTGGCCGTTTCAGGCTAAAGGTTTGTTCCACCTGAGTATAATCTTTGTATCCCAATCGTGCGAGGGGGCTAAAGGTTGTTACATCAAAGATTCCATCAACAAGGCAATCATCGCGAAGGTGAACGCCAACTACCTCACCAAAAACAACGAAATTCGCGGTGCCGGGAAGTTGGACAATCTGGGTCAGTTTGCATTCAAGGTTCGCTGGTGCCTCTGCAACTCGGGTTGCGCTTATTTGATGGCATTCGGCCTTGGCGAGGCCAGCGTGTTCAAATTCGTCGGCATCCTTTGGCAGGGACGCAGAACTCGCGTTCATCTGGTCACGCATCGCGTATTCAACGATATTGACGCAAAAGACACCTGTTTCGCGAATGTTGGAAACGGAATCCTTCGTGCCGTCGCGGTCTGGCTTAATTCCAGTTGACGCAAACATCACTTGCGGCGGTTCGTATGCCACAGCATTAAAAAACGAATAGGGCGCGAGGTTGTCGTTACCGGCGCTATCGCGCGTGGAAATCCACCCGATAGGACGAGGGGTTACGACTGCGTTAAACGGGTTATGTGGCAACCCATGACCATTTCGGGGCTCGTAGAACATTTCTGGCCTTTCTTATGTTTGAACAAGAGGTAACGCCGTGCTAGGGGCGTTGCCAGAGAAAAACGTAGGCTTTGCAAAAGCTGTCGGTCGGAGAGCGGCGTGTACGGGATTGAACGGGAAACACCGGCGGATAGTTGGGAAGTAGAGGCGCTATATGACCTCTGCTTCGCGCCAGGGCGTGAAGCGCTGTCCTCTTATCGACTCCGTGAAGGTGTACCGCCTATTGCGGTGCTGTCACTGGTGGCGCGTGATACAGACGGCATCGTCGCGGGCGCGATCCGGTATTGGCCAGTTGTCGTTGGGGGGCGGAATGTACTTCTCCTCGGGCCTGTCGCGGTGCACCCAACGCGGCAGGGCGAAGGTCTGGGCGATATGCTGATCCGTACAAGTCTGGATATTGCCAAAGATGCTGGCTGGGAACGGGTGATGCTGGTTGGCGATCTGCCCTATTACACGCGCTTTGGTTTTGAAGTTCTGCCCGATGTGGTGATGCCAGCGCCGAGCAACCCGTTGCGCGTGCTAGGTAAATCCTTGGTCGAGGATGGATGGAATGGCTGTACTGGCGATGTGTGTAAGATAGCTTAGCTATTTCGCAAGATATGTTTGCCCAGCAGGTAAGTAATCGCCATATGCGTACCGCAGAATAGCAAAACCGTTAGCGCACCCGCGCCCGAATATGCCAGCAGAGCCATAAGGAGCGAGTCGCTAACCTTTAACGTAACGGTTGCAGCTACGCTGGCAGTGATGAAGCCAATTGGTAAGTATCTGAACATCGTGCACCTCCAATCGCAGGATAGCATTCGTCGCGAGTGCTCGGTGGGTGCGAAGGAGTAGATCAGTGGTGCAAACGTATAGTCGCGAGGCGCCCTAAGGATTTGCCGCCAGATGCGTTGCAAGCCATTCCTGAACCGCCGGACGAACAGACTGTGCGCCACTTTCTCTTGCAGCATCAATAACCTGCTTGGCTTCTGCAAGATCGACGCGGCGCAAAAGGTGCTTCACGGGCCCGATTGACGCGGGGCGCATCGACAGTACCCGAAATCCCATCGCGGCGAAGCAAAGCGCCTCAATTGGTCGGCCAGCATCTTCGCCACAGAACGAAATCGGTGTCTGGGTTGAATTACAACGCTCAACGATATTCTCAAGGAAGCTTAGGAAGCTAACGTTAAGCGTGTCGTAACGCTTACGCACAAGCTCGTTTTCGCGATCCGCCGCAAAGAAGAACTGCTTCAGGTCATTCCCGCCGACGGAAATGAAATCGCACATTTCAAAGAACTGCTGCGGCGCATAGGCGAGGGAGGGCGTTTCGAGCATCGCACCGACTTCGACACGTTCAGGCAGGATGTGCCCAAGGCGCGCTTCGTTCTCTAGCTCTTTTTCAAGGATGCTGCGGGCCACACGATATTCGTCAAATTGCGCAACGAACGGGAACATCACCGACATTGGCCGCCCTTCACAGGCGCGAATAAAGGCTTGGAGCTGCATACGCATCACGCCTGGCTTATCGAGGCCAAGTCGGATCGCGCGCCAACCCATTGCTGGGTTCGGTTCATCTTGTGGCTTCATATAAGGGAGCACTTTGTCCGACCCGATGTCGAGCGTGCGAAATACGACGCGTTGCCCGTCTGCGGCGTTGAGAACGCGTTTGTAGAGCTCAACCAACTCGCCACGCTTTGGCATTTGATTGCGTACCAAGAACTGCAACTCGGTACGAAACAGGCCCACTCCTTGGGCGCCAGAGCTATTGAGCGATGGAAGGTCAGCCATTAGCCCCGCGTTCATAGAGAGGGTAATCTCTGTGCCATCTCGTGTTATCGCGGGTTTGTCGCGGATAGACGAATAGCGTTCCGCAGCAGAGGTCTGCATCGCCATTTTGTCGCTAAACGCAGTCTCGACCGAGTCATCAGGCCGCAAGTGCACGATGCCCTGCTCGCCATCCACCAAAATGTGATCGCCGTTCAGGGCTTCGGTGGTAATGCGGCTTGCGTGGATCACCAATGGAATGGCCAGCGCACGGGCAACGATTGTCGCGTGACTACCGACAGAGCCTTCTTCCAGCACGATCCCTTTGAGTGAGCGACCGTACTCCAGCAACTCGCCAGGCCCGATATTACGCGCAACGAGGATCGGGTTGGCCGGCATCTCTGCGCCTGTATCCTTGCCTTGCCCCGTAAGAATGCGAAGCATCCGGTTCGAGAGGTCATCTAGATCGTGGAGCCGCTCGCGGAGATATGGGTCCGGAACCTGACTCATCCGCGCACGTGCGATCGATTGCTCTTTCTCGACTGCAGCTTCTGCCGAAAGGCCGCGCGCGATGTCTTCTTCCATTCGACGCATCCAACCCTTGGAGTTGGCAAACATCCGATATGCCTCAAGGACTTGCATCTGTTCTTTGTCGCCTGTCGAAGCACCCGCAAGCATTTGGTCGACGGAGATACGAAGCGTGTCGACGGCCTCGTGAAGGCGGATGCGCTCTGCCTCGGGGTCGTCCGCGACTGGGTTGGTGATCACGACGCGCGGTTCGTGTAGGTAAACCTGACCTTGTGCCGTTCCTTCTTGGGCAACGCTGCCGCGGATCATGACCGGTTGCTGGTGACGGGCGGAAAGCGCCGCACCCTCACCGACAAATGCGCCAAGCTCGGCCATTTCCGCGAGCACCATGGCGACCACCTCTAGGGCGTAAATTTCGTCATCAGAAAAAGTGCGCGCGATTTTGGACTGCACAACCAAGACGCCAAGGGTCTCGCCCAGTCGCTGAATTGGCACGCCGAGGAAACTGGAATAAATCTCCTCGCCCGTTTCAGGCATAAACCGAAAGCCTGGCTCTTTGGGAGCGTCGGCGGTATTGACTAACTGGCCCTTCTTGGCGACGCGCCCGACAAGCCCTTCGCCCAGGCGCATCCGAGTCTGGTGGACCGCTTCGGCCTTGAGGCCTTCGGATGAGCACAACTCAAGCGTTTCGTCATCGCGAAACAAATAGATCGAGCACACTTCTGTTGAGATCGAATCGGCGATCAGGTGCGTGATGTGGTCGAGACGCGCCTGACCTTCGGCTTCGTCGCCGAGGGTCTCTCGCAGCCGCACAAGCAGCTTTCGACTCTCGCTTTCAGTCGACTTATCAGAAGAATTGGCCATTTGGCCCCTTAACTATGATGCTTTTTCTAACTCAAAGGCATCATGCAGGGCTTGAACCGCAAGTTCCATATATTTTCGATCAATCAGCACGGAAATTTTGATCTCGGAGGTTGTGATGACTTTGATATTGATGCCCTCAGAGTTGAGCGCGCTAAACATTTTTGCAGCGACACCCGCATGAGAACGCATACCGATGCCCACGACGCTCACTTTTGCAACGTCCGTATCTGCGACAAGGTCGTGATAGTTGATGTGGCCAGCTTCTTTGGCTGCGGCCATCGCTTTTTGCGCGCGCGGTACATCGTCATTAGGGCAAGAGAAGGTCATGTCGGTGCGACCCTCTTCGGAAATGTTCTGAACGATCATGTCTACGTTCACGCCAGCTTCTGCCAATGGTCCGAAAATCGCAGCGGCGATGCCTGGACGGTCTGCGACCGAGATCAGGGTCATTTTGGCTTCGTCGCGGCTGTAAGCGACTCCGGATACTACATTGCTTTCCATGATTTCCTCCTCGTCGCACACAAGTGTGCCGGATGTCTCTGTTTGTTCGTCAAAGCTTGATAGGACGCGCAGCTTGACCTTATAGCGCATCGCCAATTCAACCGAACGTGTCTGAAGAACCTTGGCGCCAAGTGACGCGAGTTCAAGCATCTCTTCGAATGCGATCTTGTCGAGCTTGCGGGCTTTGCTGCTGATACGTGGATCGGTGGTATAGACACCATCGACGTCAGTATAAATGTCACACCGTTCCGCACCAAAGGCCGCTGCGAAAGCAACAGCCGTCGTATCAGAACCGCCACGGCCAAGCGTCGTTACGCGCCCTTCTGGTGAGACACCCTGGAAGCCAGCAACCACCGCAACGCGCATTCCTTCGTTAAACTTACCGTTAATGTTATCGGTAAGGATGTCTTCAATCCGTGCGGAACTATGGGCTGAGGTTGTCTGAACAGGAACCTGCCATCCCTGCCAACTGCGGGCAGGTACATCCATCTCTTGAAGCGTGAGGGCCATAAGGCCCGCCGTGACTTGTTCGCCAGAGCTCACCACCGCGTCATATTCGCGTGCGTCAAACAGGGGAGACGTTTCCTTGACCCAGCCCACGAGCTCGTTTGTTTTGCCCGACATCGCGGAAACGATGACGATAACGTCATAGCCGTTAGCTACTTCTACGCCTACGCGTTTTGCCGCGCGGCGGATGCGATCAAGAGTGGCAACGGACGTGCCCCCGAACTTCATGACGAGAAGCGGCATGAGTGCTCCTTTTCGGTTAAACCGATGGTGTCTTAGGGGCATGCGAAGGTTTGCGCAAGAAGGGAAGGCGCCAACAGGCCGCAAACGCGCATCTTTTTTGTGCGAAAAGGCGCTAGTTTGACTTGCGAGTAGGGATGAACGGTAGGGGCGCAAGCGATACGCCTTCCTCAATCAGAGAAGCGGCATCTTTTAGATTGGCTTCTCCATAGATTGAGCGCTCAGGCTTTTCTCCTGAATGCATAGCGCGCGCTTCCTTGGCAAAACTGGCGCCGACATAGTCGGAGTTTGCTTCTACATGTTTCTTGAGGGCAGCAATTTTAGCGTCAAGGTCTTCGCTTTGGCGGGGCTTGGCCGACGATGGCACAGTCGTCTTGCGTTTTGTTTGAACGCGCGGCGCCATGAGTGTTTTTTCAACATCCGTTGATCCGCAGGTTGGGCAGACAACCATGCCCGCGCCCTTAACTTTGTCAAAGGCCGTTCCTGATTGAAACCAGCTTTCAAAACTATGGTCTTGGTTACATTTTAAGGCGAAACGGATCATTTTGGTTTTCCAGATCAAGACGTTGAACGTGTCGCAACGAGGTTAACGACACATATTCAATATATCGGTGTTTTGCGCGGTGATTTCTAGGCCTACTCAGGCGAGAAGTCGCGTAATAGTGCTCCAAGGGCAGGCTCTGAAACCATTTTGGCTGCTTTCTTACGACTCACCCACTTGCGTTTGCGTTCTTTGTGTTCAGGAAATTTTTGCTCGACGTGCTGTACATGGAGCGCAAAAAGCGAAACGACACACAAAAACGATCCGATTTTCCCTTTGTCCTTTGAATATGAATACAGGCCGACACAGTTTTCGCGGATTTTTCCACGGACACCGGCTTCTTCCCATGCCTCGATTTCAGCTGCTTGGGCGGGAGTTTTTCCGTCCATCGGCCACCCTTTCGGCACGATCCAATTGCGTGAACGCCGACTTGTTACCAAAAGAATCTGGACCTTCCCATTCACTATCCGATAGCAGATCGTCCCGAATTGGGAGCGCACATCGTATTTTCGCTTCAACGAGAGTTTGAGGTTCTTTTGCTTTATTTTTCCCATCGGAACTTTCGTAATGATATGGAACTTTGGTCGTAGGCTTCGAGTATTGCCCAATATTCTATAGATGCCCAGAGGGTTGCAAGCGAAACATTGGGGCGCCAACAGAAGGTAAATATCCACAATTTGAGATATTTTTTCGGGCGCAGCGAACCGAAGGTATGTGCGCTTTAAGCGTCCCGTAAGGGTTTGCGAATATCACCGTCATAAGAGCGCAAGAGCTGCGCACTCCAATGACTTTCGCAATGAGGAAATCGTATGAATGTGACGTCAATATTTAAGAGCCTGAGGGGCACGACACGATCTGTGTTCTTTAGAATTACCGCAATCGTTGCCCTTTGTACTGCCTCAGTCGCTGGTACGATGACCTACCTTTCGACGCAGGCACAGTCCGAAGTCGCGCTCACCAATACGCGAGAATTGGCGGACAACCTCACCGAATTCGCAGCAGTTCAAAGCGCGAGTTCGATTCGGTTCGCAAATCCGGAAGCCCTGCGCATCATTATTAAGGGAGCGATCGAATCCTCCAGCGGCGCTGCCCTTGATGCTGTGGTGATGGATGTCAAAGGAGAGACGATTTTCTCATATGACGATAAGGATTTAAGCGGAACAGATCTTGAATTGCTTGCGCGTAAGGCTCTGCAATCTGAACAAAAAGAGACTTCCGGTGACGGATTCCTTGTGGTCGTTCCTGCGCGCTTCGGAAACACGAATTCGGTCGTGGGCGTTGTTGGTATATCGTGGACACCCGAGCCGGCACTAGCTCAGGTTTCCAAACTTCAGCTAAAGACCGATCTGGTCGCGGGAGCGGTATTCCTTGTCGCGTTGATCCTCGTTACGCTTGTCCTGCGGAGTTTCCTCTCCAAGCCTTTGGTTCGGCTGCGTATCGCCATGGATGAGGTTTCAGAGGCTCATTATGATATCGAAGTTCCTAATCTAAAGCGAAGCGACGAGATTGGTGAAATTGCCAGAACGCTTGAAAATTTCCGAGTTAAACTTGCCGCGGCTGAAGCAACATCAAGAGATAGTTTGTTCAAAGGTGCCGCCTTTGAAGCATCTTCTTCGGCCATGCTCATGGTCGACGGTGATTTGAATGTTAACTATATGAACGGCTCGTTCAAAGGTATCATGGATAACAATAAAGAGTCGTTGCCTCACGGGCTTCGCCAAATGGACGCGACCGATGTTGTTGGCAATCACCTTTCACTCTTTGATGGTGGCGGTAATCACGCGCAGGAGCTTGCTGGAAAAACATCTGGGTTCCCGCATGTTTCGGATATCGCATTGGGAGAGGCGCGGATTGAGCAATCGATTAACGCAGTGTTCGATGCAAACGGTGACTCCATAGGGCGCGTGATCGAATGGAAAGACGTGACGCAAGACCGCCTCAATCAGGCGATTCTATCGTCCCTGGATTCCAATCAAACGCGCGTAGAATTTGCGCCGGACGGAGCGCTGCTCAAAGCAAATTCAAATTTCTGTACGGCGCTTAATCTTAATGAAGAGGCCATTGTCGGTAGACATTGCAATGAGGTGTTCCCCGAAAACATATCCGCAAAGCAGAAGGACTTCTGGCCATCTTTGGCGCAGGGCACGCCAGTATTTGGACAATTCCGTTGCAGGAACGGGCAATCTGCTGATCTGATTTTCGACGGGAGTATTAGTCCTGTAACTGATCGCAGCGGCAACATTAGCCGGTTTGTGTTCATCGGTACTGACGTCTCCGCGACACAACACGAAATTCAGCAAGCAGAAACGAAGCGCAAAGAAATGGCAAGAGAACAAGCCGTTGTTGTGGATAGTCTACGATCTGCGTTGGCGAGCCTTTCCAAGGGTGATTTGACTTCAAAGATCGATAGTGAATTCTCAGCCGAGTATGAGCAACTTCGGAGCGATTTTAACAATGCCATGGAGGCGCTTAAAAACGCTATGCGTAGCGTCGTTGATAATTCTGAAATGATCAGAGGTGAAACAAATGAAATCTCCAAAGCGGCGGATGATCTGTCTCGACGCACGGAGACACAAGCCGCTACACTTGAAGAGACAGCCGCTGCACTCGACGAAATGACCTCGTCAGTTAGTTCGGCCGCCGAAGGCGCAGGGATAGCACGCAAAATGGTAACCGAAGCTCGGGACAACGCCGAGAAGAGCGGTGAAGTTGTTAGGGAAGCGGTTAATGCCATGAGCGAAATTGCGAGTTCGTCGAGCCAGATATCAAAGATAACTTCGGTCATTGATGACATAGCGTTCCAAACCAACCTGCTGGCTCTTAACGCTGGTGTTGAGGCCGCGCGCGCAGGTGATGCTGGTCGAGGGTTTGCAGTGGTGGCAACGGAAGTGCGCGATCTTGCGCAACGCTCGTCGCAAGCTGCAAGTGAGATCAATGGATTGATTTCAACCAGTGAAGGGCACGTCAAGCGCGGGGTTGAGCTGGTCGACCAAACCGGCGAGGCGCTTCGCGGAATATTTGACAGGGTATCCGATATTTCCACCCATGTCGGCGAGATTGCGGTTTCGGCGGAAGAACAGTCACGTGGACTTGCTGAAATCAACATTGCCGTGAATCAGTTGGATCAGGTGACTCAACAAAACGCTGCGATGTTTGAGCAAACAACAGCGGCAAGTCATGCACTGAATGGCGAGGCGGAAAATCTGGCTAATACAATGTCGAAATTCATCCTTGCAGAAGCTGGGGTGGTCGAGATGAAGCCCGCAGCGCGCCCGCGCGTCGAAAGTCGGCAAGAGTTCGCTCAGCAGCCAGGTATGGTGGTCAACGGCGGCGCATCTCATAGTGCAGCTAGCGAAAGCTGGGAAGACTTCTAGAACCAAACGCGGTTGCCTGCTCACTTGCAAGGGCCGGCAACCGCTAATTGCAATACCAAAGTCTAGAGTTCGTGCGCCCAAGGCGGATTTGCCCCGGCACGAGAAACTGTTACCGCCGAAACATTTACGCCTGACTCTAGCGCGACTTCGATTTGATCTGCAGCGATACTGCATATCGCTTGTTTTGATAATAACCCCTGCGTGCTGAGCGCGCGTAGTACTCCCGCGTTAAAAGTGTCTCCCGCGCCAATTGTATCCACTACGTCCACATTTGGAGCGGCTGCGAATACGGTGTGGTTCGCTGTGTAGCAGGTCGCGCCCTTTGAGCCTTGCGTAATGAACACAAGCTTTGGTCCCGACAAAATCAGCTGTTTTGCAAGGGTTTCAATATCTCCTTCTCCAAGGAGCCACTGTAAATCTTCGTCGGACAATTTAACAATGTCGGCGAGCGCGATCATTCGCGACAAACGCTCGCGGAACACATTCTCATCTGTAACAAAACCGGGGCGTATATTCGGATCAATCATGACCACTTTATTTTCGTGCTCGCGCCGCAGTAGCTCCTCGTACGCCTGCGCGCAGGGCTCGACAACAAGGCTAATTCCGCCGAAAAAGAGAGCTTCAACTTCTGTTCCTAATTGCGGGAGATCTGATGGCGCCAACATGCGGCCTGCGGTTCCTTCATCGTTGAAGGTGTACTTGGCATGGCCATTGGTTAGTTCAACAAAGGCAAGAGTTGTGGGCTTGCTTGTTGGCGAACAATATAGTGTCGACACGCGGCTCGACTCGCAACTATCTAGGAGTTGTTGACCGAACAAATCGTTCGAAATTCCACCAAAATATCCTGTATCTATTCCCAGTCTTCCGAGCGCAATTGCTGTGTTGAAAACCGCTCCTCCAGAGATGGGTCGAAAGCAAGCTTCGCCTTCGGTGTCGACACGCGGCACCATATCAATAAGCGCTTCGCCACAACAAAGTATCATTCGCGATCTCCTTGGAACTAACTGCCGCGTTATTGGGCTAGTCCTACACGCGGTGTCAAAAGGTTTTAGCCCTCAAGGGCGTAGAAATATCCGACCGTTGCTGCGAGCAGTGTTGCGGCGATGACGGCGGCGGCAATTTTCCATGCGGAGTAGGGGCGTTCCCCTTCAACGCGTCCAGTTTGGCCATTTACCACGAACCTATATGATTTACCCTGATATTTATATGCGGCGAGCCATACGGGCAAAAGGATATGCTTGAAGGTAACATCACGGATTGAGGTCTCTACATGCTCCACAGACTGTCGATCTCCACCAATGTCAAAACGAATGTCGCGCAGAATTTGACGGTCCATAATTTCGCGGGCTTGAACAAAGCCGTCTTGAAGCTCAAGCGAATAACCCTCGGCTTGAAAACCCGCCAAGAAGTCCGCTTGATACGGAGTGATTGCGCTTAAATCCCATGGTTCAAGCGCAGTTGTGTATCTTACTGGGAGCGCTGAGCTGGCGAGAATGAGGATATCGTCAAATGCGCGGCCTACTCTTCCTGAAACGGCGCGCCATCGTATTTTTGTGACTGTTCGCTGTACGCGTTTGCCGTTCTCAATGCGGGAAACCGTTGTTTGATAGTAGGTTCCACGCTGTCCGCGATATCTCGAATTGGTATCGGCATCAAAGGTCCAGTAGGGGACATATACCCCCTGCATTTTACGGCCTTTTCGCGCATATTTCTTAAGCCCATTTGGCGCAAACCAAAGGCGGCCCAACCATGCGTTCATGCTGTCATGGGCGATGGATTCTTCGATTTGAAATGGAAGAATCCCTTTGGGCTTGATCTGGCGATGCAGCCCCGTGTCCACAACTACGGGAGTCGCGCAGAAGGGGCACTCATCGGCATGGCTAGATTGATCAAACGTAATATGCGCGCCACAATTGGGGCAGCTCGCAACACGGTTTTCCTCGTGCTCCAGTTCCGGAAGGGCTTGGGCGATTGCCTTTTGGAAATCCAGCTCGTGAATAACTTGTTGAGTGGCGGGAGCAGCTTCGCGATTGCCGCAGTGATCGCAAAGCAATCCACCTGTTTGCGGAGAAAAGCGCATCTCGGCACCACAGCTTTCACAAGGGAACCGATGCTCTTCTTGGGGCGCATTTTCGGACGTCGACATTTCGAAAAACTCTAGCTCTCTGGCGGTGGTGGCGGCATGACGGTGAACAGAGTTGCAAGCGCAGAAATATCACCTGCTTTCTTCCAACCATCCTGACCCGCGGTCCAAACCATGGTCTCACGTGTGAGCGAGCCGTCCTGCGCCATTCGTCCCATCGTCGCCCGTGAGAATGGTCCCGCAGTTTCGCCATTCTTGGCAGTGTGCCAAACTTGCTCAACCGCTGGCGGAGGAGGGGGCGCGGTTGGTGCTTGGGGAGCGGGGACCGTGCCCCATGGTCCGGCAAATTGGTTCGCCATTGCCATGCCCATTCCAGCGCCAAGCCCAGCGGCCATTCCACCGCCCGCTGGGTTCTGCGCGGCGGTTGTCATAGCTTCGGCGGCGGAAAATGCGGTGTATTTCCCAAGATCGCCCGCAATTCCAACTGATGTGCGCTTGTCCAAAACGGCCTCAACCGTTGGAGGGAGGCTAATGTTCTCAATGTACAGTTCGGGGATGCTAAGGCCGTACTCTGCGAGGGTATCGGCAATTTTGGACGATACCAACTTGCTTAGATCATTTGTGTTTGCGGCCATATCCAGCACGGGAATGCCAGAGCTTGCGATCACGCGGCTGAACTCTTGCACGATGATGTTGCGGATCTGAAAGCTGATTTCATCCATCGTGAACTCGCCGTCTGTTCCGACGATCTCGCGCATAAAGAGTGCAGGGTCCACGACACGCATGGAATATGTGCCATAAGCTCGGATACGAACGGGGCCGAACTCTGGGTCGCGGCACATGATCGGATTTTTGGTGCCCCATTTCAGATCGCTGTAGCGCGTTGTGTTGACGAAATAGATTTCAGATTTGAACGGGCTTTGGAAGCCGTGATCCCAATGCTGAAGGGTTGTCATGATAGGCATGTTGTTGGTTTCGAGCATGTAAAGGCCGGGCGTAAATACATCGGCAAGTTGCCCTTCGTGCACGAAAACGGCCGCCTGACCTTCTCGCACGGTCAATTTTGCGCCATACTTGATTTCGTGCCCTTCGCGCTCGAACCGCCAAACCAAAGTGTCGCGGGTGTCGTCGGTCCAGTGGATGACATCAATAAACTCACCGGTCAGAAAATCAAAAATTCCCATTTATATTCTCCCAATTGGTTCGGATGGGGTGGCGGGCAGCAGTTCTTGGGCAATGGCCTCGACGATTGGTCGGGCGGTTTCCGCATCCATTCCGGGGGTTAGTCGCGGATCATAAAGGATCCGCAGCAAGAGTTCGTCGTGTGTTGTCAAAAGTGCGAACTCTTCGTCGTCATTAAATATGGATGGCCGCGCTGCATCGCTGTCGTTTGAAAGGCCCAGACTTTGGGCGATTTCTTCGTGGATGCAGGATTTGCGCAGCAGGTCAGGGTGCTCGTCACGGATGATGATTAGTGCGCGACCAATGAACTTGGAGCCGCCTCCTTCACCATAAGACTGTGTTATGCACAGGTCATTTTTCGTGAGTTTTGTAAGGGCATCAATCTCGCGGTCGGCAATTCCAGGGATAAGTTCACGCAACTTTGGCGCTGCCGCTAGGCGCTCGTCTTCGTTCAGAACGAGCACGTGAAGATTGGCCGCCGAACGACTGCCGGTGCGAACGGGGTGGCCGCTGACATTGGCCAAACGTTTGGCAAAGCTCTCGACCTCGGCCAGATCGGCGTTGCGTTTTGCCTTGGGGAGTGTCTCGCCGAACTCGACGTGGATCACGACGGGATCACGCCAGCGTCGCATCGGGAATGCGGCCTCTTGGGCGACGATCCTACCGTTCACTTCTGAAAACTCCGCAAAGAATGCGATCTTCATAAAGTTTTCGGTAAGGTCATCCGCATCGAAAGCCGCATCTACGCCGCCACCATCCGTGCGCATAAGACCCTGTGCGATGAAGTTCTCTTGCAGGCGGGCAAATTGGTCAACGTAATACAGGCTCAAATCCGAGCGCTCAGGCTTTTTGATGATAGGGCGGGGTTCGGGGATGGGGCTTGACTCCATGCCCTTCTCGCACCCCGCCACCACCAATAAGCCGGCAAGCGTCAACGCCAGTTTTATGTGCCCGCGCCCTAGCATTAGTCCCCAACAGCGGTGCCGATTTGATGGCCAGTTCCAGTGTCGCGAGACTTGGCAGCGGCCAGAGTTTCCTTAAGCTCCGCTTCCATTTTGATCAGCTCCTGTTCTGCTTCGGCACGGCGGCGTTTGCCTTCGTCGGCGATTGCGAGGCTGTCGTTTATGGTGCCGATAAGCTCCTCGTTCGCGGCTTTCACCGCCTCGATATCGAATACGCCGCGCTCCATTTCTTCGCGCACAACTTTGTTGGCTTGGCGGAGGTTGGAGGCATTCGCGGTCAAAAGTTCGTTCGTCAGATCATTCGCGTCCCGCACAGCATTTGCGGCTTCACCGCTTCGCTGAATTGTGACTGCTTGGGCCAGCTGCGTTTCCCAGAGTGGAACCGTATTAACGAGCGTCGAATTGATTTTGGTAACCAAGGACTTGTCGTTTTCTTGGACCAATCTGATCGAAGGCAAACTCTGCATCGTCACCTGACGCGTCAGCTTGAGGTCGTAAACGCGGCGTTCGAGATCATCACGAGCGGAGCGGAGGTCGCGCAATTCTTGTGCCACCATGACCTGATCATTCTCACTTGCGGCTTCGACGGCGGCTTCCTTCTCTGGAATGACCTTTTCATCTAGCTCCGCGAGCTTTTCAGTGCCAGCGGTGATATAGAGGCCCAATTCATCATAGAAATTGAGCGTTTTCTCATAGAGATGGTCGAGCGATTTGATGTCTTTGAGTAGAGTATGCTCGTGACCCAAGAGGTCGTCGGTGATCTTATCTATCTGGCCTTGAACATCCTCGAACTGAGCCAAGAACTTTGCAAATGGCGCCGCGCGACCAGTGATTTTCTCCCAGAAGCTACGCTTACGGCGCACATCTAGCTCCGAGACACTAAAGCCCCGAATGGTCGAAACGATCCCGCGCAGGCTGTCTCCTGCTGGGCCAACATCTTTGTTTTTCACATCGGTCAGCATGGCTTGGCTGATGGATTGCAATTCGGATTGCGCTGCAGAGCCAAAGTTTACAATCGATCCGGTGTCGGTCAGATCAAGCTCATCCATGCGCTTCTTAATTTCCTCGGCAACGGGCGCTTCGGCTTCGTGCAGAGGTACCAGCGACGTTGCTGGCTCTGGCAGTTCCACCGAGGCCACCTCAACTACGGTTTTCTCGGCTTTTTTTGCTTCGGTACGGTTGGCTTCTGTCATCATATTCCCCCGTTATACGCCTTCGCGCGCAAGACGCTCGCGAAGCACTTCAATTTCAATGTCTAAATCGCCGGTATTATTTTCGAGTAATTTCTGTGTGCGGGCTTCGAAATTCGAGCTGAGATAATCTAGCAGATTCTCGTAATCAGCCCGCGCTTTTTGGCTATGGTTGCGGTTGTAAATTTCCGAGAACTTGACCGTCGCGTCCCGTGCGCCCATCAAGTAAACGCCCATATATTTGCGGGCTGCGGTGAGGTCTCTTGGGTCGTCTTCGACTGTTCGAAACATATTGCGCGCGACGGTTTTGAATTGTTCGACCCGTGCAATGAGCTTGCGGTCTTCGGTACGCTTTATGGCTTCGGTCATGGTTTTCAAATGACGTTCCCCCTCTTCAACAACGCGGGCGACACGATCCTGTTGAAAGCTGTCGATCCCTTCGGTGCCTTTATCCTGCATCGGGTCCATGCCAAAGGATGCAATGTGAAGTGCCGCGCCCAAAATGCCAAAAATTACAGCCGAAACGACACCCGCAGAAGCCGCAAATCCAGCCGTAGCAAGACCAGCACCCATCAGGACTGCGCCAAACAACTTGCGGGGCATTGCGGGGCGGCGCGCAACTGTTCGCGCGTCATAAGCTTGATGCGCAGCGACCCCCTCGCGTGTCATCCACGCCGAAAACAAGAGTAATCCAACGGCCAAGAGCGACGCGGCCATTTCGATCGGTTCGCGGAAAAACGCGATGAAGGCAAGCGGAAGCGGAGCTATGAACAGAAGGTTTACACGTGCTTGGGCGCGGGCCGGTTTCTTCCCCTTAAAGGGATGTGGCGTGGCGCTTTGGGCGTCACCTTGCGAACCTTCTGGGCTATATTTTCCTCCGAACTTCTGTGCCATCAAACGCCTCCTGAAAACGTAACGTAAATAATGAGCGCCAAAAGGAATACGAAGGCGAGCTTTTGTAATCCAGTCTCTGCCATTGCTGATCCCCGTTAGGGTTTAAATATTGTTAAGATATAGGACAGTATTCTGTTTCTTGCTAGTAAAACGCCTACGCGCTTATCGAATTAATGCCCTTTTTGTGTGGCGGCACGTACCTTGGCCAGTTTGCGCGAGTAGCCTGTTTGAATAATTTCAACAGCAAACAGAACCACCACAGAGAAATAGAAGGTGCTCTTGGACATGGGGGTAACCGCGTGATTAAAGAGTTTGATATGCAGCGACTCGTCATGCATTGCGTGTGATGCTGCTGTTCCCGCTTCGCCGAGCAATACGACGCCTACAATAAGCAGAATGAACAGGCCAAGCACCTCATACATGCGGTTTTTCTGGAGGAAGACTGTCACATGATCCGCCAAGAGCAGCATCGCAAGGCCCGAGGTCAGAATAGCGGCGGCGAGTAGCACGAACTGATCCGTGATCGCGAGCGCCGATAGGATAGAATCGAAGCTGAATATCAGGTTCATCATTACAATCAGGAGCACAACAGAGGTCGCAGATTGGTGATTTTTGGGGCTGGTGTCGTGATGCAGATCGTCGATCGAAAGCATATGCGCGATTTCACGCACCGCGGTGTACATGATGAAACCCCCCCCAAAGACGAAGACGACGGTAGCAAAGTTTACGCCTCCTTCGATTATGCCGGGGACGTTGAAAACAAAGAATGGCTCAGATAGCGCGCCTATCAAGCCACTGACAACAAAGAGTAAAACCACCCGTAAGGCGACGGCGATGATGATGCCCCAAAACCTTACAGACTTCTGTTTTTCGGCAGGAGCGCGTTGGCTTTGAATGGAAATGTACAGCAGATTATCAAACCCAAGCACCGCCTGAAGGAAAATCAGCATGAAGAGGGTGCCAAGGGTGGAAAGGGTAAATAGATCGGCCATAAATGCGCTCCGTTAAATAATTCTTAACAGTTAGCGCAGTTTGGGCCGAGGTCAAACCCGTGGTTTTCCGCGTGGCTTTCCTGTTGGGCGCTGGGCGGCACCTTTTCCACGTTTTGCGGGCGCGCCGCGTCGCGTTGGCGGTTCAATCTCGGTTCCACGTGGGCGAGGCGTAGATTTACTTGGCGGTCCCTTGCGTTTGCGAACGGGATTTGGCTTGGGAGCGGCGTCTTCACCCTCAAGGCCCAACTGGTCGCGTAACACGCGCGTCTTAACCTCTTCGAGTTCGCCCGGCTTGAGTTCGCCGAGTCGGAACGGGCCGTATGACACCCTCAGCAAACGGTTCACAGAAAGGCCAACGGCGTCCATCGCGCGACGGATTTCACGGTTCTTGCCTTCTCGAATCGAGACAGTCAGCCAAGCGTTCGCGCCTTGTTGTCGATCAAGCGTGATGTGCATGGGTTGGAATTTTTCGCCTTCAAGGGTGATTCCTTTGCGCAGCGGTGCAAAGGTTTCTTCGGTCGGGCGGCCATTCACCCGCACGCGGTAACGCCGTAACCAGCCAGTTGAGGGCAACTCAAGCTTGCGTTTGATGCCGCCGTCATTTGTGAGCAAGAGCAGACCTTCGGAGTTAATATCCAAACGCCCCACGCTCAGGACGCGTCCGATTTCCTCGGGTAGTGTATCGAATACTGTCTGGCGGTCTTTCTCATCACTGTTGGATGTAACAAGCCCTAGTGGCTTGTAATATAACCATAAACGAGCGTGCTCAGGCTCGGCAATCGGCTCATTGTCAAGACTGATCTTGTCGGCCTCAGTCACGTTAAGGGCCGGGCTTTCGATGACCTTGCCGTTGACCGATACACGGCCAGCTTCGATCATACGCTCTACTTCGCGGCGAGATGCTACGCCTGCGCGGGCCATGACTTTGGCGATGCGATCGCCTTTTTTCGAACCAGAATTTTCCATGCCTCGCTTTATCTTACCGCGCGAGAAATAGAAAGCGGCTTGGCAGAATACGCGGAAACAGGCACAAAGCGCCATGTTTCAGTTCAAGAGTTATATGGATTTGGCCCTAAGAGAGGCGCAAGAAGCGGCGCTCCGTGGCGAAGTGCCCGTGGGTGCAGTCCTTGTTGGTCCTGATGGCGCGGTATTGTCCCAAGCAGGGAATCGAACGCGCGGGAACAACGACCCGACAGCTCACGCCGAGGTCCTCGTCATTCGCGAGGCCTGTTCCAAACTCGGCTCAGAGCGGTTGACGTCATGCGATCTGTACGTGACGCTTGAACCATGTCCTATGTGCGCGATGGCGATTTCCGCGGCGCGGATTGGTCGGCTTTACTATGGGGCTAGCGATCCTAAGTCGGGCGGAATTGAGCAGGGGCCGTGTATTTTTAGCCACCCACAGGCGCACCACGTTCCCGAAATCTATGACGGTATAGGGGCCGCAGCGTCCGAAGAATTGCTGCGGGAATTCTTCAAGTCATTACGCTAAACGATCTTGCCCCAAAGGTCGTATTCGTTGGCTTCATCCACCAATACCTTGACCATATCGCCAGGCTTAAGGTGCTCAAAACCCTCGTCAATAAACAAATTCCCGTCGATTTCGGGCGCGTCTGCTTTGGTTCGGCAGGTGGCAGCGTCTTGATCAACTTCGTCCACAATTACCTCTTGGATGGTGCCGACTTTTTTCTCAAGCTTAGCCGCAGAGATTGCCTGCGATTTTTCCATGAAACGGTGCCAGCGCTCTTCTTTTACTTCGGCTGGCACGTGGTCTGGAAGTGCATTGCTCCGAGCGCCAGCAACATTCTCGTACTGAAAACAACCAACCCGATCGAGCTGTGCCTCATCAAGCCACTCAAGAAGATGCTCAAATTCGGCCTCGGTTTCACCGGGGTAGCCAACAATAAACGTGCTGCGCAGCGTCATATCGGGGCAGATTTCACGCCAAGCGTTGATCTCGTCGAGTGTTTTTGCCCCAGCGGCGGGACGCGCCATGCGGCGTAACACATCGGGATGCGAATGCTGGAACGGGATGTCGAGATAGGGAAGGATTAACCCATCTGCCATAAGTGGAATGAGATCGCGTACATGGGGGTACGGGTAAACGTAATGAAGGCGAACCCACGCGTCCAGACTGCCCAATTCTCGCGCGAGATCTGTGATGTGGCTCCGAACTTCGCCATCGCGCCAAGGGTTTACGTCGTATTTTCGGTCGAGCCCGTAAGCACTTGTGTCCTGTGAAATCACCAGAAGTTCGCGAACACCCGCATCCACGAGCTTCTCAGCTTCGCGCAGAACAGCGTGCGCAGGACGGCTTGCAAGTTTGCCGCGCATATCCGGAATGATGCAGAATTTGCACTTATGGTTACAGCCCTCGGAAATCTTTAGATAGCTAAAGTGGCGCGGGGTCAGGGACACTCCGCGCGCTGGAAGCAGGTCTACGAACGGATCGGGGTTTGGCGGAACGGCAAGGTGCACCGCATCCAGAACTTGCTCGTATTGATGCGGGCCAGTAACCGCCAAAACGCTTGGATGAGCGCCCGTGATGTACTCGGGCTCGGCGCCCAAGCATCCCGTAACGATAACTTTACCGTTTTCGTTTATGGCTTCTCCAATTGCCTCAAGGCTTTCGGCCTTGGCGCTATCCAGGAAACCACAGGTGTTGACGATCACCGCTTCTGCGCCAGCATAATCAGGCGAAATGGCATAACCTTCGGCACGCAGCCGTGTAAGGATTCGTTCGCTGTCGACCAATGCTTTGGGGCATCCAAGGCTGACCATCCCGATCTTGGGTTGGCCGTCACGGATGGGATCAGAGATTTTCGCGCGTGGCGCGAGATCTGGGCGAAGGTTTGGAGGATTCTGGCTCATTGGTGGGCTATACACCCCTGCACTCGGCGGGGCAATAACGTGCTATAGGGCGTTCCGCGCAATACCGCCCATTGTTTTGAGAGTGCGAGCGGACTACGCTTGGCGTTAAGAACAAGGATTGAGGATAAGGATGCGGTGGATTTTCAGGGCATTCAAACTGCTCTTGGCGCTCTCTTTACTGAGTGTGTTGGCAATCGCCTTGATCCCTTCGAAACGCTTGGCAAATGCCGTAATCTCCGAGCTTGAAGCTGTCCTAGGGCGCACTGTCACAATCTCAGGAGATGTGACGACAAGCGTTTTCCCGCGTCCGAAGTTGACAACAGGCCCCGTTACAATCGCGAATGCCAAGTGGGGCGAAGCGCCCAAAATACTCTCGGCGGAGGGCGTTGATATTCATATTGACTGGATGCCCCTGCTGCGCGGCGATTTGGTGGTGCGAAACTTAGAGTTTCTTGCTCCTAAGATTCATCTAGAGACGAACAAAGAAGGGACGCATAACTGGGAGTTAACTCCAAAAGTGTCCACGGATAGAAGTGTTCTGATCCGTGCCGTATCTTCGTCTGGAGGGGTGCTAAGATATATCGACAGTCGGGACGGTGATAGTGAGACCCTTAAAGAATTCGATGCACGGATCAGCGTGACAGAACGGGGAATGCCAGCGAAGGTGGCATTTTCGGCGCTTCGCGATGGCGTATTGTTTGAGACAAACACCACACTTGCGCAACCGAGAGCGTTTCTGTCCGGTCGTGTGTCTGACGTAAAGACCAAGACAATCTATGCCAATACAACGTTAGAGTTTGACGGTCGCCTCGGTATTGCCGCGAGGGAGTTTGATGGGGAGATGAGCCTTAGAACGGACAGCGCGTCTGATATATTTCGGGGGCTTAGCATCAATATTTCGCCACCAAACGAGCGCTTACAGCTTGCGGGGCGAGTCACCCGCACCGCGGCGGGGGAAACCTATCTGCGCGGCGGCGAAATACGCGTCGGCGGCCAATCCCTTACAGGCGATTTCGACATTACAACAGGGCCTGACCGTCCGATGATAAAAGGCGTGTTCGCAGCGCGGAACCTTTCTCTGAATGCTTTGAACCTTCCGCTAAATGAGCAGGGCAGTACCGCGTCTGGTGAATGGTCGGACCAGCCTTTGTCGATGAGACGTCTCTTTGCAATAGACGCGGATATATCCCTCTCGGCGGAATCGCTTGAAGTTGGGTCACTTCATTTCGGCCCGAGCCAGCTTAGGCTTAACCTCAACACGGGGAGGGCAGTGCTAGAGTTGCTGAAATTGTCTGCCTATGGTGGCGAGGTCGTGGGCAATGTTGTTGTGAACGGGCGCGGGAACGGATCGGTCGGTGCGGATGTTGACTTTGAGAACGTGAATATCCGCCCGTTCATGGGCACTTCGATGGTGAAGACTTCGGGTATGGCGACAGGTGACATGCAGCTATTGGGGTTGGGAGATACGATGAAGGAAATCGTGAATAGCCTATCGGGAGAAGGCAACCTGACCCTGAATGATGCTACCATTAGCGGCGCGAACTGGTGGAACATGCTGAATCAGCGTAGCGCCAGCTCAGCAGGGAACACGCAACAAACCGCGATTGATTTTGCGCAAGGCGCGATGCGTATGGAGGCCGGTAATGTGCGCTTAGAGGATTTCGCATTGCGTGGGGACGGGGGCGAGATGCGAGTAACCGGTGATGTGCGACTTGGGCCAAAAGCACTGGATATCGGCGTGAGTGCGCTGGCGGATCCTGCGATGCGGCTAAATATGTCGGGGTCTTGGAGTGCACCCGTGTATTCCATTGAGGCGGCTTCGGTGGCGCGCACAGAATAAAAAAAAGGCGCCCCGATAAGGAGCGCCTAGGATTTTTAGCGGCGACGGTCGCGGCGGTTGCTCATGGGCTGGAACGCCACGCCGACGTGCGCCTCACAATATGGCTTGCCAGCTTTTACATCCAAACCACAAAACCAAAACTCATCTGTCGCGGGGTCACCAATGGGCCATTTGCATGTGCGTTCGGTCAGTTCCATGAGATTGAGCTTCTTCGCTGTTTTCTCAACTTCACGAACAGAGGCCATTGCCTCGGGGCTGATCTCATTGGCCGAAGGCTGCGGCGGCAATGGTTGACCGGCCGGAATGATCGCCTTGCGTACTGGGATCGGACGCGGCGGCTCTGTGCTCGCTGGTTTTGCCGCTGCGCGCTCTGGTTCCGCTTTGGGAACGGTTGGCTTTGGCTTGGCCGCAGCAGGCTTGGCCGCTGCAGGCTTTTTCTCGGCCGCTGGTTTTGATGTGGTAGTCGCACGGTTGGACAAGCCCAAACGATGCACTTTCCCGATCACGGCGTTTCGCGTCACACCACCAAGCTCTTTGGCAATCTGGCTCGCAGACTGGCCTTCGCCCCACATTTTCTTGAGGGTCTCAACGCGCTCATCTGTCCAAGACATATCTGTTCCTTTAATAGAGCTAAGCGCACACCAACAATGGCCCGCGCGTGCAGCCTGAAAGAATTCTGTTCACCCCCTATTTTAAACACCCCGTCACGGGATACAAGGCACAGAGACCGAATCCGCGTGAATCAGCGCCAGAACGTGAAGGAAATCCGCTTTGGACCAAGCAACAAATCTCGGAGAGCGCCGTTTTGGCCGTTTTAACTGGCTCGGAATGGCAACACTAGCGAAACGCGAGACACGCCGTTTTGTGGTGGTGTGGACGCAAACGCTCCTTGCGCCGCTCGTAACGGCGGCTTTGTTCCTTGCGATCTTTAGCGTTGCGATTGGTCCCAGCCGTGGCGATGTCGACGGCGTGCCATTCCTGCATTTCCTTGCGCCAGGTATTTTGATGATGACCGTCATTCAGAACGCTTTTGCCAATACATCGTCCTCGATCGTCATTTCCAAGGTTCAAGGGAATATCGTCGATACGCTCATGCCGCCGCTTTCGCCCATGGAACTCTTGATTGGATATCTTGCAGGGTCAGTCGCACGGGGAATGATGGTCGCCGTGGCGATCGGACTCGGGATGTGGCTGTTGCTGGGTATTGAGTTTCATCACCCGATTTGGGCGCTGGTCTTTGTGTTTTTGGGGAGTGCTCTGTTGGGGGCGGCGGGGATTGTCGCGGGGATCTATGCCAACAAGTTCGATCAGATGGCAGCCATTACAAACTTCATCGTGACCCCGCTCGCGTTTTTGTCGGGGACTTTTTACACAATCGACAGTCTTCCGCCTCTGGTTCAGAACCTAACGCGTGTGAACCCAGTTTATTACCTGATCGACGGTGCACGCTACGGCGTGATCGGACATACTGATACGCCATGGTTTGGTTTCTTGGTCTGCGTGGTGACGTTGTTGGCAGTAATGGCGTTGTGCTGGTACTGGCTTGCGCGCGGCTATCGGATGAAGCCCTAGAAAATTCTTCCCAACGGGTTTGATTGCGGGTATACGGCCCGCATGACCACTTGTGCAAATACTTCTAACCGACGCCGACGCTAACTCTAGCTGCGGCCCATTTGCCATTGGTTTCGCGCAATATTTGCGCAGTTTTCCCCACAATCTTGACATGCGGTTGCCCATGCGGCACCACAAGTTTTTCATAAGGACCACCACGATGATTTCATCCGTTCTTCCAACCTATAATCGCGCTCCTCTCTCGTTTGAGAAGGGCGAAGGTGCTTGGCTGATCGAAGCGGATGGACGCCGATTTTTGGACCTAGGCGCGGGAATTGCGGTGTCTGCTCTTGGGCACGCTCATCCGAGTCTGGTGGCGGCCTTGACGGCGCAGGCGCAAAGCCTGTGGCATGTTTCCAACCTCTATGAAATTCCACAGCAAACCGCGCTCGCGGATGCACTGGTTGAGGCGACATTCGCAGATACGGTATTCTTCACGAATTCCGGTACTGAAGCGTGTGAGTTGGCTGTGAAAATGGCGCGGAAATATTGGTTCGATAAGGATCAACCAGAGCGCGTCGAAATCCTAACATTCGAAGGGTCGTTCCACGGTCGCTCTGCGGCGGGGATTGCGGCAGCGGGCTCTGAAAAGATGACCAAAGGGTTCGGTCCCTTAGTTGCGGGCTTTACGCATTTGCCGTTTGGTGATGTTCAGGCGGTAAAGGATGCGATCAATCCGAATACGGCTGCGATCCTTGTTGAACCTGTACAGGGAGAAGGGGGAATTCGTCCTCTTGCGGATGCAGATCTTAAGGCGCTGCGCGAAATTTGTGACGAAACGGGCGTATTGTTGGTGCTCGACGAAGTTCAATGCGGCATGGGACGAACAGGACGTCTGTTTGCTCACGAATGGGCGGGTATTGCGCCCGATATTATGATGGTCGCCAAAGGAATTGGCGGCGGCTTCCCGCTAGGCGCTGTGCTTGCAACAGAGGATGCCGCATCGGGCATGACCGCGGGTACGCATGGCTCTACTTATGGAGGCAACCCACTCGCATGCGCGGTTGGTCACGCCGTTATGAAAGAAGTCAGCACTCCAGAATTCCTGAGCGAAGTGAACCGCAAAGCGGGACTTTTGCGGCAGGGGCTCGAAAGGCTTGTCGCGTCTTACCCTGACGTATTTGAAGAGGTACGCGGCTCTGGGCTTATGCTTGGTCTTAAGTGTGTTCCGCCATGTGGGGACGTCGTTGCTGCTGGGTATAAGAACGAAGTTATCACCGTTCCTGCGGCCGATAATGTTATCCGCCTTCTTCCGCCGCTCAATCTAACAGATGAGGATATCGCCGAGGCGCTTGTACGCATCGAGGCGACCGCAAAATCAATAACAAACGCATAAATTGCGCGGGGTTACCCGTGAAGGAAACACTATGAACCACTTTTTGGACATTAATAAAACCGACCCTGCCGATTTGCGCGGAATGATTGACCAAGCGAAAGCCATGAAACATGCTCGTATTGGCAAGCCAAAAGGCACGCCTGATGACGAGCAACCACTCGCAGGCCAGATGGTTGCGTTGATCTTTGAGAAGCCTTCGACGCGGACACGCGTATCGTTTGACGTGGGCGTGCGCCAGATGGGCGGACAGACGATGATCCTGTCAGGTAGCGATATGCAGCTCGGACATGGCGAAAGCATCGCTGATACTGCGCGGGTTCTGAGCCGTTATGTCGATCTCATCATGATCAGAACCTTCGAAGAGGCGACGCTTCTCGAGCTTGCCGAATACGCTTCTGTACCGGTGATTAACGGGCTAACCAATCGCACGCACCCTTGCCAAATCATGGCCGACATCCAAACTTTCGAAGAGCACAACGGCCCGATCCGCGGTAAGAAAGTCGTTTGGACAGGGGATGGCAACAACGTTGCTGCCTCTTTCATTCATGCTGCAGGGCAATTTGGCTTTGACTTTACGTTTGCTGGCCCCAAGGAACTTGATCCAGAAGCCGAGTTTCTCGAAGAAGCGCGCGCCAAAGGGGTAAAGATCGAGATTGAACGCGATGCGGCCAAGGCCGTTGAGGGGGCGGACCTTGTGGTTGCTGATACGTGGGTGTCCATGCATGACGCTCAATCTGCGCGGCAACGTCGGCACAATCTCTTGTATCCCTATCAGGTCAACAAGGCGCTGATGGATAAAGCTAATTCCGATGCGTTGTTTATGCACTGCTTGCCCGCCCATCGCGAAGAAGAAGTGACAAACGAAGTTATGGATGGCCCACAGTCGGTCATTTTTGACGAGGCCGAAAACCGTTTGCATGCACAAAAAGCAGTGATGCGCTGGTGTCTCGGCGTATAAGCCTTTATCTGTGGTCGATAACGCTATTACGACCACAGATTTGAGGAACTCAATATGTCGGAACATGGGGATAAGGCCGCGATCGGTCTCATCGGACTTGGAACAATGGGCAGTGCGCTCGCGCTGAATATTGCGGATAACGGATACAAGATTGCCGTTACAAATCGCACGGTTTCCCGTGTCGCAGAATTCACAGCAGAAGCGGGTGAACTGTCCAAGAATATCATCGGTTGCGATGATTTAGAGAGCTTTGTCAATTCGCTCGCTTCACCTCGTGCGATCATCTTGATGGTCCCTGCGGGCAAACCCTTCGATGATCAGATCGAAGCCTTGAAGCCATACCTTGATAAGGGTGACACACTCATCGACGCTGGCAACACTAATTTTCACGATACGCGCCGCCGTGATGCTGCGCTTGCGGCTGATGGTTTCCGTTTCGTTGGCATGGGCGTTTCCGGAGGCGAAGAGGGGGCGCGTTTTGGTCCTTCGATCATGGTTGGTGGCCCAGTCGAAAGCTACGAACCGATTGAGCCGATCATTAAGGCCATCTCCGCTAAATACGAAGGCGACCCATGTACAGCGCACCTTGGTCCTGATGGTGCGGGACACTTTGTTAAGACAGTTCACAATGGCATCGAATATGCCGACATGCAGTTGATCGCCGAAGTTTGGGGCATCCTGCGTGACGGGCAGGGCAAGTCTGCGGCTGAAGTTGGCGCATTGTTCGATCGCTGGAACGAGGGCGACCTCAAGAGCTATCTTGTGGAAATCACGGGCAAGGCTTTGGCGGCTACGGATAAGGAAACCGCTAAGCCGATGGTCGATATTATCCTCGACCGTGCCGGCCAAAAGGGAACAGGGCGCTGGACAGTCATCGAGGCTCTGGGCCTCGGTCAATCGGCATCTACAATCGAAGCGGCCGTTGGTGCGCGGAGCTGGTCGGCGGCCAAAGACGTTCGCGAAGCGGGCGCTGAGATATTGACCGTAACCCCCGAAGGCGGCCCCGCCGTAAGCGAAGAAGACTTGGCCGATGCGTTGCTGTCGGCGCGTATTCTGGCATATGCGCAAGGGTTCGATATTCTGACTGCGGCGTCCGAAACCTATGATTGGGATTTGGATATGGCACGCGTTGCCGAAATCTGGCGCGCTGGCTGTATCATTCGCTCGGCGTTGTTGGACGATATTTCCGCAGCGTTCCGTGGTGAAATGCCCAAAGACCGTCTCATTCTTGCGCCAGCCTTTGCCGAGCGCCTTAAGTCGGGTTCGGCGGCATTGCGTCGGGTTGTTGCTTCTGCGGCGATGAACGGTCAGCCAACACCGGCATTTTCAGCGGCACTCGCGTATTTCGATACGATGCGTTTAGCGCGCGGTACAACGGATCTTGTTCAAGCGCAGCGCGACTTCTTTGGCGCGCACGGATTTGAGCGTGTAGATCAGCCTGGTGCACACCATGGCCCTTGGGCGATGAACGCGAAATAACTAGAAAACAAATGTACCGTCAGAGTGCTATGTGCGTTCTGACGGTACTTTTTTGTCCTAAACGACGAGCGTGTTTAGGATGATGAAGATTAGGGCGGACATCGCCGCGGCAGCTGGAACCGTGATGACCCACGCAGCAATAATCGTCATGAAGTGGCTGCGGCGCACAAGTTTGCGGCGGCGGCGTTCTTCTGGGGCAATACGCTTCTCTGGCGGGCGTTGTTGACGGCTGTTGCGAAGGCGGCGCTCCGTATGCCATTCACGGAAGAAACCTACGCCAAATACGCCACCAACCGCGATATGAGTTGAGCTAACGGGAAGTCCGAGCCAGCTTGCGACAATCACGGTTACGGCGGCCGACAGCGCCACGCAATACGCGCGCATGGGGTTCAATTTAGTGATCTGGCTCCCGACCATGCGGATGAGTTTTGGGCCAAAGAGTACAAGGCCAAACGAAATCCCTAGTGCACCGATCACCATTACCCAAAGCGGGATTTCGACCTTGGCCGAGAAATCGCCAAACTCACTCGCATGAACGATTGCCGCGAGCGGGCCAACGGCATTGGCAACATCGTTCGCTCCGTGGGCAAACGAGAGCATTGCCGCCGATATAACGAGTGGGGCTGCGAAGAGAACTTTCAGCGATTTATTGCGGTTCTCTAGCCCTTCGGACTGACGTTTGATGAGCGGTGCAGAGACAACATAAACAATCGCCCCAACGACCACACCAATAAGAAGGGCAGTTAGAATGTCGATTTCAATGATCCGCTTTAGACCTTTGAGGGACAGATAGGCCGAAAATGCAGCGGCCATTACGCCGATAAGTACCGGAACCCACTTACGCGCTGCGGCGATTTTGTCGTCCTGATAGATGATCTTGGTCTTGATGAAGGCAAGACATGCGGCGGCAATGACACCGCCAAGTACCGGTGAAATAACCCAGCTTGCGGCAATGGCACCCATGGTTGGCCAGTTTACGGCGCTGAACCCTGCGGCTGCGATCCCTGCGCCCATCACGCCGCCAACAACGGAGTGCGTCGTTGACACAGGTGCGCCAACGAAAGTTGCGAGATTAACCCAAAGCGCCGAACTGATGAGCGCGGCCATCATTGCCCATATGAATATGCGTGTTTCTGCAAATCCGGCGGGATCTATGATCCCTTTTGAAATTGTGGATACCACATCGCCGCCAGCGATTAACGCGCCTGCGCTTTCGAACAGCGCCGCGATGACGATCGCCGATCCCATCGTCAGGGCGTTGGCACCAACCGCTGGGCCCATGTTGTTGGCAACGTCGTTAGCGCCGATGTTAAGCGCCATATAGGCCCCAAAGCCCGCAGCAGCGATGACGACGAAACTGTTAGTTGAGGCCTCAAAGAAGAGCGCCGCAAGCAAGACGGTCAGCGCGATAAACGCAAACGCAATTCCAGGCGCCAAAAGAGGCCTCGAAACATATGCGGTCGCCGTTTCAAGCTGGCTAATTTTGTTGAGATCTTTGTCCAGTGTCTGCCACTGGTTTGGCTTTGGCGAATCCGACATCACTTACCCCTCGGCTTTTGCAAGAGCGCTAACGGCAGGTCGCCCATGGTTCAAGAGTTTTGTCGAAAAACTGTTACAAAGCGGCCAAAATTGCGCTCAATTCCGGTTCTTGAACCATATTTGCTGCCTCTTTTGGGGTTACCCATTTGCGAGTCCGTTCCTCGGCTTCTGGGAATTCCTCCAAGAGTTCGGTGACTTTGACCTCAAAAACAGAGGTGTCACATCGCGACACGCCGCCTGTGTCCAGCTCTTTTTCATATGAGAACTGACCGATTGGGTTGTTGTTAACGTGGCCTTTTACGCCCGCTTCTTCCCACGCTTCCTGCTTGGCGGCATGGGCGGCGTCCATACCGTCGATTGGCCAACCTTTGGGAAGGATCCAGCGACCGGTGTCGCGGCTTGTGATCAAGAGCACGCGTTTTTCGCTGCCGTCGCCTTTGGAGCAAAGAGCAGCTACCTGAACCCGTGCAGGGCGTTTTAGCAGTGGAGAAACAAATTCTTCCCACGCTTTCTTAAGAGCGTTTGTCATATTACCAGCCTCACGTTTTTTGTCATTTTCTTTGAATATATTACAAGCTTTAACAAAAGACAAATATTTGCCTATTTACGGGGTTTCGCACGCAAGGTTGGCGCAGCTTGGGTTGGGTCTTCGGGCCACGGGTGCTTGGGATAGCGGCCGCGCATGTCTTTGCGCACGTCCGCGTAGGAACTTGTCCAGAAACCGGGCAGGTTGGCGGTCGTTTGGAGTGGCTTGCGCGCGGGCGAAAGGAGCGTGATGCGCAGTGGAATACGTTCTGGTCCAACAGTCGGGTGGCTTGAGACACCGAACATTTCCTGAAGGCGTACTGATATTTCAGGGGATTCGCCGGAGTAGTCGATTGCAGATTTATTCCCGAGCGGCGTTACAAAATGCGCGGGGGCCAACCGATCGAGCGTTTGCATTTGCTCCCATGAAAGCATTTGGCGCAAGGCTTCTGTCGGGTCAAACTTTCGAAGTTGGGCCTCTGTCTTTAGGCCGATCAGGTGAGGAAGCAACCAATCCTCGGCGCTTTCCAGCAGCGAGTTGGTATCAGCGCTTGGAAAGCCTTCATCCGCAAATAGCGCAATCCGCGCCAGCAGCCGTTCAGAAGCGGGCGTTGTGGGAAATCCGATGTCTCGTATTCCGTCGAGTGCGGCGCGAGCGATCTCATCGTCTGGCGCATCACTCCAGAGTTGATCGTTAAGGATAAGGGCTCCGAAACGCTCCTGTCTGCGTGTGATGACGCGCCTGTCTCGGCGGGACCATTCACAGAGGTTCGTCCAATGAACTTGATCGGCAAATAATCCGCGAAGTTCGGATTCCGCAATCGGCAGGGCCTGACGGATGCGAGCGTCTTGGCGATCCCCGTCCAGATCAGTGGCAACAAGGAGGCGGCTGCTTGATAGCGGATCGGCGGCATCCAAGATTGCGCCTTTCCCGCCAGACAACAGAAATCGTGGCGCATCCCCATTTCGGTGCAGCGCAATGCGATCGGGATAGGCGAGGGCGGCCATCTCGGCGGTGGAATAGCGCGTCGTGGGAGGTTTTAGTTTTGAAACAAGCCGCGCGAGGTTCTTGGCATCTTGGCGGAGCGTTTCGATAGCGCCGCGATTTGGCGTGTAGGGATGTGCGGCCGCGAATGCTTTGGGATTATCGAGAGCCTTTAGGCGCATAGCCACATCGGACGGTGCCCCCCGTAGCGGGTCGCGCCCCGCGATGAGGGCCGCGAGTGGCGCCGCGTTTTTGCCAGCGATAAGCAACATGTGCCCAAGGCGCGGATGGGTAGGAAGTGACGCGATTTGCCGCCCGTGTGCGGTGATGCGCCCGTTTTCATCAAGCGCGTTTAGCGATCGCAGAAGCCGTTGCGCCTCTGCAAATGCCCCCTTACTTGGCGGGGTTAAGAACGCCAACTCTTGTGGTGACGTCGTTCCCCAGAGGGCAAGCTCCAACACAAGCGATGTGAGGTCCGCGGCCTCTACTTCTGCAGGGGCAAATGCGGGGAGGGCGCCTTCTTGGCCTGCTGTCCAAAGTCGATAGCATACGCCCTCTGCCACGCGCCCCGCACGACCGCGACGTTGTTCTGCCTCTGCGCGGGAAACTGGCTCTGTGACAAGGCGGGACATTCCCGAATTTGGATCAAAACGCGCGCGGCGAGATTTGCCGCAATCAACAACCACCCGTATGTCCTCAATGGTCAGTGATGTCTCGGCAATTGCGGTCGCCAGAACTACTTTGCGGCCTGATTTTGCAGGGGCAATGGCGGCGCGCTGCTCTGCAAAACCCATCGCTCCATATAGCATGTGTAGGGACGCATCTGATGAAAGCCGTCCAGAGAGTGCGCTTGCGACACGTCTGATCTCGCCCTCTCCGGGGAGGAATACCAAAACACCCCCTTCGGTTTCGCGAACTGCGCGTTCGACAAGATCAGCGGCGGAGCGTTCGAAACGTTCGGACTTGGGGAGGGGCTTATCAAGGTGGCGCGTTTCGACGGGAAAGGCGCGACCAGCAGACGTAATAATGGGCGCATCATCGAGCAAGGCGGCGACGGGCTCGGCATCGAGCGTTGCGGACATGACGATGATTTGTAGATCGGGACGGAGTGCGCCGCGAATTTCCCATGCAAAGGCCAAGCCAAGATCCGCGTTGAGGCTGCGTTCGTGAAACTCATCGAAGATAATCGTAGAGATGCCGCTCAGTTCAGGATCGGTTTGGATCATGCGCGTGAGAATGCCCTCGGTGACAACCTCGATACGCGTGGTCGGGCCGATGGATGTTTCGCCCTTTATGCGGTACCCGACTGTTTCGCCTACGCTTTCACCCAACGTTTGCGCCATGCGTTCCGCGGCAGCACGGGTGGCAAGGCGGCGGGGTTCCAGCATGATGATCTTGCCATCATCGCTTGCTTGTCTGGCTTCAAGTACAGCCAAAGGAACGCGCGTCGTTTTCCCTGCCCCAGGAGGGGCCTGCAAAACGACACGGCCCTCGCTCTGGAGGGCCGCAATCATCGACGGGAGGGCGTCGTCTATGGGCAGGTGATCGTTTGGCACGTTGTTATCTTCGCTTGATGACCGCTTTGCCATAGAGGGACTCGGAGCTTAAGCGATCGACTACATAACGCCCCGTGGCTGTCGGCGCATAAGTCACGGAAAAGCGGAACTCGTTCTTTTCGGCCATATCTTTGGGAGAGAAACCACCAAGCCGCCGATAAACCCCAGCACAGGAAATGAGACCGTCCTTAACGGAAGGTGCGCCGAGGATAACTTCAGTGAGCCGACGTCCATCAAACATACGTTGATTTAGGGAGCAGGCGTCTTGCTGATCGACTTCGCGCAGAAGGGTATAGATCATCGAAAGCGGGTCGAGCGTTCCTTTCTGTCCTGAAGGCTCCAGATCCCATTCTCGCTTTTTGCGCGGGGGTGTTGCTTGGAGCAACTGCGGCACACCATTTTTGTAGCTTAACTTGGAGCCTTGATCGCGTCGGCCTGTGCTTGCTTGTTCGGTATAGGCGCTGGGCTGTAACTTGCCGCCTACGATTGTTCCCGAAACCTGAGCACCATAGCCGACCTTAACGATTGCGCCCACGAGGCCAGTGCTGCGAACGCTTCCCGCAACCTGGTATGTTTTTCCGTTGTTGCGGGCATTGAACACCAATTCCCCCGCTGGGATGCCGCCAACATACAGCCTGTATCGGGCGCTTTCATTTTGTGCGTGAGCGAGTGTCCCGCCGAAGGCCACAACGAGGGCTAGGCCAAATCCGACGAGAGCGGAACCAAGGTTGAATGTGCGCATTAAATGAGTATTCCTTCTGATACTTAGCCACGGTATGACAAGACCATGGGGTAAAAGGCAATGTTATCCAATATCCTGCTTATACCCCGTCAAACAATAAGGCGAAAGGTAGCCCAGTGGATGCTCAAAAACTCTCTGATCTCGCGCGTTCAATAGTTGACGGCAATCGCCGTGCGCTGGCGCGTGCGATTACTTTAATCGAGAGCATCAACCCCAAGCACCGCGCCGATGCCGTGGCCGTTCTTGATGCGTTGCGCGAAGCCGGACCTCAACCCGCACGCCAAGCGCTTAGGATTGGTTTGTCCGGAACTCCGGGGGTGGGGAAATCTACATTTATCGAGAGCTTTGGCATGGATTTGGTCGCGCAGGGGCTTCGGGTGGCCGTACTTGCAGTTGATCCGAGTTCGGCCCGTTCGGGTGGTTCAATCCTTGGGGACAAGACGCGTATGGGTTTGTTGGCGCGCCAAGAGAACGCGTATATCCGCCCGTCGCCCAGTAGCAACACCCTTGGCGGTGTGGCGCGCCGTACGCGCGAGGCGGTTATGCTTTGTGAGGCAGCAGGGTTTGATGTGATCCTGATTGAGACTGTCGGCGTCGGCCAGAGTGAAACCATGGTGGCGGGAGTCTCGGATGTATTCCTGCTTCTGATGGCTCCGGCAGGCGGAGACGAGTTGCAGGGCGTAAAGCGAGGCATCATGGAAATCGCGGATTTGATCGTGGTGAACAAAGCAGACGGCGATCTGAAATCAACGGCCGTGCGGACCTGTGCCGATTATACGGGCGCGCTTCGGCTGTTGCGAAAACGCGCGCGCGATCCAGAGGGGTATCCGCGTGCGATGATGGCCTCGGCGATTGAGCAGGACGGGCTAAAGGATATTTGGAGTGCGGTCTGTGAGCTTGCAGATTGGCGCAAGGCGCACGGAATCTGGCAATCGAACAGGGCGGAACAGGCCGAGCGTTGGTTTAAGGATGAGGTTGAGCACGGGTTGCTTGCCCGACTCACCGAAGATTCCACACTAAAGACAGCCTATGAGACACAACTCGCCAATGTCAGTGACGGAGATGTCGCTCCAGCAGCCGCCGCAGCGCGCGTATTGGACGCTTTGAAATCATGAGAATTCGGTCTATTTTGCCGTTTGTTCGGCAAAAGCGTGGATTCTTGCAAATCATGTGCCCAGTCGCTTGACGGCCCTAGTGATTCCGCGTATTAGCCCCAGACGGAATTCAGGGTGTCCTATGTAAGGCGCCCATTTTATGTTATCGGCTAGATATTGGGATCCGCCCACGTTTGGCCACGACCTGAGGAAGTACATCATGGCACGTCGTTGCGAATTGACCGGAAAAGGCCCCATGACTGGCAACAATGTCAGCCATGCGAAAAACCGTACACGTCGTCGGTTCTTGCCGAACTTGAACGACGTTTCTTTGCAGTCCGAGACTCTCGGCCGCGCATTCAAGTTCAGAATCTCTGCTGCTGCACTTCGCTCCGTAGACCACCGTGGTGGTTTGGACGCGTTCCTTGCAAAAGCAAAGGACACTGAGCTTTCTGACTCTGCGCTGAAAGTCAAAAAAGACATCGCAAAAGCACAAGCTGCTGCATAAGCGCCGCTTTACATTGCGAGATTGAATTGAGCCCTGCCAGTTTGGCGGGGCTTTTTCGTTGCGCCGCGTGATGTTTTGTCACTGTGCGTTGTCGGAATTGGCGGGTATATTGCGCGTATGAAGATTTCCCGCGCACATACACGCACCGTCGTGGTTCATGCTTTGGCACTGTTGATGCTGATGACAAGCATGGCGTCGGCAATGGGCCAGATGCGCGGCGCAGCCGTTGGCGAAATGGTTCTCTGTACAGGAACTGGCGCGGTTGTTGTGCTTGTGGATGCGGATGGGCAACCTGTTAAGGCTCAGGTGACATGCCCTGATTGTATGATCTCGGCAGCGCTTGCGGGGGCGGCGGCCCCGACTGTTGAGTATTCTGCGGATCATGCTCTTGCCGCCGTCGAGATGCCTGTACGCGTGGCGAGCCTTGCACGGCTGAGAGCGGATGCGCATCGAACGCGTGCGCCGCCGCTTGCCTGACCGCACATAACAAGCTGCTAAATCCAAATACACTTCAGAAAGGACACTCTATGTCTTTTGTTACTTCCTTGCGTGCGCCACTAGTTGCGTCGCTTATCGCTACACTTGCTGTCCCTGCATTCGCAGATATCGAAATCCATGATGCCTATGCGCGCTCTGCGACTAAAGTTGCGAAAACAGGCGCTGCATTTTTCCACATCATGAATACCGGAGAAGCCGATCGACTCGTGGGGGTTTCATCCGACGCCGCTCCACGCGTTGAGCTTCACACCCACAAGGACATGGGCGACGGCGTTATGAAAATGATGCACGTCGAAGAAGGCTTTTCAATTCCGGCCGACGGAATGCACGCGCTTGAACGTGGCGGCGACCACGTGATGTTTATGGGGTTGCCCAAGGGCTTTGAAGACGGCGAAACTGTTTCGATTACTTTGCACTTTGAAAAGGCAGGGGACGTTGCCGTTGATATTCCCGTTGATAACGAGCGTGCCGACGATATGGCGCACGGCGACAAGAAACACGGCCATGGCGAAATGGACCATGGCGACAAAGATCATAGCAACCACTAAATCAACGGGCAGGTGCGGCGATTGCTGCGCCTGCTCTACGTCTGGTTAGCTGGTGCAGAACGTACGTGCGGTGTTGCCGAACTCTTTGTAACGAAGCCAGAAACGCTCGTCGCTGCTGCGATCGGATTGGCGCACTTCTTGGGCCCTGTGAGGGTCCTCAAAGAACTTCGCGGCCATCTTCTGCTCTTTGCGAGAGAGCATCATATCCGCAACATCCTGAATACAGCCACAAAGCGGACGCGACGCTTGCTTACGATTCGAGCTCATACATGCTCGTTCGATAGTGCTTGCGTCTGCTTGGGGAACGGGAATCGAAACAGTGGCTAATGGAGCCAGTGAAAGAGCCAATACGGCCAGCTTAATACTCTTCATAACTATTGCCTGTCATTGTTAATATCACGTCCGCTCCAATTTTTCGGAGTCATCACATGAACTGCTGCGGCGCTATTATGGCAAATTTTGCGCCATAAATCAATTCTTACGATTCCAAGAAATCAGGACGGATCGCCACAGTACCGAGGTATCCACTGCCGCTACTGATCGCTGCGCGGCAAAATGCTGGTTTCGCGTAAAATATCGTGGCTTAGAGCGCTCTAGGACATCAACGCTGCTTGACCAAACCTCAAATGCACAGCATATCAATCGCTATGACAGATCTTGATAGAATCCGTAATTTCTCGATCGTGGCGCACATCGACCACGGCAAATCCACCCTTGCTGACCGACTCATCCAAGAGACGGGCACTGTGGCAGTGCGCGACATGCAGGAGCAGCTCCTCGATAGCATGGATATCGAGCGCGAGCGCGGCATCACGATCAAGGCCAACACTGTTCGGATTGAGTATAAAGCGGACGATGGGAAGGACTATGTCCTCAACCTTATCGACACCCCCGGTCACGTCGATTTTGCCTATGAAGTTTCGCGCTCGATGCGTGCGGTTGAAGGCTCGCTCTTGGTTGTAGACTCTAGTCAAGGGGTCGAGGCTCAGACGCTTGCGAACGTCTATCATGCGATGGAAGCCGACCATGAGATCGTGCCCGTCCTCAATAAGATTGACTTGCCCGCATCAGATTGCGACCGCGTTGCCGAGCAGATCGAAGATGTCATTGGCATTGATGCTTCTGGTGCCATTCAGGTCTCGGCCAAAACGGGCCAAGGTATCCACGAGACGCTTGAGGCAATCGTGAATGAGTTGCCAGCCCCAAAAGGGACACGTGACGCGCCGCTCAAGGCGATGCTGGTGGATTCTTGGTATGACGCCTACCTCGGCGTGATCGTTCTCGTGCGCATTATCGATGGAGTCCTCAAGAAGGGCGACAAGATCAAGATGATGCAGAATAGCTCGGTTCATCCAGTGGATCGCATTGGGGTTTTCCGTCCTCAGATGCAAGTTGTTGATGAGTTGGGGCCAGGTGAAATCGGCTTCCTCACCGCGTCAATCAAGCAGGTTCGCGATACCCGCGTGGGTGATACGATCACGCACGAAAAAGGCGGCTGTGCGCAGGCGCTTCCGGGCTTTAAACCTGCGCAGCCTGTTGTTTTCTGTGGCTTGTTCCCAGTCGATAGCGCCGAGTTCGAAGATCTTCGCGATTCAATCGAGAAGCTTGCGTTGAATGACGCTTCGTTCTCGTTTGAGATGGAAACATCTGCGGCACTTGGTTTTGGGTTCCGGTGTGGCTTCCTTGGGTTGCTGCACCTTGAGGTGATCCGTGACCGTATCGAACGTGAGTACGATATTGACCTTATCACAACAGCACCTTCGGTTATCTACCACATCCACCTAAAAGACGGCACGCAGATGGAGTTGCACAACCCCGCTGATATGCCTGATCTTACGTTGGTGGATCACATCGAAGAGCCGCGCATCAAGGCGACAATTCTTGTGCCTGACGAATACTTGGGTGATGTGCTCAAGCTGTGTCAGGACCGTCGCGGGGTTCAGCTTGATCTGACTTATGCAGGGTCGCGCGCGATGGTCGTTTATGACCTCCCGCTGAACGAAGTTGTTTTCGACTTCTATGACCGCTTGAAGTCTGTGACTAAGGGCTATGCGTCGTTCGATTATCAAATGACCGGTTATCAAGAAGACTATCTTGTGAAAATGTCGGTCCTTGTGAACGAAGAGCCCGTAGATGCGCTCTCGACAATGGTGCACCGTGACCGCGCCGAGCAGCGTGGCCGCGCGATGGTTGAGAAGCTCAAAGAGCTAATCCCGCGTCACATGTTCAAGATTCCGATCCAAGCGGCAATCGGTGGGCGGGTTGTTGCCCGCGAGACGCTTTCGGCAATGCGCAAAGACGTGACTGCGAAGTGTTACGGTGGCGACATGACCCGTAAGAAAAAGCTTCTGGAGAAACAGAAGAAGGGTAAGAAGAAAATGCGTCAGTTCGGGAAAGTTGAAATCCCGCAGCAGGCATTTATCAACGCCCTCAAGATGGACGACTAAAAAGAGCCCCGCTTCGGCGGGGTTTTTTGTTGCCGCTGTGATGCGTGGTGCGGGCGCGATGACACGACGGTTCCAATCTGCTATTATATTCCGCGTATCAATTGACGATTGCGGACATTTTGGCCGCGGTTAGTTGATCTATATCATGGCTACTATGTGCCGCGCTTTACCATATACCGTTGATGCCCTTTTGGAGGTTCGCATATGCCACTTTCTGCCCTTACTGCCCGCTCTAGCGATCAATGCGAGCTATGCGGCACAAGCGAACATCTGGCGCAATACGACGTGGGGCCAAATGCGGACAATACGGTCCACATGTCGGCGCACCTATGTTCTAAGTGCCGAGAGCAGATCGACGGTGAGCTGGACCCGCACCATTGGCGTTGCCTTACCTCGGCGATGTGGAGCGAACATGCGCCAGTCAAGGTCTTGGTCTGGCGTTTATTGGATCGGCTGCGCGATGAGGCTTGGGCGCATGATCTCTTTGATATGTTGTACCTCGATCAGGAAACGCTCGATTGGGCCAAAGCAGGAGCAGAACAGCCCGCGCTTGTTCACAAGGATAGTAACGGTAACGTCCTGAGTGCAGGTGACACTGTAACGCTTGTTAAGGCGCTTCCAGTAAAAGGGGCGGGCTTTACCGCCAAGCAGGGGACAGCCGTGCGAAACATTTCTCTTGTGGCTGACAACGAGGAACAGATCGAGGGGCGCGTTGAGGGGCAGCGCATTGTTATCCTTACCAAGTTTGTCAAAAAGAGCTAAGCTACCCGAAACTGTAAACCAGATATCGGATATTGAAGGAGAGCAGAATGAACCGACTGACGATGCTCATGTTTACAATTATCGCGCCCACTCTTGCAGGGATGGGGGTCATCATCTCGTTGGTGATGGGGCACTACAATGTAACCACGATTTTGATTTCCGCAGCTTGCGGATTTGTTGTGGCACTGCCTGTGACATACTTCGTGTCGCGAAAAATCTCTGATCTCTAATTAAAGAACGCGCGAATGCTTGCCTCGAATTCACGCGGCTTTTCTGCGTGGAGCCAATGCCCGACGTTCGGCATCTTGGCAAAGTAGGCATCGGTGAACAGCGATTTGATACCCGCGCGATGCTCGGGCAGGACATATTCTGATGCGCCGCCAGATAGAAAAAGCGTGGGTTTGTCGAACTGCCCGCTAACTTCTGGGAAGCCGATGATCTTGTCCATTTCGTCACCCAGCACATCAAGATTCAGGCGCCATTCCTTGGCCTTCACATCAAGCGATTGCAGCAAAAATGCCCGCACTCCCTCTTCGGGGATCGACTGTTGGAGAGCGCGGTCAGCATCCGAGCGTTTCTCGATAGTCGAAAGGTCCAGATCCCGCATTGCATGAATGAGTGGCATCTGTGTGTGTGTGTATCTTACAGGTGCGATATCGGCCACCAAGAGGCGGTTCACCAACTCGGGCGATTGCAATGCCAAAACCATCGCCGATTTGCCGCCCATTGAATGACCAAGCACGTCCACAGGGCCCTTTATGCCCTTGATAACCTCCGCGAGGTCTTGGGCCATGTCTTCGTATGATTGTGTGGGATAGCGCGGGCTTTCACCGTGGTTTCGCATATCAACGGTATAGGTTACGCGATCATCCGAAAGGCGCTTGGCGATGACACCCCAATTGCGGGCAGAACCAAAGAGGCCGTGAACAATCAAGAGTGGCGGGTGGGCGGAACTGGTGCCCTGAGAATATGTTTTGAGCATACCTGTCCTTAGCGCGGGGAAAACAATATTGCCAGTGACTTGCGCAAAAGTCTAAAATGGTCGCAAGAGGTATTTTTATGAGTTCATTATCCCCACAAGAATGCGCCGACGATGTTGCGCATCATATGAAGAAGAAATTATCAGTTGGTGGCGCGGGATTACACAAGAAGCTTCGGCGCGGTGGGCGCCTTTTGCCGCGCTATGTGCGCCGAGACGCAGAGACGTTAATCGAGGCCGCGACCTTGAGTGAACATCCCAAATTGGCGCGTATTGTTGATCAGTCGCGCGTTCAGCGCGCGCATGCCAGTTGTATGAGATATTTGAAAAAAGCGGATAATTCCGATCGCCGCAAGGGGCTTTGGCTTGGAATTTTGGGCGGGGTCGCTTGGGCTTTTCTGATACCCGCTGGCGCGTTCATAACCGTTTTGGTCTGGCGCGGATATCTATAGGTGCGTGGCCCGACCATCGGCAGGGCCACGCATTAATTTTATAGGTCTTGGTAGATCGGGAAGCGAGCACAGAGCGCGGCAACTTTAGTTTTTACCGACGCTTCGACGTCTGCGTTGCCTTCTTCGCCATTTGCGGCGAGGCCGTCGACAACTTCAACGATCATGTCTGCGATTTCGCGGAACTCAGCTTCGCCAAAGCCGCGCGTTGTTCCCGCAGGTGTTCCCAAACGGATACCGGATGTCACAAATGGCTTCTCTGGGTCAAATGGGATGCCGTTCTTGTTCGTGGTGATGTTGGCGCGTTGCAGGGCCTTCTCGGTCGCGTTGCCTTTCACACCTTTGGGGCGCAAATCAACCAGCATCACGTGCGTGTCGGTACCACCCGTTACGATGTCCAAACCACCTTTCATTAGCTGGTCCGCAAGAGCAACCGCATTGGCGCGAACTTGCTTTTGGTATGCTTTGAACTCTGGGCGAAGTGCTTCGCCGAATGCAACCGCCTTGCCCGCGATGACGTGCATCAATGGGCCGCCTTGGATGCCCGGGAAGATTGCGGAGTTTACCTTCTTGGCGATATCCGCATCGTTCGTCAGGATCATGCCGCCACGTGGGCCGCGGAGTGTTTTGTGTGTTGTGGTCGTAACAACATCCGCGTGTGGGAACGGGGAGGGGTGCTCACCCGCAGCAACGAGACCAGCAAAGTGCGCCATGTCCACCATGAGGTACGCGCCAACGCTGTCAGCGATTTCGCGGAACTTGGCAAAGTCGATCTGACGTGGGATGGCCGAACCACCCGCGATGATCAGCTTGGGTTGATGCTCGGTCGCAAGTTCTTGGATTTGGTCATAGTCGATGCGGTTGTCCTGTGGACGGACGCCGTACTGAACCGCGTTGAACCACTTGCCCGATTGGTTGGGGGCCGCACCGTGTGTCAGGTGCCCGCCAGAGGCAAGGTTCATCCCGAGGATCGTGTCGCCCGGTTTGATCAGCGCGGTGAACGCGCCTTGGTTTGCTTGTGAGCCGGAGTTTGGCTGAACGTTAGCGAATTCACATCCAAAGAGTTCCTTGGCGCGATCAATCGCCAACTGCTCGGCCACGTCAACGTACTGACAGCCGCCATAGTAACGCTTGCCTGGATAACCTTCGGCGTATTTGTTTGTAAGAACAGTGCCTTGAGCCTCCATAACCGCAGCAGAAACGATGTTTTCGCTTGCGATCAATTCAATCTCGTCGCGCTGACGGCCTAGTTCTTGGCGGGTCACCGCAAAGATTTCTGGGTCGCGGGTCTCGAGGCTTTCGGTAAAGAAGCCGTTATCACTTGAATTTGCGGTCATTGGAGTCTCCATGGCGCGTGAAAGGTTGCCGCCTTTTAACGCTCTCGCGCCGCCCGCAAAAGCCCGTTTCGGCCGATTTCTATGATAATTTGCAGCACGGGCACCAATTTCTGTGATCGAAATTTTCCTTTCTGGCCTTGTGTTTCCGATCTGCGCGCGCAAACTTGCACAAAACGGGAGCAGCCATGGGCACGAGGATTCATTTTAAAGCCAACAACAGTGCCACCGCACAGTCGGCGTTCGAGCGACTGACGGCGCGCTATGGCAACACCGATGAGGATAATTGCGATGTGATTGTCGCCCTCGGCGGGGACGGGCTTATGCTGCAAACGCTGCATTCGACACAGCATTTGGATACGCCTGTTTTCGGAATGAATTGCGGAACACTCGGCTTTCTCACGAATGAGTTCGGGGATGATCAACTTGAGGAGCGCCTTGCCGTTGCTCAAGAGGAAATCCTGAACCCGCTACGGATGCACTCGGTGTCGACTGACGGTGTGGAGCATGATGAACTGGCGATCAATGAGGTGTCATTGCTGCGCGCGGGGCCACAAGCTGCGAAATTGCGCATAACGGTTGATGGAAAGATTCGGTTGTCGGAACTGATTTGTGACGGCGCTCTGGTTTCGACGCCGGCTGGATCGACGGCATATAACTATTCCGCACATGGCCCAATCCTACCCATTGGGGCAGATGTTTTGGCGCTGACACCCATGGCGGCATTCCGTCCGCGGCGGTGGCGCGGTGCTTTGGTGCCGAAACTGGCGAAGGTACGGTTTGATGTGCTGGAGCCTGAAAAACGCCCCGTCATGGTTGCCGCCGATAGTCGCTCCGAGAAGGACGTGCTTTCAGTTGAGATCGCCAGTGATCCGTCCATTGCCCATCGAATTTTGTTTGATCCCGGGCATGGGCTTGAGGAGCGGCTGATCAAAGAGCAGTTCGAATAGATTGGGCGGCAATACCTGCCGCCCGCTCGTTAGTTCGCAAGGCCAACGCCCTTTAATGCATCGCGGATTTCATCAAGGATCACGGGATCATCAATCGTTGCGGGAGTCTTGAACGGGGTTCCGTCTGCAATTTTCACCATTGTCGCCCGAAGGATCTTGCCTGAGCGCGTCTTGGGCAACCGCTGAACGGTAATGGCTGTTTTGAAGGCCGCGACGGGGCCGATCTTCTCGCGCACAAGTGCGATGACCTCTGCGGAGATGTCCTCAATTGATCGTGTTACACCCGAATTTAGGCACAGGAAACCGAGCGGCATTTGGCCCTTTAGTGGATCAGACACCCCAATGACCGCACATTCTGCTACGTCAGGATGACTTGCCAAGACTTCCTCCATTGCACCCGTCGAAAGGCGGTGACCCGCCACGTTAATGACGTCATCTGTGCGGGCCATGACATAGAGATACCCGTCCTCGTCGATGTATCCGGCATCACCCGTTTCGTAGTAGCCGGGGAAATGATTGAGGTAGCTCGATTTGAACCGCTCCTCAGCGTTCCACAGCGTCGGAAGCGTGCCCGGAGGAAGAGGGAGCTTGATCGCAATCGCGCCCAGTTCACCCGCCGCCATAGGATGGCCGCCTTCGTCCAGAACTTGAACGTCATACCCCGGGAGCGCAACAGATGGAGATCCCAGTTTGGTCGGAAGCTTTTCGATGCCAAGGGGGTTGGCAGCAATGGGCCAGCCCGTTTCCGTTTGCCACCAGTGGTCTACAATCGGAACGCCCAGTTTTTCCTGCGCCCACGTGATCGTGTCGGGGTCTGCGCGCTCACCCGCTAGATACACTGCCTTGAGGTGAGATAGGTCGTATTTGGCAACGTGCTCGCCGTTGGGGTCGTCTCGCTTTACCGCCCTAAATGCCGTTGGCGCGGTAAAGAAACTGCGTACGCGGTGTTCTGAGATAACCCGCCAGAATGCGCCCGCGTCGGGTGTGCCGACGGGTTTGCCCTCGTACACGACGGTTGTGTTTCCGTGAACAAGCGGGCCATAGCAAATATAGCTGTGCCCCACGACCCAACCCACGTCAGACGCGGCCCAGAAAACCTCTCCTGGGTCGACGTTATAAACGTTCTTCATTGTCCAGTTCAAAGCAACCAGATGCCCCGCCGTTGCGCGCACAACGCCTTTGGGCGCGCCAGTGGTGCCAGAAGTATAGAGGATATACGCTGGGTGATCGCCCGAAACGGGGACGCATTCGGCGGGCTCTATTCCATGCTGAAATCCGTGCCAGTTAAAATCGCGGCCTTCGATGAGCTGCGCAACCTCTTGCTCTCGTTGGAAAATAACGCAGAACTCGGGCTTGTGGTGCGCCTGTTCGATCGCACCATCAAGGAGTGGTTTGTAGTGCACCACACGTCCTGGCTCTAATCCACAGGATGCTGCGATAATGGCTTTGGGCTTGGCGTCGTCTATGCGCACTGCCAGTTCATTGGAGGCGAAGCCGCCGAACACAACCGAATGCACCGCACCGAGCCGCGCGCAGGCGAGCATGGCTTCCATGGATTCGGGGATCATCGGCATATAGATCAGAACGCGGTCGCCCTTTTCTACACCTTTGGCGCGCAAGGCACCTGCAAGGCTGGCAACTCGGTCACGTAATTCGCGAAAGTTAACCTCGCGTTTTGTATGGGTTAAGGGGCTATCATAGATAATGGCGGTCTGATCTGCGCGGCCGTTTTCGACGTGGCGGTCCACGGCGTTATAGCATGCGTTAACTTCAGCATCCTTGAACCACTCATAGAGTGGCGCATTATCATCAAATAGGGCCTTGCTGGGCGGTTTAACCCAATCAATAGCCTTGGCGGCATCCATCCAGAATGTTTCGGGGTCGTTCTTCCACGCTTCATAAACCTGGGCAAAACCCATGGTTGATCCTCCTCAGAATCGCGCTCTCAGCTTATTGATAGCGGCGAGGAAGGAGGGCGGCAAGTGTCGTCACTGTGGCCGATTGCCGCCCCAAGGGTTTGCTAGCCGTAATGTTCGACGGGGGTGCCCGCGATGGCACTCATGTTCAGCAATCCACGTGCGGTGATGGACGGCGTCACGATGTGCGCTTTGTTGCCCATTCCCATAAGGATCGGTCCAACCTCAAGGCCATTCGCTTTCATTTTCAGGATGTTACGAACGCCGCTGGCTGCATCGGCATTGGTAAAGATCAAAACGTTTGCAACGCCCTCTAGGCGGCAATCCGGGAAGATGCGCGCGCGAACGTCAGGATCTAGTGCAGCATCAATGTGCATTTCGCCCTCGTAAATGAAATCACGTGGCTGGCTATCGAGAATATCAAGCGCGGCCCGTGCGCGACGGCCCGTATCGCCATCGAGGTTACCAAATTGCGAATAGGAACAAATGGCGATGCGTGGCTCCAAGCCAAAGCGCTGGACATGCCGCGCCGCGCCAACCACGCTCTCGGCGATGTTTTCTGCCGTGGGCTCCAGATGTACGTGAGTATCGGCAATAAAGAGCGGCCCATCCTCTAATATCATCATGGATAGTGCCCCAACGGGGTGCAGCCCACCGACACCGGTTCCAAGGATTTCGGTCACATATTTCAGGTGCCAAAGATACTGTCCAAACGTACCGCAGATAAGGCTGTCTGCCTCGCCGCGCTGCACCATGATGGAGCCAATAGCAGTCGTATTGGTACGCATCACAGCTTTGGCAATATCGGGTGTTACACCGCGGCGGGCCATCAGCTTGTGATAGGTTTGCCAGTACTCACGATAACGAGAGTCGCTTTCTGGGTTCACAATCTCGAAGTCGCGATCAGGCCGGATAGCGAGGCCCGCGCGTTCACAACGTGCTTCGATAACGTCCGGACGACCGATGAGGATTGGCTTGTCAGTCATTTCCTCAAGCATCGCACTCGCGGCGCGCAGAACGCGTTCGTCCTCGCCTTCGGCAAAGGCAATACGGCGCTCGGTTGTTGCGGATGCCTCGAAAACGGGGCGCATGAGGAGCGCGGATTTGAACACAGAGCCATCAAGCTCGCGTTTGTATGCGTCCAGATCCTCAATCGGGCGTTCGGCGACGCCACTCTTTGCTGCTGCCTTTACCACCGCACTTGCCACCACGCCGATAAGACGGGGATCGAACGGCTTGGGGATCAGGTAATCTGGTCCGAATGTCATTTGCTCGCCTTGATATGCGGCAGCAGCCTCGGCACTTGTGGTCGCGCGCGCGAGTTCGGCAATCCCTTCAATACATGCGATTTGCATCGCGTCATTGATTTCAGTTGCACCAGCATCAAGAGCGCCGCGGAATATGAATGGAAAGCAGAGAACGTTGTTTACTTGGTTCGGATAGTCGCTTCGCCCCGTTGCGATGATCGCATCTGGGGCAATTTTGCGCGCTTCTTCTGGAAGGATTTCTGGATTGGGGTTCGCAAGCGCAAAGATGATTGGCTGCTTGCTCATCTTGGCGACCATCTCAGGCTTAAGAACGTTAGGCCCAGAAAGACCAAGGAAAAGGTCGGCACCTTCGATCACGTCATCAAGTGTGCGCAGGTCGCTCTTTTGCGCAAACTCCGCCTTCTGCGGTGTCATTTCCGTGGTGCGGCCCTCGTAAACGAGGCCGTCAATATCACAGAGCCAAACGTTTTCACGCTTTAACCCAAGCTTTAGGAGCATGTTAAGGCAAGCAATTCCTGCGGCGCCGCCACCTGTTGAAACAACTTTGATGTCTTCAAACTTCTTGCCCGCGACGCGCAGGGCGTTTGTCGCCGCTGCACCGACGACGATTGCGGTGCCGTGCTGATCGTCGTGAAAAACGGGAATGTTCATCCGCTCGCGACATATTTTCTCGACGATGAAACAGTCTGGCGCCTTGATGTCCTCAAGGTTGATCGCCCCGAAGGTCGGCTCAAGCGCGCAAATGATTTCGGCGAGCTTCTCTGGGTCTTTTTCGTCAAGCTCAATGTCGAAACAGTCGATATTCGCGAATTTTTTGAAAAGGACGGCTTTCCCTTCCATCACGGGCTTACTCGCCAAAGCGCCAATATTTCCGAGGCCAAGCACCGCCGTGCCGTTCGAGACCACAGCAACAAGGTTACCGCGCGAGGTGTACTTACGAGCAGTCGAGGGGTCGTTCTTGATCTCTAGGCTGGCTTCGGCGACGCCGGGGCTATAGGCCCGTGCAAGGTCACGACCGTTCGCGAGGGGCTTGGTTGCGCGAACTTCCAGTTTTCCGGGCTTGGGAAATTCGTGGTAGTTAAGCGCATCTTGGCGGATGGTCTCTTTTTTTGCATCACTCATGGCGGGCCTCCCATATTAGTTTAGCATTAAACTATCTTTCGTACTGCCTATCCGAATGACTGACATAAGGTCAAGGTGAATGGGCCAACGCCCGAGAACCCTTGCATCCAATGAGGGGGCAGGGCAATGTTGACCGATAGGTAAAATCGAGGTTTCTTATGTCTCTTTTAGATGCAGCCACCAATGTGCAATCCAAGGCATATGCTCCGTATTCTAATTTCAAAGTTGGCGCGGCGATCCGCGGTGCTTCTGGAGCGATTTATGCTGGTTGTAACGTCGAAAATGTCGCTTACCCAGAGGGCACATGCGCCGAAGCAGGCGCAATCGCGACCATGGTCGCAGCAGGTGAGACGCAGTTGACCGAGGTTGTGGTCATCGCGGATTCTCCGCTTCCGGTAAGCCCGTGTGGCGGATGCCGCCAAAAACTTGCAGAATTCAGTGGGCCGGAAACCGTCGTGACAATGACCACGCTTGAGGGCAATTCAAAATCCCTGACGATGGCCGAACTGCTTCCGGGGGCATTCACTCAAGCGCATATGGAAAACAGCTAGTGGACGCGCGCTCGATCATAGCGCGGCTTCGGAACGGTGAAACGCCGCCAGCGGCGGAAATCGAATGGTTTGCGCATGGCCTCGCCAGCGGTGAGGTCTCGGATGCGCAGGCAGGGGCGTTCGCGATGGCGGTTTGCCTGAACGGGATTTCGGAAGCGGGGCGCGTCGCATTGACGGCGGCCATGTGCAACAGTGGCGATCGCATGAACTGGTCGGTTGCTGGGCCTGTGCTGGACAAGCATTCTACTGGTGGTGTGGGCGACTGTGTTTCACTCTTGCTTGCGCCGGCATTGGCGGCAAGCGGCGCGTATGTTCCGATGATTTCGGGGCGCGGCCTGGGCCATACGGGCGGGACGCTAGACAAGCTAGAGGCCATTCCCGGCTTGTCGACCGAAGTTTCTACCGAGGACTTTCAACAGATCGTTGGCGATATCGGCTTTGCAATTGCAAGTGCGAGCGGAGATATCGCCCCAGCCGATCGCAGGCTCTATGCCGTAAGGGATGTAACCGCGACGGTTGACAGCATTGACCTGATTACGGCGTCGATCCTGTCCAAGAAACTTGCTGCTGGCCTTGATGGGCTTGTTCTTGATGTGAAATGGGGCAGTGGAGCGTTTATGGCGACTGCTTCCGACGCACATAGCTTGGCCGAGACGTTGGTCCAAACAGCCAATGGTGCGGGAACCCCAACGACTGCGCTCGTGACGGACATGAACCAGCCGCTGGCGCAGAATATGGGCAACGCGCTTGAAGTGATATCGGTTATGGAGCTTTTAACCGCCCCAAAGGATTGCGCGCTCATTGACTTAACTCAAAGATTGGGCGGGGCGCTTTTGGCGTCATCTGGTATTGTCGACAGCGCCGAACAAGGTGCGCAGCGTATTCGGCAGGCCATTTATGGTGGACAGGCAGCGGAAGGTTTTGGCCGCATGGTTGCGCGTATGGGTGGACCAAAGGACTTTGTTGAATGCTGGCGAGATCGTCTGCCCGCGTCGCGGTACGAAATTCCGGTTCTGGCGCAATCCAGCGGTTATGTGCACGCGATTGATGGCAAAGCTCTTGGGAATATCGTGGTGAAACTGGGCGGCGGGCGTCTGGTCGGGAGTGACAAAATCAATCCATCGGTTGGTTTGGCGAATGTCGCGCGGCTTGGAACTATGATAGAGTCGGGCACGCCGCTGCTGAATATTCATTGCGAGGATAAGGCGCAGGGCGAGCAGCTAGTTTGCGAGGTTCAAGAGGCGTTCACCCTTAGTGAATACAAGCCAGAGCCCCGTGTACTTGTCGTGGAAAAGGTAGAATAGATGGCGCGCGCATTCTTGATTGTATTGGACTCAGTTGGCTGCGGTGGGGCGCCGGATGCCGAAGCATTCGGTGACGAAGGGTCCAACACGCTCGCGCATATCGCCGAAGAATGCGCCGCAGGTCGCGCCGATGAGGGACGCGCGGGGCCGCTCTTATTGCCCAATCTCGCGTCTTTGGGGTTATGGCAGGCGGTTGAGCTGGCATCAGAGGCCAAAGCCGCAACCGATATGCCAGAACCTGTCGGGAAGTACGCGGCGGCAACCGAGGTATCGATTGGCAAGGATACGCCCTCTGGTCATTGGGAGCTCTCAGGGCTGCCCGTGCCGTGGGATTGGCATTATTTCCCGCAAGAGAACACATTTAGCGCTGACCTCCTTGAGCAGGTCTGCAAAGCGGCCGACGTTGGCGGAACGCTCGGGAATTGTCATGCGTCAGGAACCGAGATCATCGCTCAACAGGGTGCGCGCCATATCGAAACGGGTTGGCCGATCTGCTACACGTCCGCAGATAGCGTGTTTCAAATCGCCGCACACGAAGAGCACTTTGGACTCGAGAAGCTTCTTAAGTTGTGCAAGGCACTCGCGCCGATGCTACATGAGATGAAGGTAGGCCGCGTGATCGCACGTCCGTTCGTCGGGACCGCAGAGGAAGGGTTCACGCGCACCTCAAACCGCAAGGATTTCGCTATTCTTCCACCTGCGCCAACACTTTGTGATTGGGTCCAAAGCGCGGGTAAGCACGTTTATGCTATTGGTAAAATTGGCGATATCTTCTCGATGCGCGGAATTGACGAAGTGGTCAAAGGAAATGACGCCGCGTTAATGGATCACTTGTACGCCCATGCGGACGATGCTGCGGAGGATAGCCTGATCTTCGCGAACTTCGTAGAATTTGATAGCTTGTACGGGCATCGCCGTGATGTTGCGGGATATGCGCGCGCGCTGGAGTGGTTTGATAGCTGCTTACCGGCCTTCTTTGAGCGGTTGCGCTCGGATGATTTGGTGATATTCACCGCAGATCATGGCAATGACCCCACTTGGTCTGGCACGGATCACACCCGCGAGCGCGTTCCAGTGCTGTTGCGTGGTGCTGGGGCGGGCAGCTTGGGCTTGTGCCAATTCACGGATGTCGCGGCGACCGTGGCGCACCACCTTGGTGTGCCTTCGGAAGGGCCCGGAAGGAGTTTGATATGAGTTTCCAAACGCAGAACAAAGTAGAGCTGCATTTACACCACGAAGGCGCTGCGCCGCCTGATTTTATCCGCGCATTGGCCAAGGAAAAAAGCATCTCGCTTGAGGGTATCTTCGATGAGAACGGCGCGTATTCCTACAAAGACTTCTGGGATTTTCTAAAGGTCTATGAGGCCGCGACAGAATGCCTGAAAACACCACGGGATTACGCGCGCCTCACAACAGCAGTTCTCGAGAACTGTGCCCAACACGGCGTTATCTATGCCGAGAGTTTCATTTCGCCTGACTTCTGCGGCGGAGGTGACCCCGTGGCGTGGGGCGAATATCTTCACGCGATCCAAGAGGCCGCAGACAAAGCCGAGAAGGACCACGGCATTGTTCTGCGCGGTATCGTTACAGCTGTTCGGCATTTTGGTGCGGACAAGGCAAAACAGACGTCGCTATGCGCGGCGCAAACTGCTGGTGACTGGATTGTTGGTTTTGGTATGGGTGGTGATGAAAAGTTCGGCACACCGGGCGATTTCGCCTATGCGTTTGATCAGGCTCGCGAGAGTGGTCTGCGCCTTACCTCTCATGCGGGCGAATGGTCCGGCCCAGAAGAAGTGCGCGCCACGATCCGCGACCTCAAGGCCGAGCGCATCGGACATGGTGTGCGTGCAATCGAAGATGCGGACCTCATTCGCGAAATTATCGACCGCGATGTTGTTCTGGAAGTTTGCCCAGGCTCGAACTATGCGCTGGGCGTTTATCCGGAATGGTCAGCACATCCAATTCAACGTCTGCGTGATGCAGGGGTAAAGGTAACGGTATCGACTGACGATCCACCGTTTTTCCACACGACAATGACACACGAATATGAAATGCTTGCCAAGACCTTTGGCTGGGACGAGGACGTATTCAAAGAAGTGAATATCGTCGCTGCGAATGCCGCATTCTGCGACGATGAAACTCGTGCACGTATATTGAAAAAATTGGAGGCCTAAATGAGCCAGCATCTAACCGTTGTTAATCATCCGCTTGTGCAGCACAAACTTACCCTGATGCGCGAGAAGGAAACGTCGACCGCTGTGTTCCGTCAGCTCCTGCGTGAGATTAGCCAACTGCTCGCCTATGAGGTCACAAGCGAGTTGCCGATGACGACCAAGACCATTGAAACGCCAATGCAGGAGATGGATGCGCCGGTTCTTGATGGTAAGAAGCTCGCGCTGATCTCTATTCTGCGTGCGGGGAACGGGCTTTTGGATGGTGTGCTTGAATTGATCCCATCCGCGCGTGTTGGTTTTGTTGGGCTGTACCGTGACGAAGCGACCCTTAAGCCGGTTCAGTATTATTTCAAAGTACCAACCGAAATGAAGGATCGTCTAGTGATTGCGGTTGATCCTATGTTGGCGACGGGGAATTCGTCTGTTGCTGCGATTGATCTTCTAAAGGAATCTGGCGCCAAGAACATCAAATTCCTCTGCCTCCTCGCCGCACCTGAGGGTGTCCAACGGATGAAAGAAGCGCACCCAGATGTACAAATCGTTACGGCCTCCTTGGATGAGCGTCTGAACGAGTCCGGATACATTGTTCCGGGGCTTGGCGATGCTGGCGACCGGATGTTCGGTACGAAGTAAGAAGTGCGTACAGTACGCAGGAAAGGGAACACTATGCGCCACGCACTCAAGATGTTGTCGGTTTCTGCTCTATTGATAACTGGGGTTGCGGGTTGTACCGCGACCCTACGCACGGATGACGGCCCCGCCGAAACGCCCCCCGCAAGCTATAAGGAAACGCAGTATGTGGATAGCACAGGTTGCGTTTACATACGTGCAGGGAGTGGTAAGCAAGTGAACTGGGTACCGCGTGTATCAAGGAACCGTTCGCTTGTCTGTGGTTATGAACCGACACGCGCGCAGTAACCTTTAACGGCGGCAGATGTCCTGAAGGGCGATCCATTCGCTATCGCTAACGATAGCCGAAGATTCCTTGCCCGCGAGCGGGTCAGCCTCGATAAGCCCCAATGTCGTCTCGCCCGTTATGTCGACTGCGTAGGCATAGGGTGACGACGGAATATTCGCTTTGGCATAACGTTGAAGGAGCTTCTCGGTGTCCACAGGGGCGAGGGGTGCGGCCATGAGCTTTTCGGCATACCGCGTCAGGGCAGGGGTGCTGATCTGGCCCGAAGTCAGGAAGCGAATGCGGCTGCTGAAACGCATTTCGGCAATAAGCGCGCGAAGCGGATCTGTTGCCGAGGCGCGCTCAAGTTCCGCAAGCACATAACCGGCGACGGCGTTCGGATCTTCGAAGTCTTCGACCAACCTGCGGTTCAGGATGATCTGACCACCGGGTAAGTTCGCCGAGGTCTCAACGCCAGAGCGGATCACTATGAGCTTGTTGCGCCCTGCGTCTAGTCGCGATGAAATTTTTGAAAGCGCATTGCTTGCGGATGGTTGTGTGCAAGGGTTGCCCGACACACGGCGGATTTGTTGAAACAGGGACTCGCCGATAACTGCACGTTGGGCGGGCGGAGTGATACGGGTTGCGTAATCCACCATAGCGTTCGGCAGCCATAGGAATATCAGCGCCGCAAATCCCGCCAATACCGTAAGGGTGATTATCGTGCGCAAACGCCCCGGCTGGCTTCGGCGTTTATCGATGGTTTTCAGGACGCGCTCAATGGCGTCAATTGCGAAATCATCATCAAGCTCAAGCGTTTCGTTACCTTCGGCATCTGGGCAGTAAAGCGCAGGACGTTGGCCGGGATTCATGCGGTGGATTGCGGGCAGGGACCAATGCGTAAGCGCGCGCTCTGCTTTGTCGCGAAGCACAAGAGTAGCCTTGCCAAAACTGACGATGACCTCGCGTTTGTGCTCGTCTGGGGCTTCTCGCCACAGGCCCGTTGTCTCGAGCCGTTCATATTCTGATAATGCGGTCATATTGGCTCTGCTCTGCCATCAGTAATGTGGTCAGCCTAGCGGAGCATAAACCTTTCAACAAGTTGGCAGCACGTGATTTATCGTCCAAGACTGGTAAGCGCCGAGGATTATAGTAGTCTGGCGTCATGATTGTCTCGCGTGGTCGCCGATATATATTCGTTCACATCCCGAAAACGGGCGGAACCGCGCTGAGCCTTGCTCTCGAGGGGCGGGCGATGAAGGACGACATCCTGATCGGGAACACTCCAAAGGCCATCGCAAGGCGCAAGCGTCAACGCGCGCTATTTCCAGCGGCGCGTCTGAACAAACACGGCACACTGAAGGATGCTGAGAAGTTGGCGGGAGATATCGAAGGATACTACTGCTTTACGCTTGTGCGTAATCCGTGGGACCGGCTGGTGAGCTATTACCATTGGCTGCGCGAGCAGAAGTTTGATCATTCCGCAGTTTCGTTGGCCAAAGCGGTTGAGTTTTCGGAGTTCATCCACGCTCCCGAAACGGTGGCTTCTCTCAAGAACTGTCCTTACGCGAGTTATATGGCGGGCCACTCGGATGTTCACTATGCTCGGTTAGAACATCTAGAGCAGGACTTAGTTCCGTTATGGGAGCATCTTGGGTTTTCGCTCGCACCGATCGCGCGGATCAATGTGTCGGAGCGGGAGCGGGACTATCGGCGTTATTATTCAGACGTCGACATAGAGCATAGCCATGACGTTCTTGCGGCGGATATCGCGCAGTTTGGCTATCAATTTTGAAGTGGCGCACGGCAGGTTATTGCCGCGCGCCACTTTGATCTTAAGCTGCTTGAGCAGGTGCGAAGCGTGCGTAGAAAGTCTCGTCTTTTTCCGCCATTTCACGGAGCAAGGCAGGTGTTTCAAAGCGCGCGCCAAACTTCTCAGTGAGTTCGTCACAAAGTGCTGCTGCGCGACCTGCGCCCATGATATCGAGCCAGCTAAACGGACCACCAGACCAAGGAGCAAACCCCCAGCCAAGGATCGCGCCAACGTCGCCTTCACGAATGTCGGTCAGGACACCTTCCTCTAGGGCGCGAACGGCCTCGAGAACCTGCGCGAACAACAGGCGGTGCTGTACTTCGGTCAGGTCTGGTTGTGCGTCCGCAACGGGGAATTGCCCCGCTAGGCCATCCCAAAGACCAGTACGCTTTCCTTTGGCGTCATAGGCATAGAAACCAGCGTTCGCCTTGCGTCCCAAACGCCCTTCGTCGGCCATCCAGAACAATACAGGGTCAACGTCCTCGTTGGGATAAGCATCCCCCATCGCAGCCTTGGTTGCCTTGGCAATTTTCACGCCAAGGTCAATGGATGTCTCGTCTGTTAACTGAAGCGGGCCAAGTGGCATCCCAACCAGTTTCGCAGCATTCTCGATCAGCGCAGGCTCGACACCCTCGGCAACCATACGGATACCTTCGTTGATGTAAGGAATAATGCAACGGTTTGCATAGAAGAAGCGCGCGTCATTCACTACGATCGGTGTTTTGCGGATTTGGCGGCAGTAATCCAATGATTTAGCCACGGCACGATCACCAGACTCAGCGCCTTTGATGATCTCGACCAACATCATTTTCTCGACAGGCGAGAAGAAATGGATGCCGATGTATTGCTCTGGACGTTTGCTTGCCTTGGCAAGTTCGGTGATCGGAAGTGTCGAGGTGTTGGTTGCAAAGATGCAGTCCTCGCCAATTACTTCTTCAACCTTCGCGGTTACTTCGGCTTTGATCGCAACATCCTCGAAAACGGCCTCAATGATCAGGTCACATCCCTTAAGCTCATTGTAGTCCGTTGTGGCGGTGATGAGGTTTAGCAGAGCCTCTTTCTTTTCAGGAGTTGCCTTCTTGCGAGCGATCCCTTTGTCCATGTAGTCGGCGGAGTAGGCTTTGCCCTTGTCGGCCGCTTCTTGTTTTTGATCCAGCAAGACAACTTCGATACCGGCTTTCGCAGAGACGAGTGCAATGCCCGCACCCATCATTCCAGCTCCCAGAACGCCGACCTTCTTGACGCGCTGGTCAGCAACATCAGCAGGACGAGAAGCGCCTTTTTCTAGTGCTTCTTTGTTAATAAAGAGGCTGCGGATCATTGCGGATGAGCTTGGGTTCATGAGCACATTGGTAAACCAGCGCGCCTCGATTTTGAGTGCCGTGTCGAACGGAACCAAAGCACCTTCGTATACAGCAGAGAGCAATGCCTTGGCCGCTGGGTAAACGCCCTTGGTCTTACTGTTGATCATCGCGGATGCCCCTACGAAGGTCATGAAACCTGCGGGGTGGTAGGGGGCACCACCGGGCATTTTGTAACCTTTAGCGTCCCAAGGCTTGAGAATATCCGCGTCAGTGGCGGACAACACCCACGCTTTTGCTGCTGAAAGTAGTTCGTCGGCTGGCACAACTTCATCAATCAAGCCTGCCATTTTTGCTTTCTTGGGATCAGAGAGCTTGCCTTCCAAAAGGAACGGGCTCGCGGCCATCGCGCCCAACTTGCGTGCAAGCCGAGTTGTTCCGCCTGCGCCAGGGAAAATGCCGACCATAATTTCAGGTAGGCCTATTTTGGCTTTGGGGTTGTCTGCCGCAAAAATGCGGTGACAGGCGAGAGGGATTTCGAGGCCGATGCCGACAGCCGTACCCGGAAGGGCCGCCGCAATTGGCTTGCCGCCTTTGTTGGTCTTGGCATCCATGCCAGCGCGTTCGATTTTGCGCAGCACAGCGTGCATCGACATTACGCCGTCAAACAGGCCCTTCGCAGGGTTGTCGCCAGCGTCTTGTTTCATTTTCGCGAGGACGTTCAAATCCATGCCACCTGCAAAGTCGGCCTTGCCCGAAGTGATGACGATGCCCTTGACCGCGTCATCCGCGAGGGCCGCATCAACGGCGGCGTCCAGTTCAGAAAAGCCAGCAAGGCTCATGACGTTCATCGATTTTTCGGGAACGTCCCATGTGATGACGGCAACGCCATCGGCGTCAACTTTGGTTGTAAAATCAGTCATTGGTGATCTCCTTTTGGGCGGAGTGATGTTGATATTTTGTAGGTCGATAAGTCAGATATCGTCGGGGAGCTCTGTGCCATCGCGACGCGTAAATTTGCCTTGTCCTTTTTCAAGAACGACCTTCATGTCGATGTCTGAGTAGATGGCTTCTTCGTAGGGGGCACGGGTGCCGACGACCAGAAAGCGCGCTTCGGAGGTGCTTTTATTCACAAAGCAGTGCCCGTTCTGGACGCCTGCGGGGAATGCTGCGCAATCTCCTGTGTGCATTTCTGTTTCTCCGTCATCCATGACAAGTGTGACTGTGCCTTGGGTGACCATGACGAATTCATCCTCGTTTAGGTGCCAATGGCGTAGGCTCGATTTTGCATTCGGTGCAAGAATGATGATGTTCGCACCGAATTGCGTAATTCCACCTGCGTCACCGACGCGAAGAGAAGTTCGTCCGTTCATCTGGTCGGCAAGGCGGCCAGGATAGGTTGATCCCGTTCGTGGTTTGATTTGACTAAGTTCAACCTTTGCCATGATCCGCCCCCAGTTTGTTAAACGCGCTCGATAATTGTCGCGGCGCCCATTCCCGAAGCGATACAAAGCGTGGCAAGGCCAACTTCTTTGTCCTGACGCTCCAACTCATCAAGCAGAGTGCCGATGATGATCGCGCCCGTTGCGCCTAGTGGGTGACCCATCGCAATAGAGCCGCCATTCGGGTTCACGACCGATGGGTCCACATCGAAGCGCTGCATGAAGCGCATCACAACAGAGGCAAATGCCTCGTTCACTTCAAAGAGGTCGATGTCGGAAATATCCATGCCATTGTCGGCGAGGATCTTCTCGGTCACGGGAACGGGGCCTGTCAGCATGATTGTTGGATCAGTGCCGATTTTGGCCGTTGCACGAATGCGCGCGCGTGGCTTGAGGCCATATTTCTCACCGAATTCTTTGTTACCGATAAGAACCGCAGCAGAGCCATCAACGATGCCGGATGAGTTGCCAGCGTGGTGAATGTGATTGATGCGCTCAAGGTGCGGGTATTTCATCAGGGCGACGTTATCAAAGCCGGGCATGACTTCGCCCATGGCTTGGAAGCTTGCGTTCAATGCGCCGAGCGCCTGCATATCGGTGCCAGGGCGCATGTATTCGTCGTGGTCCAGAATAGGGAGGCCGTTCTGGTCTTTGATTGTGATGATCGACTTAGCAAAGCGGTTGTTTTCCCATGCTTCGGCGGCACGGCGTTGGCTTTCGACAGCCAGTGCGTCTGCTTGGTCGCGGGTGAAGCCGTATTCTGTGGCGATAATGTCTGCTGAGATGCCCTGTGGCACAAAGTAAGTGCTCATTGCGACCGTCGGGTCTACGGCAATCGCCGCACCATCCGAACCCATCGCAACGCGGCCCATCATTTCGACACCACCAGCAACATAAGCCATGCCTGCGCCACCTTTGATTTGGTTGGCAGCGAGGTTCACCGCTTCCATGCCAGAAGCGCAGAAGCGGTTAATGGCAAGACCCGGTACTTGTTCGTCAAAGTCACTCGCAAGGACCGCGGTGCGTGCCAAACATCCACCTTGCTCACCAACTTGGGTCACGTTGCCCCAGATCACGTCCTCGATGGCTTTGGTGTCGAGGTTGTTACGTTCCTTGACCGCGTTCAGCACTTGCGCTGATAGGTTTACGGATGTGATCTCGTGTAATGCACCGTCCTTGCGGCCTTTTCCACGCGGGCTGCGCAAAGCATCATAGATATAGGCTTCAGTCATTGCGATTTTCCTTCTTAAGCGCGATCTGCCGGCGAACCGGGCATCAGATCGTAGGGGTGTTTATAGCCGGGGAGGGCTTCGATACGTGCGAGCCACGCATCAATGTTCGGGAAGTCCGTTCGATTGAAACCGAACGGTTCGGGGTAAAACAGATAGCAGCAGCAAGACAGATCAGCGGCGGTGATCCCGTCACCAACAAGCCAGTCACGATCCGCTAGGGCGCGCTCCAAAATGCCGAGCGCAGCCTGCGTGCGACCGGACAAAAAGCCGATAACATCCGCGTTGCGTTTTTCCTCGGGGAGGAAGTTCATCATGAACCGCAACGGGCCTGCCTGGGCACTCATTTTGTGGTTGTCCCAAAGGACCCAACGAAGCACTTCGCGTTTCTCGGCGGGTGTCTTGCCGCCAAATTTTCCAGTTTTCTCGGTGATGTAATCAAGAATAACGCCAGATTGCGAGAGCGTAACATCACCATCCACAAGGACGGGACATTCGCCCATTTCGTTCAGGGCCGCAAACTCAGGGGTGCGCGCGCCGCCGTTGAAAAAGTCGACGTATTTGGGCGTCCAATCCAGTCCGGAAAGTTCAAGCGCAAGTGCCGCCTTGTAGGAATGGCCGCTTTCTCCAAAGCAATAAAGCTCGATTGTCATTTCAGTATCCTCCGTGTTGGTCCGCTTGAGCGGTTTCTTTTTTCAACGTTTGCGCGCTTCGAGTTCGGAATTGAACAGGCGCAATCGGTGGGTCAGATTGTCCTCGTCGATTACCGAATTGAAGTTTTCGAACAGAAAACTGAGCGCCTCGCCTTCGTCTAATCCGGCCTCTGCAGAAAATTTCCTTAGGCGGCGATAACCATCTTCGGTCATTGCTACGGGGAAGCGGCGGGTCAGACGAAAGCGTTTAGGCATACTCAGTTCCTTGTTTGGTCGTTAGAACTGCTCCGCGTCGAGGGCCATAACCGTGTCGGCACCAGTATTGATACGCGCCAGATGCAGGCTCGTTGCGGGCAGTTGACGGGCCATGTAATAACGGCCAGTTGCGATTTTTGTAGTGTAGAAGTCTTTGTCCGAAGCGCCACCCTCGATTGCTTCATGAGCCGCTTTCGCCATGCGTGCCCACATCAGGCCAAGGCATGTGTGCCCGAACATATGCATAAAGTCATAAGAGCCAGCGAGCGCGTTGTTCGGATTCGTCATGCCGTTCTGCATGAAGTACATGCCAGCAGCCTGAAGATCTTTGCTTGCCTGCTTGAGTTGCGGCAGGAAATCATCCTTGAGTGCCGGATGATCTGCGTTCTCTTTGATGAATGCCTTGACGATCTCAAAGAACGCCATGACGTGCTTGCCGCCATCCGTCGCGAGCTTACGACCAACCAAGTCAAGCGCCTGAACACCGTTCGCACCCTCATAGATCATGGCGATACGCGCGTCGCGTACGAATTGGGACATGCCCCATTCTTCGATGTAACCGTGCCCGCCGTAAACTTGCTGGGCGTTGGTGGCCATCTCATAGCCTTTGTCGGTAAGGAAACCTTTGATAACGGGCGTCAGCAATCCAACGAGGCCTTCGGCGTCTTTGTTTTCAAGCTTGTGCCCTTCATCGATCAGTGTTGCGCCCCACATAACGAATGCACGTGCCGCTTCGACAAAGCTCTTCTGATCCATCAGGTTGCGACGGATATCTGGGTGAACGATCAGCGGATCAGCAGGGCCGTCGGGGTTCTTGACACCTGTCACGTCACGCCCTTGAAGGCGGTCGTTCGCATAGATTACTGCGTTTTGATAGGCTGCTTCTGCTTGGGCATATCCCTGAAGGCCAACGCCCAATCGCGCTTCGTTCATCATGGTGAACATGGCGCGCATACCTTTGTGCTTCTCGCCAAGGAGGAAGCCACGCGCGTTGTCATAGTTCATCACACAAGTCGAGTTGCCGTGGATGCCCATTTTCTCTTCGATGCTTCCGACCGAAACGCCGTTACGTTCGCCAAGGGAGCCATCTTCGTTCACGTTGAATTTCGGAACGATAAAGAGGGAGATCCCTTTAACACCTTCTGGACCACCAGGGATTTTGGCGAGAACGAGGTGAATGACGTTATCCGACAAGTCGTGATCGCCCGCCGAGATAAAGATTTTTTGCCCAGAGATCGCATATGAGCCGTCGTCTTGTGGCTCGGCCTTGGTGCGCATGAGGCCCAAGTCCGTTCCGCAGTGCGGCTCTGTCAGGTTCATTGTGCCTGTCCAGTCACAAGTTACCATTTTGGGGAGGTAGGTTTGTTTCTGCTCGTCTGTACCGTGCGCATGGATTGCGGAATAGGCTCCGTGAGTGAGGCCCTGATACATGTTGAACGCCATGTTCGAGGATACGAAGATTTCGCCAACTGCCGTTTGCAGGATATATGGCATGCCCTGACCGCCATATTCCGGATCACAATCTAGTGCGGTCCAACCACCTTCTTTCATCTGCTCGAAGGCTTCTTTGAATCCTTTGGGGGTGTACACAACACCGTTTTCGAGGCGGCATCCTTCGCGATCACCCGAGAAATTCAAGGGAGCGAGGACATCCGTCGCGATCTTGCCCGCTTCTTCCAGCACCGCAGAAGTGAAGTCAGCTTCGAGCTCGTCATAACCGGGTACGGAGCTTTCGGAGACCTTCAGAACCTCGTGCAATATGAATTGCATATCTTGTGTAGGGGCTGTGTAGCTGGGCATGGTGATTTCCCTTATTCGGCCGCGTTGGGGCGTTTCAATTCATTGAGGCGTTCTTCGCCCCATTTAAGTTGCTTGCGTAGATCTTCAATCGCTTCGGTTAGTTCGTCGCGTTGGCTGATCATTGCCTGAAGGCGCTCCTTTGCAACTTCGTAGGTGCGGTTCAACTGTGTGTATTGCGCATCGTCCATATCGTAGAGATCAAGAAGTTGGCGGATGTCTTCGAGGCTAAACCCAAATCGCTTACCCTGTAAAATAAGCTTCAGCCGAGCACGGTCCCGTTTCGTGAACAAGCGGCGTTGCCCTTCACGGACGGGGAACAAAAGTTCTTTCGCCTCATAAAAGCGGAGTGTGCGAGGTGTCACATCATAAGCAATGCACATTTCGCGGATCGTCATCATGTCAGTCATATCAGTCATGGCACTGTCCTGTGTTTGCGTTGTGAAGTGAATTTGGGTTTCGTGGGGTCATCCTACAACCTCACTTGACGTTAACGTAAGCGAAACGCCGCGTAACTTTTACCCTGACGGAGCGTAAGTCAACGCAGGGTCTTTAAAACAAGGAGAAACGGCCTAAGTAAACCTAGGTGCGCGTAAGAAATAATCTGGGTGCAGTCGCCGCTTTTGGCGCTATTTCAATGATTTCTCGGTTTCGTCGCGTAAGCTTTGAAGATCATCAACCGATTCTTGCAATTCTTGTAGCTGTTGGCGCAGTGCGAGGAGCTGGCGGTCTGCCATCTCAACCCATGCTTTCATCTGAGTCTGGGTGCCGGATTCTTCGTAAATCAACAGCCATTGCCGAATCTCTTCGAGGCTGAATCCGAACCTACGTCCACGTAAGATCAGCACCATACGGGCCACTTCGCGGGGCGTATAAAAGCGGCTGCGGCCTTCTTTTTCAGGCTGTAGGAGCTCGATATACTCGTAGTAACGCAATGTCCGCGGTGTTACGTCGAACTTGGCGCACATTTCTTTGAAATTCAGGCGTGTTTGCGTCATGACGAGTATTCTCCTTGGGGGAAACTTATTAATTTCTGGAACTTGTTTCAATCACTGCTTCGGAGATAGTCTACTTTTGCCTTGCCGCAGGTCGTTTGAATGCCAATACATAGGGGGACGAAAGGCGGTCCGAATGAGTCAGAACAGAACAGATATTGCGCGCAAATTTATCGAAGCGATTCCTTTTTCGCAGGCACTTTCAATGCGTTTGGAGGAAATCGGAGAAGGGGTGGCAGAAATTTCGATGCCCTATGATCCGCAGATCGTCGGCGACCCGAAGTCGGGCGTTATTTCTGGGGGAGCGGTGTCGGCGCTGATGGACACCTGTAGTGGGGCGGCCGTCATGAGCCACCCGACAGGCCCGCTCGCCACCGCAACAATTGACCTGCGGATCGAATATATGCGCAGCGCGACCCCAGGCCAGCGGATCAAGACCCGCGCCGAGTGTTACCACGTGACGCGCAGCGTCGCGTTTGTGCGCGCAACTGCATTCGATGACGACTCCAGTAACCCCGTCGCCGCCGCAACCGGCGCGTTTACCGTGGAAAGGGCCAAACCATGAACCGTCGTCCGCCCGAACCCGTCCAAGTGATCAAACATCGGCGTGATGCGATGTTGTCCGCGCTTGTCGAAGGAGTGCCGTTCATTAACTTTCTCGGGATCAAGTTCGATCGTCGTGGCGATGAGCTAACGGCTGTTTTGCCCTATCAGGATAAGCTTATCGGGAATCCCGTTCTGCCAGCCCTGCATGGTGGTGCGACGGCCAGTTTTCTTGAGGTTACGGCGATCGTCGAACTCTCTTGGGGGATGCTCTGGGAGGATATGGAGAGCGGAGTCCTTGATGCGGATACGCTCGATTCCGAGCATCTACCGCGCTTGCCCAAGACCATTGATTTCACAGTTGATTATCTTCGCACGGGCTTGCCGCGTGATGCCTATGCGCGTGCGCGTGTGAACCGTTCTGGCCGACGTTACGCAAGCGTGCATGTTGAGGCGTGGCAGGATAACCGCACGCGCCTCTTTGCACAGGCGACGGGGCATTTCCTGATGCCGCAATCGGGGGAATAGCGTGGCATCTGCGATTACCCATCGCCGTATTCTGAACATTGCGATCCCAATTGTTATCTCAAACGCGACAGTACCTATCTTGGGCGTCGTGGATACAGGCGTCGTAGGTCAACTCGGAGAAGCGGCACCAATCGGCGCCGTGGGAATCGGCGCGATAATCCTCACGGCGATTTATTGGATTTTCGGGTTCCTTCGCATGGGAACCACTGGGCTTGCTGGGCAGGCGCTCGGGGCGAACGATACCGCCGAACTAGCCGCGATCTTGACCCGCGCGTTGCTGCTTGGCTTTGCGGCGGGCGTCGGGATTATCCTTCTTCAAGCGTTCCTATTTGCGGGGGCGTTCTGGGCTTCGCCTGCTTCGCCAGAGGTCGAGAGCCTTGCGCGATCTTATATGAGCATTCGCGTGTTCTCGGCCCCTGCGATGATCTGTATCTATGGGCTGACGGGGTGGTTGATTGCCGCCGAGCGCACGCGTGCCGTTCTTGCGATACAGGTGCTGATGAATGGTGCGAACATCATTCTCGATCTTCTCTTTGTGCTGCGCTTTGATTGGGGCGTTGAAGGGGTCGCAATCGCAACCGTGATCGCCGAATGGAGTGGCTTTGCGCTTGCTCTTTGGTTCTGTCGAAGCACGTTCAGGGCACCCGATTGGCGGAACTGGGTGCAGGTCTTCGATCGCGTTCGTCTTCAACATATGTTGTTTGTGAACGGCGATATCATGCTGCGTTCGATCATGCTGCAGATGGTGTTCATTACATTCCTGTTTGTTGGCGCAAAATTCGGCGATGTCCCTCTGGCAGCAAACCAAATCCTGATGCAGTTTCTAATGATTACGGCCTATTCTCTGGACGGGTTTGCCTTTGCTGTTGAGGCGCTCGTCGCACAGGCTATGGGCGCGAAATCATGGCAGGACCTGCGGAGAAGCTCGATCCTGTGTACGTTTTGGTCGCTTATTGTTTGTCTGGGTTTGACGGTGGTCTTCGCGCTCTTTGGCGAGACTGTGATCGACATTATGACCAAATCTCAACCAGTAAGGGATGAGGCCCGTATTTACTTGATCTACATGGTTTGTGCACCGCTTGCGGGCCTCGCTTCATGGATGCTGGACGGTATATTTATCGGCGCAACCAGAAGCCGCGATATGCGAAATATGATGTTTCTAAGCTTGTTGGTATACATTGTGGCGGTTGCAATATTGGTGCCGCTCTATGGCAACCACGGGCTATGGGCGTCGCTTTTGATTTCGTTTATCGCAAGAGCGGTAACCTTGGGCGCTCGCTATCCCTCGATAGAACAAGAAGCGCGCGCGATTAGATCATAACCAAGCTTCGCGAGCGGTTCCGACCGCTTGCGATACATGCGAGAACCCATCGGCCTCTAGGTGGCTCTCAAGCCCCTCTGCGATCTCGCGAACAAGGGACATGCCTTGATACACTAGCGCAGAATAGAGTTGTACGACGGAAGCGCCCGCACGGATTTTTGCGTAGGCTTGCGCGGCGTTGGATATCCCGCCGACACCAACAAGCGGCATTTGGCCGTTGGTAATCTGCGAGAGCTGAGCAAGCACGCGGGTGCTTTTCTCAAACAGCGGAGCGCCAGATAGCCCGCCAGCCTCCGATTTTTGCGCGCTCTTCAAGCCATCGCGATCAAGCGTTGTGTTGGTTGCAATGATTGCGTCAATTCCGACCTCGGTGGCCACTTGAGCAATTTGGGTGAGTTCTTCAAGTGTGAGATCTGGCGCGATCTTGAGGAAGACGCGCGTTGAAGGCGATACTTCGTTGCGCACATCCAGAACGCCCGCGAGTAGCCCGCGCAGGGCGTCTGCACCTTGTAAATCGCGTAATTTCTCGGTGTTGGGTGAGGAAACATTGACCGTCGCAAAATCAACATGCGGCCCGCAAATACGCATAACGCGGGCAAAATCTTCGGCTTTGTTCTCGCTTGTCTTATTCGCGCCAAGGTTCAACCCAACGGGCGTGCGCGGCTTTGCTTCGGCAAGACGGCCTGCGATAACCTCGGCCCCCTGATTGTTGAAACCAAAGCGATTGATGACGGCCTGATCCTCGGTAAGGCGGAAAACACGCGGCTTTGGGTTGCCTGGCTGGGGCAGGGGCGTTGCGGCGCCAACTTCGATAAATCCAAATCCAGCTTGCGTTAGGGGGCGGATGGCCTCGGCGTTTTTGTCATATCCTGCGGCAAGCCCGACGGGGTTTGCCAACTCGATGCCGCAAAAATCTGTGGCAAGACGTGATCCTCCGATTGGTCCACCCGGAAGCGGCACAATCCCCGCCTTCAGCGCCTGGATAGAAAGGCTGTGCGCCGTTTCAGGTGAGCATTTATGAAGCGCGACAAGCCCCATTTTCTCGAGCATGTTCATGGGATTTCTTTCGGAAGAATGTGGCCGTGTTCGCCCCGCGGAACGGAGGTGTATGCGATTACCTCGCTACGCTTGAGTTTCCGATAAAGGTGGGGGAATTTCGCGCCACCTCTGGATACTTCCCACTTGATCTCATCCGCAATCCCGTCCGTTTCGACCGTTGCAAGGATGAGGTTAGGCTTGTTCGCAAAATGTTTGGTCACAGTCTCGCGGAGCTGTTCTGCGGTTGAAAAATGGATGTACCCATCCACAAGATCGATTGGCGCGCCGGCGGTCTCGCCGTTCTGCTCCAATTCGGCCCATTCAGGCTCTAGAAACACTTTGTAAATCAACATGAGCATGGAATGCCCGTTGCTTAATCTTTGGTCAAGTCTGCTTGTCATATTACCGTAACGCTTGGGCAATATTCCACGGGCCGACAGAGCCTTTGACTCTTGAGCTACATTTGGCCAATCTGACGCTCTAGAACAAAAAAATAGGGAGTAATAGTTCATGTTTGCCCGTTTATCCACGTCGGCCGCTGTGTTGGCGATTAGTGCAGGCGCCGCTGCCGCAGATTATTCATTGACGGTTTTGCATACCAACGATTTCCACGCTCGTTTTGAGCCAATTAGCAAATACGACTCGGGGTGTAGCGCCGAGGACAATGCTGAGGGTAAATGCTTTGGCGGTACCGCGCGTTTGGTCACTTCGATTGCCGACGCACGTGCTCGCGCCGAGAATTCGATCCTCGTTGATGGCGGGGACCAGTTCCAAGGAACGCTTTTCTACACCTATTACAAGGGTAAGCTCACCGCCGAAATGATGAACAAGCTTGGTTATGACGGTATGACTGTCGGTAACCACGAGTTTGATGATGGCCCTGAGGTCCTTGCAGGATTTATGGACGCTGTGAACTTTCCGGTCCTCATGTCAAATGCGGATGTTTCCCAAGAGCCTAGCCTTGCGGGTAAAATCGCGAAGTCGACCGTTATCGAGAAAGGTGGCGAGAAGATTGGGATGATCGGTCTTACGCCACATGACACCCGCGAATTGGCCAGCCCCGGAGACAACATTGTCTTCACTGATCCTGTCGACGCAGTGCAGGGCGAAGTTGATAAGCTGACCGAAGAAGGCGTGAATAAAATTATCGTTCTCTCTCACTCCGGTTACGGTGTAGATCAGCGTGTCGCGAGCGAAACAACAGGTGTGGACATCATCGTTGGTGGTCACTCGAACACATACCTGTCCAACCAAAGTGACGATGCCGAGGGACCTTACCCGACGATGGTTGGTTCAACCGCGATCGTTTCTGCCTACGCGTACGGTAAATTCCTTGGGGAATTGAACGTGACCTTCAACGACGATGGTGAAATCATCGAAGCTGTCGGCGAGCCTATTATCAATGACGGCGCCGTAGCCGAGGACGAAGAAACTGTAGCGCGGATCGCCGAGGCCGCAGTTCCACTCGATGAAATCCGCAATAAAGTAGTGGCTGCTACTGGTGCGGCGATTGACGGTTCGCGAGATACTTGCCGTAGCCAAGAGTGTGAAATGGGAAACCTTGTTGCCGATGCGATGCTCGATCGCGTCAAGGATCAGGGTATTCAGGTTGCATTGGCCAACGGTGGCGGACTTCGCGCCAGCATCGACGCGGGTGAGGTGACCATGGGCGAAGTGTACACGGTTCTGCCGTTCCAAAATACGCTCGCAACGTTCCAAGTCACAGGCGCAACGCTGAAAGACGCGCTAGAGAATGCGGTTCTGCAATATGACGATGATTCAAAAACGGGTCGTTTTGCGCAAGTTGCCGGGATGAAATACACCATCACCGGATCCGAGGCGTTCGGAAACCGTATCTCTGACGTGATGATCGATACGGGTGACGGGTATGAGCCGCTCGATCCTGAAATGGTATACGGAATTGTGTCGAACAACTATGTGCGCGGTGGCGGCGATGGCTACGCCATGTTCCGCGATGCGATGAACCCGTATGATTTTGGTCCGGACCTTGCGGATGTGGTTGCTGAGTATCTGGCGGCATCAGGAGAGTATAAGCCCTATCTCGATGGCCGCATTACGGTGAAATAACTTACACCTCGTGAAACAAAAAGGGCGCGCCGTATCTGGCGCGCCCTATTTTTATTTGGCTTCTTCTTGGTGCCATTCCCACGGGCAGGTAAATGCCCCAAGGACATTCGTAACATCCGTATCACTTACACCATCAGCCTTGGATATCTGCGCCACGAGGCCGCGTTTTTTACTCTCGAGCACTTTCACAACGTTGGCATTTACGCCGCTCTTCTTGAGGGCTTCGTTATAAACGCGGGTGATCGCAAGCTTGCGTAGATCAGGCTTAAAGACTTTGCCCACTGCTGTTTTTGGCAGTTCATCAAGAATTTCGATATGCTTGGGGTGCGCGGCACGCTCTTGTACGTTTTTCTTACAGTGCTGGATGAGTTCCTCAACCGTAACATTCGCGCCCTGAACAAGTTCAACATATGCGCAAGGAATTTCGCCAGAGTGCGCGTCGGGCTGACCGATGGCGCCTGCGAAACCAACCGCAGGATGGCCGGCCAGTGCCTCTTCGATCACTGCGGGGTCAATGTTGTGCCCGCCGCGAATAATCAGGTCTTTCGCACGGCCCGTGATCCAGAGGTAGCCGTCTTCGTCGATGCGGCCGAGGTCACCCGTCCGAAGGTACACATCGTGGTGGAACAGATCGTGGTTCTTGTCGAGCTCGGTGTAGGTGGAACCTGCAAATACCCCAGGGTTGTCGATGCAAATCTCACCTACTTCATCCGTAGGAACCTCAACCGGACCATCAGGCGTTTGCCGCAAGATCTTGACATCGGTATGCGGGAACGGGATGCCGACAGAGCCGACCTTCTTTTCACCCGCTGGGGGATTGCATGACACAAGGCAGGTCGCTTCCGTAAGGCCATAACCCTCTACGATTGCAACGCCACAAGATTCTTCAAAGCGGCGGAAAAGCTCTAGCGGCAACGGCGCAGAGCCCGAAAAGGCCGTACGAAGCGATGAGATATCCGCATCAACGGGGCGCTGCATAAGTGCAGAGATCGCCGTGGGTACGGTAACCATGAATGTGGCCTGCCAGCGCTCAACAAGCTTCCAGAAGTTGTCCATCACGCCGTCTCCGCGATATCCAGCGGGCGTTGGGAAAACGACGTGCGCGCCCGAAGCGATCATGGACATCAAAATCGGGTAGACCGCGAATACGTGGAACAGCGGCAGCGGGCAGAGGACAACATCCTCGTGCTCAAACAAGAGACGATGCCCAAGCCAGCCGTTATAAATCATGCCGGAATATTTGTGCTGTGCCACCTTGGGCATACCGGTCGTGCCGCCAGTATGGAAATATGCGGCTACGCGATCAGTTTTTGCATCCTCAAACGTTAGCGCATCGGACGGCTGTTTAGCGATCTCGGTCGTAAAGTTCACGACGCGCGCGTTGTGCTCGACAGGATTCTTGGGGCGGATAAGTGGGACGATCCAACTCTTGGGCGGCGAAAGATAGTGCAGCAGGTCCACTTCGATGACCGTCTTGACGTTCGGCGCAAGGGCGACGGCCGCCGCAGCTTTTTGCGCCACATCGGTCTTGGGGAAGGCGCGGAGCGTTACGAGCGCCTTGGCGCCTGTCTCGCGCAGAATCGCGGCGATCTGTTTGGCTTCCAAGAGGGGGTTGATCGGGCTGATTATCCCCGCAACCGAACCGCCAAGTATCGTAAACACTGTTTCATTGGCATTCGGAAGCATACAAGCGACGACGTCATTTTCGCCGATTCCGATCTCGCGGAAAAAGTTGGCGGTCTGCGTCGTTTTCGCCAGAAGTTCACGCCAAGTTAGCGTTTCTGACGGATCCTTGGGGCCAGACGTGAGCTGAAACGAGATCGCTGCGCGGTCGCCGTGCTTTTGTGCTGTACGCGAAACGAAATCATACATTGTTGTCGCAAGTTCACGATCTTCCCAACGCGCTTCTGCTTCTATTGCGTCACGATCCGCGTGGTTTGCAAACTTTGACATCTTTTACTCTCCCTCTGTGCACGCAACGCGCGCAAATTCCCGCCTAAAGATGGAAGGAATTTTGAGATTTCGCAAGAGTGGCGCTTTTGTTACGTCGCGCCATTTCCATCAGTAAATTGCAGACGTGCCAGCCGAGCATACAGACCGCCTTCTGCCACGAGGGTGTCATGCGTGCCATCAGCGACGATTTTGCCTCCTTCAAACACGAGGATTCGGTCGGCCTTTTTGACGGTTGCCAAGCGGTGGGCAACGATCAGTGTGGTGCGCCCCTGTGACATTTCATCAACCGCAGTTTGAACCGCACGCTCGCTTTCCGCATCAAGCGCGCTTGTGGCTTCGTCGAGCAAAAGGATCGGAGCATCACGTAGAATGGCGCGCGCAATGGCAATGCGCTGCTTCTGACCGCCAGAGAGCATCACGCCGCGCTCGCCTACTTGGCTATCGTATTGATCCGGAAGCGCCATCAGGAAATCATGCGCAGCTGCGGCCTTGGCGGCGGCGTGCACTTCTTCGTCTGTCGCTGTGGGGCGGCCAAAGCGGATATTTTCAAGCGCAGATGTCGCAAAGATAATCGGGTCCTGTGGAACGAGCGCGATTTCTTGGCGAAAGTCGGCGCGGTTCAAATCACGCAGGTTCTGGCCATCAATCGATACTGTGCCCGAAGAGGGATCGTAGAACCGTTGCAGCAACTGAATAACTGTTGATTTCCCCGCGCCCGAAGGGCCGACGAGCGCCACTGTTTCGCCTGCCTTGACAGAAAGATTCGCGCCATCGAGTGCTGCGATTTCAGGACGGGCAGGGTAGTGGAAAGTAACGTTATCAAATTTGATCTCTCCGCGAACGGGGCGCGCAAGTTGCTGCGGCGCGGTAGGGTCTTTGATCGCATCATCGGCATTGAGCAGTTCAACCAAACGTTCCGTTGCGCCCGCCGCACGTTGGAGTTCGCCCCAGATTTCTGAAAGCGCAGCGACAGACCCAGCGACCATGATCGCATAGATGACAAATTGCACCAGCGCACCGATGCTTAGCTCTCCTTGGTTCACATCATGCGCACCCATCCAGAGCACGCCAACAACGCCAGAGAAGATAAGGAAGATCACAAGCACAGTCATGACCGCGCGTGTAGAAATTCGGCGCAGCGCGACTTGGTATGATTTCTCGGATACCTCGGCGAAGTTTCCAGACGAGATTGATTCGTGGGTGAATGCCTGAACCGTTTGAACCGATGAAAGCGCCTCGCTCGCATTCCCTGACGAGTTGGCGATCCAATCTTGGTTCTCGCGGCTTAGAACGCGCAAACGGCGCCCCAGAACGATAATTGGGACGATGACCGCAGGTACGATCAATAGAACCATCCCCGCCAGCTTGGCACTCGTGAGTAGCATGAGCGCCATGCCGCCAATGAAGATCAGGAAGTTGCGAAGGGCAACGGAAACGGACGAACCAATCACCGAGAGAATGAGCGTCGTGTCCGTCGTGATGCGGCTCAGAACTTCGCCCGTCATGATTTTCTCGTAGAACGCGGGGCTCATTCGGACTACGCGATCAAAGACTTCCTTGCGGATGTCAGTCACGATCCGCTCGCCCAGTCGCGTTACTAGGTAGTATCTTAAGCCAGTCCCGAGGGCGAGGATCGCAGCAATCGCGAGCGCAGCGCCGAAATAGCTATCAATGAGCGTGCCGTTTGTTTCGGTGAATCCATCGACGACGCGCCGCACCGCCATGGGTAAGATCAACGAGGTCGCAGCCGTGAGGACAAGCGCAAGGCCCGCGAGAATCACAAGTCCACGATATGGTCGCACGAAAGGAAGCAACCCGCGTAGCGCACCCATATGTTTTGATTTTTCGCGTTCTTGTTCGCTTTGAGCCACTGCGTCCCCCGTATTTTTAATTCCTAAGGACATAGTGTGCTGCGCGCAGCGCAACAAGCTTTCAAACCAAAGGTTTGCGAAATAATTGGCGTGTGGTTGGGGAGTGGAGCGGGCAGCGGGAATCGAACCCGCATCATCAGCTTGGAAGGCTGAGGTCTTACCATTACACAATGCCCGCGTAACTAGGCTTCACCTAATCCATTCCATTTTGAACGTCAATACTGCCCGACGAAATCATAACACTCGATTGACGTTTTTGGGCGTGGCGGCGCGTAGAGAACGCGCCGCCGATTGATTTTGTTTATGACGAAAGTGAACCTTTGCCATGTCCCGCAAGTCCACCCGATACTTCTTCGGTGGATTCGCTGGCCAGTTCTTGTGGCAGGATCAGGTTCAAGACAATCGCGATCAGCGCCGCGGGTAGCAGCCCAGAGGTAAGCAGGATCCGCGCCGTATCCGGCATATGTTGAAGCGCGCCTGGCTCAAGTTGCAGGCCAAGCCCGACAGAGAGCGCAATTGCGAAAATCACCATGTTTCGGCGGTTCCAGTCCACATCCGAGAGCATCGAGATACCAGCGGCAACGACCATGCCGAACATCACTATTACACCGCCGCCGAGAACTTCGATCGGGACGGTACGGATAACACCGCCGACTTTCGGGATAAGACCACAGATGATGAGGAATATCGCGCCACAGGTTACAACATGGCGGCTCATGACGCCCGTCATTGCGATGAGGCCGACGTTCTGGCTGAAGGAAGTGTTGGGAAAACCGCCAAAGCAACCCGCAATTGCGGTGCCTAGGCCATCGGCATAAGTCGCGCCTTGGATTTCCTTGTCGGTGGCCTCGCGTCCTGCGCCGCCTTTGGTAATGCCCGATACATCGCCCACAGTTTCAATCGCGGAAATGAACGCCATAAGGCAGAAGCCAATGATCGCCGCTGCGGAAAGCTCAAAGCCGTATTTGAACGGTGACGGGAGGGCAAAGGCCTTGGCGTTTGACCATGATCCAGCAATAGCGTCAAACGTCAAGATGCCGACCATAAGCGAGTAGATATAACCGACAATAAGACCGATCAGGACCGCAGAGATTGAAAGCATCCCCTTGGTGAAAAATTTCAAACCGAGCGTCACAACAATTACGATGAGCGCCGCGGACCAGTTGAGTAGGCTTCCGTATTCTTCGGTGCCAATCGCGGGAACCCCGCCAGCGGCATATTGGATGCCGACTTTTACCAGTGCGAGCCCGATCATCGTCACCACAAGCCCCGTCACCAGCGGCGGAAGCGCAAAGCGGATCTTGCCGATGAACGTGCCCAATATCGCATGGAAAATGCCGCCAATGATCACCCCCGTGAAAAGTGCGGCGAGGGCATCGACACCCTTGCCAGCAACAAGTGGAATCATGATCGGCAGAAACGCGAATGACGTGCCCTGAACAATTGGCAGCGCTGCGCCGACGGGACCGAGCGTTAATGTCTGAAGTAGTGTCGCGACACCTGCAAACAGCATCGACATTTGAATGAGGTAAAGCAGTTCAGGGAAATCAGGAGAGTTCGAACCAAATCCGAACCCTGCCGCACCCGCAACGATAATCGCAGGTGTGACGTTGGAGACAAACATCGCCAAGACGTGTTGAATCCCGAGTGGAATGGCCTGATGTAGGGCCGGTGTATAGTTCGGGTCGCGCAGCTGTTCGGGCGTCCCTAATGATTGATTAGCCATGTGTTTTCCTTCCGTTGGACTATTGCAGTTGCCCTGCTTCTTTTGGCGGGCTTGCATTGGAGCGTTCATGCGCCGCTCCGATTAGCTCTACAATATTCCCGAAGAAATTTCATCGACGCCAGAATTTACTGCAAATTCGGTAGTTTATGCAGAGGCGTCTGTGAGTTGTGACTAATTATTGTGCGCTTAACCCTCAAGTTTGCGGGTGCAGATCCAGCTCAGGAAGATCATAACCGCCGCCGTGCCAAGGCACATTGCAAGCCCTCCGATCTGATAGGTGGCGCCGGAAAGCACAGTTCCGATCAGGCGCCCTGCTGCATTGGCCATATAGTAAAAACCTACATCCATCGTCACGCGCTTGGCGTCAGTGAATGCTAGAATTAGGTATGAATGCAGCGAAGAATTGACTGCAAAGATCGCACCAAATGCCAACAGCGCGACAACGACCACGATCGTGAGGGGCGTTGAGTTAGTTGGGCCAAGTGCGACGACAACGCTCAAGAGTGCTGGCACGAACAGAAGGCTGAACACCCATTTTTGTGCCAGAGCTATGATCTCGGTCTGGCTCTTGTCTTTGGCGCGCAGAATTTTGGGCGCGTTTGCTTGGACGATCCCATAGAGGATGGTCCAAACGGCCATGAACGTTCCGATCAAAAAGAATGCGGCTCGGTTCCCTTCCTCAGAGCCGTCCGAGAGGACCGCGTAGAAGTAAATCGGGATGCCGACCACGAACCAAACGTCGCGCGCCCCGAATAAGAAAACGCGCGCAGCACTTAGCCAGTTAACATTGCGATTCTTTGAAAACACTTCGCGGAATTTGGCATCTTTGTGCCCAATAGGGAGGCCAGACGGCATACCGAGCAGAACCGCTACAAGGATCACAGCAAGGACCGCCGCCATCGAGAGAACCGAGGGAACGAAACCTATTGTTCCCAGTAGCGCTGCCCCAAGTAGAAAGCCAAACCCCTTAACGGCATTCTTTGAACCGGTGAGGATTGCGACCCACCTAAAGAGGCCACCGTTTTCGGTTGGGGCAAGTATCTTGACGGCGCTCTTGGAGCTCATCTTGGCAAGGTCCTTGGCCACTCCGGACGCGCCCTGAACCAGCATAACAAATACGACGGAGGCCCCAACCGCCCAGTTTGGATCAAGCTGCGACAGCGCAAGGAGCGCAACAATCTGAAGCCCGAGGCCCGCGTATAGTGTGCTGGCGAGTCCGAAGCGCGCCGCGATCCAGCCAGCAGATAGGTTGGTCACAATCCCCGCGATTTCGTACAGAACGAACAGATACGCAAGCTGAATGGGCGAGAACCCCAGCGTGTGAAAATGCAGCAGCACAAGCATCCGCAAAGCGCCATCTGAGAGCATAAACGCCCAATACGCAGCCGTAACGGCAATGTATGCCGAGAAACCTTTGGTCTGTGTCACAGGCTTGCGCCCACCATAAGGGAAACATCAACGAGACGGTTCGCGTAACCCCATTCATTGTCGTACCACGCGTAAACCTTGAGTTGAGTGCCGTTCACAACCATCGTTGAAAGCGCATCAATTATGCTGCTGCGCGGATCGTTGGTATAATCCGAAGATACCAGCGGGCGTGTTTCATAACCGAGGATACCTTTGAGCGGACCTTCGGATGCTGCACGGAAGAGTTCGTTCACTTCTTGAACGGTGGTCTCGCGCTCCATTTCAAACACGCAATCGGTCAACGAGGCGTTCAGTAATGGTACACGTACAGCGTGGCCGTTCAATTTGCCCTTAAGCTCAGGGTAGATGAGCGTGATCGCCGTTGCAGAGCCCGTCGTCGTCGGGATCAAATTCGTCAAAGCAGAGCGCGCGCGCCGCATGTCCGAGGCGGGGCGGTCAATAATTGTCTGAGTGTTGGTTACATCATGAACGGTAGTGATGGAGCCGTGCTTAATCCCGATGGATTCTTGCAAGACCTTCACGACAGGAGCGAGGCAATTGGTTGTGCAACTCGCGGCGGTGATGATGCGGTGGGCGTTGGGATCATAAACGTCATTGTTGACGCCATAAACAATATTGGCCGTCGGGCCATCCTTGACTGGGGCAGAGACAACCACCTTTTTGATGCCTGCCTCGAAATACGGCGCCAGTTTTGCCTCTGTCTTAAATGCGCCGGTGCAATCAATCATGACGTCAACGCCTTCGAGCGGCAGGTTTGCGAGATTGCGAGAGGAGGTCACGGGGATGCGTTTGCCGTCGATTGTTATCGAGTTAGCGTCCGACTCAAACTTTGCGGGCCAGCGGCCATGAACCGAGTCAAACTCAAGTAGATGCGCGTGCATGGCAGGATCGCCCACGGCATCATTAATAAACGCAATCTCTGCGCCACGTTCGAGCAAGGGGCGCAGGGCAAGCTTTCCCATGCGTCCAAGACCATTGAGAGCAAATGTCGTCATCTAAGAATTTCCTAAGCTATTTTGAGAGCGATATTATCGACCAATTGTTGCAGATTTGTGCGGCTCGCGGTTTCAAATGGCAGAGCCGCGAATTCGTGAATACGCGAACGCAGAATTTCGTAGGCGTGCTGAAAATCGTCTGTGCTGCTTGTCGGAGCAACGGGATCTTCGGTACTCCAATGGCTTGTGATTGGTGCGCCAGAAAGGGAACCATAGTCATGGTTTGCGGCGCTGTCGCAGACCGTAAAAGCAAAGTCCAAGTCAGAAGGGGCAAGTGTTGCGAGGCTTTTGGAAGCGAGGCCTTCGGTCTGGTGCCCATGTTGTTGCAGCACCTCTAGCGCAGCGGGGTGGACAGCGCCACGTGGAGCGGTTCCTGCCGAGCTGACCTCAAAGTTCCTGCCGAGATCATTCAAGATTGCCTCGGCCATAATCGAACGCGCCGAGTTGCCCGTGCATAGAAAGAGCACCTTCTTGGGGCGGTTGTGAATTGTGGGCAAACAAATGTCGGCTCTATTGCCACAGCAGTCGCTGAAAAGCTCGGAGATGATATCCTGCGGTGCCTCGATGTTCGCGCGATAGAGCAGGCTTGTTCCAACGCGTTGTTGTTCGATAAGGCCGACCGACTTGAGCGCCGAGAGGTAAACCGACGCGGTGCTGGGCTTTATCGTTAGAACGCTCAGGATTTCGCTAACAGGGAGCGCATCAGGGTAGCGACGCATCAAGAGACGAAAAATCTCCATGCGCTGCGGATGGCTGAGTATTGAGAGGCGATTCAATAATAATTCCATAATTCATGAAATATGGAATTATTATGCGGGGCGCAAGTCATTCATGCGCGGAGGTGCGCGCGAACTCTCGCGCGCACCAAGATTTTTAGCCTACGCGAATGACGCGTTTGCCGTTGTTCTCACCTTTGAGAAGGCCGACGAATGCTTCTGGAGCGTTTTCCAGGCCGTCGATAAGGTCTTCTTTGTATTGGATTTTACCCTCGCTGAGCCAACCCATCATCGCCTCTGCGAACTCTGGATAAAGGTCAGGGAAATCGTCAAAGATAATGAACCCCTGCATCTTAAGTTTTTTGCGCAGGATGTTACTCATCAACAGTCCCATACGATCAGGGCCGTCGGGGAGGGACGTAGCATTATACATCGAGATCAATCCGCAAACTGGGATTCTTGCGTTAGGATTTAGAAGCGGGAGCACCGCATCAAACACAGCGCCACCGACGTTCTCGTAGTAGATATCGATACCGTTTGGAACGGCATGGGCGAGTCTTTCGGCGAAGTCATCTGCCTTGTAGTCGATGCAAAGGTCAAAGCCGTATTCCTCTTGGACGTGCTTGCATTTCTCTGGACCACCAGCGATGCCGACAACACGGAGCCCCAAAATCTTGCCGATCTGACCGACAATCGAGCCAACCGCACCAGCGGCCGAGGACACGACCAGAGTCTCACCAGATTTTGGCGTGCCAATCTTGAGAAGCCCTGCATATGCTGTGAAGCCCGGCATTCCCAAAACGCCTAGTGCCCAAGACGGGTTCTGCGGGGATTTTCCCATGTTGATATTACCGGTACCATCCGAAAGCGCATAGTCCTGCCAGCCGTTCATGCTTAGCACCCAATCACCTTCGCTATAACCTTCAAGGTTGGAAGTGACGACCTGTGACACCGTGCCGCCAACCATGTGCTCACCAACTTCGACAGGAGGCGCATAGGATGGTGCGTCGCTCATACGTCCGCGCATATATGGATCGAGCGAGAGAAAAGCTGTGCGAAGAAGCATCTCATTTTCGCCAGGTGTCGGAATTTCGGAATTTTCGAGGCGCAGCGTGTTCTCGTTCGGAAAACCCTTGGGGCGTTCATTGAGGATTAGGCGGCGGTTTTCTGTGGTGGATTGGGTCATGTTAATCTCCTTTGCACCTACATAATTCTTCTCCCCCATCTCTCAATGATTAAGGTGGCTTTTTCTAATTTCCCTAGCGTAAGATCGAAACCGCTTTGCATTGTTCGTTTAGTTATGCAAAGAAATACAATTATACCCAAGCAGAGCCTTAAACGACGGAATCTCACTATGTCCTCTACTGTTCGTCTTGCCAAAGAAGACAATGTTGTCAGTGCCATCGATGTCTTGCAAATTGGTGAGGCTATTGACGGCGTGACGCCAAATCAGCAAATCCCGCGCGGTCACAAGATGGCGATTCAGTCAATCGCCAAGGGCGAAGCGGTGCGCAAATATGCGCAGGTTATCGGCTATGCAAATCAAGACATTGCGGCGGGCGACCATGTGCACACGCATAACCTTGAGTTCCGCGCCGTGGATCAAGCCTATGAGTACTCGACTGACTTGCGCCCCGTGGCCAAAGCGCCGACGCAAGACACATTTATGGGATATAAGCGCGAAAACGGCAGGGTCGGGACGCGGAACTATATCGCGGTTCTGACCTCTGTGAATTGTTCGGCAACGGCAGCTAGAATGATTGCCAGTCATTTCACCCCTGAAGTTATGGCGGAGTATGAAAACGTCGACGGCGTTGTCGCGTTTGTGCATGGCACGGGCTGTGGTATGGCGGGCGACGGTGATGGATTTGAGGCGCTCCAGCGGGTGATGTGGGGGTACGCCGCACATCCTAACGTTGCGGCGGTTCTGATGGTTGGGCTCGGCTGCGAGATCAATCAGATCGACTGGCTGGTTGAATCTTGGGGGCTCAAGCTCGGGCCGACATTTCAAACGATGAACATCCAAGACATGGCGGGGACGCGCAAAACGGTTGAGGTCGGCATTGAAAAGGTCAAAGCCATGCTCCCGATTGCGAATAAGCACACGCGCGAGGAATGCCCCGCGTCCGAGTTGATGGTCGGCCTTCAGTGTGGTGGATCGGATGCGTGGTCTGGCGTTACGGCGAACCCTGCTCTTGGTTATGCTTGTGACCTGTTAGTCGCGCAGGGAGGCACCGGCGTTCTGGCTGAAACCCCCGAAATTTACGGTGCTGAACATCTACTAACGCGCCGTGCCGCGACACCAGAAGTCGGCGAGAAGTTGATCGGTCTGATCAAGTGGTGGGAGGATTACACCGCCCGCAACAAAGGTTCGATGGATAACAATCCATCACCCGGAAACAAAAAAGGTGGCCTGACCACAATCCTTGAGAAATCCCTCGGGGCGGCGGCCAAGGGCGGCACTTCGCCGCTGATGGGTGTTTATAAGTATGGCGAACGTGTGCGTGCCAAAGGGTTCACGTTCATGGATAGCCCCGGATATGACCCTGCCTCTGTTACGGGACAGATTGCCAGCGGATGTAACCTGATTGCCTTTACGACAGGACGCGGATCGGCCTTCGGCGCCAAGCCTACGCCTTCGATGAAGATTGCCACGAATACCCAGATGTTTAACCGTCTTGAGGAAGATATGGACCTAAACGCGGGTACAATCCTAAGCGATGGTGAGAGCGTCGAGGAAGCAGGTCGTCGGATCTACCAGATGTTCTTGGACATCGCTTCTGGCATGCAGTCCAAATCCGAGGCGCAGGGCCTCGGAGATTATGAGTTCGTGCCTTGGCAAATCGGCGCGGTCATGTAGCGCCTAGAGAAAAGAATTGGCGGCCAGCGCGACGACAGAGAGCATGGCCGCCGCCATTAGATAATTGATGCGCCGATGGGCCTTTTCCGAGAGGTCGAGGCGCCTCACGGAACTACCCGCCCAAAGCCAAAGAATATGAATGGGTATCCAGATCGCGTTGATAATCACGAATTTGGTCAATATTTCCCACTCCCGTGCTTCGGGCATAAAGGCAAACCCAGTGAACAACGTCGTGTTTACGACATATGCCTTGGGGTTGAGCGCCTGAAAGAGGATGCCCGACCAATAACCGGGGCGGCTCTTGGCCTCTACGACTGCGATCCTGTTGCCGGCGGTTGCGATGCGGTACGCGAGATAGGTTAAGTAGCAAATCGACGCGGCAAAGAGTGCATTGAACACCCAAGGAAACGCGAGCACCGCCCCAGAGAGCCCCGTAACAACCGAAATCGCCACAAGGTTCGTGCCCGTAAGGAGACCCAAGAAGTATCGAATCCCCGCACGCTGGCCAAATGCGGCCCCAACGCCAGCGATCGAAAGAACGCCGGGACCGGGCGTGATTAGTAGCAAGAAGATAGCAGATGTAAAAACAAGCACTTTGCGGCTATCCGATCGGCGACAGCAGCGGGCGGTTATCTTTGGCGCGGATCAGGTTTTCCACGACCATATCACCCATGGCGATCCGCGTTTTCACAGTTGCGCTGCCTTGGTGCGGAGAGAGGACGACATTGGGCAATTCCCAGAATTCGGGCGACATTTTTGGTTCTTGGTCAAACACGTCAAGGGCCGCTCCACCAAGCTCGCCACTCTTGAGCATCTCAAGCATCACTTCTTCGTCGATGAGTGTGCCGCGCCCCAAATTCACGATTGCACCATTCGGGCCGAGGGCATGTAGGACATCGCGGTTCACAAGCTTGCGGGTGGCTGGGTTGTCAGGAACAACCGCGATGATCCAGTCCACATCCTTGGCCATTTCCGTAAGGTCGGAATAGTATTCATAGGGTTCATATGGTTGCTTGTTGCGCCCATGATATGCGACCTGCATTTTGAACACTTGAGCGCGACGCGCGATCTCTTTGCCAATGCGACCAAGGCCAAGAATGCCGACCTTCGCACCCGTAAGCTCACCCGTCAGAGCATAACCCCCATCTGGCCATTTCCCCTCACGAACGAACTTGTCGGCGTCCACGATTCGGCGGCACAGCGCGAGCATCATTCCCATCGCCAGCTCTGCGACGGCATCATTGAGCACGTCGGGCGTGTTGGTCACGTTAATCCCCCGCTCGTGGGCGGCCTTTACGTCAATCCCGTCATATCCCACGCCAAAGCTCGAGATCGTTCTTAGGGACGGAAGTGCGTCCATCAATGCAGCGTCACAGCCACTGTGGCCGCCCGTTGCCATGAACTCGACTTGAGAACATTCAGCAAGAAATGCAGCTTTGTCCTCTGCTTCCCAAAGTTTGTGAATGGTGAAGTGCTCCGCCAGATCCTCCATTACCTTTGGGGGCATAGGGGCGGTCATGATGAGGTCGGTCATGACAAAATTCTCCTAGATTAAAATAGGTTGTGGGGACTGTAACGGTTTTTGGAATGTGGCCAAGGGGACAACCCAAGTCTGTCATATAAATTTTAATCAACCGTCACATAGCAATTACATCCCTGCATCACATTCCCCTCAACGAATTGGGGACAGACATGCTTCGTATCGAAAACCTGACAAAGAACTACGGCACAAACATCGCAGTGGATTCCGCGACTATTCATTTAGAGCGCCCCGCGATGGTTGGAATCATCGGGCGTTCGGGAGCGGGAAAGTCCACACTGCTTCGTATGCTCAATCGTTTGGCGGACCCAACTGCGGGAACAGTTACCTTCGAGGGACAGGAAGTATCGCATCTGTCGGGGCGTGCTAAGCGCGAATGGCAATCCAAATGCGCGATGATCTTTCAGCAGTTCAACTTGGTTCTGCGGATGGATGTTGTTTCGAATGTCTTGCACGGCACGCTGAACCGCCGCTCGACGCTTGCGACCATGTTCAACCTTTTCTCTGCCGAAGACATAGAACACGCAATTTCGATCCTTGAGCGCCTCGGCATTGCGGACCACGCCGCCAAAAGGGCCGAGGATTTGTCAGGCGGACAGCAGCAGCGCGTCGCCATAGCCCGTGCACTTATGCAAGATCCGCGCATCATTCTGGCAGATGAGCCTATCGCGTCGCTTGATCCAATGAACGCGCAAGTTGTCATGCGTACTCTGCGCAATATCCACGAAGAAGACGGGCGCACCGTTATTGCCAATCTTCACACGCTGGATACGGCGCGGCGTTATTGCGATCGCGTTATTGGAATGCGGGACGGGCGCATTGTGTTTGATGGCTCTCCTTCACAGCTCAGCACAGCCGCCGCGCGCGAAATCTATGGCGCAGACGCCGATTTCTCAGAGAGCGCGACATCAACCGAAATCGAGCAACTCGCTCGGACCGACCTTGATTTGCAGGAAGCCGCACGACTTGCGGCCCTCGCAACACGTTAATTCAACGCGCCCTTCCAAACGGCGGGGCAACAACTGGAGCAAAAGTAATGAAACACCTGCTATGCGCCCTCGCGGCAACAACAGCACTCACGTCCGGCGCTATCGCGGATGAAGCGATTTCGGAATTCCGCATCGGGATTCTTGGTGGCGAAAATGCCCAAGACCGTATGAACTCCTACGAGTGTCTGCGCGAATACACCGAGGCCGAACTGGGCGTTGAAACACGCTTGTTTGCGCCAGCGGATTATAATGGCGTTATTCAAGGTCTGTTGGGTGGAACACTTGATATGGCATGGCTTGGCGCTTCGTCCTATGCGGCGGTCCATATTCAGGATGAAAACGCCGTCACACCGGTCTTGGTAAAGATCAACTTGGACGGCTCTTATGGCTACCATTCGATCGGTTTTGCCCGTGCGGATAGCGGTATCGCATCGCTGGACGACATGAAGGAAAAAGTATTTGGGTTTGGCGATCCTAACTCGACTTCTGGTTACCTTATCCCGTCCATCGAAATTCCAACGCTTACTGGCGCCAGCATGGATTCTGGTGATTACTTTGGTGAAGTGAAATTTACCGGTGGCCACGAGCAAACAATCGTAGCGGTCAGCAATGGTGACGTTGACGGCGGCGTGACATGGGCTGACGGCCAAGGCAACTGGGAGGACGGTTTCAATTCTGGCGCGCTGCGCAAGGCGGTTGATGCGGGTCTGGTTGATATGAACGACCTCGTTGAAATCTGGCGCTCCAAGCCTATCCCAGAAGGCCCAGTGGTATTGCGCACAGCCCTTCCCGAAGACGTAAAGGCCAAGATGACAACATTGGTTGACGGCCTATACGAAGCAGACCCTGAGTGCGCCTATGGCGTGGCGGCTGGTGAAAGCCTTGGCTTTGATCCGATTAGCCACGAAGCCTACGAGAGCATTGTGGCTGCTCGTTTGGCAAAAGCGAATTGATTAAAGTTATTTCATGACATCTGCGCGGGCCCCGATTTTGGGCCCGCGTAATTTTTTGGGGATCAAACATGACTGACGCCACGCTGCACGCTGACCGAACGCGTGAAATCTATGGAGAGTATGCCGCGCATGTGCGGCGCAAACGGATGTGGAACGGGGTGATGCTTGCTCTGTTTATCGTGCTTTTGGTTTCAGGTTTCGTCACGGCGGATGCCCGAAATGCGGGGGGCTTCTGGGACGGTCTTGCGCATGTATTCGACTTTCCTTCTGACGTGCTCGGCGAAGCATGGGAGAAGGCGAACCTGCTTCCTCAGCATCTCGTCGCTTATTTTCCGTCCCTTATCGAAACCATTAATATAGCAGCCGCAGCGACGCTCATTGGCGCGATTGCGGGAACGCTCTTGTCGTTGCTGTCGACGCCGGGCCTTGCGCGGTGGCCAGCCCTCGTAAGCTTTTTCCGTCGGTTAATGGATATATTGCGTGCGCTTCCGGAAATCGTGGTGGCGCTTGTTTTGATCTATGTTCTGGGCGGTGGTCCTGTCGCCGCGATGATCGCAATTGCCCTGCATACGACGGGCGCAATCGGCAAACTATTCTCCGAAGTGAACGAAAACGCTTCACTGAAACCTGTTGAGGGGCTGGCATCAGTTGGGGCGAGTTGGTCTCAGAAAATGATGCTGGGCATATTCCCGCAAGTGGCACCAAACTACCTCAGTTATGCGCTCCTTCGGTTCGAGGTGAACATTCGCGCTTCCGCTATTTTGGGTTTCGTCGGTGCCGGTGGCATTGGCTATGATCTTAAGAATGCCATGAGTTGGGGGCAGGGACGCTTTGACGAAGCTGCCGCCATTTTCATCCTTTTGTTTTGTACCATCGTTTTGGTCGATCAGCTTTCCTCGGTTCTGCGGAATCGTCTGACGCATGGAAAGGTCAGCTCATGAATGCCGCCACGCTCGCGCCCGATATGAACCAAGAAATCGCGCGTCTTTTTCATAGAAAACGTCTGATCGCATTTGGCATTCCTGCCGCAATACTGGCGTATCTCGTTTATATTTTCATTTCGTTCAACGTGGTTGATCTTGTGCGAAATGCCAGTGTTGAGAACGCCAACACGTTGGTGTCGGACAGTTATAGCTACAAAACGCACGTGACACGCGACAATCGTTCTGGCGAGATTTCAATTGCGATTGAGGGCGAACGTAAGGGCCGCTACGAACAAGGCGTATCGCCTGATTGGGTGAACCTCGGCGAAACAACCGTCATTGAGTTGGACCCAGATAACATTATCACATTTGGGCCAAACTATGTGTCCTACAACGTCCCGAACTATGGCGAGATTTACGCAGAGCCAGGAAGTAACGGTGTTAACGCGGTACTACCTGAAGGGCCGCTTCCCGAATGGATCAATTCGTCAAAGAACCGACTGGCGGTCACAACCCCTGCGGGACGACTGACTGTCACACGCAATCGCACCGAAGTATTTCGGTATTTCCTCGGGTGGGAGCTGTTCTTCTTCACGCTTGATAGCCCATATCACGGGCTTGGCGCGGGAGCACTCATGCAAAAAGCTTTGAGCGGCGAGGCCTCGCAGATTTGGAGCGATTTCTGGAACAATAAGATGTGGCGTCACGGGGATGTTGCGTGGGCGATGTTTGAAACGATGCTAATGGCGTTCCTTGGAACGTTCGGCGCGGCAATCGTGGCGCTTCCGATTGCGTTCCTTGCCGCCAAAAATTTCACACCACTGCGCAGTATGCGTTTTGCCGCGCGCCGCCTGTTTGACCTGCTGCGCGGTGTTGACGGGCTTATCTGGACTGTGGTGCTCTCGCGCGCATTTGGGCCTGGTCCGCTCACGGGATCACTGGCGATTTTGCTGACGGATACGGGGACATTCGGCAAGATGTTCTCGGAGGCGCTTGAGAACGTCGATGAGAACCAAACCGAGGGTATCCGTTCCACGGGAGCAAACGCACCGCAACGTGTGCGCTTTGGAGTTTTGCCGCAAATCGTGCCGATCTTGCTCAGTCAGGTTTTGTATTACCTAGAAAGCAATACGCGCTCTGCGACCATCATCGGCGCGATTACGGGCGGGGGCATTGGGCTGCTTCTCACGCAAGCGATCATTACGCAAAAAGACTGGGAAGAGGTCACATACTACATCGTGCTCATCGTTCTGATGGTGATGTTTATGGATAGTTTCTCTGGGTGGTTACGCCGCAAACTGATTAAGGGAAGCGCCGAGAACTAAGGCGCGCGCCCCTCGCCGTTATTCTGCGGCGAGGGGGATTGCATTCATTCCAGTTACAAAGCGTGTGCCGATTTCTCCGCTGAGATAGGCGACACGTCCATTGCAGAGCGTTGCGCCAATGCGGCGCGTTTTCTTGTCGATGATCACCAAATCCGCGCGCTTCCCTTGCTCGATGGTTCCGCGGTCATCGAGGTTCATGGCGGCGGCTGGGGCGGTTGAAATCATACCCCAAGCGGTTGCAAGGTCACACAGACCTGCATCCGCAAGTGTGAAGGCCGCCTGCGCAAGAGAAGGGTAGTGATAGTCGGATACGAGAATATCGCAAAGCCCATCCTCAATCAGATGCGTTGCCGCGATATTTCCAGATTGAGAGCCGCCGCGCACAACATTCGGTGCCCCCATAAGAATAGGATTCCCGTTCACCTTGGCCACGTGCGCGGCGCTTGTACCGGTTGGGAATTCACAGACTCTCGCGCCGATACTGTTGTAATAGTCGCGCGTCGCGGCATCCGGATCATCATGCGAGCCGTATGTTACGCCCAGACGATCAAAATCATTTGCGAGCTGGCAAAGGTATCGGGGAACGCGCTCTTGTTGGGCGCTTGCACCTGTTACGATGGCCATGTGCTCTTCTGGAGTGCGGTTGGCTTTGCCCGCCCAAGCAAGAATTTTTTCGGGGTTGGTTTTTGCCATTGCTCGCGCCTCTGGCAGGTGGTTGTTAAAGATCGCATAGTCAATCCCATAAGCCTGAATGACTGCCCGCAGGCGCTCAAAGGTGTCGACCGTATGGGTCTCAATCCGCAACTGTACACGCAGGTCCACGAGTAACGCAGGCTGTGCCACCGCAAGTGCCGCAAGAAAAGCTTCCGTGAAATTCGGACCGCGCAGGCCCCCCTCCCATGACCAACTCTGTGCCATCCATGCGGTGGTAATACCATTCGCTGCGGCTTCGGTCTCGACGGCATGGATCGCCCCTTGAAGCGGGAAAATCGCAGAGGGACGCGGCGCAATCTGGCGTTCGAACGCATCGCCGTGAAGGTCCACAATCCCCGGCAGGATATAGCAGCCTGACAGGTCAATCGCATGTGCAGGACCCGTTGCGATACGACCATCAGAGATCGTGATCGAGCGAGATTGCAGCTTAGAGTCGGCAAGTACATCTGCGCCGATGAGGCGAAGGGATGGTAATGAGATCATAATTCACCTGTGGAAATTTTCTCATCTTAAAGCAGTGATTTGCAAAATCTGTGTGACGGTTCGGTTAAGTTTATGCGTCGTCTCGGAGGGTAAGCGTGACCCGATCGCCTGAAAACCAAGTGGTTCCATACTCTACAGGGACGCCGTCTGAGTCCGCATTGACGCCTTCGCTGCGCAAGATTGGTGCCCCTTGGGAAATTCGCAGATGCCCCGCTTGAGTGGCATCGGCGAGGCGCGCGGTGAGGCGCGTCGATATGCGAGTGTAATCGTCGAGACCGCATTTCTTGAGCGCGGCTGTTACCGCATCCAGTTCGTCGAGTGCTTCAAGCAGGTCGGGGAAACGCTCGGCGGGGAAAATGCTTCGGAAGATTGCGATTGGCACGGCATCTGCGAGCGAGAGCCCCTCATAGCAATGCACTTGGTCGTCTGGTTCGATTTGAAGTGCTTTGGCTTCGCGTGGACTTGGGCGTCTTGTGGCGAGTTGAAGACGCGTCTTGGCGGGCATCTGGCCTGCAGCGCGGATGTTCTGGTGAAATCGGACACGTTTGCCAATCGGATAGTCCGTGGGCTTACCAGTCACGAAAACGCCTGCGCCACGTCGCGCGTGGACAAGCCCGTCTTCTGCCATCGCACCAAGAGCGTGTCGAACCGTATGGCGGTTAACCCCAAAGCGGATAGCAAGTTCGGCCTCGGTCGGGAGTTTGTCTCCGGAAACAAGGATGCCGTCGGCGATTTCACGGGTCAGGCTGGATTGGATCGAGCGCCATATCGGCGTTTTGGATTTGGTCATGTCACGAAAGTTTCGCAAATCTCTAATTGCGTCGGGAGGGGGAGGGACTGTAATATTTGTCTAGTTGTATAGCATTGAATGAAAGTTGTCTAGGAATGAATAATACCCTTCGACAATCATGGATGAGCCTGCTGGCCAAAGCGCCGGCGCAAGAGCTTTTCGCGCTATGGGAGCGGCGCGGTTATGCCCCCACTTTCGAATATCTACGTCCCCCAGAGCAGGGCGCGGTTATGGTACAGGCGCGGACGGGCGCAACGGGCGCGGCATTTAATCTTGGTGAAATGACGGTGACCAGATGCGCGCTCAAGCTTGCGGATGGGCGTGTTGGGCATGGCTATGTTCAAGGACGCGATAAGCGCAAAGTCGAGATCGCGGCGCTTCTTGATGCGCTGATGCAGGGTGCCGAGGCGGCCGATATCGATGCAGAAATTCTGACACCTCTGCACAACTCCATTGCAAGGGCCAAGAAGACTAAGGCCGAGAAAGCAGAAGCCACCAAAGTATCGTTTTTCACACTGGCAAGAGGAGAGGATTGATGGGCGTCGTTGATCTCGGAGGCGGTTTCACTCGCATTCCACAACAATCAGCGCTTGGGTTTCGCTCGGCGATGACCGCAATGGCCCGACCGGGTGAAATACAAACCGTTTCAGGAGCGAACGGGCCAGCGCCCCTTTCCATTGCCGCGTCGGTTCTTCTTTTGACGCTTTGTGATGCGGACACCTCCGTTTTCATCGGAGAAGCGCATGATACGGAGGCCGTGCGTGCTTGGATTACATTCCACACAAGCGCACCGTTCACTTCGCGGTCAGAGGCCATGTTTGCCATTGGTGCATGGAACGATTTGGGGTCAACCGACGAATACGCAATCGGCACCGATCAATACCCCGACCGATCCGCAACGCTCATCGTCGAGATGGATCAGTTGACCAACACGGGCGCCACATTGAGCGGTCCCGGAATTGAGGGAACTGCGCGCCTAACCGTGCCAGATCTGGCGTTTTCTCAGAAAAATGCACTGCTGTATCCGCTTGGAATTGATCTCTTTCTTACTTGCGAGGATCGCGTTGCGGCTCTCCCCAGAACCACAAAGGTGCTCTGATGTATGTTGCAGTAAAAGGCGGCGAACGAGCGATTGATAACGCACATGCGTTGCTCGCGGAAAAGCGGCGTGGTGATACCGCGTTGCCAGAGTTAACAGTCGATCAGATCAAGTCCCAGCAAAGCCTCGCCGTCGCGCGGGTTATGTCCGAAGGGTCACTGTTTGATCCCGATTTGGCGGCGCTCGCAATCAAGCAATCGCAAGGTGACCTGATCGAAGCGATTTTCTTAATACGTGCCTATCGCACGACCTTGCCCCGTTTCGGTGATAGCCGCCCGATTGATACCGGTGCGATGGAATGCGTGCGCAGGATTTCGGCGACGTTTAAGGATGCTCCGGGAGGGCAGATTCTTGGGCCGACATTTGATTACACGCACCGACTTCTTGATTTCCAACTTTTGGCGGATGGTGAAGTACCAGAAGCGCCACGTGCCGAAGCCGCTGTTGGGGATGTCCCGCATATAACCGAATTCTTGAACGCCGAGGGTCTAATTCAGCAAGAGGAAGCAACGGAGGACACACCGCCCGACCTGACGCGGACACCGCTGGAGTTGCCCGTAAAACGGCCATTACGTTTACAATCGTTAACACGTGGCGACGAGGGGTTTTTGCTTGGAATGGCTTATTCAACCCAGCGCGGCTATGCGCGCAGCCATGCATTTGTTGGCGAGTTGCGCATCGGGACAGTGGCGGTTGAGATGGACGTTCCAGAGCTAGGGTTTGCAATCGAAATCGGTGAAATAGAAGTGACCGAGTGCGAAACGGTGAACCAATTTGCAGGCTCCAAAAAACAGCCGCCCCAGTTCACGCGTGGATATGGAGTGGTGTTTGGCCAAACCGAACGCAAAGCTATTTCTATGGCGCTGGTGGATCGGGCGCTACGTTGGGAAGAGCTGGGCGAAGACAACGTCGGCGCGCCCGCGCAGGACGAAGAGTTCGTCCTCTACCATGCGGATAACATCCAAGCGACGGGATTTCTCGAGCATATCAAATTGCCGCATTATGTTGATTTTCAAGCGGAACTTGAACTGGTTCGCAAACTACGTGCAGAGGTTCACGCCTCGCAGTCAACGCATCAGGAGGCCGCGGAATGAGTAACTACAACTTTGCCTATCTCGATGAGCAAACCAAGCGGATGATCCGCCGCGCCATTCTTAAGGGGCTGGCTATCCCAGGTTATCAGGTGCCGTTCGCAAGCCGCGAAATGCCAATGCCGTATGGTTGGGGCACCGGCGGCGTTCAGGTGTCTGCTGCGGTCCTAACTGAGGATGACACTCTCAAAGTAATCGACCAAGGGGCCGACGACACGACGAATGCTGTCTCTATTCGGCGCTTCTTTGAAAAGACGGCAGATGTCTCCGTCACCGAGCATACCGACGCGGCGAGTGTGATCCAGACCCGTCACCGCATTCCCGAGCAAACATTAACCAAAGATCAAATCCTCGTTTACCAAGTTCCTATACCAGAGCCCCTGCGGTTTCTGGAACCGTCAGAGATCGAGACACGCAAGATGCATGCGCTTGAGGAATACGGCTTGATGCATGTTAAACTCTACGAAGATATCAGCACACATGGCGCAATAGCGACGTCATACGCCTATCCGGTCAAGGTCGAGGGGCGGTATGTCATGGACCCGTCGCCTATTCCCAAATTCGATAATCCCAAGCTCGAAAGCGCCGCGATTCAGCTCTTTGGCGCGGGGCGAGAACAGCGGATCTATGCGCTCCCGCCCTATACCCAAGTCGTGAGCCTCGACTTTGAGGATTACCCATTTGAGCCAACCAAGGCCGACGCCAACTGTGACCTATGTGGTGCGCAGGAAAGTTATCTGGATGAAGTCATAATGGATGACCAGGGCGGACGTATGTTCGTTTGTTCGGACACTGATTTTTGCAACACACGCCAGGCGGATGGCCATATTGGCCGTTATGGCACCCCGAAGGAGGCCGCAGAATGAGCCGTATGGATGAAATTACGACCCCGCTGCTTTCTGTTCGAAATGTTGCGAAGCATTACGGCGACCGCATCGGATGTGCCGCTGTCGATTTCGATCTTTTCCCAGGCGAAGTTATTGGGATCGTTGGTGAGAGCGGGTCGGGGAAGTCGACGCTTCTTAACTGCTTAGCAGGACATTTGACACCCGATACGGGTGAGGTGCTTTTTGATACGGGGCAGGGTGCGTTACAGGACACTTGCAGGATGTCTGAATCCGGAAGGCGCGTTCTGGCGCGCACAGATTGGGCGTTCGTGCATCAACATGCGCGCGATGGATTGCGTATGAACGTAAGTGCGGGCGGAAATGTTGGCGAGCGTTTGATGGCAATTGGCTCGCGTCACTATGGCGATATTCGAGAGCAGGCGATTGATTGGCTTGGCCGTGTCGAAATTCAACCTGATCGCGTAGATGATCGCCCCACGAGCTTTTCGGGCGGTATGCAGCAACGCCTTCAGATCGCGCGCAATTTGGTTACGGGGCCGCGCCTTGTGTTTATGGACGAGCCAACGGGTGGATTGGACGTAAGCGTACAAGCACGATTGCTTGATTTGCTGCGTGGCTTGGTTCGCGAAATGGACTTGAGCGCGATTATCGTCACGCACGACCTTGCCGTGGTTCGATTGCTCGCTGATCGGCTGATGGTGATGAAGGACGGGCATGTTGTCGAAACGGGGCTGACCGATCAAGTGCTGGATGATCCACAACACGCTTACACACAACTCTTGGTTAGTTCGGTTCTTCAGGTTTAGGGGCAAAGCAATGATACAAGTAAAGAATGTCACCAAGGATTTCACCCTTCACAACCAAGATAGCGCGGTAATCCCCGTGATGCGCGACGCAAGTTTAATCGTCGCAAAGGGCGAATGCGTAGCCCTTGCTGGGGCATCCGGTGCGGGAAAGTCCACGCTGATGCGCATGGTTTACGGGAACTATTTGGTGCAGAGCGGAGAGCTTTGGGTGGATGGCATCGATATTGCCAAGGCACGCCCACGCGAAATCCTAAAACTTCGCCGCGAGAGCTTAGGGTACGTGAGCCAGTTCCTGCGCGTTGTTCCGCGCGTCCCGACCCTGAGCGTGGTGGCCGAACCGCTCCTTGCGCTTAAGGTGCCCGAAGAGCAAGCCAAGGCCCGCGCTCAAGAGTTATTGACGCTTCTGAATATTCCCGAGCGTTTATGGACCCTTAGCCCGACGACATTTTCAGGTGGCGAGCAACAGCGGGTGAACATCGCGCGCGGCTTCGCGCACCCTTTTCCGGTTCTCTTGCTTGATGAGCCAACGGCCAGTCTGGACCCCATAAACCGTGCCGTGGTGTTGGATTTGATCCTTCAGGCCAAGGCCCGCGGCGCCGCGATTATGGGCATTTTCCACGATGCAGAGGCCCGCGCCCAAGTTTGTGACCGAACAATTGATGTAGCGGCATTCACGCCGATCTGCGCCGCATGACGGGGCGGCTGATTGGGGTTGTCGGGCCGTCTGGCGTGGGCAAGGACACCGTGATGGCGGAGATCGCACGGCGGTGCTCTGGTGTCGTTGTTGCGCGGCGTGTCATTACGCGCGCGGAGGATGCCGGAGGCGAGGATTTTTTCGAGGCAACCGACCGCGAGTTCGCGGAAATGGCGGAGGCGGGGGCCTTCGCGCTTTGGTGGACCGCGCATGGTTTGAGCTATGGAATACCTGTTGAAGTGAATGCGAACCTCGCCGAAGGACGGGACGTGTTGGTTAATCTATCGCGTCACATATTGGCGCTTGCAGTTGAGAAATTTGAGCGGTTTGAGGTGCTCTCGCTCACCGCGCCAAGGGAGGTCCTCGCCACAAGGTTAGCCAAGCGTGGAAGAGAAACCGAGACCCAAATCCTTAGCCGCCTAGAGCGCGTCGCACCTGCGATGCCTGAAGGTATATCCTGCGCTGAGTTTAGCAATGACCGCGCGATTGATGCGGTGGTGACGGAAATAATGGATCACTATTTTTCCGACAGCGGCATGCGGTGCAGCGCATGAAAACGACCGTCTCCAGCCTCACCAACCAATGTAAGGGCCTCGATGGTGATCGGGCGCTCCAGATGGTCTGCGAAATGCGATTGTGCCATACTGATGAGCGTGGAGGTTTGGTCGGGTTCGATCGGTCCAGTCAGAGTTATGTGAAACTTGAACGCCTCCAGAACATAGGGATAGCCCCAATTTTTGAGGTTTGTCTCCTGAAGCGGCGTGAGGTTGGCCTTGCGTCTTCGCGACAGTTCGTCGTCGCTGGGTGGGGCGCGAAATACGTCCAACTCCTGAAGAACCGCAGCGGCCAAATCCGCGAGCGGGGCCAAGTTTCCAGACGGAACCAGCGCCAGAAAATTACCGATTTGTTCTACTTGCAATCCCTCGATTGTAACCGGCTTGAGCGTCGCACAAAGGCGCAAGGCCTCAATGACGAGCGCATCATATGTCGTGCCGTCGGCAAGATGAAACGGAGGCTTTATCGTACCATGAAAGCCGTATTTGCGCGGCACCATCGTAGTGACACAGAGCGTTTCGGCCATATGTGCGGGGAAATCCACCGCGCTGCCCTCTGCCAAATCCCATCCAAGCCAAGAAGCGCCCAATTCGGCAAAGCTCTCCACCTCTGGTGTCATGTAGATGCCGAAACGATTAAACATTCTAGAGCCTCCTTGGGAATTGGTTCTCTATTACATCACAGGATAACACTTCTATGACATCCCCCATAATCCTAGCGAACGCACAAGTGGTTTTAGCCAATGAAGTGGTCGCAGGCGCGCTCGTTATTAACAGCGGCAAAATTGAGGAAGTAATGACGGGCCAATCCGTTCCGAATGGGGCGATTGATTGTGAGGGGGATTATGTTTGCGCAGGGCTGATTGAGCTGCATACCGACAACCTCGAGCGTCATATTTCGCCACGGCCTGCCGTCGATTGGCCGCATGAGGCCGCTATTGTGGCACATGATGCAGAGCTTGCAGGGGTGGGTATTACGACTGTTTTTGATGCGGTTCGTGTTGGCTCCATTATCTCTGATTCATCTCATAAAACGGGAAGGTATGCGCGTGAGCTTGCGTCCGAGGTATTGCGGATGCGGGACGCGGGAGCCTTGCGAATAAGCCACCATCTCCACCTGCGTGCGGAGATATGTTCCGAAACCTTGCCCCAAGAACTGGACGAATTCGGCGCGGGTGATCGCGTGGGAATTGTTTCGCTGATGGATCACACGCCGGGGCAGCGGCAGTTTCGCGATATGGCTAAGTTCGAGCATTATGTGTGTTCCAAGCGAGGGTTGCGACCGGATGAGTTCGCAGCGCATGTTGAGCATCTCTATTCTCTTCAGGAGAAGCATGGCCAAGCGCACGAAGCAGCCGCAGTCGCCGCCGCCAAACGGTTTGGCGCAACGATTGCCAGCCACGATGATACGACCTGCGAGCAGGTGCGTGTTTCGGCGGATCATGGAGTGCAGCTTGCCGAATTTCCAACGACGGTGGAGGCAGCGCGGACATGTCATGATGTCGGCGTTAGCGTAATTATGGGGGCGCCTAATCTGGTGCGCGGAGGGTCGCATTCGGGGAATGTCGCGGCGAGGGAACTCGCGGATCTCGATTTGCTGGATATCCTGTCGTCGGATTATGTCCCAGCGGCGCTGCTACTTGCGGCCGTTCAACTTGGCGAACTGTGGGGCGACATGAGCCGTGGCATGGCGACGGTTACCGCTGCCCCAGCTGCACGCACTGGATTAGAGGATCGCGGCACGATCGCTGCAGGTAAACGTGCAGATATCTGTCGATTTAAGATGCTTTCGGGCATTCCCATCGTGCGCGGAGTATGGTCTGAAGGGCGGCAAGTTAGCTAAGGGCGACGCGCCCGGATCGGAGCCATTATGCAGCCGCGCGGTGTATTGTTTGATATGGACGGGCTTCTGCTGGACACAGAACGATTGATTTTGGATTGCTACCTGCACTCTGCCAGTTTGCATTCGCTTGGGGATATCGAGCCAGTGTTGCTAAGCCTCATCGGAGTGAGGCGCAAAGAGTGCGAAGTTATCCTTGCGAGCGAAATCGCGAATGACAATCTGCTCGCTGATTTTCTGCGCGAAGCGGACGCGGCATTTCGCAAGCGAAGCGGCGCAGGTATCCCCGTTAAATCTGGCGTTCAAGAATTGCTTGAAAACCTGAAAGGGAAGGGGCTGCCATGCGCGGTAGCGACCTCGAGCCAAACGCTCGTCGCACAGGTGCACCTAGAAATGGCAGGGCTACTAACGTTTTTTGAAACCGTGACGGGTGGCGATCAAGTTGTGCACGCTAAGCCCGCCCCCGATATCTATGTAATGGCGGCGCAAACGATTGGGCTTCGTGCGGATGAATGTGTGGCATTTGAGGATTCTGATCCGGGAACGCGCGCAGCGCACGCGTCTGGCGCTCGGGTGGTTCAGGTGCCCGACATAAACCTACCGAGTGATGAAGTGTGCGCCTTGGGGCATACAATCGCGCCCTCCATCCTTGAGGGCGCGAAGATGGTTAGCTTGATTTAGCGGACCACGAAAACCGAGCACTTGGAGTGGCGCACGATCCGTGCTGCGTTCGGCCCAAGAAGATAATCCTTGATGTCGGCCTTGTGAGCACCAACAACGATGAGGTCGGCGTTGGTTTTCTTGGCCGCCTTTAGAACCTCTTCGTAGGTTTTCCCGATTGTCACAACATGGCGCACTTTGGCGTTTTGCTCTGGTGTTAGGTGAGCTTCGGTAAAGGCATCAAGATGGCTTTTGGCTATCTTGACCATCTTGTCCTGATGCCCTTCCTTAAAGAACCCACCAACAAGACTCATGCCAAAGTCGGGCAGAACCGTAATGACATCCAATTGCGCCCCATCCATTTCTGCCAAATGCGCGGCAGTCTTGAGAACGTCCGCATCTGAATCGATGTCGCTGACGTCGACGGCACATAGAACGAAATTATTCATGCTGGTACTCCTTCGCGTGTCATGCGTGCTCTTTGTAGCAAGACGATAAATGCCAGCAGGATAAGAGCGGGGATATAAACAAGCTCTTTGGCCATTTGCTGGGCGGGGGCTTTGACTTCTGAGATAAAGACAGGTTCGTCCAGATAGAAATCAAAGCTGCTCAGATTGTCGGCGTAGGGCGAGCTGAACGAAGGTTCGTCCATTCTCATCACGTCGCCTTCGGGGAGAAGTATGAAGCCCGTCGCGGTTAGGCGCTCATCGCCCGTCCCCTCGGTGTCTACGCTGATCAGGAGCGTGGTGTCCTTGGTATCACCAGTATCAAAATCGGGACCGGTGATAACCACGCGCAACTCGTCGCCCACCTGCGCGTCGTTCAATGCGGTAACGAATTCCGTTGGCTCGGTAGTTTTGAACGGCGGCTGGATGCGGTCCATAACAAAGTCAGGACGGAACAGCATGAACGCGATCAGTACCAATGCGACACTTTCATAGATGCGGCTTTTGGTAAGGAACCACCCCATTGTGCCGGCGGTGAAAACAAGAATCGCAATCGAGGCCATAGCAAATACCAGAATGCCTTGCATCAGTGTAACATCTATCAGCAACAGATCGGTATTGAAGATAAACACGAACGGCAACGCGATGGTACGAAGCGAGTAAAAGAACGCGACGAATCCGGTTCGTATAGCATCGCCACCAGAAACGGCCGCCGCCGCAAAACTGGCAAGGCCAACTGGAGGCGTAACGTCGGCCATGATCCCGAAATAGAACACAAATAGATGCACCGCGATGAGCGGAACGATTAGCCCGCTTTGGGCACCAAGCTCAACAACCACGCCCGCCATGAGTGAGCTAACAACAATGTAGTTCGCAGTCGTCGGAAGCCCCATACCAAGCACAAGACTCAGCAGGCCAACGAGGGCAAGCATCGCAATGAGGTTGCCACCAGAAAGGAACTCAACCAGATCCGCCATAACCTGTCCGACGCCCGTAAGCGTTACCGTGCCTACAATCACGCCAGCGGTTGCTGTTGCTAGGCCGATGCCGATCATGTTGCGTGCGCCGTCGATCAACCCTTGGATCAGGTCGATAACACCTTCGCGGAACGCATTCGCGGTTTGGTTCTCGCCCCTGAAGATGGACTTAAGCGGACGTTGTGTAAGCAGGATGACAAAGAGCAGAAGCGTTGCCCAGAATGCCGATAAGCCGGGCGATTTCTGTTCAATCATCAGGAAGTAAACAAGCACGATGATCGGCAGCAGGAAATACAGCCCAGACTTGTAGATTTCGGAAACAACGGGGAGTGTAACCTCCTCGGCGTTTGGATCGTCGGGCTCAAGGTCTGGTGTTTGCGCCGCAAGCCAAAGAAGCGCCACATATGCCAGCGCAATCAGGAGCGACAGGACCTCTGCGGACATCCCCGGAATGGCGGATGTGATCCAGCGAACAGGATACTGAACGCCATAACAAAGCGCGGCAAAGCCGACAAAAAACGCGGCCATTCCCGCAATGGTCCGCCCCATGGAAACGACGCGGTCACCAAGGGTCGGCATGTTGTTCTTAACGGCCTCGAGGTGAACGATATAGACCAGCGCGATATAGGAAATCGCGGCGGGCAAGAACGCGTGCGTGATAACTTCGACGTATGAGATGCCTACATACTCAACCATCAGAAACGCAGCAGCGCCCATAACGGGTGGCATGATTTGACCGTTCACCGAAGAAGCAACCTCAACCGCGCCTGCCTTCTCTGACGAGAAACCAACGCGTTTCATAAGGGGAATGGTGAAGGTACCGGTTGTAACAACGTTCGCGATAGAAGAGCCAGAGATAAGGCCAGTTGCTGCAGAGCCAACAACCGCCGCTTTGGCGGGGCCGCCCTTGAGGTGGCCAAGCGCGCCGAACGCCATTTTGATGAAGTAGTTCCCCGCGCCAGCCTTATCCAGCAAGGCGCCAAACAGAACGAATAGGAACACAAACTTGGTGGAAACCCCAAGCGCGATACCAAAGACCCCCTCAGAAGTGATCCACATATGGCTCATGGCTTTCTTGAGAGACGCGCCTTTCCAGCGGATAACATCTGGCACCCATTCGGATGAGCCAAAGAACACGTAAGCAAGGAAAATAGTGGCGATAATGGCCATCGCGGGGCCAAGCGCGCGTCGTGCGCCTTCAAACAGAAGCAATAGCCCAACAAGTGCGAACCACTTATCTACATCATCTGCGAGACCACCAGCAGCGACGATTTTCTGATAGAATATAAAGCCGTATAGCGCGATGAACGCTCCCAGTAGTCCCATGATCCAGTCATGGATCGGGATATAGCTTCGAGGGCTGGATTTGAGCATTGGATAGGCCATAAACGCGAGGAATATCGCGAAGGCCAAGTGAATTTGACGAGAGTTATTAATTACATCGCCTGGTAGGACGTAATTTGAAATCGGGGATGCGAGGAGTACCTGAAACAGGGACCAAACAACGGCGACTACCGCGAGGAGAATGCCAACGCCACCCTCGGGGCTGCGCGAACCAGAGTCCGAAGATGTAACGAGTTCCTGAAGTTCTTCCTCGCTGAGACCGCGGCTTTCCGTTGATTTATCAACCATGTTCATCTCCCCTGATGGGCGCTTTTTGGCCCTTAATTATTGTGTCGGAGGGGCGACGAGCGCCCCTCCTGTTGGAGTCGTTATTACTCAACCCAACCTTGTTCTTTGTAGTACTTCGCAGCGCCGTCATGTAGCGGTGCAGATAGACCAGCTGTTGCCATTGTCGCAGGGTCGAGATTTGCGAACGCAGGGTGTAGCTTTTTGAAGTCCTCAATGTTTTCCATGACGGATTTCACAACAGTGTAAACGGCTTCTTCGGAAACGTCGGTCGAAGAAACGAATGTTGCGCCAACACCGAATGTTTGGACGTCTTCGTCATTGCCACGGTACATGCCGCCTGGAATTGTCGCTGTACGGTAGAATGGGTTGTCAGCGATAAGGCCTTCAACTGCTTCACCGCCTACAGTCACAAGCACAGAGTCACATGCGGTTGTCGCTTCTTGGATTGAGCCGGACGGGTGCCCAACTGTGTAAACCATTGCGTCAATCTGATTGTCGCAAAGAGCTGCGGATTGCTCTGCGGCTTTGAGCTCGGTTGCAAGCGCAAAGTCGTCTGTTGTCCAGCCTTTGGCTTCCAGGAGAACTTCCATCGTGCCGCGTTGGCCGGAACCTGGGTTGCCGATGTTTACGCGTTTGCCTTTGAGGTCATCGAATGTTGAAATGCCAGCGTCCGCACGTGCGACGACTGTGAATGGCTCTGGGTGAACAGAGAACACAGCGCGAAGTCCTTCGAAGGGGCCAGCCTCTTCGAATTGGGATGTGCCGTTGAACGCGTGGTATTGCCAGTCGGATTGTGCAACGCCAAACTCAAGCTCGCCTTCGCGGATTGTGTTGATGTTGTAAACCGAACCGCCAGTGGATTCGACCGAGCAGCGAATGCCGTGCTCTTTGCGGCCTTTGTTGACCAGGCGACAGATCGCGCCACCAGTTGGGTAATAAACACCCGTTACGCCACCAGTGCCGATTGTGATGAACTCTTCAGCTTGTGCCGTTGGGGCAAGCAGAGCGCCCATGGCCGCAGCAGCCAATGATAGTTTCATTTTTGTATACATCTTTTTCTCCCTTTGATGTTTACCAATTTGTTAACCGTCCCAGACTTCTCCAAGACGATGCGTTCGGTCTTCAACGATTGCGATGCGGTCGCGCGCAGCGGAGCCTCCACGGCTAGCGAGCATCCCGATCATTGTTTCTGTCAATGCCAGCGTCGCGGCATATGACGAAAAGAAATGCGAGCTGTCCGTCGGTACGATAAAGCTCACGTTGGCATGTGCCAAGGCAGGACATGAATGCGTGTCGGTTATGACGATGACATAGGCCCCTTGCTCGCGCGCTTCTGTTGCGGCCGCGATTGATTGCCGCGCGAAAGGCGGCTTGGTCATTATAATAATTACGTCCTGATCGCTGATTCCTACCAGTCCGCTTGCAAGGGATGCACCCATTCTTCCAACTAAGTACCATTTATCACTAATAAAATTTGCCATGTAATTCATATGTTCGGCGATGCCGGTGGACCCTAATGCACCCACTACCAGAACATGACGTGCTTTGTGCAAATGCTCAACCGCTTGTTCAAGGGAGCGGCGGTCAATGCTGTCGCCAAGAGATTGAAGATTGTCCGAGCATGCAAGGAAATGACTGGTTAGAAAATCCTGCTGGCCTTGGCCATGCTCTTGCTGAAGACGGTCTACACGGTCGGTGAACGAACCTTTTTTCTGACCGATTGAGGCACGCATGACGTCGCGAAGTTCTTCGTAGTTTGAATATCCCAGCGCGCGTGACATTCGTGAAAATGTAGCAGGAGAGAGCGATGCGTCCTTAGAGATCGTGCGCAGACTTCTGGTCGCAATATCAACGGGGTGGTCGACCACATAGTCCGCCGCCAGCCTTAATTTGGTGCTCAGAGCCTGATATTCAGACGCCAAGCGCTGTTCAAAGCTTTGCTGCAAATCAAATCCCCAGAATTAATACAAAGAAGGGTTTCATTTGTTTCATCTATTGTCAACTTCCGATTCATATGTTTCAAGGGCGCGGTTAGCAGGCTCTGAGAAGGATAGCCTTATGTCTCATGTTTTTCCGCGGCACACCAAATCCAACAATCCAACGATTGCGCGGGGGGAGGGTGTGTATCTCTATGACACCGAGGGGCGACAGTATCTGGATGGCTCGGGCGGTGCGGCGGTTTCATGTTTAGGGCATGGAGATGCGCAAGTTACAGCGGCAATCAAGTCGCAACTCGACGAAATCGCCTATGCGCACACCAGCTTTTTCACATCTGAACCTGCCGAGCAACTCGCCGACAAACTGATCGAACACGCGCCGGACGGGATTGACCGCGTTTATTTGGTTTCTGGTGGTTCCGAAGCGGTCGAGGCAGCACTCAAGCTCGCACGGCAGTACTACGTTGAGATTGGCCAGCCAGAGCGCCGCCACGTTATTGCGCGCAAGCAGAGCTATCACGGCAATACGCTCGGAGCGCTGGCGACGGGCGGCAACGAATGGCGCCGCGCGCAGTTCTCACCGCTACTGGTGCAAACCAGCCATATTTCGGCTTGCTATGAGTATCGAGGTCGCCAAGAAAGCGAGAGTGTCTACGAATACGGCCAGCGTGTCGCAAATGAGCTTGAGCAAGAAATACAGCGATTGGGCGGCGAAAGTGTCCTTGCCTTCGTGGCCGAGCCTGTTGTCGGTGCGACCGCGGGCGCGGTTACTGCGGTGGAGGGGTATTTCAAACGCATCCGTGAAATCTGTGATCAATACGGCGTGCTGCTTATTTTGGACGAGGTCATGTGCGGCATGGGGCGTACCGGTACGCTTTTTGCCTGTGAACATGATGCGGTTCGCCCTGATATCATTACTATCGCCAAGGGGCTTGGGGCGGGGTATCAACCGATTGGCGCGATGCTTTGCACGGACAAGATTTATGCCGCGATCGAAGTTGGGAGTGGGTTCTTTCAGCACGGGCACACCTATATTGGCCACCCTACGGCGAGCGCAGCGGCGCTGGCGGTGCTTACCAAATTGACAGAAGGGGGCCTCGTCGAGCGTTCGCGTTTGATGGGGGACCGGCTGCAATCTGCGCTTGAGGACGCATTTGGCCAACATCCGCATATCGGCGATATTCGGGGGCGGGGGCTGTTTCGTGGACTTGAAATTGTAAAGGACCGCGAGACCAAAGAACCCTTCGCGCCTGAGGAGGCAAAGAACAAACTTCTCAAGAAGGCGGCGTTTGAGGCAGGGTTACTCTGTTACCCTATGGGCGGCACAATTGATGGCGTCCGTGGCGATCATATCCTTCTCGCGCCACCGTTTATTCTTGAGGATAGTCACATCGACGAGATCATATCCAAGCTGCAAATCGCCTTTGATCGCCACCTTTAGCTGTTAGAGTGGAAGTCCCTTGTGGCTTGGTTGAATTGTTCTTCCGAAGTGTGTGGCGCGATCCGTTCTGCCACTTCGGGGTCTAGCTCAAGTCCCCACGTTTTGATCATACAGCCGAGAATGACGTACATCCCGTGGATCGCGATAATGTCCATGATTTGTGGAATTTCAAAATGCTTTGATAGCTCGTCTTGAACCTGCGGCGATATCTGGTGCGTCTCGATCAGGTCGTCGACGGCTTGTAGAAGTGCGGCCTCTGGTGCGGGCCAGTCGGGATCGATCTCGCGGCAGGCAACGGAATTGATTTCCCCCATGCTGAGCCCGCATTTGAGCGAGCGATCAACATGCGAACCCCACTCATACCACGCCGCCAATTGCACACCGACTCGTAGAATTACCAGTTCTCCCAAGCGGGGGCCAAGCGTGCCGCCATTGACGGAATAGTTGCGGAAATTCCACCATGCATTGAGCAACTCGGGGTTGTTCGCCATCAACTTATGAACATTGATCGGAGCCCCGTTCATATCATCGGCAATATCCGCGAGTGAGGGCGCCCAGTGCTCGACTGGAAGCGGAGAAACGTTATCGTTGGGCATGTCTGTTCCTTTGGGCATATGCCTGTTCAAATCATCGGATCGTAGGCCCATTGCAAGAGGGCCTGACGTTGTTTCGGGCGACAGTAGATATCGCCCGGATGGCAATTCGCCTTAATCTGGCCAGCGTGGCGGGCAAAACCCTTCCAGCGCTTGATCTGAATTTGGTCAATATCTGGGATGCGGCGGCCGAGATAATAACGGCAATACCATTGAAACCACCCGCGCGGGTCTGGGCCATAAATCCAGCCCTTCTTTTGCCAAACATCAAGCGGCTGACGGCTCTTGATGCCAAAGTAGTTGATTTCGGGGTCTGCCTTGGCGTTCGTTTTCGCGTTTTCGAACCAATTGTCGGGAAATTCTTGGGTGCAATCATTCATATATCGCCCCTCAAACACTCCCATCTCTAGCATCTGTTTCGGGGTGAAATGAGGCTTGAATGCCGGATCAAAGCCTTGGCCCGTCTTTTCGACCAATTCATAGCAATAGTCGCTCTGCATTTTGTCGTTTACGACGATCTGATCACCAACGCGCATCGTTCAACATTGCCGAGGAACCTAGCGAGTGTCCACCCGCCTTGTGGCGGGTACTCGGACTTTGATTGAACGGAGTGCACCGTGCGAAGCCTTACGCTGATATTGCTGTGGTTCTTCAGAGTGTTTCAGTAACCTTCAACAATCCCGTAGGGGCGTCGGGGTTGTGCCCTAAGCGCAAGGAAAGATCTTCGACAAAACGATAAAACGCGATGGCTTGAAGCAATGGATCGAGTAATTCGTGGCGGGCCTTTGGCACAAACAAAACACCGGTTTCATGCGCTTCGCCAGTCATAAATACGGATGCGCCTTGTTTTAGCAATTTTTGCCGGGCCGCATTCAACGATACCGACGCTGGCCCATCCGACGAGAAAAGCAGAGCGGCAAATTGATCTCCCGCGATGGCAACGGGGCCATGCAGCATTTCCGCGGCAGAGTAGGCCTCGGCGTGAAAACGGCAGGTTTCTTTGAACTTCAATGCGGCTTCTGCCGCGATCGAAAATCCAGGACCTCTGCCGACGCAGAACATGGAGCCTGATCGAGCAAACGGAATTGCGGCTGCGCTCCAGTCAGCGTTCAGCGTTGAGCGCGCGAGTTCGGGCAAATCGAAGAGCGACGCCATCAGGCGTTGATCGTTGTTGAAACCAGCTAAAATCCCCAAAGAAGCAAATAGCATTCCAACATAGGATTTGGTTGCCGCAACAGCAGTTTCGGGACCCGCGTAGATGGGCAACACCGTATCGGATGCGGAGCCAAGGGGGCTCTCTACGACGTTCAAGATAGAAACTGTTTTTGCACCGCCCTCTTTGGCGGCGGCTTGCAGTTTCGTAAGGTCGGGACTGCCGCCTGACTGAGAAAATGCAATCGAGCCAAAACCGTTGAGTTTGAGCTGTGTTTCGTAAACCGAGGCAAGCGATGGACCAAGTGAGGCAACCGGTAGGCCGGTTCGTGTTTCCATCAGGTATTTGAAGAATGTTGCGGCGTGATCAGACGTGCCGCGCGCGCAAGTCACAAAGCCATTCAGATTACTTGCGCGAAGGTTTGCACCAACCTCGAAGTATTGTTCGAGCCCCTCACTGAGCTGTCGTTCGAACATAGCCGGAATCTCGGCGATTTCGCGTGCCATATGGGTTTGATGCACAGTCATTGATCAATTTACCCCAGTGATCATAGAAACAATCTCGTTCTTGTCGGTTTCTGCGGTATTTCGGACACCGATTTGTTGGCCGCGGCGAAGCACGCAAATTCTGTCGGACAATCTAAATACCTGATCGAGGCTGTGGCTGATGATGAGGATCGCAAGATTGCGCGCTTTGAGGGATTTGATGAGCTCTTCTACGCGCGCAGTCTCGGCGACACCAAGCGCGGCCGTTGGTTCGTCCAGAAGGATCAGTTTGCTGGCCCAATGGGCAGATCGCGCGATTGCGATGCCTTGTCTCTGGCCGCCGCTGAGGTCGCGAATAGTCGAGCTGGCAGATGGAATTCTAACGTCGAGTTCATCCACAAGTTCCTGACTTTCGCGGCGCATACGTTTCTTATCGAGCAGACCGAAAGGTTTTTTCGTCAGCTCCCTCCCAAGAAACATGTTCATATAGACAGGCTGTTGGTCGGCGAGGGCGAGGTCCTGATAGACGACTTCGATGCCACGCGTGCGGGCGGAGCTTGCGTCGGAAAAATTCACTGTCTCGCCGTCGATATTGATTTCGCCCTTTGTCGGCTTGTAGACGCCCGAGATGATCTTGATGAGCGTTGACTTGCCTGCGCCGTTGTCTCCAACAAGTGCAACAATTTCGCCGGCCTTTAGATCCAGAGAAAAGTTCTGGATCGCCACAACACCGCCAAAGGATTTGTGAATGTTCGTGAGTTCTAGAACGGGTGATTGGTTGGTCATGCCTGATAGCTCCCCGGCCAAGCGACGGGGTCGCCAAAGCCGTTTTCAATTGTAGTAACATGTGGATTGCCGGATTTGACGCCGCGCACGCCGGCAATGAGGGCACGGGTGACAAAGGCCTGTCCGCGGAAACCGAAAACAACTGTGTCATTTGTCGCAAGTTGTTCAGGACGGTCTGCGTCGATCATCGCGTAGTAGTCTATTGCGGAGTAATCAGGAATTTCCACATTGCGTAGAGCGGCGCTGTTGGATGTCGGTGTGGGCGAAACAAGTGCTTTCACCTGATACTTCGGGAAAACCGGATCGATATAGAGGCCACCGCCAAAGCAATAAGCTTTGTCATTGTGATGATGCGAAACCTCCGAAAGATAGAGGACAGCTGGAGCTTCGGGAAGGTCTTCGACTGCGTGTAGCGGCGTCGTGCCATGAAGCGCGTTTCCTGGCTCGCATTGAGTTGCTCCGGCTTCTGCAAGCGCAGCAAGCATAACGGCCGAGTTCGTACCGGGCGCGTTGATTTCAAGGTTGGTGCGGCCAGCCTTGGTAAGTGCCTCTGCTGCACGATTGAGCGTCTGTAGGTTGTGTGTCGGAATAACCTTGCGTGTTTCCTGATCAAACAGGAGGGCTGGAAAGGTTGTAATGCCCGCGAATGCGCCGCCTTCGAGCGCGTCAAGTCGATCTGCCACTGCGACGATATCTTCTGCGTCGAAGCCGCCTTCGTGGCCTCGATAGAATGTGTCCCCCTGCGTTTGAATGCGTGCCAATAGGTTCTGAACCCGACCCGCTTTGTGTGCGGCCTCGGCGGCTTCTTTTGCCTTTCTGTCGGAAAACACGGTCCAGAAGTCGGGGCGCAACTTGCTGGCGGCGAAATTCGCCTCTCTGGAAGGAACCTGTACCAAATGACCAAGGTGACCGGTTTTTAATCCAGCACGATCACAAGCGACAGCGCAGGCCATATCCACAGCAACGGATCGGTCGATCCCGCCAGCCATAACAGCCTCGCAGAAGCCAGAGTGTCTTCCGACTTGCTTGGTCATAGCAAAAGTCGTCAGACCGTGTTTCTCGGCCTCGGCCTGAAAGATACGCGCGTTTTCTTCGACGGTATCGAGATCAAGCACATAGGCATTGGCCGGGATTTTCCCGCTTTGGTGCAGGTGCATTGCGGCTTCGATAAACTGCGGGTTCCGCCGCATTAAGAGATCTAAGAACATAATGTTTTCTCCGATTAACGGCTGGTGTCGCGTAGCGATACAGCGACTGCCAAGAGGATAATAAGGCCACGCACAATCATCTGGTTCGAGACCTCGAGTCCCATCAGGATCAGGCCGTTGTTCAACATTCCCATCAAGAGTGAACCGATGAGCGCGCCAATAATGGAGCCTTTGCCGCCGTTCAGTGCGGTGCCGCCGACGATCACAGCGGCAATCACAATCATCAGATCGCTTTCACCGAGCGTATATTTCGCGGCCTGAAGACGACCAGCATAGAGAAGGCCAGCGAGCCCAGCGGTTGCTCCGCAGAGTGTCAGAACATAGAGGCGAACGCGCGGCACCTTAATTCCAGAAACCTGAGCCGCGCGCGCATTGTCGCCCACCGCCAAAACATGTGCGCCGAATTTGGTGTTTCGATAAACAATATGGCCAATTGCGACGGCAACAACGGTCCAGATCACGAGCGAAGGTATCGACAGGAACTTTCCTGAGCCAAAAAATCCGGTGAAGCTATCATTGAGAACGGGAATGGATCGCAGATCGGTCATCGAACGCGCGATCCCCGCGAACAGGCCCATGGTCGCAAGCGTGACCAAGAACGAAGGTAGACGCAGATAAGCCACAAGTACGCCATTGAAGGCGCCAATCGCAACTCCGACTCCAAGGCCGACCATCACCCCCACGACCATCGGGTAGTTTTGCATCGCGACAGCGGCCGATAGCGCCGAAACCGCGACGATAGAGCCGAAGCTAAGGTCAATCTCGCCAGCGGACAGTGCGAACACCAAACCGATGGCCATGATCGAAGCGGGAGCAGTTTGCAGCACGATGTTGGTTAGGTTTCGCGAGGTCAGAAAACCGTCGTCGTGCAATGTGATTGCAAAGAACAGAAAGATCGCAAGGAAGCCGATGTAAAGCACGCTTTGCTGCAGATCGAATTTTTTGATTTTTTCTAGGGCCTGTGACATCGCCAGCATCCTTTAGAGAATTGAGTGTTGGCGAGCCGCTGAGGCGGCCCACCTGGGAGGATTGTTATTTCGCTGCTTCCAAGACTGTCGCAGGGAGATCCATATGCAGGGATTGGTTCCAGCCTTCGACAACCGAGAACAGATCGACCGAATGCTCACGAAAGCTCGCCCATCGCTCAGCATACGACTGCATTGGACCGTTTAAGAAGCTCGTGCCAAACGAGAGCAGCCGTGTGGCACCACTGGGCGATAGCCGCAGTTGCCAATGTTGGGAGACGAAAGATGATGAAAAGCCGTGTGATTTCAAGGTCTTAGTCATCGTGGTTTCCCAATTAATGTGAAAGTTGCATAGAGGTGTTCGGCTGCGCCTTGTGGCGTTCTTATTGCCTGATATGTCGGTTGATTGTTTTTGGGCGGTGACGGGCCAATGTTCGGCCCGCCAAATTGTTGAGTTAGTTGCTTGTTAGGCTTGAAGGCGCGTCAACGTGCAGGGAAGTGTTCCATCCTTCTGCGACATTTTCGGCATTTACGGTGATTGCTGGCGCAACAACAAAAGCGGGCACGTCCTCACCAAGAAGATCAAGTACAGCAGATGCAGCCATCGCGCGGCCAAGTTCATAAGCTTCGTCCGCAACAATCGCTACGACGTTTCCGCCGCGAACCATGTCCAATGCGACCGGCTCAGACAAATCGAGCGTCACGAGCTTGGTTGATTTATTGCCATTAGCGCGCAGAGCGGCAAGCACGCCTTCGGCAGGACCAGCCCAAGTTACATAGATGCCGCCGATATCTGGGTTCTTGAGCAACATTGCGTTTGCGATTTCTTCGGCGCGTGCTGGGTCGCTGATGCCTTGCTCGGCGACAATAGAGATGTTGGGATAGTCATTCTCTATAGTAGCTTTGAACGCATTATCGCGCTGGTTTGTCACGTAGTAGGTCGCGTCGTGGTAAATCCAGCCAACGGTGCCTTGCTCGCCCATGGAAGCCGCAAGTGCATCGGCTGCTTGTTTGCCCATTTGAAAGAGATCGTCAGTGACGATGGCCGCATAATCCGCGGGGTGCTCATAACCAGCAGGCAGGTTTGACAGGAAGGATAGGGCTACGCCAGCCTCTTTCGCTTCTTGAAAGGCCGCAGCCGAAGTCACAGGATCGAGTGGGAGCGACAGGATGATATTGGGCTCTTTGGTCATCGCCGTTTCGATGTCGCTGCGTTGCTTGGCGGCGTCGAAACCTGCGCTTGTTTCTGCGACAATTTCGATGCCAAGGCGTTCAAACTCGTCGCTGGCCCCTGCGGTTACCGCGTTCACGAAATCCGATTGATCGTGCCACAACAACGCCGCAGTGTAACCCTCGGCCTTAACCGCGGCGACTTGCTCATCGCTTACGACAACGGCCGAAGAAGGCGTTGCTGTCTCGCCGTTGGGTCCAGTGGTTTCGGCAAAGCCCATTGTATTTGAAGCTGCAAGCAGCATCGCACTCGCAATGCTCAGTTTTAGATTGTTCATGATATTTCTCCTGTTGGTTGTTGGTTTTTTCTTCGGACGCCGCAAAATTCAGCCATAAACAAGGCGTTCGCACGGATTGCGGCAAGGTATTCTGCGACCTCGATCCGCTCTTCGTAGGTATGCGCGACCGCGATATCTCCAGGCGCGCAATAGATTGCGGGGCAGCCGATTTGATTGATCAGGAATGGTGATTCCGACCAGTAAGGCGCACCGCCAATGTTGCCAGAATCGGGTAGGGCACGTTTTACGCAGTCCTGCATCAACAATGCGCCGGGATCCGACGTCGAAATTTCAACTGGAGATCCGCCAAACTTGTGATCGCGGCCCGCAGGGTAATCAATCGTTAGAGTAACGCCATCTGCCAACTCTGCTTTGGAGAGCGCTGCTTCAAACGCACTCACAGCATTATCGAGATCTTCGCCAGGGCGAAGTTTGCGGATCAATGACAGTTTGCATTCGCCTGGCACGGCAATATAGCCGCCTCCCTCCATCCCTGTGACGAGTATCGACGATGTCCCGACAAGGTCATGGGCAGGGCCAGAAGAAAGCTCGCTTTCATGTTCCCAGATTTGCGAAAGAACCGCGTGCGTGGCTTTGAACGCATCAATGCCAAGTTCGGGCGTGCCGAAGTAGGCGGATTTGCCAGTGAGCGTGATATCGGCGATGAAGAAGCCGATTTGTGCGGTGTAAACGTCTAGATTGGTAGGTTCGACATAGACCGCAAAATCAGGCTTTTTGATTTGCCCCGCCTCCACGCGCTTGACCAGATCTTTCGCGCCTGCACTAACGCCTGTGCCGGGTTCTCCGCTTTCTTCGTCGCCGATGAAGGCAAAGGTAATTCCGCCCAAGGGCTCATATCCAGCCGTCTGAAGAAGGCGCAGCCCTGCGATCGCGGCGCAAATCCCTCCTTTGAGGTCGCTCGCTCCGCGTGCCCAGACATGACCGTCCCGCTCAATGCCCGCAAAGGCGTCCGAACGCGGATCGTCTTTCCAATGCTCTGCCCAACCGCGAACGTGTACAGTATCCGTGTGACCCACGAACATAAGCCGTGGTTGGTCCGCTACGCCCTGATGCGCCGCCCAAACGTTTTTACGCCCCTTTAAGAACGAGCCAGTTTCGACAGAAAGTTGTAACGCTCGGAGCTGTACGCCCAAGAATTCCGCGAACGGGGTTTCATTGCCGGTTACGCTTTCTATCGCCAAGGCTTCTTTAAGAAGGTTTGTGTCGTCGGTATCGTTTTGAACTGCTAGAAGTTCTTGGAGGAGGTCGGGATGCTTCATGACATTTTCGCTTTGAAAGCTTCGATTTTTGGCGCCGGAACGGAGATTTCGGCTCCCTTTTGCCCTTCTGCGAACAGAGATACGTGGAGGTGTGATAGGGCGACTGCCGCACCACCTGCCAATGCTGCATGATTGCCTAGACGTGATTTCACGATCTCAATGGGGCGGGGGTAGCAGCGTTCCGCGTGATGAATAATCCGTTCAAGAAGTTCGTCACGAGCACCAATTGAGCCGCCAACGACCACAGTAGTAGGATCAATGACAGCAACAATGGCTACGATAGCACGCGCGATCTGAATAGCCGCATCGTTAAGTGTATTCAGCGCGTCTTGATCGGCGGCAGTTGCAGCATCAAAAATTTCGAGTACAGATTTCTGCTTTCCTGACCGAGCGAGGTATCCCTCAATTATGGCATCGGTTGCGGTTCTTCGCTCTAGGGCTCCAACCTTTAAGCTTTGCGCTTCAAATGGGTCAGCTCCGAATGGAAGAAAGCCTATTTCGCCCGCCGCACCAGAACTTCCCCGTAGAAGCGAGCCGCCGAGAACAAGCCCAGACCCAATACCGGTTCCGATCGAGATATAGGCAAGATTTTCGTTCTCTCCGCGACTTCCCATCCAGTGTTCGCCGAGGGCCGCGAGGTTCACGTCATTTTCGACAAACACTTCGACATCCAAAAGCGTTCGAAGTTCGTCCGCGAAATCAAGCTGATCAATGCCCGAAATATTTGGTGCCAACTTAATACCGCCGCTCGATGGGTCCAGAACACCCGGCACACCAATAACGGCGACGTGTAGGTCCGCAAAGGAATTACCATCGGACGATGCAATAGAACGAACCATTCGCGCGATTTGTTGCAAGACATCTCTTCCACCCGCTGCGGCGGTTGCCTCAACAAATTCTGAAAGAACGACGCCAGTAAGATCACAGAGTGCAACGCGTACTTTTGTTCCACCGAGATCCACGCTAGCGATGGTCGCTGCGGTTGGAGAAATCTCGTATACAACGGCGCGTCTGCCAATGTGTCCTTCAGTTTGCCCAACGGTGCGCACCCAGCCATCATCTTCAAGGTTCGCAACGATTTCTGACACCGTTTGCTTCGACAAACCTGTCATCTTGGAAACGCTTGCCCGAGAAATCGGACCATAGTTCGCTATAGCTTGAATAATCGCGCTTTGAGACATCCGACGGGAGATTTTTGATTGAATAGCCATGGCGCGCCTTTTAGTTCGTTCTGCTTCCGAACTAAATATGTTTGCAGCATTCTGTCAACAAATACTTTGCTCTGACATGCAGGAAATGACGCCCAAAGCTTTAGATTCCTTAGTGCCTGAGGCTGTGTGCGTGAATTCTCTTCCATTGTATTCGACGGAATAGCTGCCATCTGACGCCGCAACTTTGCTAGCTGCAGGGCGAATCGTACTCATGACCAGCTAAGGGTTTAGTTGCTCTGCGTTGGAGATATCGCACTCGAAAAGTCGCCCCGATCGGACGGTGTGTTGAGCTGAAATCTGCGAGAGAGTTATGGTGCTGCCGGAGTGCCTCGAAGTCATGAACCATTCCGTGTCAAGCCGTGTCATGAAATATCTTTATTTCAATGAAAATGGATTGTTATGAATATTTTATGTTTCATGTTGTCGCAGAATGTTTCACACTTTCTCACTATAAAAGGTGGGTCAGAGGGTGGGTCAATGCCAGCGCTAAATAAACTAACATCTCTGCAAGTGAAGAATGCCTTGCCAGGGAAATATTCTGATGGTGGGGGGCTCTGGCTTCATAAAAAGAGTGGCGACAGTGGTAATTGGTTTTTGCGAGTACATGTATACGGGCGTAGAAGAGAAATGGGGTTGGGGGCGATGTCTTTAGTTTCTCTAAGTGAGGCTCGGAGTGAGGCGGCTAAGTGGCGTGCAGTCGCGCGACAGGGAAGGGATCCAATCAAAGAGCGCGAGAAATTGCGACGCCAAGCGTCAACTATGTCTTATACACTTGAAAATGTAGCAATAGAGACATTTAGCGCCCGAAAAGCTGAGCTGAAAGAAGATGGGAAGGCTGGGCGATGGTTCTCGCCTTTGGAGTTGCATGTTTTGCCAAGGCTGGGGCAGATGCCTATCGAAGAGATAGATCAGCAAGATATTAAGAATACCTTGGCCCCAATTTGGCATACCAAAGGTGAAACAGCGAAAAAAGCTATGAATAGACTTGGTATTGTTTTTCGCTACGGCGCGGCAATGGGGCTTGATGTAGACTTACAGGCCACGATGAAAGCGAAGGCCCTGCTAGGTAAGTCTCGCCAGGTACGTAAACATATTTCGGCGTTACCTTGGACCGAAGTGCCTGATTTTTATGACAGCCTCTCTGATGAAACGGTAACAAACATTGCATTTCGATTACTCATCCTGACAGCAGTGCGCTCAAGATCATTGAGGTTCATGCATCTGGATGAATTGCACGAAGATACATGGATTATCCCGGCGGTTCGGATGAAGACCAATAAGGAGTTTCATGTTCCACTTTCAACTGAAGCCCAAAGCCTCATTGAGCAATCTATGATGTTTGAGAAAGGCGGGTTCTTGTTCCCAAGTGTTCGTAAAGGTGTAATTTCAGATGCCACGATGTCTCGTTTGATGGAGCGTAGGGGAATGAATTCAAGGCCGCATGGCTTTAGATCTAGCTTTCGTACATGGTGCGCGGAGGCCACAGAAACTCCTCGCGAGGTCGCCGAAATGGCACTCGCGCATGAAACGGGCAATAAAGTTGAACGGGCCTATAGGAGGACGGATTTTTTGGAACAAAGAAGAGTGCTCATGGAGCGCTGGGCGAAGTATGTTTCTGGGAAAGATGTGCAATTGGGGGGGCGGAATAAATGAGCGCTGACGACTTGAAGAAAGCGATTTCCGTTAGGCAAAGTAAGTGGACCCCGGAGAATGTGGTAGATTTGATGAATGAGGGCCCCGAATTAAGTATCGAGGCCGGCACAGATTTCAGTAAGTTCAGCCCTTTGGAATTTACGCAATACCTAGTATCATTACTAGATGAGTTGCCGAAGACGACCATATTGGTTGAAGATGTTTTCGAAGAAGCTCAACTGGTGGCGGATGCCGAAGGCGAAGCATATTCTAAACCCCTGATTATGCATATTGTACATGAAAATCTTCATAGCGCGTTTGCCGCTATAGAAAAAATTCCAGATAACCTTCAAGATCCAGAAATCTTTCAAGATCCAGAAATCCTTCAAGATATTGTGCGGCTTGTGTTGGAAAGCGGTTTCCAAGCAGGCAGGGATTATCAACAAGTTGAGTTCCGCGAAAAGTACTTCGCTAAACTAGAAACCATGCGTGCCGGATCACACAATGGAGGAGAAGCTACAAGACAGAAGCATATTAGAGATAATCAGTTACGGAATGACGAATTATTTAATAAAATTGATGATTTGATGAATGAACCGCACTCAAAATTTCCTACGGCGTACTCAGCTGTGGTGCATGCAACCGCACTCGGGTTCGGTTCTCGAACTGGTAATGGTACTAATGATATCGACGCCAACCGAAAACGGTTCGAGCGAGAGACCTGCGAAGCGCGCAGTCAGCGCAATCTCCGCCGTCAAGACAAGTAAATGAGCGTGAACTCTTTCCTTTGGACTACGCTGAGCTATGTCCAATGGAAAGAATTGCTGATCTAGTTCGAGTTGGTATTTCTGATTGTATAAATTCCATGCAATCTCAGGATGTAACATGCCAGCCAGCCATACGTATCTCACTCTCAATCAGCTGCTAGAAAGCTTCCCGGTAAGCCGCAGTACCGTATATCGACTAATTGCTAGTGGCCAATTTCCAAAGCCAATTAAGGTCGGTTCTAGATCTCTTTGGGCTTTGGAAGATGTCGACCAGGCAATTGCCTGTTTTGCCGTGGCCGGGATTAGTAGGCCTGAAAACTCTTCACTACACTGATAGTTAAGTCGGAAATTTTCCAGCTGGAGCAAAGTATATGCTTCGCAATGTTCTGATGTCCGGCTGGAACTTTCGATCCGTCAAATCAAGACTGGAGTTGTCAATTCTCTACTAGGGAATGCTCTTGCAAAACACGACTTTACAGAAATCGTAGCTACGTAGCCTTGAGATTGGTTTGAAAACCAAGGTTGCAGCCGGTTGCACCGATCGCGAGGGGCTCTTCGAGTTCACCATAGTAATATTATTGGGCGGACTGTGAACACAAAAGGCGACCTTAATAAATGCGCCCGAAGCAGAAATTAAAGGCAACTTCAGAAAGATAGCGTTCCATGAATAATCTCAGCGGCAATTTTGAAAAATATACTCGTAGAGCGCAATGGCGCGCAGAGAAAGACGGATTGGCGCGGTATTATGCTGCGCACTGTCGCAAGCTCGTGGAGAACCGTATGAATGGGAAGCGACGCCATGAAATCCAGCGATCCTTCTTGCGCGACCCCAAGCTGAAGCGCGCGGCGATCATCAAATCGCTTAAAGGAAGATGTGGTCGCGATGCGACCTATCGCCGAGCTGAGGGCCTAAACCTGAAATCCGCGCAAGAGCATCGGATAGAAACATATTTCAAACCTAAGAAAAGCGGCGGGAGACGAATGATCTGCGACTTGCCTTCAGAACTTACCGCAAAACATCACATGATCAAGTCGTTGCTAGACGCAGAATTTAACCGCCATCCAAATATGTTCGGCGTAAAAAGTTTTGGCCGCGAAGATGCGGCGCAACGAATTCAGGAACTCCAGAGAGACGGGCTCACAACGCTTTGGCAAACTGACATCTCGGATTGTTATGACAGCTTTAACTTACAAGCGCTTTACGAGCTCCCACTTCCCCGCGATGTGATCGCCAATTCACTTGATACACGATCCGACCACTTCTCATTCCAAGCACAAAACACAACTCTGAATGCTATGAAAGGGGCATCTCCGGAAATGCCGTATAGGGCAATGCCGGTAAATTCAATGATACAGGACAATAGGAATATTGGTATACAGGACTATAGAGTTATTGGTTCTAGTACTTATAATAATAGTGGCAACACCAGAGGACCGAGGGGACTTATGCAAGGCTCTCCGGCTTCGCCCGGCATACTAGCGTGGCACCTGAATGAATGTTTAAAGACATTGCCTCTAAATGAGGATGTTCAGGTCATCGTTTGCTTTGACAATCTTTTGATTGCTAGCCGCGACGAAGAAGCTAACCGGATGATTAGGAATACCTTGGCCGAATGCTTGGGTCGGTGCTCCTTTGGTCCTCTGACGTTGCACACGCCTGAAGGAGCCGATGCAGATGGTGAAACGCACTTTCTTGGATATTGCCACAGGGAAGATGGGGAGAGAATTGGCATAGGGCTAACGAGCCGGGAAAGTTTAACAAGCCGCCTTGTGCGGCATGAGAAAAATTTTGAAGCCCAGCTTGTGGCATGCCCTGAGCAGGTGGACTATGAGGCAGAGTGCTACGAGCTTTGGAAAATCCTGCTAGATTTTGCTAACGGTTTTCCGAGCATTACCGATATCAACGCGGAAATGGCGGAATTCATCGAAACTTCATCGTGGATACCGCAACTTAGTGGAAGCCCGCTCCTGATCGATACTCATTTGCGCCTATTTTCTGAGAATGGGGCAGTTGATCGTCACGTATTGCATACTAATCTATCAAGTCGCAGAAGAAGGCGACCAACGTAATACCCTTGCGGTGAAGGTATTGTTTTGGCGGTTCCTTGGCGGCGTAGCCATTGTCCTAGTCTGCCGTAAATGGATCGCTTTGTTCAAGGTTCTTGCAGCCGGTTGCATTAAATGTGAGGGATAGATATTGTTTAATTTCATATATATAGGCGTCATCACGATTAAGAGAGATTGAGTTAGAAATCGTAGTTCGATGGGGGGCATTATGAGAAACATCATTGTCGCATCGATCATTACAGTCTTAATCACATGTAACGCATTTGCCGGCGTTCAGCAGGACGCCGAGGAGGCTCTTGTGATGTGGCAGCCTACAAGTGTTGAGTTCAGAGATGACACCCTTAACGTGTTACTTCCCCAAGCTAAAATTACCGAGGAAGCCTACTCGGCCGTGCTGACGACTGGATTTTGTATGTGGACTGCTGCGGGAAAGGATTTGACGAGTGTTTCCGAGTTGGTTGTCTTGAATAAGTTTGGGGCCCAAGGTCATGTGAGCGAGCGTGGGGCAATGGATTGTGCGGAGATTAACCAAATGCCTGCCGAAAGCATGGAAGTTAAGCTGAAAATACTTAGTGCGACACGTCTTTTCTAATCGCGCGGATCGCTAAGTCAGCCTGTTAAGTGTTATATTCTGTGGGACATTTGCACGAGATTACGGTCGCTCTAGAGCTGGACTATTACCGTTAGAAATAGTTTCTCCTACTTTGCTTCAAGTATTCTGGGCTGTAAGTTTTGCAACCGGCTGCACCGAGGTTCGGGATATCTCATTGGAGCTGTCATCAAACGTGCCTCGTTGCAGCCGGTTGCAACAAGGGGCGCGTCATCAGATTGCTCCAATCCATGAGTGGGATTGGAAGAGCGTGATGCTCGGTATTAAGTCCCAAATCTGTTTTGAGGTCCAAGTGGAAACTTGTGCTGGCCATCCCATGGCCGTGGCACAACTTAGGAAGCGGCGCTTTGAGTTAGTATTGCCGATGAAGACCTAATTGAGCTTTGCATCAAGAGAGTTCCAAGCGTTGTTGGTTGAGCTGTCCTGATAGTGCAACCGGCTGCACCTAATGGGTGTTCACCATAAGACCCTGCTTCATTGGGACACTTCGCTGCAGGTAAATGGGTGTCTCATATAAATACTTCTTTATTTTTGGGACATATGTCCTATTGTGTCTATAATGTATGTGAGACAAGGTGAGTAAATGTTAGTAGGATACGCTAGAACGTCGACGGTAGATCAGTTGGCAGGCTTTGAAGCCCAGAAGCTTGAGCTGCAAAATGTAGGATGTGATCAGATATTTTCTGAGCAGCTTTCATCTGTTGTTCAGCGTAAGTGCCTCGAGGAAGCACTTACGTATGTGCGGTCGGGTGATACGCTGGTTGTCACCAAACTTGATAGATTGGCGAGATCAACAGTGGACCTATTGACCATTGTCAGCCGTTTGGAAGAAAAAGAAGTTGCCCTGCGCATTCTCGACTTTGGCGGCAGTGAAGCAAATACCAAGTCGCCGAGTGGAAAGCTCATGCTCACAATGTTTGCAGCAATGGCTCAATTTGAGCGTGAGATGATGCTTGAACGTCAACGGGAAGGTATTGCTAAGGCCAAGGCCTTAGGGAAATACAAGGGGCGTGCAAAGACCGCTATGGCTAAATCTGAAGATGTTAAGACAATGCGTAAAGATGGCATATCTCCCTCGGAGATTGCTCGGCGCCTTTCGATTAGCCGTTCTTCCGTATACCGAATATTTGAAACTCTTAATGGATAGCCAAACTTCAACGCGAAGCGCTCGGAAACACAAAACGCCGCTATCTGCTGGTATGCTCAATCAGCGGGATTTAAGGCACTATATTGCAGGCTATCCAGAAACGACGCCAAGGACGTTGGCTTTGGAGCAGCGAATAAAGATCGGCACTGGGTTCCACAAGAAATGGTACAGATCACAACGGGAGCACTGGCTTGGATGGCTTGTTGCTAAAGATTGCGAAGCACGGATGAGAGGAGAACAGCCCGAGGAGATTTGGGCTGGGAGACGGTGGCAGCATTTGATGTGCAGTCCGGCAATGTTTTGGTTGGCGGAGTGCGCAGGGGTGGATGAAGAGCGCCTTGTGAGGGCTGAAGACGCCGCGGTACGGGCCGCAGCTGTAAATCGAATGGATGGGCATCCACACGGCAAATTCATGCGTGAGGCATTGCCATGGGACGCGATCGAGGTCGCGCTAACTTCATGTGCCCAGCCCCACAGTTCTTTGAGTGCAGATATTGACGCACATATCGCCTTTAGACGATTGTGTGAGAGGTACGCAACCAATCGGATGCTAAGCAAGTGGTTGAGTGACGACTAGTTCATGTAAATGGGCGGGACTATGGATCATAGAAATAGTTGGTCAAAATGTTCGAACATGTTGTTTCCAATAATTTTATATGTGCAAACGTTTGATAGCTTTGCTGGACGAGAGCCCATTGTGGAGGGAGAGGATACTTTGTTGGCAGTCAAGTTCTTAGGTTTCCAAATGAAAGTAGTGGCGCACAGGTCGTCTATTTTTCAAGACGAAACGCGCACTGTGTTGTGAAAGTCTTTGTTAACTGACGTCGCCAGTTAGAAATTCGGAATTCGACTACAGTTGTGAAGTCAAAACCCGGTACCGCCTGTAGCAGTCATCTTATATCTATCATAACACCAATTTATTGTTCGCGTCCGATAAAGCGTACTAATGAGTACAGGTCTAAGTGCGGGGTATGAATGTCGCGCTTGTTCTGATAATTGGTTTTCCCTAGCTTCCACCCAAATCTCTCACAGAGGGCACGCTTGAATTGCCAAACAAAGACGCACGAACCGGAACAGAATTCACGGGGTATTTCAAATTTACCGAGAAAACGGCATTACTGTTCGCATCAGGTGGTGAGGTCTCTTGTCTTTGAGTGGGTTGCGGTATTGCTAACGCGATACCGACCACTGGATTGTTAAACAAAAATAAGAAGAGGAGCAAAAATGACCGGGCAACAACAGGCAGAGGCACTGCGCCGAGAAATCTGGAGCATTGCAAACCGTGTACGTGGTGCCGTAGACGGCTGGGACTTCAAGCAGTTTGTTCTAGGTGCTTTGTTCTATCGTTTCATCAGCGAGAACTTCACCAACTACATCGAAGGTGGCGATGATAGCATCAACTATGCAGGCATGGCCGATGCAGACATCCCCGATGAAGCCAAAGTCGATGCAGTCAAAACCAAGGGCTACTTCATATATCCCAGCCAACTCTTTCAAAACGTGGTGAAAACCGCGAGCAAGAACGACAGCCTGAACACTGATCTTGCCGAGATCTTTTCGGCGATCGAGGCTTCGGCTAGTGGCTACCCGTCCGAGCAGGACATAAATGGTCTCTTTGCCGATTTCGATACCACCAGCAACCGCCTGGGCAGCACGGTCAAACAGAAGAACGAAAGGCTGGCTGAGGTCCTAAAAGGCGTGGCTGGCTTGCCGTTGAAGTTCGACGACAACGAAGGCGACTTGTTCGGCGACGCCTATGAATTCCTGATCTCGAACTACGCGGCCAACGCGGGCAAATCCGGCGGCGAGTTCTTCACGCCGACCCATGTGTCCAAACTCATCGCCAAACTGGCCATGCACAAGCAAACCAGCGTCAACAAGATCTATGATCCGGCGTGTGGTTCGGGGTCGCTTCTGTTGCAGGCGAGGGAAGAGTTCCGCAAGCACATCATCGAAGACGGCTTCTTCGGACAGGAAATCAACTACACCACCTACAACCTCGCCCGCATGAACATGTTCCTGCACAACATCAACTACGACAAATTCAACATCCAGTACGGCAACACGCTTGAGGACCCGCACTTCCAGGATGACAAGCCCTTTGACGCTATCGTTTCGAACCCGCCCTATTCGGTGAAATGGAAAGGCGCGGATGATCCGACGCTGATCAATGACGACCGCTTTGCACCCGCTGGGGTGCTGGCCCCGAAGTCGAAGGCCGACTTTGCCTTTGTCCTTCACGCGCTGCACTACCTGTCGGCCAAGGGGCGGGCTGCGATCGTTTGCTTCCCTGGTATCTTCTACCGTGGCGGGGCAGAGCAGAAGATCCGCAAATATCTGGTCGACAACAACTTCGTCGAAACGGTGATCGCTCTCGCACCAAACCTGTTTTTCGGCACGACCATCGCGGTAAATATTCTGGTGCTGGCCAAGAACAAGACCGACACGGCGGTTCAGTTCATTGATGCGACGGGGGAAGAGTTCTTCTGCAAAGGCACGAACAACAACTTCATGGAAGACCGGCACATTGCCGAGATCATGAAGATGTTCGACAACAAAGAACCCGTGCCTCACGTGGCCGAAACCGTCCCCTATGACACGATTTTAGAGAAAGACTATAACCTGTCGGTCAGTGCCTATGTTGAACCCAAGGACACCCGTGAGGTTGTCAATATCAAGGAGTTGAACGCGGAGCTGGTGACCACTGTCGCCAAAATTGACCAGCTGCGCGCAAACATCGACGCCATCGTCGCGGAGATCGAGGCATGAGCGCACAGGGGTTTCTGGAAAAGCTGCTGGATGGGGCCTCGGTGGAATGGAAATCTCTGGTTGCCATCTCAAAGAAAATCTCCTCTGGCGGCACTCCTAAAACGAGCGTCCGATCTTACTACGATGGCGACATTCCGTGGCTTCGGACGCAAGAAGTCAACTTTGGCAATATTTGGGATACCGGGGTCAAGATCACCGACGAAGGTTTAAGGGATTCCAGCGCAAACTGGATTCCGAAAAATTGCGTCATCGTTGCCATGTACGGTGCCACAGTTGGAAAAATTGGAATCAACAAGGTTCCAATGACGACCAACCAAGCGTGTGCAAATATTCAGCTTGATCCAGAGGTTGCTGATTATCGTTATGTTTTTCATTTCTTGCGAAGCAAGTATGAGTACATAAAGTCACTTGGAACAGGCTCACAGACCAACATAAACGCGGGGATTGTCAAAGCCCTCGAGGTTCCAATACCAAGCCCTGAGGACCCAGAAAAGTCGCTTGCGATCCAAGCGGAGATTGTTCGGATTTTGGATAGCTTCACCGAGCTGACAGCCGAGCTGACAGCCGAGCTTAAGGCCCGTAAGCAGCAATACAACCACTATCGAGAGCAATTGTTGGACCATGAAGGTGAAGATGTTGAGCATTTGCCGATGGGTGACGAGCGGGTGGGAACCTTCACGCGCGGCGGCGGTCTTCAGAAGAAGGACTTTGCGGAGTCTGGGGTGGGCTGCATTCACTACGGTCAGATTTACACCCATTACGGAACCTATGCCCACGACACCAAAAGCTTTGTATCAGAGGAATTTGCAAAGAAAGCCCGCATGGCAAAGCCCGGCGATTTGGTGATTGCGACAACGAGCGAGAACGATGAAGACGTCTGCAAGGCCGTCGCTTGGCTTGGCGATGAGGATATCGCGGTCAGCAGCGACGCATGCTTTTACTCGCACAAGTTAAACCCCAAATTTGTCGCCTACTTCTTCCAAACGGAGCAGTTTCAAAAACAAAAACGGGTTCACATTACCGGCGCAAAAGTCAGACGCGTCAACGCCGACAGCCTGGCCAAGATCCTGATCCCTGTCCCTTCACCCGAGGAACAAGAGCGCGTCGTCAACATCCTCGACAAGTTCGACACGTTGACCACCTCGCTCAGTGAGGGCCTGCCGCGTGAGATCAAGTTGCGCAAGCAGCAATATGAATATTACCGCGACCTGCTCTTGAGCTTCCCAAAACCTGAGGAGGAAGCGTAAATGAGCCAGACTCTCGAGCAGATCGCACAGCAGCTTAGTTCGCCGCAGGTCATCCGAACGACTGTAACCAAGGAAACGAAGCAGATTCCGCCAAAGGAAGTTGAGCAGACAAAACCTGTCCCCAAAGTACAGCTGATCTACGCCTTCAACGGGACCGGTAAGACCCGCCTGTCTCGCGCCCTCAAAGACCTTATCGCTCCAAAGCCAGAGGACGGCGAAGATGGTGAACTCCCGCGCGAAAAAGTCCTGTATTACAACGCCTTCACCGAAGACTTGTTCTACTGGGACAATGACCTTCTAGGAGATAGTGACCCCAAGTTGATGATCCAGCCAAACACCTTCACCGACTGGATTTTAGTTGATCAGGGGCAAGAGATAAACATCACCAAGAACTTTCAACGCTATGCGAATGATAAGCTAACGCCGACGTTCAACGAGGAATACACGCGCCAAAACGCAAACGGAAACGAGACGACGGTCAAGGCTTTCTCTGAGGTGACTTTTTCAGTTGATACAGGCGGCGAAGAGGGAACCGGCAACTTCAAGATCTCAAAGGGCGAGGAAAGCCTTTTTGTTTGGAGCATTTTCTACACACTGCTCGAAGAGGTGGTTTCTGTCCTGAACGTCCCAGAGCCAGAGGAGCGGGGCACCCGGCAGTTCGATCAGCTGGAATATATCTTCATCGATGACCCGGTCAGCTCGCTCGACGAAAACCATCTGATCGAATTGGCCGTGAACTTGGCCAGCTTGATCAAGATCGCTCCGCAAGGATTGAAGTTCGTCATAACCACGCACAGCCCCCTGTTTTATAACGTCCTGCACAATGAGCTCGGCCTGAAGAAGCAGGGCAAGAAAGAAGGGTGCTATCTGCTGGAGCGGTTGGAGGATGGAACCTACAATCTGAACGTCAAGTATGGCGACGCGAATAAGAGTTTTTCCTACCATTTGCACCTAAAGAGGGTGTTGGAGGAAGCGATCGCTGAAAACAGGGTTGAGCGTTATCATTTCACTCTATTGCGCAACCTGTATGAAAAGACTGCGGGCTTCTTGGGGCACCGTGAATGGGGTGATCTTCTAGATACCGTGCCAGGCGAAAAACAAGCCTACTTGAGCCGCATAATTCAGTTCTCCAGTCACTCAAGTCTTTCCAACGAAGAGGTTCGTGACCCGACAGGACCTGAAAAGCAGACAGTCAAGTTTTTGCTGGACCATTTGATAAACAATTACGGCTATTGGAAGCAGGATGAACAAAATGGTTGAGCAGACGAAAACCATCGCGGAAACGAAGAATTTCATCGTCCTCGACAAGTACACCAAGGAGTGGGATGCCGCCGATCGCTACCAGAGCGAAGATGATCTAGAGCGTGAGTTGGTTCAGGACCTGGTCGATCAGGGCTATGAATTTATGCCTACACTCACGACCCAAGAGGCCATGCTCGCAAACGTTAGGATGCAATTAGAAGAGCTGAACAACGTCAAGTTTTCGAATGAAGAATGGAAACGTTTTGCAGAGACTTACCTAGACAAACCCAGCGACAACCTCATCGACAAAACTCGCAAGATACACGACGACTACATCCATGATTTCGTCTTTGACGACGGGCGCATCCAGAACATCTACCTGGTCGACAAAAAGAACAAGACACGCAACAAACTACAGGTGATCAAGCAGTTCGAGCAAGTTGGCACCCATGCCAATCGTTATGACGTGACGATCTTGGTTAATGGTTTGCCCTTGGTGCAAATCGAGTTGAAGAGGCGCGGCGTGGCGATCCGGGAGGCGTTCAATCAGATACACCGGTATAGCAAAGAGAGCTTCAACAGCGAAAATTCCCTGTTCAAGTTCTTGCAGCTGTTTGTGATTTCGAACGGCACCGACACCCGGTATTTCGCCAACACGACCAAGCGTAACAAGAACAGCTTCGACTTCACCATGAACTGGGCAAAGTCTGACAATAGCTTGATCAAAGATCTGAAGGACTTTACGGCGACTTTCCTTCAGAAGCGCACACTGCTGAATGTTTTGCTGCAATATTCGGTCTTCGATGTCAGCGACACGTTGCTGGTCATGCGCCCCTACCAGATTGCTGCAACAGAACGCATTCTATGGAAGATCAAGAGCTCATATGAGGCCAAAAACTGGAGAAAGCCGGAGAGTGGCGGCTTCATCTGGCACACCACAGGCTCTGGCAAGACGCTGACGAGTTTCAAGGCGGCACGGTTGGGAACCGAGCTGGATTTCATCGACAAAGTCTTCTTCGTCGTGGACCGTAAGGACCTCGACTACCAGACCATGAAGGAATACCAGCGATTTTCCCCTGACAGCGTCAACGGGTCCGATAGCACAGCCGGGTTGAAGCGCAACTTGGGTAAAGACGATAACAAGATAATCGTCACGACGATCCAGAAGTTGAATAATCTAATGAAATCAGAAGGTGACCTGCCGGTGTACGACCAGCAGGTGGTCTTCATTTTCGATGAGTGCCACCGAAGTCAGTTTGGCGAGGCGCAGAAGAACCTGAAAATGAAGTTCAAGCGATTTTATCAGTTTGGCTTCACCGGAACGCCGATCTTTCCGGAAAACGCTCTGGGCGCGGAAACGACCGCAAGCGTGTTTGGACGTGAGTTGCATTCCTATGTGATCACTGACGCCATTCGCGATGAAAAAGTTCTGAAGTTCAAGGTCGACTACAACGATGTACGCCCTCAGTTTAAAGCCATTGAAACGGAGCAAGATAAAACGAAGCTCAGTGCTGCCGAGAACAAGCAAGCGCTTCTTCATCCAGAACGTATTCGAGAAGTTTCAACGTACATACTGAATAACTTCCGTCAGAAAACCCACCGGTTGCATGCGGGAAGCAATGGCTTCAACGCTATGTTCGCCGTCAGCAGTGTAGATGCGGCCAAGCTCTACTACGAAACTCTAAACGCTCTGCAAGCAAACAGTGAAAAGCCGCTGAAGATTGCGACTATCTTCTCTTTTGCAGCCAACGAAGAGCAAGACGCGATCGGGGACATTAAGGACGAGAGTTTTGACGTATCTGCGATGAATAGCAGTGCGAAGGAATTTTTGAGCGCCGCAGTTGAAGACTATAATGCTTTTTTCAAGACGAGTTTCAGTGTCGATAGCAGTGGTTTTCAGAACTACTACCGCGACCTTGCCAGCCGGGTTCGCACGAAGGAAATCGACCTGCTAATTGTCGTCGGCATGTTCCTTACTGGCTTTGATGCCCCCACGCTCAATACTTTGTTTGTAGACAAAAACCTCCGCTACCATGGCTTGATGCAGGCGTTCTCCAGAACCAACCGGATCTACGATGCAACCAAGACATTCGGCAATATTGTAGCGTTCAGGGACCTTGAGCAAGCGACAGTTGATGCGATCACGTTGTTCGGTGACAAGAACACAAAGAACGTTGTGCTGGAAAAGAGCTACGACGAGTACATGAATGGTTTCGTTGATCAGGAAACTGGAGCGGCGCGACGCGGGTTCATTGATGTTGTGAAGGAGCTAACCGAACGCTTTCCCAATCCGGACGAGATTATCAAAGAAGAAGACAAGAAGGAGTTTGCTAAGCTCTTCGGTGAATATCTGAGGGTCGAAAATGTGCTTCGGAACTACGATGAATTCTCAGCATTGAAGGCCTATCAGGGCCTAGACCTAAAAGATGCGAATGCCGTCGAGGAGTTCAAGCAAAGGCACTACGTGAGTGAAGAGGACCTTCGCGACCTAAAGGCCATAGACCTGCCATCTGAGCGAGCAGTTCAAGACTATAGATCGACATATAATGACATTCGTGATTGGCTTCGCCGGGAGAAGTCTTCGGCTGAGGAAGAGCAAAGTAATATCGAGTGGGATGACGTCGTTTTCGAAGTGGATCTTCTCAAATCGCAGGAGATCAACCTCGATTACATCCTCGAGCTAATCTTTGAGAAGAATAAGAAGGTGAAGAGCAAGGGGGATCTAATTGAAGATGCTCGGCGGGTCATCCGCGGTAGCCTCGGAAATCGAGCCAAAGAAAGCCTGGTTGTGGACTTCATCAACCAGACTGATCTTGATCAGATTGATGACAAGGCAGGTGTGATCGATGCATTTTTCTCTTTTGCTCAGGCAGAGCAACGTAGGGAGGCAGAAGAGCTCATTAGGTCGGAAGATCTAAATTTTGATGCAGCAAGGCGCTATATTTCGGCTTCCATAAAACGCGAATTTGCAAGTGAAAACGGTGCTGACTTAAATGCCATACTTCCCAAAATGAGCCCTCTTAATCCTCAGTTCCGAACTAAGAAATCGACAGTTCTCATGAAGATTTCATCTTTCGTCGAAAAGTTTAAGGGAGTCGGTGGGCAATTTTAACAATTGTTTGGCGCGAATTATTTGTGTGGGCTCACTACTTCAACCTTCAATTACTAAGTGTCTGCTTTGTGATGCTGTACCGTAGAGGCGATCGTCGCTTGCTAGCTGAAGGTCGAAGGTGTTCAGTGCGAATATAGATTGGGGTGGACTATCATTTTGCGTTAAGAGATTCTTTTCAATGCCTATAAGGCTTTGTGAAGTTACTTGGCCGGGTTGGTTGAATATTTTTGTCAAAATAGTAAGATTCTGGTTTGGGATGAGTATCGATTTTATGCATTTGAGCTTGTATTCGAGCCAATTAGCCGCTGATTAAGTTAATCGACAGGAAACGAAGAATACTGACTCCGATAATGTCGGGTGGCTTATAGGGTGGGTTGCTTTGGGGTGTTCGCAGTTAATGCTTTGAAATAAAGCAATAAAGTCATTCGTTATGGTGCTGCCGGAGAGAATCGAACTCTCGACCTCTCCCTTACCAAGGGAGTGCTCTACCTCTGAGCTACGGCAGCAATGGCTTTGCGCGTGGCGGGTGATTAGACCCAATCCGAGCGCGTGGCAAGTGGGTTTTCTCTTGTTCGCGGATAGATTTCGATTTTTCGCGTTAACTCGAGACGATTGTTGACCCAAAACCGAATTGGCCTGTGTTGTGCTGTGCATTACTGGACGGTTTGTTCGTGCTGGGTTAGATAGACAATATGAGCCAAGAACCAAACGACAAAAACATCAAACCAACCACCGCGAAAACCAAGCAAAACGCGCGTGAAATGCGGTTAAAGTCTGCGTTGAAGGCCAATATGGCCAAACGCAAGGCGCAGGTGCGCGCTCGCAATACAAAAAATTCCGCAGATAATCAGGCAGAGTAGGGCAGCTAATGGATTCCATCGTTATCAAGGGCAACGGCCCTCTCAAGGGGCAAATTCCTATCGCTGGAGCAAAGAATGCGTGTTTGACGCTTATGCCCGCGACGCTCCTTTCGGAAGAGCCGCTAACGCTTACGAACGCGCCACGCTTGTCGGATATCAAAACCATGAGCGCTCTCTTGGGATCACTGGGGGCTGAAGTGTCTTCGCTTCAAGATGGCAAGGTCTTGGCCATGTCTTCGCACAAGCTTGATAACCACGTCGCCGATTATGAAATCGTTCGCAAAATGCGTGCGTCGAACCTAGTGCTTGGGCCTATGTTGGCGCGGTTGGGACGCGCTGTAGTTTCGCTTCCTGGTGGGTGCGCAATTGGTGCGCGTCCGATGGACCTTCATATTGAAGCGCTAGAGGCGCTGGGCGCAGAGATCGAACTTAAGGAGGGGTACCTTCATGCGAAGGCCCCGAAGGGCTTGAAGGGTGCGGTGCACGAACTTCGATTTGCATCCGTTGGCGCGACCGAAAACACGGTGATGGCCGCAACTCTGGCCAAAGGGACCACAGTTCTTAAAAATGCAGCGCGCGAGCCCGAGATTGTGGATCTGGTTCAGTGTTTGCGCAAAATGGGCGCTCAGATTGAAGGTGAGGGGACGTCGACCATTACGATCCAAGGAGTCGATCGTTTGAGCGGCGCAACTCATCCTGTGGTTACGGACCGTATTGAGCTTGGAAGCTATATGCTTGCGCCTGCGATTGCGGGTGGCGAAGTGGAACTTCTTGGCGGACGGATCAACCTTCTGGAGGCATTCTGCGAGAAGCTGGATTCCGCAGGGATCAACGTTAGCGAAACCGAAAACGGCCTTGTCGTGGCGCGTCGCGCCGATCTTATCCATTCGGTTGATGTGACCACCGAGGTTTACCCGGGCTTCCCGACGGACCTTCAGGCGCAAATGATGGCCTTGATGTGTACGGCGGATGGTGTCAGCGTTCTTGAAGAGAAGATTTTCGAAAACCGATTCATGCACGCGCCCGAGCTTATTCGAATGGGCGCTCAGATTGACGTTCAGGGCGGTGTTGCCACCGTTACGGGCGTAAAACAGCTCAAGGGCGCTCGGGTTATGGCTACGGATTTGCGCGCTTCAGTGTCGCTTATTCTGGCGGGGCTTGCGGCTGAAGGCGAAACAGTCGTTTCGCGCGTGTACCATGTGGATCGTGGATATGAGCACGTCGTCGCCAAATTTGCGGGCGTCGGCGCACAAATCGAACGGGTGAAAGAATGAGCCAAGATGCAACATTCGAGGACGGCGCCGAGAAGCCAATTCAACTTGTCGCCGTAGACACGCAAGACCTTGAGGTGATCTCAGGGCTAATTCAGGACGCCGTATTTCCAGGATCGGAAATGGCGTGGAAACCTGCGTCGCGGCGCTTTGCGATCCTTCTTAACCGCTTTCGTTGGGAAGACGTAGACCGAGCCAAGGCCCGCAATCGTCCGTTTGAGCGGGTGCGATCGGTGTTGTCGATTGAAGATGTTCAGAGGGTCGCAAGCCAAGGTGTTGATCCAAAGGACAAAGATACAATTCTTTCGGTCCTCGCCATTCAGTTCGAAGCGGGCGAGGATGGTGCGGGGCGTCTTATCCTGACGCTTGCAGGGGATGGCGCAATCGGGATGGACGTTGAATGTATTAATGTCACATTGCAGGATGTGACGCGGCCCTATATTGCTCCCTCCAAGCACATTCCACACCACTCGGAGTAAAACATGCCGCTATTCCTGAACGCGACGGACCCCAATTTCGAAGCCGACTTCACCGCGTTCCTAGGCACCAAGCGTGAAGACAGCCCCGATGTTGATGCGGTGGTGGCCGAGATTATCGCCGATGTCCGCGCGCGCGGTGACGCAGCGGTTATTGAACTGACCGAGAAGTTCGATCGCCTCGAGCTTACGCCAGAAACACTAGCATTCTCGGCTGAAGAGATAGAAGCAGAATGCGCCAAGGTGAACGCGGAGGATACTGCCGCACTAGAGTTGGCCGCCGAACGCATCCGCGCATATCACGCGCGACAAATGCCAGAGAATGATAGCTGGACGGACGAGACCGGCGCAACGCTTGGTTGGCGTTGGAGCGCCGTGGCCGCTGCGGGACTATACGTTCCCGGTGGGTTGGCGAGCTATCCGAGTTCGGTTCTGATGAACGCGATCCCAGCGAAGGTCGCTGGCGTTGAGCGGCTGGCGATTTGTGTTCCGACGCCTGACGGGATTTGTAATCCGCTGGTGCTTTTGGCTGCGCGCTTGGCCGGCGTTGATACGATCTACCGCATTGGTGGCGCACAGGCGATCGCGGCGATGGCCTATGGCACCGAAAGCATCGCTCCGGTTGATAAAATTACTGGGCCGGGGAATGCATTTGTTGCGGCTGCGAAGCGTAGGGTTTTTGGGAAGGTCGGCATTGATATGATCGCTGGCCCGAGCGAGATCCTTGTCATTGCCGACAAACACAACAATCCAGACTGGATTGCAGTCGATTTGTTAAGCCAAGCTGAGCACGACGAAAGCGCCCAAAGTATACTGATTACCAACGATGCTGCATTCGGTCAGCAGGTTGCCAAGGCTGTTGAAAAACGTCTTGAGACCCTTGAGCGGGGCGATATCGCGGGGCCAAGTTGGCGCGATTTTGGTGCGATCATTACCGTGTCCTCTTTGGATCAGGCCGTTGAATTGTCGGACCGCATCGCGCCGGAACATTTGGAACTTTGTGTCCAGGATGCCGATGCTATGGCGGCCAAAATCAAACACGCGGGTGCGATTTTTATCGGAGCGTTCACGCCTGAAGCTATTGGCGATTATATTGGCGGACCTAATCACGTCTTGCCGACGGCACGCTCGGCGCGGTTCTCGTCGGGGCTTTCGGTGATGGATTTTGTCAAGCGGACGACCCTGTCGAAAATGACCCCAGAAGCTCTTGGCGCGATTGGTCCCGCCGCCGAACGACTGGCCAAATCCGAAAGTCTTGAGGCGCATGGCCTTTCCATTCGGCTTCGGCTCGATAGTTTGAACGAGAAGTAAGGGCGATGACCTCTGATCGGATCGTAGAAATCGAAATAGACGACGGAGGGCTCGCCCCACCGACCGCGCAGATCGAACAAGAACGGCGCGTGGCGATTTTTGATCTGCTTGAGGACAACAGTTTTGCCCTTCCGACGCGAGAGGATCGACCAACCGTGGATGGCCCATTCCATGTGCGGTTGTCTATTCGCGAGCGGCGGTTGGTATTTGAAATCGGGTCGGTTGATGGCGAGCAGGCGGCGGCCTTTCACCTTGCGCTTGGTCCATTCAGGCAGGTCGTGCGGGACTATTTCCAGATTTGCGAGAGTTACTACGATGCCGTAAAGAAACTTCCGCCCAGCCAGATCGAAGCGATTGATATGGCGCGGCGCGGTATCCACGACGAGGGCGCACGTGTGCTACAAGAGCGGTTAGAGGGGAAAGCCATCCTTGACCATCCGACTTCGCGGCGCCTCTTTACTCTCATATGCGTCCTGCATTTCGGAGGGTAAATGACGCTCTCCAAGCCGACTTCTGTTTTGTTTTGCTGCGACCACAACGCGGTCCGTTCGCCGATGGCCGAAGGCATCATGAAGGAAATGTTCGGCAGGTCGATCTATATTCAATCCGCTGGCGTGCGAAGTGATCTTGAGATTGACGGCTTTGCCATCGCTGTGTGTGCGGAAATTGGCGTGGAGCTGTCGCGACACCAAAGCCGTTCATTTGACGACATGCAGGAGTGGGGCGATGATTTGTCGAGCTATGATCTGGTCGTTGCACTCTCTCCTGCCAGTCAGCGCCGAGCGCTGGACCTCACGCATCTTTATCATATCGAGGTCGAGTATTGGCCAATTCTGGATCCGACGGGCCTTGGAGAAGGGCGAGAAGAGCGACTCAACAGTTATCGCCAAACGCGTGACCAGATTCGCGAACACCTGCTAAAACGCTTCGGCCCCGCCGAAAAAACGACCTAATTGCGTAAAAACACCGATGTTTGGCTAAGTTGTCCTTGAAAATCCCGTCAAGGACGCGCATTTAGAGCACGTTCGCGTATATGTCGCGAAAAGTAACAAAATGGAGTGAACATGGCCAAAGAAGAAGAGCTCGAATTTCCGGGTGTCGTCAAAGAGCTTTTGCCAAACGCGACGTTTCGGGTCGAGCTGGAAAACGGCCATGAAATCATCGCTCATATGGCAGGCAAAATGCGCAAAAATCGTATCCGCGTATTGGCCGGCGACAAAGTACAGGTTGCGATGACACCTTACGACCTCACCAAGGGTCGCATTAACTATCGCTTTAAGTAAGCTATGCGGCTGATTTTAGGCTCCGCAAGCCCGCGCCGCGCCGAACTATTGGCGCAAATCGGCGTGGAGCCTTTTGCCGTGCGCCCTGCAGATATTGATGAAACGCCACATGCGGGGGAATACCCGCGCCCGTATTGCCAGCGCCTCGCAAGAGAGAAGGCACTGGCGGTTGAGGCAGAAGAAGGCGATATCGTTCTGGCGGCTGATACGATCGTCGCCATTGGGCGCAGAATCCTTGGAAAACCTGCCGACGAAGACGAAGCGCGCGATTTCCTGCGCCGTCTGTCCGGTCGGCGCCATCGGGTCGTAACCGCTGTAGCATTGCGCGCAGGCGACAAAGTCACTGAAAAAGAAACCGTGACCATTCTACGGATGAAGCAGCTTACCACTGCGGACATCGATGCGTATATCGCGACCGGCGAATGGCGTGGTAAGGCCGGTGGTTATGGTATTCAGGGATATGCAGCGCGCTTCATTCCGTGGATTAATGGTTCCTATACGGGTGTTGTCGGGCTTCCGCTCACCGAAACAGCGCAGCTACTTGAAAGCGCTGGCTATTCCTTGGAGGTCTCATGAAGGGTACAAGCGTAATCCTCGACCAATACAAAGGGCGCGCAGCGGCGGCATTCATTGAGGATGGCAAGCTGTCCGATTTCTTGATCGACCCCGCAGATCAAACAATTCCGGTTCCTGGTGCCGTTTTCAGGGCAGTATGTGATCGTCCCCTAAAGGGGCAGGGCGGCATGATGGTGCGCCTTCCTAATGCAACGGGTTTCCTTCGTGAGGGGCGCGGTCTTGCTCCGGGGCAACCGATCCTCGTACAGGTGACGGGCTATGCCGAAGAGGGCAAGGCCGTTCCCGTGACGGCTAAGGTGCTCTTCAAGAGCCGCTATGCCATTGTCACCCCGAATGCGCCCGGCTTGAATATTAGCCGCGCAATCCGTGATGAAGATAAGCGCGACGAATTGCTTGAGATCGCACATTCTGTGATGGAAGAGAGCGAATACGGCCTGATCCTGCGCTCTATTTGCGAAACCGCAGACGCCGACGAGATTGCAGAAGACATAGCCACTATGCTTGGCGACGCCGAAGGTGTTCTTAGCGCCGAAGGCACAGAGCCGGAATTGCTCTTGGATGGTCCGAACTCGCACTTGCTCGCGTGGCGTGACTGGCCAACTCCAGATAGCATTACGGACGAGCAGGGTGGTTTTGCCACTCATGAGGTCGACGATATGATCGAACAGGCCTTGGTGCCGTTCGTGCGTCTCTCTGGTGGAGCAAGTATGTATGTTGAACCCACGCGTGCATTGGTTGCCGTTGACGTGAACACAGGCGGCGACACGTCGCCCGCGGCGGGAATGAAAGCGAACATCGCGGCAGTTCGCGATTTGCCTCGTCAGCTTAGAACAAGAGGGTTGGGCGGGCAAATCACCCTGGACCTAGCGCCGATGGCCAAGAAAGATCGCCAGACCTTCGAGAGCATCCTGCGCGCAGCATTCAAGCATGATTCTGTTGATACAACATTGGCTGGATGGACCCCGTTAGGGCATTTTGAATTACAGCGCAAAAGGGAGCGCCTCCCACTTGCTGAGGGAATGTAAATGAGCTGTCCAATTTGTAGCGAAGACACCGATCCCAAGTATCGCCCGTTCTGTAGCAAGAAATGCGCGGATATCGACCTAGGCCGTTGGTTTAATGGCACATATACGGCTCCCGCGGAGGATGCAGAGGATCTGAGCGACGCGCAATCCGAGCTTGATAAGCCAAAAACGCGTACACACTAAATTTTTCGCAGTTTGCCTCTGGACACTATGCCCCACCAAGTCTAGAACACCGCAACCCGAACGATTATTCGTTCCCCGTGCCCGGGTAGCTCAGGGGTAGAGCAGTGGATTGAAAATCCTCGTGTCGGTGGTTCGATTCCGCCCCCGGGCACCACTTATCAAACTTGATTAAAAAGAGCGGCAAATTACGCTGCATGTGGCGCGCTTTCGGGACGATTACTGCGGCACATAAAACTCTTCGTTGAGGTTATATTTCTCCGCTATTCTTACGATATGCGACGTTTGAAACGAGGAATTTAGACGAAGAGAGTATCAACTCTCGCCATTATATTGTTACTCACGGCTTGCGGGCCAAGCGACAGTGTCGTTGTTTCCGAATACGATGAAACGCAGGATTTTGACGCGATTGCAAAAGAAAGCGTTCAGGGAATAGATACGACCGGTTTCGACAAGCTATAGTAACGGAGCGGTGTTTTTATCGGCTTAGGGTCTTGTGTGAGATGTGCGGCGATATCAGCCTGAGGGCGATTAGTGCAAGATAATGTACGTTTGCTAGGCTTTTCGTTAGCGGAGATTGGTCGCTATTAAGGTTGATTGATGCAGGCGAGCTGATGAGGTTCGTTGAAATTGAAGCCAAAATCGTCTAGGGGCTATGGTATCAATCAAAGTGGAGATAATATTCATGTTGAATAAATTCCTTCTGTCCGCGTCCTTAATCCTTTGCGGTTTTTCAGTTTCGGCGGAAAGCGATACGCCCTCGGTCGATGAGGGAGAAGTCGTCGCAATGGAGCATGAGGTAGACATTGAAGCGGCGGAAAAGATCTTCAAGAAATCGTGCCGAGCTTGTCACGGCAATAAGGCGCAAGGAGCCGCTAGCTATCCGAAGCTTTCCGACAAAGAACCTGAATACGTTGCCGAGAAGCTGGAGCGCTATCGTTCAGGTGAAAAGATTGGTCCAAATTCGATCTTGATGATTCAACATGCCAAGAAACTGTCAGACGAAGATATCGCCAACATTTCGATTTACGTTACCTCTGCATTTGACTGAGGATCTCCAAACTTTGATGTGGCTATGTATACGTTAGGGTGGGCAATAAGAAATATATTGACAGAATAAAGAACGCGACACTAGCCTAAAGCCTCAGCCAAGCCAGAGCATAATGACCGAAACTCAATGCCCGTTCTGGCGAAACCAATTTTTCATGCGAGGATACTATGCTTTTTTCGAAACGTATTTCGATGCTGCCAGCTGTAGCATCCCTTCTCGCCGGAGCGGCGATATTCTCATCGTCGGCGCTTGCGCAGTCCGGTATGAATACCACGAAACTAGAGTCCGAGGTCGTGCTTGACGGCCTTGAAAACCCTTGGGATATGGCCTTCCTAGACGATGGCACCATGTTGTTTACAGAGAAGTGCAAGGGGCTTTCGGTGCTAATGCCAGATGGTTCAGTGAACGCTCTGTATGGCGTGGGCGCGACTGAGGGCTATGCCTCAAATGGGGATGATCTGTTCTGTGAAGGACAAGCGGGCATGATGGGTGTCGCTTTCGATCCGGCATTTGATGAGAACCGTCGAATTTACGTTTACTCGACATCCAACATGTCTGATCCGCATACCAATCGGCTGATGCGCTTTACAGTTAATGAAGATTTCACCGGTGTTGCAGATCGTACAGATATTGTTGACGATGTACCCTACAAGATGGCGGCCTCTGATCACCCGTTTGGCGGACCAGGTGCGCATAACGGCGGTCGGGTACGTTTCAATTCAGCTGATGGATATCTCTATCTGACCACTGGTGACACGCATAACGGAGAAGTACCCCAAAGCCCAACCATCATGGGCTCCAAAGTTTTGCGGATCGATACTGACGGGAATGCTGCCGCAGAAAACACGCCGCCGGACGGGTTTGACAAGCGGACCTATACATATGGTCACCGTAATGTTCAGGGTATCGCATTTAACGCAAGCGGTACGCCAATTACGGCCGAGCATGGCCCGTGGCACTCCGACGAGATCACCGTTCTGGAAAATGGCGGTAACGCTGGCTGGGATCCGCGCCCGAATATGGCCGGTCGTGGCGATTGTCCGGACAACTACTGTGGATACAGTCCGAACCAAGAAGAGGGTATGAACCGGTTCGAACGTGCGGCGTATATGCCGATGACCGACTTCGAGACTTACCCCGACGCAATGCCGCCAATTTGGAACAACAATGGCTGGTCACAGGGAACTTCGTCTGCGGCGTTCCTTAATGGCGATGCCTGGGGTGACTGGAACGGTGCGCTTGTTGTTGGCATCATGGGGATTGGCTTCGGTGGAACACCAATTGGCCAACGGATTGATGTCATCCAATTGACCGAGGACGGTACCGAGGTAGAGGACGTTACCGAGATGACTTTGCCTATGGAGCCTGGTCGGTTCCGCTCAGTTGTATCGGGACCGGACGGAAGTCTTTATACTGCGATCGACGAAGGCACAATTTACAAGCTGACCCCTGGCAGCTGATTTAGGTATAGGCCGCACGGCAGCGTTGCGGCCTATTCTCCCAAGACCAGCGTTTCTGGAATCTCGAAGCGCTGGTCATCTACTCTGATCTGATAGATGCCATCCACGAGCCGCCAATCGGTATCGGTTCCAACCCCTGACATTGTAGCGTCGCCTCGCAGGAAGGTTTCATCCGAAAACATGAGTTGTCTGCGAAATCCGTTTTGAAACGTGACGGTCACAACCGCAGATTCCTCTACGCGAGCGCAAACCGCGGTGCATGTTCCGAGTGATTGTCCTACTTCCTGCGCACACTGCACGTCAGCCATTGCGTCCACTGTACCCGCTTTGGAGCGATTGATCGCCATAGCGATATCTCCAAATGCAACAGTTGGAAGTAGTGCGGAACTAAGCAATATAAGGCGAGAAAGATAACGCATTGTATCGGTCCAGAGGTTTCCAACTATGCTTAGCATAGCATAAGAGAATTGGTAACTGGCGTCACAAAAACGAAATGCATCGCATGCGAAACGGACTTCGATCTACGTGTTGGTCCTACGAATTGTTAAACCCACGAACTGCTTGTTAGATCGGCAGCTCATGCTACATTCTGGTTTTTATAGAAAAGGAAACCATGATGCTCACACCCTTTCATCTGGCATATAATGTTACCGATCTCGACGGACAATAGGGTCATTAAGGAATTTTTTAAGTTGAGCATAATCGGTGATTTCTGGCGCGGCGTAAGGGCGTCGGACTTCTCGCCACAAAGGTGCTTCTGAAAAAACACTTCTATTAGTCCCGTAGGGCGCAAAAATCTCAGATCAGAATTATTCCGTACAGTATGACACGCCTCGAATCGTGTGAGTTCAATCCTTCGCCTCGATTATTTCTTCTCCTTCGTCACGGATGCCGAATTTTCGAACCTGATGATGCTTCAATTTGATTGACGCTCCCAAATCAATATCATTCTCACCTTGCAACCAAGCTTCACGCTCGGAGGTATTCAAGATGACAGGCATTCTGTGATGAATGTCGGAAACGGTGTTATTGGCCGCGCGTGTTAGCATGGTGCAAGTCAGCGTTTCGTTCCATTTTGAAGCCAGTCCGGCAACGAAAAGGTTTTCCTCATTTCCTGCTGATTGAATGAAGTAGGGCTGCTTATTTCCCTTTTCACCTTTCCATTCGTAGTAGCCACTCAATGGCAGTAGGCAGCGCCCCTTGTTCCAAACTGAGCGGAAGGAGGGCTTGCTTGCGGCTTCCTCAATTCTGGCATTAAACGTAGTAGCCTTCCAATCCCGAAGTTCTCCTTTGTGCCATGAAGGGATGAGCCTCCATCGCGCTACCATAGGCTCTAAGTCGGGCGTGAGGATAATCATATCTTGGGTTGGCTTGACGTTATAGCGCCGGTCCCAGTTCTTGAAGGGGTCTATCTTGAGCCATGATGTATCAAGACCCATGCTCTGTAGGTTCGGATCAACAAAGCGTCCACACATACTAAATGAGCGGAATAAACGGTACGTTACAGGCCGCTAGAGCCAGTAAAGCCGAAAACAGTAGTAGTCTGATCATTTACTCATCCTCCGTCTCGCCTGATCAGCAATGCAGGTTGATGGTATCAAGATCGCAGAGATCGCAAAACAGCTTGGAGTAGGGCGGTCTACTCTTTACCGGTTACTCAAGAAAAGTGCGACATAACATGGCCTTGAATTGCTAATCAGAGCACAATCATTGTCAAAATGGCCATTTAGGTTAGACTCGCATGGCCCGAATAGTTAAGTCTATTTCCAACGAAAAAATAATCTATGGGCAGGGGCTATATGTCAGAGACAACTCGTCAATCTGATCTTGATTTCGCAGCGGATCTTTTCAAAGCAGCTGACAAGATGCGCGGGGCGTTGGAGCCTTCGGAATACAAACACGTCGCGCTTGGGTTGATCTTTCTCAAATATATCTCCGAAGCGTTTCAGGCGATGTATGATCAACTGAGCGAAGATGAATACGCAGATCCTGAAGAGCCCGAGGAATACTTGGCCGAAAACGTGTTCTGGGTGCCTGAGACTGCTCGCTGGTCATACATTCAGAAAAACGCCCGCTCAGAAAACATCGGTAAGATCATTGATGACGCGATGGAGGCGATTGAAGCCGTCCCGACCAATGAAAGTCTAAAAGGCGTTCTTCCCAAAAACTATGCGCGTCCGACGCTCGACAAAACCATGCTGGGTGAACTGGTCGATCTGTTCTCAAATATCAAACTACACGACAGCGCCGACCGCGCACGCGATCTGCTTGGCCGCGTCTATGAATACTTCATCTCGGGCTTTGCCAGCGCCGAGGGCAAGCGGGGCGGTGAGTTCTTTACGCCCCGTTCCGTTGTCCGGACTCTCGTTGAGATGTTGGAGCCCTACGAGGGCCGCGTTTATGACCCCTGCTGCGGTTCCGGCGGTATGTTTATTCAGTCCGAAAAATTCATCGAAGAACACGGTGGCAACCCGCTAAACCTGTCCGTCTATGGGCAGGAGATCAACCACACCACTTGGCGCTTGGCCAAGATGAACCTTGCCGTGCATGGCATTGATGCCGACATCGCATGGAACAGCGCGGGCAGCTTCCACAAGAACAGCCACCCGAACCTCAAGGCTGATTACATCCTCGCCAACCCGCCGTTTAACATCTCGGATTGGGGCGGAGACCGGCTGACCGAAGATGTACGCTGGCAATACGGTACACCACCAAAAGGTAATGCCAACTTCGCTTGGATACAGCACATCGTCCACCACCTTGCGCCGCGCGGCCATGCGGGGGTGGTGCTAGCCAATGGTTCTATGTCGTCCCAAACCAGCGGAGAGGGTGAGATCAGAAAGCAGCTGATCGAGCAGGACCGCGTCGATTGCATGGTCGCCATGCCGGGGCAGCTCTTCTATTCCACACAAATTCCCGTTTGTTTGTGGATTTTGAGCCGTGATAAATCCGCCAATGGGCTGCGGAACCGGAGCGGAGAGGTACTGTTCATCGACGCGCGCAACTTGGGTCACATGGTAGACCGCGTGCGGCGCGAGTTCTCGGGTGAGGATATTGAGAAGATCGCGGGCACCTACCGCCGCTGGCGGGCCATGCCCGAAACGCTGGCGGAGAAAGGTTGGGAGGCCTATGTTGACGAGCCGGGTTTTTGTAAATCCGAGGGGCTGGAGACCATCCGCAAGTTCGACTACGTGCTGACGCCGGGGCGGTATGTCGGGGCGGCGGAGGACGAAGGCGACGGGGTCCCGTTCGAGGAGAAGTTCGCGTCTCTGACAGAAATTCTGAACGAGCAATTCTTTGACAGCAGAACTAAGGAAACAGCGATAAAGGCGACCCTTGGACAGGTAAGTCTCGATGATTGATTGGGAAGAAACCACCCTTGGTGACGTGGCGGAAATTCTGTCTGCCAAGCGCGTTTTTGCTCGGGATTATGTTGACAACGGTGTTCCCTTTTGGCGCGGCAAAGAAGTTGTGGAGCTTTCTGCAGGTCGTGATGTATCAACTGAATTGTTCATTTCGGAAGAAACCTACCAAAATTTGGGTAAAAAAGCCGGCTTTCCCAGTGCAGGTGACATCCTTCTTACATCTGTCGGCACTTTGGGGCGGGTGTACCGGCTGACGCCGAAAGACCGAATTTATTTCAAAGATGGGAACCTGACGTGGTTTCGGAACTTCAGCGAACGCATCTGCCCGCAGTGGTTGCTCTATTGGTTGCGATCAAGCGCGGGGCAGCGAGCGCTCGATAGTTCTAAAATAGGCTCCACCCAGCAAGCACTCACTATCGTGAACTTGAAGAAAATACCGTTTCTTTGCCCGCCGAAGGTTGAACAAGAAAAGATCGCGGCGACACTTTCTTCAATAGACGATAAAATCGAGCTGAACCGGCGGATGAATAAGACGTTGGAAGAGATGGCGCGGGCGTTGTTTCGGGATTGGTTCGTCGATTTCGGCCCCACCCGCCGCCAAATGGAAGGCGCAACCGACCCAACCGCCATCATGGGCCAAGCCTTCCGCCCCGAAAAAGCAGCCACCCTCGCGCCTCTGTTTCCTGCCAAGTTGGGCGAAGATGGATTGCCTGTGGGGTGGGAGACACGTACGCTGAACACCGTTGTTGAACAGCAGAGGCAATCCGTCAAACCCAACCAGCACCTGGACGAAATGTTCGAGCATTTTAGTCTGCCTGCCTTTGACAAAGCGAAGTGGCCCACCAGCGAACACGGAGCAGAGATCAAAAGCAACAAGACGGCCGTGCCCCCCAACTCGTTGCTGGTTTCCAAGCTCAATCCTCGCATCGAACGTGTTTGGGTTCCACAGGTTGCGGGCGAGCAACGTCAAATATGTTCAACCGAGTTCCTGTGTTTCAGGCCTGCGGCGGGACTAGGAATCGCGACAGTAGAAGCTCTTTTCCGATCAGACGAGATGAGGGAGAAGATGGAAGCGATGGTAACAGGCACCTCGAACAGCCATCAGCGTGTGCCACCTAAGGTTCTCACGCAAACCGACGTGTTGTTGCCTAAGATCTGCACCAAGGCATTCGAGGAAGTTGCCCTCCCATTGCTCGATAAACGTCAAGCCAACGAACAAGAAAACCAAACCCTTGCTGAAATGCGCGACCTCCTCCTACCCAAACTCATGTCCGGCGAAATCCGCCTGAAAGATGCGGAGGCAGCAGTGTGACAGACATAAAAAAGTTGATCCAAGCGACAAAAAAGGAATGGCAGGGGACCCTGTCGTACTTCTCTGAGCGGTCAAAGGTTTTGTCTAATTACATTGCTCGGAAACGTGGAAAGCCTGAGCCGTATTCGGTATCGAGCATTTGGAGAAGGCGCGGACCTAAGCCTTTTGTGGCGAAGATCGAACGGCGACTACGAGAAAAGTACTTCGCTCTTCCCCCCACAGTTCGCGCCGCAACAATCGCTCTGCTCGCAATTTTGGTTGTTCTTTTGGTGTTCGGAGCTGACTTCGATTGGTCAGGAGTTACCACGGAACTGTGGGGGCTAGTCGCTGAGGTATTCATTCTAGGTATCATCATCTTTTACATCGGGGAACGAAACCAAGCCAATCAGTTCGTTAAGCAGCAACATGAACTGATTGAAGATCTGAAGTATTGGGACAATGATGAAGCTAAGTTCCGCATTTTAGGGGCCTTAAGACGACTTCAACGTGTCGGCGTCTCAAATGTCAATTTGGCTGGGGTGACATTGTCCTCCGCCAAATTGAAAGAGCACGGCATCGATAACCTCGACGGTTCAACCTTATCTGGTGGGAATTGGGCGTCGTCTATAGGCGTTCGTGTCGCATCCAAATTTGAAAAAGTTGATTTTTCTGATTGCTCAATGTGCGAGGCCAAGCTCTCACAAGGCGATGGCATGGGCGCGTTTTTTGGGAAAGAACATCAGAGGGCACAAGCTATTTATGTTGATTGTAGTTTTTTGAATAGCGATTTGTCAGGTGTTTGCTTTGAGCAGGCCGAGATAAAATACACGCAAAAACCTCCGGAAGAGACCCACGAACATGTCGATGATGATGAGTATGGGAATCCTGTCTTTGCGCAAAGGCATTATGGAGAGTTTAATCAGGCTGACCTGCAGGGGGCTTCATTCAGAAATTCATGGCTTGAGAATGTTGATTTCAGAAATGCCAATTTTGTCGAAAGCGCTGACTTTGCGGGAGCACGAGGGTTGGAGACATGTGAATTTGACAGCGCAGAACTAAAACAAAAAATCATTCGAAAATCAAAAGAGAAGCCGTTATGACCCAACTAGGCCGCCTTGAACGCGTTGATCTTCGCGTCGAATGGACAAAGGAAGCTCAAGACTTCACCCCGTGGCTTGCACAAGAGGAAAATATCACGTTGCTCGGCGAGACATTGAATATGTCATTGGAAGTCGAGGAAGAAGAACGGCGTGTTGGCCGGTTTAGCGCAGATATACTGTGCCGAGATACTGCGACTGCCGATGGCGATTGGGTGGTGATTGAAAACCAGCTTGAGAGGACGGATCATACCCATTTAGGCCAGATCATCACCTATGCGGCCGGGTTAGAGGCCAAAACTTGCATTTGGGTCGCGGCCAAGTTTCACGAAGAGCACCGCGCGGCGGTTGACTGGCTCAATGAAATTACGGGTGATGGCCATCAGTTCTTTGCCTTAGAGATCGAGCTTTGGCGGATCGGTGATAGCCTGTCTGCGCCCAAGTTTAACATCGTTGCGCAGCCGAACGATTGGAAACGGGATGTCGGGCGGGCGGCGAAGAAACTGGAAGGCGCGAACGTGAGCGCGACCAAGCAGTTGCAGCTTGAGTTCTGGGAAGGTGTAAATGAGCGCATCTCTACGAACAACGTTGTTCGTGCACGCAAACCAAGCCCTAAACAATGGATGGACTATTCAGTCGGGAAAACCGGGTTTATCTTGCGAGCGACAATAAGCACTCAAAACAACCGTGTCGGTGTCGGGCTATACATACAGCATCCCGACGCCCAGATAATGTTCGATCAAATGTTAGAGTTTCGAGATGAGGTTGAGGGCACATTGAGTTTTGCTTTGGATTGGGATCCACTACCCGGTAAGCAGGCCTGCAAGATTTCAACCGAGTTCGATGTTCCGGAGGCCGCTGACAAAAGCGCTTGGCCGGAATTGCAAACTTGGGTGGTAGACACTCTTGAGGAGATGCACCGTTGTTTTGCTCCCAAGGTTAAAGCCGTTGGGGATTTAATATGAGCTTTACCGAAGATCTCGTTGAACAAGCAGCACTCGAAGTTTTCTCTGAACTTGGATGGGAATTCGCTGATCCGCTGTTTATTGGTCCAGACGGAAGTCAAAAGGCTCGCGGATCATACGCTGAGGTTTTCATGCGGGATGTGCTCGCGGATGCAGTTCAAAAGCTTAACCCCGGTATCCCGCAAGAGGCTTTGGACGCCGCCATTAAGCAACTGCATATTTCAGAAACCCCCTCTCTAATCGAAGAGAACCGCCGCATCCATAGGCTCTTGGTAGAGGGCGTTGATGTCGAATACCGTCGGCCCGATGGCTCAATCAAAGGGGACAAAGTTCGGCTGATTGATTTTGAAACTGCGGCAAACAATGTTTTCACGGTGACAAATCAATTCACAGTCATTGAGGGAGAATATAATCGGCGACCGGATGTCGTGGCTTTCATTAACGGTTTGCCTGTTGCGGTAATCGAGCTGAAAAACGCGGCGAGTGAAAACGCAACAATTTCGGACGCCTTTAATCAACTGCAGACCTATAAAGTGCAAATTCCTAGCCTTTTCCGCACCAATGCGGTTCTGGTTACTTCTGATGGGTTGTTGGCGCGTATCGGCTCGCTCAGTGCTGGAGAAGATCGCTTCATGCCTTGGCGCACCATTACCGGCGCACGAGGTGACTTTACACCTGAAGGTCCAAGGGAAATGGATACTTTGCTGCGCGGCGTATTCCAACCAGCGTACCTATTGCAATTGATACGGGACTTCACGGTTTTTGGCGACAAAGGGGAAGGACCGTTCAAGATTATCGGCGGCTATCATCAGTTTCACGGCGCTCGTAAAGCGCTGGAAAAAGCCGTTGATGCCGCGAGTGAAGACGGTGACCGCAAAGTTGGGGTAATTTGGCATACCCAAGGCTCAGGAAAGAGCTTCTTGATGGCGTTCTTCGCTGGGTTACTTGTTCGTTCAAGAGAACTCGGCAACCCGACTGTTGTCGTTCTGACTGACCGGAATGATCTCGACGACCAACTCTTCAGTACATTCTCGACCTGCAAAGATTTGCTGCGGCAAACTCCGGAACAGGTGCAAAGCAGGGACGATCTACGAGAGAAGCTCGACCGCCAGTCCGGAGGTGTTATTTTCTCTACATTGCAGAAATTCTCTCCAGAGGCAGGAGAGGAGGATTTTCCACTCCTTTCCGACCGAAGGAACATCATTGTTCTGGCAGATGAAGCCCACCGGAGCCAGTATGGATTTGACGCGAAACTGAATGCTGCAACTGGAGCCAGAAGGTACGGATATGCCCACTACGTGCGCCAGGCCATTCCCAACGCATCATTTGCTGGATTTACCGGCACACCAATTGAAGCAGAAGATGTTAATACGCCCGCTGTCTTCGGTGAATACGTCGATATTTATGATGTTAGTCGCGCTGTCGAGGACAAAGCGACTGTTCCCATCTACTACGAGAGCCGCCTTGCACGAGTCGAGTTAGAACAGCAAAAGCTACCGGAAATTGATGCCGCCGTTGACGCGCTCTTTGACGATGAGAGCCTGTCTGAGCAGGAAAAAGCGAAGGCAAGTTGGAGTCGCGTAGAAAATCTTGTCGGTGCGCCGCTACGTTTGGAAAAGGTGGCTACAGACATCGTTGAACACTTCGAAGCGCGTCTCGAAGCGATGGACGGGAAAGGGATGATCGTTTGCATGAGCCGAAAAATTTGCGTGGCTCTCTACGATCAGCTTATCAAACTCCGTCCTGAATGGCATTCTGAAAGCGATACTGAAGGCGTTGTTAAGATCGTGATGACTGGCGCTGCATCTGATCCTTTGGAGTGGCAGCAACACATCGGAAACAAGTCTCGCCGCGATCTACTGGCCAAGCGGGCCCGAGATCCCGAAGATCCGCTAGAACTCGTTATTGTTCGTGATATGTGGCTTACGGGCTTTGATGCGCCATCCATGCACACAATGTATATCGACAAACCTATGCGTGGGCATGGATTGATGCAGGCAATTGCACGCGTGAACCGCGTGTTCAAAGATAAGCCCGGTGGGTTGGTGGTTGATTACATTGGCATTGGACAAAATCTAAAAGCTGCTCTGCAAAATTACACGGAAACAGATCGTGGGCAGACAGGCATCAGCGAAGATGATGCGATTGCCGCATTGAAAGAGTTCGTCGAACAGTGTCGCGAGTTCTTCCATGGTCATGATTACTCATTGGGTGTTTCCGGCACTCCGCAGGAGCGGCTCTTGGCACTAGCTGAGGCGCTGGAGTGGGCGCTTGCTCGACAAAAAGATAAAGCCGATGCTGTTGATGATCCCAAAGAGAAACGCAGAGAGCTAAATTACTTCCAAAATCTTGTTTCAAAACTGACGAAGGCTTTCGCATTAGCCTCTGCAAGTGAATATGCGCAAGAGCTCAAGGAGGAAGCCGGTTTTTTCCAAGCGGTGAAGGCTGGCCTTACGAAAACGGCTCCTAGATCGCAGATGAGTGCCAAGGAAAAAGAGTTTGCGGTTTCACAACTGATGTCTGAAGCAATCGCTGATGCAAGTATCGTAGATGTTCTTTCTGCAGCCGGAATGAAGAGTCCGGAACTATCTGTCCTTTCGGATGAATTCTTGTCCGATATCCAAGGAATGAAGCAGAAAAACCTCGCGTTGGAAGCTCTGCGCAAGTTGCTTTCGGGAGAAATAAAGTCCCGGCAGAAGCAGAACGTTGTGGAGGCAAAAGCATTCTCGGAGCGTCTTGAAGACGCTGTCGCGCGTTATCACGCAAACGCCATCACCAGCCTTGAGATGATCCAAGAACTTGTGAATATGGCGAAAGAGTTGAGTGCCTCCGCACAGCGTGGAGAAGAGCTTGGACTAAGTGACGAAGAGCTCGCGTTCTATGATGCGCTGGCGATGAATGACAGCGCCGTAGAGGCGTTGGGGAATGACGAGTTAAGGGTGATTGCGCATGAGCTTGTCGATCAGTTGCAGAAAAACGTTACCGTTGATTGGCACCTCAAGGAAAGTGCCCGTGCGAAATTGCGTGTCCTTGTTCGGCGCATATTGAAAAAATACGGTTATCCGCCAGACCTTGCGCCTGCTGCGATTAATACAGTCTTGGGCCAGGCCGAAACGCTATTGAAATGGAGTGCGGCATAGAGAAGAGCAATAATCATTAAAGTTGACGTTTCACGAGTAACCGCACCTGACACAGCGGGTCATCAGGAATTGGAATGGAAGCTCTATGAACGAATTCGAACTACGAACGGGCACTAACTATCGGTCAGTTGCCGAACTATGGACAATCAAGAGGGGATATCATGATCGCGCACTCCGATTTAATTAGGTACTTTTCTGCTTACCCAGAAACACCGCCACGCACGACGGCGCTCGAACAAAAAATCAAGATCGGCGTTGGTTTCCACAACAAGTGGTACAGGTCTCAGAAGGAACACTGGCTCGGCTGGATGTTTGCAAAGGATTGCGAACTTAGGTCGCAAAGAAAAGACCCAACAAACATCGACGCTCAAGTTCGCTGGCGGAATGTTATGTGTAGCCCCGCCATGTTTTGGATTGCCGAGTGCGCTTCAGTTTCCTTTGAGCAGTTGGACGAAGCGGAAAACGCTGCCATTCTAGCCTCCGCCCAAAACCCTAAGGACGGTCATCCTCATGGTAGAATGATGAGGGAGGTCTTGCCTTGGAATACTATCGAAGCCGCTATGATTACGGGGCCGCAGCCGGTGGGTGATGAGCAGGCGCAAGCGATGGCAAGGGTAGCGTTTGAACGTCTTTGTGAAAAGCGGAGTGAATTTCGGAAATTGCGTCAATGGGCAGTTTGAACTCGCAATTACGTGTTCGGTTCGATTCCGAAAACACATGGTTCGGTTCCGATGGTATATCTGCTGGTATTTATCAAAATACCTATAATTTAAAATATTGTAATTAATGTTCTTTGTGAAATAGTGTGGTGCCGCCCCCGGGCACCATTTCGTAACAAGCTCTAAAATCACTACTGGAATTTGTGATGCACCGCTGTCGCAATCCTTTCTTTGGGGTTCCGCGCTTCCACAATCTGTGACTAGGCTGGCAAGAATGGCTAGCATCGGTTAGATGTCTACATATGAAACAAGTCCCCAAGAAAAACACCGATGAGGCGCTAATTCAGAAGTTCTTGAATGAGGGCGGTAAGGTGAGTGTTGGTAAAACCAAGCCTCTGCCAAGGGAGCTTGGCCTAAGTAAGAATGTTTGGAATAATCCTCTGACAAAGGATGAAAAGGCTATCCGGGATAAGAAATAGGCGGTGTTCGATTGGGATTTCTCGTGGGCGACCAATCCATTGAGATTCGTTGTGTTTTTTTCTTGGAAAAACGCTCATTCCGCGAACTAGTTGCTTTCAATGTTCACGCCCTGTCTTCGAGCATATGATGTAACCGACCTCGAGGAGAGATGCGAACTCTACGAGGAAATACTTGGTTGTAGCGAAGAGCGGTCAAAGTAACATAGACGAATGTTTTATTCACCGTGCATCAAATATCGCTTCAATTGGGGAAGCCGTTTGAGATGAGTAATACTGGAAAAGTTGGTGGGCTTGTCGAAATCAATCTTGCTCCAACCTTCCCGTCAAAATTCAACACTAGGTATACGCGGTTGATCTGGCAGTTAATATCCCCTTGAAAAGCCAAGCTCAAAGCCAAGCTGGAGTTGCTCGGTGCGCAAACGCGCATTATGTTTGAACTATTTTATGGCGCAGATAGTGTTTTTAGGCAGCTATTGGCGAATTTTTTAAGGGTCCAAATATGAATAATTTCAGATGCTCAGCAGTACTTGGTCTGATCTTTGCATTGGCAATACCTGGAGCGTTGTCAGCTCAAGTGGCGGAGAAACCAAATATTGTATATTTTTTGGTGGACAATCTCGGGTTTGGTGAGTTGGGTAGCTACGGAGGAGGCATTCTCCGAGGTGCTGAAACACCAGAGTTGGATGCTTTGGCAGAAGAAGGTCTTCGGCTGCTGAATTTTGCTCCAGAAACACAATGCACGCCTTCACGATCCGCTCTTATGACTGGGCGCTACTCCATCCGTTCGGGCAACCATTCTGTGGCACTCGCTGGAAGTACAAGCGGTCTCGTAGATTGGGAACGTACACTGGCAGAAGTTCTAGCGGATGAGGGCTATGCGACAGCCATAGTTGGAAAGTGGCACATCGGTGCTTCCGAAGGTCGCTGGCCGACAGATCAAGGGTTCGAAGAATGGATTGGCCCCGCACATTCTTACGACGAGGCATTCTGGGTGGAGGATCCTTGGTATGACCCTGAGCGAGATCCGGTCTCTTATGTTTATGAATCTAAACAGGGTGAACAACCCACCCAGTGGGCGCAGCTAACGGTGCCTTTGAAGCTGGAACTGGATGTCGAATACTTGAAGCGTTCCCAAAGCTTTATTGATCGATCACTCGAAGAAGAAAAGCCCTTCTTTCTCTATTTCAACCACACGATGATGCATATGCCGACAAGGCCCCGACCAGAGTTTAAGGGGCGAACAGGGCATGGCGATTGGGCTGACAGTCTTGCACAGCTGGATGCCGATTTCGCAAGCCTGAAAGCGATGCTCGAAGAACGCGGCATTTTAGACAACACGATCCTGATTTTTTCGGGAGATAACGGGTCCGAAGAAATGGAACCGGATCGCGGTCATTCCGGCTTTTTCGAAGGCTCTTATTTTACAGGAATGGAAGGGTCGTTGCGCACTCCTGCGATGATCCGCTATCCTGGCAAAGTTCCGGCGGGTCGGATTTCTAACGAGATCGTCCACATAACCGATATGTTCACGACTATTGCACTTTGGGCGGGCGCCGAAGTTCCTCAAGATAGGGAAATAGACGGCCTAGACCAACGGGAGTTCTTTGAAGGCAAGACCGACTTATCGGCCCGTGAAGGTTTCCCCTATTGGATGGGAGAGGTGATGTATGGGGTTAAATGGCGAAACTTTAAGGTAGTGAGCGTTCTCCAACGAACGTTCACCGACCCCGCTTTGCGACTGGCAACACCACATATTATCAACCTCGAAGTAGACCCCGGTGAGCGTAAGCCTTACAACTTCCCCTATATTCACAGCTGGGTTGCGGCTCATGCAGGACGTATTGTAGCTGACTTCAAGCAGAGTACTTTGAGAGAAGAACTTATTCCGCTTGGTGCACCTGTAGATTTTATTCCCGGCCCATCTGAATAGCCAACTCTGCCAAAATAAGCCCTATCGAGAACTTTGATCTGCCCCACTGAATGACTTCATTATTGGCTTTGCCGAATTGGTGGAGCTTTCATTGGAGAGATTGGATTACTAGGCAGTTTCCTGCGCCCAGTGCAAATTAGCACATAGCCGCGCAAGGTCTGATTGGATGGGTAAAGAGCCCACTGCAATGAGTTCGAATATTACTGGAGCCGATTATGAAGGTAAAAAACACTCTAAAATTGTTGCTTGTTGCGATGGCTTGCGTTGCCTTAGATGGCGTTGGAGATGACAAACAGGCATATGCCGGAGAAGGCGGAGGAAGTGTTTACCTGCAAGGGTCATTCAATGACTTTCAGGTTGGTTTCTTTGGGCCGCCTGGCTTCTATTTTCGCAGTGACCTAGCATATTTAAACTCCAAAATTGACATCCACCCGAGGGGTGGCAGAGTCTCTGCTGCTCTTGAGCAAAAGGTTCTCATGAACCTTCTCAAGTTTACTTATCTAACAGATGCCGAGTTTTTGGGCGGCAAGGTTGGCTTTTCCGCAGAACTACCTGTGTTGCAAGCGGATGTTGCCGGCTCGGTTACGCCCCCAATTGGCGGCGGTCCCATTTTTGGTTCTGCCTCAAACAGTGGAATGGGTGATCTCTATCTCAACCCGTTATTATTGAACTGGAATGTTGGCAACCACCATGTCATTTTTCAGCCTGGGTTGAACATACCGATCGGGACTTACGACAGGGACGCTCAAATCAACGTTGGGCGCAATTATTGGTCGCTAGATCTTGCGGCTGCGTGGACTTACTTTGAACCTTCCAACGGTTTTGAAATATCAGCCACCGGCGGTTTTCTGTTCAACGCTGAGAATTCGGATACGGACTATACGACTGGGACTGAGTTCCATCTGGATTGGATGATCGCCAAGCATTTTTCCGAAACCACCGCGATTGGGCTTAACGGTTATGCCTATCAACAACTAACAGATGACAAAGGCATTCTGGCTGGCGGATTAACGGCCGCTGATTTCAACGGTTTCAAAGGTAGCGGGTGGGGCCTCGGGCCTGCGGTGACCTCTGTAGTGAATCTGGGAAGCGTGCCTTTAGGTGTCACAGCCAAAGCTCTGTTTGATGTCGAAAGTAAGAACCGAATGAAAGGGAATCTATTTATGATCTCTGCCGCTCTAGAGTTTTGAGATTTCTGGAGCAGATCAAATTTCGCTCTGTTATGAATTAATGGCGTAGAGCTGTTCGGTAATCTGGGTTGCCTCGAAGGCGAGATATAAACCTTCTTCGATCCAGTATTATCGACAACGCTACCTATTGGCCGGCAGGTAATGCGTGCGACGCCGAGAGGAGAGGAAGCCTCAACAACGCCACACCTGCCAACGTGGCAAAGCCATTTTGCACCATAAGGAAATGACCAAAACGAAAGACACTTGAGACGCGACACTTTCATCACTTCCGGCGCGCCGCATTATGCTGCGAACGTGATGAACCGAACGCTCTCTTAGTTTAGAATGTCTTTGCCAGCCAAATTGTCTGAGGACCAAGAGAACATTCAATTTGCCGACTTTATTAATTCTTAGGCGTTATCCCATCAGCTTGAGGGCGACATAGGGCGCGATAGTGAAGACGATAGCCACGATCTTGTAATTCGCGGCCCACGTAAAATATGAGAGCCTCAGATCTCTTTCATCTATTCTAAACATGCGTTGATGAACATTAATCATAAACGGCTGCAGAATGATCATTGCCAAAGTTGCAATCGCTAGGAAAGCAATATTGACTACCGCCACCCAGCCCAAAAACGTGGTAAGTGTTTCTATTGTCATTCGAATGCTCCGTTTGTTGACCAATATGAAAATGTTACATGCCAAAGCTTGCGCTGCAACGGTTTGCTCTGAAATCAGTAGAACGGCAGATATTGGTAAGCTAGCACTAACTTTCAAATTGTACCACTTCCGTGGGGCGGATCACAGCGGTTGAAACTCTTCGGTATCCTAGCTTTGCCATTTGTTCGGTGGCTCCCTTTCGCGAATGAGCTTTAGAGATAAACGCGAATGGTTGTACTCAGATTAGATCAAACCCAAATGCGAAAATCGCCCCACTTTTCTCGGGCTAACGCCTTTTGCGGGTGGCTCTACCCAATTGAGAAGCCTGTCGAGGGCTAAAGCGTAGATTGCTAGCGAATGCTAGCAGTCTGACTGCCGATCTATATAGCGTATGATTTCAGGCAATAAGGGTCCGCCAGGGTGATAGCACTAGCCCGTGCCGGGAGCGAACTGGCTTGAGATTATTCTAAACTGCCGACAACAGACTCGAACCTCACGCCGCGTCCCTACCGCATACCCTTCTGATCCTACCGGCCTCTACAAACTCGAACTCAACGTGTACATGAGCCAAGCTCTCGCGTAAATTACGCCTCCCTTGGACCCAAAAACTCTGAAGACGCATGGTGAATAACATCTGCATTACGCGCTACTTCACTCGTTGAGTGAATGAGCAAGCGCAGTCATACGTATTGCTTTCTGAATAGATTCGCTCGCTGTTGGAAAAATCAAAATGATTGAGTGCCAGTCCCAGACGAGGCCGCATCGGATGAAATGTGGTGAATCGCCAGTCAAATGGCGTCTCAAGAAAAAACCTGATTTACGGCACTTGTTGGCATACATCGGTGGTAAAATATGTCCAAATAGTGGCGAAACGAAGGGGCGTGCGGCGCCAATGAGGGTACAAACTGTTTCTATCTAGGCGACATCTTTGCCATCATTTGGTGTTTGTGGCGCATATAATGGCTACATGTGGTGTTTTTGACGGGTCTGCGTTGAGTGGATCCAGGCTATTTCGCGTAAAAAGTGTGGCAACAATAAGGCGAATTTTGTTGGTACAAACATAATCCAATGTTAGCGTTGGGGACCTTGCGCTTATCAGCATTTGAAAGCTTTGGGATTTGTCGGTTCTTGTATGACATAAGCTCTAGTTGCTTAGGAGTGAGCTACCAAATGCGCGCGAAGGGGGAAGTATTGTAACGAGTGTAATAGGTGAATTTTATGTTGTTTTATCGGAAATCAATTATTTCGGGTGTGGCGCTTGGCGTCATTTTGATGGTTAGCAACCCAGCGTATGCCAAAAGATGTACGGCGTGGAACGCAAACTTTATGACCTCCATGGCGGATTATTGTTCTTGTGATCGCGTGACTACTGGCTTTTTGAGCGCGGTGACGAGGAAACCAAATTTTGAGCAAATTCTCCTCGGCGCACAGAATAACTGTCCAAGACTCGCGGTGGCTCTGTCTGATCTTCCGTCGGCTTCGATTTCGGCAGCTGGACCATCAAATGGAGGATTGAATTTCGACGTTGTGTCTGGAGACATTAATGCGGATGGATCGTCATCTCGCCCGTCTTCTACTAGTGATGATGAGGACGACAGCGACGGCAAACCCAAAAAAACTACGACTGCTAAAAAAGCAAACGGTGGCGCTTCTGATAAGCCATCGACGACTAAAAATGGCGGCGGTCGGTCAAATGATGACGGTGGCAGCGACGAGCCGAACAATGACGGTGGCAGCGACGAGCCGAACGATGACGGTGGCAGCGACGAGCCGAACGATGGCGGTGGCAACGACGAGCCGAACGATGACGGTGGCAGCGACGAGCCGAACGATGACGGTGGCAACGACGAGCCAAACGATGACGGCGGCAACGACGAGCCAAACGATGACGGCGGCGACGACGGTTCGGACGATGACGGCGGCGACGACGGTCATAACGGCGGCAAGAAAGGTAACGGAAACTCTTCTAATACCAATGGCAAGTCGGGAAGCTCCAAAGGTAATGGCGCTAGCGACTCACCTGGCAATCAAGGCAACGGTGGAAAAAAAGGCGGCAAGAAGGGTAACGGAAACTCTTCCAAGACCAATGGCAAGTCGGGAAGCTCCAAAGGTAATGGCGCTAGCGACTCACCTGGCAATCAAGGCAACGGTGGGAAAAAGGGCGACAAGAAGGGTAACGGAAACTCTTCCAAGACCAATGGCAAGTCGGGAAGCTCCAAAGGTAATGGCGCTAGCGACTCACCTGGCAATCAAGGCAACGATGGGAAACAGGGCGACAAGAAGGGTAACGGAAACTCTTCCAAGACCAATGGCAAGTCGGGAAGCTCCAAAGGTAATGGCGCTAGCGACTCACCTGGCAATCAAGGCAACGGTGGGAAACAGGGCGACAAGAAGGGTAACGGAAACTCTTCCAAGACCAATGGCAAGTCGGGAAGCTCCAAAGGTAATGGCGCTAGCGACTCACCTGGCAATCAAGGCAACGGTGAGGAAAAGGGCGACAAGAAGGGTAACGGAAACTCTTCTAATACCAACGGAAAATCGGGGAGCTCAAAGGGTAATGGCTCGAGCCAGTCTTCTGGTAACCAAGGTAACGGAGGCGGCAGCAAGAAAAGGTAGTTGCCAAAGACCTAATTTCAAAAAAATAACGATGCGTGGCGTCTCGCCACGCATCGTTGTTAACTGCTCTTGAAACCTGCGACCCAACGCTGCGGATTGACTGGATCCTGCATTCTTAGGAAGATATATCCTGTATCTTGCCAGTTACGTATTCTGTTTGTCAGGTTGTCCAACACGAAATCGCCGTTTTTGGTACGATAAATTAACACTGCATGTGAGTTGCGCTTACGATCTAATACCGTCGCAAGTAAGAGATGTTTGGGATCGATACCCATTCTTATGAGCTTGTGTTTTTTCATTAGAGCGAAATCTTCACAATCTCCACCGCGGGCGGTTGGAAGCGCCCAATGCTCAACAGTCCGATATTGTTGGCTATCCGAAATTTCTTTGTATGAACGGTTTATCTGAGTGTTGATCTGGTTGATGAAATCAGCGCTGATCGCAGATTTGCTTCCCTCCAACTTAGTAGAGCTACATGCCCAGCGGTAAGTTTGGCAGAGAGCTTTTGCGCCAGATGGAGGCGCGATTTGAATAGTCGCAACAAGATGAGAATTCGCGGCAAGCGCGCTAAATGGGATTGAAACAGCGCAAGTAGTAACCGCAATTGCGAAACGAATTCTGCGCACGATCGAATGGCGTCGATTGGCTGTTCTCTTCATTTCTGAATTGCCCCTCAGTGTAAACACAAGCTTTCACCCACTAATTGCACGGATAAGTAGGGCCAAAATGCGTAAGGGAATCGCGCAATTTTGTGACGTTAATGTGGTCGCGGGGGCAGAGGAAACCGACTTGAGGGGGGTAGGGCAGCCATCTAGCGGTTAATTACTAAACTGAAAGTGCATCAAGCTGTATGATCGCTGCATTTATGATTTAAGCTACTAATATAGGTTTTGCTGTCGCCACCAGCACTACTCGTCAAACTTGATCGCGAAGGGAGGCAGATTACGCTGCATGTGGCGCGCTTTCGGGGCGCTTACTGCTGCTCACGAATACTTTTCGTTGAGTTATTCTTTCTCTGTTATGCTTTCGACATGTAATGTTTGAAACGAGGAATTTAGATGAAGATAGTATCAACTCTCACCATTGTATTGTTGCTCACGGCTTGTGGGCCAGGCGACAGTGTCGTTGTTTCCGAATATGAGAAAACGCAGGATTTTGACGCGATTGCAAAAGAAAGCGTTCAAGGGATAGATACGACTGGTTTCGATAAGCTATAGCAACAGCGCAGTGTTTTCTTAACGCCTCTGAGTTTAGTTCGCGATGTGTGGCGTAGGGCTACTTTCATTCAGTTGGCCTAATGCCAATACGTGATGTGATCGTTATCTACACGGCCTAAATTTTCGTCTAGGCCGTGGACCAATCCTATTGCTTTCGATTGATCCAGCCTGATTGGGCATCAGAATTGTAGTAGTGGGGTATCGTCATCGCTTCCAGAGAAAACCGGCTGCACGATGCAGCGGCGGCTCACTCGGAAAACGCGCTTTGAAAAGTATCGCAGCTGTCAATGCGAGCGTTCAAATAGCCTTGCGCAAACCAATGTTGTCGCTGTTCAGAAGTCCCGTGTGTGAAACTGTCTGGCATTGGCCGACGCCCAGCGTTTCTCTGCAAAGTATCGTCGCCGATTTTTTCCGCGGCATTGATCGCTTCAGCTATGTCGCCTCGTTCCAAAGAGCCAAATTTTTCCTCGGCCTTGTTTGCCCAAAGTCCAGCGAAGCAGTCGGCTTGGAGTTCAACAAGAACCGATATGGCGTTTGCCTCCGCTTCTCCGACCTGCTGGCGAATGTTTGTGGTCGTTCCGAGAATACCGATCAGATCTTGGACATGGTGTCCCACCTCGTGCGCGACAACATATGCCGCCGCAAAGTCTCCATTGGCTCCTAGTTGTCTCGACAAGGTTACGAAAAAGTCGGTGTCTAAGTAGATTTTCTTATCGGTAGGGCAGTAAAATGGACCGGTCGCCGCGTTGGCGCCGCCACAGCCCGACATTGTTGCGACTTTGAAGAGTACAAGTGTCGCGGGAATGTATTCTTGCCCCAGCTGCTCGCGAAAAATGTCGGCCCATATCTCTTCAGTGTCAGCCAAGACTACGGACACAAACTCAGCTGATTGTTCGTCTGCCGGCGTGATCTGCCCGTCGCTAGGTTGAACGCCTTCGCTTGATTGAAGCACGGCAACAGGATCGCCGCCCAATGCCCAGACAAGTAAAGCAATCACGACAACACCAATCCCGCCGCCGCCAACGACAGCGCCTCTTGAGGAGCGCCGTCGATCCTCAATGTTTTTACTTCCTCGGCGTCCCTGCCATCTCATCGCACTCTCCCGTGAAATAATAAAACAATAGATATCGTTGTTATTTAATTGTGATGGCGTTGCTAAGAACTTGCTTTGCCATGCTGGAATTGCTGTGCCAAAGCGATTGAGTCAGTTTGTAGAAGATCTGGGGTTATTCCATCCTCTGTTGACCTTTAGCTTATTGGCTTAATTCAAATTGGCATAAATTGCCTTGGAATGAAGTGTATCAAATATTTCTGAACTGACAAAGTCTGATCAGATACTCGCCAAGTTTAGACTGATGAATGTAATCGGGAGTGTAAACTGATGTTCTCCCGTTCTTAGTGATGGATCTATGCGAATCACAGCCTCGATCATTCACAACGATGTGCAATTCTGCCAGCCCTTACGAAACACCCGGAGAGGAGCTATGATCATCGTGCAGGATGCATCATTAGTAATCGCGCCTTGCAATGTTTTAGGTAGGTGATTGACTATGCAGCAAGTCCCCACGAAAAAAACCGATGGAGCGCTAGTTCAGAAGCTCTTGAATGAGAGCGGTAAGGCTAGTGTCGCTAAACCAAGCCTCTGTCAATGGAGCTTAGCCGGAGTAAGAATGTTTGGCATCAATTGCTGACAAAGGGTGAGAGGGCGCTCAGAGACTAGAAATAGGCGGTGTTCGCTTGGAATTTCTCACGGGCGTCAAAGCTATTTGGGTCCGTTGTGTAAATTTTCAATTCCAAGTAAATAGTTCTTTCCGCTTACTAGGAGATATTAATGCTCACACCCTTTCATCTTGCATATAATGTGACCGATCTCGACGAGACTCGAGAATTCTATGGAAAGATCCTTGGTTGTACCGAGGGGCGATCAACTGAAACATGGGTGGATTATTCATTCTTTGGTCATCAGATATCGCTTCACTTGGGAAAACCGTTTGAGACAAAGGGGACTGGTAGAGTTGGCGACCATTGGGTGCCTATGCCGCACTTGGGTGTTGTTCTTTCGATTGAAGATTGGAAGGCGCTAGCCGCGAAGTTGAAGAAGCAATCCGTCGATTTTCTGATCGAGCCAAGCCTGAGATTTGAGGGAGAACCCGGTGAGCAAGCAACAATGTTTTTTCGGGACCCGTCAGGCAATCCGATTGAGATTAAAGGCTTCGCTGAAATGGGTAAGGTGTTCGCGACTTAGTTAGTACATTGGTAGTGTCTAGTTTCCTACGGGAACTGCGCGCCATTTGTTGAGGCGGACGGGCGCAAACTGGGTTGTCTGCTTCAATTGTTGCACGGGAACTGAAGAACTCTATTGAAGCCAATCTAGTGAGTTCACGTAATTCGTGTTGGCAATGCTTCGGCATATACGTGACGCGACGCCAATCGGGGATCGAACACTAGACGGTACAATAAACGCTACGTTTCTCGGTTCGGAACCCTTTTCCTTTTCATTTTTCTCCCCCTCCTCGCACAATGGAATTTGACTCGGAAGGCCGTTGTGTAGTTGGCTGCTAAATAGTTTGAATAATTGGCAATCTTGAAATCGCTTATGGTTGCAAATTCATGTTTAAAACAGCAATACTGGGAGCTAATTCTGGCGGCGTCAAAAGTGAGTGACCCGAAAAGTCCAGATAAAGAGAACTAAACAGAGGAGAGAGAACATGAAATTTACTACAATCCTTGCGGCTACGACAGTTTTGGCGAGCGCCGCTGTCGCGCAGGACGTTGATAAATCGGATTGGCCAAGCAGCTTCACCGTTGGCACGGCCAGTCAGGGCGGCACTTATTTCGCTTATGGCTCTGGTTGGGCTAATCTCGTTGGTGAGGAATTGGGCATTACTGGCGGTGGCGAAGTCACTGGTGGACCAATGCAGAACATGGCGCTTGTTCACACTGGTGAAGCGGCATTTGGCATGACCACAATGGGCCCCGCAGCGGAGTCGTTGGCTGGTACCAACCCAATCGCACCCGGGCTTGAAATGACACAAGCGTGCGCGATGTTCCCAATGTATCAAACGCCGTTTTCTGTAACTGCGCTTGCATCGTCTGGGATTGCTAGCGTGAGCGACATTCCAGCAGGTGCGAAGATTGGTTTCGGTCCCGCTGGTTCAACTTCGGACACCTATTTCCCACGGATGATGGAAACGCTTGGCGTCGAGTTTGAGCGTCGCAATGGCGGTTGGACCGATCTTGGTGGTCAGCTTCAGGACGGTCTACTGGATGTGATTGCGTTTGCGGCGGGTGTTCCTGTTCCTGCGGTAAGCCAGCTCGAAGTGCAAACCGACGTGAACATCATTGAATTCACAGAAGAAGAGCAAGCGAAATTGCTTGAGGCCTTCCCCGTGTCTGACTTTGCAATTAGTGCGGATACCTACACCACGCTTGAAGCAGATGCTCGTTCGGTTTCGATGTGGAACTTTGCGATCGCGAACTGTGATCTTCCTGCGTCCTTCGTGAATGCAGCGGTTGATGTTGTTATGTCCGATAACGAGCGCATGGTCGGCATTCACAAAGCAGCAGCTTCGACACTTCCTGAAAACTGGACCAAGAACACCGTTCTTAAGTGGCATCCTGGTGCTGCTGCATGGTTCAAGGAAAATGCGGGTGCCGATATCCCTGATGATATGATTTACGGCAACTAATCTTCGGATAACACTATACATGTCGCCCCAATGGGGCGGCATGACACCGCATTGGGGCGGTATATAAGGGGGCAGCTATCATGACAGATCAAAACAGCGCAGAGCAGCAGGCACGCGTTATCGCCGAAGGCGTGGACGAAGAACCCGTTGAAAATAATCAACGCATCTTTGGTGGGCGGACCTATTTCGTCGTGGCGATGCTATCGGCGTTTTACGCATTCTTTCATATGGCGGCGCTCAATGGTCTGTCGATATCGGAGTGGACCGGGATTGAGATACCGTTTTTACCAACCTTCCCAATGGAAACTTGGAATTTCCGCATTGTACACATAGCCGGTGCGTTGATCCTTGGCTTCACGCTCTATTCCGCGCGGGCATTCGTGGACGAGGGCGAAAGCCGCTCGCACCATCCATTAGATATTCTGGCGTGGGTTGCGATGATACCTGCTATCTATGCGATCTGGACTGCTTATGGGATATCCGGTCAGATTGCGGACGGCGTGCAGTGGAATGGTATTAGCCCAGAGTTCAAGAACCTCGAAATCTATCATTTTGGCATCCCGTTGGTTGCCGCTACGGCCATCGGAATTGTCATTGGCTGGCTGCGTGGGCGTGAGCGTGGACAGGTGGCGGTAGCGGATCTGCTGCTTTCTGTTTGCGGTATTGCAGTCGCGTTCTATCTCATCACGATTTACGACACGCTTATGCGCAATTCGACGGGTACACCCTTTGCGCCAATCGGAATAAGTATTGCGGCCGTCGCGGGCACCGCGCTCATTATGGAGCTAACACGCCGCGTTGCCGGGCTCGCGCTTATCGTTATCTCGGCGGTTTTTCTGGTCTATGTCTTTGTAGGCGATATGCTTCCGGGCTTCCTCAATGCTCCGAACATCCAGTGGACGCGCTTCTTTAGCCAAGTTTACACGGATGCTGGTATCTTGGGGCCAACAACTGCGGTGTCCTCGACTTACATCATCCTCTTTATCATTTTCGCGGCGTTCCTGCAGGCCTCCAAGGTTGGCGATTACTTCGTGAACTTTGCCTTTGCGGCGGCAGGTAAAGCACGCGGTGGCCCCGCGAAAGTAGCGATCTTTGCTTCTGGCTTGATGGGTATGATCAACGGCACTTCGGCGGGCAACGTTGTGGCGACAGGTTCGCTTACGATCCCATTGATGAAGAAAGTGGGATATCCCAAACGTACCGCAGGCGCAGTAGAAGCCGCGGCATCCACCGGCGGACAGATTATGCCGCCGATCATGGGCGCAGGCGCGTTCATCATGGCCGAAATCACCGGCATTCCATACACAGACATCGCTATCGCAGCGATCATTCCGGCAATACTCTACTTCGTATCGATTTACTTTATGGTCGATTTTGAGGCGGCAAAACTGGGTATGCGGGGCATGAGCGCCGACGAACTCCCAAAGCTGCGCGATATGATGCGGCAGATATTCCTGTTCATCCCGATCATTATCCTGATCTATGCGCTCTTTATGGGGTATTCGGTCATTCGGGCAGGGACATTGGCCACTGCTGCGGCCGCTGTGGTCTCTTGGCTTACGCCCGTTCGTATGGGCGTGCGAAGCACTGTTAAAGCGTTTGAGCTTGCGGGTATCATGTCAATTCAGATCATCGCGGTCTGTGCCTGTGCGGGCATCATCGTTGGCGTGATTAGTCTGACTGGCGTTGGCGCGCGGTTCTCTTCTGTGCTTCTTGGGCTTGCTGAAACAAGCCAATTCCTTGCGCTGTTCTTTGCGATGTGTATTGCAATCCTATTGGGCATGGGCATGCCGACGACTGCGGCTTATGCGGTTGCGGCGTCTGTTGTTGCTCCGGGTTTGGTTCAGTTGGGCATCCCGCAGCTAACAGCGCACTTCTTTGTGTTCTATTTCGCGGTTGTCTCGGCGATTACACCTCCGGTGGCGCTGGCAAGTTATGCGGCGGCAGGGATATCGGGTGCGAACCCGATGGAAACTTCGGTGGCATCGTTCAAGATTGGTATCTCAGCATTCATCGTACCGTTCATGTTCTTCTATAACGGTGCGATTTTAATGGATGGTTCTTGGTTCGAAGTGATCCGCGCGGGGGCGACGGCGATATTTGGCGTATTCCTTCTGTCGGCGGGCGTACAGGGCTGGTTCGCAGGCGCGCGCGTAGCGTGGTTCATGCGACTGGGGCTTGTCGTTGGTGCGCTGTGCATGATCGCGGGCGGCCTCGTGACGGACATCATCGGGGTGGCGGTCGCCGCTATTCTCTTTGTGGTCCAGCTAAAATTCCGCCCGCCCGCAGAAAGTCAAATCTCCGTACGCGGGAGCGACTAATCGCGATACGAGTTGAAAAAATGCCCCCTCCCAAAGTTAGATGATTATGGGCAAGGGGGCATTTCAAATACTCAGATGGCGACAATGGAAACTCGCAAGCATGTGTGCCTGCGAGGAGCGGAGATTAGCTAGATAGCAACGCTGCCTCGGAAGTCGCAACACGCGCTTCCCAACCGGATAGGGCAGGTAGGCATGTCTGGCCATATCCAAGCGCGTTTGAGCGCAACTGAGGAAAGAGTTCAAACAGCTCTGTTTGCTGTGCCATGTCAAGACTCGGCAGTGTTACAGGGCCAGGATGGAAACTCTCGCTCGGAAGACCGTTTGAGATCAGAATCTCGTGTTGATCGAGCAAAATATGGACGTATTCGACCTGCGTACAGTTTCCGTCGATCTTGATTGAATCCCCGTTAACAAGGTGTTTCGCAGCGACCAAAACATCGCGACTTCCGAAGTGCAGATCGTTCCACTTACTGCTTAGCACGATGCGATGTTGTGGAGAGACACAGAGGTCTTGCGTCGGTAAGCCGTTCCCAAGTGCACCTGCTAGAATTAATATGGGACGCAGGTGCTTAGGTTCCTCTGCTTTGCCAAAATGGATTGTCCTGGTGCCAATCCATCGCACCGTCTGGGGCTTACCCGAAGCCGTCAGAACCATATCACCCGCTTCTAATTCCTCGACCAAGCGCGGGCCGTTCGGAGTTTCGATGAGCGTGCCAGAGGCGAAGCATGGCGGCGTGTATGGCTGGAGGTCGGGCGGAAGTCCGCTGTTCGAAGAACCATTATTGCCTGTCCAGCCACTGCCAGGTGTTTTGAAATACCAGTCTTGGTCGTTGTCGCCAGCATAATTGCCATTGGACGGTGATACTATGCTACCCCCCGCAGAGCCGCCCACGAGAATATAGTTTGCGTCATTACCCCAGCCAATGACTTCTACTAAGTTTCCATTGTCGTCGACAAGTGCGACAGCGTCACGTTGGTTACCCGTCGTTAGGCCGAAATTACTTGTGTAGTAAATAATTGAGGGGTCTGAGGCAGAGACTTGAGGGTCCGAAAGGTCAACTGGTCCTGAGCCAAGAAAACTCGCAGTGTTGCCTGACTTCTGATAACTCTCAAAAGTCCAGCCGGACAAGTCCTCGCCAGGAGCGGCGGCGATCGTTATAATGCCGAGTGAAGGATTGTAGGATACGATTTCGGCCATAATTCATTTCACACTAGCTACCTGTCGAAATGACTTTTCCACAGGTTGGGCAAAAACGCCATATTAGATATGTAGGATAGTTCGGGTGTCCTGCAGGTTTATCAGGCCGTTCCCGTTCGTTTAAGTTGAAAGCTGCCCATGTAACAGGACCGGTTAAGAATGTTCAGGAAGTTTCTGCAGAACACCAAACGCAGTCGTGATCGGAAAGTGGCTTTCCTTGAGCAGTCTCGGAAGTCAGAATTCCTAGGTTTTTGGCGTGAATATCGCGGCCTGCGAACCAGTCGAGCTTCATGACACGTTGAGGGTGGGGCGTGATCAAGCTTGGGCGGGTCGTAGGGCCCTCAGCCGAAAAATCCCAAGAGTATCCTCGTTGCTCGGCCAACTCAAAGAGCGTTTCTTGGCGCCAATCGAAATTTGGTGGCATGTTGTTGCCAGTGTTCAGGTCTCCGCCGATCAGTGTCGGAGTGTTTGGTGCGAATGTGTCGATGGCGTCCAGCAGAACTCGGAACTGTTTATGCCGATAGGGTGCATCCGCGTTACTTTCCAGATGGGTCGAGACGACGCATATTGGCCCGTTTACCGTCTGCACAATCGCGGCAAGGGCCATGCGGCCTCCCAGTCTCGGCTGATCTGGGTCTTGGGCGCCGAAATCGCTCGCGAACCAATGCCCGTGATCATCGAGACGGAACATGGCGATACGCTCGAACGGAACGGATGAGAGTATGGCGTTCCCGTGCCAACCCAATGCGTTGAAGTCATCCGAGCACCAAGCGCGTTCAGTTGGACCGCCAAGCTCCATTTCGTGGAACTCTACACCAAAGGCGTAGGTCATGTTGAGCGCACTTGCCATAACTTCTGTAGTGTGTCGCTGGCCAGTACGGGCCATGCCGTGATCAACTTCCGAGAGAAGGGCGATGTCAGGAGCGACGCCCCGCAAGTGATTGGCGGTTTCTTCTGGAAAGAGGCAGCGCTCCACGTTCCATGCCGCAACTGTAAGGGAGGAGGGTAGTACCGTCGCGGACGCTTTGCCACCCGTTTGGATTAAGTTCATAGCGGCGGTTTCCGCCAGCAACTCGCGGTGCGCCTGAGCATTTCGTGGAGCGGAGAGTATCCGAGCCGTTTCGTTTTCCGTGATCGGCGGCAATGCACTGCATGTTCTTGTAATCACAATGCTTTCCCCGTTTGTGCGTCGAAGAGGCGCATAGCTTCGGCGTTCAGTTTGATATGCGTCGCCCCAGCGGCCACAGGGGTGTCTTTGCCGACGTGGATGGTGAAACTCTGATCAGCAAGGCGCCCGTGAAGGAGGCGATGCGCGCCTAGTTCTTCGACAATATCCACTTGAAACGACAACGAACCCTCCGGCGAAAGCTCGACATCCTCTGGTCTAATTCCAATGGTGATTGTGCCCGTTCCCTCGGCAGGGGCGAGCGCTGTGGAGCCGTTGATCATGACATGGCCGCCCTCAAGCCGTGCGTTGATTAGGTTCATCGGCGGGGCACCCATAAAGCTCGCGACAAATGTCGACGCTGGCGAGTGATAGATTTCGGCTGGCGTGCCGATTTGTTCGATACGCCCCTCGTTTAACACGATAATGCGGTCCGCCATTGTCATGGCCTCAACCTGATCATGCGTCACGTAGATTGACGTTACACCTAAACGTCTTTGCAGGGCTTTGATCTCGATCCGCATCTGGTGGCGCAGCTTGGCATCCAGATTTGATAGCGGTTCATCAAACAGGAATAGTGCAGGGTTGCGCACCACTGCGCGCCCCATTGCGACGCGCTGGCGTTGGCCACCAGAAAGCTGCGATGGTTTGCGATCCAGATAGTCAGTCAAGTTAAGCATCTTGGCCGCTTCGCGCACCTTGGCGTCGATTTCTTCGGGCGGCGTTTTGCGGTTCTTGAGGCCATAGCCGATGTTCTTGCGAACAGTCATGTGTGGGTATAGCGCGTAGTTCTGGAAAACCATCGCGATGTCACGGTCTGCAGGGTCGACATCATTCACCCTGCGCGCCCCGATTGATAGCGATCCTTCGGTGATCTCCTCCAGCCCGGCGATCATGCGTAGTAGTGTTGATTTCCCGCATCCCGACGGCCCGACCAGAACCACGAACTCGCCATCCGATATGTCGAAGCTTGTTGGAATAACAGCTTCATGGCCGTTTGGGTAAATCTTGCGGATGTCTTGTAGCGATACTTGAGCCATGTTTAGTTCCTATTTGTCCGATTCCGTCAGGCCCTTCACGAACCAGCTCTGGAAGAAAATAACGACCGCCACAGGAGGCAGGATCGCGATAAGCGCGAGCATGTTGGCACGTCCGAATTCGGGAATGTTGGTGCCTTCCATGTCTTGGGTGAGTTGTTTGATGCCGCGCACGAGCGTGTACATGTTTTCGTCGGTGGTGATCATCGTCGGCCAGAGGTACTGGTTCCAACCGTAGACGAACATGATGATGAACATCGCTGCGATCATGGTTTGAGAGAGCGGCATAAGGATATCTACAAAGAATTTCACAGGGCCAGCACCGTCAATCCGCGCGGCCTCAACCAGTTCTTCTGGGACCGATCTGAAAAACTGACGAAAGAAAAACGTCGCGGTCGCCGACGCGATAAGCGGCACGATGAGACCCGTGTAGGTGTTCAGTAGCCCTAGTTTCTGTGCGACCTCATAGGAGGGGAGAATTCGCACCTCCAGTGGCAATAGGAGCGTGGTAAAGATGAGCCAGAACGCCAATGTCGCAAAGCGAAGCCGGAAATAAACCAACGCATAGGCCGCCATCATTCCGATCACGATTTTTCCGAATGCAAAGCCCAGCCCGAGGATCAGCGAGTTGTAGAGCATCGACATGCCTGTGTTCTCGCCCGAGAAACCCGATGCCTTGAACATTGCTTTCTTGAAATTGTCGTCGAGTTGGTCGCCGATCACAAGTTGCGGGCCGTTCTTGAGCATCTCTACATCGGGAACGGTGGTTGTTTGCAGCACCACCAATAGCGGCACGAGCATAAAGAGAGAGCCCGCGATCAGAATTGTGTGGTCTAGGATGTGCCGCATCCTGAAGCGCGGGAAGCGCGCGGCGAGTGTTGTTTCGGCGATATCTGTCATGATCTCTGCTTTCAGGTATAGTGGATACGGCGTTCAACGAGGCGGAACTGAAATACGGTTAGCGCGAGGACAAGCACCATAAGCACAACCGATTGCGCCGAAGATCCGCCCATATCGTTGCCGCGGAATCCGTCAACGTAGACCTTGTAAACAAGGGTCATCGGGTTATTTCCCGGCTCGCCCTTAACAAGTGTGTCGATAATGCCGAAAGTGTCGAAAAGCGCGTAGGTGATGTTGATAATCAGCAAGAAGAAAGCCGTCGGTGCAAGCAGGGGGAAAGTAACATCCCAGAACCGTTTCGAGGCCGAACCGTTATCAATCAGCGCCGCCTCGCGGACAGAGCGCGGGATGGATTGTAAGCCCGATAGAAAGAAGATGAAGTTCACCGGCACCTGTTTCCACACCGAGACCACCACCATCGCGGTTGCTGTGTCGTTGAAGTTCACGCCCAATTTGAAATCCCGCCCAAGCGAGCGGGCGAATTCAGTGAGCGGCCCCCAGCTTTGATTGAACATGAACAATCCGATAAAGCCGGCAACTGGTGGCGCAACTGCGTAGACCCACATGATGAGTGTGCGATAGGTCTTGGCGCCTCGGATTACATTGTCGGCCTTTACCGCGAGCAGCAATGCCAGCGCGAGCGAGAAGAATGTGACCAAGATCGTGAAGACGATCGTGAAACGAGAAATTCGGAGGTACTCGGTGCTTTGAGCGAGATCGGCGTAATTATCCAGCCCGACATAGGTGGAACCAAATCCAAACGGGTCTTGAAGAAAGAATGAAGAATGAACCGCATGAACCGCCGGCCAGTAGAAAAAGATCGCGATAATGGCGAGTTGTGGGAGCAGTAGAAGGATCGGTAGCCACCGTGTTGTGAAGCCTGCGCGTTTCATGTTGTCTCCTGAAATGGACGACAGCCGCACGAATGCGGCCGCCGCAATAGTGTTGTGAGCGCGATTAGCTTTGCGTCTTGGAGAATTTGGCCAAGAGCGCGTTTGCTTCTGCTTCGATGTTCGAGAACGCGTCTTCGACGGATGTTTCACCGGTAAGGATGCGACCATACTCGCGGTTCATCACGTCACGGATCTGAACGTAGAACCCCATGCGATAGCCTTTTGTGTTCTCGCCTGCGGGAAGTGAGAGCTGCTTGATACCTACTTCGGCTGCTGGCGCGCGGTCATAGTGACCATCGGCCTTTGCCATTTCATAGGCTGCCTCGGTGATTGGCACATAGCCAGTCTCGCGATGCCAGAAATACTGTGTTTCAGGCTGTGTCAGGAATTCAAAGAACGCCGCTGTTGCTTTGTTTTCTTCTGCTTCATGTCCTGCCATCACAAAGAGGGATGCGCCGCCAATGAATGTCTGCTTTGGTTCGGTTGTCACTGCTTCCCAATACGGGAGGTAAGTTGCCGAAAACTCAAACGGAAGGTCCTTTTGCGACAGACCGCCGAACGAGCCAGAGGAGCCGAGCCAGATTGCGACTTTGCCTTCTTCGAATGGTGTTTGGTTGTCGTTCCAACCAGTACCGAACCATTCGAAATACCCTTTGTCTTGCCAATCCGTAACTGCAGTAAAGTGCGCCTTGATTGCATCGTTGTTTACAAGGATCTCGGTTCCGTCGGAGCCGTCATAACCGTTGTTATTTGTCGCGAATGGAAGGTCGTGGCGCGACATGAAGTTTTCTGTGAAAATCCAAGGAAGGTGTGATTGTGCGAGCGCTGTGTATCCAGCCTCCTTTAGTGCTGGGGCGGTTACAGTTTGAAACTCTTCCCAAGTCTTGGGAGGTGTAACGCCTGCTTTTTCGAGCGCATCGACGTTGTAATACATGACGGGAGAGGAACTGTTAAATGGCATCCCGATCATCTTGCCGTCGCTGTCCGCATAGAAATAGCGCACGCCCGAGATATAGTCGTTGATGTCAAAATCGACGCCGTTGTCCGTCAGAAGGTCCTGCACAGGAATGGTTGCGCTCTTGGCACCAATGACCGTTGCTGCGCCTGCGTCAAATACTTGGAGGATGTTTGGATGCTCGCCTGCGCGGAATGCGGCGATGCCAGCGGTCAGGGCTTCTTCATATGTGCCTTTGAATACCGGCGTGATCTGGTAGTCGTCTTGGCTTGCGTTGAAATCTTCGGCGATCTGGTTGACGGTATCGCCAAGTGCGCCGCCCATAGCGTGCCACCACGTGATTTCAGTTGCTGCAAATGCAGAGGTCGCCATCATCGAAAAGGCGGCCGCAGCCGTGCTGACCTTGAAGTGTTGCATCATTATACTCCGGTTCAATTGTTGCCACATGGGCATAGGGCAGAGCCCTGAAAATTTTGCAGGGCCGTGGCCCCATACGAATTCATCACCAAGGAGCAGCCCTCGGTATGTGTGCGAACACCGCACAACAGGTCAGTTAGAGGCGTTATGTGACGGCGGGATGAAGGTTTTTTGCACTTTTGACAAAATACGAAGCCAATAAGTGTGAAGAGTTTCGCGAAACATTTAAGTACCGTAGCGGCAATTGCGCGGCCATTGATGGAACAAAGGGCGCATAGCGAAATCGGCTCGGCGGAACTGCGCGGTTAACTTGTTTTGCTACCTTCTGTCGCTTGCAAAGGTTGCGGTTAATGGCGTAGTCAGCCCTTTGATCCGCATCACGATAATTTGGAAAGCCTCATGCTTCGCACTCGTCTCGCACATCTAGTCCACCATCGGCTCTTTGAGCGTGTCATCACCGTTTTGATCATTATCAACGCGATTGTCTTGGCGCTTGAGACGTCACCATCCGCGATGGCGACGGCTGGCCCTCTGTTGATGGCCATTGATAAGGCGATCCTTGCCGTTTTCGTGGCAGAAATTGCGATGCGTATGTATGTTGATTTCCGCGGGTTCTGGCGTGATCCTTGGCGGCTCTTTGATTTCGCAGTTGTGGCCGTTGCGTTGATCCCTGCCAGCGGGCCGTTGGCGGTTCTGCGTGCATTCCGTATTTTGCGGGTGCTGCGTTTGGTCTCCACCGTTCCATCAATGCGCCGTGTTGTGAACGGCCTGTTGCAGGCAATGCCGGGGATGGGGGCGATTGTGCTTCTGCTGGGGCTGATATTCTTCGTGTTCTCAGTGATCTCGACGAAACTATATGCCGCGACTTTCCCCGAATGGTTTGGGACGATCGGTGCTTCCTCGTACACGCTTTTCCAAATCATGACGCTTGAAAGCTGGTCAATGGGAATTGTGCGCCCTGTTATGGAAGCCTTCCCATGGTCATGGGCGTTGTTTGTGCCGTTTATCGTGATGACGGCCTTTGCGGTACTGAACCTTTTTATCGGTGTGATCGTTGACGCCATGCAAGCGCAACAAAGCGCCGAGGCCCATGATGAACGCGAGGCAATGTCCGCAGAAACGGCAACAATCCTTCGAGAAGTTCGCGCCCTGCGCGCGGAGGTTGCGGCGCTGCGTGCCGATGAACATGAAGACGGGTTGGCGCAAGAAGCGTCTTAATAAACCTTCGAGAGTTCGTCGCGTACATTGCCCAACGCGCACCTAGACTCTGTCATAATCATGAGCGGTTCGGTGCTTATTCAGGGGGGATCATTGATGACCTCTGAGGCGTATTACGTTATCCTGAAGCCAGCAGGCCTTCCGTTGCGCTTATTTTGGCGCGGCATTGGGAAGGGAATTGAATAACGATAACAAAATAGAGGTATAAAATGCAGGTAACACGCAGATGGGTTGCTTTGTCGGGCGCAGCGGCATTGGTTGCGGGGTGCTCGGGCGGTAGTGGCGGGAGCGCCGTTCAAATTGAAGAGCCAGCACTTCGGCCACAACCAAATCCGCGATATGATGCGTGGGTCGAGAGCTTTTATAATCGTGCGACATCGCGGGGAATTACGCGGGCGACACTCGATGCCGGATTTCGAAATGCCGGATACTTGCCCGGTGTCGTTGAGCGCGACCGCAACCAAACCGAATTTTCCCGTAGCCTAGAAGACTACCTCGCTATTGTTGCCTCGCCAGAAAAGGTCGCAGCGGGGCGATCCAATTATCAAAGTCGTTCAAAGCTGCTTTCCGAAATCGAAAATCGATATGGTGTGCCTGCGAATGTGGTGACTGCCGTTTGGGGAATGGAGAGCAACTATGGTGCGCGTCGGGGCAATATACCCGTAATCTCGGCGACTTCGACGCTGGCCTATGACGGGCGGCGAGGGGAGTTCTTTGAGAAGCAACTTATCTCCGCGCTCAAGATAATCCAAAGGGGGGATGTCCCTGCCTCACGGCTCGTTGGAAGTTGGGCGGGGGCGATGGGGCATACCCAGTTCATTCCCACAACATTCGAGGCCTATGCCGTGGACTTTCGCGGTGATGGACGGCGCGATATTTGGTCAGATGACCCGACCGATGGTCTTGCGTCCGCTGCGGCGTATCTTGCGAAATCGGGATGGAAGCGCGGGCACCTCTGGGGGCTTGAGGTGCGCATCCCATCCGGTTTCAACACAAGTGTTGCAGGTCGTGGAAATCGGCGCAGCGTAGCATCGTGGACATCGATTGGTGTTCAGAATGCCAAGGGCGGGCGCATCCCTGATTTTGGCTCTGCGGCACTCTTGTTGCCATCGGGCGCGTCGGGGCCAGCATTTCTGGTTTTCCGAAACTTTGACGCAATCTTGCGATATAACAATTCAACGAACTACGGAATTGGCGTTGGGTATCTGTCGGACCGCATTGCGGGGGCGGGGCCGCTTGCCGCGAGGTTTCCACCAGATAAATACGGTTTGACGATCAGGGACCGTCAGGAAATTCAATCCAGATTGACTGCGAAGGGATTTGATACCGGAGGTTCAGACGGCGTGATTGGCCCGAAAACCGAGGCGGCGATCTCTGCTTATCAATCGCAAGCCGGACTTGCCGTGACAGGACGTCCCTCGGCGGCACTTCTTACGTCATTGCGTTAGCTCGAACCTCTTTCTTGTGGAGCAACTTCGCGAACCGATCACTCGGGAGCGGTCGACTTAGGCCGTATCCCTGTAGGCCATGACATCCCAGTTTTTGCAGCATGAGAGTATGTGCGTCGCACTCGACGCCTTCGGCGATCACCTGTATGTTCAGCGACGAAGCGATCTCGATAAGCGAGGAAACAATACGGTGCGCGGATGATGAACTCGTGATCGGGCTCACAAGCTGATTGTCGATCTTGAGGCGCTTGGGAGAAAGCTTTTGAAGCGCAATAATCGAGGCAAACCCCGTACCGAAATCGTCGATCTCGATCTCAATCCCTAACTGCTTAATGCCCGCGACGTTTTCAGCGAGAATACGATTGTCATCATCCATAAAGATCGATTCCACCAGTTCAAAGCACAGCGCTCCACGAGGTATGTTCAACTGTGCCAAGTCGTTGACGAAATCAGGATTTGATATCTGTTTGGCCGAAACATTTACCGAAATGCGCGGAACCTCGATGCCACGCTGAAGCCACTGAGCGCGATCCTTGAGGACATGAAGCAGGATTGCGCGATCAATCTCGGCGTCTTTCCCGAGTTCTTTGGCTTCTTCTAGGAAGGCGCTGGGCGTAAGAACGCCGCGCGTTGGATGGTTCCAGCGCGCTAAGGCCTCAGCACCACAAATCGAGAGGTCTTTGCCTCTGTACTGGGGCTGATAGTGAGGGACGATCTGACCTTCCTTAAGTGCGGTTTTTAGCTCCGACATGAAAGCACTCTTGAGGTCTAGAGAGCGTCGCAACTCTGTGCTGCAAATCTGGTATCGTCCTCTTCCCGTGGACTTGGCGGAATAGAGTGCAACATCTGCATCCCTCAGCAGTGTTTCGGGAGTCGTGCTTAAGATTGCATCTGTGGCGATCCCGATGGACGCGCCAACCGTTATCGTCCCGTTGGGCACATCGAACGGGCGTGATAGCGTCTTGAGGATGTGCTCTGCTAAGGTGCGTAGGTAGGTTTCATCCTGAAAATAAGCGCGATTAGGTCGCGTGATGAACACAACGAACTCATCCCCCCCAAGTCGGAAAACATGATCTTGTTCGGAAATAACGTTGCTGATTGCTGACGCGATTTGAACCAGAACCTCATCACCTACGATATGGCCCCAAGTGTCATTAACGGCCTTGAAGCGGTCAAGATCGATTTGCAGGACGGCGGCATAACTCTCTTGGGTGACGAATTCACGGCTATGCTTGTCGAGAAGCTGCCCCAAGTAACGTCTGTTTGGAAGTTCGGTTAGAGGATCGTGTAGCGCAAGGAACTCTACACGCGCGTTGGCTTCTTCGAGTTCAGCATTCTTTGCATGAAGGTCTTCGTTTGCGCCTTTGAGTGAATCCTGCAGGATCGTTTCGTCGGTTATGTCCCAATTCACGCCGACATAAATCTCGCGATTGGCACTTGTGATGCGATTAGAGAGCGAGCGGATGTATCTGATATCGCCATTCGGAAGGCGCAGCCGAAAACGTGTGCCGCATGGATGACCCATCCGCGCGCTGTCGGTTAGTTGCGAAATGGCGCGGGCGCGGTCGTCGGGGTGAATGCGACTCTCCCAATCGAAAAAGTCGTGGTTATTGAAACCCAGTGCATAGCCATAAATTTTGTTCATCCGGGCGTCCCAGATGATGGTGTTTGTGCGCGCGTCATACTCCCATACGCCCACATCCGCGGCCTCAAGCGCCAGATGCAGTCGGCGCGATTGCCGAATTAGGTCAGCCTTTTTCTCAGAGAGCACTTCGATATATGTTTGGCGCTGTTTAAAGAGCGCGATGGACGCGAGGATTGGGATCACGATCAGTAATGCCGCAAGCAGCGTCGCCGAGCGCAGAAACCAAACATTGTACGTCGGGGATCCCCAGCCGTCTTTGGGGGTAGCAAAGATTGTCCAAGACCCATTCGGAAGCCGCACGTCCAATTGAACGGGTGCGTCCTCGATAACGGCCCTCTCACCGAAAAACAGCTTGTGCGTGTCGTTACTCTTGAGGGCTACATTGAGATCAGGATGCTCAATTCCACTCGCGGCATAGAGGCGATCCAAATCAACCACTGCGACCAGTATGCCCCAGAACACGTCATCCGGGCTTGTTGCATCAAAAATCGGATAGCGACCGAAAAATGCTTGGCCGCCTTGTACTAGGTCTTGCGGGCCAGAGAGCACCATTTTCCGCATGTCGCGAGCCTTAATGACGTCATCTCGCTGCTCAATAATGGAGTTATAATCCAGCCCGACGGTCGTTTCATTGCCTTCCGGTGGGTAGGTGTATTGGATAACTAAATTGGGCGCGGTGGCAATATTTCGTAGGTTCTTACTCTCTCTGAAAAGCTCGGTCGCGAGTGCATGAAAACGCTCTTGCCTCATGTCCGGTTCGAGCGAGAGTGCCGCCGCCAATCCCTGAGTAAGGTAGAGATCACTGTTAATGTAAAGCTCCAGATTTGCGCGAATTTGGTCCAACTTGACGGTCACGTCATTGCGAGTGGATTGCAGGTAAATGCGCTTGGCTTGGCTCTCGGTGATATACCAGATGGCGACGACAAAGATCGCGGCAACTATTGCATGAAACAAGTAAAGTCCGGTGAAGATTCTGGGGCCATGCTGACCCTCAATAGTAATGCGCGACAGCGGCCTACTCCTCCGAACGAATTCTTAGCTTCGAGGAAACTTGTTTCAATTTAGGGAAGTTATCGACAGGTCGAGCGTGTGCTTCCGGGTGCTCTATAACCTTGGGTTGTAAAGTTGGTAAAAAAATGGCGATAGCTTGGCTTGTCGGTGAAGATATTCGAAACGCATTGCGCTTTTTGGTGCGCTATTCGGTGAGTGATGCAAGCGTGCGATCAAGATCCTTGATCGCCTCGTTTAGCGCGATAACAAGCGCACTCGGATTGTTCGTTTCAGCCATAAATTGCGCGGTCTGAAGACGTTTATAGAGCCGTGTTGCGCCCATCGATGCACTTAGTCCAGCAAGGTTGTGAACCTGCGCAATATTCTCGTTCGCTGAAGCTTTGGGTGTGCTAGATAGAATTTCATCGATGCCATCGCGTACTTCGGCCTCAAAACGGCCCCAATTCGCAGCGAATTGCTCTTCACCCAAGACACTTCGTAACTCATCAATCTGTTGTTGGTCGATTATATACTGGCGCGCATTGTTCGCAGGAGAGAGGGTTTGGTGCTTGGGTGCCAGTACTTCCGCAAGGCTTGCGCGGGTGACGGGCTTGATAAGAATATCGTCCATCCCGGCAGATTTACATTCTTGACGGCTCTCGGCGCTTGAATGTGCCGTGAAGCCGACGATCTTCGCTCTCTGTGAGGCGTTCTTCGTCGTTTCCCGCAAAGTGCGCGTTGCTGAAATACCATCCAAGACAGGCATCGAGACATCCATGAACACGTAATCAAACGCAGAAGCCATCGCCATCTCGATGCCCGCTTGACCGTTTGACGCAGTGTCCACATCAAATCCCAGCTCTTCTAGGAATTGTTGCATCACTGTCCGGTTGATCTCGTTGTCCTCGACAATCAGAGCGCGACGTTTGGCAATGGCGCAGGCTGACGGAGCCGCAGAGGGCGCGACCTTGGTTGATTCATTGGGCTGCGGGCAGTTTGAAAGCGGAAGGCGCACCCAGAATGTGCTACCGACGCCTTCCTCGCTCTCTACACCAATTCGACCGCCAAGTGCGCCGACCATGCGGCGTGTGATGCTTAGCCCTAGACCGGTGCCATCGGTATCGCGGTCATAACCTGCGTCAAGGCGCACAAAGTCCTCAAAGATTTCATCTAGTTTATCCTGAGGAATGCCGCGCCCGTTATCGGTTACGTGAATTTCCAAACAAGAGGCCGTTTCGTCTCTCGGTGTGATCGTGAAATCTACTTGTACGCGTCCGTTCTTGGTAAACTTGAGTGCATTCCCAAGAAGGTTCAGCAGAATTCTCCTAAGCCGTCGCTCGTCGCAGCAATAGTATCGACCATCCGCGCCCGTGAAATCGCACTCGAGCGTATTGCCGTTTTCCATAGCAAGCGATTGGGCGTTATCGATGATATTCGAAATGACGGCATAGGGGTTGGTGACGCTAATCTGGGGGGTAATGAATTGCGCGTCTATGCTGGAAATTTCGAGCACGTCATTCACATGCTGCAAAAGGTGCGTCGCCGAGGATTGTGCAATTTTTAGAAATTGGTCCTGATGCGGGGAGAGATCAGTCGCCGCGAGGATATCGTGGGCAGCAACGACACCATTCAGCGGTGTACGCATTTCGTGGCTCATTACGGCAATAAAATCGGATTTAGCCTCTGCAGCGGCGAGGGCCTGATCGCGCGATCTCTTGAGCTTGCGGTTGGCGGCAATGCGGTCAGAGATATCGCGTACAAAGGCGATGTACATCGTTGCGCCGTGATCCTTGACCGTCGCAATGGATATCTCGATCGGGATGGTGTCGCCGCCTTGCTTGCGTGCAATAGATTTCACAAGCCCCTGTCCGACGACGGGTTCGATCTGGGCTTCAAGGAATGCTCGAAAGTTTCCGTCGGCGGGGATGTGGTCGCCGTCTGGTACAAAGTAGTTGAGGATATTTTTGCCCAGAACTTCGTCGCGCGTGTATCCAAAGATGTCTTCGGCGGCTCCATCGTAATCCAGCAGGATACCGTTTTCATCCATCACCATCACCGCATCCAGCGATGCGCCAACGGTTGATTTTAGGCGCGCGGTTACTTGAGCAAGACGCGCCTGAGATTTTTCGGTCTCAGCCTTGAGGCGATATAGAGAGTAAACGACCAGCAGGAGTGCAAACCCAAGGAGGATTGCGACGAGCGCAACCTGAGAGAGGAGTCGCGCGAAATCAGCTTGGCGTTGGTCGGACGCCGACGCAAACCACTCGACCGCGTCCGCCGTAAGGTCCCGCACAAGATCGCGTTGTTGCTCAATCAGCTTCATTAGTTGCGGAAGTTCGTCACGAAGCTCACTTTCGGGCTGGTCAATGATGTTGGCCAATTGCGTGCGAAGAGCTTGAAGCTCGCCCATGTGGTGGTCGATCACGTCGCTTTGCGGCAAATGTTCAGAGCCGCGCATGGCGGCAACTGTATCAACGCGAGAGTAATACAGATCAAACCGATGGCGAAGTGGGGTGAGACTGTCATATGGATTGCGCAGCGCATTGCGCGCAGTCATCGCGAACCGCGTGTGTTCAACATCGAGCTGGGAGAGGGTCCATTGAAGATTGTCGTGCGGTTCCCGTTCAAGCTTGTCGAGCTTTGATTTTACGATGCCGCTCATGTATCCGAGCGTAGCAATGAGCAGGATAATAATCAGGCCAAGCGCGACAAAGCGCCATTGCCTCTTCCACCCCTCTCGTAGCTCTTTCATCGTGCCCCCAAAGTCATCATGCGCACCCGTTAACCAGATATTCATAAACCGAATAGCGCCTAATTGGAAATCGCGATGTGTCGGTGTCACTCTTCAGTTGATAGCTCGATCTCGACAACCTGCCAGACACTGCGAGAAAGAATTGTCGCTGACTGGAAATCCTTATCAGAGTCGAAAGGGTAAATAATCCAAAGCGGCCCTTTTTCACGGACGGACATGGGACGGCCATTCATTTCATAGGCAATGATAGGGAAAGGCTCATCCGCTTCGGGAACCGGAATGCTGATTGAATAATCATTTGCTGCCCGTGCCCGCAAAGTAGCGGGGGGATTTTCGTCGGCAATCTCGGCTATAAATGCGCCCAAGGGTGTGCCAGTGAACTCGTCAACGCCTTCGGTCCATTGAGTGGACGTCTTAAAGGTGACTTGAGGGAGTGCGCGGAGCATGTCAATTGAAAACGCCGCACTCCCTCCTTCGTCATTCCCCAATATTGCCTGCCCCGAAACAGTCAAAACGATTTCTTCTTTCGCCAGCTTAGGCTCTTGACCCGCGTATGTTGGACCCGTGAGTGAGATCGCGAGGAGCCCCGAAGCGAAGAATCTGAAAATCGGCGTGAAATTCATTGACTGTCCTTCTTCAATTGTGTCCACCTTATATGCAGCCCATTAGAAAGTGTTTGGTCTATTTGGGATAGTTGGATATACGAAAGTATAGGTATTGGAATTTATTTACTTCGCTTTCCGAATAAAATAATAACATGGCATGTGATTTGCCACGCGTATTTGGATTAGCATTGTAATTACGGAGTGTCACTGTTGCGGGTATTAGTTGCAGACGACCACAAAATGGTCCTTGATATGATCTCCTCACTTCTCGCCAGTGAAGAGGACATTGAGGTTGACGTAGCCCAAGATTTTACCGCGGCAATTCAAAAGCTTAACAGTGGCCGCCCATACGATGTAACTCTACTTGATTTCAATATGCCCGGTATGGTTGGCATTGATGGATTACGGGCTGCACTCGGTGAGTCACAGGGCAAACCGGTCGCGATTATGTCTGGTGTCGCCACCAAAGAAAACGCACTGGAAGCGATAAGCACTGGCGCAGCAGGGTTTATCCCCAAGACAATGCACGCCAAGTCATTGGTGAGCGCAGTACGCTTTATGGCCGCGGGCGAAGTGTTCGTCCCGAATGTGTTCCTTGATGCCTCTCAAGACGAAACCAAAGAGCACCCGCTCGCCAAAGATCTAAGCCGCCGAGAATTCGAGGTGTTGGAGGGCGTTTGCCGTGGACTTGCCAACAAAGAAATCGCCCGAGAGCTGGATTTGCGCGAAGTTACGGTGAAGCTTCACATGAAGAATCTGTGCCGCAAAGTCGGCGCGAACAATCGCACTCACGCCGCGATGATCGCGCGCGACGCTGGCTTGTTCTAGGCAGGCGCTGAGCGGCGAAACGGTCATTTCGCGAACACGAATGACGCAAAGGCCTGTATGAACGAACGCATTCTTGTTACTGGCGCAACTGGAAATGTTGGGAGCGAAGTTCTCGACGCTCTTCGATCTGCGGGGCATTTCGTTGTGGCGGGCGTTCGCGATCCGCAATCGGTGCAAGGGCCCGCGTGCCAAATCGATTTTGAAGGCGAAACTGAAATTGATGGCTCCTATCGTGCCGTATTTTTGATGCGCCCTCCGCACCTCACTGATCCAGACCTTTTTGAGCGATTTCTTGACGCTTTTCCGCGTGACACGCTCATCGTTTTCCTTTCGGTGCAGGGCGCCGAACACCAGAGCTATATCCCCCATGCCAAGATCGAGCGGGTCATTTCGGAAATGGGTTTCCCGCATGTTTTCGTTCGCCCCAGCTATTTTATGGAGAACTTAACGACGACGCTGTGGCCAGAGCTTAAGCGGAGCAATCGTATCTATTTGCCTGCTGGTGATCTAAAGCTTGATTGGGTCTCGGCCCGCGACATCACAGAAATCTGCGCAAAGGCATTGACGGGCGAAATTACATCGCAAGCAGTAACCGTCACAAGCGGTGCGTGCATGGGATTTGATGAGGTTTGCCAGAAACTGAACGGAACGCTCGGCACGACAATCCAGTATCATGCCGCTTCGCTCTTAGGGTTTGTACGGCATAGTCGTAGGCACGGGGTCGGCTGGAGCTATGTATTTGTCATGCTGATGCTGCACTTCTTGCCACGGTTTTCGCGCGACACGTCCGCGCCCGTTGATCGTGTTCACCGTCTACTCGGCAGGCCCGCGGAAACCATCGAAGAGTTCGCCAAACGCAATGCAGAGACCTTCTCTAAGCTTCCCCGATAACACCCGTTCCGCTCGCGAGAATATTACCTGATCGGAGTTGCTAATTCAGTAGGCATCCGCGACGCTGACGTGAACCAATCCAGTTGGAGGTCGCCATGCGTGCAGTAATAATTGCCGTCGCAATATGTCTAGGTTTCGGTGCCGCCAGCGCCCAGACCCTTGAAACCAGCGCGGGCAAAGTGACCGTTACGAAAATGATCGGCGGGCTAGATACGCCCTGGGCGCTCGAATTCCTGCCCGGTGGCGGGTATGTTTTTACCGAACGCGAGGGCAGTCTGTTCTTAGTGAAAGAGGGCAAGGCGACCAAGATTAAGGGCACCCCATCTGTCGTGGCGACGGGGCAGGGCGGCTTGCTAGATGTCATGATACCGCGCGATTTTGCGCAGACGCGCGAGATATTTCTAAGCTATTCCAAGAATGTATCTGGAGGTGTGGGCGCAGCTGTTGCTGTCGGAATCTTGAGTGCCGACAACACAGCGCTTACGAATGTGCGCGAAATTTTCCAGATGAACAAGGGGTCAGGCGGTGGCCGTCACTTCGGGAGTCGCATCGTAGAGGCGCGCGATGGCTCGCTTTTCGTAACGCTGGGGGAGCGCGGCGATAGGCCTGCTGCGCAAGATCTGTCGCGGCATCATGGTTCTGTGATCCGCATCCAGCGCGATGGCTCTGTTCCGCGCGATAACCCCTATGTCGGCAACGCAAATGTACTGCCTGAAATCTACTCATACGGGCATCGCAATCCTCAAGGTGCGTCACTTGATGCCGCTGGGGCGCTCTGGGTCGCGGAGCATGGCGCTCAAGGAGGGGACGAGGTTAACCGCATCAAGAAGGGCGCCAATTTTGGATGGCCCGTGATCTCATATGGTCGCCACTATTCCGGCGCGAAAATCGGTGAGGGCAGCGCGCGCGAGGGGATGGAGCAGCCCGAGCATTATTGGGATCCGTCAATCGCGCCGTCTGGACTTATGATTTATTCGGGGAAGCTCTGGCCAGAATGGAAGGGTAATTTGTTCGTGGGTAGCCTTAAGTTCGATTATATCTCTCGCCTGTCTGGCGGTGATGTCGGAGAGGTCGAGCAAATCAAAGGTGAGCAAACCGAGCGTGTCCGCGACATTGTTGAGGGCCCAGATGGGGCCATCTGGTTTATCTCTGAAGGGCAGGGTGCAATTTATCGAATAACGCCCTAGATACTCATGCGAACCACCGTACGGCCGTTACGCCAGTCCAAGCGGCAAATCCTGTAAGCGCGCCACCCCAAAGTGTGTCGACGAAGACTTGTTCATAGCTCCAATCCTTTAGTGTCGCATAGTTCGTGAATTCGTAGGTGCCATATGCCAGCAGACCAAGGAGCGCACCGCCGATAAATGCTGCGATGGGATCAGACTGTTTCAACGCGGGTACCGAAACGAACCAAAGTAACCCTGCCACATAGCCGAGATAGAACAGCGTCGCGGCCCCAATGCGGACGGGGTCGGCAAATAGATGCCCGATGTGGCGCTCAAATACGGGCCGCACGATATATTTGATTCCGAAGTAATCAATCAGCAGGAACACGGATGCCGTAATGAGGTATAGTGCAATGATTTTCATGGCTTAAGATCCTTTTAATGAAGATTGAATAGGTCGCACCAAAATCACAGTGATACCCGCGATAACCACGCCAATTACGGGCCAGTTTGAGTTCGGAACGTTTGCGACGATAATTCCGGCCAAGGCCCATACTAGCGCTGCGGGATAACCCCAGTTCTCGATTCTCGCAGACTGAACCAGCAGCGCGGCGAGGAGCACGCCAGAGATACATACCAAAGCAGCAAGATCGGGCGCCAAGACGCCATAACCGCCAAGTGTTACGCCTATGCCTGCTCCAGTGGCAGCAGTGAGCCACCCTGCATAAAGCGCGACGGGCCAGATTTGGAAGAGCGGTGCTTTGTCGCCTGCCTTAAGGAATGCGATGATCGCAAATATTGCCATGAACACGATCACAACCGTTGCCCATACAGGGCTTTCCGTTGCAATAGGGAGCCAGAATACCCCGAGCACGAGGCTTGCAAGTAGCGGTGGACGCATCTCTTTCCAGTCCTCATCATCGGCGGCCTTCAGGAGGCCATACGCTGACCCGACAATGAGCCAGAGATAAATCACACCCCAGATCGCAAATGTATATCCAGCGGGCTGAACCGGCCGCGCAACTTGTGGCAACGGAAATTGAGATGAGTCAAATCCGTCAAAGCTCGGCACGAGCCAAGGAGAGATCGCAAATAAAATGGATGCGAGCAGAACGAAAACCGCGAGCAGTTTTGACCTTTTCATCTTCAGTTTTCCTTTCTTTGCGTCAGGCGCCCAGCCAAGGGAAGCGCGGCCCAATATGGCAAAGCGCGCAGCAGCTTAAGTGCCAGAGTAAGGCGGCGAGGGAAGTGGACCTCGAAGCGCCGTTTGTTTAGTCCGCTGATGATTTCATGAGCGGCCTTCTCTGATGAGATCAATGCAGGCATTGTGAAATCGTTCCGTTTTGTGAGGCGCGTATCGACAAATCCGGGGCAAATCAGGCGCACATCGACCACGCCTTCCAGTTCCGAGCGCAGGGATTCAGCAAGGTTGATGACACCCGCCTTGGTCGCCGAATAGATCTGTCCTTGCGGCAGGCCAAAATACCCCGCCACCGATCCACAGAGGGCGAGCTGCCCGCCACGCCTAAGTACGCGCGGCGCTATTTGCGCGACGTGAAAGCTGCCAGTTAGATTGGTCGTCACGATTTCGCCAGCCTTCAGTGGATCGGCGTCTAGAACGCTTCCCGGATCGTAATTCGCCGCCAGATGGATGATGCGATCAATTGGGGCGTGCGCTGTGATTTGTTCGGCGGCTTGCTCCAGACTCTCGCGATTTGAAACATCTACTGGTATAGCAATGTGATGCGCTCCGAGTTCTGAAACTAACGTTTGAAGCTTGGACTCTGACCGCGCAGAGAGGATCAGCCGAACACCTTGTTTTGACCAGAGGCGCGCAAGTGCCGCTCCGATCCCGTCAGAAGCGCCGATAATCCAGATGGTTTCCTGCTCAGGCATGGGCAAGCTCGATCTGTACAACGTTCGTTTGTCCGACCGCGAACGAGGCCGAGCAAATCCCGAGGTAGAATTGCCAGCTACGGATATAGCTCTCGTCGTATCCTAACTTGCGAATGCGTTCTTTTGCGTCGGTGAGGCGCTCTCTCCAAATCGAGCAGGTGCGGGCGTAATCCTGCCCGAACGCGAAAGTTTCGGAGACAGTTAATCCCGCCATTCTGGCTTGTTGCGCAATGACCGCGTCCGAAAGGAGCATTCCGCCGGGAAAAGTGTACTGGCGAATGAAATCCGAGCTTTTTCTGTAGGTTGCAAAGTAATCATCCGCGACGGTGATTGCCTGAACGAGGGCCTTACCGCCTTCGGCCATACGCGTCTTGAGGGTTGCAAAATACGTCGGCCAGTAGCGCTCGCCAACGGCCTCTATCATTTCGATCGAGACAATAGCGTCGAACTTGCCGTTACTCTCGCGATAGTCCTGTAGCTGAATTTCGGCGCGCCCGTCGAGCCGCGCATCGGCATAACCCTTCTGACTGGGCGAAATGGTGATCCCGCGCACCCTGTGTCCGGCTTCTGCCGCACGTTCGGCGAACCCGCCCCAGCCGCAGCCGATTTCCAGAACGCTTTCTTGTCCGCGAACCTTGTCCAGAATGCGATCATATTTGCGGTTCTGCCCGCGGGTTAGGTCGGTATCTTCTGGGGTGAATAGGGCTGAAGAATACGTCATGCCGCCGTCTAGCCAAAGCTGGTAAAAGTTATTCCCGACATCATAATGCGCGCGAATATTTCGTGATGCGCCCCGCCGCGTGTTGGCGCGCATTAGGTGATTTACGAAGCGGTACTTAAGCCCCTGCCAGAATCCCGCATAGGCATAGCCGCTGAACTGATCGAGGTTGAGCAGGGCGACTTCGGTTAGTGCCTCAATCGATGAGGTGTCCCAAAGCCCTGCAACATAGGTTTCTCCCAATCCGATGTCACCTTTGGCGGCAATCGAGGTCACAACTGACCAATCGTGAATCTGCATATCCGCTTGCGGAGAGCCCTGACCGAAATCGAGTATTTCGCCCTCTGGCGTATGAAGTCTTAGGCTGCCGACGCTAATCTGCGCACAGGTGTCTAGGAAATCGTGTTTTACGCGTTTGCTCAGAAACAGCATTAGTTCACCTCAGTCTTGGGGGGCGCTGGGCGCGTGCGGTATGTCGCGCCCTTTAGTTTTAGGCGCAGAGCTTGCCAATAAATCAGGAAGACGGTTCGCATGGGGCCCATCGGACGGCGCAGGCTCGCGGCAAGCAGGCCTGCACTGGTCATCGGCTCTCGTTTCCCAGACAAGGTCGCGATTACGCCTTCTTTGTTATTTTTGTGCAGAATAGAAATTGCTATCCGGTCTGGCCGAATGTCGAAGGTAAAGCCGTAACTACCTTTGATTTCTTGAAACGGCGACACATGCAAAGCCTTGGGCTTGGTGATGCGTGTTTCTGATGTGATCGGGGCAAAGTCGGGGGCGTGACACAGGTATGAGTGCCGATCTTTGAACGGAGTAGAGACCTCGGCAATGACTGCGACAAGGTCATCTGCGCGATATGCCATCCAGAAACTGACGGGGTTAAAAACAAAGCCAAGGTATCTGGGCTGTGTGAGAAGAAGTATTTTTACATCGGTGTCATCCAACCCGTGCGTGCGCAGGACATTTCGCGTCCATGCCGCGCCTGTGCCATCCTTCCACGGTCCTCCATGATCCACATCATGGACAGAAGTGAGGTTGAATCGATTGCGAGAGAAAAGCGATGGCAGGGCGGCTTGTTCTTCGGCATCAATCAAGACGAAATCCACCCCATAGCAAAACTTGTGGCGTATATCTCCGCGTCGCGTATGGGTCGTGGAACCACGGATATGTTCAGGTTGGAATGTCATGCGGGTTGCTTATCCATAAGCCGTGAAATACGGGCCGCGCTGGCAAAGCCGTCCTCGTGAAAACCGTGGCGGGTATAAGCTCCTGCAAACCAAGTGTTGTTCTGCCCTTGGATGTCCATCAACTGTCGTTGCGCGGCGAGCGCAGGCGCGTCAAACACCGGATGACGGAATGTCTTTTGATCATAGATCAGCTCGTCCCGCACGGGTTCACATGGATTTAGCGATACAAAGAGCGGATCACTTTCCGGAATATTCTGTAGACGATTCATCCAGTAGGTGACGCCAATCGATGGCTCTGGGCGCGTGGTATCGGCCTTATACACCCAGCTTGACCACACCGATTTTCTGCGGGGCATCTGATTGGTGTCACGATGCAGGACCACTTGGTTGTCTTGGAACCGAATGGCCGAGAGTGCACTTTTCTCTTGGGGTGTGGGCTTATCAAGTAGGCGCAAGGCCTGATCCGAATGGCAGGCGAAAATGACCTGATCAAAGGGCGCGTGGGCCTCTCTGCCTGTGTTGATTACGCATTGATCACCATTGCGCCAGACATTTAGTACCGGAGCACCTTTGTAGAGCGCCACGCCGCGTGTCTTTAGATGCCTCTCAAGGCGCTTCACATATTCGGTGCTTCCGCCGTCCACGGTCCACCACTGATGCTGCCCCGATGTGCTTAGCAAAGCGTGGTTCCGAAAGAATTGAACAAGGGCGCGCGCAGGGAATTTGCGGATTTCGGAAGGGGAAGTAGACCAAATCGCGCCACACAGCGGCGCGAGATAAAACTGTTGGAACCATGAGCCAAGCCCCATTTCATCCATAAGCTCGCCAATCGTTAGGCTCTCGTCTTGCGCAAGACTCTCGGCGCCTGCGTTGAAACGCAGAATGTCACGGACCATCCGAATGAAGCCGGGGCGCGCAAGATTGCTCCGCTGGGCGGTCAGCGCCTTGAGGTTTTGCAGGCCATACTCAATGCGGCCATTATCAATCGATGCGCCGAAGCTCATATCGCTTTTGGCAACGGGCACATCCAGATCATGAAACATTCGGGTGAGATGCGGATAGTTCGCATAGTTGAATACGATGAATCCAGTATCGACGGGTTGGTCCCCTCGCAGCCCTGCCATCACCGTTCTGGCGTGGCCGCCAAGGCGTGGTGAAGCTTCGAAAACGCTGACCGCATGATAGGGTGCAAGCAGGTACGCCGCCGCAAGTCCGGAAATTCCGCCGCCGATAATGGCAATTCGCTGTGGCTCGATGCGTCCCGTTTGTATTGTCATGGTCACTCCAGATTACATTATCTTAAGGAGTTACGCGCCACTTTGATAAATAGATCAAAAAAAGTGATCCAGTTATTGTTGGGTTGCGTAAATTGAGTATGTTGAACACTGTACGAGAAATGGAACCAAGCTGCCTCCGCCCTCCCGAGAGGGTGAGAAAGGACTCGTTTGAAGTGACAACGCCACCGGTCGACATCTCGCCGCAGACCACATTGATGCTGGCCGTGCGCGACCAAAGAGATCGCGAAGCCTTCGCTTCCTTGTTCGATTTTTTCGCGCCGCGCCTCAAGAGTTTTGTGATGCGCTATGGTGTGCCCTCTGGTCAGGCAGAAGAGGTCGTTCAAGAGGTCATGCTGGCGGTCTGGAGCAAGGCCGAACAATTCGATCCGCACCGCGCGCAGGTCTCGAGTTGGGTTTACCAGATAGCGCGGAACAGACAGATCGACCTTCTGCGCCGCGAAAACCGCCCCATGCCGGAAGAGCTAAGAGAAGATCCAGATGTCGAGCCTGATGCAAGTCAGGTTCTGGCTGTGGATCAGGAAACGGAACACTTGAAGCGAGCGCTGTCGGCATTGAAGGCCGACCAAAGAGATATCATCGAGAAGGCATATTTTGGAGAGCTAAGTCATCAAGACCTTAGCGATCAAACTGGCCTTCCACTTGGAACCATCAAGTCTCGGATCCGCCTTGGGCTGGAGAGACTTAGACACGAATTAAAGGGAATGCGCTAATATGAACGCGATCTCCTATCATATACCTGACCATCTGCTGGCGTCATATGTCTCTGGCAGCTTGCCGCATCCTTATGCGGTGGTTGTTGCGACGCATGTTTCGATGTGCCTTGAGTGCCGTGCTGCGCTCGAAGCCCATCAAGCGGTCGGCGGCGCAATTCTAGAATCTACTCAAGAAGTGGCCCTTTCGGCTGGCCTCAAGGACAGTATTCTGGCGAAGTTGGACGCACCGATAATCGAGAAGCCTGTTCATGGTCGCACGGGCGTGTACCCCGCGCCGGTTATGCAGGAACTTGAAGGGCAACAGCCGCGCTGGAAACCCGTCGGTATGGGGGTGCGCCAATGCGTCCTTTCCGCGAGCAAACAGGGCTCTGTTCGGCTGCTTTATATTCCGGGTGGCCAAGCTGTGCCCGATCATAGTCACAACGGGTTGGAGTTGACCCTAGTGCTTCAGGGGAGCTTTTCAGACGAGGCCGGACAATTCAGAGTCGGGGATGTTGAGGTCGCCGACGATCACGTTGAACACACGCCCATCGCTGACGAAGGACCGCCGTGCATATGTTTGGCTGCAACCGACGCGCCTGTGCGCTTTACGTCTTTTCTGCCTCGGTTGGTACAACCATTTATCGGGATCTAATTTTATAAAGTGATAGATTTTCGGCAAGGTCGCTCGTTATCGGGCGGCCTTAATTTAATTAAAAAATCTCTTTATCACAGTGTTTTAACGAATTCGTGAGGTGTGTGAACCGATCACGGTTCCCGCCCGTAACAGGGATACGAACCATCACAGCCATGGGCATTTCGTCCAACAACATTTGGGAGTATCCAATGCAAAATAAATTGAAAGCTACCTTCGCCGCCGCCGCACTTAGCGTGTTTGCAACATCAGCCTCCGCAGCAAATATCGTAGAGATTGCGGTCGGCGAAGAGCGGTTCTCGACCCTTGTTGCCGCTGTACAAGCAGCAGGTCTGGCCGAGACACTTTCCGGCCCAGGACCATTCACCGTTTATGCGCCCGTAAATGACGCCTTTGCCGCGCTTCCAGAGGGCACAGTGGAAACGCTGCTCAAGCCAGAGAACAAACAGCAGCTGACCAATGTTCTTTTGTATCACGTTGATGATCGCAATCTGACCGCGAGCGAAATCCCGCAAGGCTCGAACTATTTTAAGCCGCTTCTGGCCTCCGAGCGCCTGTGTATCACTGCGGATAGCAGCGGGGTGACCATTGCCGACGGAACAGGCGAGATGGCGAATGTGGTTATCGCCGATATCAAAGCCGACAACGGTGTTATCCATGTCATCGACAAAGTGCTCCTTCCTGGAAACCGCCCGAACTGCCACTAAATTTGAACACTTTTAAACGAGTGGGCCGTTCATCCGAGCGGCCCATGTGCATTTCGGGGATGCTGGAAACAAGTTCAATGGCGTAACTAATTTTGAGCCAACCCGCGCCTTCAGCCGTATAAGTTGAAAATCAGGGGAGCATCATGGCCGAAAATACGCCAATCATCATATGGTTCCGTCGGGACTTTCGCCTCGCGGATCATCCCGCAATTACAGAGGCCGTCAGGACTGAACGCCCTATCATTCCCGTTTTCATCCTCGATCAGGTGGCCGAAAGCTACGGAGCCGCACCCAAATGGCGGCTAGGGAAGGCTATCTCGGCATTTGATGCGCGATTGCGGGAAGTCGGGGCTCGTTTGATCCTGCGCCGCGGGAATGCGCTCAAGGTTCTTCATCAGCTAGCTAAGGATACAGGTGCAAAGGATATTTGGTGGACGCGCGCCTATGATCCAGAGGCCATCGCACGTGATAAGGCGGTGAAGTCAGAGCTTACTGAGCGTGGTTTTGCCCCCAACAGTTTCTCGGGACATGCCCTGTTTGAGCCATGGACGGTTTCAACAAAGCAGGGAGGTTATTTCAAAGTCTACAGTCCGATGTGGCGCGCGGTAAAAGATCGGGATGTCCCAACGCCTGATCCCGCTCCGACGGCCCTTAGGCCGCCGAGCCACTGGCCAGAAAGCGAAAACCTATCTGATTGGGAACTCGATAAGCCTATGAACCGTGGCGCGCGGATATTGGAGCGATATGCCTGTGTTGGCGAGGCCGCCGCGCTCGCGCGGTTGGACGACTTTGTGGAACATAGGATTGATGACTACAAAGCGCGCCGCGATTATCCAGCAGAGGACGGAACCTCGAAGTTATCGGAAAATCTTGCATGGGGAGAAATCGGTCCCCGCTCGGTTTGGCACGCTGGCATGCGTGCCCATCTTGAAGGTCGCAAGGGTGCTGAGCATTTCCTCAAGGAGCTGGTGTGGCGCGAGTTTGCGTATCACTTGGTATCTCATACGCCCCGTATCACCAGCGCGAACTGGCGATCAGAGTGGGATAACTTCCCTTGGTCGAATGAGGAGGATGAGGCCGTTTTGCGCTGGAAACAGGGGCGAACGGGAATACCACTCGTCGATGCCGCAATGCGCGAGATGTATGTCACGGGTCATATGCATAATCGGGGCCGAATGATCGTGGGTTCGTTTCTGACCAAACACATGCTCAAACATTGGCGGATCGGACAGAAATGGTTTGAACAGTGCCTCATTGATTGGGACCCCGCCGCGAATGCGATGGGCTGGCAATGGGTGGCGGGCTCAGGGCCAGACGCAGCGCCATACTTCCGAATATTCAATCCGGAAACACAGGCGGGTAAATTCGACGCCGAAGAAACTTATGTCCAGAAATACATCGCTGAACTATCGCCACACCCCCCCGAAGAAGCCCGCGCGTTCTTCGATGCATGTCCGCGATCTTGGGAGTTATCACCAGATAGCGCGTATCCCGCACCGATGCTTGATCTTGGAGAGGGAAGGCGAAACGCGTTGGCGGCTTACGAGCAGAGGTAATTGCTTTTAGGGCGGTGGGCTTTTAATTCTGCTCCCGCGCACCGGCAAAAGATGCCGAGAACGCAAGAGCAGGGCAGAGATCGCTTAGCTAAACGCTCGTGATCACTCCATATCGTACTTGTAGATTGTGCCATCTTTCATGATCATGCCGAAGTTCTTCTGCGCGTCGCCGATAAGCTGCAGATCCTCCAGAGGGTTGCCATTGACCAAAATGAGATCGGCATAGGCGCCTTCCTCAACCACGCCCAGTGGGCCGAGCGGATAGGGGGTGAGCGGGCCAGAAAGCTTCAACAGCTCCGCGTTATCGCAAGTTGCCATTTTCAGCGTTTCATAGGGTGTGAACCAGCGCTCCATCTTGGCAAGAACTGCCCCCTGGCGCTTGGCTAGATCTGCACTGAAAAGCGTATCGGTCCCGAAGGCGATCTTGAGGCCAAGTTCCTTGGCTGTGCGATATACAAAATCGGTTCCATCAGTGACATATTTGTACTTGGCCTTTTGGAATTCATTAAGCGTCGGCGCATCCTCGTCATCAAGGAAAGGCTGCATGCTGAGCCATACGTCGTTGTCCTTGAACATTTGCAAGGTTTCTCGCGTTGCCATATGGGCATGTTCAACACTCTTGGCGCCGTTCTCAATAGAGTGAACAACTGCTTCGTCGTTGATCGCATGGGTTGTCACATATGTACCCCAAGCCTCGGTCGCCTCTACGGCGGCTTGGAATTCTTCGTCTGTGTACTGGACAGTGTGAATCGGATCGTAAGCAGAAGTAACGCCGCCGCCCGCCATCAGTTTGATCTGTGTCGCGCCCTGCATCAGGTTTTCACGGGTGCGTCTAAGGACTTCCGGAACGCCATCTGTGATGTAGAACATATTGCCGCGCTCAAACGAGTGCAAATCACCGGCTGCGCGCGGCACATCCGTTGTCATGCGGAAGTCCTGATGACCAGCCGTAATCGACAGTGCTGGCCCTGAGGGGAAAACACGTGGGCCATCGATAAGGCCTTGGTCTGTTGCCTTGGCGATATCGAACATCGGTCCGGCAGTATCGCGCACGGTAGTGAAGCCGCGGGACAACGCGTTGTTTTGTGCCTTGGCGGCCAGTAGGTTCCAATAACCCTCACCAGTTAACATTAATTGCCCGATTGTGGCCTCGGCGAAGACGCCGTGCCAGTGTGCGTCAATCAGGCCCGGGATCAATGTGTGCCCTTCTGCGTTGATTTCAAACGCGCCCTCGGGGGCTTCGATATTTGGGGCAATCTGCTTGATGAGTTGGCCGTTGACCAACACGTCCGCACTAATCAGCTCTTCATTACAGCCGTGGAAAACCTGCGCGCCACGAATAACGACATTCTCGAACCGCATTTTGACATTGGTGGTTTCAATATGGCCAACGACGCCCTCGGGGAGAACCGAATGGTTCGCTTCGTGCGCATAGGCCGAAATCGGCGATACAGCCAGCGTCGTGCAGAGCAGATAGCTTAGCGTTTTATGGGTCATGATGGTTTCCTCTCAGGTAGCTGTTCTAATGAATTTTAAATTCGGCGGCGATTTCCATGCTCGCCAGAACCAATGATGTTGATGCGATAGTCAGAGAAGGTTGGGGGTGGTTGAAACGGTCCCCAACCTCTAAATACCATGAATTTTCGTCTGCGAGCTTGTTTTACACCGGCTCTTGTTCACAAAGTCGCGATAACTAAAAGTTCAGCACCTTGTATCCCGCTTGAAGCGACCATTCCGCAGGCCGATCGCCACCAAATAGAAGCCCAGGCTTAATGAAAAACTGACCGTCGCCGCCAAAGGCTTTGCCCGTCATCATGCCAAGCGTCACCTGTAGGCTGCCAAAGGTGTCATCGGTTTCCCAATCATGAATGATCGCAGGGTCGAAGGTCATGTAATAACGCGGATCTTTCAGCTTTGGGACGTAGTAAAAATCAACTGTGGTTGTGTTTACGTTGACGCCCTGTGCATTGCCGCCTTCAAGCCCGAAGGTCTGTACCCAAGCGGGGGCAAAAATAGAACCATTGTCCAAAAACCAAGCATGGAACAGAGAGGTTTCACCCGCGAGCTGCCCGTACCCTGCAGCGTCTGTTTGCGCTGTGTCCATGAAGAGTTCAAACGTGAATGCCGCGCCACTCTCCTCGCTCAAATGGAATACGTCAATGTAGGTCATACTGATGTCGCCTAGCGTGAATTCAACACCGGGCGTTCCGCCATAGATCGGATTCGCGTTAAAGGGGCTGTCTGATCCTGGTACTGTTACGCGGAAAGCGCGACGGCCAGTGGAGCCAAACGGTTGGGTGTAGAAGGCTTCGAACAGGCCAGTATTCAGAGACGAGTTAATTTCGTTATATTGATACTGCATTCCGAATTGCGTGGTCAGCAATGTCGGGTTGGTGCCATTGTTGATATCCGCAAAATCCTCTTGTGCATTAGCGCCATGTGCCCCTGCGATGAGAAGCGGCAGTGCAATCGCAGCGCGTACTTTACGCCAACCACTTATTGCGCTCACTTTACTTATGCGGTTGTTGATTCTCGACATGAGTTTAACCATCTCGGCACTCCCCTAATGTTAATCTGCGCGGTTTCGCTTGCTGAGAAACTGGAATATTCGCGCGAGGTACAAGCTTAACTTCGTCAATAATAACGTTTTGTTTAGCCGCTAAGCATTCAGCTTAGCAGCGTTCTATGTTCGTTTGAAGTGGAAATGCTGGGTTTTGCCGAAGGTGTTGTCGCCCCCGAACGAACTCACCGCTGCCCTTCGCCGAGAGGCTTGAGAGGATTGGCCGCGAATAGAACCGAATTGGGTAGCAACATCGCAATAGCGAGTTAAGCTGAAGGATAGTAGAGGATTGTTTTAGGTGGAGGCGAGTACCGGAATCGAACCGGTGTACACGGATTTGCAATCCGCTGCGTCACCACTCCGCCAACTCGCCGCCGTGGTGGAGGCAAAAGCCTCTTGGGCGCTGTTTAGGGCGGATTTTCGGGCGGAGCAAGTGCTCTTTTGGTCTCGGTGGTGGAATAATCGTCTAAAGACTGTTCGCCTAAACTAAATTTGGATGTAATGCAGTAATTGTGTCTTGTGCGTGTATTGCCGAGCGTTATGAACTATGGCATGAATAGTGAAACGAAACTAGACGAACGAGTTTAGTCCATGACTGATTACAAAACCCGCCGCACGATGATGGTCGACACACAAGTTCGGCCCTCTGACGTTACGAAATTTCCGATTATCGCTGCGATGCTCGACATTGAACGCGAGGAATACGTACCTGCGGCGTTGCGTCCTGCGGCGTATCTGGACGGCAATTTGGAGCTGGGCGAGGGCCGCGTGCTCTTGGAACCGCGCACTATGGGCAAATTGCTCGATGCGCTCGATATTCATACGGATGACCTGATTTTGGATGTCGGTTGTGCGTTGGGGTATTCTGCGGCGCTTCTTGCGCGACTTGGCGGCACGGTTGTTGCTGTGGAGTCCGACGAAGCGATTGCTGAAGAGGCACAGCGCAAGCTCTCTGAAAACGGGTTTGATAACGCAGCGGTTGTTGCTGCTCCTTTGGAGCAGGGCGCGGCAAAGCACGGCCCATATGATGTTATTGTTATCGAGGGAGGGATCGAAATCCTTCCTCAAACCATCGCGAACCAACTCAAAGAAGGTGGACGCATAGCGGCTTTGTTCATGGACGGAGCACTCGGCGAAGTACGGATTGGTGTGAAACGCGGGGACAATGTTGATTGGCGCCGTGCGTTTAATGCTGCCGCTCCGGTGTTGCCAGGCTTTGAGCAAGTGGTGGAGTTTTCGCTGTAACGACGAGCGTGCCTGTGACAAGTCGGTCTTAATAAACGGGCGTTAGGTTCGGTCAGTAATTGGAGAGCAGGATGATTGGTCAGAAATTCACGAAGCTATGTGGCGTTGCTTTGGTAGCGATGATGGCTTCGACCGCGATCGCGCGGGCAGAAACTTTGGCCGATGCACTTGTTGACGCTTATAATAACAGTGGTTTGCTTGAACAAAACCGCGCACTCCTACGTGCAGCGGACGAGGATGTTGCACAGTCTGTTGCGGCTCTGCGGCCATCGCTCTCTTACCTCGCTTCTGTCGATTACGGTTATTCCGATAGCGAAGACCCAATTCGTGGCGGGTATCAGGAGGGTCTGGGCGCTGGGCTGAACCTCGTTGCGAGCATGACGCTGTATGATTTTGGTCGAAACCAGCTTGCGGTGGATGCAGCCAAGGAAACGGTTTTGGCAACGCGCGAAGGGCTGATTGGTGTCGAGCAACAAGTTTTGTTCAATGCGGTGAATGCCTATCTTAGCCTGTCGCGTGATATTGAGTTCGTGACGCTGCGCGAGAATAACTTGCGCGTCATTACACAGGAATTGCAGGCAGCGCGGGACCGTTTCGAAGTTGGTGAATCCACACGTACCGACGTTTCCAACGCCGAAGCCCGTCAAGCGGCAGCTCAATCCAGTCTGGCCGAAGCAAAAGGCGCTGTGGCCGTCTCGCGTGAGGTGTTCAGGTCGGCGATTGGTCGTTACCCCACGAGCTTGGAGCGGCCGCCAAACGCGCCGCAAACTGCGGCGTCCGTTGATGAAGCACGTCGCGTAGCGCTTATTAATCATCCCGATCTCAAGGCTGCGCAGCGGATTATCCGTGTCGCCGAGCTGAACGTTGAACGCGCAGAGCGGTTGAAATACCCTACGCTTTCGGGAACAGCACGGGCCGGATTTAACGGTGTGTTCGAAGATTTCGATTCAACCAGTGCAACTGTGTCAGTAGAGCTATCTGGTCCGATTTATCAGGGGGGTGCGCTGCCGTCCTATGCGCGGCAGGCACTAGCTCGCGTTCAGGCAGAGCGCGCCAATCTACACCTCGTTCGCCTTGCCGTTGAGCAGAATGTCGGCACCGCGTGGGCACAGCTATTGGTTTCTCAAGCAAGCTTGGAAGCGCTTAGATCACAGGTGGTTGCATCACAGGCTGCGTTTGAGAGCACACGCGAGGAAGCATCGCTTGGTGCGAAAACCACGCTGGATGTTCTGAACGCCGAGCAAGAGTTCCTCGATGCGCGCGCCAATGTAATTGCCGCGACAACTGTTCGGTATATTGCGGACTATTATTTGCTTGCTCAAATGGGGCTTCTGACGGCCTCGCATCTCAATCTAAATGTGCAGGCCTATGATCCAGAAGCGTACTATCAGGCTGTCCAAAATGCACCAGCTTCCTACAGCGCGCAGGGCAAAGCATTGGACCGTGTACTCAAAGGCTTGGGAAAACAGTAGAATTTGTGCTATCTGTTGTAGAAACTCGAGTACAAGGGTAAACTAAACAACGAGGCGATAGCAGGTATTCAATGTCAGACCCCGTCACAAATGTAGAAATTGAGGACGTCGTTTCGTCCATTAGACGCTTGTTCAAAGAAGACAAGACTGCCCCCAAAGAGGTGGCATCTGTCCAAAAGAAACAAGAAAAAACCGAAGTTGAGCAAAGCGAGCCAAGCAATGATTGCCTGATACTCACCCCAGAGTTCAGAGTTGATCGTGGGCGTAAGAACGCGGCGCCCGAATCGCAAGAGCCTGTGAGTGATAGCGAATCGGCAGCCACTGCTAAGCCATCCCATCGCCTTCACCTATCGGTGCCGGAAAAATCGGATTCGTCTGATGTCTTGGTACTTGGATCATGGCAGCGTGCAAAAGATGAGCGCGAAAGCAGTGCTGTCGATGCGATCATGGCGTCAATTGCTCGTCAGTCCTCGCTTGCGTCCACTATCGCAGAGCTTGAGGCCGCGATTTCGGATCAGGGTGGCGAGTTTGAACCAGACGGAAGCGAGACGATTGGCTCACTTCCAGAGAACGCGCCGTTGCAATGGCAGGACTCAAGTGCTCCGAAAGAAGTGAAGTCCGAAGACAAAGCCGAAATTATTGAGCTCGATGCTGAAGGCCCGCAAGAAGTCGATCCGGCGTTTATTCGTCGTCATGCAGCGCCCAAAGAGCGCGAGCAGGTGGTTGCACCGCCGCGCGTCCTTGATGAAGTCATTAAAGGTGATGCACTTGCACTTAGCAATTTGGGTCTTGATGAGGTCGCGATGCGTGATCTGGTGTCTGAAGTGATCCGTCAGGAGCTTCAGGGTGCCTTGGGTGAGCGGATCACACGCAACGTGCGCAAGCTTGTGCGTCGCGAAATTCATCGTATCGTTTCGAGCCAAGATTTCGACTAGGCTATACCTGCTCCGTAAGTCGTAGAATGTGATCCAGATCCAAATGGGTTTCAAGGTGGGCGGCCAGTTCATCAAGCGTTCGGTCAACTTCGGCTTCGTATGATTGCGGCTGTACCTTGGTACCAAGCTGTTCAAGAAATGCCGCGCAAAACGCGTCTGACGAAAAAATACCGTGCAGATAGCATCCCATCACCCGCCCGCGCGAAGCTCCTTCGGGCCGACCATTAATAGATAGCCACGGCGAGTTACAATCTTCACCTGTGGTTTGGCCGATGTGGATTTCATACCCCTCAACCGAATTTCCTGTTTCTATGTGTGTCGCCTGAACCCGCGCGAGGCGTTTTTGCGGCTTCATGTGCGTTGACACCGCCAAGTGCCCAAGGCCCTGTACCTGTGAGGGCGTCCCTTCGATGCCCTCGTCATCTATGACTTCTTGTCCGAGCATCTGATATCCGCCACAAATCCCAAGGACAGCGCCACCGCGCCGAATGTGCGCATTCAGGTCAATATCCCAGCCCTGCGCGCGAAAATAGGCAAGGTCTGCGATTGTGGATTTCGTTCCGGGAATGAGAATGAGGTCCGCATCCAGCGGGAGCGGGCGGCCCGCTTCGACGATGTCGACTGTGACTTCTGGCTCGGCCACTAGCGGATCAAGATCATCGAAGTTCGCAATACGAGAGAGGCGCGGCACCGCTATTTTGCATTGCCCACCGGCGCGGGTGGCGATGTCCATCACATCCTCGGCAGGGAGGCGCCATGCGCCCTCGAACCAAGGAACGACGCCCATTGATGGCCATTGGGTGCGCGACACGATTTCGGTAAGCCCATCGTCAAACAAAGTCGGGTCGCCACGAAATTTATTGATCGCAAATCCCTTAATACGCTCGGCGTCCGAAGGGGGGAGGACTACTTGTGTCCCAACGATCTGGGCGATGACGCCACCACGGTCAATGTCTCCAACAAGAAGTACGGGCACGTTGGCGGCCTCTGCGAAGCCCATGTTCGCTATGTCTCCTGAGCGGAGATTGATCTCAGCGGGACTGCCTGCTCCCTCGACAAGCACTAGGTCGCATGTTTGGGCTAGGCGTGTGAAGCTCCTGACGACTTCTGGCAAGAGTTGCGCTTTGGCGCGACCATAATCGCGCGCTTTCATTGTGGCGAACCGCTGTCCGCGAACAATAACCTGTGCGCCGGTATCCGTTTCAGGCTTGAGCAGCACGGGGTTCATATCAACCGTCGGCGCCGCGCGCGCCGCTAGCGCCTGTAGCGCTTGGGCGCGGCCGATCTCTCCGCCATCGACGGTGACCGCAGCATTGTTGGACATATTCTGTGGCTTGAACGGCATCACACGTAATCCGCGATTTGCGTAAGCGCGTGCAAGCCCAGCGACCAGCATGGATTTGCCGACGTTCGAGCCAGCGCCTTGGATCATAATTGCTTTGGCCAATTTCACCCCACAGATTTTAATGCCGAGGTAACACGAGCAGTGCAGGTTGACGCAAGGGCAAAACGTGTTCCGGAAATGCAAAACGCGCCCCAGAGGGCGCGCCTTGCATGAATGGTTAGCAGAGCAGCTTAAGCAGCTTCTGCTTGTTGGTTCCGGCGTTCGCTTTCTTCGCGTGAGAGCGCAACGGATGTACGTACACCGCTTGAAACGAATTCCATCAGCCCGGCAACCACGCGTTCATTCGGGTCAATACCAGCGCAGGAAAGAACCTCGCGACCATCACGTGAACGGGCCCAACGCGCGATTTGCTCTGGACCGTTGCCGTATTTCTTGTCGTCTGCAATCGCATCATCCAATGCCGCCAAAACAACAGCCGCGAAAAGCTTCCGCGAGCGATTGCCTTGTTCGTGGTTGAAAGCGGTGCCATCAACGAAATCAGCCATCTCGTCGTCCTTTATATAAACTTCACTTGCACTTTTGGGCGTTTGCCGAATATGGCGATTTTGTCGCGATTCGGTATAACCCATTTGGAATACCAGATATGCAGTCAGCACATAACTATTAATCGTTAAACGTCGATATAGTCTTCTTGTCAGCCAACCTTGGTCAATATATAGGTGCGTCAAAGTTTACATCAACCCTATGCGACGAGTTTTGATATGCCCAAAATTAACGGAAACGAAATCCGCCCTGGAAATGTGCTTGAACACAATGACGGATTGTGGGTTGCCGTGAAGGTAGATCACGTAAAGCCAGGAAAAGGCGGCGCTTTTGCGCAGGTTGAAATGAAGAACCTTCGGAATGGCAGCAAACTCAACGAACGTTTCCGCAGCGCGGACAAGGTTGAGCGCGTGCGTTTGGAGCAGAAAGATCAGCAGTTTCTATACGAAAATGACGGTATGCTGGTGTTCATGGACACGGAAACCTTCGATCAAATCGAGCTTCCTGCGGACCTTCTGGGGGATCGCCGCCCGTTCCTTCAGGATGGTATGACCGTTGTAATCGAGTTCTATGAGGAAGAAGCGCTGAACGCTCAACTCCCTCAAAAAGTTACTTGCGAGATCGTGGAGACAGAGCCAGTTGTAAAAGGCCAAACTGCTGCGAACTCATTCAAGCCAGCGATTTTGGATAACGGCGTCAAGATCATGGTGCCGCCATTCGTAGGACAGGGCGAGCATGTGGTCGTTAACACCGACACCATGGAATACTCCGAACGCGCCTAAGGGTAGGTGATAGTCGCGCCATCGGCCTCCATTTGGCCGGTTGCGCGGTCAAAGCGCAAATACGCAATCGCGCGCCCCTCGGCCTGTGAGTAAAGAGTTCCAACAGCTTTTCCCTCACTTGTAATTGGCGTTCCAATCTCTGCGCTACCATTCATGCTGACTGTCGCGAGTCCTTTGCGAAGTTCCGTTTTGTGCTTCATCCGCGCCGTAACCTCTTGGCCGACATAGCACCCCTTTTTGAAATCAACGCCGTTCAGTCGCTCAAATCCTGCTTCAAGGATGTAGGTGTCCAGAGTGAGTTCGATACCCGTTTCTGGAACGCAATGCGCCACGCGCAGTGCCGTCATATCCGGAATATCTTCTGATCCTTCGCCATAGCACCGCCAGCCTAAAGCTGGATTACGGGGATCTGCGAACGCTCCCTCTGGAGTATCGCCGAGGCCACAAGATACCGCTAGGTCGGATGCCGCAATCGACACATCTGCGCGTAGCTTGTACATCGTGAGGCGCTGCGCGAGCGCATCTGCGAGTGTGGCGCTAACATCCAGAAGTATATCGTTTTCACGCCGCAACAGGAAGAAATCGGCGATGTATTTCCCCTGTGGCGTCAAGAGTGCTGCATAAACAAGCCCGCTCCGCGTAACATCATTGGTCACGAGCCCTTGAAGGAAATCGACGCGGTCAGCGCCAGAAAACGTGAAAATCTTGCGAGTGTGTTGCGTCATATTCCGCTCCTCTTTTGCAGCAGGACTTAATATAGATGGAAAGTGCGCGGGTTACAGCGCCAAATACATAGAAACGAACCGAAAATGCGCGCACCTCTCACGATTGTTATTCCCATTTTGAACGCTCAGGAGGAGCTTGGCGATACGCTTTCCTCGTTGATGGAGGGATTGCATGCGGGGCTTATTCGCGAGCTGATCGTATCTGACGGTGGTTCGGATGACGATACGCTCGAGATCGCGCGGATGGCGGGTGCCGAAATTATCGAAGGGCCAAAAGGCCGCGGCGGACAGTTAATGCGTGGCGCGGAACGAGCATCGGGAGAATGGCTTCTGTTTCTTCATGCAGATACGCATTTGAGGCAGGGTTGGAGCGATGATGTCGCGCGATTTATTTCGCACGAGGAATACGCAGGTTACGGTCGGCTTGAGTTTCGTGATGCGGGGCTGTGGGGCACGGTGATTGCCGGTGGCGCGAACTTTCGGTCGCGGCTGTTTGGATTGCCATATGGCGATCAAGGGTTGCTTATTTCGCGTTCATTATATGCGCAAATCGGTGGCTATCGCGATATTCCATTGATGGAGGACGTGGCGATTGCCAAGCTCCTCAAGCGTCGTCTTAAGCCATGTGGTTTCACAGCAAGGACGAGCGCCGCCCGATATCAGCAGGCGGGGTATATTCGTCGCGTTTTGCATAATTGGGTGCTGCTCGGGCGATATAAATTGGGCGCCGATCCGCAAACTCTAGCGGATAGTTACCGCAAATAGCGGATCACTCGCTTTCCTCTGGTGACTCGAACTGAAGCGCATAGAGGGCGGCATAAGCGCCATCCTTAGCAAGCAGTTCGTCGTGTGTGCCTTCTTCGACGACGCGGCCCTGATCCATCACGACAATCTTGTGCGCATTACGAACTGTTGAAAGACGGTGCGCGATCACAATTGTTGTACGATCTTTGGCAAGCTCCTCAAGCGCCTCCTGAACCAATACCTCAGAGCGGGCATCAAGCGCCGATGTTGCCTCATCAAGCAACAGGATTGGAGAGCGTCGCAATAGGGCGCGTGCAATGGCAATCCTTTGACGCTGCCCGCCAGATAGGTTGGTGCCGCGCGGCCCAGCGGGTGAGTCCATGCCAAGGGGCATCTTTTCGAGGAAATCGGTGACATGGGCAGCGTCCAGAGCGGCCTGAAGATCTTCTTCAGAGATGCCTTTCTGTCCCATTAGGATGTTGTCGCGGAGTGTCTCGTCAAACAAGAGCGAGTCTTGTGAAACCACAGAAAACGCGGTGCGTAAAGTCGCGAGATCAAAGCTATCTACGCGCTTGCCGCCGACCAGAACGTCGCCGCTATCAGGTTCAATCAGACGTGTCAGAAGATTGAAAACGGTGCTTTTCCCCGCGCCAGAGGCACCAACCAGCGCGGTAGTTTCGCCCGCTTTGGCTAGGAAGCTGGTGCCGCGCAATACGGGCGTGTCGTCATAGTTGAACGAAACAGCGTCGAGCTCAATATCGCCATTAAAGCTAGAGGTATCGGTGCTGGCATCACCCTTATTAACAATGGTCGGCTTTTCATCGAACAGCCGATAGAGGCGCTCAAGGCTCGCGGCGGCAACGTGCCATGTACCCGCAACTGATCCAAGCCGACGCATCGGTTGAAAACAGAGCGCCATCGCCGAGAAAAAGCTCATGAACTGGCCAACCGTTTTGTCGCCCGAGATAATGTCTTGTCCGCCCACAATGAGCACGCCGAGAAAACCAAAGCCCGAAATGACATCAATCATCGAGGGGATCATTGCGCGACCCGCTGCGGTGCGGATTTCCGCGGAAACGATGCGCTTGATGATACCGTCAAAACGGCTCTGTTGATACGTTTCCATGATGTTGAGTTTGATCGGGTTGATGCCGTGGAAAACCTCGTCCAACTGCGTTGATCGCAAACTTGCCTGCGCCCGAAGGCCCATGGTTTTCTTGCGGATATAGCGTTGAAGAACGAGCATCGGCAAAAGCAGGAGCGGGATGCCGCCAACTGCGATAACGGTCCAGAGCCAGTCAACCTTTACGGCTACAAAGAGCAATGCGACAAGCGAGATGATGTCACGTCCGACGCCTGAAATGACAACACCCCAAACCCCCTGAACCGCCAGCGTATCGCCTTGAACACGTTCCATCAGACCGCCGGGGGCGTTCTTTTGAAAGAACTGGCTGTCGAGCGTCATGAGATGCCCGAGCAGGTCCTTCTGCATATTCGTCGATGTGCGTTGCGCCACCGTTGTCAGGATCGTTTTCTGCGCAAGGTTGCTTGCTGCACGCGCGAGGAATAGGCCCACGATGATCGCTCCAACGCGCCAGATCGCAGCGGATTCGCCACTGATGAAAACATCATCGAACATCGGCTGAAGCATATAAGAAAGAAGTCCGAGCGAGCCGCCCTCAATAACCATAAAGAAGAACGCGATGCACATGAGGCCCGAGTATCTCTTTAGATAATCGTTCCACAAACGCCCAAATAGATGGCGCGATGTATAGATTTCGTCTGTTAGGGGATCGCTGGAACTTACTTGAGGGGAAACGGGCAAAATAGCCTCTCCTTCGCGGGAAAAGTGGCTAAATACCTAACGATGAAATCCCAGTGTTGCAAGTGACGGTCGGAGCGATTGACGCCCCTCAATTTCGCGCGTAATCGAATTGGGAACGAATTTCTCAACGGAGTTGACTATGAGCCTCGCCAATGGCCGCCGCTACCTTGCTATCCCTGGTCCTTCGGTCATGCCTGACCGTGTGCTTCAGGCCATGCAGCAGGCAGCTCCGAACATCTATACTGGCCCATTGATTGATCTGACGGCGAGCTTGATTCCGGACCTCAAGACCGTGGCGGGGACAAAACACCGCGCGGCGATCTACATCGCAAATGGTCACGGTATTTGGGAGGCTGCTCTTTCGAACACGCTTTCACGCGGCGACAAGGTTCTGGTGTTGGCGACGGGGCGCTTTGGGATTGGTTGGGGCGAGATGGCCGCTGCTGTGGGCATCCAAACCGAAGTGCTTGATTTCGGGCTTCATTCGACGCTCGACCTCGATCGTGTGAAGGCAGCACTCATCGCTGATACAGCGCATGAAATCAAAGCGATCACGACCGTTCATGTCGATACATCGACGTCGTTCCGCAATGATATCAAAGCGCTAAGAGAGGCTATCGATGCTACGGGCCACCCCGCTTTGTTGATGGTCGACTGTATCGCCTCGCTTGGTTGTGACGAGTTTCAGATGGACGCTTGGGGTGTTGATGTAATGATCTCCGCCAGCCAAAAGGGGCTGATGACTCCGCCGGGGATTGGATTTGTATTCTATAATCCCAAAGCAGAAGAGGCGCGCGCCAAAGTCGATGTCGTGTCGAAGTATTGGGATTGGACGCCACGCGGTAACCCCCAAGAGTACTATGAGTATTTCGGCGGTACGGCACCAACGCATCACCTTTTTGCCCTGCGCGAAGCGCTGAATATGCTGGTTCACGAGGAAGGTCTCGCGAATGTTTATCGCCGTCATGCGACTCTGGCCAAAGCCATTTGGGCCGCGTTGGATGCTTGGGGAGTCGGTAGCTCGATTGAGATGAACGTAAAGGACCCCGCTCTTCGTAGCCATGCGGTCACGTCCGTGAAAATCGAAGCCCCATTGGGAACGGCGTTGCGGGATTACCTGAGTGAAAACTTGGGTGTTACGTTGGGCATCGGGCTAGGAATGGCCGCAGGTGGTACACCAGAATGGCACGGATATTTCCGTATCGGACACATGGGCCACGTGAACGCGCATATGGTTCTGGGAACGCTGGCATGTATTGATGCCGGACTAAAGGCGCTTGATATTCCGCACGGCGATGGTGCTCTAGATGCCGCAACGCGCGTGATCGCTCAGGCCTAAGTGCGCGCAGCCTTAAGCGCAAGCGGGAGGGCCTTCGCAAACAGCGCAACGTCGTCCTGCGGCGCAGTTGAAATGCGAATACAGCGATCCTGTGGCGCAACGAAGGGCATCCGCACAAAGATGTCGCGCGCAAGCAATTCGGCCAACACCCGACGCGCAAAATCGCCGTCCTGACCACAATCGATGGTGACGAAATTCGTAGCAGACGGAATGGCCTCAAGCCCATTCGCACGCGCTATTTCGTAAATTGTCTCGCGCGCAGTACTCACGTTATCGAGTGTCTCGCGCAGGTATTCCTCGTCCTTGAGGGCGGCGAGGGCTCCGTCTTGCGAGATACGTGACAGGCCAAAGTGGTTTCGGATTTTGTGGAAGTTCTCGATGATATCTGCATGACCGATTGCATACCCGATACGCGCGCCCGCCATACCGTAGGCCTTTGAAAAGGTGCGCATTCTGATGACTTGCAGGTTAGTTACGTCAATGGCCGGCGCAGTTCCGTGCGGCGCAAATTCAATGTAGGCTTCGTCGAGAATAAGAAGGCAGCCCTCAGGAAGCGCCTCAATCATCTCTATGATCATCTCGTCATAGTGCCACGTGCCCATCGGGTTGTCGGGATTGGCGATATAGACGATCTTGGCCCCGACTTCGTGGGCTTTGGCGGCTAAGGCCTTGGGGTCTTCGTGGTCGCCCATATACGGCACCGCTTCGATTTTCCCACCAAATCCTGCGACGTGATAATTCAGCGTGGGATAAGCCCCCGCAGAGGTCACAACGATATCATCTTGCTCAACAAACAATCGCACCGCATAGCCGAGAAGGCCGTCGATCCCCTCACCAACAAGGATGTTGTCAGGCGCAACTCCGTGCTTGTCGGCGAGCGCATGGCGGAGGTCATGGCTCTGTGCATCGCCATACATCCAAACTTCGCTCGCCGCTTTTTCCATCGCGTGGATGGCTCGTGGCGAAGGACCAAAGACGCTCTCGTTCGCTCCTAAACGCGCCGCAAATTTCTTGCCGCGCGCCCGTTCCTGAGTTTCTGGCCCGACAAATGGGACTGATGCAGGAAGGGATTGGGCGAGGCGGGTTGTTTGCGGAGCTTTCATTGAACGTCCTCTATCGTTGTAGCGGGACCGTCGGAACGGCCCCTGCCAGTTTAAGCAAGATCAGCGAGTCGCTTAAGTGCAGCCTCCAACTTGTCGGCTTCGGCTTCAAGCTCTGCGAGGCGCGCGCGGCTCTCGGCAACAACTTCTTCTGGCGCAGATGCAACAAACTTGGGATTGCCAAGACGCCCCTTAAGGCCACCGTACTCTTTGCGTTGCTTCTCTTGTGCTTTTTCAAGGCGCGCTTTCTCGGCATCAAGGTCGATGATGTCGGCAATAGGAAGCGCGAACGTACCACCCTGTACCGCAATCGTGACGCACCCTTTGGGCAGATCAGCAACCGGCTCGATGCTCTCGATACGTGCGAGCTTGCATACCAGCGCTTCGTTACGTGCCAGTGCGTTTTGCGCCTTATCATCCAACTGAAGCTGCAACATCGGCAGTTTCGCCCCCGCAGGAACGCGCATTTCGGCACGGATAGATCGGATCGCTTCGATCAGCCCAATGACCCAGTTCATCTCGGAGTCGGCGTCTTGGTTCATCAAGTCTTCGCCGTATGTCGGCCAATCTGTGTGGATCAGCATCTTGGGGCGTTCGGAGATTGAGGACCAAAGTTCCTCAGTGATGAATGGCATAATCGGATGCAGTAGGATCAGGCACTGGTCGATAACCCATGCCATTGTCGCGCGCGTTTCCGCGATAATTGCGTCATCCTCGGAGTAGAAGAGAGGCTTGGCAAATTCAACGTACCAGTCACACACTTTGCCCCAAGTGAAAGCATAGAGAGTGTTGGCAGCATCATTGAAACGGTAGGCTTCGAGTGCTGCGTCCACGTCGATGCGTGCCTTGGCGGCTTCTCCGATGATCCACTTGTTGGCGGTTTGCTTTACAGATGTCGGATCAAAGTCCGTCTTGGGAACACATTCGTTCATCTCGGCAAAGCGCGCAGCGTTCCAGAGTTTGGTACCAAAGTTGCGATAACCTTTGATGCGGTCCTCGGAGAGTTTGAGAACACCGCCCATCGCGGCCATTTGCGCCATCGTAAAGCGCAACGCATCCGCACCATAGACGTCCACAATTTCCAGTGGGTCAATGACGTTGCCGCGCGTCTTGGACATTTTCTCGCCCTTCTCGTCGCGCACGAGTTGGTGGAGATAAACCGTATGGAACGGGTCTTTGCCTTCGACGGCTTGAGACATCATCATCATCCGCGCCACCCAGAAGAACAGAATATCCTGCCCGGTGATCAACACATCTGATGGATAGTATTTCTCTAGTTCAGGCGTCTGCTCGGGCCAGCCAAGCGTGCCCATGGGCCAAAGCCCAGACGAGAACCACGTATCCAACACGTCTGGATCGCGCGCGAGTACCTTATCACCAGCTTGCGCCTGCGCTTCTTCTTCTGTTGCGGCACAATAGAAATTGCCCTCGTCATCATACCAAACTGGTACCTGATGTCCCCACCAAAGTTGGCGGGAAATGCACCATGGCTCGATGTTCTCAAGCCAATGATAAAAGACCTTCTCACCACTTTCTGGCATGATCTTCACGCGACCTTCACGCACAGCGTTAAGGGCTGGGTCAACGATCTTGGAGGTGTCCACAAACCATTGGTCAGTCAGCAATGGCTCAATCACAACCTTGGAGCGGTCGCCAAACGGCTGCATGATTTTCTTGTTTTCGACATATGGGATCAGCTCTGGCGCCATGCAAACATCGCCGTCGGTGTTGGGCTGTCCTTCGACCATAACAGCGAGACCTTCGGCGGTGATGTCTGCAATCACCGCTTTGCGGGCTTCGAAACGGTCCATGCCCCGATAAGCCTCGGGCACGAGGTTCATCGCAGCGATTTTGGCTTCGTCAAAAGTCTCTTCGCCGTTCGCAATGCGTTGTGCGGTTGCGGCTTCTTCGGCATAGGGGCGTCCGTCGCTGCGCATCGCCGCTTTGGTGTCCATCAGGTTGTACATCGGAATGCCGCCACGTTTGGCGACCTGATAGTCGTTGAAATCATGTGCACCGGTGATTTTCACAGCACCAGAACCAAAATCCATCTCAGGGTATTCGTCCGTGATGATCGGAATCAGGCGGCGGCTCTCTTTCGGGCCGATCGGAATTTCGCAAAGCATACCAACGATGGGCGCATAGCGTTCATCATCTGGGTGAACAGCAACCGCGCCATCGCCTAGCATGGTTTCAGGGCGCGTCGTCGCGATGGAAATATAGTCCCGCGTTTCGCGCAGGGTTACGTTGCCATCTTCGTCTTTTTCAACGTATTCGTAGGTCTGGCCATTTGCGAGCGGATATTTGAAGTGCCACATATGTCCGTCAACTTCGATATTCTCGACCTCAAGATCGGAAATCGCTGTTTCGAAATGTGGGTCCCAGTTAACTAGACGCTTGCCGCGATAAATCAGGCCTTTGTTGTACATATCAACGAAGGTTTTCAGCACCGCATCATGGAAGTTCGGATCCATGGTGAACGCTTCGCGTGACCAGTCACAGCTAGAGCCAAGGCGCTTGAGCTGGTTTTTGATGTTGCCGCCCGATTGCGTTTTCCACTCCCAGACTTTCTCAAGGAATTTTTCGCGACCAAGCTCTGTACGCGATGGCTGTTGATCGGCGGCCAGTTTGCGCTCCACGATCATTTGCGTCGCGATCCCTGCGTGGTCGGTGCCGGGTTGCCAGAGCGTGTCGTATCCCTGCATCCGTTTCTGACGCGTCAGGATATCCTGAAGCGTGTTGTTGAATGCGTGCCCAACGTGTAGGTTCCCCGTAACATTCGGCGGCGGGATCATTATGGAGAATGTTTCATCGCGCGATGCATTCGCACCTGCTTTGAACGCGCCTTCTTCTTCCCATTTTGCGTAAATGCGTGCTTCTGCTTCACGCGCGTCGAATGTCTTATCCATCGCCATTTCGGGCCCTCGATCTGTTCTGTGCATTTTGAATTGCGTCAATAGTGGCGCGTCAAAATCGGTCCCAACTGCATTACCGAATGCATGCCCCGAGGGGAAGGGGGCGTAGGCTAATTTAGGTTGTTCGATCAAGTTTTGTTGCGAGATGGATCAGACTCTCGCTACTTTTCACACCGCTTATTTCGCCGATAAGGTCGAGGACATCATTGAGTGCGGGCGGGGTGGGCGCGACGATTTTAAGCAAGAGGTCAAACCGCCCGCTTGTGGTTGAGACATACTCGACCTCTGGGATCGTCCGTAGCCCCGCCAAAACCGTGGGGTGGGCGTGCGGCTCGATCGTTAGGAGGACCGTCGTTGTAATGCGTGCCTCTCTTGCCGCATTCCCGACCCGCAGGGTGTATCCAGCGATGGTGCCGTTCTCTTCTAGTCGCGCGATACGTGCCTGAATAGTGGACCGCGCCACATCCAATTTGCGCGCGAGAACCGCCACCGATATGCGCGCATCTTGCGTAAGTTGCGCTAGTATGGCCTTGTCCAGAGAGTCTGTCATATTGCCGCCTTGTATCGTTGATATGATTGTTTGGCTGGTCGGATTGCTCAACGCAAGAGAAAACAGGAAACCATTCAGCTGGCGGTGCTTGGACTTAGAGTTTTTGCGCCTTGGACTGGACACTTCGGCTTTGGGCGCTAAAGATGCGGGCAACACGTGGAGGCATTATGGAAAAATTTGGCAAGAGTCAGTCCGTTCGGCGGACCGAGGACGTACGTTTTCTGACCGGTCAGGGAAACTACATTGATGATATTGCACCAGAAGGCGCGCTGTTTGGATATGTGTTTCGCTCGCCTCTCGCTCACGCCGAAATCCTGACGCTGAATGTCGATGATGCGCGGGAGGCTGACGGGGTTCATGCCGTTCTGACGGTCGATGAACTTGAGGCGATGGGCATGAATATCGGGATGAAGGGCGCTACTGTCGATAATCGTGACGGAACGCGCGGTGCCAAGCCATTGCGCCCGATATTGGCCAAGGGACGTGTCCGCTTTGTGGGCGAAGCCGTCGCGTTCATTGTAGCAGATACTTTGGCACAAGCGCGCGATGCCTCAGAGCTTATCGAGTTCGATTACGACGAATTGCCTGCTTCTCCGCTTGCGGTTCCTGGTGGTCCACAAATTCACGATGAAGCCCCCGATAATGTTGCATATGACTGGAGTATGGGTGACGAAGCCGCAACGCAGGCTGCATTTGAGAGTGCCGCATTTCATGTATCTCTGGATGTCGTAGACAACCGCGTCATCGCCAACTCAATGGAACCGCGAGGATGTTTCGCGGAATGGGATGGCACACGCTTGCATGTCGCGATTTCAGGCCAAGGGGTTTGGGAGCAAAAGGAACAGATCGCACGCGCTTTCGACATGCAAGCAGATGATGTTCGCGTAACTCACCCTGATGTCGGTGGCGGTTTTGGTATGAAAGCGATGGCGCATCCAGAGAATTTTCTGGTCGCCGCAGCAGCAAAAACGATAGGCAAGCCTGTCCGTTGGTTCGGGGACCGCTCCGAAAGTATTTTGTCGGACAACGCGGGGCGCGATCTTATTTCAACTTGCGAGCTTGCTTTTGATGCCGATCACAAGATTCAGGCCTATCGCGTGAATACGCTTAGCAATCTGGGGGCTTACAACTCGCAATTCGGCCAGCCCATTCAGTCAGAACTCTTCGCTAAGGTTCTGATGGGAACCTACGATTGCAAGACAACATTCCATGCGGTGAAGGGGATTTATACCAACACCACTCAGGTCGATGCCTATCGCGGAGCGGGCCGACCAGAGGCCATCTTTGCGCTTGAGCGTACAATGGACCACGCCGCACGTGAATTGGGTGTGGACCCATGGGAGTTGCGCCGCAAGAACTTCATTCCCAAGGACGCGTTCCCTTACACCTCTGCTACGGGCGAACTTTACGATGTCGGGGACTTTCATCGTGTCCTTGATCGTGTGGAGCAAGAAGGCGACGTGCAAGGATACGCTGCGCGCAAAGCGGAAAGCGCGTCAAACGGTAAGCTACGCGGTATCGGCCTGAGCTTCTATATTGAGAGTATCCTGGGCGATCCCGCAGAAGGCGCGAAAGTTGAGTTCTGCGACGATGGAACCGCCAAGATTTACGTCGGCACGCAAAGCAACGGGCAAGGGCACGAAACGGTTTATGCACAGTTCCTTGCCGATCAAACGGGTATCCCCGCCGAATGCATCGAGGTTGTTCAGGGCGATAGTGATCGGATTGCTAAAGGTGGCGGAACAGGTGGTTCGCGCTCGGTTACCGTTCAGGCAAACGTGACGCTGGCGACGGTGGCCAAGATGATTGAGCAGTTCACGCCTTACCTTGCCGACAAGCTTGAGGTCGAGGCTTCGCAAATCTCCTTTGACGATATCAGCTTTAGAATTGAGGGGTCCAACCTTGCCCCCACAATGCTTGAAGTTGCAGAGATGGCACGCCAAGATGGTCGCAAGGATCTGCTCTCATTTGAGGCACGCGCGGAAATACCAGGCCGTTCTTATCCAAACGGCGCCCATGTCGCAGAGGTAGAGATCGACCCAGATACCGGAAAAGTAGATGTGGTGCGCTATACTGTGACCGATGATTTTGGCAATCTGATCAATCCAATGCTTGTTGCGGGGCAGGTCCATGGCGGCGTTGCACAGGGGCTTGGACAGGTTCTGACCGAGCATGTCGTTTACGACGAGGATGCGCAGCTATTGAGTGCGAGCTATATGGATTATGGCATGCCGCGCGCGGACGATATGCCGTTCGTTGATTTTACAACAGAGTCCACGCCTTCAACCGCTAATCCCATGGGCATGAAAGGTTGTGGAGAGGCCGGTACGGTAGGTAGCATGGCGTCGGTTGCAAATGCGGTTCTGGATGCATTGTGGGAAAAAGGCGTGCGGAATGCCGATGCGCCATTCACTCCAAGTCGGGTCTGGAACTTACTTCAGGAGACAAATGAAGCCGCTTCGTAGTCTTTTCAAAAGGTGGCTCGGCCTTGGACGAAAGGTCGAGCAATCCCCCAAGACACCGCATCGCGGTATTCAGGATCATGTCATCATTCTGGATGGAACACTTTCGTCGCTCGAAGATGGGCACGAGAGTAACGCGGGCCTACTTTATAAGTTGCTTAGTCAACTGCCGCTTAAGGAACGGCCGCATTTACGGTACGAGTCCGGCGCGCAATGGCCGACATGGCGAAGTTCGTTGGATGTGCTAGAGGGGCGGGGGATTAACAAGCAGATCCGTCGTACTTATGGCGTGTTAGCCAGTCGGTACCATCCGGATGACCGGATTTTCCTATTCGGGTATTCTCGCGGCGCTTTTGCGGTTCGATCACTCGCTGGAATGATTGACCAAGTCGGGCTCCTCAAGGCTAAACACGCGACCGTCCGCAATATCAGGCTTGCGTATCGTTTATATCAAGGGCCACCAGATACCGAGGCAATTCAGGCGTTTCAGGCCGCGTATTGTTATCCATCGGTTGATATCGAAATGGTTGGCGTTTGGGATACGGTCAAGGCGCTGGGCAATCGGCTCCCTGTTTTCTGGCGGCTAACGGATCACCGCTATGCCTTTCACAACCATAATTTGGGCCATTCTGCCAAGCACGGTTATCACGCACTTGCGCTTGATGAAACGCGCCAAGCCTTCGCGCCTGTGATGTGGAGCAGCCCTAAGGGGTGGGATGGTCACGTTCAGCAAATGTGGTTCCGCGGCAGTCACGGCGATGTCGGGGGACAGCTGGGCGGATTTCTTGAGGCGCGGCCGCTATCGAATATTCCATTTGTCTGGATGGTCGAAAAGGCCGAGGCGCTAAACCTTGCATTGCCCGAAGGATGGCGCAGCCAATTCCCTTGCGATCCGAATGCGCCGTCGGTGGGCCGTAACCGTAGTTGGGGTAAACTCTTTATGTCGCGCGAAAAGAGAATTATCGGGCGGGACCGATCAGAGCGTATTCACTCATCGGTTCCCGCCAATCATCCGGCGCAAATTCCGCTCAAGCGGCTCCATGAAAACGGCGTTTAGGCCACGTTTTCAAGGCTTGCCGAAGGAGCGATGCCAAGCGCATGACATACGTCGCGGGTACGCTCAGGACGGTTGAGCGTATAGAAATGCAGGTCTTCGACACCGCCCTCCAGAAGGTCGGAGCACAGCTCGGTGCAAAGACTTGTTGAAAGCAGGTCAGTACGATCGTCCCGCTCGGCTTTTTCAAACGCTTCGATCACCCAAGCAGGAACAGAGGTTCCGCATTGTGCAGCAAAACGCTGCGCGCCTTTCCAGCTTTGGATCGGAAGGATGCCCGGAATGATTGGCGCATCAATGCCAGCTTTCTCACACGCATCACGGAAGCGGAAGAATGTCTCGGCCTCGAAAAAGAACTGGGTGATTGCTGAGTGCGCGCCCGCGTCGATTTTGCGTTTTAGCCAATCAACATCAGCTTGGGTCGATGGTGATTCAGGATGTGGTTCTGGATAGGCGCCCACACGGAGCTTGAATTTGCCAGTGTCCGCCAGAGCCTCGATCAACTCGCAAGCATCGGCAAAGCCCTCTGGATGAGGTGTGAATTTATCCGCGCCTTTGGGCGCATCTCCGCGAAGGGCCACGATTTCCGTGACGCCAACGTCGGCATATGCGTTCGCAATTTTGAGGGTCTCTTCGCGGGTTGCGTCCACACAAGTCAGGTGCGCGGCAACATTCAGGCCGTAATTCTTATGGATCGTCGCAACTGCTTCATGTGTCAGGTCACGTGTGGTTCCACCAGCGCCGTAGGTCACAGACGAAAAGCTCGGCGCCAACGGAGCAAGCGCACGGACAGTATCCCAAAGCCGGAAGGAAGCTTCCAACGATTGAGGAGGGAAGAACTCGAACGAAATACGAGGTGTCTGTGCTGTGGCGGTCATGGCGAATCGATCCTTTTAGGTTTGAGCACTTGTCACATATGCGGCTTTGTGAGACAAATTCATAATTTTCAAGATCAACATGAGGCTCGTGCATAATGCATCTAGAGTTCAGGCATCTTCGGACTATCAAGGCGATCCACGAAGCAGGTGGACTCGCGCGGGCAGCTGATATGCTCAATATCACACAGTCTGCCCTTTCACATCAAGTGAAGGGATTGGAGGATCAGGCGGGGGTGGAGCTTTTCATCCGCCGAACCAAGCCAATGAAGCTTTCGCCAGCGGGGCTGAAACTCCTGCGTTTGGCCGAGAAAATCTTGCCAGAGGTCGCAGCACTTGAGGCGGATTTTGCGGGGCTGATTTCGGGAAAGTCAGGGCGGCTTCATATCGCGATTGAGTGTCACGCATGTTTTGAGTGGCTCTTTCCTGTGCTTGAGGAATTTCGCAAGGCTTGGCCGGATGTCGATGTCGATATCCGGCCGGGACTGGCATTTGACGCCCTACCTGCACTCCAGAAAGAAGAGGTCGATTTGGTGGTGTCTTCGGATCCTGAGGATTTGGAAGGCATTGAATTTTCGCCGCTTTTCGATTACGAGCCGGTTTTTGTTGCAGCGGCGAACCACCCGCTTGCACAGAAGGAATATGTAGAGGCCGAGGATTTTCGCGGAGAGACACTGATTACATATCCCGTCGACCGCACGCGCCTTGATGTGTTCACCGAGCTGCTTACACCAGCCAAAGTTGAGCCCGCTGCCCTGCGCCAAGTTGAGCTCACGGCCGTCATTTTGTTGTTAGTTGCATCTAATCGGGGTGTCGCGGTCTTGCCTGATTGGGTCGTGCGCGAGGTCCGCTATAACTCCGATTACGTCACTCGTCCGTTGGGCAAAAACGGCGCAAGCAAGCGGCTCTATGCAGCGGTGCGAAGCGAAGATGTTTCAAAACCGTTTATGTCGAATTTGATCAGACTGGCCCGCACCGAACCCGTGAAAATGCAGCGCGGCCTATAGCTGTCAGGACTTTGGACTTGGCAAAGCTGCGGCTGCCGCGTATATGCGCGAACTTACAAAGGAGTAGCTCCAATGATCGGCAGTGCGAATCTTAATATCATGGTCAAAGCCGCCCGTAGGGCCGGCCGCAGTCTTGCGAAAGACTTCCGCGAAGTTGAAAACCTTCAGGTTTCAGTAAAAGGCGCGGGTGATTTTGTTTCTAAGGCGGATATTGCTGCGGAAGCGATCCTGAAAGAGGATTTGATGGAAGCGCGCCCAACCTATGGCTGGCTGGCCGAGGAAAGCGCAGAGATTCCCGGTTCCGATCCGACACGCCGTTGGATTGTTGATCCGCTGGACGGCACAACAAACTTCCTTCACGGCTTGCCGCACTGGGCTGTTTCTGTCGCGCTTGAACATAAAGGCGAGATCGTTGCCGGTGTTGTTTACGACCCATCCAAAGACGAGACATTCTTTGCCGAAAAGGGTCAGGGCGCTTGGATGAACGAAGGGCGTATTCGTGCGTCTGGTCGTACGCATATGATCGAAACGATTTACGCAACGGGCCTACCTTTTGCTGGCCGTGCTGATTTGCCTGATACGCTTCAGGATCTTGCGCGCATTCTGCCTGCATGTGCGGGTGTTCGTCGTTGGGGCGCTGCTTCGCTTGATTTGGCATATGTTGCCGCTGGCCGTTACGATGGCTTTTGGGAGCGTCGTCTGAAACCTTGGGATGTTGCCGCGGGTCTTGTACTTGTGCGCGAAGCAGGTGCGCTGGTCGAGCCATTGGTCGAAGGTACGAACATCATCGAGAGCGGTGGCGTTATCTGTGCAAACGAGCCGATGTTTGAGCGTTTCGCCAAGGTCATTCGCAACTAAGAGTTGCCATCAGTTATGAATTTTAGGGGGTGGGCCATGGTCCGCCCCTTTTTATTTGCGGCGCCTTACGCGAGGGATTGAGCTGGGCGATAATTGATATCTCGCCTCGGGGTTCGGGGCGTGCCCGTGGGTGTTTTCCCAGTACTTCGGCCCACCTTTGCGTAACCAGAACGGCAGCATAAGGATGACACCAGCCAGAAATCCGCCCGAATGCGCCCAATATGCTACGCCTGTTGTCGTCGGTGTAAGGCCGTTCATCAGTTGAAGGCCGAACCAAATGCCTAACACAATCCACGCAGGTAGCGGAATGATGCGAAAGAATACGATAAAGAAAAAGAAGACATCCACCTTGGCGCGCGGGAACAAGAGCAAATACCCGCCCATTACTGCCGCGATTGCACCAGATGCGCCGATCATCGGAACGACCGAATTTTGATCGGAAAGGATATGCCCAAGCGACGCGGCAAGCCCGCCTCCTAGGTAAAATCCGAGGAACTTACCATGTCCGAGCTGGTCTTCCATGTTGTCGCCAAAGATGAACAGAAACAGCATATTTCCGAGGAGATGCATAATGCCTCCATGCAGGAACATCGCCGTTAGCGGCGTATAGACATTGTACCCTTCCAGAAACCAGCGCGGAACGAGCGCCCAACGAACGTAGAATTCATTCATCTCGTTCACGTTCCCCTGTTTGTGCCAATAACTCAAAAAGATCAGCACATTCAATGCGATCAGCGTGTAGGTCACATAGGGTGTACGGATCGAAGGGTTATGGTCGCGGATGGGTAACATACGTTCAGATTGACGATTGCTACGGGCGGGTCAAGTGCACAGATTTCGCACTGGCGTTTCCGAACGTTGCGCGCCTGTAATCGGATGGCCAAACCGTCTGAAGATAATGCAAAATTGTCGTCGGATTTGGCGTTCTCGGTCTTTACCTTTTTTACCCAATCGCTATGGTCGCCCCACCTTGGCCCGCGTGGTGGAATGGTAGACACAAGAGACTTAAAATCTCTGGGCCGAAAGGCCGTGCCGGTTCGAGCCCGGCCGCGGGTACCAAGGGTTATTCCACATATTTGTGAACCAGTTTCTACTTGCCTCACGCGCGCTGACGTCTAAGTTGCCACGGGCATTAAAGGGGAACGACATGAAAAAAATTACATTGGGACAGAGTGCACTAGAGGTGACACAGCTATGTCTCGGAACAATGACATGGGGCAGCCGCAACACCGAGGCCGAAGGTCACGCACAGATTGATTTCGCAGCCGAGCGGGGCATCAACTTCATGGATACCGCCGAAATGTATCCAGTAGCACCCGTCAAAAAAGAAACAGTGGGCAACACAGAGAAAATTGTTGGTAGCTGGATCGAAAAGAACCCGTCCAAACGGTCCGATTGGGTGATCGCAACCAAGCACAGCGGCTATAACGAGGCCTTCGTTCGCGAAGGGCAAACCGTTACCGGCGCGACGATGCTTGAGGCAGTCGAGGGATCGCTCGAGCGGCTCAAGACCGATTACATCGACTTGTATCAAATTCACTGGCCAAATCGCGGATCATACCATTTCCGTCAGCAGTGGGATTTCGATCCCTCTAAGCAAGACAAGGCGAAAACGCTGGACGACATCGCCGATATCCTCAAGGCGATGGAGAGGTTGCAGAAATCCGGCAAAGTCCGCGAGTTCGGTTTGTCGAATGACAGCGCTTGGGGAACGGCTCAATGGCTTCGGATTGCAAATGAAATGGGTGCGCCGCGCATTCAAACCATTCAGAACGAGTATTCGCTGTTGTGCCGTCAGTTCGATACGGACTGGTCCGAGCTTTCCTGCAACGAAGACATCACGCTCTTGGCTTATTCTCCGCTCGCGACAGGTTTGTTGACGGGCAAGTATGAGGGCGGAACGGCCCTTCCTGAACGTTCGCGACGTACACTTGTTTCCGATCTGGGAGGGCGTGTGACCCCGCGTGTTTGGCCTGCGATTGATGCTTATCTGGAAATCGCAAAGAAACATGGATTGGACCCGAGCCAAATGGCGATTGCTTGGTGCATGACGCGCCCATTCCTGACATCTCCGATCTTTGGTGCCACTTCGGTTGAGCAGCTTGAGATCGCCTTGGGTGCGGATGAGTTGACATTGAGCGATGAAGTGCTGGCGGATATTGCCGCGGCGCATCGTGAACATCCGATGCCGTACTAGAATGGCTGTGGATCAGAAAAATTCGGTGGCCGTTGTTGGCTGTGGGACGGTGGGGCGCAATTGGGCGCTGCTGTTTCTGCGCGCGGGTTGGCCCGTCCGAGTTTTTGATCCAGAGGCAAACGCGGTTGAGAAGCTGCAAAAACTCTTTATGCAGGCGCGTGAAAATGTGCCTGCATTTGCCGACATCCCACAAGCGGCGCTAAGCTTTCACACGACGCTTTCGGAAACGGTTCGGGGTGCAGTTTGGGTTCAGGAGAGTGCGCCTGAACGCATTGATTTGAAACGCAAGATATATCAGAAGCTACAGGAACACTGCCTTGCGAACGCGATGATCGCGTCGTCATCGGCGAACTTGTCGACGATTGAGATTCAGAGTTTTGCGCCGCGTGCGAAATATGTGCTTGTTGTGCGTCCACAGGACAGATCATTCTCGACCGAGCGTGTCGCAATCCTAAGTGGACCGTCAACACCTCCTGCATTGCTTCAACAGGCGGCAGAATTTTTACAAGATTTGGGCTTAACGCCTGAAATTACGCCAAACTAAGGCGTATAGAAAAAGGCGAGCGTGCGTGGAACTTTGGATACCGATTACAATCGCCGCGGCCTTTGCGCAAAATCTTCGCTTTATGTTGCAAAAGCATTTGAAGTCCACGCGCCTATCAACGGGCGGCGCGACATTTGCGCGGTTTCTATACTCCGCACCTTTGGTCGCGATCCTTCTAGCGATTTATCTGAACGTAAGCGAAACGCCATTGCCACAAACATCGGCACGGTTCTGGGTGATGGCGCTCTCTGGAGGATTGGCGCAAATACTTGCCACGATGTGTGTGGTTGCGCTCTTTGCGCATCGCAGCTTCGCGGTTGGCATTACCTTCAAGAAAACAGAGGTCTTGCAAACCGCGCTACTTGGATTTGTTGTGCTCAATGAACGAGTTTCCGCATGGGGGTTGGGGGCAATCCTCGTGGGGTTCGTTGGCGTTATTTTGCTTTCGGATAGTCGTGAAAACGGCGCTACAGGTTGGCGCGCGCGACTGTTTAATCGCGCTTCTGGGCTTGGGCTGCTCTCTGGTGTGCTTTTTGCGATCTCGGCGACAGGGTATCGTGGGGCGTCGCTTTCGCTTGGGCTTGATGTGCCGTTCTTTGCGCGTGCGTGTTTTACATTGGCGGTTGTGACGGCGAGTCAAACGCTTGCGATGGCCATTTGGCTGGCGATCCGCGAAAACGGAGAAATCCGCCGCGTCTTGGTGAACTGGCGCGTTGCGGGGTTGGTCGGGGTGACGTCTATGTTTGGATCGCTAGGATGGTTCACCGCATTCACTTTGCAAAATGCGGCCTATGTCAAAGCGCTCGGGCAGATAGAACTCTTGTTTAGCTTCATCGCGAGCACACTGTTTTTCGGAGAACGGACAACGCCTCGAGAGTTGATCGCGATGCTTTTTCTGACCGGATCAATCCTGTTGCTTGTGCTCTTGGCTTAGGAATTTAGACGCAGGAACAGGTTTTGCTCGTCATCATTCTTAAAGAACGGAACTGATTTGGGCGGCGTTCCAGTCCGAAGAATTTGCGCCACCTCGGCGAGCACGACCTCGGTGATGAACGGTAAGTCAAGTTCACGCGCTCTGTCGATCGCGATCCAGTGAAGATGGGAAAGCTCGTCAGATGCGGCGGAAAAGTCATCCGGATCGCCGCTCACGTTCGATGCATCAACCAGGAAGAAACGCGCATCAAAACGGCGCGGACGTCTGGGCGGTGTGATGGCACGGAAAACGAAGGTAAAACCCGTGGCACTTGGGATGAACCCGCGCTCTGCAAATTTTACCCAGTCCAGCGGGGGCGGCGCCCCCCATTCTGCTTGCTCGCCTAGAATTAGGCCCGCTTCCTCCCAAAGCTCGCGAACAGCGGCGATTAACAGGGCCTGTGCAAGTTCGGGGCTCGCGTCCGTCGCGAGGCGCTCTAGACAGGGAGAAGCGATCGGATGGAGAAGCGGAATATCAAAATCGCTCTCGTCAACCGCACCGCCAGGAAAGACAAACTTGCTCGGCATAAAGGCGGCTTTCGCGCCGCGCTGCCCCATCAAAATATGTGGGACGCCTTCGATCTCGCGATGCAATATTGTCGTGGCCGCGTGGCGGATCGCTGATTTGTCCAATTTCCCTCCTAGGGTGTCGTTTGCTCTCTGAGTGGCTCAGAGCCGAAACCGTGCATTCGTTTGGCCCATTGCAATGCAACAAACATTCCCTTGAACCTTGGCAGAAGATACAGCGAAAGGCCAACACTCCCGACAGTGAATATCGACGCGATGAGGAACGGATCGGGTTGATAATGCGTAAATACATAGAGTAGGAGCGGCGCGATAATATGGCCGACAACAAGGATCGTCATGTATGCGGGGCCGTCATCTGCACGCTGATGATATAGGTTTTCACCGCACACAGAACACTGCGCGCGCACCTTTAGGTAGCTCGTAAGCATCGGGCCCGAACCACAATTTGGGCAACGGCACCGCCATCCGCGCATGAGAGCCTGCTTTAGCGGACGGTCGTCTGAGAGGGGAGAAGCACTCATTACATATCCTATTTCTGTTAAGCGATAAATTTAATCGGAACACGGTCATTTAATAGGGGGCATTTCGGAATCGCGTCGCCATGTCGCAAAAACCCAAAATTTCTGCGACGGAAGTATCGGCCCCGTGCGTTTATCTCTCAGAACAAGGGCAGATACATCTGCTTTGAGTTCTGGATCAACAAAGGATGAAATATTATGAAACGCACTACACTTGTGGCAGGTTTGACAGCTTTCTCAATTGCAGCCGGATCTCTTATGTCCGTGGCGCAGGCCGAAGATGCAGGCAAAGCGCGTCATCACGGTCCGCGGATGAATATTGAGCAGATTGATACGAACGCTGACGGCAAAATTTCGGCAGAAGAGATGAAAGCACACGCCGATGCGCGCTTTGCTGAAATGGACGCCGACGGAGACGGAAAAGTATCACCCGAAGAGCTTAAGGCGTTCTCTGAAAAGCGTCAGAGCGAGCGCCACGCCGAACGTCAGGCTAAGATGATTGAGCGTCTCGACCAAGACGGTGACGGGATGCTCAGCCAAGAAGAAATGACACCAAAAGGCGCCGATCAAATGTTCGAAAAGCTCGACACAGATGGTGATGGCCAATTGAGCGAAGAAGAGCTCAAAGCCGCTAAAGGTAAACGCGGCGGTCACCACAAGAAAGGTGGAAAGCGCGAAGAGTAATATCCGCGTGTAGAAACTGTCCTGAAGGGTTTCGGCCCTTCAGGCGTCTAGGATTTGCCTGTTGAGTCGAAACGAGATACCCACGCGGTTATGACTATGCCCCTTGATGCTCTTTCCGAGGTTGCCGATGACGCGCTTCTGGTGCTGTTCGCAAACGGCGACAGAGCGGCGGCGCAGGTGCTAACCGTGCGGCTTATGCCGCGTGCGCTCGGGTTTGCGGCGCGATTGCTCGGGGATTGGGCAGAAGCCGAAGACGTGGCCCAAGAGGCAATGCTGCGCCTTTGGAAGGTTGCGCCGGAGTGGCGTCAAGGCGAAGCGCAGGTCAGCACTTGGCTCTATCGCGTGGTTCGTAACCTGTGTACGGACCGGCTTCGGAAGCGGCGCGGTGTTGGCTTGGACGAAATCGCCGAGCCACTGGATGACGCACCATCGGCCTCTGACGTTTTGCAGAACAAGGGCAGGGCGGAGGCCTTGAGAGAGGCACTTGATCAATTGCCCGAACGACAACGCGAAGCCGTAATATTGCGGCATATAGACGGGCTACCAAACCCGCAGATCGCGGAAATACTTGAAATAACAGTCGAAGCCGTTGAAAGTCTGACGGCCCGAGGGAAACGCGCGTTGACGGCCTTGTTGGCTGGGCGGCGCACTGAACTGGGATATATGGATGAGTGAGCATGACAAATCGCAAGTTGATCTCGACGCGCTTTTTGCCGCCGAGATGAACGACACCATAGAGCCGTCAGCGGACCTGATGGCGCGCGTTCTTGCGGACGCTCAAGAGGTGCAGAAGAGCTTTGCGGCCGTTTCGCCTGCGTCTCCTCGTCAGAGTATTTGGCGCGGGATGCTCGCGGCCGTCGGCGGATGGCCCACCTTCGCAGGGTTGGCAACGGCGACAATTGCCGGTGTTTGGCTGGGAGTAAGCCCGCCGCAGGGGATTGATACCCTCACCGATACGATGCTGGGGAATAGTTTTGAGTATTCGGACTACCTCCCCAGCTTCGACAGTGTTTTGATGGAAGGTTAGATTATGTCAGATACAGCAAATAAGCGCCCTACCTCTCGGTTTGTACGCGTGATGCTTATCGGTTCGCTGGCCTTGAATTTCTTGGTGATTGGCGGCGTGATAGGTGTCGCGGTGACCGCAGACAAGCACCACAAAGGGCGCGGTACCTTTGCGATTGGGCCATTCACACAAGCTCTCGATGATGCGACCAAAGAAAAGGTGCGCGATTCACTTAGTCGGAATATGGACGAACGTCGCGAAGCCGACCGCAGAGGTGCGCGTCAGGCGATGCAAATGCTCTTAGCGTCACTAAAGCAAGAGCCGTTTGACCGAGGACAAGTCGAGCAAGCTTTGAACGCCATTGAGGCCCAAGGCGCGGCGCGGCGTGCCGAGGGTACAGACGCGCTGCTCGATGCGGTTGAACAGATGACGCCAGATGAGCGCGCGGCCTTTGTTGAGCGTTTTGAACAGCAGATGCGCAAACGCAAGTCGGGCGATAAGCCACGCAACTCGCACGACTAGGCGGCAGTCAAACTCACCGTGACCTGATTGCGCCCGTCCGATTTCGCTGAAAATAACGCGCGGTCGGCACGGCCCATCAACTCGTTGACGTTCTGACTGTTTCCATCCCCCATTGCGACGCCGATGCTCAGGGTCACGTTCAGGCCTTTGGCAGCGCCGTTAACGCTGATTGGTTTTGACTCAATCGCGCGGCGTAAACGTTCAGCGGCACCTCGTGCCATGTTCAAGGGGGTGTCGGGCATCGCAATCAGAAACTCTTCGCCACCGATCCGTGCTACCAGATCCTCTTCACGCAGGTTCGCCTTAATGCGCCGGGAAACCTCCGTAAGCACCTCGTCGCCAGCCGCATGACCAAACCCGTCGTTCACGCTCTTGAAGCGATCCAGATCAAGGATCATGACGGCAAAGCTGCGCTTGGTCTTCATGGCTTGGCCCTGAATCCTCGCAAGATGTGGGATCGCGTAGCGGCGATTGTATAGCCCTGTTAGCGGGTCAATGACGGCCATGCGTAGGCCATCTTGAACGGTTTCTCTAAGGCGGTCGGACTGACGTTTGCGTTTGAGTTGGGTGCGGACGCGTATGGCGAGTTCTTCGGGGTCGAATTCATCGTACATCACGTCACTTGCCCCCATATCCAGAGCGGCAATGGCTTGGGTTCGCGACGCTTCGCGCAAAATCATCATGACGGGCATATATCGCGTTTCGGTGCGGCTTTTAAGCTCCGACAACAGGCGCAGGCCTTCGTCGGGCATTTCAAGATCACCCGCGATGATAAACATATCAGGTACGCGGCCGCTGCTTAGCGATTGCAGAGCCTCGTTGCGGGAAAGGATGTTGACGCGATCACGGACCTTTCCTTGAAGAAGCGAACGCCAACGCAGCGCCTTGTCCTTTTGTGCCGTAATGAGTGCGATGGTGCTTGGCATTTCAAAGCCAGCCTGAGCTTCGGCAAACCCGAGATCACGACATGTAGATGCCCGAAGGCGCAACTCCTCGGCCGAACCACCAGCGCGCATCAGGCTTCGGACGCGGGCAAGAAGGATGAGTTCGTCGAAAGGTTTGAAAAGGATGTCGTCTGCTCCGGCCCTCAGGGCGCTGAGTTTGGAGCGCGAATCATGTGCGCTGGCGATCATGATGATCGGCGTATGTTCCGTGAGTGGGTCATTTCGCAGCGCTTCGCAGATTGCGACGCCATCCATATCGGGCATCTTAACATCGAGGATAATGAGGTCGGGGCGCTCTTTTCGAGCTATTTCAAGGGTTTTCTGGCCGCTTGACGCTTGAATTACATCATAGAATGCCGACGCCAGTTTGACTTTGAGCACTATGCGGTTCGTTGCAACGTCATCAGCTATCAGGATGCGGCCTACCATGAATTCCTCACTGATTTGTTTCAAATTACTGTCGAATGATTCAGTTATTCGATAGATTGGTTAAAATTTCGTTTCTGAAAGGGTTAAGAGAATGGAACAGAACGCTGCGCAGACCGTCGCGGTACGAGCGCTTGGCTGGTTGGCTGGCGATGATGAGCTTTGGGATGTGTTTCTTGGCTCGACGGGCGCAAGCGTAGCGGATGTGAAATCTGGCGTCGGAGATCCCGCTTTTCTTGGGTCCGTGCTGGATTTTCTGATGATGGACGACGCGTGGGTCATGCGCGCCTGCGAAGGGCTTTCGCTTCCGAACGAAACACTGCTTCGTGCGCGGCAGGCGCTGCCGGGGGGAATGGAATACAGTTGGACTTAGGTTCTATATCAAAGCGTTAGATGTCTAACGCAAGCTCTCCGTTTTTCTGTGCTGCGCGGGATTGGCAGAGGATGATTTGATCCTCTTTTTCCGCGTTTGACAGCACGTAATCGCGGTGCTCAACCTTGCCTTCGATCACACTACACTTGCACACGCCGCAAAGCCCGTCCGAGCATTTAAGGTCAACATGTACCCCTGCATTCAGCAGCGCATCCGCGGCGGATTCATCTTCCGATACAGAAATCGAACGACCATCCTGCAGCTTGAGAGTGAAGGGATGGTTAACAAAGTCGGGCGCCTCTGGGACGGCGAAATACTCTAGATGACGCGCGTCTTCGGGAAAGCCATTAACTTTTGCGGCTTCCAGAACGCTGTTCATATAGACGTCGGGCCCGCAGGTATACATATGCGCGCCCTCTTCATATTTCAGCACCGAAGCGAGATCGGCGCGGGTGCCCTCATCTGAGAAGTGGAGATGTAGTTTAGATCGCCAAGGCACGGCATCCAAATCCTTCAGAAAGCCTGCGCCCACGCGAGAGGAGCAACTATAGTGAACCTCGAAATCGCGCCCCAAAGCATATAGCCGATGTGCCATCGCGATCATCGGCGTTATACCAATGCCACCCCCCATGAGATAGCTTTGGGATGCGTCCTCAATGAGTGGGAAGTGATTGATCGGCTTGGAAACAAAGACTTTACGCCCCTCTGTGAAAATACGATGCATGAGCTTGGAGCCGCCTCGTCCGTTATCTTCACGAAGAACGGCGATCTGATACTTGGAGGTATCTGCGGGATCACCCGAGAGCGAATATTGCCTAAAGAACTCTGGCGCGACGACCACGTCGATATGCGCTCCAGCCGTTGCGGGCGGGAGTGTTGCACCATCAGGATGGGAAAACTCATACTTGGTGACGGTATCGCCCATTTTCTCGACCTTGGACACGACAAGCTTCATGACGGGTGTCTGGCCGTGATCTGTCGCGTAAATATGCTCGGGCGGAAGCCCCTCGGCGCGGCGTTTCTTGTGCTCCTCTGCGGATATCATCTGTTGATAAGCCGCGATGCCCGCTTCGCGATCCATCGGGAAGGGCCACGCATAGGGCGGTGGTGCGAGTGGAGCGGGATATACGGCGAGGGTTTGATCGCTGAAGCGAAGGTTCAACTTCTTTTGCAGGGGGCGTTCGCTGACGGGCTTTAGGGGCGCGCGGTAGGCACCATCGTCGCGCATCTCTAGATCCCACCACCATTTCTTGCCACTCACGACCTCGCCATTGCCCGCCAAGTCATCCAGCTTTGCTAGTGCTTTGGCCGTTGCGGGAGCGTTCATCGCAACCCAGCGGAACGGGGCCTCGGCGAACAGGCCTTCAAGGTTCCAAGGACATGTTTTCATACAGCGACCACACATCGCGCCGCTCTCGTTTGTTACGCGGTAGGTTGTGCATTTCTGGCTGTCGCTTTTCCAGATTTCATAGCCGTTGAACATTGCCTTGGGGCCTGCGGTGATAGCGCCAGAAGGGCATTCGCGGGCACATTTGTTACAGGCGTCACAGAATTTTTGCAGGCCAAAGTCGATCGGACGGTCATGTGTCATCGGCATATCGGTCGTCACGATCCCCGATTTTAGGCGTGGTCCGAGGAACGGATTTAGAATAACTTCCCCAATCCGCGAGACCTCGCCAAGCCCCGAAAGCAAAAGGAGCGGAGGGTGCAGGACCTCATCATCCATCACGGAATGCACGCGTGCCGTGTAGCCCAAGCGTCGTAGGTGCCCCGCCAATACGCCGCCGAGTAGAGAGAACCGCAAATAGGCGCGCATACTCTGGGCGCAGGCAATCCAGTCATCGCCTGTGGCGCCCTCCATGGTTTCGTGGCCCTGATCGATAATCATTGAGATTGCGTTCTTATGATACGGTGTAATCACGTCGCCATTCACGTCATGGCTATAGTAGGCATAATCCGGACATGCCGACAGCCCAACAGCATCCACCCCAAGAAAATACAGGGCTCCTTTGATGTTATCCGCATTTCGTTTCGGATCGAACGTGGAGGGATCACGGGTTGGTGCGGCCTCTCCATCCTGAAGCAAGAGGAACGCGCCAAGTGACGGACGAAACGCAAAGGCAGAAGCGGACTTGCGGACATAATTGCCGTTCTTTGCGGCTTCTTGAACCTTCTTGCCCATGTCCCCGAAGAGTGCGCGGACAAATAGATTTGCGCGTTTCGGCACGCGCGCCACGTTTGGGGCATCAATATAAGTGGTTGGACTGCCAACGCGTTTGAGGGTCTCGAAAGGATGCGGCCCGAGTGCGAAGTCGCGCTTTGCATAGGGATCGCGCCGCGTCGCAGATTGAGCATGGCGGCCAAGCCCAGTTGAGTAGCTAAGTGGCGCCGAAGCTTTGTCCGCAAGCGGCAAGTCAGGTGCAAACTCAAGGGTCGTCGTAACCACGGCGAGCGCGTAGTCATGTCCGAGGAATGGATTGCGACCGTCTTCGCCAATCAATCCCGCCGCGAGAGCAAGGTGGCGCAAATGGACATCGCTCGCCGCCTCCGTATGTGCGCGGGCGTCATGGCCAAGGCTGCGGATATAACTTGCCAGCGTGACCGCCGTTTCAGCAGCGCGAAGGCAGCTTCGATTCTGTTCAGCGCCGTGTATCCAGTCAGTCCCGCTCTCGTTTTCTCGCGGTTTTCGGGGCAGGGCATAGAGATAAATCAGCGCGTGGGTGTGGTGAGTGCAGTCGGCTGTCGGAACTCTAAGAGATTCACGCAGGCCTGCCATAATGACGTCGACGCCGGCGGCCATGCTCTTGGGTTGCATCGTTTCGATTTTGGAGGCGAGGCGAGCAACGTCAGGATTTTCTGTTCTGGTAGGCAACCAAGCATCCTGTGGAATTGCACAAGTTGCGGCCATATCCGCGTCACAGAAATAGCCGAAGGATTTCAGGTGTTTTGCACGCTCGGTCAGGTCCGAGGGGATTTCTGCTTGCTCTTTCTTGACCATTCCTTCGCGGGTTGCATCAAGCATTGCTTGGTACTCGCGCATTGCGGATATGATCGATAGCTCGGATGTGTCATCGAACAACAGGCTTTCTTGTGGGCCTAGTTGGCCCGCATCAATCGGTCCTTCGCGACGGCGTAATTTCTCCATCGGATACCCGCCTAGATCGAATGGGCGTTTCGCGGATGAGAATAGTTTGCTCATGGGTATGACCTAAAGTTGTGCAAGCGGCGTGCCGTCGCCAGATTGAAGCTTGTGGATGAGTTTGCGCAGCGTTTCGCGTTCTGTGGCCGATAATTTTGCTTCGAAGTGTGCCGCATTCTCGCGTGCCGCGTGTGTCGCACATTCAAGAACATCGCGGCCGTGCACTGTTACAACTACGGCGGTGCGGCGGCCGTCTGATTCTTCGTCGTTACGCTGGATCAGCCCCTCTCGCGACATTTTTCGCAGCGCGCGGGATGTCGCGGTACGATCCACGCCTACAAACTCCGCGATCGCAGATGGAAAACGAAGTGCCTCTGTCTCCACCGCCAGCAGGATGCACCATGTGACTCGCGTTAGACCAAGCTCCTTTAGGCGTGTTTCAAAACCGCGCTCTTGAATGCGCGCGGTTCGGCTCATTTGATATCCAAGCGAATTATGGAGGTGATAGGGGGCACTGTGCGACATTAGTTGACAGTGTCAATTACTTATTCGAAAGTCAATATCCGCGCAATTTTATTGACCGCTTTTGAAACAGTTGTAACTCGGCGCGAATTCCGCAAAAATGGCCCGCGCCAGTGTTATTCTCGCTGAACGATCCTTGGGAGGGGATATGACAAGCATTAGAGCGGTCTTATTTGACAAGGACGGTACTTTATTTGATTTCAAAGCAAGTTGGGGCCAATGGACCCAGCGCTACCTTGCACAATTGGCAGGCGGCGATGATATGAAGCGCCGAGAGCTCGCAAATGCTGTGGGGTTTGATATTGATCGACGTCGTTTCGAATCCGACTCTCCGATCATTGCGGGCACACCGGATGAAATCGCAGAGGTGCTTCTGCCGCATTTGCCCAGTGAGGGACGCGAAGGCCTTTTGCTTTCGATGAACCGCGCTACAATGCAAGCCGAGATGGTCGAGGCTGCTCCGCTGCGTCCGCTGTTGCGTGGGTTGCGCGCGAGAGGACTGACGCTTGGTGTGGCTACGAATGATGCAGAAGAGCCCGCGCGTGCTCACCTTAAGGCGGCGGATGTGGAAGAGTATTTTGACTATCTCGTTGGGTTCGATAGCGGATATGGCGCAAAACCCGCCGCGGGCATGTGTACTGGTTTTAGCGAACAGATCGGTGTCCCGGCTGATGAAATCGTTATGGTTGGCGATAGCCGTCATGATCTACTCGCGGGGCGCGCCGCAGGTATGCGGACCGTAGCCGTACTCACGGGGATCGCTCAAGAAGACAGTTTAGCCCCCCTTGCGGAGGTCGTATTGCCACACATCGGGCACCTTCCGGCATGGCTCGAAGGTGTGTCGCCCGCAGAGAAGTTTGAACGCACTGCTGTCTAGGAAACTATTGAAAGTTTTAGCAATCTGCTGAAATTTTCGACTTTGTTAATATACTTACCGCACTGTTGTACCTCAAGTGAGAGGGGTAGGTATGCACGGCTTAATAAACCGTTCAATTCAGTGTTTTACGCGCGATATGTATGGCCCGCAGTTGTGGGCGAAAGTTATCAGTCGATCTGAGTTTGAAACGGATAATTTCGAAACGATGCTGTCCTATTCGGACGACAGTACGTTCACGCTTCTCGACAATCTTGCCAAGGAGCTTGCAAAGTCACGCGAGGATATTCTTGAGGATATTGGAACCTACCTCGTATCTCACAAAAACGTCGAAGCGTTACGCCGTTTGCTCCGATTTGGCGGGGTCACGTTCGAAGATTTTTTGCATTCTCTAGATGACTTGCACGATCGCGCGAAATTGGCGGTATCTGATCTTGAACTCCCCCATCTTACCCTAAGAGAGCATGCGACAGGGCGATACAGTCTGAAATGCCAATCATCGTTAGTCGGATATGGCTCCAGTTTTGGGCATGTCATGGTCGGCCTGCTGCGTGCCATGGCGGATGATTACGGGGCGCTCGTCCTTTTGGAGCACGAAGGAAGGCAGAACGGAGTTGAGGTGATCTCTATCCACTTACTAGAGAGCGCGTTTGCCGAAGGTCGCGCGTTCTCCTTAGCAGATAAGGCGGTATAGGTATGTGCAGAGTAGGTCTGAGCAGTGAGCAGGCGGCTAAACTGATGCCAATGTATGTGCATATTTCGCCGCTTGGTCACATCGTCGGTGCGGGCGGCACTGTGCAAAAGTTGTTTAACGAGGGGCTGATCGGTCGCCGTTTCCTAGAAGTTTTTGATCTGGAGCGCCCACGCGAGGTGCGATCAATCGGATGCTTGCGCAAATTGGTTGGCCAGAAACTCTACCTGCGCGCCCAAGATGTGCATCTCGTTGGCTTGGCAGTGCAGGAAGAGGGAAGTGATGCCCTGATCATCAATATGTCCTTTGGCATTTCGGTCGTTGATGCGGTTCAGAAATTCCAACTAACGAGCGCGGATTTTGCCGCAACCGACCTCGCGGTTGAGATGCTCTATCTTGTGGAGGCAAAAGGACTGGCAATGTCCGAGATTTCGGACCTGAACGAGAGGTTGCAGGGCGAGAAGAATGAGGCCGAAGAATTGGCGGCCACTGACACACTCACGGGGCTGAAAAATCGGCGTGCGATGGATCACTACATGGCGCGCTACATCAAGAGTAGTACACCGTTCGCGCTCATGAACATGGACTTGGATTTTTTCAAAGCGGTGAATGACAGCCTCGGCCATGCCGCCGGTGATTATGTCTTGCGGCAAGTTGCGGATGTTCTGCGGCAAGAGACGCGGGATGATGACGTCGTCGCGCGAGTCGGAGGAGATGAGTTTGTCTTGCTCTTTAAGGGGCTAACACTCGCAAGCCGGCTAGAGGACATCGCAACGCGCCTAATCGCGCGGTTGGAGCAACCGATACCTTATAACGGTTCAATGTGCCGAATTTCGTGCAGTCTCGGTTCGACAATCTCCATCTTTTATTCCAAACCCTCTTCAAACGTGATGCTAAACGATGCCGATATCGCGCTCTATGCTTCAAAGAACAAAGGGCGCGCGTGTCATACAATTTTCGCCGCTTAGGAGGAGGAGGGTTCATAGTTTGAGTAAAGTCAAAAAACACCTTCGTTACAATTGGTTGCGAACACTCTTGGTGAAGCATCACCTAAATCATGCTAGCGATTGTTTCTGCTTCAAACGCCTTCGCGACTGTACGTGCTATTGCGGGAGCGCTCGTATTGGTTTCGAAATAAGCAGGGAAGGGGGCACCTATCTCCGCTCTTGCGTCACGCGATAGCGTCGAAATACCAATCGGTCCGAGATGGAAGCTTTCGCTTACCATGCCTGAGGAACTTACGAGTTCATGCCGATCGAAGATTAAATGGATATACTCGATTTCTTCGAGATCTTCAGCGATGTTAATGTTGTTGCCGTTCATCAAGTGTTTGGTAGGAGCAAGGATTTCATCTTCACCTACGATCATCTGGCGCAGCAAACCATTCCGTCCGGGTTCGCAGTAGCTGGGTCTTTGATGTCCAACTCGTCGTCCTGGTCATCATCGGTGCCTTCGATCACAGGCGTTCGACGCAGCGCCTATGGGTCTAAGTAGCGGTATTTACTAAGAGAGAGCTTGTGGCGTACCGTAACCACTAAGGAGTGGGACATGAGGCAAACAACCGGAACAGGTAAAGCCCCGGCGAGAAGATCGTCAAGGACATAAAACGCGCCACGCGCAAGCAACATTCATCCGAAGAGAAGACCAAGATCGTTTTGGATGGCCTGCGTGGCAAAGACAGTGAGCCCTTGTCCGCCATTGGTCCGAAGACAATGGGCGAATGCTGAGATGTGCCGTCGTGAGGGTGTTTCGCAAGGTATCTATTACAAATGGTCCAAGGATTTCATGGAGGCAGAGAAGAAGCGGTTGGCGGGCGAGACGCTCCGAGCAGCCACGACGAACAAGGTTAAAGACCAGCGTCGTGAAGCCCACGACTTGAAAAGAGGTAGTGGCTGAGCAAACTTTCGAGCTCCGTATGCTCAAAAAAGCATGATCGACCCCTCTCATCGATACTTCGTATCGACTGCCGGGCAGTGGGGGGGCGACCACGAATGAGTTATGCCGCATTAGAGAAGCAGAAGATCATCGAACTGGTTGGAGGCTCGCACCTATAGGCACAGCAGACCTTGGCCAGATTGGGCATCCCTCGCGCCACATTCTATCGTCCCCTCTCGGGCATCTTCGAGGCCCTGCTGGTCAACGGGATATGATCGGTATCTGCAACGTGGCGAGGCAGGGCTGAAAGACCAAATCGCCTAAATCAACGCACGTGTGGAACCGCATCCCAGATGAGGTGCGGCGCAAGGTTGTCAAGTTGGCTTTGCAAGAGACGGAACTGCCACCGCGAGAATTGGCGGTAACCTTCACAGACCAAGAAAACTATCCTCGGCCATTGCCCTCGGACCAATGGCGGACATGGTCTCGATATCAGTGGCTTCCGTCTATCGCATTCTTGAATCCCATGATCTGATCACCAGCCCTGCCTTCATCGTCATCAAAGCCAGCAATGAGTTCAAAGAAAAAACCACGGCCATCAATCAATTGTGGCGGACAGACTTTACTTACCTCAAGGTTCTCGGCGGGGGCTGGTTCTATCTCAGCACGATCCCGAGTGATTACAACCGCTACATAATCTTATGAAAGCTCTGCACAAATATGCCGGCCGAAGAGGTAACTGATGCGCTGGACTTAGCATAATGGCATCAGGTTGTGATCAAGTTCACGTCGTTCATGAGCTGCGTCTGCTTAGCGACAACGGCTCTAGTTATGTCTCGGGTGACTTGGCGGAGTGGCTGCAAGACAAAGATATGAAGTATTCTCGCGGTGCGTCATCTTGGTCCTCCCCCTTTGAAGTGGTCCGCCCCTATAGTTAGGAATCGGAGGATTGAAAATGGGAATTAAGCGACACAAGCCAGAAGAGATTGTCACGAAGTTGCGGCAGGTTGAGGTGCTTTGCGGTCAAGGCATGCCGCGTGTTGATGCAATCCGGCAAGTGCAGATAACTGAACAGACGTTTTATCGTTGGCGCAAACAATATGGCGGAATGGGAACCGACCAACTGAGGGAACTAAAGCGGCTTCAGAAGGAGAATGATCGACTGCGGCGAGCCGTATCTGATCTGACCCTGGACAAGTTGATCCTGTCGGAAGCCGCACGGGGAAACTTCTGAGCCCCTCGCGCCGCCGCGCCTGCATCGATCACATTCGCAATGAGGTGCGGGTGTCTGAGCGGCGGATCTGTCGTGTTTTGGGGCAGAACCGATCCACCCAGAGGCGGTTGCCTGTTGACCGAAGTGACGAAGAACGGCTGGTTGCTGATATGATCGAACTGGCACGTCAGTATGGCCGGTACGGGTATCGCCGGATTGCGGCTCTGCTCAGGGATGCGGGCTGGCAGGTGAACGACAAGCGGGTTGAACGGTTGTGGCGGCGTGAGGGGCTCAAAGTACCCATGAAACAACCCAAGAAGGGGCGGCTCTGGCTAAATGATGGCTCATGTGTCCGGCTGCGGCCAGAGTATCGCAACCACGTCTGGTCGTATGACTTCGTTCATCATCGAACTGATGACGGGAAAGCGTTCCGGACCCTGAACATCTTGGACGAATACAGCCGGGAATGCCTGGCGATCCGGGTGAAGCGGAAGTTGAACTCGACAGAAGTCATCGACGCACTCACGGATCTGTTCATCTTGCGCGGCGTTCCGGCCTACATCAGGTCGGACAACGGCCCGGAGTTCATAGCTCGGGCTGTTCGAGACTGGATTGAGGCGGTTGGAGCCAAAACGGCTTACATTGAGCCTGGCTCGCCGTGGGAGAATGGGTATTGCGAAAGTTTCAATGCCCGGTTCCGCGACGAGTTGCTGAACGGGGAGAGCTTTTACACTCTACGCGAAGCACAGATTATCATCGAAAGCTGGAGGAAACACTACAATACCAAACGACCACACAGTGCTCTGGGCTACCGCCCGCCGGCTCCGGAAACCATCGTCCCGATGGAACTAAGGCCGATCATGCACTAACATTCAAACTGGACTACTTAGGTGGGGCTGATCAATCTCACCCTCAAACACAGGGAAGAATCGAGCGGTGGCGGCAAATATTGAAGAATCGCATCTTGCTCGAGAACTACTTCTTACAAGGTGATCTCGAAGCCAAATCGGAGCCTTCGTCGATAATTACAACCATCGGCGGTTTCACGAAAGCCTGAACAACGTCACGCCAGCAGACGTCTAGTTCGGCCGCGACAAAGCATTCTACAACAAAGGGAAAGGATCAATCGAAAGACGCTCGTGATGCAACGCTTGCATCACGAACAACACGCCGCAAAATGCAACCAACAGATGAGCCAAGCTCGCGTGTTAATTGCGCAACCCTTGGACCCAAAAACTCTGACGACGCGCAGCCATAAGTTGCAGATGGCCTCACACATTCACCGTAGCACTTTCTCGCACCATAAAGTTTCTAACCAATGCCTCGCCATAGGCGGCGTTCATGTGTGAAAAATCGTCCTCTTGATGTTCTGTGTTGCTGCTAAGAGCACGTCTGGAGCCACGGCAATACTCATGCTTAGTAAAAAGTCGGTACTTCTCGAGCAGGTTGCTTGGTGGGTACTTGAATGTCAGTTGACCGCCGTTAACGCTTTGCAAACACTGGTCGATCATTTGTCTCGTATGAATGATCCTCTGGGCAATATCAGTGTCGCTACCTTTGATCTTTTCTAGGATTGCTTTCGAGCGCGGATCAGCTTCTGACTTATATGGCGCGCCTACAAAGGTTGTCGGGCGTTTCATCGAAATTTCATGAGCGAGCTTCATATGCCAGCGCTTGGTCATCATATCATTAACGATTTCTGAAATAAGACCCTCGCTATGTTGTGGCAGGTCGAAATAGGGACTCTCTGGTTCGCCGATCCAAAGCTGATGAAGAGAGGATAGCGGCACTCCCATGTGAATAAAGAACTCATCATAGTCTTCTATCTTTATCTCAGACAAACCGCCGGACGATCGCTCGAAACTTCGCTGCACCGATTTATCTGGAGTAGAAACAACACCGTTTTTCACCTCACAGTTTCTTATAGAATCGCTGCTGCTTGCAAACATGGTAATGTCGACCTTTTCAAGGAGACCTTTTGCCTTAAGGGCTTCAACTCCTTGACTAATCGCTGAGACGTGTGAATTTCCGAAAATGCAAATACGTTTCATTTGTCAAATGCCTCCAATAGCGCCTCTTCACACTGTAGATCGCGTAATTTTTTTGAATTGGATTTGGCCTTTGAGCGCGTGTTGACCTTTGCTTTTCGTGGATGCTCGGAAAAGAATGTTTTCATAACCACATTGACCCCTTCATCTGTTACAGAGCGCAGATTTGGAGCATAGAATATTGCGCGGCTCGCAGGGTTCGTGATTATTTCGTAACTTGGAAAGTAGTCAATATTCTCGTGTGTTTCACTAAGAAAACCGGCTGCGGAACGGAGCACGGATTTCGAATAGGTGCTCGCAGATAAGACGTGATTTCCGCTTGCTGTTGCCGTCAACGGCACAGGAGATACCGTTAGCATGTAATGTAGTGGTTTGGTCCGATGGGCACTTATAGCTTTCATGGCCTTAGAAAAATCATCGACAACTTCCGTGTACGTAAAATTGACAAATTCATAGTCTTCAATTTCATCGCCGCCCGCTATGACACCTGGCGCAATGGGAACAACTCGGCCGCTGTTTTTGTGAGCCCACGCTTCAGTTAATCCGAGAGTGAAAACGAACATGTCCACATTCTTAAATAAGATGCGAAGGCGTTCTAGATGATAATTCCGGATAGCAATAAGCTCGTCTCTTGATGCAAATCCGTTTGGTTCAATGTTTGGTCGTAGAGCATCGTAGAAGCGTCCCTCGTTTTCCCAGATAAGGAAGTTTTCCGGATCCGGCGAAAAGGCTTCTTGAATAAGTTGTAGGAACTGGCGGGTGGTATAGATGTTTCCATACCGCCCTGAATAAAGGGAGTACCCATAGTTATGATGTTTTTCGTTCGCGAGTACTCTGGGGGCCGGCTCGGCGTCCAAGACGTTATAGCCATTCTTTTTCATGAAGCGCGCGATATGTTGCGCAAAGCAGCTGCCTGCAGTACCAATTTCCCAGCTAGGATCAATATCCCACTTCTTTTTATAGATATCCAAGTTTGCGAGAGGGCTGATATTTGCTACGCCAGATCGCCAGAAATATCGCGCATCTAACGAAGAATAGAAATTGCTCATACCTGCTCCAGAATAATTCAATGCTTGGTTTGCCATACCATTAGAGCAGCCGAAATGCACGATGCAAATCGTTTCTGTAGGTGCGCGATAAGTTGGAACTCGCCGATATCGATTAGAAAGTGGTGAAAATATTGGAAGACTAAACTTTAGCCGGCTAACCTAAAATTCAGAGGATAGGGCGACGCCGAAACTTGGCCAGATTTTGGGTCCAAATAATCCCCGTCTCACACCGCTTCATCAGCCACAAGCCGCATCCCCAGATGGGCGGGCGGGGTTCCTGCGGCGCAGCCTCCTCTGGCGGGGTCGCGGATGAGGTAGGACATTGCGGCAATGTGCTCGCCGCCAACGATGAAGGCGGGGCAGCGATCTGGGGTGATGTCGTCGCCAGCGCCAGCATAGCATTCTTGTGTCCATTCCCAGACGCTACCGTCCAAATCCGCTATGCCTTGGGGCGATTGAGAGAAACTACCCTGTGGTTTGAGGGCGCGGGGCGCTAGGCCTTCTGTCAGGTATGATGACGCCCATGTCAGGGATGGATCGGTGAAAATCGGATCTGGTGTTTCAGGGAGAACGGGGGCGGCCATATAGTTCCATTCCTCCGCAGTTGGGAGGCGGAATTTGCGGCCGGAGGCTGCGTTCATCCACGCAACGTATTCCTGCGCATCGACATAGCTCAGGCCTGTTGCAGGTGTTGTTGAAGGCAACTGATCGGGACGGGCGCGCAGATTAAGTGTGCAGGCGCCTTGTTCGTGGCATTGGTTCCACTCGGCGACAGTGACCTCGTATCTCTGGACATAGATCGCGTGGCCATCTGGCATAACGATTGGGCGTTCGGCCATCACTGGCATATTATGGAAATCAGGGGCGCGCTTCATTTGCACGCCCCCGACGATAGCTGCCGCCGAGAGCCCGAGAACCGCGAGACCGATGAAGGTCTTGAGACGATGATTAGACTTCGGGGCGGCAGACATCGTGGTTCCTTTCATTCAAACCAATCAGGTTTCAAACTCGCGTGGGGCGACGACTTGTTCCATCAGTTCGTTGTCCCACTCGCCTTCGACGACGACGTGTGCTGTGGCTCCTAGCATGACCCCCTCGATCAGGTTGTGGTTCAAGTAGGCGTACACGCCCGGCTGTTCGAAGGTGTACATCGCCGCAACGGCACTCCCGCCGCGCACGAGCCATGTTTCCATGTCTTGAAGCGGAGGATCGGTGAAGGAGGATTCCCAGACATAGCTGCCGTGGCCACCGATAAGGTGCGGACGCGAGTCCCTGTTGGCTTGGTTGTGAACCATCAAGATAGTTTCGCCGACCTTCGCCTTGATAGCGCCTTCTCCTGTTAGGGCACCGACTGCACCGTTAAAGACAAGGTGAGTCGGAATGAGGCTGCGCATCGCTTCGAGGCTGTCCGCATAGTCGTCGCCAGCGGCCTCGTAGGAGCGATAGTCGCCGTTTTCGTCTTTGGGCAGATAGTAGTCCTGCTCGCCGAAATAGGCGATGCTATCATAGCGCAGCGGGTTGCCATCTCTGTCTTTCAAACCGTCACGAGGGAGCACCATAATGGCACCATTCATGCCGTGTGTAACGTGATAAGGGATCATGTCGCCGCCAGGTGCGCAGTGGTAGGTGAAGCAGCCCGGTTTTGTAGCTTTCCAGCGAAGTACACATTCCTCGCCCGGATAGACGTGGGTCAGGCCACCGCCACCAAGGGCACCAGTCGCGGCGTGAAAGTCAATGTTATGCTCCATCATGCTAGAAGTTGGATTGCGCAGGGTCAGTTCGACCATGTCGCCCTCGTGCACAATAATGAGTGGACCAGGAACAGAGCCGTTGTAGGTTAGTGCCCAGATGCTTGCGCCGTTGTCTTCATCAACGACCATTAGGCGCTCTTCGGTTTCCATTGTGATCTCGACGATCTTCGGTCCGCCTGTCGCAACCTGTTCGTGCGCAGGCGCGAAGGGTGGGGCGACGAGCTCTTGTTTAACGCGAGTGTAGCCACTTAGATCGGCTGGCTTTGCGTTAGATGCCGCTTTTTCCTCCGCTGCTGCTTTGTAGAGTCTCGCAGATGTGGTGTTGATGCCGCGCATTTTAGGTGCGCGTGGTGCCGACATTGCTGCGGCGCCGGTCATTGCCGCTGCTCCTGCGAGTACGCTTCCGCGCAGTACGTTGCGGCGGCTTGTTTTTGCTAGTCCTGGATTGATAAATTTCGCCATGGTTCCCTCCTTTGGGGATTGCTAGCGGCGGCACGACAACTGCCGCGCCGCGCAGTGAACGTCAGTTAGAGATTGCTAAGCTGCTCTTCAAACCGCTCCTTAGCCTTCTTGGGCACACGCCCTTCGAAGAAATCGTCTGGAACTTCTGCGTCGCCAACTGCGATGGTCATCACCATGCCCATTGCGAAGTGCGGCTTGCAGATCACGCCATAGATACCTTCTTCGGTTAGGGTGACTTCGAACTCTTCGTTGATCTTGCCTTTGAATGCTTCTGCGCCTTCGGGCAGCATGCCTTTGTTGATTTCGGCGTTGTGGCCTTTGTCGGCGGCAATGAACTTGATTGTGTCGCCGGGGGCGGCCTGAACGAAGGACGGTTCAAAAACCATGCGAGCACCGTCGGACCCTTTGTTGAGCATCTGAACTTCGAAAGTCTCGGCAAAGGCCGCGCCACTCATGAGTGCAGTGATGGCAAGGCTTGCGGCAAATGTGCGGATCATTGTTATTTTCCTCTCTGATCGCGTTATGTGTTGATCATGAGTTTACTGATTCTGGCGGGCACGACTTTGCGTTGGAACAAAGAAATGTCGTTTCATTGCGCCCGCATAGCACTGCAATTCTCTGGCCTTAATTTGGTTGTTGTGCCAAAAAGCGGATATGAACGAACTGCCATCGCGCAAAACATTCCCGAGGCTTGACGCAAGCCTGCTGACGCACCTTCCGCCGTTTTCCAAACTGGAGCGGAATCAAATCCGTGCGATCCTCGATCAGGCGACCTCTCGAAGATACGAGGAGGGCGTTTCGATATTCGAAGAGGGCGCTGCGGCAGAGAGGTTCTTTATGCTGCTTGACGGCTATGCGCGCGTGGTTCGCATCACTCCGACGGGCGAGCAGGTAACGGCGCTACATATTCCGACGGGGCAGCTTCTTGGTATTGCAAAGGCCATCGGCCGTGATACCTATCCCGCCACCGCAATTACAGCGTCTGAGTCTATTGTATTAAGCTGGCCAACTTCGCTTTGGGATAGCTATGTCGCCGACTATGATGGCTTCGCGACCGAGACTTACAAAACGGTCGGTGCACGGATGGGTGAGTTGAACAACCGCGTTGTCGAAATGGCGACACAGCAGGTCGAACAACGCGTGGCAAATGCAATGTTAAGGCTGATCAACCAGACAGGGCGCAAAGTGTCCGATGGGATTGAAATTGACTTCCCGATTACGCGTCAGGACCTTTCGGAATTGACTGGAACGACCCTTCATACCGCGAGCCGCCTTTTGAGTGCTTGGGAAAAGAAGGGCCTTGTTGAAAGCAAGCGTAAGCGGATCAAGGTTTTGGATCCCCATGCTTTGGTAGTCCTTAGCCAAGCCTAGCGCTTACTTGATCCCTGCTGCCTGCATTAGTTCGGCGAGAAAAACGTCTTCATCGAGATCGTACTCGCGGCACGCGTCCACGATCGAATGATAGGGGCTGATAAGGCATCCGACACACAGCATCTTGTGGCGAATAAAGACTGGGATTGTTTCCGGCCATTGCGTCATCAAATCGGATAACGGCAGGTCCGGATCGCAAAATCTGGAACGTCGCATGAATTTCTCCTCATGCAAGCAAACTAAAACGTGAATGCATCCGAACGTTGTCTTAGCGCAAACTTCGGTCCGGTGCTGGCGGCTAGGCTTTGGTCATCCCGAATTCAAGGAGACCGACCTATGGCGGAATTTCTGACAAAATCGCGGGCGCGAAACATCTTCTATGGGGGCTCGATTTTCTTTGTCGTGGTCTTTGTGGGGATGACCGTCCATTCACATAAATATGTGGTCGATGTCTCGACCGCAGGCATGCCGCTGAGCGAAGAAGTCATTCACGGCAAGCACGTATGGGAGAAACACTCCTGCATTAACTGTCATAGCTTGCACGGCGAAGGCGCATATTTCGCGCCCGAAGTGGGCAACGTGATGACACGTTGGGGCGTTCTGGACAGCCCAGAAGACGCGTTCGAAACCCTGAAGGGCTGGATCGAAGCACAGCCAAGCGGAATCGAAGGGCGCCGACAAATGCCGAAATATGAGTTGAGCGAAGAAGACCTTCGCGGCCTCTCGGAATTTTTGCGTTGGGCAGATCAGACAGACACTCAGGGCTGGCCGCCCAACGATGCCGGTTAAGGAGGCGACATTATGAAATATCAATCTCAAAAAGTGGCCTACTGGTACATCCTCGCTGCGATGGCGCTGTTTGGTGTACAAGTGCTTGGCGGGCTCGTGGCGGGCTGGATCTATGTTTCGCCCAATTTCCTTTCCGAGCTTATTCCGTTCAACGTCATCCGTATGATCCACACGAACGCGCTGATTGTCTGGCTATTGTTGGGCTTCTTTGGCGCGGCGTATTTCCTCATCCCCGAGGAATCAGAACGCGAACTCTGGTCGCCCAAGCTAGCATACCTTCAGCTCATCATTCTGCTGGTGGGAACATTGGGCGCGGTCGGAAGCTATCTTGTCGGCATCCACGGAGGGCGCGAATTTCTAGAGCAGCCCCTCTGGGTCAAATTCGGTATTCTGGTTGCCGCGCTGATCTTCTTGCTGAACATTTCGATGACCGTGCTGGCAGGCAAGAAAACAGCCATCACAAACGTCTTGCTGCTGGGGTTATGGCTTTTGTCGCTGCTCTGGGTATTTGCGTTTATCAACCCCGACAACCTGTCGCTTGATAAGATGTACTGGTGGTTCGTCGTGCACCTGTGGGTCGAGGCCACATGGGAGTTGGTCATGGCAGCGATCCTTGCGTTCCTGTTGCTCAAGCTGACTGGTGTGGACCGTGAGGTCGTTGAAAAATGGCTCTATGTTATCGTCGCTACTGCGCTTTTCTCGGGTATTCTCGGCACAGGTCACCACTTCTATTGGATCGGACTACCAGAGTATTGGCAGTGGGTGGGCTCTATCTTCTCGACTTTCGAGGTTATTCCTTTCTTCCTGATGATGTCGTTTGCCTTTGTGATGGTTTGGAAAGGTCGCAAGAACCACCCGAACAAGGCCGCGCTTCTTTGGTCGCTTGGGTCCAGTACGGTCGCGTTCTTTGGGGCGGGTGTCTGGGGCTTCCTGCACACTTTGCATGGCGTGAATTTCTATAGCCACGGAACCCAAATCACCGCCGCGCACGGGCACCTTGCGTTTTATGGCGCATATGTGGCCCTGAACCTTGCGCTCTTTAGCTATGCGATGCCGATGTTGCGCGAACGTGCGCCGTATAATCAGGTGCTCAATATGGTGAGTTTCTGGCTGATGACTGGCGGTATGGCGTTCATGACATTCGTGCTCACCTTCGCTGGCACCATCCAGACACACATGCAGCGCGTCGTCGGTGACTACTACATGGATGTTCAGGATAGCCTGTCTGTCTTCTATCTGATGCGTTTTGGCGCAGGGGCAGCGGTCGTGATTGGCGCGCTTCTGTTCATCTACTCCATGCTGGTTGTGCGAAAAGATGAAGTTATCGCACCCGGCCCAGCTAACCCCGTACCGGGAGAATAAGATATGAATATGCAAAACACTCCAACCTTGCCATTCTATCAACCTACAGGTCAGGAATGCGATCTGTTCGAGACGGCCTATAATAACGGTTTGCCCCTTCTTTTGAAGGGGCCGACCGGCTGCGGCAAAACCCGCTTTGTGGAGCATATGGCCGCAAAAATGGGCAAGCCGCTTTATACCGTGGCCTGTCACGATGACCTTTCGGCGGCCGATCTTATCGGGCGTTATCTGTTGAAAGGCGGAGAGACGGTCTGGGTCGATGGGCCGCTCACCCGCGCAGTGCGCGAGGGCGGGATCTGTTACCTTGATGAGGTCGTGGAGGCGCGCAAAGATGTGACCGTTGTATTGCATCCGCTGACCGATACGCGCCGCACACTCATGATCGACCGAACCGGCGAAGAATTGGTCGCGCCAGCGGGATTCATGCTGGTGGCGTCCTACAACCCCGGCTACCAGAACGTGCTAAAGCGGTTGAAGCCATCCACGCGGCAACGCTTCCTCTCGGTTTCGTTTGATTTCCCAGATCCAGAGACCGAGATCGAAGTGGTTGCCAGCGAAAGCCGACTGGAAAAGGGCCGCGTGGCACCATTGGTGCGTCTCGCAGGGCAAATTCGCCGACTGTCGGGCATGGACCTTGAGGAGGGGGTATCAACCCGTCTGCTGATTTATGCAGCAACATTGATGGCGGGTGGTATGCGCGTTGATCAAGCTCTTGAGGCCGCCGTAATCGAGCCGCTGAGTGACGAACCTGATGTTCAACAAGCGCTGCGCGATCTCGTCGCTACAATCTACGGATAATTCCAATGCATCTACTTGATCTCATGGAGCCCGAAGAAACCGTTGGCAACCTGTGGCATGATGTGGCGCAAGGGATCGGTGCCGCCGTGAGTTATCCCGAAGCGGCTATCTCGCTTGCTTCGGTTAGACCCAGCCTTGCGGTGCTTTTTCGCGCGCTTGGTGGGGCGCCGGGCGTTGAGCTTACCGAAGCAGCAGCGACGCTGGTTCAGCACCGACAACCGATGCGGCGTAAGTTGGGCGCTGATCGAGATCGGCAATGGGTTGCGCGCTTTGATGGTGAGCGGCTTGCACTTCCACCTTTCATTATGGCGTTTCCTGATGCGGCGCTGAACCGCGCGGCGTATTTTTGGCTTACGTCTTTGGCTGCCTTGGCGGACGTTTCCAACATCGATTTGGACTGCGACGGGCCAGCACAAGACTATGCGCAAATACGCGCAAATGCGGCGGCAACAAAGGCGGCCTATGCCGCGTGCCCAGGCTTGCAAAATGCCTATGAGCAACTGGCGTGCCTCTGCGTAGAGGCGCGAATAGACACCTTTCGTCCCAAACAAGAGGCCGCAATAGAGGCTGCCATACGCGATCAGCTTCGGGGTGCCGCCAAGGCGCTCATAGTTGAGGATACGCCGTGCGGCTATATGCCGTCGGCGCCCGTTCCGATCTGGCTCCGCTTTGCCCAACGCGGCTCTGGCGCTGCAGCAGGAGAAGAGGCGGCTGAAACCGAAGCCCCGCCTCCAAACGCTGCGCAGAGCAATCGCAAGATAGGCAATCGCAAAGATCAGGATCAGCACAACCGCAAGGACAGCATCATTATCCACCGATTTGAATCGATCCTATCGTGGGTCGAATCCCTAAATCTCAACCGAAGCGTGGATGACGACGATGACGAGAACGCACAGAAGGCGGCGGACGATCAGGACGAAATCACATTGAGCAAACAAGACCGTAAGGCGGCAACACGTCTGCGTCTGCATCTGGATTTATCGCCATCCGACGCCGATCATGAAGCGCTGGCGGGTGAGTACACCTATCCGGAATGGAATCACCGCAGCCGCGCTTATATGCCCGACCATTGCCGCGTTCTCGACGCCCCCGCACAGCCGAATGATACCGTTTTTGCACCAGATGAGCGGCGGATGCGCGAAGTGCGGCGTCAGTTCGAAGCGTTGCGCCCTCGCCGTATCCTACAGCCAAGGCAGGTCGATGGAAGCGAACTTGATCTCGACGCGCTCCTCACCGCGCGCGCCGATTTGGCGGCAACGGGGCGTGGATCGGATCGGATCTGGCAGTCGGCGCGTCAAACCGAGCGGGACCTCTCAGTGGCATTCCTCATCGACACGTCGCGCTCAACAGAAGCCGCAATTGGGGATACCTCCGTCATCGAAGTTGCGCGCGAAGCGATGGCGGGGCTGGCGGGAGGCATAGATGCGGCCGGTGATAGAATGGGCATTTGGGGGTTTTCGTCGCTAAGGCGCGATCGCGTATTCCTGACCCGATGCAAAGACTTTGCAAGTCCGATGTCCTCTGAAATCACGGCAAGCATCGGTGCACTTAAGCCGGGGCACTATACCCGTCTTGGCGCTGCGATCCGGCATGTGAGCGCACAACTCGCCGAAGAACCAAGCGCGCGCAAACTGTTGATTGTTTTGACTGATGGCAAGCCGAACGATCTGGACCATTACGAAGGTCAGCACGGCATCGAAGACAGTCACATGGCCGTGCGCGAAGCCCGCAATGCAGGCCAAAGCCTATACGGGATCATCATCGACGAAGACGGGCAGGACTGGTTCGCTCGCATTTTCGGGCATGGCGGATTTACGCTTCTGCCAAATCCGGAGCGGCTGACCAAGGCTTTGCCGGAAATTTATCGCACTCTAACACAGGAGACCTGATATGCGCATTTTCCTTTCTTTCGTAGCCATCCAGTTCATACTTGGCACCGTGGCGATTGCGGATGGTTTCGAGCGCCCAATCCCCCAAGCCCAATCTGCGACGGCTGAATTCTGGTATGCCTTGGCGTGCGTCGCGCTCGTGATAGCGATGATCGCGGTTCAACGATTGGTTGCGCGGCGATGACGCGGGCAGGCTGGTCCACTTGGCAAATCGCCATGGCTCTTTATCCGTTTGGAGCGGGTGCGGCGGCGGTAAATGTGTTCTTTGCCTCGCTGATCTTTAGTTGGGTCGGTGGGCCTGTTGCCTCGACCGCATGGTCAATTGGGCTTGGGTGTCTAATTGGAGCGCCCGCGACGTGGTATTTTGCAAGGCATATCCGTCACCTGATGGATGTCGCCGATCAAGGGAGCAACTAATGGCACGATCAACCGCAGAGCAAATGCGCGCATGGACTGGGCCTGCGCTGTTCTGTTTCGGATTCCGTCCATTCTTCTTGTTCGGGGCTATATGGGCGGTCCTGGCTATGGTGATCTGGCTGATGACGCTCGCGGGTGTGATTGACCTGCCGTCACGATTTGATCGCGTGTCTTGGCATGCCCATGAGTTCCTGTTTGGCTATTTGGGCGCGGTCTTGGCGGGCTTTTTGCTGACGGCGGTGCCCAATTGGACGGGACGTTTGCCCATGGTTGGCTGGCGGTTGGCGGCACTTTTCGCGCTTTGGTTATGTGGGCGCGGCGCGGTGCTTTTCTCGGCAGTGCTTCCAGTTGCAATTGCCCCCGTGGTTGATTTGGCCTTCCCGCTAGTGCTTGGAGGGATGATCCTACGCGAGATTGTGGTAGGCAAAAACTGGCGAAATCTGATTGTGCTGGCGCTCTTGGCGATATTTACCATAGCAAACGGGCTGTTTCATATTGAGGCGTTGAGCGAGGAATACGCCGCGCAGGGCGTTGGTTTGCGACTTGGGCTTGCGACAGCGCTTGTGATGATCGCGGTCATCGGCGGGCGGATCATTCCTTCCTTCACCCGCAACTGGTTTGTGCGTCTGAATATGTCCGTTCGGCCCACACCACCGATGCAGAGGTTTGATAAACAGGTGCTTGTGGTGAGTATTTTGGCACTTGGGCTTTGGGTCGCAAAACCCTTCGAGATATATACCGGAGTCGTAATCGTTGCTTTTGGTGTCTTGCACCTCGCTCGAATGCTTCGTTGGCAGGGGCTCCATACATTGAACGAGCCATTGGTATTTGTCTTACACGCGGCTTATGCGTTCATTCCACTTGGCGCATTTGCGCTCGGGCTTGATCTTGTGCTTGGCAATGCAGGGACCGCAGCGGCGCAACACCTGTGGATGGTGGGTGCCGTAGCATGCATGACGATTGCTGTGATGACACGTGCTACGCTTGGACATACCGGACGCGAACTGAACGCAGATTGGATGACTGTAGCGATTTATCTATGCTTGTTCGGGGCGGCAATCGCGCGGTTAATGACCGCTCTCTGGCTTAAGATGAGCTATGTATCGGGCGTCTTGTGGCTGGCTGGATTTGCTGGCTTTGCCCTTGCCTACGGACCCTTACTTCTCCGACCGAAACCAGAGAAGTAGGGGAGCGTTAGGAAGCTCTGGAATAGGTTACGCGATCAGGAACGTGTTGATCTAGGCCTGCCGCGATAATGCGGGTCAGCGCGCGACCGTCCGTGTGAATTGACAGGTGCTGGCCGTCGAAATCAACGAAGTCCTGAAATGAGCCAGCGATTTTTCTAAGGTCTGGGGCGAGCGTCTTGGCATGTTCACCAAATTCGCCCTCTAGCTGGCTCAGAGCAACTTCAAATTCGCACATCAAGAGCTCGATTGCCCTTGCGCGAAGTCGATCCTCTTGTGTCAAAGCATAGCCCTTCGCGCCCGCAAATTCGCCTGCGTTAATACGCTGAATATACGCCGCAGTCGCAGGAGCATTCTGAATGTACCCATTTGGAAACCGCGAGATTGAAGAAGCGCCAAGGCCAATCAGCGTCTGACAGGTATCCGCTGTATATCCTTGAAAATTCCGACGCAGTCGACGGTTTTGCGCGGCAGTTTCTAGTTCATCCCCAAGCCGTGCGAAATGGTCGATGCCGATGGGTGCTAGGCCCGCCTCAGAAATCTGCGCCGCGGCGCGCGTGGAAAGATGATACCGCGCCAAATCATCCGGCAGGGCCTGTTCATCAATCAACTTCTGACGCTTTGATGCCCAAGGCACATGCGCATAACCAAACAAAGCGATGCGATCTGGAGCAAAGTTTAGCACTTTGTCGACGGTATCGGTTAGACGCTCTAGCGTTTGATGTGGCAACCCATAGACCAGATCCGCGTTAAGCGATTTGATCCCCGCCGCGCGAAGGTGGTCGACACAGGCCTTGGTGATGTCAAAAGGTTGCGCGCGGCCGATTGCGGCCTGTACCTCTGGATCGAAATCCTGAATGCCAATTGATGCGCGTTTCATTCCATTGGCCGCCAGTGCGTCGATCTTGTCGCGATCAACCATGGTTGGGTCTATCTCGACGGAAAACTCAAAATCCTCGTCAGGCAGAAAAACATTAAATATCGCCTGCGCCAAACGGTGAATTAGATGCGGTGGAAGAATAGTCGGCGTGCCACCTCCCCAATGAAGCCGCCCCATCCGAAGCCCGTCAGGTATGGTTTTCTGGACCAGTTTCAGCTCGGCTTCGAGCGTTTCGATATAGCTTTCGACGGGAGCCAGCGTTTGAGTGCCCTGCGTGTGGCAGGCGCAAAACCAGCACAGCCGCTCGCAAAAAGGGATGTGAATATAAACGGATACGGGAATGTCTGGATCAAGGCTCTCGAGCGCGCGGAGTTGCATGTCCGAACCACATTGCGACGTGAACATTGCGGCGGTCGGATAAGATGTGTAGCGCGGCACGCGTGCGTCGAACAGGCCGTAGGCTTTGAGCTTTTCGATGTTTTCCATGCGCACTCCTTAGATACAACTCGTGGTGCGAACATTGATGTAGGACAAATTTATCGAAAGAAAAGTTCGCTGTGACAATTTGCGAAGGGAAGTGGGCGCTGGTTGTATCTAGTAACGCGCATGTGTTGCTACGAATTCGGGCGATGCCATCGTGCGCAAGATGAAAAGAAAACTCGCGTCAAGAAATTGGACTAACGGCACTTTCTATCGATTTGTGATCTCGGTAATGTCAGTGAACCCCTTCAGGTTTGGTAAGCCATGCCCGATCTGATTGATTGCGTCTATGAAAGGACTGTTTCTTGATCTCAGACCCGTCAACTCTTCCGACCAAATTTCAGGACCGCGTTCGCGAGCATCTAATCGACAACGTTCGCCGTGTTTCGAGCTTTGAATTCGAAGATCGCCGATATTGGGTGAAGCAGGCGGAAGTGGTGAAAGGGCGGATGCGGCTTTTCAAGCCCGCGCCAAAACGCAACTTCATCAGAGAATTGAACGCTTACAAAACGTTACATTCTATGGGCGTGCCAGTTCCCGAAGTTGTTATGGAGGGGGAGACATATTTTGTCCTCGAGGATGTGGGCCCAACGCTAAGTTCGCTGTGGCGTGCGGATACGCCGTCGGTGGCGGCGCGTGCAGAAGTTTCTGCGCAGGCAGGCATCGCGCTCGCGCGGTTGCACGCATTGGGTAGCAGTCATGGTCGCCCTGTCGCAAAAGATATCTGTTGGGATGGGAGTGAGATTACATTCTTGGATTTGGAAAACTATTCACCGCGGCGCAACGGTGCGCGTGGACGAGCACGCGATGTCTTGTGCTTTGTACATAGTCTTTGCTCACAACCCGTTACCGACGACATAGCGCTTCAGGCGGCAACAGACGGATATCGAGAAAACGACTGTCACGGTGTGTGGGAAGAGGCGCGGGCGTTCACACATCGCTGGGGGTTCGTAGAATTCTTTACGCGCCCAATTCAGATGCGCAAGGAACCTCATGCACGAGAGTTCAAATCGCTGCCTAAGGTCCTAAAGATATTCGAGTGATCTGCTCGTGCAAATGTCTTCTCTGTCACGCCACGGAGTAACGACTGCTACTTCGCGATTTTGTCCGCAAGCAGCCTTCCGATGAACTGAGTTCCCTGGAAGCTTGAGAAAATGATCGCCAAGACTGAGGTCATGGGAACAGCAAGGATTGCGCCCGGAATGCCCCAGAGTGCGGCCCAAAATGACAAGGCGACCAAGACGACTGTTGGGCTTAGGTCAACGCGGTGCCCAATAACGCGCGGTTCTACAATGTTTCCGACCACGAATTGTACAACGCCAAGGCAAACGCCAAGAGATATTGTGAGCGGAATTGAGACGAACTGTGCAAGCGACAAGATCACCGGAAATGCGACACCGAGATAAGAACCGATATACGGAATGTAATTGAGTAGCCCGATCACAACGGCCCAGAAGAACGCAAAATCAATTCCAAATAGCTTCAGAATAACAAAGCTGACTACGGCGAGAAGCACGTTGATGAGTGTTTTCGTGACCAGATAGTAGCCAACCCTCGTATTGATTTCATTCATCAGGTCGAGCGTTTTTTGCCCTTCTTCTACCGTTGGAAAGGCGCCGAGGACTTTGGACTTAAAGGCCTTGCGTTCGCCAAGAAGGAACGCCGCGTAAATTACAATCAAGAGGAATGACGTGCTCATGTTTGTGAAACCACTGAGCACTTTAAGTAGGATCAAGCGCAGGTCGAACGACTCAATCGTAACTGCGCGAAGTTCGTTCCAGATGTTTTCTTTGTCCAATGAGTATTTTGCCGCGGCTCGATCAATAAGCAGATCGAGGTTGGCCTCGTATATCGGAGCAACTTCTGCGATCTCACGCACAGTTGCCGATGCGAGTACGACTAGGAACAGAAACGGAATACTGAAAATGGCAAGTATCGCTAGCCGCAACCAGACGTCCGATACATGGCGAAAACCAGGGAGGCGCTTCAATCCATCGGTTGCGGAAATAATGATATAGACCGCAATAACCGCGCCGACTAATGGCAAAATGATCGCGCGTCCTGCATACAGCAGCCAACCTATGGAGAGGGCCAAGAAAACTGCGAGGGCAAAATTGAGCAGTGGCGCATTTTTCACGTATGCGTTGTCCTCTGTTAAAGGTGGTTGGTCATGCAAAGCGCCAGCAGGCGGCTAATATTCGGATTTATATGGTATCTTTGTTGTCGGATTAAGCAAGCCGCAAGACTGTTGCCTTAGAAATGAAGTCACGCTTTCGCCCGTTCCGGTTTGCGAAATGCTGTCTCTTCACTGTGGTGTTTACAAATAATTGACAAATATAGATATCGTCTTTACAAATTTTTACCGAGGCCCATTTTGCCGGTAAATACTGAGGAATACCCCAAATGCACGAGATTGATTCCAAACTTCACGATGTCCTTATGGGGGTCAGTACCGCTACGCTGACTACGGCGATGTTTAAGCGCGGATTTAAGAATATCTATATTCAGAACATTCGCCGGATGAACCCCGGGCCAAATATGGTCGGGTTTGCGTATACGCTTCGGTATATTCCGTCACGCGAAGACCTTGACGGCCTAGAAACCTTTGCTGATCAGGAGAATCCCCAGCGCAAAGGTGTCGAAGAATGCCCCGCGGGCGCGGTATTCGTCATCGATTCTCGGGAAGATGCTAGTGCTGCGTCGGCCGGAGGAATTCTCGCGACGCGTCTAAGCGTGCGCGGGTGTCGCGGTATCGTAACAGATGGTGGTTTTCGGGATGCGCCAGAAATCGCCAAGATGAAGATGCCTGCCTATCACAACCGACCAAGTGCGCCTACCAACTTGACCAAGCATCATGCCGTTGGCATTAACGAACCGATTGCTTGTGGCGGCGTTTCGGTCTTCCCTGGTGATATTCTCGTAGGGGATAATGAAGGCGTTGTTGTGCTGCCCAAGCACATCGCGAGTGAGGTCGCTCAAGAAGCTGTCGAAATGACTGCGTTTGAGGATTTCGTTCTCGAATGTGTGCAAGATGGCGCATCGACATTCGGATTGTATCCGCCTACAGACCCGAAAACAGAGGAAAAGTACCTAGCGTGGCGAAAGAAGAACAACCGATAGGAACAACAGGCAGCGAACAGGATATTAAGCCTGTTCGTCGCCCCGTTCGTGACCGAACGCTCTCGGACCGTGTCTATGAGCGGATCGTGTCTATGATCGTGGAGGGGGAGTTCGCGGTTGGCGTCAAGCTGCCCACGGAGTTCGTTCTAAGCGAGCGCCTTGAGGTTAGTCGACCTGTTTTGCGGCAGGCGCTCAAGCAACTCCGCGAGGACGGGCTTGTTGTATCGCGCCAAGGGTCGGGTTCCTATGTGACGCGCCGCCCTGATGGTTCGGTCCTTGATTTCGCGCCGGTTGGCTCAATCGCTGACATCCAGCGCACGTTCGAATTTCGCGCAGCAATCGAGGGGGAGGCCGCGTACCTTGCGGCAAAACGCCGGAGTGAGCGCGATATTCAGAAAATGAAGAAGGCGTTCGATGAGTTGGACCGCTGTGTGCGTGCCAACGAATTGGGGGTCGAGGCCGACGAGGAACTCCACTTGGCGATATGTGATGCTGCCGATAATCGGTATTTCACGACCGCGCTTAATTCCATGAAGGCAAATATCCTGACGGGGATGAACCTTACGCGCAATCTCTCACTGACAAAACCGGCCGCTCGGCTTGAGCTTGTTCAGGCCGAGCACAGCGATATCCTTGAAGCAATTATTTCTGGCGATGCCGAGGCCGCGAGAGTCGCAATGCGATTGCACGTGGATAATGCGCGCAAACGGGTTTTTGAGGGATCATAGGACGGTACGCGCCGATTTTGAGCGCTAAATTCGATTGTAATACGCAGCTCAAGATTTCTTTTGCTTTATTATAAGATACGCCTTTTTTTAACACATGAAATTATCTACAACTCCAGCGCGCGCATAGATTTGTGAGCGCTTTGAATATTGTATCCAATCTGTTAAGTGTGGCAGAGCCGCTGCGAGCCAGCGGTGCTATGGTACGAAAAAGGCCTCGGAGGGCGGAATATGCTAGTTGGAAAACATTTGATCGCAGGAGAGTGGGTCGACACCGATGACCACTTTGAAAACACGCCCGTTTCTGGCGCGGCGGATTCGTTCGCAGTAGGGACGCCGGAGTTAGTTGACCGTGCGGCGCGCGCCGCAGAAGAAGCATTCAAAGAATACGGATACTCGTCGCGCGAATCCCGCGCCAAGTTCCTGAACGCGATTGCAGACGAGATTGACGCGCGCGGCGAAGATTTGACCGCGATGGGCGTAAAAGAGACAGGCCTTCCAGAAGCGCGCTTGAACGGTGAGCGTGGCCGTACTGTTGGACAGCTTCGTCTGTTTGCAGAGCACATTGAGAAGGGGGATTACCTCGATCGCCGTTTTGATGAGGCCCTTCCTGATCGTGCGCCGCTTCCGCGCCCCGAAATCCGCATGATGCAGCGTCCGATTGGTCCGGTAGCAGTATTTGGCGCTTCCAACTTCCCGTTGGCGTTCTCCACCGCAGGTGGTGATACTGCTGCAGCGTTGGCCGCAGGTTGCCCTGTTGTGGTGAAGGGCCACTCTGCGCATCCGGGCGTTTCTGATATCGTCGCTCAGGCAATTCATGCCGCGATTGAGAAATGCGGTGTGCACGCAGGCGTGTTTAGCCAAATCCAAGGTGGCAATCGCGCCGTTGGTCAGGCTTGCGTTCAGCACCCATTGATCAAGGCTGTTGGCTTTACTGGTTCGCTTGCGGGTGGTCGTGCGTTGTTCGATCTCTGTGCAGCACGTCCAGAGCCGATCCCATTCTTTGGTGAGTTGGGTTCCGTTAACCCAATGTTCATGCTTCCAAACCAAGTCGCGGCAAACGGCGAGAGCCTTGGCCAAGGTTGGGCTGGTTCGCTGACGATGGGTGCGGGGCAGTTCTGTACTAACCCAGGAATCGCAGTTGTCTTTGAAGGCGCAGAGAGCGAAGCATTCGTTAAGTCCGCTCAGGAAGCTTTGGATAAAGTTGGCGGTCAAACCATGCTGACTGACGGCATTGCTTCTGCGTTCCATTCTGGTCGTGACCGTGTAGCTGCAACCAAGGGTGTTCAAACGCTCTTGACTACAAGCTGTGATGCGCGCAACGCGACACCTTACTTGTTCCAGACAACAGCTGCGGAATGGCTTGCGAACGAAGAACTAGGCGAAGAGGTCTTTGGCCCACTTGGTCTGGTTGTAGTTGCAAAAGATGAAGACGAGATGGTCGCAGTGGCCGAGAACCTCGTTGGTCAGCTCACATGCACGCTGCACATGAATGACGCCGACACAGCGTTCGCGCGCCGCTTGCTCCCGATTCTTGAGCGCAAGGCGGGCCGTATTTTGGCGAACGGTTTCCCGACAGGCGTAGAAGTTTGCGACACAATGGTTCATGGCGGACCATACCCCGCGTCGACCAACTTTGGCGCAACTTCGGTTGGCACGCTCTCTATCCGTCGCTTCTTGCGTCCAGTGAGCTATCAAAACCTCCCAGAAAGCATTCTTCCTGCTGATCTCTAGGGGATCTACAAAAACGGTTATAGTAGGGCTCGCTTTTGCGGGCCCTTCTTTTATGGGGGACAGGGGGAATCGAAGAGAAAATCAGTCCGATTACGAGCGCTGCATTCCGCTGAAATTTTGTGCATCGAATATGTATTTCCTTAGTGCCTTGAATTTAATGAATTAAATTTGCGTTTTCTGCCAAATTGTTTTGTTGCGTTTACACATTTTTACAAATAAGTTGATCGGGTAACAAATTGGATTTGGGAGGATCCCTATGACTAAACCAATCAATAAATTCTGGGCTGGCGCGATGGGCGTGGCTCTTGCATTCGGTGCAACAGGTGCGATGGCAAAAGAGCTTCGCGGCTGGAACATCCACGTTGAAGACTACCCTGTTTCTCACGGCATGGAGCAATTCGTTGCCGAAGTCGCTGATAAGACTGGCGGCGAGATCACTGGTAAAGTTTATCACGGCGGTGTGCTGGGAAGTCAGCCAGATGCGATTGAACAACTTCGCCTCGGCGCTCTTGACTTTGGCGTATTCAGCCTCGGCCCAATGGGTCAGGCCGTACCAGAAGCAAACGTTGTTTCGCTTCCGTTTATCTTCAAATCCATTCCTCAGATGTACGAGTTGATGGATGGCGAAGTAGGGGCCGCAATCGACGCTGGCATGCAGAAGAAAGGCATCAAAGCACTGGCATTCTACGATGCGGGCGCGCGCTCTTTCTATAACTCGATCAAACCTGTGAACGAGCCTGCTGACGTTGAAGGTATGAAGGTTCGCGTTATGAACAACGACTTGTTCGTTGGCATGATCGAGTCCCTCGGCGGCAACGCGACACCAATGGCGTTCGGCGAAGTGTATCAATCCATCAAGACTGGTGTTGTTGACGGTGCGGAAAACAACCCGCCTTCCTATGAGTCGACAAACCACTTCCAAGTGGCACAATACTACTCGCTCTCCGAGCACCTTATCATTCCAGAGTGTCTCTGCATGAGCTTGAAGACATGGGAAAGCTTTACTCCTGAGCAGCAAGAAGCTGTGAAAACTGCGGCGATGGATTCTGCTATGAAACAGCGCGAGCTGTGGCAGGCACGCGAAGCAGCGTCGATGGAAAAAGTTAAAGAAGGTGGTGTTGAAGTTAACACAATCGAAGACAAGGCTGCATTCCAAGCTGCGATGGCGCCTGTTTACGAGCAATACCTTGCGGCCAGCCCCGACATGGCTGACCTTGTGAAAATGATCCAATCTGCGGAATAATTCGCATGGATAGAGGCCGCGCGGACCAACTGGTTCGCGCGGTTCTTCTTTGGGAGAATGAAAAAAATGAGCGAGCGGCAGCGGTGGACGGATCATCTCGTCCGAGTTAACGATTTTCTTAGCAGTGTATGTATGGCCGTCGGCGCAGTCGCGGTCGTTGTGATGGTTCTAACGTTTGGTTGGCTGGTTTTCGGACGTTATGTCCTGAACGTTACGCCCACATGGGTCGAGCAGCTTGCTCTGGTTCTGATCTGCTACATCACATTTCTTGGCGCAGCGGCGGGTATCCACACAAGAAGCCATCTTGGCGTGACACTCTTTCGCGATCTTACGCCGCCGAAAATACAAATCGGCCTACTTGTGGTCGGTGATTTGGTCGTCGCGGGCCTTGGCTTTGCGATGTTCTACTACGGGCTGGAATTGTCACGTTTTGGATGGTCCACACTTTTGCCGATGCTTGATGTTCCCGAGGCAATTAGAACCGCTTCGGCTATGTTTTGCGGCGCATTGGTCTTTCTCTTTTCTATATCGCGTCTGCTTGTCACAATCTTTGATGCCGACAAACGCGCAGCCTACCTCAGCGAAGGATTGGAATAATGGAATACGGATTGCTCATCCTTCTGGGCGTGTTTTTTGGTGGCGTTGTAATCGGTATGCCTGTTGCTTTTGCAATGGGAGCGGCTGCGCTCGGCGCATTCTGGTATGAAGGGTTCCCCCTTGTAACCACTTTCCAGCGCACGATTTCTGGCGTTGCCAGCTTCCCCCTCTTGGCTATTCCTTTCTTTGTTCTTGCGGGCGAGGTGATGATGCACGGCGGTATTGCGATCCGCCTGGTTCGTTTTGCCTCTACGCTGGTGGGTCACGTGCGAGGTGGTCTCGCTTCAGTCAATATTTTCTCATCGATGCTCTTCGGGGGGATTTCGGGATCGGCCATCGCGGATATTTCGGCGCTTGGCTCTATCCTTATTCCAGTCATGAAAGAGCGTGGATATCGGCCCGACTATGCGGTGAACGTAACTGTTACGTCTTCGATTGCGGGCATCGTTATCCCTCCTAGCCACAACATGATTATCCTTGCGGTTGCGTCCGGTGGCGTCATCGCGGTGGATAAGCTGTTTTTGGCAGGTGTTATTCCGGGCTTCTTGATGTGCGTTTGCCTTGCGATCGCGGCATACGTCATCGCGATCAAACACAAATATCCTGCCGAACCCTTCCCCGGTTGGGGAGAGGTCGCGCGTTCCGGCGCAATTGCGATCCCTGGATTGTTCACAGCCGTCATTATCATCGGCGGTGTGCTTGGCGGCGTATTCACTGTAACGGAATCTGGTGCGTTCGGTGCGATTTATGCACTGTTGCTAACGGGTCTTGTCTATCGCAGCCTGAGCTTCCAAGGATTGAAGACTTCGGTTCTTAGTACAGTTCGTACGACTTCGATGGTCATGATCCTGATCGGGTTTGCATCTGCATTCGCGTATCTGCTTGCCCTTTATCAAGTGCCGATGAAACTTAGCGATCTCTTGCTGTCGATCTCAGAGAACAAGATAGTTGTACTTATCATGATCAATATCATCCTGCTTATGCTGGGTATGATCATGGATATGGCCGCGCTGATCTTGATCTGTACTCCGATTTTCCTACCGATTACACGTGATCTGGGAATGGACCCAACGCAGTTCGGGATCATGATGCTGGTTAACTTGGGACTCGGCCTTTGTACGCCGCCCGTTGGAACCTGTTTGTTCGTTGGCTGTGCCGTGGGCAAGATTAAGATCGAACAATGCCTGAAGACGATCTGGCCGTTCTACTTGGCCATTCTCGCGGCATTGGTGCTGATTACTTATGTGCCGTCGTTCTCACTGTTCTTGCCGTCGCTACTAGACTAGCGTGGAAGCATTATCGGGCGGTGCAATTGTGCCGCCCGAATTAATCTAATCCCATTCAACGCCATACTCGCGAACGATGCCTTGAATCTGCGCTTCCGAAAGTAGGTTCGGCCCCATCCCACGCGTCATTAGGGTGAGCTTGGCTGTTTCCTCCAGCTCCTCCATCGCGTTTGCCGCCGCATCAAGGTTCTTGCCTGCGACGACTGGCCCGTGATGTGCCAATACAACCGCGCTGCGCTTGCCTGCAAGGCCGCGAATGGCTCCGCCCATAGCGGGGTCGCCAGGCATGAAATACGGAAGCAACGCAACCTTTCCCAAGCGCATCACGCCATATGCCGTAATCGCGGGGAGCATATTGTCTGGGTCCGTGTCGGGCAGGGTAGAGAGCGCCACCGAATGGCAGGAGTGAAGGTGCACGATGGCTCCGGCCTTGTCGCCGCGCGTGTCATAGAACGCTTCGTGGAGCGCCATTTCCTTGGTTGGATTATCGCCGCCAACATGGCGCAGTTCCGCGTCAAAGCGCGACAGGCGCGCAGGATCAAGGCGGCCAAAACAACTCCCCGTCGGGGTCACCAATAGCCCTCCATCATCGGTACGGGCCGAGATATTACCGCTCGCGCCGCTAGTAAGGCCGCGATCGAACAGGGATTTGGCGATTGTGCAAATATCTTCGCGCAGGCGGTTTTCTGGTGTCATGACTTTTCCCCTACTATACCGGAGTATCCATATGCGTCAGCAACGCATCCGCAGTTGTTGGATTTACCGCAAGGCCTGTGTCATACAGGATGGCCAAGCGTAGAAGCGATTTGACATCAACATCATGCGGAAGCGCCGAAAGCGGATCGATAAAGAACACAAGCGCATCTAGCCGGTCTTCGGCAATCATCGCGCCAAGTTGTGCATCACCACCGTGCGGGCCACTCTTAAGCGGTGTCACGTCTAGCCCCAGCTCACTGATCAATCGGCCACCCGTCGTACCCGTCGCATAAAGCGTGTGCTGGGATAGCTGCTCAACACGCGGACGCGCCCACTCTATCAATGCTTCCTTCATCCCGTCGTGCGCAACAAGTGCGAGTGTTTTCGGCTGGGACATAAATCTCTCCGCGTCAAATAAGGTTGCCTTTGCGTAAGACTCCAGAGTCATTGTGTCAATTGCTGAGCAGTAAGGGAGTGAGCGAGTTTTCTTGAGGAGACAACGACAGGTGGCTACAAGAGAAAAAAACGAAGGGCCGATAATATGATCTCGCATGAGCATCAGGTGATTTTTATTCACCTGCGAAGAACGGGTGGAAATTCGATTGAAGAAGCATTGGGGCAATTAAGCTACTCGATAAGAACCTAGAGCCGACAACCCAATGGGACAACGAGTTGCATCGAGGTGAGAGCAACTACAAGATTGACCGGCACGGACATTATCTCCACGACACGGCCCTACAGGTGCGCAAAGCGTTTCCCGAAGAGTTCGCCACTTATTTCAAATTCTCTATTGTGCGGAACCCTTGGGCTCAGATGGTGTCGCTCTATCTTCGTCGTGAACAACAGGGTGCCAAGAAGAGCTTCTCAGAGTTCTTATCCGGATATAAACGTGTCCGAGGAACCGTTCCGCGGCATAGTTTATACAATAGACGTGGGGAGTTACTTATGGATTACGTGGGTGAATTTGAAACGCTAGACCGTGATTTCGCGGAGGTATGCAGCCGCGTAGAACTGAAAGCCGAGCTACATAAAATAAACAAGAGCCGTTCATTTGACTATCGCGATCACTATAGCGACGCGGACAAGAAAATAGTCGACACAATGTTCGAAGAAGATATCGAGACGTTCAAATATTCTTTCTGAAATAGCTTTGCGCAGGAATGTTTCCTTGCACCAGTTGCTGTCGTATCATTTCGGGGGAGGGCAATTTGGAGATCAAAGTGACAGATCAAAAACTTTCCGATGGGACTGTGCATGTTCTCCCAGATGATTTGCGGGAGGCGCTGGTCGCTGATGCGAGTTCTCGTGCGACGTGGGAAGATATTACGCCGCTCGCGCGCAATGAGTGGATTCGCTGGGTCGAGTCCGCGAAGAAACAAGAGACGCGTGAAAAGCGTATTCGCTGGGGATGTGAAAACCTTGCCGACGGGAAGCGCCGTCCATGTTGTTGGCCCGGATGTCCCCATCGAGGTTAGCATCGCGACACTTACTTCGCCGCAATGCTTTCCCTAAATGAGTATATTGAAGCCTCCTCAATCTAGTCTGAGAAACAGAGTTTGTTTCCGTCAAGATCCCTCACATACGCCGAGAAGCGCGGCCCGCGCTGATTGGGCTCTCCTTCGCTTGTACCGCCAAGATCAATCGCCAACCTAAAGAACCTTTTGACGTCTTCGCTGTCACCCACACAGAAGCCAACCATTGTACCGTTTCCAACCGTGGCCGGCTTTGCATCAAAAGGTGTAGCCGTTGCAAAGGCAAAATCCTCTCCGATCCAGTAAGCCATTCTCTCTGACGGCGAAACATGCTGAAGTTCCGACTGTGCAAACAGGGCATCATAAAATGCCTTTGAGGCATCCATGTCGTTCGTTCCAACCACAAAGTAGTTCATTCTCATCATTTTTTCTCCTGTTTCACCGATAGCGTTCGGTGGGATTTGTTGCGGGTGTGTTTCCAGTGTTGCTCCCTCATATTGATAAATAAGACAATTTATGTCTTATTAGTTGCATGACCCGGACAAATACTCATGAAAGGCTTAGGCGGCTGGAGCTTTTGGCTGTTCAGCTAAAGCAAGACGTGCATTGCACCATCAAAGATCTGGCGGCACAGCATGGAGTGAGTACGCGCACGATTGCGCGGGACCTGTCCATTATGAGAGAGCAGGGCATACAGATCGACGCCGATCGTGGGCGAGGTGGCGGCGTGCGCCTCGACCGAAACTGGGGTGTGGGCAGGATAAATTTGGCTTACCCCGAAGCTGTCGATCTACTCATCAGTATCGCTGTGGCAGAGCAAATGAACTCGCCGATTTTTTTGGCGAGTCTTGGGTCCGTTCGGCGACAGTTAGTGGCCTCGTTTTCACCCGAAAAGCGTACCAAGGTGAACCGATTAAAGTCACGCATACTGATCGGTAACACGTCTTCTACCTATGTTCAGGCGAGCGCCAGCTCCCCGCCAAAACGTGTTGTGCAAGCAGTACATCAGGCGTTCATGAATCAGGAGGTGCTGGAGATACGTTATCAACGTGAGGACGGAGAAAGCTCTGAACGGCTGATTGAGCCTCACTATCTCTTGCTAAAATATCCGATTTGGTACGTTGTTGCATTTGACCATCTCAGGAACGAGCCAAGGACATTTCGCTGCGATCGAATGCTTGCAGCAAAAACAACGGGAACGCATTTCAGGTTGTTGGAAAAGGAAGAGTTCCGGCAATCACTGGACGGTGACGATCTCGCTGTTTGAGAGAGTCGTGCATTAGCTACTATTTCTGCGGATGAACACACAATCGCTTACGATAACAGTCAGCGAGGTACCAAGTGTTTCAAACGGGAAATGGTGGAGCCTAGGGGAGTCGCGGTTGTGTCAGCAAACTCCTTTATTTTCAGTAGGTTGCGGTTGATGTTTGTTTTGCGATGGTACGGCTTACTGTAACAGTTTCGACATTGCGATCAAGTGCTAGCGCCGTCCCGTGCAACTTGAATGCCCACAGCAATTCTTGATGTCACTAATATCTGACTTGTTTAGATTGTTTGCCAACGCTTGGTCATTTGTGTCAGGGTTCCGTGGGGGCAGTTGGAGTTGAGTTTTCATGGAGACGTTTCTGAGTTTGTTGAGCGTTCTCGCGCTGTTGATTATTATCATAGTGCCGAAATTACCCCGTCCTAGACCCAGATACCGTGGGAGCCAAAGTAAGCGCCCATCGCCACCGAAAATTGTTGAGTTTGAACCCCGCATACGAAAAGCGCCCCAGTCGCGATTGAGTACGCAGCCGTCGGCCGTGCATCTGTATGATGATGAGAAAGCGCCGCCACCTGTTGCCCCGCTCCCCGCAGGGACTAAGATCACAGGGACTGCTTATGTAATAGACGGGGATACTATCGTTTTGAAGAAACATAAGATCAGACTGGCAGGGATCGACGCACCTGAACTTCATCAGCCGTGGGGTAAAAAGTCAAAGTGGGCTATGGTAGCGATATGCAAAGGGCATGAAATTACAGCCACAACTACGGGAGAGACATCTTATGATCGACAGGTAGGGGTTTGCGTTCGTGCTGATGGAGTCGACATAGGAGCCGAGTTGATAACCCAAGGGCTTGCATTGGATTTTGGCCACTTCTCGGATGGTAAGTATCGACATTTAGAACCGCATGGAATTCGCAAAAAGCTCAATTGGTCAAAGACTGTCAATAATGGCTGATGCTGGTGCGTGCGCTGTCGAATGTAATGCCGTTGCGGCTTTGGATGGTTTCAACGGCCTTGCAGAAACATAAATTGTAAATGGTAAAGCAAGCTTACTCCAAGACCCGATACACCGTCGACCTAGCCACCCCTAGCTGCCGTGCAATCTGGGTCGCCCCTAGGCCTTCGACGTCTCGCAATCTCTTCACTTCGTCCACGTCGATAGATGGCTTGCGCCCCTTGTAGACCCCTTCAGCTTTGGCCTCAGCTATTCCTTCCATCTGGCGCTCTCTGTGCAAGTTGGTCTCAAACTCAGCAAAGCCCCCAAGAATCTGAAAGAATGATATCTCTGCAGCTGTGCTGGTGCCTACGGGTTGCTCGGTGCCGCCATATTTACCGCCACTTTTGCCGTTGTCTTTCTTGGGATTGCGAAATAGGCACTCGTCACGTCGATTGCTGGCGCAATTGCGAATGCCAACAAAGCAAAACTCACAACACATATTTTCGCGAACTTCTACATCTTCATTCCTGCCGCCCTTTTGGGAGCCGCTCAGCGAGACTTTAACCAATGAGGCAGAACAGCGTTAACCTTGTTGTTCACGGCATTGATCTGATCAGAAGTAACTGAAAATAGTATAGCCATGTAGGAGGTCCAAATATACTCCCTCATGGCTATGCCAATTTAGAGTGACACCAAGACCTAACCTGCCAACCGGAAGTAGTCGGATTCAAAGTTTCTCTCCATACCGGCGCCGTTACAAAAACCCATGTTGGAGTTGGACGTTCCGCTAATGTCGTCTCCGGAAATGATCGAAGCGCCTTTAATGCCTTGCGCATTTGCCGAGAAAGAAATCGTCTCTTTTGCGATCAGCTGACTTCCGAAAATCTTGAAGTCGGAAGCAAAATCCATTCCGCCCATTGAGACCATCTGAGACCCGCCGCCCTCAAGGCAATCGTCATCACGTCCCAACTGAAATGACGATGGCGCATTGAAAGATTTGGCACCGGTATCCGTTGTTGCAAAGATGGATTCCTCCACAATGGTGCCTTCGCCGAATTTCACTTGGCAGTTCGTAATGAACACAACTTGCTTAATGTGTGCCCCGCCTTTGATAAAAGCTTGGCCGCCGCCACCGCAATTCAGAATATGCACAGCTCCCTGAACAAAATCAGTCTCTTCCATTTGTTTTTGTTTGAGCGTCACAGTGTCTTCGGTGATATAATCGGGCAAATATGAAGGGTCTTCGTCTTGCAAGCTTTGGATGATCGACTCGATGCGATTCACCGTGCGCATTTGATAGGAGGCTTGTCCTAGCGCTTCTTTTAGCCCGGCATTCGTATCAAACCCACTTTTGGGAAGGTCGATGTCGTTTGAATCGGGCATGGAAACGACGGTGCCAGACTCAAAAGTATTGTTTGAATTGAGAGATACATAGTTTTGCGCGTGAATGCAGAAACCTTCGCCATAGAGGTTATTGCTTTGAACATCGACGATGTCGGCCGCGACAAAACCCTCACGAAAACATGCGGGCCTGTAGGTTACGAAAACAGCACTTGTCCTGACGTCGAATGCGGTCATCCCGACCAGACGAAACAAAAAGCTCTCGACGCTATTCAATTTACTGGACAGGCGGCTTGTTGTAACCATGACGGCCGAACGGGACCCACTTTCAGCAGTAAATTTTCGTTCGTTGTAGTCCCACTTCCCAAATTGAATATCGTCTACGCTGAGGGTTGTCCCAAACCGATTATTTGGCGCACCGTATGAGGCCACTTCAATTGCTTTGAGTTTGGAGGATTCCTCGTCGTTAAATTCACGGTGGTAGAGAGCCGCATGCGCCGCATGATCGGCTGAAACTTGAAGGTGCGTTTGGGCCGCAATAATATTTGAATAGTCCACAGCCGCCGCCCCTACAGCCGCCGCAGCCGTAAAGAACAGTAGCCCTAAAATCGTTGTGTTTCCGTTTTCAACACAGACGAAAGACTTGATGCGCTGGCGGGTGAGTTTCATGAATGTATTCATTTTAATACTCCACTACATGCTCGGCTCTAACGAGCAGATTAATATCCAAAAGTCCTGTCACCATACCGACGATTGTAAGTTCACTCGACGGGAACTCAACTTGGCTTTGGATCGATCCGGACGACAGATTCGAAGTTGCAACTGCCGAGGGAGATATCGACGCCAATGACGCGACAATATAGTCCTCTAAATCTGCAGTGCTTTCGAACCAACCCGTCGAATATTTCCGGTTTGCGTCTTGAAGCGTTCTTAAGGCTTCTGTGCGTCCGTTGAATATGAGGGCAGCATCGACCAAAAGAGAAAAGAGCATAAGAAAGGCCGGAAGGATCAACACGAACTCAACCGTCGCGGTTCCACGTTCATTCTTTACAAATTGGAGTGCTTTCTTTTTGCTCTCACAAATAGTCATAGACCTGTTCTCTTTTTGATGTTCGGCGGGGATTTTCATAAACCTGCATTGATATTTTCGAAGTTGTTCTACTTTTGTATGCAAGCACTGTGGTAAAAATAGGGCGAGAAATAAGAATTTCCTATCACCGACCAATCCGTTGATATTTATGTAGAAAGTTTTATTTTTTTCTTGAGGGAGTGTTCAGAAAAAAGGCATATCAAGCGCACATACCAGCGCTTCCCTTTTGTGGCCAAACGCTCCAAATCAGCGGGAGTTCGGCTGAGCCGCTACCATTGTTTGGACCACTCGGCTGGAGATTTTCCGAGGGTTTTGAGCTCAGGGCGCTTGCTGCAGGTTTGAGCCAAACATCAGTGTGATCGGAGGGTTGTTTCCGATTGCGCTGTGCGGACGAACTTCGTTGTAGTCTCTCACCTTTGCCCGACAGGTAATGCTAGCATCGCCGAGAGGGCCATTCCTTCGTTTTTGACCGTGCATCGTCAAGGCTCATGAACCAGTGCGCGTTCAGGCACTCTGCACGAAACTTGCCGTTAAACTTTCGATGAAGGCATTCGCCATGATCACTCGTACCAGTGGCGCGACATAGCTCATTCGGTTGGCTGACCTGGCCGGGAAAAGTCCAAAACGACGCTCCGTTAATAAACCCTTAGATCCAAGTTACGAAAAACGAACTCCGATCCCTGGTCCGCGCGAATGGACTTTGGGTAGCCTAACTTGCCACATACTCTTTCAAGGGTCTGGACAACGTCTTCGCCTCGGTACCTGAACCTTGGATAAATCGCAGGCGAGAACCGAGAGAACGTGTTTATGATAGTCAGCACACGGGGCTTGCGACCAGTAGCCAGTTGGTCGTGCACAAAGTCCATTGCCTATGTTTCGTTGCTTTGCGTTGCCTCCATTCGATCCTCCCGCAGTTTAGCTTTGACCCGGCGTTCGGCGTTTTGTTCCGCAGTTGCAGACCCATTTCGTTGTAGAGCCGGTAGACACGCTTGGCATTCACCCGTTGCCGGCAGGCGGTGGTTACACCGCCGAGAGGGGCAAGTTTCGCCTCGTAACTGGACATCGATGCGCCGATAGCCATAGCGCACACGGGTCTCAGCAATCTCTTTGATACGTCTCTTGAGTTCGGCCTGCTCGTCGCCGTGCGCTTTGTAATGGTAGGTCGAGCGATGCGCCTGCATAACGCCACAGGCACGCCGAATGCAAACGCCCCTAACCGCGCGGACCTCATTGACCAGTTCCCGGCGACAGGCAGGCCTCAGAGCTTTCGTTTGATAACGTCCTGCAACATTGCATTCGCCATTGTCTCAGACCAATGGCGGACAAAGGCTCATTCCAAAGACAGATCGGCAACCAGGCGCTTGAGGCGGGTGTTCTCTTCATCAAGCATTTTTAGACGCTTCATCTCGGACCGCATCAGCCCACCCTATTTTTTTGCGCCAGTTGTAGAACGTAGCTTCGGCTATCCCCGTCTTGCGGCAAACTTCAGTGATGCTTGTGCCTTCTTCGACCTGCTTCAGAGCAAACGCGATTTGCGCCTCTGTGAACTTGCTCTTCTTCATGAAACCCTCCTTCTCACATTGCGGGGATCATAATTGGAAAATTCCAGCTTGGGACGGTCCAGTTTTCGGGAGGCAGGTCACGGAAGTAGAATATGCCATGTCGGGACCGATAGATATACGCATGTAGCTTCATTATGTGTCACACCTGTGTGTCACACTACTCTAATGTTTAGCTAAGGTATTGAACTGTAAGGGTTTGGTGGAGCCTAGGGGAGTCGAACCCCTGACCTCTTGCATGCCATGCAAGCGCTCTACCAACTGAGCTAAGGCCCCTTTGCAACCTTGGTTGCGTAGTGGTGTTTAGGGAAGCGCGGGGGGGAGTTCAAGAGGAAAAATCCCGCGCCTCACTTTAACTATCGTCGTCGTCGCTAGAGACGTCAGCGATCTCTTCGAGAGGTACCGTATCATCGTCGTCGTCGTCGTCATCGAGGAAGTCATCCCCGAGATCTACGTCGTCGATTACATCATCATCAAGCGCCGCATCGTCCACTTTGCTTGCTTCGTTTTTCGTTGTCTCGGCATCCGCTTTGTCCGCAACCATTGTGCGAGCTTTGGCGCTGTTGTCGAACTCAACTTCTTCGCCCGTGTAGGGGCTGATGATAGGCGTTTTGTTCAGGTCGTAAAACCGCTTGCCGGTTGTTGGGCAAACACGTTTAATACCCCATTCTTCTTTGGGCATGGATGTCCCCTTCAAGCTATCGAATAATTCAGAGTTGCAGCCAACTGCCACAACATTGATAGGGTGTCAAAGGCTTTTGGGATTTGAACCCAATTGAAGCGGTGATTATCATATGAATAGTTGGTATGTGCAATCCAATCCGAGCAAAAAGGGCCTTTAGTGCGACTATTTCTTCCTGGTGATCCGGCAGTCGAAGTGCGGCTGCGCCGATCCGGCCGCGCCAAACGACTCAGTTTACGGGTGTCGCGGTTGGACGGGCAGGTGACCCTTACAATGCCCAAGCACGCCAAGGATAAGGAAGCAGTTGATTTTGCTAATGAAAAGGCTGATTGGATTCGTGGCCATGTTGGCGCGCGGCTTGCTGAGTTGCGGCCCGAAGTTGGTGGTTGGATTTGGTTCCGAGGTGAGAAATGTCCTATCCAATCTGGCGGGGGGCGCTCTGCTCGGTTCGTGGATGGTGCCATTTCTGTGCCGGATGCGGCGGAAAAAGTGCCACTGAGGGTCGAGAGCTTTCTAAAACTGGCCGCGCGCGCCGATTTGGTTTCGGCAAGCGAGGGATTCGCGCGGGACCTCGGCGTGGAAATTGGCCGAGTCACCCTGCGTGATACGCGCTCTCGCTGGGGCTCATGCACATATGAGGGGAACTTGATGTACTCATGGCGGCTGGTGATGGCCCCGCCAGAGGTGCTTCGATATGTGGCCGCCCATGAGGTGGCGCATCGCCTTGAAATGAATCACTCCGTCGCGTTCTGGGCGCAGGTTGCACGTGTATTTCCCGACTATGCTAGGCCGCGGAAATGGCTGCGTGATAATGGTGAGGAACTCCATCGGTTTCGTTTCAAGGATTGACACGCTCAGCTTTGTGATCACATTAGGTTCATGCAACTAAAGAACCGCCAAAACGATGCTATTCACGAGCAACTTTACCGCCACCTGCGGGCGAAAATCATGCATGGGGAGCTTTCGCCAGGGCAGTCGCTCACCCTTCGTGGAGTAGGGGAAGAATACGGTGTTTCGATGACACCCGTGCGCGAGGCCGCAAGACGCTTAGTGGCCGAAGGCGCGCTTACACTTTCGTCGTCGGGGCGCATATCGACACCGGATTTGACGAACGAGCGCATTGAGGAATTGGCCGCGCTGCGGGCTTTGCTGGAGCCTGAACTTTCAAGCCGCGCTTTACCTCGGGCGCATATGGCGCTCATTGAACGCTTGCAGACAATCAACGGAACCATCGCAGAGCATGTCGCCAAGCAGGATGCCGTTGGCTATATCCGCACTAACCTCGAGTTTCATCGCACCCTTTATTTGCGTGCCCAAGCGCCAGCGATCCTCGCGATGACAGAGACAGTCTGGCTGCAACTCGGGCCAACGATGCGTGCGCTTTACGGTAAATTGCGTCGCACAGACCCCCCGCGGAACCATAAGCTAATTATTGCAGCGCTGCGTGCAGGGGATGAGCCGGGCTTGCGGTTGGCAATTCGAACAGATGTGACGCAGGGGCTGCGTTTGCTGATTAGTTAGGTCTGATTCTGACTGATATTATACAGATTTATTGAAGCTGTCGGAAGTGCGGCGAACATCTAGCTTTTCTGTCCGAAGGTGGCCTGCGAGATATCTAATTGATTTAGATAGGTATTTAATACCTCCGTTGATGCTGTTTTGGTTGTAAATATTTGTAATATATGGGTTGAGATTTGTGAATTTAGGGCCTAACCATAGGTCAAATACCAAATCGGCGACAAATCTACCGAGAGTGAATTACATTCTTGGGGTTGGCCGAAGAGTGCGTTGAAAAACAGGAGTTATCTATGAACCTCAAAGGAAAAACAGCGATCGTTACGGGCGGTGGCCGCGATATCGGACGCGCATGTGTGATGCGCTTGGCCGAAGCCGGCGCAAACGTCGCCATCAACTATTTTCAATCCTCTGAAGGAGCGGACTCTGCCGTTGCCGAGATCAAAGCCGCGGGCGGAAACGCATTTGCCATGAAAGGCGACATGACCAAAGAGGCCGAAGTCGCGGCGCTGGTTGAGAAAACAGTCGAGACCTTCGGCGGTGTGGATACGCTGATCCATGTTTCGGGCGGAATTATCAAGCGTGTCCCGATCTCCGAGATGTCGCTGGATCATTGGAACGCAGTGATGGAGCTTAACACAACATCGTTCTTCCTCGCGGTACGGGCAGTTATCCCACATCTGGGCGAGGGCTCTTCGATTGTTTCTATTGCGTCTCAGGCGGGACGTGATGGCGGTGGCGCGGGTGCTGCGGCCTATGCGGCGTCCAAGGGCGCAATGACAACGCTGACACGTGGTTTGGCCAAGGAACTCGGGCCGAATACGCGCGTTAACGCGCTTTGCCCTGGTATGATTGATACCGACTTTCACAACCTTTTCTCCAAGCCAGAAGTGCGTACACACGTTGCGAGCATTACGCCGCTCAAGCGCGAAGGAACGTCCGAAGAGGTTGCGAACCTAGCGGCATTCCTCGCCTCTGACGAAGCATCGTTCATCACAGGTGCTAACGTAGATATCAACGGCGGGTTACTATTCTCTTAAGGCTCCGATCTGAGAGTATTTAGTTATAAAACGAGAAAAGGCGGCACATTGGCCGCCTTTTTTGTTTGGTTTGTTGTGTGATCAGGCGTGGATCGCACCATCGCCACACGCAAGTGCCGCCTCGCGGACTGCTTCCGAATATGTTGGGTGGGCGTGGCAGGTTAGGGCGAGGTCTTGTGCGCTTGCACCGAACTCCATCGCAACGCAGACTTCGTGGATCAAATCGCCCGCTGCGGGGCCGATGATGTGGGCACCTAGAATGCGATCTGTGTCCTTGTCAGCGAGAATTTTTACGAAACCCTCACCTTGGAAAACGGCTTTGGCGCGCGCGTTGCCCATGAACGAAAACTTGCCGACTTTGTAGTTAACGCCCTTTTCTTTAAGCGTTTGTTCGGTCGCACCTACGCTCGCCACTTCGGGAGTGGTGTAGATAACGCCAGGAATGACATCATAATTTACGTGGCCCGCTTTGCCTGCGATATGCTCTGCAACGGCCATGCCCTCGTCCTCAGCTTTGTGAGCGAGCATTGGGCCTTCGATCACGTCGCCAATCGCGTAAACACCTTTGATGTTGGTGTCCCAATGGGCGCCGGTTGCGATTTGGCCGCGCTCGGTCATCTTGCCACCTAGCGCCTCAAATCCGAGGTTGTCGACGAACGGACGACGTCCCGTTGCGACCAGAACAACATCGGTGTCGAGTGTGACTTCGGAGTCGTCTTTGCGTAGTTTATAGGTGACTTTGGCCTTGGTTTTACTGGTTTCGACGCCTTGAACAGCAGCACCCATAACAAAGTTAAGCCCTTGTTTTTTAAGGATACGTTGCAGCGTTTTCTGAACGTCCTTATCCATTCCGGGGGTGATTTCGTCGAGGTACTCAATGACGGTTACTTCGGCGCCTAGGCGCGCATAAACCGAACCAAGTTCCAAGCCGATTACGCCAGCACCGATCACGACCATCTTCTTGGGAGTTTTGGCCAAATCAAGCGCACCTGTCGAAGTTACAACGCGCTCTTCGTCTACTTTGACGCCTTTCAATTCGCTTGGCTCGGACCCTGTAGCGATCACGATATGCTTGGCTGTGTGGGCTTCGTCACCGACTTTTACTTGGCCTTCGGCGGGGATGCTGCCCCAACCTTTGAGCCAGTCTATCTTGTTCTTTTTAAACAAGAATTCGATGCCTTTGGTGTTCTGGTCGACGACGTCCTGTTTGTAGGCTTTCATCTGGTCCCAGTCCACGGAGGGGGATTTACCCTTGAGGCCCATTTTCGCGAAGTTGTGCTCTGCTTCGTGAAGTTGGTGACTTGCGTGCAAGAGCGCCTTGGAAGGGATGCAGCCGATGTTCAGGCATGTTCCGCCAAGGGTTTCGCGACCCTCTACACATGCGGTTTTCAGGCCGAGTTGGGCGAGACGAATTGCGCAGACATAGCCACCGGGGCCACCGCCAATTACGATTGCATCATAGTTCGCCATGGGTTCTCTCCTTGGGTCGAATGGGGCCGTAAAAACGGGTCATATTCCCATATGAATTACATATGATTTCCATATGAATAATTTCACATGGAAAAACGCCACACGGTCGATCCGTGCGGCGCAAAAAGTTACAGATCCATTAACAAACGGCGTGGATCTTCGAGTGCTTCTTTGACGCGCACGAGGAAGGTTACCGCGCCTTTTCCGTCTACGATGCGGTGATCGTATGACAGTGCGAGATACATCATCGGACGGATCACAACTTCGCCGTTGATCGCCATCGGGCGGTCTTGGATTTTGTGCATGCCGAGGATGCCGGACTGTGGCGGATTGAGGATGGGCGAGGACATAAGCGATCCATAGACACCGCCGTTCGAGATGGTGAAGGAGCCACCTTGCATCTCAGCCATCGAGAGCTTGCCGTCACGGGCGCGGGCGCCTTTTTCGGCGATTGCTTTTTCGATGTCGGCAAAGGACATGCTGTCCGCGTCGCGGATCACAGGAACAACGAGGCCGGTTGGTGTGCCTGCGGCGATGCCCATGTGGACAAAGTTCTTGTAAACGATGTCTGTTCCGTCGATTTCGGCGTTAACTTCTGGGACCTCTTTGAGGGCGTGGCAGCAGGCCTTGGTAAAGAAGGACATGAAGCCGAGTTTGACGCCGTGCTTTTTGAGGAAAAGGTCTTTGTACTCGTTGCGCAGAGCCATCACCTCGGTCATGTCCACCTCGTTATAGGTGGTGAGCATGGCGGCGGTGTTTTGGCTGTCTTTGAGGCGACGCGCGATTGTTTGGCGAAGACGGGTCATCTTCACACGCTCCTCGCGTGACGCATCTTCTGCGGGGCTAGCAGCGCGTGGGGCGGCAGCAGGCGTTGGCGCTGTTGTCACTGCGGAGAGTGCTTTTTGCACGTCTTCTTTCATGATGCGACCATCGCGGCCAGTTCCTTTAACGGATCCGGCATCGAGGTTGTTTTCGGCCATTAGTTTCTTGGCAGAAGGGGCGTCCTCGACGCTCTTCCCAGCGCCAGCGGACGGCGCAGGTGCTTCCTCTGCTGCGGGTGCCGCGGCCGACGCGCCGCTACCACCGAGGACGGCGAGCTTGGCGCTTGCGTCAACTGTAGAGCCTTCTTCGGCGAGGATTTCGGTCAGAACGCCGGCGGCAGGGGCGGGCACTTCGACGGAAACTTTGTCAGTTTCCAGCTCACAGAGCATTTCGTCTTGCGCGACGGTGTCGCCGACCTTCTTGAACCACGTAGAAACGGTGGCTTCGGTCACGGATTCACCGAGGGTGGGGACCATAACATCGACGCTTTCGCTCGACGCCGCAGGCGCGGCTTCGGCTGTTTTGGGCGCTTCGGACGGGGCACTTGCCGCGCCTTTGCCCTCTTCGATTGTTGCAAGCAGCGCATCTACGCCAACGGTTTCACCCTCTGCGGCGACGATTTCGCCCATCGTGCCAGCGGCCGTTGCGGGCACTTCGACGGTTACTTTGTCGGTTTCCAGCTCACAGAGCATTTCGTCGACGGCGACAGCATCGCCCGGTTTCTTGAACCAGGTTGCGACGGTGGCTTCGGTTACGCTTTCGCCCAGAGTAGGGACACGGACTTCTGTGGACATGATAGCTTATCCTTGCAGTGTGAGCGCGTCGTGAACGAGCGCAGATTGTTGAGCTTTGTGTTGAGAGGCGAGACCCGTTGCGGGGCTTGCCGATGCCGGACGACCCACATATGCGGGGCGGGTGTGTTTGGCGTCGATCCGTTCGAGAACCCATTCGATATTGGGTTCCATGAAGGTCCATGCGCCTTGGTTCTTGGGTTCTTCCTGACACCATGTGATCTCGGCGTTTTTGAACCGCGAGAGTTCGTTGACCAGAGATTTGGCAGGGAAGGGGTAGAACTGTTCAACGCGCAGCAGATAGATATCGTCGATACCGCGTTCGTCGCGCTCTTCGAGGAGGTCGAAGTAGACCTTGCCCGAGCACATAACCACGCGTTTGATCTTGTCATCCGCCACCAGTTGTGTATCGCTGTTGCCTTGTTGGGCGTCATCCCAGAGGACACGGTGGAAGGAGCTTCCTGTTGTGAATTCCTCTTTGGTGGACACGGCCAGCTTGTGACGCAAGAGCGACTTGGGCGTCATAAGCACAAGCGGTTTGCGGAAGCTGCGGTGAATTTGGCGGCGCAGGATATGGAAGTAGTTCGCTGGTGTCGTACAGTTCGCGACGATCCAGTTGTCCTGACCACACATTTGCAAGAAGCGCTCAAGGCGTGCGGAGCTGTGCTCTGGCCCTTGGCCCTCAAAACCGTGCGGTAGGAGCATCACGAGGCCGGACATCCGCAGCCATTTGCTTTCGCCGGAGGAGATGAATTGATCGAACATGATTTGCGCGCCGTTGGCGAAGTCGCCGAACTGTGCTTCCCAAGCGACGAGGGTATTTGGCTCTGCGAGGGAATAGCCGTACTCAAACCCGAGAACCGCGTATTCCGAGAGCATCGAGTCGATGACTTCGTAATGCGCTTGGCCTTCGCGGATGTGGTTAAGCGGGTAGTAACGCTCTTCGGTATCTTGGTTTACGATGCCTGAGTGGCGTTGGCTAAATGTACCGCGTGTTGCATCCTGACCAGAGAGGCGGACAGGGTACCCTTCGGTTGCAAGTGAGCCAAAGGCAAGTGCCTCGCCGGTTGCCCAGTCGATATTCTTGCCAGTTTCAAACATCTTGGCTTTCGACTCTAAGAGGCGGCCGATCGTTTTGTGAACGGGCATATCCGCAGGGACCGTCGAGAGGGCCTTGCCAACCAGATCAAAGGTCGATTTGGAGATGGCAGTCTTGCCACGCTGGTAGTCGTCTTTGTTCTTGTCGAGGTGCGACCAGCGACCATCCAGCCAGTCGGCCTTGTTGGGCTTGTATTCTTTGCCTGCTTCGAACTCTTCGTTGAGGTAGGATTGGAAGGCGGCCTTCATATCCTCGATCTCGCCCTCAGGGATGAGGCCGTCGCGAATGAGGCGCTCGGTATAGAGTTGGAGCGTGGTTTTCTGCTTTTTGATCTTTTTGTACATCAACGGGTTGGTGAACATGGGCTCGTCGCCCTCGTTGTGGCCAAACCGACGGTAGCAGAAAATGTCCAGAACCACGTCTTTGTGGAACTTCTGGCGGAACTCGGTGGCAACCTTGGCGGCGTGTACAACGGCTTCTGGGTCGTCGCCGTTGACGTGGAAGATCGGAGCTTCGACCATCAGGGCGATATCGGTTGGGTAGGGGCTTGAGCGGCTGAAATGCGGCGCAGTGGTAAAGCCGATCTGGTTGTTCACAACGATATGGATTGTGCCGCCAGTTTTGTGGCCGACGAGGCCCGAAAGGCCAAAGCACTCTGCAACGACGCCTTGACCCGCAAAGGCCGCATCACCGTGGAGAAGGATGGGGAGGGTCTCTGTGCGTTTTTTGTCGTTGGTCTGCTCTTGCTTGGCGCGCACTTTGCCGAGAACGACCGGGTTCACGGCCTCAAGGTGGCTTGGGTTTGCTGTAAGCGAGAGGTGAACGGTGTTACCGTCAAATTCGCGGTCAGAGGAGGCGCCGAGGTGATATTTCACATCGCCAGAGCCGTCTACATCTTCGGGTTTGAAGCTGCCGCCCTGAAACTCGTTAAAGATCGCGCGATAAGGTTTGCTCATCACGTTCCCGAGAACCGAAAGACGGCCACGGTGGGGCATCCCGATCACGATATCCTTAACGCCGAGAGAGCCGCCGCGCTTGATGATTTGCTCCATCGCGGGGATGAGGCTCTCGCCGCCATCCAGGCCGAAACGCTTGGTGCCCATGTATTTGACGTGCAGGAATTTCTCAAAGCCCTCGGCCTCGACAAGCTTGTTGAGGATGGCTTTGCGACCTTCGCGGGTGAACTGGATTTCCTTGCCAAAGCCTTCGATACGCTCTTTGAGCCAGCCAGCCTCTTCGGGGTTGGAAATGTGCATGTATTGCAGGGCGAATGTGCCGCAATAGGTGCGCTTAACGATGTCGATGATCTGGCGCATCGTCGCAAGCTGTAGGCCCAGCACGTTGTCGATAAAGATCGGGCGATCCATGTCGGACTCTTGGAAGCCATACGTCTTGGGATCAAGCTCTGGATGGTTCGCTGTGTCGGCCATGCCGAGCGGATCGAGATCGGCGGCAAGGTGGCCACGAATGCGATAAGCGCGGATTACCATCAAGGCGCGGACAGAATCCAGAACCGCTTGTTTGATTTGCTCGTCAGATACCTTAACGCCCTGTTCGGCGGCTTTCTCTTTGATCTTTTTGCCAGCGGCTTCTGGCTCGGCGGCCCATTGACCGTCAAGCGCCTGAGTCAGATCGTCGTTGGGAACAGGGGGCCAGTCGTTACGTGCCCAGCTTGGACCTGCGGCCTCTGCGACGACATCCGTGCCCGCGTCACCAAGCTCTGCAAAGAACGCTTGCCATGCGGCATCAACGGCGTTCGGATCTTGGGCGTATTGTGCGTAGAGTTGCTCAATATATTCCGCGTTGTGCCCCTGAAGGAAGGAGGAAGCTTGGAATTGGTCGTTGGGGCTTTGGTCGGTCATGACGAGATCACCTTATGTGGGTTGGGACCGTATTGATTGGGAGTTGGTTCGCTCGGGCGAGTAAGCCACCAGAGAACCAAGAGAGGGCCAATAAGTGCGACGAGCATAATCGGGATCAGGACAAGCGTGGAAAGCGCGCCCATTACAACAGCAATCGTTTCAAGGCCGAGGAAACCCCCCGTAAATGCCACGGAACCAGCTGCGATCCAGACGAGTGTGAAAACGCCGAACATGATGAGCATTGGAAACAGTAGATAGAGGCCACTTCGGCCTGTATCATGCATACGACGCCAGCCGGCGGCGAGCGTAGGAATGAAGATAATCAGCGAGAACAGGCTTGCGAGTGGACCGTTATTGTCCACTTGGGCTGAGGCCGTACCATCGCCGCTGGTTACTTCTACAACGTTTGTGCCGAAAATGGCGGTGTCTAGCAGGCCAAAAACAAAGTTCCCCAAAATCAGGAACAATATGAAATACCAATACTCGGACCGCGAAGCGCGGCCCGAGAAGGTGACGTATTTCTTAAAACACGTCCTTATAGCCTGCCAAAAGCCCATTAACCGATGGCCTTAACAACCGCTTCGCCGAGGGTGGCGGGGCTGTCTGCAACGATGATCCCTGCAGATTTCATTGCTTCGATCTTGCTCTCGGCGTCACCTTTACCGCCAGCAATAATCGCACCAGCGTGGCCCATGCGACGGCCGGGAGGGGCCGTACGACCAGCGATAAAGCCAGCGACGGGCTTCCAGCGGCCTTTTTTCTTTTGCTCGGCAAGGAATTCAGCAGCTTCTTCCTCTGCGGAGCCGCCGATTTCGCCGATCATGATGATGGATTGTGTTTCATCATCGTCAAGGAACATATCGAGCACGTCGATGTGTTCTGTCCCTTTGATCGGGTCGCCGCCGATACCAACAGCAGTCGATTGGCCAAGGCCGATGTCAGAAGTCTGTTTCACGGCCTCATATGTAAGAGTGCCCGAGCGGGAAACAACACCCACGGAACCACGTTTGTGGATCGAGCCGGGCATAATGCCGATTTTACATGCGTCAGGCGTAATCACACCAGGACAGTTAGGGCCGATCAAGCGAGATTTGGACCCCTCGAGCGCGCGCTGAACGCGCATCATGTCGAGAACGGGGATACCCTCTGTGATACAGATGATAAGTTCCATTTCGGCATCAATTGCCTCAAGGATCGAGTCCGCAGCGAAGGGGGGCGGCACGTAGATAACCGAAGCATTTGCCTCTGTTACGTGCTTGGCTTCGTGGACCGAGTTGAACACTGGAAGGTTCAGGTGGGATTGGCCACCCTTGCCCGGCGTCACGCCGCCGACCATTTTCGTGCCATACGCGATGGCTTGTTCGGTGTGGAAAGTGCCCTGCGAACCTGTGAGGCCCTGACAGATAACTTTGGTATTTTCGTTTACGAGTACTGCCATGGTCTTAGCCTTTCACCGCTTTGACGATTTTTTGAGCGCCATCTTTGAGGTCGTCGGCGGCAATTACATCCACGTCGGAGTTGTTGATGATCGCTTTACCCTCTGCGACGTTTGTGCCTTCGAGGCGGACAACGAGCGGAACCTTGAGGCCCACTTCTTTCACCGCAGCGATCACGCCCTCTGCGATCACATCACAGCGCATGATGCCGCCGAAGATGTTTACGAGGATGCCCTTTACGTTGGGGTCGGAGGTGATGATTTTGAAAGCTTCGGTCACTTTGTCTTTGGTTGCGCCGCCGCCAACATCAAGGAAGTTCGCAGGCTCTGCACCATAGAGTTTGATGATGTCCATCGTCGCCATCGCAAGACCGGCACCGTTGACCATACAACCGATTTCGCCGTCGAGAGCGATATAGTTGAGGTCATATTTGGATGCTTCGAGCTCTTTGGCATCTTCTTCTGTTTCGTCGCGCAGGGCGATGATGTCAGAGTGGCGATAAAGCGCGTTGCCGTCGAAGGAAACTTTGGCGTCGAGAACCTTGAGGTCGCCTTTGTCAGTGACGATCAGCGGGTTGATCTCGAGCATCTCCATGTCTTTCTCAACGAAAGCTTTATAGAGAAGGCCCATCAGAGCCACACACTGCTTAACTTGCGCACCTTTGAGGCCGAGCGAGAAAGCGACGCGGCGGCCGTGGAAGCCTTGGTAGCCTGTTGCAGGATCAACCGAGAAGGAGAGGATTTTCTCTGGTGTTGCTGCGGCGACTTCTTCGATGTCCATGCCGCCTTCGGTGGAGCAGACAAACGAGATGCGCGATGTTTGACGATCAACGAGAAGCGCGAGGTACATCTCTGTTTCGATGCCTGAGCCATCTTCGATGTAGATGCGGTTGACTTGTTTGCCAGCGGGGCCAGTTTGGTGCGTGACCAACGTGCGACCGAGCATTTTGGCGGCTTCTTCTGCGGCTTCGGCCACAGATTTCGCGAGGCGTACACCACCAGCGGAGCCGGCAGACTCTTCTTTGAATTTACCTTTGCCGCGTCCACCAGCGTGGATTTGAGCTTTCACAACCCAGAGTGGGCCGTCGAGTTCGCCTGCGGCGGTTTTTGCGTCTTCGGCTTTGAGGACCACACGTCCGTCCGAGACGGGAGCACCGAAATCGCGGAGGAGGGCCTTGGCCTGATACTCATGAATATTCATGAAGGAATCCAATCTTAAAGCTACGTTCCATCCGACGTAAACACGCATGGAACACGTAAATAAACGGTTTTCGCTACAATCTTTCCTAATATGACTGCTTTTTTGCAGTTTGTGATCACAGCGTAAAATTTTGTGATCACAGGGTGCTTGGGTGTTAGCGCAACCCGAATCACATGAATGAATGTTGATATATTGCCCCAGAAATAAAGGGACGAGAACCCTTGGTCCCTTGTCACGGCGGGCACGCATGTTAGCTTTGTCAAAAGCAAATTCGAGAGGCGGGCGCCTGAATGGAAGAAAAACTGGGGTCTCCGACCTGGGCGGTTGCGCTGACGGCGGCTGAACCTGCGGCGCTGGTTTTGGCGAATGTCGCGCATCATCTGGCGACGGGTGCCGCGGAGGTATTTGTGTTTCTGGATGTCGAGAACGCTGACCTATCCCGAACGCTTTCTGCTCATCCAAGAGTTACTGTAGAAAACTGCGATGCTGACTATTGGACGCGCGTGAACGGCAGACGGCCGAAGTTGCATACTACACGCCAGAAACTCAATCTTGCTGAGGTGCGGACGCGATGCGATTGGCTTCTGAATATCGATGCCGATGAATTCCTCTGGTGCGAGGAAGAGTTCACGCAAATTCTGGCGCGGGTTCCAGACAGTAAGGGTTGGTTGAAAATCCTAACAAGGGAGCGGCGGCGGATTGCTGGGCGTACTCCGCTGGATATTTTCGAGGGAGTGTTCGTTGCGCGCGAGGGCGAGGCTTTGGCCCTAACGGACGGGGGGTTTACGGGCCACGTGGTCGGAAAATCCTGCGTGAGGATGGGGCGTGGCTATGAGTTAAGGCTTCACTCACCCCAACAGGCGGGAGAGGAAAAATGGGTGCCGCGCGAGGTTTCGCAGGATGCGGTACTGCTCCATTTCGATGGCCTGACGCCGCTGCATTGGGCGAGCAAACTCCTTTTGCGCGCGCAGCTTGGCCCAGAGATGGTGCGCAAGAATTACCACAATAAGAGGCGGTTACAGATCGTTAAAGCCGCGCAGGCGGTGCCGGATATAGCCGAGATTGAGGCGCTGCAAACGCGGTTGGCTAGTGTTGCGGAGGGTGCGGATGCCTTAGAGGTGGATTTAGACCTCGCGCGCAAGGTTGCGTTCGCATTTTCAGATGCAAAGGTTGATCTCTCGGTGGCAAGTTTTGACGCGATTATCCGGCCACGTGTTGATGAAATGATGACGAAGGTTGAGCCGAATGACCCAGAATGGGAAGCGCTGGCGCAGACCGTTCTTAAACGCGAAAAGGGCTGAGTTTCCCCAGCCCTTTCCAATTCAAATATCGCCGAAAACTTAGGCGAGGGATGGGTCGATTTCTTTACAAGCAGCGACCAAGCCTTTGACAGCGTTAACGGAGTTGTCAAACATCTCTTGCTCATCTTTGGAGAGTTTGATGTCCGCGATGCGCTCGATACCACCGGCGCCGATCACTGTTGGAACGCCAACATAGAAACCATCTAGGCCAAACGCACCGTCAACATATGCCGCACAAGGCAGAAGGCGCTTTTGGTCTTTGAGGTAGGCTTCGGCCATCTCGATCGCAGAAGTCGCAGGAGCGTAGAAAGCGGAGCCAGTCTTGAGCAAGCCAACGATCTCTGCGCCGCCATCACGTGTACGTTGTACGATTGCGTCGAGTTTTTCCTGCGTTGTCCAACCCATTTTCACAAGGTCAGGCAAAGGAATGCCCGCAACGGTCGAGTAGCGTGTCAGCGGAACCATTGTGTCGCCGTGGCCACCCAGAACGAAGGCCGTTACGTCGCGCATGGAAACTTCGAACTCTTCCGAGAGGAAGTGACGGAAACGTGCGGAATCCAGAACGCCTGCCATGCCGCAAACTTTGTTGTGCGGAAGGCCCGAGAATTCGCGCAGTGCCCAAACCATCGCGTCGAGCGGGTTGGTGATACAGATAACAAACGCGTTTGGCGCGTGTTTCGCGATACCTTCGCCAACCGATTTCATCACTTTGAGGTTGATACCCAAGAGATCATCACGGCTCATGCCAGGTTTGCGGGCAACACCGGCGGTTACGATGCAAACGTCTGCGCCTGCGATGTCGGCGTAATCCGTTGTGCCGGACATTGCTGCGTCGAAACCCTCAGATGGGCCAGATTCCGCGATGTCGAGGGCTTTGCCCTGTGGGGTTCCGTCAGCGATGTCAAAAAGGACGACGTCGCCCAGTTCTTTCATTGCTGCGAGGTGGGCGAGTGTGCCGCCGATTTGCCCCGAGCCGATAAGGGCGATTTTGGGTCTAGCCATGAATTTGATCCTTGGTCTGTTTAAATCCGCCATTTGCCTAGCCATTTGCGGGCCGTCGCGCAAGGGTGGTGCGAAAGAAGCCGCGTATTAAGGGTTACGATAGCGCTAACACTGGGGTATGAGTGACGTGATCATAGTCAATATGGCGCGCTGGGAGGCATAATGGAGCTGGATTTTACGTTTTTCGCGTTTGCGATACCTGCGGTGCTGTTTGCGGGCATTTCCAAAGGGGGATTCGGTAGTGGCGCGGCCTTTGCGGCGACACCGTTCCTTGCGCTGATTCTAACGCCGGGGCAGGCTGTCGGGCTGATGCTCCCGTTGTTGATGTTGATGGATTTGGGAGCGCTTAAGGCGTTCTGGAAAAAGTGGAACTGGCATTGTGCCAAACTCTTGGTGATCGGATCGTTGCCCGGTTTGGCGCTTGGTGGGCTTTTGTTCGGGATTGCGGATCCCGATGTGTTCAAATTCCTTATCGGTTTCGTGGCGGTGGGATTCGTTGCGTATCAGGTGGCGTTAGCGACGGGTGTGTTGCGTATAGCCCAGGAAGAGGTGCCAGATTGGGGCGGGTATCTTGCGGGGTTCGTTGCGGGATTTACGAGTTTTATCAGCCATGCTGGTGGGCCGCCTGCGGCGGTTTATCTCTTGTCACAGAAGTTGGGAAAGACCGAGTTTCAGGCCACAACGGTTATTGCCTTCTGGGCCATTAACGCGCTGAAATTTCCGCCATATGTCGCGCTTGGTATGGTCGGGAAAGAAACAGTTTTGGCCACAGTTCTTTTGGCGCCAGTTGCGTTCTTGGGAGTGTATCTTGGCGTCGTCGGGCATCACAAGCTCTCGGACAAATGGTTCTTTCGCCTCACCTATGTGTTCCTACTTATCACAGGCGGCAAGTTGATCTGGGAAAGCATGACCTAGAGCGGTTCTCCCTTTAATGCGGCGAGGTCCTCCTCTAGCGTTTCAAACGCATGGCCCGTCGCCATCAGGCAGGTAAAGCCGTTCGGTGTTGTGAGGGTAATTGTCCACGAGCCAGACTTCTCGCTCGCGAATACTTCGACGACCGTATTATTGGCGCCAAGTCCGACGCTTTGGCGTGTTTCGCCATAGCTCTCGGCCAGTTTGTCGAGCACGTCCTGACGGGGTGCGCAGGCGCGTTTTGTTTGGGATTGTGCGGCGAATGGCGCGAGTAATAACGCGGCAAGCGCAACTGAGGTAACGATTTTCTTCATGGTTCAGTACCTTTCCAAAAGGTGCAAAACCCATTGCCGAGGCCATTCCGAATGCAAATAATCGGCGGCAGGGGCTTGGCCCATCGCTGAAATATTTGGTTCGTTTACCGTCTTTGATATGGCGGCCAGCCAGACGGACCTCCTTGTCCAAAATTAGTTCAGCTTGCCTATGAAAATAAACAAAAAATAGCGCCCTGTTGGCGGGCAGTTCTTGTTTGGGTAAGACATCAATAGTACCACGAAACGGGTGATGCGACAAGTTTGCACTTGTCAAATACTGCAATATCTGGCTTGAATTTGTAACAATATTGCGAGGAAGAATTGAGTGACACAGATGCCCCCCCTGACACGTTCCGTACTTTATATCCCTGCATCCAAGGAGCGCGCGCTCGATAAGGCGCGGGGATTACCTGCGGATGCGATCATTTTTGATCTGGAGGACGCAGTCGCGCCAGACGAGAAAGAGACCGCGCGGAATACCTTGCGAGCTGCTCTGAAGCAGGGCGGATATGGTCGGCGTTTGCGGATCGTGCGTGTAAATGGAGCGGATAGCGCATGGGGTGCGGATGACCTTCGGGCGCTCAAGGAGATGTCGTTCGATGCGGTTTTGTTGCCCAAAGTCGAGACATCGGCGCAGGTGGATGCCGTCGTTGCCGTGCTTCCCGATACACCAGTATGGGCTATGATCGAAACGCCGCTGGGCGTGTTGAATGCAGCGGAAATAGCAGCGCATTCCGCGATTGAGGGGTTTGTTATGGGGACTAACGACCTCGCCAAGGAACTGCGCTGTCGTTTTCGTGCGGATCGTTTGCCACTTATGGGTGCACTTCAATCCACGCTTCTTGCGGCGCGGGCGCACGGCGTGATTGCGGTCGACGGCGTCTATAATGCGTTTAAGGACGAGGAGGGGCTTGCCGCCGAATGTGCGCAGGGGCGCGACCTCGGGTTTGATGGCAAGACGCTGATTCATCCTGCACAGCTCGCGATCGCGAACGACGTGTTCTCACCGGACGAAGCAGCCGTAGATCTCGCGCGCCGTCAGATTGACGCTTATGAAGCGGCCGAAAAGGATGGGCAGGGAGTGGCCGTGCTGGACGGAAAAATTGTCGAGAACCTGCATGTTGTGACGGCGCGACAGATACTTGCGCAAGCCGAGGCCATTGCCGCGACCGCAGAATAGCTATAATGTTAATGTTGTTTACATTAACTCAGAAAATCGAGAGTTTTACATGGCATTATTAATATTGGGCGTCGCTCTTTGGGCATTTGCGCACTTCTTTAAGCGGCTATTTCCCGCAAAGCGCGCCGAGATTGGCGATAAGGCCAAAGGCGGTGTTGCGCTCGCCCTTCTTGCGAGCATCGTTGCGATGGTAATCGGGTATCGTGGGGCCGAATTTATCCCCGTCTATACGCCGATTCCGGGGATCGGACATTTGAATAACCTTCTGATGATACCGGCGATTTTCCTAATGGGAGCAGGGAGCGCCAAGGGTGTAGTGGCAAGCAAAATCCGCCACCCGATGTTGTCGGGTGTTACGGTCTGGGCGGTTGCGCATTTGCTGGTGAATGGTGACGTAGCTTCGATCATTTTGTTTGGCGGATTGGGGCTTTGGTCCTTGGTTCAGATGTATTTGATCAACCGTGCAGAAGGCGCATGGAGCCGTCCCGTCGCGGGGCCGATCTCTAAGGATGTGCGTGTTCTAATTGTGACCTTTGTCCTGTATGCCGTCATCGCGTTCATACACAACTGGCTAGGATATAGCCCCTTTCAAGGAACATACGGATGAAGATCTATCGCTTACTTACCGAAGAAGACACATCGGCATTTTGCCACAAGGTTTCGCTGGCGCTTAGCAAGGGTTGGGAGCTCTATGGCAGTCCGACGTATGCATATGACGCTGCGAATGGCGTGATGCGTTGCGGACAGGGCGTAACCAAAGAGATCGACACTCCTTACAGCCCAGACATGAAGTTGGGTCAGCAGTGAGCAAGACCAACGCTGGACGCTTTTTCGAAGATTATCGCGTGGGGCAAGAGATTGTTCACGCGGTGCCGCGTACGATTTCGGGCGGGGAGCGCGCGATGTATCACGCGCTCTATCCTGCACGCCATGCGGTGCATTCTTCTGACGAATTCGCGCGCAGCGTTGGATATTCGCAGGCTCCACTAGATGATTTGATCGCGTTTCACGTGGTCTTTGGCAAGACGGTTCCTGATGTTTCACTCAATGCTGTTGCGAATTTGGGGTATGCCGAGGGTGAGTTCCTTCGGCCTGTGTTCGCGGGGGATACGCTTACGGCGACCTCGACGGTGATCGGCCTCAAGCAAAACAGCAGCGGTAAGACAGGCGTCGTTTATGTGCGTACGCGTGGAGAGAACCAGCGCGGAGAGGTGGTTCTGAGCTATGTGCGGTGGGTGATGGTTCGTAAGCGCGACGTCGATGCTCCTGCATTCGAGACAGTGGTGCCGCAACTTGCCACTCACGTTCTGCCCAAAGATTTGCCCGTTCTGCAGGGAGTGGATTTTAGCCGCTATGATTTCGATCTGGCCGGTGAGGCGCATCGTTGGAGCGATTACGAAATTGGCGAAGTCATCGATCACGTTGATGGCGTCACGATGGAAGACGCCGAGCACATGTTGGCGACGCGCCTGTGGCAGAACACGGCCAAGGTGCATTTCGACCAAACCGCGCGCCCCGATGGGCGTCGGCTTATCTATGGTGGTCACGTTATTTCGATGGCGCGGGCGCTTTCCTTTAATGGATTGGCGAATGCGCAGCGGATTATCGCGATCAACAGCGGCGCCCATGCCAACCCCTGCTATGCGGGCGATACTGTGCGTGCATGGAGCGAGGTTCTGGACAAAGCAGAGCTTGACGCACCAAACGTCGGCGCGCTTCGGCTTAGGCTAGTTGCGACGAAAGGGAGCGCAGGTGAATTGCGCGGAGATGACGGAAAGTATCTGCCCGAGATCCTGCTGGACTTAGATTATTGGGCGATCGTTCCGAAGTAGATTGAGCGTGTTTTCCCGAGAATCGTCAGGCGAATATTTGTGATCGAATTTGTGATCACGCGAAGATATTGCGTGATCACAAAGCGAAATTAATACTCCTGATCCCGCAATTTTACGCGTTTTTGCCGCTCTCTATGAGTGACATAGGACAAAAATACGTTATTAGTTGGAAAAACTGATCCAAAGGCATCTTATCCTGAAAGGGTGAACCCATGGCTGACAAGAAGCAGAGCGCCCGCCCGCTCTCTCCGCATCTCGGCATTTACCGGCCCCAACTTAACTCCTTCACGTCGATTATGACGCGAATTACCGGCAACGCATTGATTGTAAGCTTTGTGCTTGTTGTTTGGTGGCTCTTTGCGGCCTCTAGCGGCGAAGAATATTTTGCCTTGGCAAACGGATTTCTGACGTCTTGGTTCGGACGGTTGATCATGGTGCTGTCGCTCTTGGGTATTTGGTATCACTACCTCGCAGGTCTGCGTCATCTCTATTTTGACTCAGGACGCGGTCTTGATCCCGTTGTTGCCGACAAGCTGGGTTGGGGCATCATTATTGGATCCGTCGTTTTGACATTGATCACCTGCGTGATCGTTTAGGAGGCCGCTATGCGTTATTTGACAGATCGTAAACGTGTTGAGGGCAAGGGCGCCTCTGGAACCGGAACCGCAGATCACTGGTTCATGCAGGTAAGTGCCGTTGGCCTTGCCATTATCGTACCCGTGTTTGTTTTCATCTTTGGGTGTGCATTTGGTGGCGGCTATGAAGAAGTGATCGCGACATTCTCGCGGCCACTTCCGGCAATCGTCACGGCGCTTGTGCTGGTCTTCGGGCTTCAGCATTTCCGTAAAGGAGCTCAGATGATGATCGAAGATTACGTTCATGGAACCGCTGGCAAAGTTACTTTGATCGCGGTGATCCTCTTTTCCTACGGGTTGATGGCTGTTGGCCTCTTCGCCCTTGCAAAAATCGCGCTTTAAGGAGCTGGCTTCATGTCTGCATATGAATACGAAACCCACGAATACGATGTGGTTGTTGTTGGTGCTGGTGGTGCGGGACTTCGGGCGACACTTGGCATGGCGGAGCAGGGGCTACGGACTGCTTGTGTAACCAAGGTTTTTCCAACCCGCTCGCATACCGTTGCGGCGCAGGGCGGGATCGCGGCATCGCTCTCAAATATGGGTCCGGATAACTGGCAGTGGCATATGTATGACACGGTCAAGGGGTCCGATTGGCTCGGTGATACGGATGCGATGGAGTATCTGGCGCGCGAAGCGCCCAAGGCGGTTTATGAGCTGGAGCATTACGGCGTTCCGTTCTCGCGTACCGAAGAGGGCAAGATTTACCAGCGCCCGTTTGGCGGCCACACAACCGAGTTCGGCGAAGGCCCTCCCGTACAGCGTACCTGCGCAGCTGCGGACCGTACGGGCCACGCAATTCTTCACACGCTTTATGGCCAATCTCTCAAGCATAACGCGGAATTCTTTATCGAGTATTTCGCGATTGACTTGATCATGTCCGAAGACGGCCAATGCCAAGGTGTTGTTTGTTGGAAGTTGGACGATGGCACAATCCACGTGTTCAACGCTAAGATGACTGTGCTTGCGACGGGCGGTTATGGTCGTGCATTCTTTAGCGCAACATCCGCGCATACATGTACAGGTGACGGCGGCGGCATGGTGGCGCGCGCTGGGCTTGCTTTGCAGGATATGGAGTTCGTGCAATTCCACCCAACGGGTATCTACGGCTCTGGTTGCTTGATCACAGAGGGCGCGCGCGGCGAGGGGGGGTATCTTACTAACTCCGAGGGCGAGCGTTTTATGGAGCGTTACGCGCCGACCTATAAAGACCTCGCGCCGCGTGACTATGTTTCGCGCTCCATGACAATGGAAATTCGCGAAGGTCGCGGTGTTGGCCCTGATGGTGACCACATCCACCTGAACCTGAGCCACCTTCCCAAGGAAGCACTGGCCGAGCGTTTGCCGGGCATTTCAGAAAGCGCGCGCATCTTTGCGGGCGTGGACGTAACTAAGGAACCGATCCCTGTTCTTCCGACTGTTCACTATAATATGGGTGGTATTCCGACGAACTATTTCGGTGAAGTTCTGAACCCGACAAAAGAAGACCCCAACGCAATCCTTCCAGGTTTGATGGCTGTGGGTGAGGCGGGCTGTGCGTCTGTGCATGGTGCGAACCGTCTTGGTTCCAACTCGCTGATCGACCTTGTTGTGTTTGGCCGTGCCGCCGCGATCAAGGCTGGCAAAGTGGTTGATGCCGAGGCTCCGAACCCAACTCTGAACCAATCATCCGTGGACGCAGCACTCGACCGTTTTGACGGCTTGCGCCACGCGAAAGGCAACATCGCAACCGCAGAATTGCGTCTGGAAATGCAGAAAACAATGCAGTCCGATGCCGCTGTTTTCCGCACTGACAAAACGCTTGCCGAAGGCGTTGAGAAGATGACGGTCATTGCTGGCAAGGTCGACGATCTGAAAGTTACGGATCGGAGCCTTGTTTGGAACAGCGACCTGATGGAAACGCTTGAGCTTACGAACCTTCTTCCCAATGCGATGGCAACGATTGTCGGAGCTGAGGCGCGCAAAGAAAGCCGCGGCGCGCATGCGCATGAGGACTATTCGAAGCGCGACGATGAAAACTGGCGTGTTCACACCATCAGCCGCGTGGATGGCAACAAAGTTGAGTTGTCCTATCGTCCGGTTGTGAAAGATCCGCTGACGACCGAAAAAGAGGGCGGGATCAGCCTTAAGACTATCGCGCCGAAAGCGAGGACGTTCTGATGCGTTTGATTGCCGGAACGTTGGGGCTGTTGATGGTCGCGGCCTGTGGGCCGACCCAGACGCGCGCGCCTGCGACGGAGGCAGAGTGTCAGGCCGCATTGGCGAGCCGTTCGGGGCTTTCCTTCGACAGCGCAGTTGCACGGGATAGCTATTTCAACCGTCTTATCGACGGCGTGGAAACGGACAGCAATGGCCTACGGTTCCCGTACCTTGAGTGTCTGAACCGTGCTGGCGCGCTCCCTGCGGGCGTCGAATTTGAAAGTAGCGCGGGCTATGTGCCAACAAGTCAGCGTGGTCGCTATGGCAGCAATGTCCTGAGTGATGGCGCGAGTTATCGCACAGAGTCATTCAAACCTACTCCAGCGCCTGCTCCAACGGTCGTATCCGCGACGCCCAAGTCCGCACCAGCAGGTAAGCTTGCGCTGCCTACGCAGTATCCGCTGCAAGCTGGCGATGCAGAGCTTTGGACGACACTTACATTGGAACAGCAAAAACGGGCGCTTTCCTTCCTTGAGACAGGGAGCACGATCCGTTCGTCCCTTGAGGGGGATATCTAATGCGCAACAAACGAGCCATCGAAGCCATGCGCGCTTCGACCAAGCCACAAAGAAACGGGTGCTAACATGGTAGAGTTTACACTTCCCAAGAACTCCAAGGTCAAAGTGGGCAAGACATGGCCCAAGCCCGAGGGCGCGACGAATCTGCGCAAGTTCCAGATTTACCGTTGGAACCCTGATGATGGTAAAAATCCACAGATTGATACGTATTTCGTCAATCTGGACACCTGCGGACCGATGATTTTGGATGGTCTTATCCAAATCAAAAACGAGATCGACCCGACGCTGACGTTCCGCCGTTCGTGCCGAGAAGGCATCTGTGGTTCTTGTGCGATGAACGTGGGGGGCATCAACACGCTCGCATGTATCTATGGCATGGACGAGGTAAAGGGCGACATCAAGATTTACCCGCTTCCGCATATGTCGGTCGTCAAGGACTTGATCCCCGATCTCACACATTTCTACGCACAGCACGCGAGTGTGATGCCGTGGCTTGAGACCAAGACAAATCGCCCCGCCAAAGAGTGGAAACAGTCCATTGAGGATCGCAAGAAGTTGGACGGCCTCTATGAGTGCGTGATGTGCGCGTGTTGCTCAACGAGCTGCCCAAGCTACTGGTGGAACAGCGATAAATATCTCGGGCCTGCCGCACTTCTGCATTCCTATCGCTGGATTATCGACAGTCGCGATGAGGCCACAGGCGAGCGTTTGGATGATCTTGAGGATCCGTTCAAGCTCTATCGCTGTCACACGATCATGAACTGCGCCAAGACTTGTCCTAAGGGTCTTAACCCCGCCAAGTCGATCAGCAGTATCAAGAAGATGATGGTCGAGCGCGCGGTATAGCGCATCGAGTAAAGGCCGGCGATGAGACGCCGGCCTTTTTCGTTTAGGCGAAGGCCGCTTCGAGTGCGATTTCTACCATATCGCCAAAGCTCTTCTCGCGGTCCTCACTCGGGAGGGCCTCACCCGTAAGCAAGTGATCCGAAACGGTGAGCACAGCAAGCGCGCGGCGGCCATGACGTGCCGCGAGGTTATAGAGCTCTGCTGCTTCCATCTCGACGCCTAGGATGCCGTGACGAACCATTTGCTCGTTCAGGTCTGGCCGCTCGTCATAGAACACATCGCTTGAGTAAATGCCGCCCACATGCGTTGGCGTGCCGCGCGATTCAGCGGCGTCGGCTGCTGCACGTAAAAGCCCATAGTCGGCGCACGGAGCAAAGTTCATTTCCTTAAAAATCCCGCGCGAGGGTGTCGAAAGCGTCGTGGCCGTCATCCCGATAATGACATCCCGAACCTTTACGCTTTTCTGCATCCCGCCGCAGGAGCCAATACGGATCAGGGTCTTGGCGTCATATGTGGTGATCATTTCATTCACATAGATCGACAGGCTCGGCATACCCATGCCTGTGCCGTGAATCGTAACACGATTTCCCTTCCACATGCCGGTGAAGCCAAGCATTCCGCGCACTTCATTCACCAATTTGATGTCCGTCAGGAAGGTCTCGGCGGCCCATTTTGCGCGATACGGATCGCCGGGCAAGAGAACGGTTTCTGCGATATCGCCAGGGGCTGCGCCAATATGGACTGTCATGTGAACCTCGATAATTTTGACTGGATGGACAATCTCTGCACAATGCACACGCCGAGCGCAAGGTTCGAGTTACTCTGCAGCGAGGGACGTGGCGTCGACCAGATCAACGATATCAAACATGATTTTATTCATCTCAAAGTCCTTGGGCGTATAGATGCGCGCAACCCCGCGACCAAGAAGTTCCTGCTCGTCATCCTCTGGAATTATGCCGCCCGCTACGACAGGAATATGACCAAGGCCCGCGCTTTGCATCCGTTCAATGACTTCGGTAAGTAGGGGAATGTGGCTCCCCGAAAGGATCGATAGCCCCACGATATGCGCGTTTTCACGCTTTGCGGCGGCCACGATTTCCTCGGGCGTTAGGCGGATACCTTCATAGCGAATGTCCATCCCGCAATCGCGTGCGCGTGTCGCAATCTGTTCGGCGCCGTTGGAGTGCCCGTCAAGCCCAGGCTTCCCGACCAAAAGCGTTAGGCGTCGGCCCATTCTTGCACTGACCAGATCAACCGCCGAGCGTATGTCTTCAAGTCCTTCAGTGCGGTTTGAAATGGTCTTGCGAACTCCAGTCGGTGCGCGGAACTGGCCAAACGTCTGGCGCAATACATCGCCCCATTCGCCAGTCGTAACGCCCGCCTTGGCGCAGGCAATTGACGGAGGCATGATATTAGCGCCCCCTTCTGCGGCCGCGCGAAGAGCGTCAAGCGCGTCTTGGGCTAGGGCCTCATCGCGCGCCTCTCTGAAGGCATTCAGGCGGTCTATTTGATCCGCCTCTGCCTCGGGGTCGGCTTCCATAATGGCACGATCGCCTGCGGTGAGCGGGCTCTCGGTTGTTTCCGTCCAGCGGTTCACACCCACGACGGTGGTCTCACCGTTTTCGATTTTGCGAAGCCGTTCTGCGTTGCTGTCCACCAAGCGCGATTTCATGTACTCAATCGCTGCGATCGCTCCGCCCATATCGTCAATAAGGCCAAGCTCTTCGCGCGCGCGCTTCTTTAGCTCATCGACCTTGCGGTTGATCGCAGGATTCTCGTCAAAGAGGTCATCGTATTCCAGAAGGTCGGTTTCATAGGCTAGGATTTGCTGCATGCGGAGCGACCATTGCTGATCGAACGGGCGTGGCAGCCCGAGGGCTTCGTTCCATGCGGGAAGCTGCACAGCACGGGCGCGCGCGTTCTTGGAAAGGGTCACCGCCAGCATTTCGATGAGAATGCGATAGACGTTGTTTTCCGGCTGCTGCTCGGTCAGGCCGAGGCTGTTCACTTGGACGCCATAACGAAAGCGTCGAAATTTTGGGTCCTCAATGCCATAGCGCTCGCGTGTGATTTCGTCCCAAAGCTCAACGAACGCACGCATTTTGCATAGCTCCGTCACAAAGCGAATGCCTGCATTCACGAAGAAGCTGATGCGCCCGACCATTTCGGGGAAGTGCTCTGCTGGTACCTTTTCGCGCAGGTCGTCGAGCACAGAGATCGCGGTTGCGAGGGCGAAGGCAAGCTCTTCTTCCGGTGTCGCGCCCGCTTCTTGTAAGTGATAGGAGCAGATGTTTGTGGGGTTCCATTTCGGGAGGTGCGCGCGTGTATAGGCCGCGACATCCGTCAACATCCGCAACGATGGCTCTGGCGGACAGACGTAGGTGCCGCGGCTTAGGTACTCTTTGATGATATCGTTTTGCACCGTCCCTTTGAGGGCCGAGATGTCCGCGCCTTGCTCCTCTGCCACCGCGATATAGAGCGCAAGTAACCACGGCGCAGTCGCGTTGATCGTCATTGAGGTGTTCATACGTTCGAGCGGAATATCGGCAAACAGCGCACGCATGTCTCCGATATGGTCGATAGGGACGCCTACTTTGCCCACTTCGCCGCGCGCTAGCACATGATCGCTGTCATATCCCGTCTGAGTGGGGAGGTCGAACGCGACCGAGAGGCCCGTCTGACCTTTCGCAAGGTTTGAGCGATAGAGAGCGTTTGATGCGAGGGCCGTCGAGTGGCCAGCATAGGTCCGAAACAACCACGGACGTGTTTTCTCTGAATTGGTCATCTCGACTCCATGAGTAACTTTATCTCTCATTGAATATCGTATTGGTAATTTAATTGCTTTGTCAATCTCTGCGTTGCAGCATGCTGGGCTTTACCTTAGGGCGCGGTGCTGAAATTCTGGCACGATGTTTGAAACAGTCCAAATTCCGGTGTGGCTCATTTCGATCGTGGCGTTGCTGGCTGCGGTCTCTGCGTTGGAGCGTATTCTCGTACCCTCAGTACGCTGGTTTTTTCGTCGTCGGATGGAGCGGGTCGTAGCGCGTTTGAACGAACGTCTGGAGCGTCCCATAGAGCCGTTCAAGCTCGCACGGCGCCACGATATGATCCAGCGATTGATCTATGATCCCAAGGTTGCTGAGGCCGTCGCAGAGCAAGCAAAGGAAGATGGGATTCCCGAAAACGTCGCCTTTGAGGCGGCTCATAGGTATGCCCGCGAGATCGTTCCCTCGTTCTCTGCAACAGCATATTTCGGATTTGCTACACGGATCACGCGATGGCTTTCGCGCGGTATCTATCGGGTGCGGATTGCCTATCGTGACGAAAAGAGCATCGCGGAAATAGAGCCAAGCTCGACCGTGGTCTACGTGATGAATCACCGCTCGAACATGGATTATTTCCTAGTGACCTACCTTGCAGCGGAGCGCACGGCGCTCTCTTATGCGGTTGGAGAATGGGCGCGCGTGTGGCCGCTTCAGGGACTTCTGCGGTTCATGGGGGCCTATTTTATAAGGCGGAAATCAAACAATGTCCTCTATCGTCGTGTGCTAGGGCGCTATGTCCAGATGGCGACAGAAGCGGGCGTTGGGCAGGCCGTATTCCCAGAAGGGGGGCTTTCACTAACGGGCGAAGTTAAGCCGCCAAAGCTTGGAATCCTGAACTATGTGATCTCGGGATATCACGGCGACGAAGGCCGCGACGTGGTGTTTGTTCCCGTTGCTTTGAACTATGATCGCGTGCTTGAAGACCGAGTGCTGATCGAAGCCGCGACGGCTGGTGGTCGAAAATTTCGATTTGGTCCGTTCAGTATGCTCGGCTTTGTGTTCCGCCAAATTCGCTTTTTCCTGACGGGTAGATTCCACCGCTTCGGCTATGCAGCGGTGAGCTTTGGTTCGCCATTATCGCTTCGTGAATTTTCCAAGGACATGGATGTGCGCAGTTCCGAAGAACTGACCAAAAATGTTGGGCGAGAGCTTATGGCACGAGTTCGACAAGAGGTTCCCGTTCTGCCGGTTCCGTTGGTGGCTTACATTCTTTGCCGCGCGCAGGAGCCTTTGGCGCGAGAAGAGGTAGAAGCTCAGCTCGTTCAGATCGTTGAAAAATTGCGCGATTGCAGCGCGCAAGTTCATTTGCCACGCGATAATACGAATTATGCAACGCAAGTCGGCTTGCGTATGTTGCTTCTGCGGCAATTTATTCGCGAAGATGATAGTGGTATGATAATTAACGAAAAATCGCGTGACTTGGTGGAGTATTACGCCAAATCTATTGCGCATATTGTCGATGCTGAAATTGATGAGAGAGGGGATCGTCCAGAATTGAAATAGTAATTAAATTGCAAAAATATACTAATTATTGTTGTAAAGTTACTTTCGAAATATTAGCCATAGGGTGAGACGCAGTGATTCTGCGCTGCAGAAACCAATGGAGGCCCCCATGGCTCTGGATGTTGAGACTACCAAAACGCATTATGATGCACCCAAGCAGGAACTATATGAGGTTGGTCAAATGCCACCTCTGGGACATGTACCGTCCAAGATGTACGCGTGGGCGATCCGCCGTGAGCGTCACGGTGAGCCCGATAAATCATTCCAGCTAGAGGTCGTAGAGACTCCAAAAATCGACAGCTACGAAGTGTTGGTTTTGGTGATGGCGGCTGGTGTGAACTATAACGGTGTTTGGGCGGGGCTTGGCGTTCCGATTAGCCCGTTTGACGTTCACAAGGCGGATTTTCACATAGCTGGCTCTGACGCATCCGGAATTGTTTGGGCTGTTGGCGACAAAGTTACGCGCTGGAAAGTCGGAGATGAGGTTGTGATCCATTGCAACCAAGACGACGGCGACGACGAGGAATGTAACGGCGGTGATCCGATGTTCTCGACCTCTCAGCGGATTTGGGGATATGAAACGCCTGACGGGAGCTTTGCTCAGTTTACGCGCGTGCAGGCGCAACAACTCATGCCGCGTCCCAAGCATCTGACGTGGGAGGAGAGCGCTTGTTATACGCTTACACTTGCGACGGCGTATCGCATGCTCTTCGGGCATCACCCGCACGAATTGAAGCCCGGACAGAACGTTCTGGTTTGGGGCGCGTCGGGCGGTTTGGGAAGCTATGCCATCCAACTTATTAACACTGCTGGCGCGAATGCAATTGCGGTCATCTCGGACGAGGATAAGCGCGATTTCGTGCTTGGGCTTGGTGCGAAGGGCGTTATCAACCGCAAGGATTTCAATTGCTGGGGACAACTACCGACGGTTAATAGCCCAGAATATAAGGAATGGTTTGCCGAGGCGCGCAAGTTTGGCAAGGCGATCTGGGATATCACCGGCAAGGGTGTGAACGTCGATATGGTGTTCGAGCATCCGGGAGAGGCGACATTCCCTGTTTCGACATTCGTGTGCAAACGCGGTGGGATGATTGTGATCTGTGCGGGGACAACGGGATATAACCTGACTATGGACGCGCGCTATGTCTGGATGAATCAGAAGCGCATTCAAGGCAGCCACTTTGCCCACCTCAAGCAGGCAGCGGCGGCAAACAAGTTGATGTGCGAACGCCGGCTTGATCCCTGCATGAGTGAGGTTTTCTCGTGGAAGGACATCCCACAGGCCCACCTCAAGATGCTCCGTAACGAGCATCAGCCCGGCAATATGGCGGTTCTGGTGCAGGCTCCTCGGACTGGCCTGAAAACCTGGGAGGACACGCTCGAGGCGCAGCCCTAATGCGAACGTAATGCTCGGAGAGCGTGTTATACGCTGGCAACCATAGGGGCAGCCCTATAATGTTCGCTTATGAACGTGCCGAGCATTACATATTCCGACGATCAGGCCGAAGCCTTTGATCGCGTTACAGAAGTTCTTCGCGAGGCTGGCGTCGATCTGGAAGATTCCATTTTGACGCCACTCAGCGAGGGCAAACAGAAAACACTCGCAGTTATCGGCAAAGCAGGCTCCGGCAAGACGCTCCTGCTGGCAGAGTTGTATAAGGCGCTTGAAAGCGCAGGCGTTGACGTTGTTTCCGGAGACTATGAAGGAAAAAAGCGAAAAACACGCCGCACATTGGCGATCCTTGCCCCCACCAACAAAGCGGCAAGCGTTCTGCGGAACAGAGGCGTTCCCGCGACCACGATCCACCGCATTCTATACACTCCCGTCTATGATCCTGAGTACGAGAAAATCGCCGAGTGGCTCGCGGGCGAAGGGGAGCGACCCGACATTGAGGGGCTAACGGATGCGGCGCTTGATCGTGCATTAGCGTTCTTTCAGACCAACAAGTCGGTCCCTGGTGCGCTGGCTGCGGCTGGGTTGCGTGGATCGGATTTTATCACAGGGTGGAAGCGGCGCGATGATCCGCTGGATATCGGGTTTATTGATGAAAGCTCGATGCTCGATGAAAAGCAGTACAACGATCTGCGCGAAATTTTCCCGACGTTGGTGCTGTTTGGTGATCCGGCACAGCTTGCGCCGGTTGGGCAGTCTGGTGAGATGATATTTGATCGCTTCAAAGGCCGCCAAAAGATGGTCCTTTCACGGGTTCATCGCCAGACCCAAGATAACCCGATTTTGGATTTGGCGCATGCCTTGGCCGATGAATCCCTTACGTTCGAGGGGTTCGAACGTATGATTGAAGAAGCCGCAGCCAAGGACGACAGGGTTGTTATGGCACAGCGGGTTGAAAGCGATTTGATGGCGCGTTCGCCCGTTTTGGTGTGGCGCAATGCGACGCGGGTGAGACTCATACAAGCGTTTCGTGGAGCTTTTGGCGCGCCGGGGGATATGCTTTTGCCGGGGGAGCCGTTGATTTGCGACGGGATTGAACTTCCGATGAAGCACCGCAAGAAACGGATTGATCTAGAGGCGCGGGGGCTGATCAAAGGTGCGCAGGTTGTGTATCTTGGGGCAGGGCGCAAGGCTGGTTTTTCGCGGCTTCATGTCATTGGCGCCGAAGACCCCCAAGTGAGTGCCGCCTCGATCGTCAAAATCGAGTTTCCTGACGAAGAAGAGCCCTTCATCCCCTATGCAGCACGAATGGGGGCGACGTTTTTGCACGGAGCGGCCGTAACAATTCACAAGGCACAGGGCTCGCAGTGGGAGAATGTTCAGGTGTTTGCGCCTGATCTCTATGCTGCGGCGCGGATGGGACGAATTGAGGCTGGCCAGCCACTTTGGAAGCGCTTGGCATATGTCGCGATTACCCGCGCGGAAAAGCGGCTATTTTGGGTGGTGCGTAATCGATTGGCTCGTCCGAGCGGGCCACTTTCCACAGATGATTTGCAGGCGGCGCCTGTCGCCCTGAAGCTTGAGATTGAGAACGAGGAGAATGAGGCATGAAGTCGATCATTGTTACGGGCGCGAGCGGCGGCTTGGGGGCCCTAACTGCGGAACTGTTCCTTAAGAATGGTTGGCGCGTTGGGATGATAGCACGCAGTCAAGACAAGCTAGAAGAGGTGGCCAATGGAGCCGAGAATGCCGTGCTGCTTCCTTGTGATGTGACGAATGAGGACCAAGTCGTCAATGCGTTTGATCAATTCGACGGGACACTGGACGTGTTGTTCAACAACGCTGGCAGTTTCGGTGTGGCAGCAACAATTGATGAGATCACGCTGAGCGAATGGCAGCGCGTGGTGGATGTGAACCTGACGGGAATGTTTCTGTGCGCACGGGCGGCCTTTGCTCGTATGCGCCATCAGAAACCACAAGGAGGGCGCATCATTAATAACGGCTCGATTTCGGCAACAACTCCGCGCCCTGGATCGGTTTCGTATACCTCGACCAAGCATGCAATTTCGGGGATGACCAAAACGATCGCGCTCGACGGACGGCCGTTCAGCATCGCTTGCGGTCAGATCGATATCGGCAATGCCGCCAGTGCCATGACCTCACAAATGTCGGGCGGTGTGCCGCAAGCGGACGGGTCGATTAAGCCAGAACCCGTTATGGCGGCAGATAACGTATCGAGCACGGTTTTCCACATGGCGAACCTTCCGCTGGATGCGAACATCCTGAATGTCACCGTCATGGCGAGCGATATGCCCTTTGTCGGGCGTGGTTAGCTGCGCTTGTATCCGAAGACTGCGCTTGCTCCCCAGCCAGCCAAAATCGCGATGAAAAGCGAGAGTAGGCCGTAAACAAGTGGGGTTTCATACGCGAGGTTATAGAGCCAACGTTCAAGCCCTACTTTCTGCACCTGAATTTGCGTTTCATAGCTGTTGATGACCTCTCGGTCCCGCAGCAGCATGAAGCGCGTAAGGTACGTGCCCTCGGTTAGGTTCGCGGGGAGCGCGATAGAAGTGCGAAACAAGGTGTCGTCCGCCAGCGCGACTTTGCCCTCGAGGTGCTGGTAAAGGCCGTTTTCCCTACGGATGCGGATCAATGCTTCGGTAAAGCGAGCAGAATCCGTGATAGACGCGGGCGCGCCGACAGAACGGATCGCCCTGTTTATGCTAACTTTATGGCGAAGGTCTTCTGTGCTTGAGAGGATCGTTTTGAGCGGACCCGTTGTGGCCACCGCATAGAAGCTAGGCGCGGAATCGACCTCAACGGCATCGGTGTTCACCCAGATACCCGCGCGGTTGCTCTTGCGCCGCACCATGACGGGCGTCGAGGGGCCCGAGACCGTGATGATAACGTCAAGCGGTGTTTCGGTTGGGATCGGCGTCTCACGTTTCACCGCGCCAAAGATGAGGATTTCCGAGCCGTCGAAATTTGCCGTAATCGAAACGCGGTTCTGGCTTAGGCCAGCAACGACTTCTTCTTGTGCAGAAACCGCAGAAGCGAACAGCAGTCCGATTGTTAAGAACAAGCTCCGCATTATTGCCCGCCAATGGTCGTAAGAGAGTAAAGTTCTTTGGGTTCTAGGATGAGGTCAAGTCCAAGTTTTCCACAGACAACCAGTACGAGGAGCGCAAGCAGAATGCGTAACTGCTCGGCCTTAAGTTTCACACCGATTTGCGTTCCATACTGTGCGCCGATCACGCCACCGATCAGCAGGAGTACGGCGAGAGGCATATCCACCGTATAGTTCGTTGTGGCATGAAGCAGTGTCGTCGCTGAGGTAACAAAAATGATCTGGAACAGCGATGTACCGATCACCACTTTGGTCGGCATTCCCAGTAGATAGATCATTGCCGGTACCATAATAAAGCCCCCGCCAACGCCCATAATCGCGGCAAGTACCCCCACAAGGACACCGACAAGGAGCGGTGGGATGATGCTGATATAGAGGCCCGAAGTACGGAACTTCATTTTGATGGGAAGGTTATGAACCCAGTTGTGTCTGCGCCGCGTTGAGATCGGTCCGCCGTTGCGGGCACGCATGATGGCGCGCAGGCTTTCGACAAACATCAAGCCGCCGATAATCCCAAGGAACACAACGTAGGCGAGCGTCACAAGAAGATCGACCTGACCGATTGATTTGAGCGCGCTAAAGAGTTGGACCCCAAGGGCCGCCCCGACGAGGCCGCCCGCAAGCAGCACCGTTCCCATTCGAAGATCAACGGTCTTGCGTTTCAGATGCGCCAACACCCCAGAGAACGAAGACGCTACGATCTGGGTTGCGCCCGTAGCAACCGCAACGGCGGGGGGGATGCCAATAAAAAACAAAAGGGGCGTCAACAAGAAGCCCCCTCCAACACCAAACATACCAGACAGAATTCCAACAAGCCCACCCAGCCCCAAGAGGAGGAAAGCGTTGACCGACACTTCGGCGATTGGAAGGTAGATTTGCATGCGAGAATCCTAGCGTATCACGCGCCTTATAGTTGGTCGCAAGCAAGATGTTTAGCCTGCTTGCGACGGATCTAATTACCTAATGCGATTATCGCACATTACTTTTCCTTAACGTATGGCTTCCCGCCTGCACGTGGAGGAATAGCTTTGCCCACAAACCCAGCGAGGATAATCACCGTTAGGATATAGGGTAGGGCATCAATGAACTGCGATGCAACGCTGACGCCCATGAAAGAGCGATTTTCCAAGTACGGTGCCGCCGCCGAGAGGAAGCCGAAGAGCAAACACGTGCCCATCGCCTGCCACGGGCGCCACTTCGCAAAGATGAGTGCAGCAAGGGCAATATAGCCGCGACCCGCGGTCATATCCTTTACGAACCCTGCCGCGAAACTCGCCAGATATGCGCCCGCTAGGCCACATAGAATACCTGCGATAACAATCGCACTATACCGCAGACGCACAACTGAAACGCCAGCCGTATCCACCGCTCCTGGGTTCTCACCAGCCGCACGAAGGCGTAGGCCAAAACGCGTGCGATATAGAACGAACCATGTCAGCGGCACTGCGAGCAGCGCGACATATACCAGAATAGTATGACCTGATAGCAATTCCGAATAGATCGGGCCAAGGATCGGAACACCTTCGATTGCTTGGGCAAACGGAAACTCGATATTCTGGAAGCGAGCCTCTGGCGGCAAAGAGGGCGTGCGCCCGCCAAGCGAGAACCATGCAGCGCCGACCACAATTGACAGGCCGGCAGCAAGGAAGTTTATCGCAACGCCAGAGATAAGTTGATCGCCACGGAAGGTGATCGAAGCAACTCCGTGCAGCAATGACAGCGCCATCGACGCTGCAATACCTGCAAGCATTCCAAGCCAGATCGACCCGGTTGCATATGCGACGCCGCCCGTAAGGAATGCTGCACCGAGCATTTTACCCTCTAGGCCAATATCTACGATACCTGCGCGCTCGGAGTAGAGGCCGGCCAAACAAGCCAGCAAGAGCGGAGCGGCATAACGAAGCGTGGAATCCAAAATCGGGATAAGCGTGTTAAAGAATTCCATGGCTTAGGCCCTCTTCGACTTGTCGAGTTTAATGAAGATCCGATTGACCGGCCCACGGACCATGTAATCGAGAGCGCCAGTCAACATAATCACAATCGCTTGGATCACAGTGACCATCTCGCGCGGGATGCCGTATTCAAATTGAAGCTCCGCACCACCTTGCCAGAGGAAACCAAACAGGATTGCCGCGAGGATCACGCCGACTGGGTGGTTGCGCCCCATGAGAGCCACAGCAATACCGATAAAGCCCGCACCTTCGACGCTGTTGTGGATAAGGCGTTCTGCCTCGCCCATAACGTTGTTTACAGCCATGAGGCCAGCGAAGGCTCCGGAAATCAACATGGTGATAATCATGATCTTGGCGGGCGAGATACCAGCATAGGTCGAGGCGGATTCAGAGTGCCCGATGGCGCGTATCTGATAGCCAAGCCGCGTATGCCACATCAGCACCCAGAAGAACAAACAACAAAGAAGCGCAACAAGGAAACTAATATTCGCGGGCGCATGTTTTGAGAACTCGATCCCGAAAGGAGCGAGCATTTCATGGAACGTTGGCAAGTGCGCACCTTCTGGGAAGGACGCCGTTTCGGCCGCCATTTTGCCCTTAACCTTCATCGGTCCAGTCAAAAGATAACCCGTTAGCGCGGCCGCCATGAAGTTGAACATGATCGTCGTAATAACGATGTGGCTACCGCGTTTGGCCTGTAGGTAAGCAGGAATAAATGCCCAAGCGGCGCCAAACAAACCGCCGAAGATGATCGCAGCAGGAAGCGCAAGCGTCCAATGCGGCCAAGGGAGCGCAAGAAGGATTACCGCGACGCCCAAGCCACCAATTGTCGCCTGTCCTTCACCACCGATGTTGAACATGCGCGCATGAGAGGCGATGGCCATCGCAAGGCCGGTAAAGATAAAGTTCGTGGAGTAATAAAGCGTATAGCCAACTCCACGCGAACTCCCGAAGGAGCCGTTAATCATCGTTCCAAGGGCATCAAACGGGTTCGTGCCAATCGCGGCCAGAACACAGCCCGAGATCACAAACGCGATGAGGAGGTTGATGAATGGAATGAGGACGACGTCGGCCCATCTTGGCGTTTTGTTCATTTGTCTTCTCCGCCGTCTGCATCGGGTGTCATACCCGCCATCATCATGCCTAGCTCTTGCTCATTGGTTTCGCTGGCAAGGCGCTCACCCATAATTTTACCATCAAACATCACGGCAATACGATCGGCGAGCGATAGGACCTCTTCGAGTTCAACTGAAACGAGAAGGATCGCTTTGCCTTGATCGCGAAGCGCCACGATCTGCTGGTGAATAAATTCAATCGCGCCGATATCCACACCGCGCGTCGGTTGCCCGATAAGCAATAGATCGGGGTTACGCTCGATCTCGCGGGCAAGGACGATTTTTTGTTGGTTCCCGCCCGAGAAGCTCTCTGCATGGAGGCGCGGATTAGGCGGGCGCACGTCAAAGCGCTCCATCTTGCCTTGCGTATCCTCAAGGATCGCTTTGTTATCCATGATAAAGGCGTTCTTGTTGTACTTCGGGTCGTTTTGATATCCGAAAGCAACGTTTTCCCACGCTTCAAAATCAAGGATTAGCCCGTCTTCGTGACGGTCCTCGGGCACGTGCGCGATACCACGAGCGCGGCGCGATTGGCCGTCGCTTGCTTCGCTTAGGTCAATCGGTTCGCCATGAAGCAACACGGTGCCGGTTGCATTTTCGTAACCGCCCAGAACCTCAAGGAGTTCGGACTGGCCGTTGCCGGATACACCCGCGATCCCAAAGATTTCACCCGCTCGAATGTTGAATGAAATGTCCTTTAGGCGCACTACATTCTGTTCATCAACGACGCGAAGGTTTTGAACAGAAAGGATTTCTTTGCCCGGCGTTGCTGGCGTTTTATCAACACGCAGAAGAACTTTGCGCCCAACCATGAGCTCGGCGAGTCGCTCGGGATTAGTTTCTGATGTTTTGACCGTCGCAGTCATTTCCCCGCGACGCATCACGCTAACGGTATCAGTGATGTCCATGATCTCGCGAAGCTTGTGCGTGATCAGGATAATTGTTTTCCCAGAGGCCCGAAGCCCCTCGAGAATACGGAATAGGTGGTCGGCCTCATCGGGCGTAAGAACGCCGGTTGGCTCGTCCAGAATAAGGATTTCGGCTTCTCGATAGAGCGCCTTGAGGATCTCAACCCGCTGGCGGTGCCCAACGGATAGGTCCTCAACCAGCGCGTCGGGATCGACATTTAGCTCGTACTCTGCCGAAAGTTCGGTGAGGAGCTTGCGCGCTTTGCGAAGGCTCGGCGTCAGGCGCCAGCCATCTTCGGCACCGAGAACGACGTTCTCAAGGACCGTGAAATTTTCAACCAGCTTAAAGTGCTGAAACACCATGCCGATGCCTGCCTTGATCGCCGCTTGGCTGTCAGGGATCAGGGTGGGCACGCCATCAATTATTATTTCGCCCGCATCGGCCTTGTAGAAACCATAGAGGATCGACATGAGCGTCGATTTCCCTGCGCCGTTTTCGCCGATGATGCCGTGAACGGTGCCTTTTTGAACGGTGATCGAGATGTCCTTGTTGGCTTGCACCGGCCCGAAAGCCTTGGAGATGCCACGCAGTTCGATCGCGGGGGCGGGGGACGTCGAGGCGGCAGTTTCCTGCCGCCCCGTTTTCGTTACCGTCTTCATTCTAACTTAGAACGCAGGGCAAGATTCATCGGACATGTAGTCATGTACCGTGATTTCGCCAGCGATGATTTTCGCTTGTGCTTCTTCAACAGCTGCTTTCATTTCGTCAGTGAGAAGCGCTTCGTTGTGCTCGTCCACAGCATAGCTGACGCCTTCGTTTGCAAGGCCCATTGCAACAAAGCCAGGCTCTACTGCTTCGCCAGCTTTGAAGCTTTCGTAAACGGCGTTATCAACACGCTTTACCATGGATGTCAGAACCGAACCTGGCTGAAGGTAGTTTTGGTTGCTGTCTACACCGATGGAAAGGATGCCTTCGTCAGCCGCAGTTTGAAGCACGCCGAGGCCAGTACCGCCAGCCGCTGCGAACACAACGTCCGAGCCTTGGCTGATTTGACCGCGTGTAAGTTCGCCGCCTTTAACTGGGTCGTTCCATGCAGAAGGCGTTGTACCTGTCATGTTTACGATCACGTTAATCTCTGGCTTGGTTGCTTTCGCGCCTTGTGCGTAGCCACAAGCAAACTTGGAGATCAGCGGGATATCCATGCCGCCTACGAAGGAAACTGTGTCAGTCTTGGACGCCATCGCCGCAAGTACACCCACGAGGTAAGAGCCTGTGTGCTCGTTAAATACGATGCTGCGCACGTTGGGCTGATCCACAACCATGTCGATCAATACGAACTTGGTGTCTGGGAAATCAGGTGCAACAGTGTCGAGCGCGGAAGCAAAAGAGAAGCCAGCCATAACAACTGGGTTGTTGCCGTTCTCAGCAAAGCGGCGGAGGATCTGCTCGCGCTGTGCGTCAGTGGACAATTCGAATTCGTCGTAAGAACCGCCTGTTTCTTCTTTCCAGCGCTCAGCACCGTTATAGGCCGCTTCGTTGAACGATTTGTCGAATTTACCGCCGAGATCAAAGATCATCGCAGGGTCGGCCAGTACTGCGCCAGCCGAAAGGGCTAGAGTCGCAGTTGCGCCAAGGATGGATTTCATGAGGGTCATTATACTCTCCCAGTTGTTGTATTAGGGCGTCATACCATGCATGACGTTACCCTTTGTTAAGAGCAGATCACAAGAAGATCATCGGGTATTTAGGAGAGAGTCTGACGCCAAGGTCAATAATTTTTTGATCAAGTGGTCACAAACGTTACGGAAATATTTGATTTTGGGCGAAATTGGATGGTTTTTCAGACCAAATTCTTGCGCATAACCAATGCGTCCAAAAAAGCGCCATTTGGCGAACGATAATATTTTGTACGCCGTCCAGAATCGTCGTATCCAGCGGCGCTATAAAGCGCGATTGCGGCGTGGTTATCTGTGGCTACTTCAAGGAACGATTCTGTTGCTTCGCGCCTTCTCGATTCTTCTTCGAACTGCTCCAATAGGGTGCGTCCTGTCCCCTGTCTGCGGGCTTCTGGAGGAACGGCAACGGTAAGCAGTTCTGCTTCGCCAGCTACGGCCCGACCTAGCGCAAATCCACCTTGATGCTGAATGAGAAAAACGTGCTTTTGATCAAGGAGCGCGGAAAACTCGGCGGCTGACCATGGTCGCGGCGTGACGAAACACCGTGCATGGAGGTCGGCAAGTGCGTCGATCATGGCGCCGCGTCAAGAATAGTGGGCGGCGCGTCCTTGGCTGGGGCGGCATCGGCCGCGCGCATATAGAACGGCGCAGGTCGCTGCGTCGGATCTTGTGAGGCAAAGCGTTCAGACGCGATGCGCGCGATGGCTTCGGCGATGGGCGTTTGCGCCTCGGGGAAGTCCGATTGGCCAACTGGGCCAACGGATTTTGCGCCTGCAACACGCGCTTGCGCATCCTCAAGAGAAAGCTGTTCAACTGGCGCGCCATGATCGCCAACTTTTTGAATGTAATACATATTCCGACGCGCTGGGATTAGTGAATAAACTGGGCGCGTTACGCCAAAAGCTTGTGCCTCAAGTGCTGTGACCCCAACCGCCGGTATTCCTAGCGCTAGCGCCATCCCGCGGGCGCAGGCTACAGAAATACGGATTCCCGTGAAATTTCCCGGACCGGTTCCAACACCAATCGCGTCGAGATCGGACCAATTGTGCCCAGCTTGGGCCAGTGTGGATTCTAGAATGGGCACGAGGTTTTCTGCCTGCCCTTTTTGCATTGGGGCGTATTGTTGTGCCAAAACGAGATCGCCAGACAGCAACGCGGCCGCACAATGGGCGGCCGACGTGTCAAATCCAAGTACAAGTGGAGCGTTAGGCGGCAACCGGACGCACCTCAAGCACTTCTGGGATGTAATGGCGCAACAGGTTCTCGATGCCCATTTTCAAAGTAAGCGTGGAGCTTGGACAACCCGCGCAGGCACCTTGCATGTGAAGGTAAACAATCCCGCGATCAAAGCCGTGGAACGTGATGTCGCCACCATCTTGGGCAACTGCAGGGCGCACGCGTGTATCCAAAAGCTCTTTGATTTGGTCAACGATTTCGCTGTCTTCTCCTTCGTGCGCGGCGTGGCCTGCGGAAGGCTGACTATCGGTCGTGAGCGCAGGTTGGCCAGACTGGTAATGCTCCATGATTGCGCCGAGAATGGCGGGCTTTACATGGTCCCATTCTGTTGTGTCGCTCTTGGTGACGGTCACGAAATCCGAACCGAAAAACACACCCGTTATACCACTGATTGCAAAAATGCGCTGGGCAAGGGGCGAGCTGTCGGCGGTGTCGGCGCTCGGGAAATCTGCTGTACCAACTTCGAGCACCGTCTGACCGGGCAGGAATTTTAGTGTTGCAGGGTTTGGTGTGGACTCGGTTTGGATAAACATAAGGGCCTCCGTTCAGCCATAGATATGCGCCTCTGGCCGACAAGTGTCAAGGATTAGAACGATTCTAACTTCGGTTTTCTGACTGTTTTGGTGCGGTACCTAGGTGATCGCTTCAAGTTGCTCTTTGCTCAGGTCCCCCGGAACGATGGTAATCGGAACCGGAAGCGTCCCCGCAGATTTGGAAAGTGCGGTCACAAGTGGCCCCGGGCCTCCGCTTCCCGTGCCTGCGCCAAGTACCAGAACGCCGATTTCGGGGTCTTCGCGTACTTGTGCCAAAATCTCGGGCAAGGGCTCTCCTTCGCGGATCACCAATTTGGGGTCGACGCGCTGTCGGTCCCGCATCCATTTGGCAAAAACCTCAAAGTGGACCTCGATCCGTTCGCGTGCTTCGGCGCGCATGATGTCGGCAACTCCGATCCAGTGGTTGAACTCATCAGGCGGAATCACAGAGAGAATCTCAACTCCTGCTCCCGTGTTCGCCGCACGCATCGCGGCAAAGCGCATAGCATTCAGGCATTCGCGGCTATCATCCAATACTACCAAAAACTTACGCATCATTTTCTCCTGTTCGGTGGGATGATGGACGAAAGTTAGGGGGCGCTGCAAGCGTGTTGCGCTATTTGCTGTGATTATCCTTGGCCCATTCCCAATAAAGTTCGCGGAGCTTCTTGGTTACCGGACCAGTTTGGTAATGCGTTTCCTCGAAGGCACTGACGGGTGTGATCTTGGACATATTGCCAGAAAGGAACACCTCGTCCGCGTCGTGGAAATCATCAAACGACAGTACGGTTTCTTGTACTTCGATACCATCTTCGCGGGCGTTGCTGATGTGGCGCGCGCGGGTAATCCCCGAGAGGAAAGTGCCGTTTGCAATCGGAGTTTTGAGCACTCCATCCTTTACCAGGAACGCATTTGCCGTTGCGGATTCGGCAACGTTGCCCGCGAAATCGGCGACGAGGGCGTTGCCAAAACCTTTGGAGTGGGCCTCGGCCAACATCCGCGCGTTGTTGGGATAAAGACAGCCCGCCTTGGCATTCACGACGCTATCCTCGATCACGGGACGGCGGAAACGGGTTCTAGTGAGTGTGGTCGTTGCATCTTCGGGCGCCATTGGGATTTCTTCTAGGGATATCGCAAATCCCGTGGAGTTTTCCTTGGGCACAATCGCCATAAAGCCGCCATCCAATGCCCAATACATCGGACGAATATAGACCGCCGCATCAGACGGATAGGCGGCAAGCCCTTCCCAGACGATATCAATCATGTCCTCTGTAGAAACTGTTGGGGTAATCATCAGGGCCTCGGCCGAACGATTTACGCGCGCGCAATGCAGGTCGAGGTCAGGCGCCAGACCATAGGCATAACGTGCCCCGTCAAAGACCGTGGAGCCAAGCCAGCTTCCGTGGTCGGCAGCTCGCATAATAGAGAGGTCTTGGTCGTGCCACTTACCTTCGAAATATGTGCGGATGTTTTTGCCAGTTGCCATGAGCGCCTCCTAATATCTGTTCAGGAAGCTAGGCAGGGCTAGGTCAAGTGTCCAGACCTAAAAGCGGTCAGGCGGGGCAGCATTCCGCCCCGCCAAGTGAAATTAGCTAACCATGCCGACAATATCATAAGTCTGGGCAAGGATCGGCGCAGTTACGGCCCGTGCCTTTTCCGCACCCGCGCGCAGGATCTTGTCGATCTCGGCAGTATCCTCCATCAGGCGCGCCATTTCTGTCGCGATTGGCGACAGCTTGGAGACAGCAAGTTCCGCGAGTTGTGGCTTGAACGCAGAAAACTCCATTCCGCCGACTTCTGCGATAACCTCGTCAACACTCTTGTCGGCCAGGCCAGCATAGATGTTGATAAGGTTACGCGCCTCTGGTCGATCGGCAAGGCCATCCGCTTCGCTCGGGAGCGCGTCCGGATCGGTTTTGGCTTTGCGGATTTTCTTGGCGATCGTGTCGGTATCATCGGTCATGTTGATCCGACTTGCATCAGACGGGTCGGATTTCGACATCTTCTTGGTTCCGTCACGCAAACTCATGACTCGAGTCGCGGCACCCTCGATCACCGGTTCTGGGATCGGGAAGAAGTCGACGCCATAGTCGTGGTTAAACTTGGTCGCGATATCGCGTGTCAGTTCAATATGCTGTTTCTGATCTTCGCCCACGGGTACGTGCGTCGCGTGATAAACCAGAATGTCCGCTGCCATCAGCGTCGGATAAGCGAATAGCCCAACAGAGGCGGCCTCGCGGTTTTTACCAGCCTTATCCTTGAATTGCGTCATGCGGTTAAGCCAGCCCATGCGCGCAACACAGTTAAAAATCCATGCGAGCTGAGCGTGTTCAGGAACTTGGCTTTGGTTGAACAAGGCGGATTGTGCAGGATCCAGCCCCGCCGCAAGGTACCCCGCAGCAAGTTCGCGCGTAGCGCGGCGCAAATCGTCGGGGTTTTGTGGCATCGTGATCGCGTGCAGATCAACCATGCAATAGAAGGTTTCAACGCCACTGCTTTGCATATCGACGAAACGTTTGATCGCTCCGAGATAGTTGCCAAGTGTCAGGCCGCCAGTTGGCTGGATGCCAGAAAAAACGCGCGGTACAAATTGAGTGCCGAGCTGCGAGGGTGTTTGGACCACCTCGGTCATAAGAAATACTCCATCTGGATTTTTAACGTACGTTGCCTTACCCATAGGGCAAAGGCACGTCAATAAAAGCCTGAATCTGCGAGGTTCCACAAAATGAGCATTCACCAACCCGACGACACGTCAAATCACAACGCGTCGCCGTTCAATAATCTACCTATGGTCGTCGTCGGCCTTGTGATGGTTCTTTCGGTGATCGAGATTCTGTTTAGCCTGAGCGGGCGCGGTCTTATCGGTGGCCCAGAAGCGATCGCTTGGCGGCGGGACGCAATTTATCAGTATGCGCTTATAGGTGAGTTTGTGACGCCCTATCTGGATACGGGGCGGTATGTGCCTGAAATTCTGATGCGTTTTGTGACGTACTCTTTTGTGCATCAGGATTTTGTGTCTACCGCGTTTGTTGTTGTGTTCATCCTGGCGCTGGGGAAAATGACGGCAGAGGCGTTTGGAAGTGCCGCATTCCTCGCGGTTTATTTCACTTCTACACTCGTTGGCGCGATCATCTACTGGGTTATTTTTCGTGAACAGGCGGTTTTGATTGGCGGGTATACTGGGGCGTTCGGGCTTATTGGTGCGTTTACATTTGTGCGTTGGGTGAACCTATCGGTGACAGGGAGCAATCAATATCAGGCGTTCTACCTCATCGGCCTGTTCATGGGGATGCGCCTGTTATTCGGTGTCCTGTTCGGCGGGCATACCGATTGGGTGGCCGAGCTTAGCGGGTTTTTCGTTGGTTTCTTTATGTCGTTCGTCGTTGCACCGGGCGGGGCGAAGGCAATCTTGAACCATATTCGCCGCAACTGATTAGCGGCGCATTGCGGCCCTAAAATCGCCTAGACGGAATGCCCCGATCAGGTGCCCGATGCCGAAATAGCTGACGATGCCAATGGCGATCAGAATGATAAGGCCGAGTGCTTTGGGTCCACCGGCGCCAAAGAGCGGTCCAAGCATAAGTGACGAAAACCACAGACAAACGCCCATGATGAGAGAGGCGATAATGGTACGCACACAGCGCCGCCAGAACGCCCTATCAAAACGCGCTACATCTCCGTAGCGCCGCGCACCAATTGCAAGCATGAGGACCATCGCCCAGCCCGCGACCGTCGTTGCAAGAGCAGCGGCCCAGAACTGGAGGAAAGGCGCAAGTCCGATGGCAATTGCCGCGTTAATCAGCATGGCGACAACAGCAAAATAGAACGGCGTCTTGGTATTCTCGCGCGCGAAATAGACGGGCTGTAGCAGCTTTTGCAAAACGAACGCAGGCAGTCCGAGGCCATAAACAGCGACCGCAGCGGCAGTTGCAGCGGTATCATCCGTTGTGAACGCACCGCGCTCAAACAGTACATTCACAAGCGGGATAGGGATGACGATGAGCGCGACCGCAGCGGGAATAGTAAGTGCCATGGACACATCGCCTGCGCGGCTTAGGGCTTCTCTGCTGCCTTCGTAGTCTTTGGCCCGTAAGCGACGGGATAAATCGGGAAGAAGCACAATTCCAACCGCAATTCCGACAACACCCAGCGGCAATTGATATAGACGATCCGCATAAGAGAGCCACGCAACAGCCCCCTCAAAATGACTGGCGACTTGGCGGCCAACCAGTAGGTTAACCTGTACAACGCCACCAGCCAGCGCGGCGGGGGCGGCAATGATCAGCAGGCGTTTTAGGTCTGGCGTCATCTGCGGACGCCGTGGAACAAGACGAAAGCCCGCGCGCGAAGCGGCGACCCACACAAGCATCATTTGCGCGATGCCTGCGATTGGAACGGTGATCGCAAGAGTTGTGCCGATATCCCAGCCCAATTGCGAAGCCATAACCATGCCGCCAACAAGCAGGATATTGAGTAGAACAGGCGCCGCCGCGGCCGCTGCAAAACGACCTGTCGCGTTCAAGACGCCAGACAGCAGGGCTGAAATCGAAATAAACAGGATATAAGGGAATGCGATGCGCCCGAAGAAAACGGCCAAGTCGAAACGTTCGTCGCCAACGAACCCGCTTGCCATCGCAAGGACGAGCCAAGGCATTGCAAAATGCGCGATAACGGTAAACACGATCAAGATGCCAGCGAGGCCCGACATGGCATCCTCGGCAAAACCCTTGGCGTCATCGCCGCCCTCAAGCTTCTTGGAGAACATCGGCACAAAGGCCATATTGAACGCGCCCTCGGCAAAGAACCGTCGGAACATATTGGGGAGCGAGAACGCCACAAGGAACGCTTCGGCCACTGGCCCTGTTCCCAGGTAACTGGCGATTAGAATATCTCTCACAAATCCCAGAACACGGCTCATAAGGGTCCAGAAACCCACGGTCATGAAGCCAGCCATCATCTTAATCGGTTTCATCCGCGCATCGCCCGCTCTGAACCACTCGAGACCGCGTCACGTATCTTTGCCTCAAGCGCTTTTTGTTTTGCTTCGGCGTGGAACTTTAGGCCGAACATGTCCTTGACATAGAAGGTATCAACGACCTGCTCGCCGTAGGTCGCAATGATTGCCGAGGCGATATAAACGTTGGCATTCGCAAGTGTCCGAGCGAGATCATAGAGCAATCCGGGGCGGTCACGCGTGTCGACCTCTATGATCGTATAGATTTCACTACCTTCGTTATCGAACGTGATGTTGGTACCGACGCGGAAGGCTTTTTCGCGCTTCTTGAGTTTGTCTTTGTCGTCCAGCGCTTCGCGGGCGACAACTTCACCCATGAGCGTTTTCTTGATCATGCTGCGTAATCGGGTCATGCGGCTTTCGGCATATGGATGGCCATTCGCATCCTGAATCCAGAAGATCGCTGTCACAAAACCGTCTTTGGTCGTATAGCTGCGCGCATCCACAACATTTGCCCCGACAATCGCCAAGGCCCCCGCGAGACGCGAGAAAATACCGGGGTGATCCACCATACAGAAACAGGCGCGCGTCGCGTCGCGGGCTTCGTCTAGACTGAGATCAATTCCAATGGATTTTTCATCTGCTTCCTTGAGGAGCTTGGCAAAAACGAGGTGGCTGTTGAGTTGAACGCCCTGCCAATATGGCGGGTAATGGCGTGTTGTTTCCTTGCGAATATCCTTCTTGCTCCAGTCCTTCAGAGCAGCGCGCAGAGCTTTCTTCGCGGCGGTTTCGCGTGTGGTGCGGTTGAGGTCTTCGAGACCGTTTTCAAGTGCAAGTGCCGTTTGCGCATGCAGATCGCGCAGCAGCATCGCTTTCCAATTGTTCCAAGTATCGGGTCCAACGCCGCGGATATCGCAAACCGTTAGAACGGTGAGCAAATCGAGCTGCTTCTTGTTCCCGACGGCTTTGGCAAATCCGCGCACGGTACGTGGATCAGAAATATCGCGCTTCTGCGCTGTATCGGACATCAGCAGGTGGTTACGCACAAGCCATTCGACGGTTTTGCAATCTTTGGGCTTAAGTCCCAGGCGCGCGGCAACCTTTCGTGCGATTTTGGCTCCAAGGATCGAGTGGTCTTCGTCGCGACCTTTCCCGATGTCATGCAAGAGAAGCGCGACATAGAGCACCTTGCGATCAACTCCGCTCGCAAGAATGTCGCTTGCAACTGGGAGTTCCTCAACCAGTTCGCCGCGTTCAATTTGAGACAGGTTCTTGATACACTGGATGGTGTGCTCGTCGACCGTGTAGTGGTGATACATATTGAACTGCATCATCGCTACAATGATCTGAAACTCTGGGATAAACACCCCAAGCACACCGACTTCGTTCATCCGCCGCAGGGCGCGTTCCGGATTGCCGTGCTTCAGAAGTAAATCAAGGAAAATGCGCTGGGCTTCTTTGTTCTTTCTTACTTCGCTGTCGATAGAATCCAGATGCGCCGCAATAACGCGCATCGCTTCGGGGTGGAGGAGCAAACCCGTGCGTAGGGCCTCTTCGAAAATACGCAGAATATTGAGCTTGTCCGCGAGGAATGCTTTCTCGTTAACAAACGTCAGACGGTTATGGACAATTTTGAAACCGTCGCGTGTCTTGCGTTTGCGGCGGAAGAGGCCAACGAGAAGCGGCTCTTTCTTAACGTGGGATTCCTCAAGCGTCGTAAGGAAAATCCGCGTGAGTTCCCCAACGCGGGTTGCGTGGCGGAAATAGTCTTGCATGAAATATTCAACAGCGCGCCGACCAGCGCGGTCCACGTATCCCATGCGCGACGCAACTTCGACCTGCATATCAAAGCTGAGGATATCCATAGCGCGCCCTGCAATCAGGTGCAGGTGACAGCGGGTCGCCCAAAGGAAATCCTCGGCGCGCTCAAAGCTGTCGTATTCGTCCTGATCGAACATACCAATCTGAACCAGCTCCTTGGCATACTGAACGCCATGCAAGTACTTCGCGACCCAGAATAGGGTCTGCAAATCGCGTAGACCGCCTTTGCCTTCTTTTACGTTTGGCTCGACGACATATCGTTGACCGCCTTGTTTCAGGTGTCGCTGCGCGCGCTCATCCAGCTTGGCTTCGATGAACTCGGGCGCCGTTCCCTTGAATAGGTTCTTGGTCAGGCTCTGGTCAAATTCGGCGACGAGCGGTTGGTAGCCCGCAATAAAGCGATGCTCCAGAAGCGCCGTGCGGATTGTGAAATCCTCTCGCCCCAAACGAATGCAGTCTTTGATTGTGCGGCTAGAGTGCCCAACCTTCAGACGCAAATCCCAAAGGATATAAAGCATGCTTTCGATAACGCTCTCGGCCCACGGCGTGATTTTGTAGGGCGTCAGAAAGAGAAGATCGACATCCGAGTGCGGCGCCATTTCCGCGCGGCCGTATCCACCGACCGCCAAAAGCGCGAGGCGCTCACCGTCGGTTGGGTTCGGGTTTGGATGAAGCCAAAGCGTCGCGACCTCGTGGGTCAGGACGACAATGCAATCCATCAGATAGGTATAGGCGCTGGTGACAGGTTTGGCGTCGAAGGGCCGTTCGGCAAAGGCTGCTTCGATGGCTGCGTTGCCCTTTTTGCGGGCGGCAAGCAGGTAATTGACCGTCAGAGTGCGCTTTTCTGTGTTGTCAGTCGCCAAATCCAGTGACGCCGCAAGCTCTTTTCTTGCAGCGTCAAGGTTCAGAATGTCATTTGGTTCGCAAATCAGCTCAGGAGCTGGATAGGCGAGGGGAGGCGTTGGGGCAGCTGTCTTAGAAGCCAGAGCCAGAGAAGCTTCTTGGTGCGGGGTCAATGACGATTACCTGATTTTGTTGGATCTGCGCGATGGCCAGACCACGTTGGTTTGTCCCGTCGGGGAGGAGTCGGAAAGCACCGTTTACGCCCGCAAAGCCAGAAGACTGCGTGAGCGCCGACTTGGTGAGAGCGTTGGAATTGCCGCCACGGACAAGCGCGCCGATCGCCGCGATCCCGTCATATGCAAGTCCAGAGATCGGATGCGGAGCCTCGCCGAAAGAGGCTTGGTAACGGCTTGCGTACGCGCTTGAGAGGCTGGGATCAGGAAGGGCGAACCAGCCATTCTGTACACCCGGCAAAGCGAGCGTTGCCGATGGAATGTCCCAGCGTGTCAGACCGATGAACTGTGTTGTACTTGGGCTAACACCATTCTCGGGAAGTAGCTGCGTGAGCAAAGGCAGCGCGCCTTCGGTGCCAGAAGCAAAGAGTATCGCTTGTGCACCAGAGCTTTGCGCGTCGCGGGCAATCGCGGGCACCGCGTTGATAACACCCTGCTGGCTCATCTCAAACGAGCTAACGCCCGTTACGTTGGCGCCATAGTTACTTGCCGAGCGCAACAAGGCATCGCGCCCTGCGGCTTCGGAAACGTTGTCGGCACCATGAACGATCATAACGTCACGAAGTCCACGCTGCGTGGCATAAGAAACAATACGATCCGCTGTGTTCTCGAAGGTGTTCCCCAGAACAAATACGTTGCCGCCAGCAATCGAGGGCTGGTTAGAGAAGGCGAGAATATTGACATTCGTGCCCGAAAGGGCAACGCCCGCAGCATTCGCGGACTGACCATAGAGCGGCCCGATAATAATTTTAGCGCCATCATCAACGGCCGTTCTTGCGACGGCAGCGGCACGGTCGGCTTGGCCAGCGGTGTTATAAACACGCAGATCAATCTGCACTCCATCAAGGTCTGCAATCGCCAAGCGGGCAGCGTTTTCAAGGGAGCGCGCGATGATATTGTCACCAGCACTTGCCGATTCTCCCGGAATCAAAAGCGCCACTGGAACAGGATTAGAGGTGTTGATCGTCGGCCCCGATCGCATGGTCGGCGCTTGGCAAGCTGCAACGATAACTGCAGAAAATAGGAGGAAAACTAGGTTAATTCCCTTGCGGGCACTCTTGAAAACAGCAAACATAACGTGTCTCTCTCCAAATATCTGTAATGCGCTAAATGTAATGTCAGGTCGGTGCGAACTTAAGCGTTTGTGCCTCAATAGTAAACGTCACGGAAGGCGTGAATAGATGAATTTTGAAACAAAAAAGCTGAGTGTGGGGCTATATTTCGTGGCGACTCCAATCGGAACGGCACGTGATATCACTTTGCGCGCGTTGGATATTCTGGCTTCCGCCGACGTTATCGCCGCCGAAGACACGCGGACTGCTAGGCGACTTATGGACATCCACGCGATCCCGTTGGGCGATAGGCCGCTTATTGCATATCACGATCACAACGGCGCACAGGCGCGTCCGCGTCTCTTGAGATATCTTGAGGAAGGCAAATCTGTTGCTTATGCGTCCGAAGCTGGAACCCCATTGGTGGCGGATCCTGGATATGGACTCGCGCAGGCGGTCATTGAGCAGGGCGGAGCAGTCACGTCTGCTCCTGGGCCAAGCGCGGTAATCGCTGCGCTGACAATCGCTGGTTTGCCGACAGATCAGTTTCACTTCGCAGGTTTTTCTCCCAATAGCTCAAAGGCCCGCCAGAATTTCATTCAATCCCTCGCCAAGATCGAAGCAACGCTCGTTTTCTATGAATCCCCGAAACGAATAGCGGCCGCGCTTAACGACCTGTCGAAATTCTTGGGGCCCGAGCGAAAAGCGGCAGTATGCCGTGAAATTACCAAGAAATTTGAAGAGGTTGCACGCGGCACACTGTCCGAACTCGCCGCAGAGTTTTCTGAGCGTAACGTCAAAGGCGAGATTGTTGTGGTCGTTGACGGTATGGGCGACGAAGCTGTCGAGGGCCAATCAATCGAAGATGCGCTGAAAAATGCAATGGAGAGCCATTCCATTAAAGATTCTGCAACTATTGTGGCCCAAGCTCTGAATGTGCCGCGCAGAGAAGTGTACCAAACCGCGCTCGCCATGAATAAGGATAAAGTCGATTGAATGGCTCAATGAGATATCACGCGGGCCTCGCGGCCGAAGAAATCGCTGGTCGATCATATGCTGGGCGTGGAATGCCGATTGCGAGAAAACGGTGGCGCGGAGTTTCAGGCGAAATTGATCTGATTGCTCGCCGCGGTGATGCGGTTGTATTCGTTGAAGTAAAGAAAAGTCGTAGTTTCGCAACCGCTGCGCAACGCGTGTCACGCCGTCAAATGCAGCGTATCTACGGAGCGGCGTCAGAGTTTCTGGCAGGCGAGCCAAACGGGCAGGATACGGATGTGCGGTTCGACGTTGCGCTGGTGAATGATGTCGGCGAGGTCCAAATTATCGAAAACGCGTTCGGACATATCTAATCTCCCATTGAACCCGCGCAATTGGTGCGTCATCTATTGGGCAACAAGGAGATAAACTATGTCGCTCAAAGTTGCTTTTCAAATGGATCCTATCGAGGCGTTCGATATCAATGCGGATAGTTCATTCCGCCTTGCGGAGGCCGCGCAACAGCGAGGGCACGAACTTTTCTACTACACTCCCGATAAACTAGCCTTTCAGGAAGGGCGCATTACCGCGCGGGGTTGGCCGCTCACTGTGCGTCGTGAAGTGGGGAACCATTTTACCAAAGGCGACGAGGTTGAGGTCGACCTTTCCGAATTCGACGTCGTTTGGCTTCGTCAAGATCCGCCGTTTGATATGGGATATATCACGACGACGCACCTTTTGGACCGACTGCGCGATACGACACAGGTGGTGAACGATCCGTTTTGGGTGCGTAATTACCCCGAGAAGTTGTTGGTTCTCGACTTTCCTGAACTTACTCCGCCCACGACAATTGCGAGGGACTTGGATACAATTCGTGCATTCAAGGCGAAGCATGAAGATGTCATCCTAAAGCCTCTTTACGGAAACGGTGGCGCGGGTGTTTTCCGGCTTGGCACAGATGACCGCAATCTCGCGTCGCTGCATGAGTTGTTCAGTGGCATCAATCGCGAGCCGCTCATCGTTCAGAAATTTCTGCCAGATGTTTCCAACGGCGACAAACGCGTGATTCTGGTGGACGGAGTACCAGTTGGTGCAATTAATCGTGTGCCAGCCCAAGGCGAAACGCGTTCAAATATGCACGTCGGTGGTCGGCCCGAGAAGATCGGGTTAACGGCCCGCGATCTCGAAATCTGCGATGCGATTGGGCCACTGTTGCGCGAGAAGGGGCAGATATTTGTCGGAATTGATATTATCGGCGACTATCTGACCGAGATTAACGTGACATCACCGACAGGCATTCTGGAGCTTGAGCGTTTCGATGGCGTAAATGTTGCAGATCAAGTGTGGGATGCAATCGAAAAGAAACGCGCCTAACGTCGCTTAGCAGATATCAATCGATAGCTTAAAGCCTCGGCGATGTGTTTGCGTTGGACGTCTTCGCTGACATCTAGGTCGGCGATTGTACGGGAAACACGTAGGATACGGTGATATCCCCGTGCGGTTAGCCCGAACTTTTCGGCGGCAGTTCGAAGGTAACAGCGGTCGGACGTGTCTAGTGCGGTTATATCCTCAAGGAGTTCCCCTTCCGCGTCAGCATTTTGGTGGACTCCATCAATGCCAGTGTATCGAGCTTCTTGCAGATCGCGGGCCGCTAGGACACGGGTAGCGATTGTGTTGCTTGGTTCGCCGTCTTGCGGGAGGTCCATATCGCGGAAACTGACTGGGGGAACTTCGACTTGGAGGTCGAACCTGTCCATCAATGGGCCTGATATTTTGCCAAGGTAGTCCTCTGAGCAAATTGGAGCGCGGCTACAGGCGCGTTCAGGATCGGAAAAATATCCGCATTTGCAAGGGTTCGCAGCAGCCACAAGCATGAAGCGACACGGGTAATGTACATGAGCGTTCGCGCGGGCCACCGCGACTTCGCCGATTTCGAGGGGCTGGCGCAAGCTGTCGAGCACGTTTCGATTGTGCTCTGGAAACTCATCCATGAACAACACGCCGTTGTGCGCGAATGATATCTCACCAGGGAGTGCCGCCCGCCCTCCGCCGACGATTGCCGCCATTGATGCGGTGTGGTGCGGCGCGCGGAATGGGCGGTCGCGGCTGATTCCGCCGCCAGACAACAGACCAGCAACGGAATGGATCATCGACGTTTCGAGTGCTTCACGTGGGGAAAGTGGTGGCATTATACCCGAAATACGGGATGCCAGCATCGACTTTCCAGAGCCGGGCGTGCCGATGAGTAGCGTGTGATGTCTGCCTGCCGCCGCAATTTCTAGTGCGCGCTTTGCTTTTTCTTGCCCCTTTACGTCTCGCATATCACGAACGGTTTGGCCTTGCGACGCCTCGCTGGGGGGCGATGCCGCTAGGGGCGATTGGCCTGTAAAGTGTTGCACCGCCGCAGTAATGCTCTTGGCGCCGAGTGCTTGCGTGCTGCTCACCCAAGCTGCTTCTGGCGCGCAATCGAGTGGGCAAAAGAAATCCTTATCAAGGGATGCTGCCGTGAGTGCCGCGGGGAGGGCGCCGTTAACGTAGGTTAGTGTGCCGTCGAGGGACAACTCTCCGATCGAGATAACCTCGCTGGCTTTGTCTTGGGGGATGACTTCAAGTGCCGTTAGCAGGCAAATCGCGATTGGCAGGTCGTAATGCGAGCCGGATTTTGGGAGGTCGGCGGGCGTTAAGTTGATGGTGATCCGTTTTGAGGGGAGCGCAACGCCCATCGCCGTAAGCGACGCACGAATGCGCTCTCCCGCTTCTGAGACTGATTTCCCAGCAAGCCCGACGATTGAGAATGCGGGCAATCCGGGATTTATAGAACACTGGACCTCAACGAGTTGTGCTTCAATCCCTTCAAACGCCACCGTATAGGACCGCGCGACCATATCACCCCACCTCAACCATTCGTCAACGATGAGAGAGGTAGCGCAGTCTTGGTTTAGGAAAGGTTAACAGTTCGCTAGACGATTGCCATAAATCTGGGCCATGCTTCGGGATCAGCGACCGTTTTGTCGCGACAGAACGGGTTGCAGAAGCCAAAAATGCGCCCGTCCATCTCCATAAAATCCGTCACCTGCTTGCCAGAAAAGGGGCAGGTCGTGTTTTCCGAATGACCTGCAGGCACAGCCCGAGCAGAAAGTGATGTCGGTCCCGGCCAAGCCTTCAGCGCAAAGTCACGTTTGTAAAACGGTTGATCCGGCCCATCGACAAGGCCCATAGCGCGCCAGCGGCGGAATGCAGGGTCGTTAAGATGTGCATTTACATAATCCTGTGCCGCGTCTGAAACCTCTAGGCCATAACCCGCGATCCGCGCGGCGATGGGGGCGTAGAACGCGTCAGCTGCGGAATACTCGCCACACAGCCAAGGAGTTTTACTATTTGTCGCTTCACGGGCCGTGGCCCAAATTTCCTCGAGACGGCGCAGGTCTTTAGTTACGGAAGCGTCTGGTGAAAAATTGCTATAGGAAACGCGGAGGTTCATTGGGCATGCTTCGCGAAGTGCTCCGAAACCAGCGTGCATCTCGGCGGCCAGACTGCGGGCGATTGCGCGGTGGTTTGGGTCGGACGGCCAAATATTTGCCTCTGGATGACGACTCGCGAGCTCTTCGGCAATGGTGAGCGATTCCGAGATCACAAGACCGTCCGACGTTTTGACTGCAGGGACCAGCCGCGACGGCGCGAACTCCTTCAACATTTCAGGAAACGCATCGGTGTAGAGCCGTGCAAAACGTGTTTCGCAAGGGATGCCGAATTTTTCAAAGAGCAGCCATCCCCTTAGGGACCAACTGGAGTAGGCGCGATCGCCGAGTGCAAGAAGATATGTCATGCCTGAGCATTAGCAGAGAGCGTCCATCACTCAAAATGATGTTTTCACATGGATGACATCAAGGAATTTGATTGATGCAATCGGCGCTCCAGCGGCCGTCAAAGCTAAGACAGCTTATAGAGAGGTTATCGATCTTTTGCGCAAAAGCGTCAGTCGTCGAGATATTCAAGGCGCGCTGCACTTGGCAAAGGATCGCGCCGAAATGGGCGACAACGATGATGTCATCAGGGGGGAGCTTTGCGATCCGATCCGCCGCGCCACCGACCCGCGCGCAAAGTTCATCCCAGCTCTCGCCATCTGGCGCGGTGCTTGCGCCCGGTTTATCCCAGAATTGCTTCAAGAGATCAGGGTCTTGGGCGTTGGCCTGATCGAAGGTTAGTCCTTCCCAGCGGCCAAAGTGTATTTCGCGCAGGTCAGCGTCGAGCGGGTATTGAACGCGGTTGCGAGTAAGTTTCGCGGCAGTTTCTTGGGCGCGTTTGAGCGGGGAAGAGATGATCGCTGCGTCTCGCGGTAGGGCGTCGTTAAGGCGATCAAAAGCTGCGTCGTCGGAAACATCAGCACTGATGTCGCTCCAGCCGACCATGGATTTTGCGTGCGTCGGCGCATGGCGCACCCACCAAAGTCGCGTCATTGTGGTGCCGCCCCCTTAAGATGCAACGGTAGCCCCGCAACAACCAGCGCCGCATAGTCGGCCTGCGCCGCGATTTTCTGGTTCAAACGACCATGAGTCTCGCGAAAATCCCGCGACATGGCATCTGCGGGAACGATGCCAGCGCCAACCTCGTTGCTCACGACGACAACGGGTGCGGGGCATTGCGCCAGCGCATCTAGCAATTTCTCAAATTCACTCGATGTTTCTCTGTTCGCCAGAAAAAGATTGGATAGCCAAAGCGTTGCGCAATCAAACAAGATCGCCGAATCCGCATTGGCATCCTCAAAAATAGGGCCAACATCGACAGGCTCTTCAATTGTTGTCCAGCCGCCCCCTCGCGACACCTTATGTCGAGAAATCTTATTTTCCATCTCGGAATCAAAGGCTTGCGCGCTCGCCAAATATGTTTTCGGCCCTTGGTGCGCTGTGAGCAACCCTTCCGCATAAGAGGATTTTCCAGAGGCTGCACCCCCGATAATAAAGCTGAGTTTTGGCAGCATTCGTTTTTCCCTAGCATTTTGACTAGCACTAGCAAACTTGTACGGAGAGGTTAAGGGTGGCAATTTCCACCATGGCACAATAGCAATAAAGGACGTGTGAAAAAGGGGCCGTATATGCTGGCGCAAAAACGTATTCTCTTGATTATTGGCGGCGGGATCGCGGCCTATAAATCGCTGGATCTGATAAGAAAACTGCGCGAACGCGGAGCGAGCGTGACGCCGGTTCTGACCAAGGCCGCGACAGAGTTCGTGACGCCCATGTCCGTTTCTGCATTGGCCGCGAGCAAAGTTTATCAGGAGTTGTTTGATCTGACCGACGAGGCAGAGATGGGGCATATTGAGCTTTCCCGTGCTGCCGATTTGATCGTGGTCGCCCCAGCGACGGCTGATTTGATGGCCAAGGCGGTGGCAGGTCATGCGAACGACCTTGCCAGCACGCTTTTGTTGGCAACCGATACCGAAATACTCTACGCGCCCTCGATGAACGTGCGCATGTGGGAGCACGCCGCCACGCAGCGAAACGTGGCGCAACTCAAGCGAGACGGAGCGGCTCTTGTTGGGCCGAATGAGGGCGACATGGCCTGTGGCGAATTTGGCCCCGGCCGTATGTCGGAGCCATTGGAAATAGTCGCTGCGATTGAGGCCAAGCTCTCTGATGGTCCTCTTGCGGGGCGGCGCGTTCTGGTTACATCCGGCCCAACCCATGAGCCAATTGACCCCGTACGATATATAGCAAATCGCTCGTCCGGTGCGCAGGGGACGGCCATCGCGGCTGCGCTCGCATCGTTGGGAGCCGAGGTCGTGTTTGTGACCGGACCAGCGGATGTGCCGCCACCAGACGGAGTGCATGTTGTAAAGGTCCAATCGGCGCGCGAGATGCTTGAAGCTGTCGAAAGTTCGCTACCCGTGGACGCCGCAGTGTTCGCGGCAGCGGTTGCGGATTGGCGTGTGTCAAACACAAGCTCATCCAAGATGAAGAAGGGCGCACAGGGGCTGCCAGAGCTTAACTTCGTTGAAAACCCTGATATCTTGGCGAGCGTCAGTGGTCACGCAATGCGCCCCAACCTTGTGGTCGGTTTTGCAGCGGAAACAGATGACGTGGTCGAGAATGCAACGGCCAAGCGTAAACGCAAGGGCTGTGACTGGATTGTGGCCAATGATGTGTCGCCAGAAACAGGGATCATGGGGGGCGACGAAAACGCGGTCGTTCTGATTTCAGACCGCGGCGCAGAAACGTGGCCGCGCATGGGCAAAACAGAGGTCGCGGCGCGGCTGGCACAAAATATCGCGTCTGCGATTGCCGACTAGAATACGGGTATATCTTGATGACCGAGCAAATCGTTAAACTTAAGTGGATTGATGGTGCCGACCAATCGTTGAAGCTCCCCAGCTATGAAACCATTGGTTCAGCAGGTGCAGACATTCGCGCAAACTTCCCCGCAGAGCAACGCGAAGGTATTACGCTTGCGCCGCTTGAGCGCGCACTCGTTCCGACGGGTTTGGCGATGGAAATCCCGCAGGGATTTGAGGTTCAGGTGCGCCCGCGTTCGGGATTGGCACTCAAGCACGGTGTCACGCTTTTGAATGCCCCGGGTACGATTGACTCAGATTATCGAGGGCCGTTGGGGGTGATCGTCGTGAATCTTGGCCAAGAGGATTTCCATGTCGCCCATGGTGACCGGATTGCGCAGTTAATCGTCGCCCCTGTAATCCAAGCGGAGTTCGCAATCGTCAACGAACTGGACGAAACCGAGCGCGGAGCGGGTGGCTTTGGTTCGACCGGAAAGCGCGACGCATGATTGTTACGCTGTTACTCATGGCGCTGATCTGGTTTGGCGGTGGGTATTTGGGTATGCGCAGAGGTGTTCGGCAGGCACTGATCGTGGCGATCTATCTGTTTGGAATGCTCGCCCACGTTGCCCTCCCAAGCGGCAACGCGTTGCGGGGATATTTTGGCGCAGTCTGGGGCGAATGGGCGCTGGTCGGAATCGTCCTGTTCGCGGTGATTGGGGCGCGCACTGGCCTTGCTTGGTTGCGTGAAAAGGCGCAAAAGCACGCTCCTGAGAAGAAGAGGCCAAGTGATCTGACCGATACCGAGGTCGACCGCTATGCACGTCACATTTTTCTAAGAGAGATCGGTGGAGCGGGTCAAAAACGACTAAAAAAATCCAAGGTGTTGGTTATAGGCGCGGGTGGCCTTGGGGCGCCTGCGTCACTCTATCTAGCGGCCGCAGGTGTTGGGAGAATTGGCATCATTGACGATGATGTCGTCGATAGTTCGAACCTACAGCGCCAAGTAATCCACAAGGATTCAAACATCGGAATACCCAAGGTATTCTCCGCCGAACAGGAATTAGCTGCTCAGAACCCATTTATTGAAATCCGACCTTATAATCGTCGCCTGACCGCGGAGTTGGCCGCTGAGTTGTTTGCGGAATATGACCTCATTCTAGATGGAACCGATAATTTCGAAACGCGATATTTAGTTAATGCAACGGCGGTGAAGCTCGGGAAACCATTGATTTCCGCCGCTATGACACAGTGGGAAGGGCAGATTTCGCTCTATGATCCCGCACATGGAGCGCCTTGTTATCAATGTGTTTTCCCTGAAGCGCCAGCTGACGGCTTAGCTCCAAGCTGTGCAGAAGCTGGCGTTGCGGGGCCGCTTCCGGGGGTGATTGGATCGCTGATGGCGCTCGAAGCTGTTAAGGAAATTACACAGGCAGGCGAGGGGTTGCGTGGGCAACTCTTGATGTATGACGGGCTCTACGCCGTGGCGCGCAAGATCGCTGTGAAAAAACGCTCCGATTGTCCGATATGCGGCACAAAATCATAGGTGGCATCTGGCGCATTGCTGTCGTCGTGACTAGCTTGGCATCAAAGGAGAATTCTTATGACCAACCCGTTGCTCGCCCCATGGAACACCCCCTTCAATCTGCCGCCGTTTTCGGAAATATCTGACGATGATTTTGAGCCTGCTGTCGTTGAGACGATGACAAGAGCGCGCGCAGCGATTGACGCGATCGCCCAGAGCACCGAGCCGCCGACCTTCGTAAATACCATCGAAGCGCTTGAGCTTGCAGATGCTGAGTTGGGCCGGGTTCTGGGTGTGTTTTACAACCTCGCAGGAGCCGACAGCACCAAGAAACGCGAGGAGCTTCAGCGTGTTTTCTCACCCATGTTGGCGGAATACTCTAGCGACATCAGTATGAACGCGAAGCTGTTTGAGCGTGTGAATGATGTTTGGGAAAACCGAACCAAATTTGAGCTAACCAGCGAGCAGCAACGGGTGCTTGAGCTTACCCGCCGTGGATTTGTGCGGGCAGGAGCCGAGCTTAAAGGGGAGGGCCGCGAGCGACATCGTGAGGTAAAGGCGCGTTTGGCCGTTCTAGGGACGGAGTTCGCGCAGAACTTGCTTAAGGATGAGCGGGAATGGTTTATGCCCTTGGCCGAGGATGACTTGGCTGGTTTGCCCGATTTCGTTATTGCTTCGGCGCGAGCGGCAGGTGCAGAAAAGGGCGCAGATGGCCCCGTGGTTACTCTTTCGCGCTCGCTGATCGTACCGTTTCTTCAGTTCTCGGAAAGACGAGATTTGCGTAAGAAGGCCTATGAGGCATGGGTGGCTCGCGGCGCAAACGGCGGCGAGACGGATAATCGTAAAATCACAAGTGAGACCCTAAAACTGCGTGAAGAGCGCGCAAATTTGTTGGGATATGACAATTTTTCCGCTTACAAGCTTGAGACCGAAATGGCCAAAACGCCAGAAGCGGTGCGCGGTTTGCTTATGGATGTCTGGTCCAAAGCCAAGCCTGCAGCAGAAGCCGATAGCGCGATCTTGGAAGAGATGTTGATAGCGGATGGTGTGAACGGCCCGCTAGAGGCGTGGGATTGGCGCTATTACGCGGAGAAGCGTCGCTTGGCAGAGCACGATCTGGATGAGGCTGAACTCAAGCCATATTTCCAGTTGGATCGTATGATTGATGCTGCGTTCGACTGTGCGCATCGCTTGTTCGGTATTTCCGCGCGTGCGTTAGACGCTCCATTGTATCATCCCGATTGTCGCGCATGGGAGATCACGCGCAATGGAAAGCATTTGGCGGTATTCATCGGGGACTATTTCGCGCGTGGCTCCAAGCGTTCGGGGGCTTGGTGCTCAGCGATGCGAAGCCAAAAGAAACTGGGCGGTGATGTGCGGCCGATCGTTGTGAATGTGTGCAACTTTGCCAAACCCGCCGAAGGCGAACCCGCGCTTCTATCCTATGACGATGCACGCACGTTGTTTCACGAGTTCGGCCACGCGCTTCATCAAATGTTGTCCGATGTGACATACGAGAGCGTGTCCGGAACCTCAGTTGCGCGCGATTTCGTCGAGTTGCCAAGCCAGCTTTATGAACACTGGCTTGAGGTGCCAGAGGTTCTTGAGAAACACGCGCTTCATGCAGAGACAGGAGAGCCGATCCCCAAGGCTTTGCTAGAGCGTTTATTGGCTGCCCAAACCTACGACATGGGATTTTCGACCGTGGAGTATGTGGCGTCGGCATTGGTTGATCTGGAATTCCACAGTGGCCCCGCGCCCAGCGATACGATGGAAAAACAGAGCGAAATTCTATCGCAAATCGGAATGCCACATGCCATTAGGATGCGTCACGCAACGCCAGGCTTTGCGCATGTTTTTTCCGGCGACGGATATTCCAGCGCCTATTATAGCTATATGTGGTCCGAAGTGATGGACGCCGATGCGTTCCTTGCATTTGAAGAAGCGGGGGGGCCGTTCGATCCGAAGGTTGCCAAGAGCCTTGTGGAAAACATCCTCTCGATAGGTGGCTCTAAGGATCCAGAGGAACTCTATCTAGCGTTTCGGGGGCGGATGCCGAAAGTTGATGCGCTCTTAAAAGGGCGGGGACTGGCCTAGGGTATTAGTTGCGAATTTCTTCGGCCCCGACACCCCAAAGCGCGGTTTTCGGGGCCCATCCTTTGTACCCTGATGCACTCACTTCGCACCATGAGATTTCGCAATCCTGAAGCCGCGCAATCACCCCTTGTTTCAGGTGCGCGGTGACGGTGGCGTTTTCTTTGGGCTGGGCATAGATGCTTGTCATATCGTCTTTAATAACGACGGTGCGCACTCCTGAGAGTAGGCTGAAATGCACCCAGCCGCCAGCGCCATCCATATCCTGAACACGGCGCCAGTGGCCAAACTCTGCGGTGACTTGAAGCGGCATGTTGCGATGTTTGTAAACCCAATCAATACGATGGGTCAGGCTTGGTCCGCGGCGTACATTTGCTTCTGACGATTTCATGGAGACAAATCGTGGGATCGGGAGGTTCGTGACCGCTCCGCGCGCTTCCGCGAAACCGGGCTGAGCGATGAGAGTCAGCAATAGCGCCCCAACGAGGGAGCGAAAGAAGTGAGTGCTACGCATTCGGCGATCGCCCGTAAAATAATAATAACTGCTTCTGTCCGTCGGGTTCTTGTGCCCGATCGATACATCGGCCACCATAGAACGCAGAGCACAATAAGAAAAGGAAAGGGAGGCTGACTTGGCCGCTAAACGATTGAGTGTTGTTGTTACGCGACGGTTGCCAGCCGTAGTTGAGGCGCGCCTAAAAGAGTTGTTCGACACGACGTTGCGCGATGATGACACGCCGATGGGGCGCCGCGAACTCCTTGCTGCAATGCAGAGCGCGGATGTCTTGGTGCCGACCGTAACAGACAGAATCGACGCGTCGTTACTTGCGCAGGCCGGCGAGAAATTGCGGCTGATTGCGAACTACGGGGCAGGGGTCGATCACATCGACGTGGCGACGGCTCGCGAGCGCGGCATCCTTGTGTCAAACACGCCAGGAGTTGTGTCCGACGATACCGCCGACATCGCGATGATGCTTATCCTTGCGATCACCCGCCGCGTTCCTGAGGGTCTCAGGATGATGCAAGAAGGTGATTGGCGCGGCTGGACGCCGACCGCCATGCTTGGCGGGCGTATCTCGGGGATGAAACTCGGGATTCTCGGAATGGGGCAGATCGGGCGTGCTGTTGCGCGTCGGGCGTCGGCTTTCGGGATGGAAATCCACTATAACAATCGCAAACGCCTGCATCCCGAAGTTGAGGCCGATCTACGAGCGACGTGGTGGGAAAGCCTCGATCAGATGGTGGCACGGGTTGATGTTCTGTCGATCAACTGCCCTCATACGCCAAGCACCTATCACTTGATGAATGCGCGTAGGCTTAAGCTGATGAAACCCTCGGCAGTGATTGTGAATACATCACGTGGCGAAGTGATCGACGAGAACGCCCTAACACGGATGTTGCGCGCGGGCGAAATTGCGGGCGCAGGTTTGGACGTATTTGCGGATGGTGCGAACATCAATCCGCGCTTGCGTGCATTGGATAATGTCGCTTTGTTGCCGCATGTTGGTTCCGCCACGCGGGAAGGGCGGGTTGAGATGGGCGAGAAAGTTCTGATCAACATCAAGACATTTGATGATGGACACCGCCCGCCCGATCTCGTTGTGCCGAACGCTTATTGAATGCGGTGGCCTAGCCTTTTTCGGTAGGGCCGCCCGCTTTTTCCCAATCGCCAAAGCCACCAACATTGGTGACATTGGTAAAGCCCATGTCCACAAGCGTCTTGCCCGTAAGAGCAGCTTGCCCACCGAGCCCACAGACGAGACAAATCTCGGCGTCTTTCTTGAGGGCTTGGTTGTGGAATTGGCTGTTTTCATCAGCAGCAAATTCGATAAATCCGCGCGGAATGCGTAAGGCTCCTGCAATTGTGCCGGACTTGGCAATATCGCCAGAGTCGCGGACATCAATGAACAAGGCCTCATTTGAGGCATGCTTTTTGATACCGTCTTCCGAGGATACGCGGGGTACCACGGCGTTTGCATCGTCGAGATATTGTTGTGCGGTTTTCATAAAATCCTCTTTTCTGAATAGCCAAATCTGAATCGATAATGAATAGTACCGTAGGTCACAGTCAATGGAGGCACAACGTCATCATCTAGTTAGCGCCGATTTCGGCCGATGGCAGAGAATAATAACGAGGCAAGATCACGCATGGCAGAAATCACTGAGGGGCTGAAGGAAGCGTTTCTTCTGCTCGTCACATTTGATCGGGATTTGATCGACATCACGCTGCGCTCGCTTCAGGTCTCGCTGAGCGCGACGGTTATTGCTTCCTTGTTTGCACTTCCACTCGGAACATGGCTGGCAATTCGGCGGTTCCGGTTCCGACGATTGACCATCGCTGCACTCAACGCGCTTATGGGGTTGCCGCCCGTTGTGGTCGGGCTGGTTGTATACTTGATGTTGTCGCGGTCGGGGCCATTCGGTGTGCTGGGTTTGCTTTTCACACCGACGGCGATGATTGTTGCTCAGGTGATTATCATTACGCCGCTAATTGCATCCATAACGCATCAGTATATGCGCGACCTGTGGGCCGAGTATCATGATTTGCTGATTTCACTAAATACTTCGCCGCGGCAACGCATCGCGACGCTGTTATGGGATGGTCGGCGCGCATTATTGACGGCGGCGCTTGCGGGGTTCGGCCGTGCAATCGGAGAAGTCGGCGCAATCATCATCGTTGGCGGCAACATCGACCATGCTACCCGCGTCCTGACGACCGCAATTGCGCTTGAGACAGGCAAGGGGGATTTCGCGCTCGCGATGGGGCTTGGATTTGTTTTGATCGGTTTGGCGCTGTTTGTGAATATCTCGATCCATTGGCTAACCCGCACCGAAAAGGAGGGGCGCTGGTGACAGGTATTCTTCCACTTACCATAGAGCATGCGACCGTCAGGCGGCGCGGACGGCGCTTGATTGGCCCGATATCGCATGTGTTGTCCCCAGAGGGGCTGACGATTGTGATGGGGCCAAACGGCGCAGGAAAGACGAGCCTGTTGCGTATGATGCACGGTGTCGTGCGCCACTCCGAAGGGCAAGTTTCATGGGCACAACCACAGGAAATCGCCGAAAAGAAACAAGCGTTTGTGTTTCAGAGTCCGATAATGCTCAGACGCAGCGTACTCAAGAATTTGACCTACCCGCTGGAACTTATCAAGGCGCCCAATGCTCCTGATCGTGCGAGCGAATGGGCCGCGCGAATTGGTTTGGAAGATAAGCTTGAACTTCCCGCTCCGCGCCTGTCAGGTGGTGAGAAGCAAAAGCTGACCCTTGCGCGCGCGCTGATTCGTGGCCCTGAGGTCTTGTTTTTGGACGAGCCCTGCGCCAATCTCGACGGATCCGCGACCAAGGATATCGAAGCAATCCTGCACGAAGCCACCCAAGCGGGCACACGGATTGTTATGTCCACTCATGATATGGGGCAGGCGCGGCGATTGGCGACCGATGTGATTTTTATGCTCGGTGGTAAAATACACGAGAAGGGCACGGCGCAGTCCATATTTAGTGCGCCGGAACGTATTGAAACAAAGAGATTTTTGAGCGGAGAAATAGTCGAATGATGCGAACCTTATTTGCAGGGCTGGCCCTGATCGCGAGCATGAGTATGGCAAGCGCAGAGACCATTCGAATGGCGGTCACGACCTCTTTCCATAACTCTGGGCTGTCCGATATTTTGGTGCCAGCGATCAAAGAAGACCTCGGATTGGATGTTGAGTTGCTCGTCGTCGGCACGGGGCAAGCGCTTCGGCTGGGCGAAGCGGGCGATGTGGACGCAATCCTAGTACATTCGCGTAGCGCCGAAGAAGAATTTGTAGCGCAGGGGTATGGTCTGCATCGCCGTGAAATCATGTACAACGATTTCGTATTTATCGGGTCAAAGGACGACCCTGCCGACATTGCCGAGGCGCAGAGCGTTACAGATGTGCTCACGCGCATCGCAATATCCGAGTCGGTTTTTGTGAGCCGTGGGGACGATAGCGGCACCCACAAAAGGGAGCGCGCGCTTTGGGAAGAAGCGGGAATTGATCCTGCGGGAGATTGGCATCGCGAACTCGGAACGGGAATGGGCGGAACTCTAAACACTGCCGCAGGTATGAACGCGTATTTGGTTTCTGATCGGGCGAGCTGGCTGAATTTTGGAAACAAAGGTGATCTAGCCTTGCTGTATTCGGGCGATCATCGCTTGTTCAATCAGTATGCCTATCTGCCCGTAAATCCCGCGCTGCATCCGCATGTAAAGGCAGAGCTTGCCGCGTCGCTTGAGGAATGGCTTGTTGGGGATCACGCGAAATCGCTGATTAATGACTACGAAATCAACGGCGAAACGCTCTTTACCTTCAATGCGCAGAATTGATTAACAGCTTGAGTCTAAGACATTTCTGCCCAAGAAATGGCTGATTTTGCAAGAGCGCCGCTGGATGAATTCAAATTTGGAATAGCCAATTCGCTTTTCAAATCGCAGCCGCATATCAGCACTCTTTGTTTGTCATTGAGGCTAAAAACGAATATCGGAACCTAGCAAGTTGCGAGATTATTTTGAGGGATGAACAGGAGAAACCATGATCAAATTTGCTAAACCAATTGCCGCCGCTGCCGCTCTGGCGCTTGTTGCTGGATCTGCTGCTTTTGCGGAGACACGCGTTACGTATAAATCTGCCAAAGCAGCTTCGTCATATTATCAGATGGGCGTCCAGATTTCCGAGGCGTTGAAGGCAGGAACCGATGGCGAGATCATCGTAACCGTCGAAGAAAGCCAAGGTTCGACCCAAAACGTGATGGAAGTTCGCGCGCGCGGGGCTGACTATGTCTTTACGACTCCTCCTTCGTTGGTAAGCCTTGCGCAAGAAGGCAAAGCGATGTTCGAGGGCAAGGGCGACCCTGCGTTTGACGAAATCAGAGCGTTGTTCCCTATTCCGTCGCTGACAATGCATTTCGTGGTTGCGGATTCTGCCGGCATCACGGATTTCGCTGGTCTTGAAGGTAAATCGATCCTTCTGGGTAAGGGTTCGTTTGGCGCGACAGAAGGCGAGAAATACCTTGGACTGTTTGGTCTCGAGGGCAAAGTTGATATCGCTGATGTTGAGTTGTCCGGTGCTGTTCAGGCGCTAAAGAACGGTCAGATTGACGGCTTTGTCACTGCGGGTTCCTATCCTGCGCCGAACGTGATTGAGGCGGCGGCATCAACCGGCGTTACCGTTCTTTCACTGACTGACGAGCAGATCGAAGCAACCAAGCGTACACGCCTGACAATCCCTGCTGGTACTTATGCGGGTCAAACTGAGGACATCGCCACGACATCGTTGCCTGTTGTTGCCTTCACGACAACAAAAATGGACGATGATACTGCCTATGCCCTGACCAAAACGTTCTGGGAAAACAAAGCCGCAATGGGCGAGACAGCTGGCTGGTGGAACGGTGTTGATGAAACGCTGATGGCGAACATCACGACCAAGCTTCACGCTGGTGCGGTAAAGTACTACGAAGAAGCGGGTTTTGAGCTGACTGACGCTCAGAAATAATAATTCAGAAATCACTATTCAGAATGGCCGGCGATGCGTCGGCCATTTTTTCGGCCCAAGGATTACGAGAATGATTGATATCCAGAACCCTCTCCCTCTTCGTTTGTTCTGGCTGGTTTTGGCCGCAGTTATGGTCATTTTCCATATCGGCCTTGTGTTCTGGGGGCTGGTCCCGAATTTGGTGAGCCGCCCATTACACCTCGCTTTCGTATTGCCTTGGGTGTTCGTTTATAACGCCCGCACAACGACCGAGCTCATTACAGGGGTCATATTCTCAATTGGGGGCGTCGCTGCCTCCATCTGGATTGCATTGAACCACGATATGCTGGGCGATCAATACGGATTTCTTGAAGGGCGTTTTCAGTTATTCATCGCCGTCGTGCTTCTCGTTTGCGTAATTGAAGCTGCGCGCCGCGCTATCGGGTGGCCGCTCCCTACGGTGGCGGCACTTGCGTTGATATATGCCCTGTTCGGAAGCCATATTCCGGGCGAGTTCGGACACTCTGGTACGCCGATCAACAGCTTTCTCGGCACACTCACAATTGCCGAAGGCGGTATTTGGGGAAGCCTGACCGCCGTTTCGGTAGGCGTTGTAGCTATTTTCGTAATCTTCGGCGCGTTCCTAAATGCGGGCGAAGCGGGGCAAGGCTTCATGAATGTCGCTGCTGCTGCGGCGGGGCGGCTTAAGGGCGGTGCTGCCAAGGTGTCGGTTATTTCCTCTGCGCTGTTTGGTTCGATCTCAGGTTCGGCCTCGGCCAACGTTGCCTCAACGGGCGCGATCACCTTACCTGCCATGACCAAACTGGGTTATCCCAAGCGCCTAGCAGCCGCCGTCGAGTCCGTCGCCTCTTCGGGAGGGCAGATCATGCCGCCATTGATGGGGGCAGGGGCGTTCGTGATGGTTGAACTAACAGGCGTTCCCTACACTGGGATCATGGCGGCGGCGATCCTTCCTGCGATCCTTTTCTTTGTTGCAGTCTGGATGGGGATCAACGCATACGCGCGCCGTTTTGATCTGCGTGGCATCGACAAGAGTGAACAGCCCGCAGCGCGCGATGTGCTCATTACTTCGGCCTTCTTTCTGATACCTTTTTCGGTACTGCTTTGGTCAATGTTCGTTGCTGGTTACACGCCACAATACGCGGCATGTTTGGCAATTCTGGCGGGCGCGGTGCTCTTGTTCTTTAATCGCTCGGGCCGTTTTGACCCGCAGTTGATCGCCGAGCGTTTCTCTAATGCTCTACTCAATTCTGCCAAGCAGATGTCTATGATTGCGGCGATTATCTTCTGTGCGTCGATCATCATCGGGGTGCTGTCAATCACGGGGCTGGGCGTAAAAATCACCTCTCTCATTCTATCGGGTTCGGGCGGGTTGCTCTGGCCATCGCTGCTATTGACCGCGCTTGCTTGCTTGATCCTCGGAATGGAGGTTCCAACCACCGCCGCATATGTGATTTGCGTTTCGGTGGCGGGGCCCGCGCTCATTCAGCAGGGGCTTGAGCCGCTACAGGCGCACTTGTTCGTGTTCTGGTTTGCACTTCTATCTACCATCACACCGCCTGTCTGTGGGGCCGTATTTATCGCCGCAGGTATGATCGGTGAAAACTGGCTTAAGGTTGCGCTTACTGCGATGAGCTTGGGTGTGGGGCTCTACATCATTCCACTTGGGATGATTGCCGACCCGAACATCCTCAAGTTGACAGAGTCGCCGCTGCTTGCGATCCTAGCGTTTCTGCGCATGGGCGTTGGGCTTAGTTTGGTAAGCTATGGGTTGATAGCCGCGCGGGCACCATGGGCCAAGAATGCGCTTACGCTCTCGGGCCTTTTGGTGGTGTTCGCTGGATTGCTATTCTAGGCGGCCAGCACCACCGGTAGTGTCGCCGGGCCGCGGAAGGCAAACCCCTTAAGCGCTACTTCTGGATTCGGTGCGAGGGCCATGTTTGGAAAGCGGTCAAACAGCATCGGTAGGGCAATCTTGCTGGCCAGCAAGCGATACACGCCGCCGCCAAGGCACTGATGCGCACCGTCGCCGAATGTCTGGTTGCGGTGTAGCGGGCGGGTGATGTCGAATTTTTCGGGGTTTTCCCAGATGTCTTCATCGCGGTTAGCCGAAGCCTGTACCGCCATGACAGTTTCGCCTTCGGGAATGAGAAACCCTCGCATAACCAGTGATTTTTTGACTATTCGTGGGCTGGCCTGAATCGGAGCAACCCAACGGAGTCCTTCTTCACATGCCGCCTCCCAATCCGCGTTCTGGATACAGTTCTGGAGTTGCTCGGCGTTGCTAAGCAGACCCAACATTGTGGACGCTAGCGCGTCGCGCGTTTCCAGAACGGCACCGCCGATACATATTTTCATGTTGGTCTGAATCTGGCTAAGCGGCAGGGCGTCTGCCTGATTTGCCATGGCGGAAAGTGCCGACCCATCGGGGGAGTTGCGGTGCGCGGCGATCATCTCGTCGAAGTGCGCGTTCATCTCGTCGTTTGCGCGATCGCTGACCTCGAATATTGCAGGATCAAAGCTTGCATTCATCGCACCCCGAACCAGCGCATTTGCCCATGAAAAGAGGGTTTTATCGTCCACTCTTAGTCCAAGAACGTGTCGCAAGTATCCCGCACTCAACGGAGTGCAAAAATCGGCAACGAGGTCCGCAGTTTTGTTGTGCTTTAACCCGTCAAGCAGACCTTCCGCGATATTTGCAAAGTTGCCTTCCCATTTTTGCAAACCGTTCGCTTCAAGGGGCGGTTCCATTGCTCGGCGTTCGCGAATATGGGGGCAGCCATCCTTGCGCATAAGGGTATGACCGCCAAAAGCACGCTGCATTGGCGTTGTCGTGTCATATGATCCGAAATGCTCGGCATCGGTTTTAACGCGAAAGGTGTCTTGGGCTTTGGTAAATAGGATTCTACCGTTCAGCGCCTGAATGCGGGCGATGGGCATCGTTTGGCGAAGGCGTGCGTAAACGGCTTCTGGATTGTCGTTCAGCATCTCTAACGTGGTGATGGTATCCGTCGGGACATCCGCACCGTTTTTCGTTGCATCAGACATCGGGCGTTGTCTCAATTGTGATTTCGGTAGTTAGAGAATTGCTGACGGTACAGATGGCCTTGGCTTGTTTCACAATCTTCTGAAGCTGCTCTTCGTCATCCACAAAATCGCCAATTACAGTGATATGTGCTTTGGCGAGGCGCCCAGGAAGGTCAGTTGATTTCGCACCATCCACTTGAACTGTGAAAGGGCGTAGCGATGCTTTTTGCGATGCTGCAGTGATCTCGATTGATTTGGCAATGCAGGACGCAAGCGACGCCAAGAGCGTATCGACAGGCGAGTTTACAGGCGGATATTCGGTTGCCTCAGACGGATCGCCATATGCGTATCGAAGTGTATCCGTGCTATCATACAAAACAAAAACGGGGCCGAAGGACTTGGGTTTGAGTTTTACCGCCATTGCAGGCTCCTGCGTTAGAAGAGAAGGTTAGGTAGGAAGAGTGCCAGCATCGGAAAGAGCGTCAGGATGAAGATCGCGAACAGATGGATGATCCAGTAAGGAACCGTCGCCTTTGCCACACGACCTAAGCTAACCTCGTTATTGGTAAGCGCCGTCAAGACCGAAAGGTTCAGCCCGACGGGTGGCGTTATCTGACCGATTTCGATGACGATGGTAATTACAACACCAATCCAGATCGGGTCGAAGCCCAGACCGGTGAGAAGTGGAAACACAACTGGCAGCGTCATAATCATCAGCGAAAGGCCGTCAAAGAAGCACCCCATCACAAGGTATATCAGTACGACGATCAGCAACACGCTATATGTTCCAAGCCCGCTATCGGCGACGACTTCAAGCACCTGTTGCGGTATGCCGAGAATACTGACGGACTGAGCAAGGATCGTTGCGCCAAGGACCAAAAATCCTACGGCAGAAAACAGCAGAACCGAATTATATACCGCGTCGATTAGCTTGGAGAATGTGAGATCCCCCCAGATTGTCGAGATAGCTATGGCCAGTACAACGCCGACGCCAGCTGCTTCTGTTGGGGTTGCCAGACCGCCGACAATCGTGCCGATTACCGCGAAGATGAGGGCAAGTAGGGGCCATATTTGCCTAAAGCCCGCAAGGATTTCCCAGAATGTGCTGACTTGCGTATCACGTGGCGCAATGGCGGGATTGCGGATGCATTTCACCAGCAGGTATCCCATGAAGAGACTCCCGACCAGAAAGCCGGGAATGATGCCCGCAGCAAACAGTCGGCCAATCGACGTTTCCGTGAGCGCGCCATAAATCAGGAACGAAAGGCTTGGCGGGATCAACAGACCCAGCGTACCGCCCCCCGCGAGACTTCCGACAACGGTGTCCTTGTCATAGCCACGCTTGGACATCTCGGGGTAGGCGACCGAGCCGACAGCAGCGGCTGTCGAGAGGCTAGAGCCGCTAACGGCGCCAAACAGGGTGCATACCGCGATGTTGGTATGCAGCAGGCCGCCAGGCACTCTGCGAAAGAGGGGGGAGAATGCAGAATAGGCCTTCTCGCTAATCCCGCTGCGCAACAAGATTTCGCCTAGCAGAATGAACATCGGAACCGCACTCAAGGTGAAGGAATTAAAGACGTTCCATATGGCATCCACCGCAAGCGACGTCGCGCCGTTCGAGAAGAAATGCAGGATAATGAGGCCGGTAATGCCAAGTGCAGCCCCAAGCGCCATGCCCGTGCTCGCTGTGGCGACGATGCCGCCGATAAGAGTCAGCCAAAATGTCACTAGGGGGCTCCGTCGGACTGGGGCAGTTCAAGTTCGTTCTCTTGGGGTGGCGTTACAATTCCTAGCAGTTGCGCCACTAGGATTATTCCAGTCAATCCAAGCGACAACGGCATGAGTGCCATCCATGGATAGAGCAATATGCGTGTTGTTTCTGTCTTGAGGTTGCGTTTGAAAGCGAACTCAAGCCAAGGAATTGACTCCCAGATGAGCCAGCCGAAAAACGCGATCGCGATCAACAGACCAAGGGCGCGGATGGTCGCGAGGGCGGCTCCGCTTAGCTGATTGGTAATCAGCGCAACACTCACGTGTTTCGATTTGAGCGTTACCATAGGTAGGCCGAGAAACAGTGAGACGCTCAAAAGCAATCCGACGACTTCTTCGGTTATGTGCACAGGAGAATTGGCAAACTTGCGCATCATGACGCTTGTCACAATGATGCCAACGATGGCGGTCATTCCCACCGCCGCGAGGGCCGCGCACGCAAGGGCCAGCCATTCCAGCCCCTGCGCGACGCTCTTATTAAACGAGTTCGCCATTGCGACCGCTTAGCGTCCCAATGCTTCGAGAACGCGCTCGCGATAAGCTGGCGCGTTGCCGCCGGCCTCTTCTGCGAGCATTTTCCATGTCTCAGTCACTGAGGACACAACGAGTTCACGATCCTCATCCGAGAAATCTTCTCCCCAGACAACGCCGCCTTCTGCGAGGGTTTCGCGGGCTTCCATTTCAAGCTCTAGGTCTTTCTCGTATTGATTTGTCCGATCCCAGAGATCCTCAGCCGCATTAGTGATCGCTGCCTTTACATCCTCATCGGTTTTTTCCCAACGGTCCGTGGCGACGCCAATCACATATGGGCCAGAGGCCATAGGATAGATGTAGGAGGCATATTTCGCGACTTCTTGTAGGGAAACTGTATGAGCATAGAGCGCAGGATAGAGCGCGCAATCTACGACGCCAGTTTTCATCGCAACATACATTTCTTCTTGTGGAATGATCTGTGCGGCAACACCGAGGCGCGTGAATGTCTCCACCTGATCACGGGCCCAAACGCGGAGCTTCTTGGATTTTAATCCTTCGAGCGTATTCACAGGCTCATCCCGACAGAAAACAGAAACCGAGAGCATAGGGATTGCGACATAACCAACCGAGGTCACGTCCCACTCAGAGAATTCCTCTTCGTAAATCTCGCGCACTGTTGGGAGCACTTTTTCGAATTCTTCAGCCGAACCAATCGTGCCCTGAACAACAACAGAGCTAAGGGCAGGGGCGTCGCGCCCGAGATAGTTCGCCCACATCAGGCTCATTTCAACCGCTCCGCGCGGAAGGAAGCGCAGCGTGTCGGTGTTGGGCAAACCAAGCGATCCACCGGAGTAGAGCTTTAGGCTCGTGTCGCCATCAAGGGCCGCGTTAACTTCTTCTACGAATTGCTCCATCTGCGCGGTTTCGGGGCGTGTTTCCGGAAGAAAATTGTTGAAGCGCCATTCTTCAGCACCCGCGCTTGTGACGGTTAATCCAAGGCCAGCAAAGCCGATCGCCAGATTTTTGGTAATAACATTCATCGGGAATCCTCCATGGGAATTAAGTCGGGGTTCAATCTCGGTTAACATCAGCTTACCGCGCCGTGCGAGAGTTTGCCATTCGTGATTTTGCTGGTTGGATGGAATTGCCCGACGAAAATGCGCGAGGTTAAACTTGTGCGGCGCGATGGTGCTTGCACAGGAGGGCTTTGAAATTTGCTGTGTAAGAAATTGTTGCTAGGCAGGTGATGGCCAAATTTACCTTTCTAGAACGCAAAAAGGCCCGCCAGTTTAGTGGCGGGCCTTCGCTGGAAATTCGTTATTACATCTTCGGAGTAAACACCGCATCAGTCACGTGGATTACGCCATTTGATTGCTTGACGTCGGCGATTGTAACTGTCGCTTTGGCACCGTTTTCGTCTTCGAGTACGATGCTATCGCCTTCGTTGTAAGCTTGCAGCGTACAGCCTCCGAGTGTGGGAACTGCGTGCTTGCCGCCATCGTCCGTGATCATGCCTTGAAGCGCGTCTGCCATCACAGCTTTGCCGACTACATGGCAAGTGAGGACAGTTGTGAGAAGCTCTTTGTTCTCAGGCTTAAGGAGCGTGTCAACGGTACCTTCAGGGAGCGCAGCGAAGGCTTCGTTGGTTGGGGCAAATACTGTGAAAGGTCCGTCACCCATCAGTGTTTCGGCTAGACCTGCTGCTTTAACGGCGGCAACCAATGTTGTGTGATCCGCAGAGTTCAGTGCATTTTCGACGATGTTCTTATCGGCGAACATTTCAGCACCACCTACCATCGGGTTTTCAGTGGAGTGATCGTCGGCAAAAACCGCACCAGAAGAAGCAAGAAGAGTCGTGGCAATAAGGGCAGATTTAAGAATGTTCATTTTGGTGTTCCTTTTTTACTAATGAACCGAACAGCGTGTCCGGAGATAAAAGGAACCACGAGAGCGCGTGGCGGAAAGTTTCAGCCGAGGCAAATTTTTTTAAAATTATTTTTAGATTAACAGAATTTCACCGCTCGCGACGACATCACCCGTTGGGGTTCCATCCGGCGATCCGCCCAACGGTTCGTCGGTAATGGCGATTGTGCCATCTTCGAATATCGCCAAGAGGTCACCAGAAAGACTAATGGTACCGTTCGGCTCTTGGGGTAGGACACCAAGTGAGATAGGAGCTTCGGCATCTTTGGCGATGAGCCAAAGTTCCAAAGAGCGGCCCGTCGGCGCGTCACCCGCTTGGCGTTCAAAGACAAGCTCGTCGGAATCCGCCTCTAGTACGACACGAACAAAGAGCGATTGATCTTGAGAGGCCACGTTGGAGTGATAACCTGGTCTGTGCACGGTTGGGTCGGATTGCGGCAGGAACGCCAGTAGCAGTACCGCCAAAAGGCTTGCGACAAGAACGCCGCCGCCAAAGGATGTCCGCAGCCAAGTGCCAAAAGATTTTTTCTGCGCAGGGAACAGGGTTGCGTCGATCCGCTCCTTAACGCGAGGCGGAGGAGGGATTGCTGTGAAATCATCCGCTAAAGGAATAAGGTTTTCGTCCCAATCGCGCAGCAATGCCCGCAGTTGAGGCTCTGCGGCTAACCGGTGCTCGAACGCACGACGGGCTTCTGCATCCAAGAGGTGCAACGCATATTCCCCAACAAGGGCAACATCGTCGTTATGTTCCACGGTTTCCGTCATCGGCTCAGACATTCTTTCAGTTTTAGCAAGCTGCGTCGCAGCCAAGTTCTCATCGTATTTATTGGCACCTCAAATCGCTCGGCCAACTCCTGATAGCTCTCACCTTCGAGATAGGCACCGCGCACGGCGTCGCCGCGATCAGTTTCCAACTCGTTCAGGCAGGCATCGATCTGCCCCCGCTCGGATGCGGCCATTGCGGCCTCTTCCGGATTAGGGCCGCTGTCACTTAGGTTAGGGACAGCGTCGATGTCGGTCGTTGGCGCCTTTCGTGCGCGAAGTTTATCAATCGCCAAATTCCGCGTGAGGGTAATTAGCCACGTCATCGGACTGTAGCCGTTAGATGCATAGCCGTTTGCCTTCTGCCAAATTCTGACGAAGGCCTCTTGCAATGCTTCTTCTGCTTCTGCCCTATTCTTTAAGATACGTAGACAAACGCCAAAAAGTTTCGCGCTTGTGGCCTCATAAAGGGAATTGAACGCCGAGCGGTCTCCGATACCGACACGTACAATCATTTCTTCGATGTCTGAGATCGTAGTCATGTTGTCCTTGCGTTTCTGGGCTTCCGAACAGTAGCAGCCGTGCTTCCTTCGTCAATCTATCACCCAGTGACAAATGCAATTCTATCTGCGCTTTGAGAAAATAGAGTTGTGTGTAATACCTTAAGATAGATTGCTCAGAGAATTAATTAATGACTCCGAACGCCCTCTTGGGGAGCGTTTATTTATTCAGGGGACGAGGAATGGACACCGTTATTAACGCCATTAATGGCGTACTTTGGAACTTCGTGTTGATTTACGGTTTGCTTGGTGCGGGCCTGTTTTTCACAATTCGTCTGGGTGGCATCCAGTTTGTTCATTTTCGCGAGATGTTGCGGGTCATAACCGCACCGGCTAGCAAGGATAAACGAGGGATATCTCCTTTTCAGGCCCTAACCGTCAGCCTTGCTTCGCGGGTCGGGACGGGAAACCTTGCTGGCGTTGCCGTCGCGCTTACACTGGGTGGTCCTGGGGCGATCTTCTGGATGTGGATGGTGGCCCTTGTTGGGATGGCAACGGCATATGCCGAGAGTTCGCTTGCTCAGGTCTACAAGATCACGACAAAGGAGGGCCGACATCGCGGCGGACCTGCGTTCTATATTTCCAAGGGACTAAACGCGCCGTGGGCAGGGACGATATTTTCCATCTGTCTCATCGTAAGTTTCGGACTCATCTTCGTGGCCGTACAGGCGAACTCCATCGCCGAGGCATTTAACGGCTCGTTTGGAGTACCCAAAATCGTTGTTGGTGTAGTGGTCGCCGTAATGGCGGGATTCGTCATTTTTGGGGGTATCCGCTCAATCGCGAAAGTCGCGCAGGTATTGGTCCCCGTCATGGCAGGAGCCTATCTACTTCTGGCCGTCGTGGTCATGGCGTTCAACTTGACCGAAGTACCACAAATGATCTGGTTGATCATTTCCAGCGCGCTGGGCCTTCAGGAGGCCGTCGGCGGTGTCACGGGCGGGGTAATGGCCGCAGCGTTGAATGGTATAAAGCGCGGTCTATTCTCGAACGAAGCAGGTATGGGCTCCGCACCGAACATTGCCGCGGTGGCAACCCCTGTGCCGCACCATCCAGCAAGCCAAGGGTTCGTGCAGGCCTTCGGTTGTTTTGTGGATACAATCCTTGTTTCAACCGCGACTGCGCTCTTGATCCTGTTGTCTGGTGTCTTGGGCACCAACGAACTGACTGGCATGCAGCTGACCCAAAGCGCTCTTGAGGCGCACGTTGGCGTAGCTGGCGGATATTTCGTAGCGATTGCGATCTTATTCTTCGCGTTCACTTCCATTTTGGGGAATTACTCATATGCGGAAAACGCCTTGGCGTTCCTCAAGCTAAACAAACCAATGCCAATCACTATTCTGCGCCTTGGATGTCTTGCGATGGTCGCGTGGGGGTCAATTCAATCCGTGAGTACAGTGTTTAACTTTGCGGATGCCGCGATGGGAACTATGGCAGTTATCAACCTGACGGCGATCCTCTTGCTCTCGGGGACTGTGTATAAACTGACGAAGGATTATTTCACGCAACGCAACGCGGGAGCCGATCCACGGTTTGATGCCTCAAAGTACCCAGAACTAGGAGATGGTGTGGATCGTACCGTTTGGACCGCCGAGGACAAGATACATGGCTAGGGTTTATGATGCGCAGACGCTTCAGGGGATCGTTGACAGCATTGCCGAGCGCATGGTCGGCGAGGTTGAGCGGGGTGTTGTGGCCAATTACATTCCCGAACTGGCGACTGTTAACCTGAACCAGTTTGGCATCGCGATCGTTTTGGCGAATGGCGAGGTGATCTGTGCGGGCGATGCCGAGGTTCCGTTTTCAATCCAGAGTATCTCTAAAGTTCTAACCTTGACGCTCGCTTTGGAGCGTTGCGGCGCCACCCTTTGGCAACGGGTTGGACGGGAACCTTCGGGTGATCCATTCAACTCCATTATTCAGCTTGAATATGAAAAGGGCGTGCCAAGAAATCCGTTCATCAATGCGGGCGCGATTGTAACCGCTGACGTTGTTCTCGAAGGGCAGAAGCCAGATCAAGCCGTAGATCAAATCCTTGATTTATGTCGAAGAGCGGCTGGCGATGACGATATCTTTGTTGATCAGAATGTGGCCAAATCCGAGGCGCAAACTGGCCACCGAAACAGGGCGCTGGCTCAGTTTATTTCTGCCGAGAACAACCTTAGATGCACCGTCGAAGATACTCTGTCTGTCTACTTTCGTCAGTGCAGTATCGCGATGTCCTGCCGCCAACTTGCGCACTTGGGTAGATATCTTGCCTTGGGCGGCCAACTTGCCGAAACGGACGATGCTATCATTACCCAAGAGCGCACCCGCCGCATCCTCGCCCTGATGATGACGTGCGGGGCATATGATGCTTCCGGGGATTTCGCGTTTCGGATTGGGATACCCGCAAAAACGGGTGTCGGCGGTGGAATCCTCGGGATCGTACCAGGCGTTGCCTCGGTCGCTGCGTGGTGCCCCGGATTGGATAATAAGGGAAACTCCCTTCTGGCCACACGCGCACTTGATGACCTTGTGCGCCAAGCGGGTTGGTCACTTTTTACCGGTGATGTGCACTTTAGTTTGGAAGAGTAGCGCGCGGTCGGTGCACTGCTGAATAGTGGATATTGCGACATTTTGATCGCGGAGTATCCTCTAAAACACACGCCCTTTTGGGCGCTAGGGATTGTCGCTTCGCTTGGTTGAAAAGTAGAAAGTTCTTGATGGCTAAGGGAATTTAACATTACGCTCGAAATATTGGAGTGAGTTAATGAGCAATGATCTTGGGTCGTTTGCTGGTTCATCATTACAAGACATAGGACCGGTAGAACTAGAAAATATTCTGACGGACCTTCGAGCTGGTATCGGCTACGTGGGTATTATAGTTATTGATGCGGCCGAACAGGACATCATTCGGTTGCCTGCTGGGAAGCTTATTTCCCAGCCGCTAATAATTGGAAACGATCTGGTTCTTGTGCAGCCTGACGGGACGCTAGTTGTTCTGTTGGGGGCGGCTGAGCTTGATATGGATGTCGTTGCCGAAAATGCAACGCTTAGTACCGATGATCTTGCCGATCTCGCACTGCCCGCAACAATGTGGGACAGTATCTCCGAGATTGCTGAGAAGGGAACGATTGCCCGCTCGAGTGGCGGTCCAGAGATGCTCGTAAGCGTTCCTGATCCTTTGATTGGGCTTCCGTTCAGCCCATTATTGCCGCCTACGGATTACCTGACACCAGAGCGCCGCGAGGAGGATTACAGCGGTGGTGGTAGCCTGATCAGCTCGGTGATCGTTGGCCCCGACGATATTATTGCGACTGAAACAGACGCGACAGTTTCAATTCGCTTGGGTGACTATTTCTCGGTCACATCGATCTTGGGTGCAGGAGGTGTGCCATACGAGGATCTATCGATAACGATCTTCAAACTTCCCATTGGAACCACGGCAACCCTAGGGTCCTTTACTCCTGATGGCTCAGGAACATTAACCTACACATTTAGCGGCTCACCGGATGATCTGCCAAACCTCGTCCTAACGTTCCCCAAGGATTTCTCCACTGATAATCGGTCCGATATCGTTTCTGGTGATTTGAGCGGTACGATTTCGGTCAAGACCGATTTCGGAGATTTTGATACCCGTGATTTCACCATTCGTCTTCAAGTCGAGTTGGATGTTAATCTCGACGCTCCTGCCGTCCTCCGCGATATCGAGGACAGCTATAATGGCGATGATACGGGCGTTCAGCTTGACTTGGGCATTTCGGTTGCGGCGATTGATCTAGACGGTTCCGAAGATAGCACACGCATCGAAATTGTTTACACAAACATGCCTCTATTTGCTCACTTTAACGGCGGTAGTTATGATGTCGCGTCGGGAGTTTGGTCAGGAACCATGGCGGAGGCGAATGCATTAGAATTGCATTTGCCTGGCGATTTTTCAGGAACAATCGACTCGATTATTTATGCCATCAGCCCCGAAGGGCGCGTTGAAATTCCTCAGCGGATAGAAATTGCACCTACAGGTGATGTGGATTTTGCGCTTACGGAACTCGTCACTGCGGAAACGGATGCTCCTACGATCGTTCAGCCTTCGCTGTCGTGGGTTATTAGTATCTCGGATACTGATAACACCGCCCCTCATGAGGTCTTGGATTCAGTTTCGTTTACATTGAACGGACTTCCTGCGGGCGTGAAAATATTGGGCGGACAAGGTGCAACAATCACCTATGATGCAGCTGCGGGCGGATCGCTGACATTCGTTGGTACTGGAGAGCAGTACGCACAGTTGCGGCTGTCTTTCCCTAAAGATTACTCTACAGAAAGCCCATTACAGGGAAGCACGGGTGCGCTGACAGGCACCATCAGTGCGACATCGACCGAAGATCCAGTCGGCGGTCAAAACTTGCCCATTTCGTTGCGCATCACTCCTGAAGGAGACGTAACGATTGATGATACATTACCCGATAATGTACCGGATGAAACCGACGCGCCGACGCCAGTGAAACCTTCGGACCTGATGCTTCCTGCGCCAACGGACATGGATAACTCCGAAAAGATTGTTGGGGCGTTATTTAGCGTCGACGGGCTCCCCGCTGGGTCGGATATTGCGTCGCTGGGGTTGGTATTGCCCACGGGTGCGCAAACAACATTTGTTGCTGGGGTAAATGGCTCCGAGACGCTCTACATACAGTTATTGGACGCACAGGTAGGGGATGTTTTGGCGGCATATACCGCCATCGAGTTCGCGCTGCCTAAGGATTTCTCTACGACGAACCGGACGGACTTGACCGTCGGTACTGAAATGCCTCTGACGTTGCAGCTGTTTGTTGGCACCGACGAAGAGCAAAATTACGGAATTGATTTGGCCAACGATGGTCAGGCGATTGCGACGCGGGTCATAGATATTGATTTCGAGGCGGATCTGACGCTTAACGCGACACCGACTGTGACGGGCGTTGAGGACAGTTTGGCTGGCGATGGCTCGGGTGTAGAAGTGAACCTTGGCATCGTTATAGAGCCCGTAGATATCGATGGGTCCGAGGATGTGATCTTTGTCGAGATTACGTATACCGATCTTCCGTTTGGCACAGTATTCCTTAACGGCACGACTAATCTTACGTCGAATTATGATCGCTCAACTGGCATCTGGAGTGGGACAGAGGCGGAGGCAGAAGCGCTAAGTTTGCAGCTTCCGGGTGACTACTCAGGGACGATCAACGCAAGCATCCGTGCATACAGTCCCGAAGGTGAGGTCTTTCAAGATCAAACCATCGAAATCTCACCAACACCTGATATCGATTTTGAGATCACTGACATTCAGCGTGCCGAGACTGATCACTCTGTGATTGTCCGTCCCGCGGCTGATTGGAAAGTGGAAATTTCCGACAACGATCTAAACCTTCCGCTGGAAAGGTTGGAGACGGTCACTCTAACGCTCAACGATCTGCCACCAGGTGTTGTTATCAATTCGCCTTTGGGGGGGAGCATTACTTATGATGCGGTAAATGGTGGACAGTTGGTATTTACCGGTACTGGAGACGAGTACAGCGCGCTGCTCTTGCAGTTTCCCACTGATTTCTCGACCGAGAACCGCACACCACCGCAGATTGACGGCCCCATAACGGGAACATTGGCCGCGACGTCCACAGAAGGTGCGGCGACCTCTCCAGTTCCTCTGAACCTTGTGATTACGCCTGAAGGCGACGTTGATATTGACGATAGTTTGCCAGACAATGTTGCGGATGAAACCGATAGTGTAACGCCGGTGACACCGTCAGACCTACTAGAGCCAATGGCAACTGATGCGGATGGCTCTGAGGCAATTAACCGACTTGTATTGGTGATCGAAGGGCTGCCTGTTGGATCTGATCTGGCTACGCTCAATTTTTCCGGTATTCCCGCGGGCGCAGTTGTGGCCACCGCTATTGGCGTCGGGGATTCAGTAACCATTACGATAACGCTTGAAAGCCCTGCTGTTCCTGATCCAGTGGCGGCATATGATGCAATCAATTTTGAACTGCCGATAGATTTCTCAACTGCAAATCGGGTGGATATTACACCCGTGAGCGGGACGACGACTTTGCCGATCATTCTTCGCCTTACTGCGGAAACTGATGAAGATCAGGATCTGGCGAATGATAGTGTCGCGGATGGTCAAAAAACGGTCTCGCGCCAAATTGACATAGATTTCGAGTTGGACGCAGAGATCGCAGCGCCAGCGCAGGTGACAGGTGTCGAGGATAGCAATGGGCCGACACTGGGAGTGACCGTCGATCTGGAGATCGATGTTCAACCTGTAGATATTGACGGTTCCGAAGACAGTACGACCGTAGCGATTAAATATACAAATATACCTACTGGTGTGTCGTTTAATGGAGGTTCTTACGACCCGCAAACCGCAACATGGACGGGCTCGATGGCGGAGGCAAACGCATTAGAGCTCACGCTTCCGCAGGATTACTCGGGAACGATAATATCGGTGATCACGGCGATTAGCCCAGAGGGGCGGGTATCCACACCTCAAGAAATCGTCATTTCAGGAACGGGTGATATCGACATAACCGCACCTGATATCGTGGTCGATGAGACGGATGCCGCGGTCGATATTCGTCCTTCGGACCAATGGGTTGTTACTGTTACAGATACCAGCGGGAACCCGCCAGAGCAGATTGATACTGTCACCTTAACCCTCAATGATTTGCCGCCTGATGTACTGGTCGCAAACCCCGTGGGTGGTTCCGTCACATATGATCCGGTTGCCGGTGGTAGTTTTACTTTCGTGGGTAGCCTTGATCAATACAATGCGCTGGAGTTGCTGTTCCCCCGCGACTATTCGACCACCAACCCACAGACCGGTGTCACCGGATTTATTGAGGGAACGATCTCTGCCAACTCGACCGAGCAGCCCACTCCAGACACTGCCCCCGTGCGCCTACAGATTGAGGAAGAGGGGGACATCGAAGCTATCCTTCGGCCGGATATCATTCCGGATGAAACTGACCTTGAGACACCCATCTCTCCTTCGGACTTGCTCACTGTAGTCGCCACTGATCGCGATGGCTCGGAAACTGTTCAGGAACTGACGCTGGTCGTCGAGGGGCTGCCTTCGATCTTTGTTGGTGGTGCGAACGATCCATACACTGATCTTCAGGTGAGCGGTGTTCCGACCGGAAATGTGAGTTTTGTGACGGCGGTTGATGGTTCTCTGACGATGACAATCACCCTCGATATTGCCCAATTCCCCGATGTGGTAGCAACCTATGAAGGCATCGGTTTTGTTCTTCCGCAGGATTTCTCAACAACTAATCGCGTAGATATCTCGGCGGGTTCCTCGTTGCCGATGACTTTCCGACTGGAAGCAATAACCGACGAAGATCGCGACCCGACCTCTGATCTTGCCAATGACGGGCAGGTAACCGCTGAGCAAGTCGTTGTCATCGACTATGAACACGACATTAACCTTTCTGCAGAGCCGATCGTCACTGTGTTGGAGGATGGCGGTCCTAATATGAGTGGCGGAACAACGATCACTGCTACTGATCTCGATATTGATATATCGGTTGATGACATTGATGGGTCTGAAACTAGCGGAAATTATGATCCTGCGTCAGGTAATAACGTTTCTATCTTCTATGTAAATCTTCCAGCGGGGACGACGTTTTCAAGCTTGGGCGGCGATGTCAGCACGCAATACGATCCCGCGACACGCACATGGACGGGTTCGATAGATCAGGCGAACGATTTGTCGCTGCTGACGCCGCCGAATATCAATGGAACAATTGGATCTATCATCACGGTTGAGACTCCAGAGGGCGCGACGGCCACGCCGCAGACGATCATAATTCAGGCACAGCCAGACGCCCAACTTGACGGCGTCGTGATAACGCAAGAAACCGATGCGGACCTGCCTGTACGTCTTTCAGATTACATTTCGATTTTGGATCCCGATCCGGGAGAGACCGTTACGAGCGGAACCATAACGATCCCGAATTTGCCACCCGGTACCACGGCGAACGGTGGCACGCTTGTCTCTGACCCTGCGAACCCAGGTATGTTACAACTTGAGTACACATATCCTGGCGGCACGGGGACATTTCCTGTCGATTTGGAGGTGACCTTTCCGCGAGATTTTTCGACCGAAAACCCAGGGCAGACGATCGTTGGTGAAGTTCATCTGGAAATTGACGACAATGGAACGCCTGAGGTTTTTGACGCAACATTCCCGATTACCATCGAGGTCGAAGGCGATGTGACCGTCGCGTTTGCGAACGGCACCGATGGCAACATCGATTTGGCCGAAACCGATGATCCCGTTGATTTTAAGCCGTACGATCACCTCATTCCGATGGCGACCGATGTAGACGGGTCGGAACAGATAACTGAAGTTTCGGTAGTCTTTAATGACCTGCCAGCAGGCACAGAATTTTCGACAGACGATGGTGTTACATTCCAAGCAATTCCTAACGCTCGACTGGATTTCATAGGTACGTTCGCGGAGTATACCCAACTGGTTGTAAGGCTCCCCGAGGACTATTCAACAACAAGCCCCCCGACCACATTGTTTGGCTTAGTTGGTGCCCTCACGGATGAGGGTGGCGTTGCGTTTGAGCGGATGGATATCAATGTTGCCTTCGAGCAGGACCTAGTTGTCACCGGCGATGCACTTACCATTGCCGAAAACGATCAGCCCGGAGACACCGACGAAGACAATACTCCTGAAGGGCCACAGGCCGGATATGAGCTATTCCGTATTTCAGACGTCGTTGACGCCGCAGCCGATAGTAGCGCGGGGCCGGATGGCGATGACGACGGCTCCGAGGTGATCAATAGCATCACCTTGACGATCGATAATCTGCCTGATGGCTCGATGATTTCCTACGACGGAGGAGCAACTTTCGCCACTTTGCCAAATGGCCCGTATACCGAGACATTCACGACCATCGCTGATTATCGGAATGTTGTGTTCACCCTACCCGATGATTTTTCCACACGAGATGGAGACATTACGGGGAGCGCCCAATTCCAAACCAACGAGGGTGGAGATGAAACGCGCGACTTCACCGTTACTGTCACGCCCGAGGCCGACGTCGATATCATTACGAATGACATTACGGAGATTGAGGATTTAGTCTCTGCGACACCGATACCGCTTAACTTGGACGCAATAGTTACGGACATTGATGGCTCGGAATCTATCGTTGATCCAATCGTGGTGACATTTACAGATCTGCCGACCAATGGTGATACCGTACTTGATGACGGAACAGGCGTACCTGTGACCTTGTCGGGGCCAACTGCCACGGTGAATTTAACGCTCGCGCAGCTTCAGGCGCTGACGGTCACCTCTCTTCCACAGCATTTCTCTGGAATTATCCAGATTGAGGTCGAAGTCCAAACCGACGAAGGCGGTGCCACGACGGATACAATGGCGTTGAATATTACGCCTGTGGCGGAGCCAGTCATCGACCTGTCGGTGGAAGTTTCTGCTCCGGATGTGACACAAGATTCAAGCGGAGCATATGTCGTTAAGGAAGACACTCAATTCACGCTACAAATAGATGCCTCAACGCCGGATCAAGACGGGTCGGAGGAACTAACGCAGATCGTTATTGAGAATATTCCAACAGGATGGCTGCCGAATGGTGCCGTGCCGACCAGTCTGTTCACAGGTGACGTGTCCAAGATTTCGGGCGCGACAATGTCTGGCACGACGCTAACGATTGATCTCAATTCGGGAAATACGAGCTTTAACGCGGGTGTGCTGACAACGCCGAACCTGAATGACGATAGCGATGTCATTGATTTGGTTGGCGATGACCTTATTGCGACAGTTACTTCGGTTGATACAGCGGCTGGATTGCCGAGCGACACTCAAACCGCGACAGACACCGTCGACGTTGATGTCGATGCGGTGGTTGATCCTATTGATATCACAGCGAATAACCGTGCCGTCAATGAGAACACGTCAGGTAATCGCAACGTGCGCCTCAATATGACGGGCTTTGCATTGCAGGACACGGACGGCTCAGAGGTCGTTACGGCATTGCGATTTGATCTGTCAGTTGTAACGGCATCAGATAATTTCAGCGTCAGCGATTTGGACGTTTATGTTGCAAGCGGAAACGCCGCATATGCTCATATTACCCTAGTACCAGATCCCTCGGACCCGCTTTCGGCAGAACTTATTGTAGAGCCCGCGGGCGGCGCGACAGCCGATCAGTTCGCCACCGCTCTCGAGAATCTTGTCCTTCGCTTTCCTCAGCACTTTAGTGGCGTCACAACTCTTGATGGCGAGCTAAGCTGGGAGGAGGCGAATACGACCGGAAACGAATACGACCTTGCTGACAACACCGCGACCGAACCTGTCGCCCTAACGGTTACGGTTCGACCCGTCGCCGAAGCGGAACTCGAGAGCAGCGTTTTTGTTCTGCGCACCGAAGAAGTTCCAACAGGGGAGCCGCTCCGCGTTGACGCGCAGGTTAAGGATGGCTCTGTATCGGGTGCCGAGATTCTAACGCTATTGGAAAGCACGGATGATGGTTCGAGCCCCGCTGGTACGACCACAAAGGCAGACGGTCAGGTGAATCTATTCGTCGGTATCGCCGGTTCGACACCTGACTTGGATGGCTCGGAGGAGCTGGACACTATCGTCATTAGCAATATCCCGACCGCGTGGATCGCACAAAGCGGTGGCGTCGTGGATATGACCTCATTCTATGACATTACTGGTCAAGGTTCATTATCGCAGGCCGAACGTAATAAAATCGACACCGCCACCTACGACAGTGCAACTGGCGAGTTGACAATTACATTCGTTCCAGATGTGACGGAGTTTGACGGAGCATTGTTGTTACAGCCGTCACTCTACGAGGATTACGATATCGATCGTAACAACTCTGACCCATATACTTCGGTGGGTGACTTTTTTGATGCCGATCTCAATATCAAGGTGACAACAACAGATACCAATACTGTTCAAACACGCACCAGGGATGCCGATGCGACCTTCGATGTTGACGTGAATCCGGTGAACAATTTTGCAAATGTCGTATCCCTTCCAGTTGGAAATGAAGCCGTTATTGATGCCGCTGGGGGCGTGGCAAATTTCTCGCTCTTGACTGATTTCAAGGATCTGGATGGCTCAGAGCAGATTACGGCTGTTGTCCTTCGTAATGTACCATCCAATATAACGATTTATGTGGACGATACCTCCAATCCTGGCGGCCCCAAAGTGCCAGCACTCATTACGGTTTTAAACAGTCCACCAGGTTTCAATACTTGGAGCTTGGAAGCAAACTACAACAATGGCGTCATTCAATGGGATGATATCAGGGTAGAGGGCATCCCATTACACTGGGCTGGCGAAATTATTGAATCGATTGACGTTGTTACGACAGAAGACGATGGTAATACGCGAACAACAAACTCTCAGGTGCCAGTCCACATTGAGCCCGTCGCCGATGGTGGCGATCCATCTGAGAAAACGTCTACCGATGAGGATACGGCCGTTCGGGTCGTGATCGACGGCAATATCATTGATAACTCTACGAATTCTCCTGAATCCCCAGAGGCGATCCTCGACACTATTGAAGTTTTGCATATTTCTACCGATAGCTTTGGGCGCGTGCCGGAATTTTATCTCGGGAATCCAGCGGCGGGCGGAACCAAAATCGACTCTTCGGCGGGGACATTCTTGTTAACTCCAGCACAAGCGCAGAACCTTTGGGTACTGCCAGGGCAGGATAGCAACGAGCAAATTACATTTGAAATCGAGGTCGTCTACTATGAGACGATCAAACCGTCTGAGTTCACAACAGGCAGGGGTACTGTCACCATCGACGTAAGTGGCGTTGCGGATACTCCGATTGTCACCGTGCAAAGCGCCGATCCGAACGACAGCTCAAACCCGACGATTCCACAGTCCTCAGTCGATGCCATCTATGACGCTTCTGTCCACTATGATCAGCTATATGGCTATGCTGGTTATGACAGTAATTCATTTACCCTTGATCAAAAACTGACCGAAATGGCGCTCGAGCTTGGATATGATGATCCGTCGGTCTTTGGCTCGGTGTTTGATGCTGCGGCACCACTCGCGGGAACGATGTCCGAGATTCAGAATACGGCGGGCAACTTCGACGGCTCTGAGACGATCTATTATATGATTACAGGCGTCGACCCTTCGACCTCGTTCGTCGGCGCGACGCCGATTGATGCTTCGGGTGAAACCTACATTGTCACCGCCAGCCAACTTGCTTCGATGGAGTTCGTTCCAAATCAGGTGAACGAGGTTACCTATTATGACATGCAATTCCACGCCATTGTCATTGAGGACGATCAAGTTATCGGCAGCTTGCCGGGTCCAGACGTCGCCGCCAATCTAGCATATATCAATAGTCTCGCTGGTGGCGCGGTCGAAACGAGGGACTTCACCGTTGTTGTGCTTCCTGACCCCGGTTCACCTGGTCTGCCTTGCACACCAAATCAAGAACTTCCACTTCCAACGCTCACGCTGATAGGGAGCGGCGACGAAGATACGGCCATTCCTCTACAAATTAAACTGACGCCAAATCCGCCATTTTACGATTCAATCGCCGATCTGATAAACTTGCCTAACGGTGTGGATGGCAGCTTTACGTTGGCGCTTGATCTGCCGGCTGGGGCGACACTCAGTAGTACTCCGAGCGGCGCGGTGCTTCTGGATCCCGCTACGGGCCAATGGATCGTCGATTTCGCCAAACTTGGAGTGGACCCCAATGATCCGACCCAAACCGAAGGCTCAATACTCTTTACGCCACCGGCACATCAATCAAGCCCTGATAACCCATTTGCGGCTAGCGAGACACTTGGTCCGAATGACCCTTACGACGGCTTGAATACCCTTGATTTTTCAACACGTCTCTTGAATGTCACCTGCGGCACAGTTGATGATGGTTCTGGCCAGTTTTCTCTTGTGATTAACCCTGTGGTGGATGGTCCTAGCATTTCTTTCAGAGGCATCAAGCGATTTGATGAAGATACAGATTACCAGCTGAACCTTGATATCACGGACCCTGACGGTGGGGAGCGGCTGACGGGCGACGTTGAAATCTCCTTCACCGGAAGCGGGCCCGGGTGGACAGGGGATGTCGACCTCTATGACAAGAACGGCATTTTGATAACGCCGTCGTCGCAAGGTGTTTACTCAGTTCCGATTGATCAGATTGACGGCCTCTATATTCGCCCTCCCCAACATTTTGGCGGTGGCAGCATAAATATCACCGTTTCGGCCACTGCGGAGGATATAGATGGATCGACCAAGACGAACTCTGCGACCCAAAAAGTAAATGTCATTGCGGTCGCGGATGTTCCGACGTTCACTTTTGACACAAGCGTCTTGGACGCTGATACGGGCCTCCCATATCTTGACGTGACTTCTGGAACGCCGGTCGTCACATTGATCGAAGATATCGCATTCACCGCGTATGATGTTGTTCAACCTGACACGCCGGACAAAGATGGTTCTGAAACGACGTCGATCGTGATCGACCTTACCAACGCGCCGGGCTTGACCATTTCGGGGCCAAGCGGTGGCGGGTTTATTGATAACGGTGATGGTACTTATACCGTGTCCGAAGGGGCATATCAGAGCGTAACGTTCTCTCTCGATCCTGAACATGCACGCACGCCGGATTCAATAAACGGAATTGCCGCAGAGTTTCCGGTAACTGTGACTGTTCAAACCCTCGAGTTATCTAATGCAGATACTCAAACAGCCTCCCAAGACTTTATCGTCCGCGTGCGCCCTGATGCTGATGTGCCCACTCTCACCGCAAGTCTTGATCCAGCCACCGGCACCGAAGACCAAGCGGCCGCATACTCCATTAGCTTGTCTGCAACCACGCCCGATCCACACGAAGAGATGGAGTTTCAGGTTACATTGCCCACTGATACGAGCGGCAATCCCATTGGCACTATCTTGGTGGGCGGTGTCGCGCAAACGCCAGTTGGCGGCGTTGTAACTATTGCGGGGACGAGTTCAGGTGGTGGATTTCAGCCCGTCGGGGCCGTGACGTTTGTACCGCCAGCGGATTTTGGTGGAGATGTGTCCTTCAGTGTTGTGGCAGTCACTATTGACTCAACAGACCCATCAGCGATCTTTGAAGATCGGCAACCTTCTCCTGCTCAACAACTTGATCTGTCCATTGCGCCAGCGCCTGACCTCGTTCTGACGGTTGATGTGCCCGCTGTGACGCTTCAGGAAACAGATGCGGCGGTGCTATATTCACCAGCTGCGGATTTTACGATCGACGTGACCGACGTTGATGGTTCAGAGCAAATAGACTCCGTGACCTATACACTGACGGGTGTGCCTGACGGTACAACTTGGAGCGCGGGGGCTTTGAGCGGTACGGCATCAGGCGGAACGCTTACATTCACGGGGTCGCAGGCGGATTTCAATGCGCTTGAAATTTCGTTCCCTGCCGATTTTGCTACGAACGGAACCTCGGTTGATGGCTCGATCACGGTGACCACAAATGAGGGTGGTAATGCGACGGACACATTCACGATCGACGTCGATGGCGAATTGGATGTTTCCGTTACTAACATCACTCCGATCTCAGTAGCAGATACAGGAGCGCCAGTTGTTGTGGACTTCGGTATCGACGCTCAGATACTTCCTGACGAAACGAGCAACCCGTGGGAAACCCTCGAGGAAGTGGTGATAAGCTTCAATACCGCGCTTCCTGCTGGGACGACCGCCTCTGCGGGGACCATAGATTTTGGCGCAAATACCCTTACGGTTACGCGCGGCGCGACAGATACGGCAACATTTGCCGCTACCATCGCGGCGCTCACGTTGACCATGCCTGCTGGCTCTGCGGTTGCGTTGGACGGAGATATAGTCGTTACAACCAATCATGGCACTGCAGCGGCGCAGTCTTTCCAAGTGGACCTTAATCAAGCTCCCGTACCCAGCACTTCACCCACAATCGAGATTTCAGGAACAACGAGCTATACCATTGCCGCAGCGGATTTGTTGCAAGGGGTGACCGATCCTGAAGGCAACAACATGGAAATCGCCAATCCTGCGACAGCCGATCCAGACGTAACCGTAACGCTGCTTGCAAATGGCGACGTGGAAGTAACGGTACCCGATGCCTATGCGGGCACTCCAACGCTGACCTACGATATTGTGGATGACGGGGTTCCTCCTGCATCTGCTTCAGCGACGGCAACGCTTGAAATTAATACCCTTCAGATGGTTGCCACTGGGGCAACCCATCAAGGGAACCCTCTTCTTTCTGATGTAACGGGTGCGGCGGGCGGTAATGACATCGCCCTTGGAACTGCAAATGCCGACTCTGTAGTTGTCGATGCCACTTCGCCTTACGATGAAATCGAAGGCTTTAGCATGCTAGGCGGCGATGATCTGGTTGATTTGTCAATGGCTTCGCGCGGGTTCTCGGTGGACGGTGGGGCAGGGGCCGACAATATTATCGGAAGCGCATTCGATGATGTTCTGATCGGCGGAACCGAGGCCGACACCCTCTTTGGAGGGGACGGTAGAGATTTGTTCGTTCTGGACGATCTCTCGGCCTCCGATGTGATAGAGGACTATGAGTCACCTTCCGCAGCACCAGGCGACAATGATCGCGTTGACCTTACCGCACTTGTGCAATCCGACGATGTAACCGCGCATGTTTCATATAATTCATCAAACGGCGCGCTTATCGTCGACGGTAATCAAGTCGCAACGCTCGGTATCGCAGGTGGCGGCTTCTCTGATCAAGTTGCGATTATCTTTGAGGATGCGGCGGGGCAGCAACAAAGTGCTGTTCTGTAACGCTATTATTCGAGTGTTTGGCGGCTAAGCGCACACTTGTAATCTTGTACGTCCAGTGCGCTGGTCGCTATTGACTGCTGATCTGCATTTTGGCTCGAGAGAATAGGTGTCAGCGAAAACCCGAGCGAGGCCAAACTGGCGGTTGCGGTTCTTCCCATTGAAACACCAGCCAGAGAACATCTGGCTAGTGTGCTGAAACGTCGACAGTGACCTAGAGTTGCACCCAGTCTGCGGGTGGCTTGCCGCGCCCGGGGTGGACTGTTCCACAGTTCGGGCAGGTGCGGTCTTCGATGCTTTTGTCAAAGGCTTCGTAGATTTTTGGAAGCTCAGTTACGATCCCTTCAGGGCTGTCGAGCGCGACTTCGACACGGTGGACACGGGCTTCGCAGTCAAAGCAGTACCATTCAAACCCTTCGACCATTCCTGGCTGGCGCGGGGCCTCAACCACAATGCCGAGCGATCCTTCTTGGGGGCGTTGCGGCGCGTGGCGCACATGAGGCGGGAGCATAAAGACCTCGCCTTCGCGGATCGGGATGTCATAGATTTTACCCTCGTCCGCGATCTTGAGCATCATGTCGCCCTTAACCTGATAGAACCATTCCTCAACCGGATCGTCGTGGAAATCCATCCGTGTGTTCGGAGAGCCGACGACCATAACGATCATGTCACCTTCTTTATGAAGAAGCTGATTGCCCACTGGCGGCTTAAGCTTGTCTGCGTTGTCTTCGACCCATTTCTGGAAATTGAAGGCCTTCAGTCTGGGATGGTTTGGCATTTGCTTCTCCTCGTTTTTTCAGTTGTTTAGGCAATCTCGCGAGAATGCCAGACGTTTTTGATGACCATGTAGTTGTCGAGCCCTTCGGCGCCGCCTTCGCGCCCATAGCCGCTGGATTTGACGCCACCAAAGGGGGTTTCGGGCATCGAAGCCTCAAGCGTATTGATCGAAAGATTGCCGACCTCGACCTCATCGATCAGCCGATCAATATAATCCGCGCGGTTGGTGAACGCGTATCCCGCGAGGCCGTAAGGAACGGAGTTGGCCTTGGCGATGGCTTCGTCAAGCGAGGCAACGGGGTTGATTACGGCGATGGGGCCGAAGGGTTCTTCCTGCATGATTTTTGCGTTGTCGGGAACGTTCACCAAGACCGTGGGTTCAAAGAAATACCCGCTCTCGCCCCATTGTGCGCCGCCAGTCCGTACGTCTGCACCGCAAGCGCGTGCGTCATCAACCAAATCTGTGAGCGTCGGAATGCGCCTTGGATTGGCTGTTGGTCCCATCTCGGTCGCGTCGTCCAAACCATTGCCAACAACCGTAGCCGCAGCGCGCGCAACGAATGCCTCGGTGAATTCTTCAAATATCTGTTCATGCACAAAGAACCGTGTGGGAGAGGTACAAACCTGTCCGGCATTGCGCATCTTGCGAATTGCGCCACTGATTGCGGCTTTCTGAACATCGGCGTCCTCGCAGACGATCACGGGGGCATGGCCGCCAAGCTCCATCAAAACCGAGGTCATGTGTTTCGACGCTAAGTTGGTGAGGTGCTGGCCGACAATCGTCGAACCCGTGAACGCCACGAGACGCACGGACTCATGCGCAATCAGATAACTGGAAATCTCTGCTGGTTCGCCGAACACGAGGTTCAGCACACCGTCGGGGAGGCCAGCGTCTTGAAAGGCGCGAGCAATGTGGAGCGCGCCAGCGGGGGTTTCTTCTGCGGCCTTGAGGATGATTGAACATCCTGACGCCAAGGCTCCGCCGATTTTGCGTGCAGGCTGGCTCATCGGGAAGTTCCAAGGGGAGAAGGCCGAGACCACGCCGATTGGTTGATGATGCACCGAGAATTTGGACCCTTGCGGCGCGGGGATAACGCGACCGTAGGTTCTCATTGCCTCGCCTGCGTCCCATTCAAAGAACTCGGCGCCGCGAATGACCTCTAGGCGGGCTTGCTTTAGGGGCTTGCCATGTTCCAACGTGATCGAGTGCGCGATCTCTTCTTGGCGCTCGCGTAGGAGTTTGGCGGCACGCAATATGGTGTCGGCGCGCTCGCGTGGGCTTGTTCTACTCCAGATATTGAAGCCTTCTTCCGCGGCCAATAGGGCATCGTCCAGATCGCTCCGTTCCGCGCAGGGAAGGCGGCCGATTTCTTCTTCGGTTGCTGGGTTCACAACCGGCATGTCGCGTTTGGACTTGCGCCATGCGCCGTCGATGAAAAGGTTGAGATCTGGATACATATGCCTGTGCCTCCTTGCATTGGGCCTCCAATACGCGCAGGTTCGACATCACATTCAACTAAATCCACGGAATGCAGCTATCAAGAAATTGAATACCTGTGAGCTTACTCCTTGGCCTCGACACGATCAAAAAATGCGCGGGTAAATCCGACGTGTTCGGCGAGTATGGAATAGGCAAGCTCCATATTTCGATCAAGCGCGGCATCCATCAGGCGCGTGTGATGTTCGATGCCAAGCACGCTGCGTGTTTCATTCAACAGGTCTGTTCCATCCAGATATTTGGCGCGCCCTGGTCCTGTGAACATACTAAAGAAATGGCGGTCCAGATGATTGGTGATCTGGCTATAGAAGCGATTCAGCCACCGTGTGCGCGACGCCCCGAGCAAGGCATTATGGAAATTACGGTGACGTGCTGCCCAAGTGCGCAGTTCATCGAAATCCTCGGTTGTTGTGGGATCAACGGCCTTCTTTAGCATGTGATGCGCCGAAAGGATGTGCGCCTCCCAGTCATCATCGCCATAGCGAATTGCCTCCGACAATAGGGCGCTTTCGACAACGAGTCGCGAGTTTTCCAGATCGGCGAGTTCCTCGTGGGTGACCGCCGCAGCACGAAAGCCGCGATTGTTTTCCATCACCACAAATCTCTCGCTCTCTAGCCGACGAAGCGCCTCGCGCATCGGAGTGACCCCTAATCCGCTTTCCGTTCCAAGCGCTTGAATGCGAAGCGGGGCTTCGGGCAAGATCTTTGCCTCGATTAAACGAGAGAGCAAAAACTGGTAGGCCAGCTCCGATTTTGAGATTGTGGTTTCGTCCATCCCTTGACTCCTTGACAGAATTGTGCGTCAAATCGTATACGAATTAAAAAATCGTATATAGTCGCATTTGCGATCGTATGCTCGCATGATACATATATAGTTCGAGAAGGAAAGCAGATGTCACTTCAGATTAGCCGCCAAGAGGCATTGGACCTGGATGCACAGGATTCGCTGGCGCGTAAGCGCGACGAATTTTTCATTGAGGAGGGCACGATCTATCTGGACGGCAATTCGCTGGGTCCTGCACCTAAAGCCGTGTTTGACAGCATCGACAAAACAATGCGTGAAGAGTGGGCTAAGGGTTTGATCCGAAGCCATAATACCGCTGGTTGGTTTATGCTCACAGATACGCTCGGCGACAAAATCGCGCATCTTCTCGGCGCGGGTGATGGTGAGCTTGTAGTGTGCGATACAACTTCGCTTAACGTCTATAAAACTCTACATGCGGCACTCTCGATGCGCCCTGATCGCAAAACGATCGTCGCAGAGGGTACTTCGTTCCCAACAAATTTGTATATGACCGAGGGCGTGACCTCGACACTTAAGGACGTGAACGTTGTTCTTGAGGGGCGTGATGCAGATCGTATAGAATATTTGATTGACGAAAATACTGCCGTTGTCATGGTGAACCACGTTGATTATCGCTCGGGTGTGATCCGTGACCTCAAGGCATTGACCGAGTTGGCGCATGAGCGCGGTGCGTTGGTCGTTGTTGACCTCTGCCATTCGGCGGGCGTGATCCCTGTTGATCTGCACGATCTGAACGTCGATTTCGCGGTTGGCTGTACTTATAAATACCTCAACGGTGGTCCTGGTTCTCCTGCATACGCATATGTCGCTAAGCGTCATCACGGCAAGTTTACGCAGCCGCTCTCGGGTTGGCACGGTCATGCTGCGCCGTTCAAATTTGAGCAGAACTATCGCCAAGGCGAAGGAGCGCGCGCATTGCTTTGTGGAACACAGCACACGCTTTCCATGCGGGCATTGCAGTCCGGCCTTGAGGTTTTTGACGACGTCACAATCGACGAGCTCTACGTCAAAGGTCGTTCGCTTTCGGATTTCTTTGTCGAGCTTGTAGAAAGCTTTGCGGATGAATTCGGGATCGGATTTTACAGCCCAAAGGATTCGTCGCTACGCAACGGTCAGGTCTCATTGACACGTGACGAAGGTGGTTATGCCATTGTTCAGGCACTTATTGCGCGCGGTGTGATTGGCGACTTCCGTCAGCCCAACGTGATGCGGTTTGGGTTTGCGCCGCTGTATTTGCGGTATGTCGATATATGGGATGCTGCAAACCATCTCTATGAAGTGATGAAGGCCGACGAGTGGAAAGAGGATCGCTTTAACGTCGTCGCGACCGTCACCTAAGCACTCTCACAACTGAACAAGACAACAACGGAAGGCCCACGCGGCCCTCCGCACGATAGCTGCGCGCCGATTTTTGCGCGTTAAGTCCACAGTTTCTCAATGGAGGAAAGTATGAAGCTGGTATCATTTCTAAAAACTGCGGTGTTGATTGCGGCCACTGCAACACCGCTCGCCGCTGCCGATTGGGCACCAGAGGAGCCGATCGTTCTGCGTGTTGGTTTCGGCGCAGGGGGAGAGACAGACACCATGGGTCGCGTTTTGGCCGCGACAATGGAAAAGCAAACTGGATGGGACGTGATCGTTGAAAACCGCCCCGGTGGGGGTGGCGTTGCCATGCTCAGCGGTTTGGTGAAAGAAGAGCCAAACGGCTTGGTCTTGGGAATGGCGGTGAATATTCCGCCGCTCATGGTACTGAACGAGCGTCCGGATTCCGTTCCGTTCGACATCGATAGCTTTGATTACATCGGTACCATCACCGTTGCTGAAACCGCGCTAATTGCGGGGGCTGACGCAAAATTTGACGACGTCAAAGGGCTGATCGAACACGCCAAGGAAAATGGCTCGGCGACAGTTGCTTGGGATGCGCCAGACACCAAAGCAATCATGCAGAAAATCGGCGCGGCCGAAGGCGTGACATTCCGTATGGTTAAGGCCGAGAGCGGCGTTGAAATGACCAAGCTTCTGTTGGGCGGACAAGTGGATGCGGCGTTCGGCACTGGTGGCCACCTACCGTTTGTTGAGGATGGCCAAATCAAGACAATCGCCAGCCTTTCAAATGAGCGCCTAAGCTATGCGCCTGACGTTTCGACGCTGATTGAAGGTGGGTATGACCTTTTCATCGCGCCGTATTTCTATGTCGCAGCGCCAGGAAACCTTCCAGCGGAGGTAAAGACCGCGCTTGTTGATGCAATGGCCGCCGCGGTTGCACATGAGGATGTGAAAAACGTTGTACAGAACTCGGTTAATGCTCCCGCTACGAACTTGGGGTCGGATGGTACGCGCCAGATGATGCACGACACTCTTGGTCCCATAGGCGCGCTGTTCAGCGAATAAACAATCAAACTTAACGCAACATTTCTGGCCCTACGGGGCCAGAATTTTTGAGGGAGGACAGAATGTCGATCAATCGCGCCTCTGGCGTCTTTTTTGTGCTTTTGGCAGCCGCGCTGATTTGGGTGGTAATTCCCGCGCAAACGGAAACGGTTTATCCGGACGGCTCTATACCGCCACAGGCACTCCCTGTTTTCTATGCCGCACTGATCGGCATTTTCGGCGCGATTGTCGCCCTTCGCGAACGTGATCAAGTTATGATTGACGCTGCACAGGCCCGCAAAGTCGGGATGTTTTTAGTCCTAACGACGGTCGGTGTGATCGCGATGGAATACTTTGGCTTTGAGTATGTCGCACCCGTACTCGCCGCCGTACTGCTGTTGATTGTCGGAGAGCGCCGCCCGCTTTGGCTCGCGCTCGGAGCATTGATTGGGCCGGTTTCGATCTGGCTTTTCTTTGAGGTGCTTCTCGGACGATTGCTGCCCTAGGAGAATAAAATTGGTACCTTTTGATACAATCATCGCAGGGCTCTCAGGGACGTTCACGCCCGTGGTCCTGCTTTATATTCTGGCTGGGGTGATCATTGGCCAGTTTGTTGGCGCGGTCCCAGGGATCGGCCCGATTATGGCGATTGCCATTGCTATTCCGTTTACCTTTGTCATGGACCCGTTGGTGGGCATTTCCTTCCTTGTGGGGATCGGCAAAGGGGGGCTTGTCGGCGGTGCGGTTCCGGCGGTTTTGATCAATACCCCCGGAACGCCGGATGCCGCCGCCACCGCGCTCGACGGCTTCCCGCTCGCCAAGCAGGGTAAGCCGCTCAAGGCGATGCGCATGGCGCTCTACTCTTCGGTAACGGGCGATACTGCGAGCGATATTATCCTGATCACCGTATCGGCGCCGCTTGCGATTGTTGCGCTTAAACTTGGGCCTGTGGAAATTCTGTTCCTGCTGTTGTTTGCCTTTACGATCATCGTTTGCCTCGTGAGCGACACGGTCGCCAAAGGTGCGATAGCGCTCTTGCTTGGGTTGTTCTGTGCAACGATCGGATTGGACCCTGAGTATGCGACGCCACGTTTGATATTCGGGTATGTGGAGCTTTATGACGGTATCCCGCTAGAGGCCATTGCCCTCGGTATTCTCGTAATGCCAGAAGTTCTGCGCCGTCTTGCGGCTGGAATGGGGACTTCACGCCCCGCCATTGATATTCCACGCAATCAACCTGCCGAAGATCGACGGATAAGCTGGGCGGAATATTGGTCTTGCCGGTTTGCTATGCTTCGCGGCGCGTCAATTGGTACCGTATTGGGCGCTTTGCCCGGTATCGGTTCGACCGCTGCGGCGTTTATTTCCTATGCATCCACCCGCGAGAGTTCGCAGGATCCCGATAGCTTCGGCAAAGGGAATATTCAGGGCATTGCCGCGGCGGAATCCGCAAACTCGGCAGTTGTCGGAGCGAACCTTATCCCGTTGTTAACGCTCGGTATCCCGGGGAGTGTTGGTGCCGCATTGTTGATTGGTGCATTCAAAATTCACGGCATTCAGCCCGGTCCGTTGCTGTTTACGCAGCAAGCTGAATTGATCTATGGCCTGTTTGGCGCGATGATCGCTGCGAACTTCATGAACTTCTGGGTTGGTCAAGCGGGTATGCGCCTGTGGTCTACGGTGGTCAGAGCGCCTGAAGTTGTGATTTTTGCTATCGCTTTGTTGCTCTGTATTGTCGGGGTTTACCTCGGAGCGGGGGGGATGTTCGGCCTGTATACGATGCTGGTTTGCACGGTGTTGGGACTTGTGCTTTCAGCCTTTGGATATTCGGTGATCGTGTTCATCATCGCGTTCTTCCTTGGGTCTCGTTTTGAGACAACCGTTTCGCAAGCCTATAGCCTGACAGGTGGTCAAATCGTGGAGTTGCTTCACTATCCAGTGGGGCTCGCGCTTTTGGGCGTGAATGTCGTGTTCCTTGTGATGTTTGCGCGCAAACATCTGCGTTAATCGCCAGCGTTCGCATGTTTGTAGCCGCCGCCGCCAATAACCCGTCGGCGGCGGTTTCGCTTTTTTGGCGTTCTACTCTGTCATAGGTTTTTTGGATATCTGATTGCCGCCTTTGACATTGCTCTTAGTAGCAAGGCGCGGCCACTCTGGTTGGGAAGGTTGATCATTTACGACTGTTGATCTGCCCCTAAACCCAAACGCCCCAAGCAAGAGGGCGCTACCAACTCGGAGATGAAAATGCCCCTCAGAACTTCAACCGCTATACTGCTTTGCAGTGCCTTATACACTTCGTCGGCGATAGCCGCAGGAGGTGAGGGCGGCACGCCAGGCGTGATCGATATTAAGGATCCATATGTCCAAAAATGGTTCGACGCGACGCCCCACAATCCGCCAGCTGAGCCAGAAGCCGGCAAAGACTACGGTATGATAGGTGAAAATGGCGAGTTTGTTGCCCCGACCTCCTCGCCGCTCTCTGGCTGGGCACCTGATTTTCCGGGACAGCTGGATCACTGGGATCAGAATACCTACGCTGAAAATGTCGAGTTACTCGCGTTCTATCCGACGGTAACATCGCCGTGGCACGCATGGGCGAACGTCGTAGATATGGATGGCCGCCGCTTTCTCTATGCACATGATCGCGATTACTTGCGTATCCTCAATGTGACCGATCCCGCCAATGCCGTCGAAGTATATAGCGAAGGCGGTGTTTGGGGGCCTGAAGGCTCTGATGCAGATTTTGACTCCAAGAATGTCGAAAACTACTTCGGCGGTATCACGATTGCATGGCACGAGGGACTACAGAAAAATGTACTCGTGGCATCCTATGAGGTGGGGCGCTTTGGCGTGATGGGGCGCAAATCCGAGGACGCCGCAGGGGTGGACCTTGTCCGCAACTATACCTCGCTCAAGGGCTTTAAGGTTTATGCGATGAACGGCCCAACGCCTGACGATTGGGAATTGATCGCAACTCGTACGACCGACCGCAAGAACCCCGATGCACCCATCGGCGAGCAAGAAGGCTCTGGTTCGCTTGACGCACCAACGTGGTTTGGCGGCCAGTATATGGTCCTCTCGGCGGCACCTGACGATAGTTACGCTCTGACGGAGTATCCGGATTATCTGCATTCCCCCGGATTTCAGATTTGGGACATGAGCGATCCCGCGAACCCGACATTCGTGAAACAGCTTTCCGTTCCGGGCCAGAATATCGACAACCCAGATGATGTCGCCGCATATCTTGAGAACCCGCGCGCAGGCAATCGGACCTCTTGGATGGGGTCGCGCAACCCGCTTGCGGTTGCTGCTCCGATTGAGGATGGCGGTTCTGTCGGGTTTGGCGGAATGGGTGGCCTTGGGTTCTGGACGTTTGATCTGACGGATCCGGCAAACGCTAAGCCGCTGGGCAATGTTCAGGTCCCGCCGAGCTTTGCAGGCACGGAGTTCGACAACGTGGACGTTAGCCAATACGTGCGTACGGGCCATGTGTTCAGCAACGGATATCCGATGAACGCCAACTGCTTTGAGCCGTACAAGGACATCTACTCAATCGATGTCCAGAACCCCGCAGAGCCGAAAATTGCCGCCGTTTTCCCGCGGCCGACACCACCAGAGGACGCAGAGTTTACGGATTATTGCCAGCGTCGCGGCAGCTTTGGCCCCAAGCGGTCGGGGGGGATTGATCAGCCTGGTCGTGGGCGTGACGGTTTGGCCATCTATGCGTTCTACAATGCTGGTATCCAGATTTATGACGTTCAGGACCCAGTTAATCCAACAATCGCGGGCTACTATGTTCCAAGCTTCCCCACGACGGATGAGGTGCCGGATTGGACCTTTGATAACGCGGTCTTTGCGGTCTTCACGGAATATGACCGGAATATCATCTGGGCGTTTGCGGTGAACGGTGTCTATGCGCTGAGCAGCCCTCTTTTGGGGGAGCCAATGACTGGCGTTCCAGAGGCTGTCTGGCCGCCACGTGCGCAATAAATGGTGAATATGGATGGCTCCGTTAGAGCGCGGGGCCATTTATTCTTGGGTGTTTGCCGTTTCTACAAGGCAGCGCACCAACTCGCGGGCCGCCGGGGAAAGGCGTGCCTTGGCGTTGTATGATACACCCACGGGGCGCGAGCCGAATGGAACTTTCCAATCCAGCCGTACCAAGTTTCCTTGCTCGATGTCCTGTTGCGGAACGTGGCTTGGCATGAGCGCAACAAGCGGTTGGGTTTGCAGTAGCGCGCGGTTCACAAGGTATGAAACCGACTCAAGCGCAACTGGCGAAGAATAGAGCCCCTGACTGCCAAAGAAGCTATCAACCTGTCGTCGCAGGCTTGTTTCTGGCGGTGGGAGTATCCAGCCGAAGGGTTTCATCGCTTCAAAATCAAGCGCCTTTTGCCCTGCTAGCGGATGATCACGGCCCACAACTGCAACGATAGTTTCGTCAAAGAGCTTCTTTTGCGCGATCTCGTCTCGGTGACGGTGAATGGGCAATCGCCCGACCACAAGGTCAATCTCGCCAGTTCGCAAGGCGGGCATCAAGGCGTCGTTCGTGCCATCCACAACCTTGATCGCGACATTCGCGCGGGTTGCCATGAGCTTTTCTATCGCTGTGGGCAAGAGCCAAGACGAAGCAGCAAGCAACGAGCCCACAACAACGCGTCCGCTGCTTCCGTCATGAAGGTCGTCCAATTCCTGGGCCGCGTTCGCTACCTGTGTCAGGATAAGCTGTCCGTGCCGGATGAGCGCCTCTCCATAGGCCGTGGGGATCACGCCTCGATTGGTGCGATCAAAGAGTTGGACTTCGAAATCCAGCTCCATATCCTTGATCATCTTGGTCGCGGCGGGTTGTGATACGTTCAATTCTCGTGCGGCGTTCTGGATGTTTTGATGCCGCCCCACGGCCACAAGCAACCGCAACTGGCGGAACTTTAGGCGCGTCTGAACCTTCTCGATGATCCGTGTGTGGTGACTGACCAAATGGGACACTCCTAGAATTTCATGCGCGCGGCATGTTGGTGAATGCTCGCGATAACGCTCATGGCAGCAAGCGCAGAGGTTCGCGGATTAGCCTGTAGCGGATTGCCTTCTATTGTAAAGGTGAACTGTCCAAAATCGCCATTGGCAGTGATTTCATGGATATTTTGCGAAATGTTTGGGTCCGCGATGAGCTCAACCTGTGTGGCGCCAAACCCAACACCAGAGAGCGCGACAGCCGCAGCAACGTTTGCATTCTTGGGATATTGCTGCGCAGCCTCTCTGGCAGATCCGCTAAAATGGGGCGTGGGCGTCGACAGATTGGCGAGGTCAAGCACGCCCTCCGCAGGAGAGCCAATCCACCCCTTGGGCGGCTTGCGCCCGACGTAACGCACGGTTTCAAGCGCGCCGATTCGTGCCGCCCGAAGCGCATCAAGCCCGCCGATGGCCCCTGACACCAAATGCAATGTGCCGTTGCCTTCTTTTGCGGCGGTGTCCAATTTCTCTGAGAGGGCAGCATCCGCCAATGCTCCGATCGACACCGTCAAAAGGTCATGACCCGCGCGCAAAATCTCGAGGCCATGATCGCGCAGCCCACCATGTCCGGCGCAGTCGATGAACAGATCAATGTCTTCGGTCACATCCGATAGTTGGGTAACAAATTTTGCGGCGCCCATATGATTAGCCTCATACCGCTTAAGCGAATCGCTGGGAACGATAACGTGGCTTACGCGATGGGGCGTATTCTCTAGCTGTTCCATAACGTATTGCGCAATTGCACCAAAGCCGATGAGGGTGATGTTCATGGGGGAATCCTTCTGTAGTTAAATCATGAATATCGGCATTCAGGCGCTTTTGGTAATAATTTTCGTTATATCAGGATTACTTCTTTCGATTTGTCATTCTCGCATTAGCAAGTGAAATTCAGCGCCAGAACGGGCCTGCTTCCGCCGCCCCCGAAAACACAAGGATGCGTGATGAAATACTCCAAGCTCGATGCAAAAGATTATGCCCGCGAGACCATGAAGGGCATCTGGGCCGCTGCGCTCAATCCCTTCAACGAGGATATGTCGTTGAACGAAAATGGGCTGCGCTCAAACATCCGTCACTGGATTGACGATCTTGATATTCAAGGTCTGTTCATTGCTGGCAAGCAGGGTGAGTTTTTCTCGATGAGCCTTGAGGAGCGTAAGCGCAACTTTGAAATCGCTGTTGATGAATGTGGCGGTCGTGCGGGTACGATTATGTCGGTGTCGGATCAGAACTTTAATACCGTTCTTGAGCTTGGTCGCCATGCCGAGGCCTGCGGCGCGGATTATATCGTTGTTCATGCGCCTGTTCTGAGTTTTGTTCATGATCGCGGCGAGGTTTTGTATCAATATTACAAGGCGCTCTGCGACCAACTTAATATCGGCATCGCCATGTGGAGCCACCCTGACAGCGGGTATATCATGCAGCCCGAAGAATGCGCGCGCATCGCAGAGTTGCCCAATATTGTTGCGATCAAGTACTCTGTTCCGCGCGAAATGTATGTGCGCTTGTCGCATATGATCGGCGACAAAATTCAGGTCTCTACGGCTTCCGAGGAGGAATGGCTCGACAATATTGAGGAGCTGAACTGGAAGCTCTACCTCTGTTCGTCGCCGCCCTATCAGCTTCAGACTGCCAACGATAAACGCATGCATGAATACACACAGTTGGCGTTTCAGGGCAAATTCGCAGAGGCGCGCCGTGTACGAGACAGCCTAAACCCCGTCCGCGAGGCAATGGCGCGCTCGCGCCCCGCCGATAAGCCTCAGGCGTTTGGAAAATACTGGCAAGAATTGCTTGGACAAGTAAGTGGGCACGTACGCCGCCCAATGCTGGAACTGACAGAGGCCGAAAAAGCGGCGGTCTGCGAAGCGTTTCAAGGATGCGGGCTAAAGCTCTAGGGCAAAATGGTGATGCCCTTGGGTGAATTGATCGCACTCCTGTCCGCCGCGTTCTATGGATTGGCAGGAGTGTCGATTGCCAAAGGGCGTCCATTTCGGCGAGGGGATGGCGGCGTATTCCTGTCTGTCGCCACCACGGCGCTGCTAACTGGAATACTCTGGTTGGCCGCGCCTTCGTCTAGTTGGCCAGAAGCGAACTGGCCGAGTGCGATTGGTATATTTGCAATCGCGGGCGTTTTTGCCACCGTGTTAGGGCGAATTGGGATGTACCGCTCGACCGAGCTCATCGGCTCGGTCGGCGCGAGCATGTTGCGCCGCTTTATTCCGCTGTTTGCGATTGTCTTTAGTGTGCTGTTGCTCGGTGAGTTGCCCGTGCAGGCACAACTGATTGGCGGGGCGCTTATTCTATGCGGTGTTTTGATATTCTCTGCGCGCTCGGGGCAATTGACCTCTAGAGCGGGGATATTGTTTGGGCTGGGGTCTGCTGTCGCCTATGCGCTGTCCTATACGCTCCGAAAAATGGGCCTAGAGATCGTTCCTGATCCAATCTTTGCTACATTCGTCGGCGCGATGGCGGGCGTGGTTTGCTATGGGCTGTGGATATGTGTGGCCCCGCGGCGCGCGGAGCGTCTGCGCTATCTCCTCATCGACCGCAGCGGTTGGTTCTTGTGTAGCGCGCTCTTGTTATCCTTTGGTCAGACGCTTCAACTCTTTGCTTTGCTCAATACCTCCGTAACGTCGGTGTCTCTTATCGGCGCGCTGGACGTGATGTTCACTTCAGTCTTCGCTGCAATCCTGCTGAAGGAAACCCACTTGCGGAGCACCCGTTTTCGAGTTGCGCTGGCCTTTGTGATTGGTGGAACGCTTTTGCTTTCCATTGGCTGACGGGAAGGCGGGGAATCAGTGAAAATTCTGGCTGCTGGTGGAATTCTTGCTCAAGCGATAGTTTGTATTTTTCATTTAAATATATGATTTAATAACTAATTTTAATGTCACACATTATATTGATTTTGTAGGACATTAAATGTAGCGTTTGGGCATGACCTAACAAAAGGTGTCACGTGTCCAAGCCTGTAACCAAAGAAACCAGCCCTTCGATGGATGCGCTTCAGCATCTCGAGGCAACAGGTAGCAAGCGCGATGTGCTTGAGGCGCTCTCGCTTATGATTGAGCGTGCAGAGTTGGGTGTCGGTGATCGTTTGCCCCCCGAGGTGGAGATCGCCAAGAAGCTGAACGTCGGGCGCTCCAAGGTGCGCGAAGCGCTCGTTGCGTGGCAAAACATGGGCATCGTTACGCGCAATAAGAAAGCAGGGACACGGTTGGCCGCTGAGGTTTTTTCCAAGGCAATCCACCTTCCTGTCACCGTGAAGTTGGAAGCAGAGAGTCTCTTGCGGACGCACGCAGTTCGCCGCCCACTCGAAATCGAAGCGGTAAGAGTTGCCGCGCAGAATGTCACCGAGCAGCAGGGCAAAACTATCCTCGCGCGGGTGGCAGAACTGATGGCGATTTACGACGCAAACGAGGATTGGCGCGCTGCTGACTTTCGGTTTCACAACGCAATTCACGAAGCCTCTGGGAATCCGCTGTTTCATCAGTTGATCAGTCAGATCCAAGAGGGCTTTCACACGATCTACGACGCTCCATTTGGTCAGGCGCATCTGGGGCAGGCGACAATTCCGCTTCACCCCGACCTCGCGCAGGCGATTGCGAGCGGAGACGGGGACAAGGCAGCAGAAATAATGGGACGAATAATGGATATGGTCGAAGAAGAAGTGCGCAAGGTCTTGGAGGGGCAAGATGTCTGAAGACAAACAGCTCGCGACATTGATGGCCTCGGTGTTTGACGATGAGACAGGCGCAGTAACACCGCCGATCGTGCAAACATCGCTCTTTGCGTTTGAGAACTATCAGGCGTTCGAGGACCGCATGGCGGGGCGCACAAACAAGTCCATCTACACACGTGTACAGAATCCGACCGTGGCCGCATTTGAAGCGCTTATGGCTGATGCGGAAGGCGGGGAGGCCGCCGTTGGATTTGCATCGGGTATCGCCGCGATTTCATCGACGCTCTTGGCTTTTGTAAAACCGGGATGCCGCATTGCCTGTGTAGAGCATGTATATCCCGATACCTATAAATTCATGGAGCAGATGCTACGCCCGTTCGGTGTTGACGTTACCTATCACTCCGCCGCCGAGTTAGAGGAGCAAGACGATCTCCTTGCGGGGGTTGATATTGTTTATCTCGAAAGCCCGAGTTCAGTAGTCTTCGTGCCCGTAAACCTTCCGCGCGTCACTGAACATGCAAAGCGCCACGGCGCGCTGTCCATGATCGATAATTCATGGGCGACCCCAGTATTCCAGCGTCCTTTGGCGCTTGGTGTCGATATCGTCATCCACTCGGCCTCTAAGTATATTTCAGGCCATTCGGATACGGTTGCGGGTGTTGTGGTTTCCTCCCAAGAACACATCACCCGCATCCGTGATTTGACGCTACCTCTCCTTGGGGCGAAGCTCGCTCCGTTTGAGGCATTCCTTCTTACGCGTGGTTTGCGCACACTTCATGCACGAATGATGCAGCACCATGCCACGGCGAACACATTCGTCGATCGCCTTGCTACGCTTCCACAGGTTCGCAAAGTGAACAGCCCGGGCGCGAACGAAGTTCCCGGATTGACGGGGCGCTCTGGGCTTATGTCCGTCGAGTTTGACGATAGTGTCGATATCCCGAAATTTTCTGACGCACTCACGCATTTTCGACTGGGCGTCAGTTGGGGAGGGTTCGAGAGCCTGATCCTTCCCGCACGAGTGGGGCTTGCGCAGGCAGGGCCCAAAAATTCCATGCAGACATTTGGTGTCTCGCCCAACTTGGTTCGCCTGAATCTTGGGCTTGAGGACACAGAAGACCTTTGGGCGGATTTCCAAAACGCCCTCAGCAAAAGCGCGGCCTAACGGCAATAACAAGACGCTGAACATCAACACAAGGAGGATACTTTAAATGAAATATACACTAACTGGATTGAGTGCCGCTGCGATGCTTTTCGCAAGTAGCGCAATGGCCGAAACCACGCTGAAACTTGTGGAAGTAATCACAAGCCCTGAGCGGACCGAAGTTCTGCAAGGTATGGTCGATCAATACGAAGCGGCCAACCCTGACGTAACAGTCGAGATCGTAAGTCTCCCTTGGGGGCAGGCCTTCGAGAAGCTGGCAACGATGGTTGCGGGCGGCGATATCCCTGACGTAGTCGAAATGCCCGACACATGGCAGGCGCTCTATGCGGGTTCGGGACAACTCAAGAGCCTGAAGGATCAGGTGGCCAACTGGGAGCATGGTGATACTCTGACCGAGAAAACACTCGCGATGGGCTCGCAAGCTGGCGATCTTTATATGATCCCATACGGCTTCTATCTGCGCGCGATGTTCTACAACAAGAAACTCCTCGCCGAAGCGGGTGTGGATGCACCACCAGCAACCATGGAAGAATTCATGGCCGCATCCGCAGCAGTATCCGAGCTTGAAGGCAAGTCCGGCTACTGTCTTCGCGGAGGTCCCGGCGGGACGAACGGCTGGATCATGTTCGGTGCAACGATGAACGGCACCAACGAATTCTTTACCGAAGACGGTCAGAGCCGCATCAACGAGCCCGGTTCGGTTGAGGGTATCCAGTTCATGATGGACCTCTATCAAAAAGGTTACGCTCCTAAGGACTCTGTGAACTGGGGTTTTAACGAAATCGTTGCTGGCTTCTATTCCGGCACATGCGCCTTCCTTGATCAGGATCCTGACGCGCTGATCGCGATTTCCGAGCGTATGCCCGAAGAAGACTTTGCCGTTATTCCGATGCCAGTTGGCCCCGCGGGCAAAGCATTCCCGACGATCGGTTTTGCGGGTTGGTCGATCTTTGAATCAACCGAACACGAGAAAGAGGCATTTGATCTTGTAGCGGCCTTGTCTGCACCAGAAGCCAATTCGACATGGGCAAAGCGTGTAGGCGTTATTCCTATCCACACTGGCGCCGACCGTGACCCACACTTCCAGACCGAGCAGTTCAAAGGCTGGTTCGAAGAACTAAACGGAGAGCAGTACGAGCCGACCGTTATGCCGACATACCTTGAGCAGTGGGGCTATTTCGCCAGCACAGTGTTGCTTGAAACAAGTCAGGAAGCCCTGTTGGGTCAACGCACTGCGCAAGAAGTAGCGGACGAGTGGGCCGAGCTTCTTACCGAAGAATACGCGAAATGGCAGGCTAAACAGTGATCTCGCGTAAGAAAAATGACGTCGTGCCCGGGGAGACCCGGGCAAGGCGCTCGCTTTACTGGCAGTATATGGTCGAGCCTTTCCTCTATCTATCACCTGCTATTGTTTTGATCGGTGTGGTGATGATGATCCCGCTGATTATTGGTATTTCGTATTCTTTTCAGTCTATTGAGCTGCTCAATCCGTTCAACACCGGATGGGTGGGTTTTGAGAACTACAAAGAGCTCTGGACTGATCGCAAGTTCTGGATTGCGCTGGAAAACACCTTTTGGTGGACGTTCTGGTCAATAAGTTTCCAATTCCTTCTAGGGTTGGGATTGGCGATGTTGTTGAACACGCATTTCGTCGGCAAGAAGCTATTTCAGGCGCTTGTTTTCTTGCCGTGGGCCGTTCCGACATTCCTCTCTGCGCTGACATGGGCGTGGCTATTTAATCCCGTGATCGGCCCTCTGCCGCACTGGATGACGTCACTTGGTATTCTCTCCGAGCCTTACAATATTATGGGCGATCCGGACCTTGCGATGTGGGGGCCGATCGTGGCGAACATCTGGTTCGGAGTTCCGTTTTTCGCCATTACGCTCTTGGCCGCATTACAATCTATTCCAAGCGAGCTTTACGAGGCCGCCGAGATTGACGGCGCATCTGCGTGGCAGACATTTACAAAAATTACGCTTCCGTTCCTTGCTCCGATGATCGCGATAACCGTCATGCTCCGCACAATCTGGATCGCGAACTTTGCCGATCTGATCTTTGTTATGACAGGTGGCGGGCCCGCGAACTCAACCCAGATTCTGAGCTCTTATGTGTTTACAACCGCATTCCGCAAACTTGATTTCGGTTATGCGTCGGCGATCGCTGTGGCTCTTTTGGCGATATTGCTGGTCTATGCGGTTGTGGTCCTTTGGCTTCGCAAGAAGCTGGTCAAGATTTGAGGTAACACATGGCACATGCAACGAAACCGATCTTGACCGCCGGCAAGTACACAGCCTTGCTCGCTTATCTTACGTTCGCGCTCTTTCCGCTCTATTGGCTGCTAAAGATCGCGATTACTCCGGATCAATTGATCTATACTGAAGGAACCAATTTGTGGCCCTCGGAGGTCACCTTCAGCAACTTTAGAACAGTCGTCTTTCAGACAGATTTCCTCGCTTACTTCGGGAACTCGTTGTATGTTTCTTTGGGCACCGCGGCGGCTACAACGCTAGTTGCGGCGGCGGCGGGGTATGCGTTTTCTCGGTTTAACTTCGTGGGAAAGAAGCTTCTGATCGCGGTGATGTTGATCACCCAGATGTTCCCGCTTCTGATGATCATCGCGCCCATTTACAAGATCGTCGCATCGTTCGGGATGCTTAACTCGCTCACGTCGTTGATCGTTGTCTACACCGCGTTCAACGTGCCATTCGCGACCTTCCTGATGCAGTCGTTCTTTGACGGAATTCCTAAGGACCTAGAGGAAGCCGCGATGATGGATGGTTGTACGCGATTTCAGGCGCTCGCCAAGGTTATATTCCCGCTTACACTTCCGGGGCTTGGGGCGACGCTTGGGTTTGTCTTTACTGCGGCATGGTCAGAGCTTCTCTTTGCGCTCATGCTGATTTCCAAGAACGAGGCAATGACCTTCCCTGTCGGACTTTTGACATTCGTGTCGAAATTCTCGGTGGATTGGGGGCAAATGATGGCCGCTGGTGTGCTGGCGCTTATTCCAAGCTGTCTCTTCTTTATTTTCATTCAGCGTTATCTCGTGCAGGGCCTCACGTCCGGCGCGGTCAAAGGATAGGAGGCCGATATGGCACGAATTGAACTCAATGACGTTGTAAAACGCTATGGTACGGTCGAAGTGTTGCGCGACATAAACCTCGACATTCAGGACGGTGAATTCATTGTTCTCGTCGGGCCGTCAGGTTGCGGTAAATCTACGCTATTGCGCATGATCGCTGGGCTTGAGCCGATTACTGGCGGTGATTTCTTGATTGACGGCGAGCGGATGAACGATGTGCGCCCGCGTGATCGGGATATCGCCATGGTGTTTCAATCTTATGCGCTCTATCCGCATATGGACGTTGCGCGCAACATGGGTTTCTCGATGGAAATCCGCAAAGACCCCGCCGATGAACGTGCATCGCGTGTTAAGAAAGCCGCTGAAACGCTCGGCCTTTCGGCGCTGACGGAGCGATTGCCCAAGGCCCTCTCAGGTGGTCAGCGACAGCGGGTTGCGATGGGGCGCGCCATTATCCGTGATCCGCGTGCGTTCCTGTTTGATGAACCCTTGTCGAACCTTGACGCTGCGCTGCGCGTTGAAATGCGCCTTGAGATTGCTCGGCTACACCAGAAACTCGGCGCGACAATGATTTACGTGACGCATGATCAGGTTGAGGCACTGACGCTTGCGGATCGGATCGTCGTATTGAATGGTGGCGATATTCAGCAGGTCGGTAGCCCACTTGAACTTTATGAACGGCCTGCGAACAAGTTCGTTGCACAGTTTATCGGTTCTCCCACGATGAATATCGTGCCGATTGTCGGGGGTGACTATTCGGTACAAACGGCTGATGGCCGCACGATCGAACTGCCACACCTGCCGGACACAAGCATCGCGGTCGAGCTGGGAATTCGTCCTGAGCACATTGACGTGGTTGATCCGAACGAGGGCGATTTGATCGGTGTGGCGGATGTGGTCGAGCATCTTGGGTCCGATACGAATATCTATGCGAATGTCGAAGGGCTGGGGCCATTGATGGTGCGTAAACACGGGAATATTCCCGCAAAATCCGGTGATCGTCTTGGCCTAAGAATTCAGGCCGAGAACGCGCATATCTTTGCGGCGGACGGCACGGCCCTGCGGCGAGCATTGGGCAAGGCCGCCTAGAACCGCATCACTTTTTCTGACCTGCGTAACGTGTGGTATAATTTCACACGGCAGGAGAACTCAGCCTAATTGAGGACGACCTATGACCAAGACAGATGAGAAACACCTGAAAACCATCGAAAACCGTTTGATGTGGCTGTCTCATTGGATGATCCACAATGCCAACAACATTCGGCCCAAAGTAGACGGCATCAAGACAGGTGGCCATCAGGCAAGCTCTGCCTCTATGGTTTCGATCATGACCGCTCTGTATTTCTCGGCCTTGCGCCCTGAGGATCGGGTCGCGGTCAAGCCACATGCTTCGCCAATTTTTCACGCAATGCAGTATCTGATGGGCAATCAAACGCTTGAGAAAATGCAAAATTTTCGCGGGTTTGATGGTGTGCAATCCTATCCAAGCCGCACCAAGGACGTTGATGACGTGGACTTCTCAACTGGCTCTGTCGGGCTGGGCGTGGCAATCACAACGTTCTCGTCAATTATTCAGGATTACATCGCCGCCAAAGACTGGGGCGCACAGGTGCCTCAGGGCCGCCATGTGGCACTCGTTGGGGATGCGGAACTGGACGAAGGCAATGTCTATGAAGCATTGCAGGAGGGGTGGAAAAACGACCTGCGGAACTGCTGGTGGATCATTGACTATAACCGCCAGTCGCTTGATGGAATTGTGCGCGAGGGGTTGTTCTCGCGGGTTGAGAAGATCTTTGATGCTTTCGGATGGAATGTCATTCGGATCAAATACGGCGTTCTCCAGCGTGCCGCGTTTTCGGAGGAGGGCGGAGAGCGCCTGCGGACGTGGATTGATGACTGTCCCAATCAACTCTATTCGGCGCTGACCTATCAAGGCGGCGCGGTTTGGCGCAAAAAATTGATGGATGACCTTGGAGATCAAGGCGCTGTAACTGCGTTGATTGAAAAACGATCCGACGATGAGCTTGCGGCATTGATGGAAAACCTTGGCGGCAACTGCGTGCAGACAATGGCTGAGGTGTTTGCCAGCGTGGAGGATGATCGTCCTACCTGTTTTCTGGCCTATACGATCAAAGGGTGGGGCACGCCGATCGCCGGACATAAGGATAACCACGGCGGCCTTATGACCAAGACGCAGATGGCCGAATGGCAAGAGCAAATGGGCGTTCCAGAAGGGCAGGAGTGGGAGAAATTCGCCACTGTCACGGATACCGCCGCGCTACAGTCATTTCTGGATCAGGTGCCGTTTTTTGCCAAAGGCGCGCGCCGCTACGCGGACGACGTGCTTGCTGTCCCCGCGATTGAAATGGCCTCGGATCGCGAAATCTCTACACAGATGGCATTTGGTAAGATTCTGGACCGCCTATCCAAGGGGGACAGTGATCTGGCCGACCGAATTGTCACGACCTCGCCCGATGTGACGGGCACAACAAACCTCGGTCCGTGGGTGAACAGGCGCAAGTTGTTCGCGCGCAAAGAACAGGCCGATGCGTTCATCGAGCATCGTATCCCCTCAACGGCCAAGTGGGAATTCACGCCCAAGGGACAGCATATCGAGCTTGGGATCGCGGAAATGAACCTGTTTCTGTTGCTGGGGGCTGCGGGGCTTTCGCACTCGTTGTTTGGCAAACGATTGATCCCGATTGGAACGCTTTACGATCCGTTTATCTCGCGCGGTCTCGATGCATTGAATTACGCGTGTTATCAGGATGCGCGCTTCATGGTTGTCGGAACGCCATCAGGCGTGACTTTGGCCCCAGAAGGCGGCGCGCACCAATCCATCGGTACGCCCTTGATTGGCATGAGTCAGGACGGGCTTGCGGCATTTGAACCCGCATTTGCAGACGAGCTCGCTGCAATTATGGAATGGTCGTTTGCCTACTTGCAACGCAACGGCGAAGGTGATCCGGACGAGCGCACATGGCTGAGAGATGAAACCGGCGGATCGGTCTATCTGCGGCTTTCGACCAACCCGATTGAGCAACCAGGCAAACGTCCCGACGTCGACTGGAAACAGGGCGCGATTGACGGCGCCTATTGGTTGCGGCGTCCGGGGCCGGGCTGTGAAGTGGTCATCGCCTATCAGGGAAGCATCGCGCCAGAGGCCATTCGCGCGGCAGGTGCGCTTGCCGAAGGTCGTCGTGATGTCGGGGTGCTGGCGGTTACGTCAGCGGACCGTTTGAACGCTGGCTGGACCGCGGCTCAACGCGCGCGTGCTCGTGGTCAGAAGAATGCAGCGAGCCATATCGAGCGTCTGATGCAAGAGCTTCCGCCGCATTGTCAGCTCGTGACAGTGATTGACGGTCATCCCGCGACGCTTTCGTGGATTGGGGCCGTTCAGGGGCATCGCACGATCCCACTTGGTGTCGAACATTTCGGTCAGACGGGGACGATTCAGGATCTCTATCGCCATTTCAATATTGACGCAGAAAGCATCATTGAGAAAATCAATGGCCTGACGCCTGGCCGCCGTATTTCGATGGTGTGAGAACTAGTTCGTAGCGTTAACTTCTCGAACCCAAGCGATGATCTGCTGGCGGGCTTCTGGTTCCATCTGGATTGCGTTCGGTGGCGGCATTGCGTGCGTTCTACCCGCTTGGAGGTAAATTTGCTTGGCGTGCCGCGCAACATCGGCTTCGGTTTCAAGCACCACGCCCTTTGGCGGCCAGTGGAGCCCCTCCCAAGATGGTTCGCGTGCGTGGCACATTGAGCAATTGCCGACGACGGCATAGTACGCCTCTTCGAATGTATCCGCTGAGGCGTATTTTTCTTCGTAAGGTGTAAGCGCGCGAGCCTCGGATTCTTCGTAGGTTTCCATGGCGGGAACGGTCGACAGCCACGCAATCACGATCATTAGGATCGCTGTGATCAGCCAAGTCCAAGTCGGCCCTTTGCCCGTCGCGTGCATGGTGTTGAAGTAGTGGCGGATGGTTACACCAGTCAGGAAGATCAGGCTGGCAATGATCCAAGCGTACTCCGTTGCGAAGGCAAGCGGGTAGTGGTTCGACAGCATCAAGAAGACAACCGGAAGCGTTAGATAGTTGTTGTGCGTCGAACGCAGCTTGGCAATCTTGCCGTATTTTGCGTCGGGTGTCCGTCCCGCCTTGAGGTCGGCCACAACGATGCGCTGGTTTGGCATGATCTGAAAGAAAACGTTTCCCGTCATGATCGACGCGGTGAACGCACCCAAGTGAAGAAGCGCTGCGCGTCCGGTGAAGATCTGATTGTAACCCCATGACATCGCAACCAGAATGACAAAGAGCAGCAGCATCAGGATCGTCGGGCTCTCGCCCAGTTTGGATTTGCAAAGCTGGTCATAGGCCAACCAACCAAGTGTGAGTGAACCGCCCGAAATCAAGATACCCTGCCAAAGTGCGAGGTCCGCTTTGGTCGGATCAAGCAGGAAAAGCTCTCCTCCTACCCAGTACACGATCATGAGGAGCGCCGCGCCAGAGACCCAAGTGATATAGCTCTGCCATTTATGCCAGATCAGGTGTTCGGGCATATTCTCGGGGGCAACGAGATATTTCTGGATATGGTAAAATCCGCCGCCATGGACCTGCCATTCTTCGCCATGTGCGCCCTTGGGCATATTCGGTGCGGGCTTTAGGCCCAAATCGAGCGCAATAAAAAAGAATGAGGCGCCAATCCATGCCATCGCCGTGATCACATGTAGCCAGCGGACCGCGAAGGCGACCCAGTCCCATAGAATTACCAGATCATACATGGCTTTCCTCCAAAGATTCGAATTTTTTACACACTAGGCGGAACAAGTTTATTCTGGTATTGCTGCAAAATATCAAGCAGCATCAAAAAAAACAGAACAATGTCTTATTTGGATAACATTCGCACCTTTGTGCGCGTTTATGAACTCGGAAGTATGTCTGCCGCGGGGCGTGACCTTCGGATATCGCCTGCCGTGACGTCCTCGCGGATTTCTCAGCTTGAGGAACACCTTGGAGTGCGGCTTTTTCAGAGGACAACACGGAGCCTTACACCTACGGAGCAGGGGCAGTCATTTTATCGTGGCGCGTCTGATATTCTTGAGGCGGTCGTGAATGCCGAGGCGCAGATCGTGAACATGACCGAGAACCTGAAAGGCTCTCTCTATGTTGCGGCGCCATTAGGCGTAGGGCGTCGTTTGATTGCACCTTTGGTGCCTGAATTTCTTAAGGAATATCCCGAAATCAACATGCGTTTGCGTCTGACAGATCGTAAGGTTGATCTAACCACCGAGGGGTTGGACCTTGCGTTTTTCCTTGGCCAGCCAGAAGACAGCAACCTTCGCATTCGCAAGATTGCGGATGTTGAGCGCGTGCTGTGCGCGTCACCGTCGTATATCGAGCGATACGGAATGCCCGAGAGTGGCGATGACCTTGTGTCAGGCGGGCACGAGTGCCTGAGTTTGCGGTTCCCCGGTGCGACCGAATTTCAGTGGCGTTTGGCCACGCCCGACGGACCCAAGCGGTTTCGGGTGTCGGGGCGATATGAATCTGATGATGGGGATGTGCTTACGGATTGGGCGTTGGATGGGCACGGCATCGCAATGAAGCCGGTGTTTGAAATCGCGCAGCACCTAAAGGATGGAGCGCTTGTGCAGGTCGCAACAAAAACGCCACCTGAACCGATTCAGATGGCGTGTCTCTTTACGCACCGCCGCAGACAAGACCCCAAAACGCGTTTGTTCATGGAATTCATGATCGATAAGATAGGCACGACCATTCGGGCGACGGATCAGATACGTTAGCTGCCGCGATACGTGGAATAGCCAAACGGCGAAAGCAGGAGCGGCACGTGATAATGTGACTGCTCTGACATCCCAAAGCGGATCGGAATTACGTTTAGAAAGCGTGGATCTTCTGGCGGAGATCCGATCGCATCTAAGTACGCTCCCGCGTAGAACACCAACTCATACTCTCCCGTTTCGAACCTATCGCTCGGCAGAATTTGCTCGTCTGTGCGTCCGTCATCGTTCGTCATGAGAGTCTTGAGATGGTCGCGCTCTTTTCCCGAAATGCGGTAGAGTTCGATTCTTAAACCCTCCGCTGGGCAACCGCGTGCTGTGTCGAGGACGTGAGTAGTGAGATATCCGGTCATGGTATATGCCTCCGCTATGGTTGAGTGTTTCTAGAATAGATGTGGTGTCTGTGGCAAAGTCCGAATGGCAAAAGGCTCCTTTCTGCTTTTTTTGAAAACAGTCGAGCATTTTCTAGTTTAGGCATAGTTAACTCAAAAAGGAAAAACCGTGAATCGTTACCCGAGAGATATGACAGGCTATGGCGCGAACCTGCCCCGCGTGACATGGCCGAATGGCGCCAAGATCGCAGTCCAGATCGTCCTGAACTATGAAGAGGGCGGCGAAAACAATGTTTTGCATGGGGATGTCGCATCAGAAGCGTTCCTCTCTGAAATCACGGGCGCGCAGCCTTGGGCCGGTGCGCGTCATTGGAACATGGAAACGATCTATGAGTACGGCAGCCGTGCGGGTTTCTGGCGCGTGCATCGTTTGCTTAAGGATATTCCAGTTACGGTATACGGTGTTGCAACCGCCTTGGCCCGTGCGCCCGAGCAGTTGGCGGCTATGAAACAGTCCGGTTGGGAAATCGCCAGTCACGGTCTGAAGTGGATTGAGCACAAGGATATGTCGCCCGAAGAAGAACGCGGACAAATTCGCGAAGCGATCCGTTTGCACACAGAAGTCGTCGGTCAGCCGCCACGGGGCTGGTACACGGGGCGCTGTTCGATGAACACGATTAGCCTAGCTGCCGAAGAGGGCGATTTTGCCTACATCGCAGATAGCTACTCTGACGATTTGCCCTATTGGATGGAAGCAGGCGGCAAGGATCAGTTGATCGTGCCTTATACGATGGATTGCAACGACATGCGGTTCGCGATTCAGGCAGGGTTTACGACTGGAGATCAGTTCGAAAGCTATCTGAAGGATAGTTTCGATACGCTCTATGCCGAAGGGCAGGAGGGCGCCCCCAAGATGCTTTCGATTGGTTTGCATTGTCGCATTATCGGCCGCCCCGGACGCGCAGCGGCGCTCAAACGTGCGATTGAATATTTCATGAAACATGAAGGCGTTTGGTTTGCGACACGTGAAGAAATTGCCGACCATTGGGCCAAGGAGCATCCGCCAGTGAAACGGAACAAGCCATCCGAGATGTCCAAAGAGGCCTTCGTCAACGAGTTCGGCGGAATTTTCGAGCACAGCGCATGGATCGCAGAGGGAGCATTCGAGCTAGAGCTTGGGCCGTCGCACGATACCGCGGCGGGCGTTCATAATGCCTTGGCGCGTGTATTCCGTTCCGCAAGCGAAGAGCAGCGCCTCGGCGTTCTGACAGCGCACCCCGACCTCGCGGGTAAACTTGCCGCAGCAGGAAAGCTAACCGCCGAAAGCACATCCGAGCAGGCGGGCGCGGGCCTTGATTTGTTGACGGATGAGGAGCGATCGACATTCCAAAACCTCAATTCGCAATACGTAGAGCGCCACGGCTTTCCGTTTATTATCGCCGTTCGGGATTACGATAAGTCGTCGATCCTTGAGGCGTTCAAACGCCGCATTAACAACGACCGCGAAACCGAATTTGCCGAGGCCTGTCGGCAAGTGGAGCGTATCGCGGAGTTGCGCCTGATTGAGAAACTAAGCGCATGAGCAACAAGATCACCATTCAGCCCCTGACAGCGGAGGCATTCGCGCCCTTTGGCGATATTCTTGATGCCTCTGGCGAAGCGACCAAAATGATCAACCAAGGGAAATGCGGCCGTTATCATGACCGCGCGACGCTTGATTTCGGCGATGGCCGGGCGGGGATAAGCATTTTCCAGTCAGAGGCATATAGCTTGCCGATCACGCTTGAAATGATGGAGCGGCATCCAGAGGGAAGTCAGGCATTCCTGCCGCTTTCCGACAAGCCATTCATCGTCGTGGTTGCGCCGGATGAGGACGGCAAACCAGGACGTCCGCTGGCCTTCAAGACATCGCCAGGACAGGGCGTAAATTACCATCGTGGGGTATGGCACGGCGTTCTCACGCCGCTCTACGCACCGGGGCTTTTTGCTGTGGTGGACCGTATCGGAGACGGAGCAAATCTAGAGGAGTGCTGGCTCGAAACGAAACTAATACTCGACGATTAATAAACCGGTGGAGGAGCCGGTTCACGCGTCATAGGGAGGGACAACCATGACAGATGCAACACTCGGAACGCCGGAGCAACTCCGCGATCCAAACTATTCGCCACCCATCGCCAAAGCGGTGCCACTTGGAATTCAACACGTATTGGCGATGTTCGTTTCGAACGTAACGCCAGCGATTATCGTGTGCGGGGCAGCGGGATTTGGCTTTGGCTCAAACAGCCCCGATTTCCCACAGATGATCTATATGATTCAGATGTCGATGTTTTTTGCAGGCATTGCCACTCTGTTCCAGACGATCGGTATTGGCCCCGTTGGTGCGCGGCTTCCGATTGTACAGGGCACGTCGTTTGCCTTTATTCCGATCATGATACCTCTGGTTGCGGGCAAGGGCGTTGATGCAATCGCAGTCCTTATGGGCGGCGTATTGGTCGGCGGTTGTTTTCATGCGTTCTTGGGGATTTTCATCGGTAGGCTAAGGTTTGCATTGCCGCCGTTGGTCACGGGCCTTGTGGTGACAATGATTGGTCTGGCGCTGGTCAAGGTCGGCATTCAATACGCTGCGGGCGGTGTCCCTGCGATTGGTACGCCTGAGTATGGTTCGTTGATGAACTGGAGCATGGCGTTGCTCGTGATTATCGTAACGCTGGGGCTAAAGTTCTTTGCGCGCGGTATGCTCTCGGTATCTGCGGTGCTGATTGGTCTACTTGTCGGGTATGCGTTTGCATTCGTGATGGGAGAAGTGAACCTTGGATCTGTTGGGACTGCTGCGGCGTTTGCATTGCCCAATCCGCTTCACTTCGGGCTTGAGTTCACAGCGGCGGCAGTTATCGGCTTTTGTTTGATGTCTTTTGTATCGGCGATTGAAACTGTCGGCGATGTATCTGGTATCACCAAAGGCGGAGCTGGACGCGAAGCGACCGATAAGGAAATCCAAGGAGCGACGTTTGCCGATGGTGTTGGCACGGCGCTCTCAGGGCTGTTTGGCGCTTTGCCGAATACGTCGTTCTCACAAAATGTGGGTCTGATTGCGATGACTGGCGTGATGAGCCGCATGGTCGTGACGATTGGTGCTTTGTTCCTGATTATCTGTGGGCTGATCCCCAAAATCGGTGCGGTGATTTCGTCGATCCCGATTGAGGTGCTGGGCGGCGGTGTGATCGTTATGTTCGGCATGGTCGTCGCAGCGGGTATCTCGATGCTGTCCGATGTGAATTGGAACCGTCGTAACATGGTGATCTTTGCGATTGCGCTCTCGCTTGGTCTTGGGCTTCAGCTAGAACCCGCCGCGCTTCAGCATATGCCGGGAACGATGCAAGTGCTTGCTACTTCAGGCATTCTTCCGGCTGCATTGATCGCGATTGTACTTAACTTGATCCTTCCTGAAGAATTGTCAGACGAGGCAACCGAAGAGGTTTCAGGCGGAATGGCAGGGCATGGTCACGGCTCTTTGCCCAAAGAGGATCGCGCATAGCTCTCTCGGCTAAAGTGCATTGAATTTGGTGAAAGGCGGCGTGGAATTTACGCCGCCTTTTGCTTTCGGGCCGTTGCGCGTTTCACAGACTTGCCTGCAACATAAACCTCATCAATCGTGCGATCATCACCGAGCATTTGCAGGATAAACAACTCTTCGGACAATGTTTCTGCCCGCTGCATTCGTAAATCCATCGCAGGTGTCGCGCGCGCATCAAGTACGACGATATCCGCATCCGATCCCGCTTCCAGCGTACCGATCCGATCCGTAAGGCCAAGCGCCTCGGCGTTGCCGCGCGTAATCCAGTGGAAGGCCGCGAGCGGGTGAAGTTTTTGGTTCTGGAGTTGCAGGATTTTATACCCTTCGTTCAGCGTCTGAAGCATCGAATAACTGGTACCCGCACCAATATCCGTCGCGATTGCGTTTATAATTCCCCGTTCGCGCAGACCCGCGTCATCAAAGAGACCGCTCCCCAAAAACAGGTTCGAAGTCGGGCAGAACACGGGCTTTGCTTGGCTCTCGGCGAGTAGGTCAATCTCGCGCGGCGTGAGATGGATGGAGTGCCCCAGCAACATCTTGGGAGTCAGAAGCCCGTATTTTTCATATACTCCAAGATAGTCGGGCGCATCGGGGTAGAGCTCTGCCGTGAATGCAATTTCATCGTGGTTCTCGCTTAGATGAGTTTGCACAAAACAATCGGGATGCTCCGCCACAAGCGCACCCGCCATTTCAAGCTGTTCAGGTGTCGAGGTGATCGCAAAGCGCGGGGTAATCGCATAATACGCGCGGCCTTTGCGGTGCCATTTCTCGATCAGTACTTTGCTATCGTCATATCCCGTCTGCGGCGTATCAAGCAGCGCTTCTGGGGCGTTGCGGTCCATCATGACCTTGCCGCCAATAATGCACATATTACGGCGCGCGGCTTCTGTGAAATATGCGTCAACTGAGGTGCTGTGAACCGAGCAGTAGGCGACCGCCGTTGTCGTGCCGTGGCTGGTTAGAAGATCAAAGAAATGCTCGGCCATCGCGGAGCTATGGCTGCTGTCTGCGAAACGGGTCTCTTCGGGGAAGGTGTAATTGTTGAGCCAATCCAGAAGTTGCGACCCCCAAGAGGCAATGACTTGAACCTGTGGAAAATGCACATGGGTATCAATGAAACCCGGCATCAGCAGGTGAGGGCGATGATCGATCACCTGTGCATCCGGAGCCGTGCTCGCCAGTGTAGCATAGGTGCCTGTTGCTTCGATCTTGCCGTTTGAAATCAGGATCGCGCCATCCGTGATGTACGAGTAAGCCGCTTTGTCGTCTTCGTTCACAGGAGCGCGTTTGAAATCAAGGATGCGCCCGCGCAGGAGCCGCCTTTGGGTAAGGTTGGTCATGATCTGATCCGGTTGTGAGAGGGGTGGAATAGTATGAACGGGCCAAACGGAAGGGATGGCGTGGCCCGCACATAAGCCAAATTTAGGGCCGATAGTTATTCGGCGGGGGTGGTGGCCTGTGGCGGTTCGTCAACCACTGCGTTGCCATTTACCATATCGTCTTCTTTGTGAAAGAGCGGGTAAATCAGCAGGAACGCTGCGGAAATCAGATAGCCTCCCGAAACGGCGCTAAGCTCGGGCCATTGTAGGCTGGCGCTGTGGATGATGCCGACAGAGGACATGATCGCCGCCGCAAGAGCAAAGCCGCCTGCGTTGCGGAAATTCCCGTCGATAACGCTCGCGACCATCGCGCCCCAGATCAGTCCGGTTAGGATTGCTCCCTGTGATAGGGCAAGATGCCCCTCAAAATGCGCGCCTTGCTGAAGGAGCGCTGCGGTAAGGGCCTCATCCCCAAGCTGCGGCATGCCCGCAACCCCGACCGCCGCGAGGGCTGCAATAAGCGATCCCCACTTGGTAATCAGGAACGAGGAAACATGCGGCATCATCGCGATTGTTACCGCCGCCATGTGATCGGTTTTCACCGAGTGCGCAGTATTTGTGATGAGGCTCAGCGCGACAAATACCAGCACAGGCGCCGCAGCGGCGACAGGGATCAGGTTGTTCAGAAACGCCAGCAAACCAAAGAACGCTGCGAAGGGGATCACCACGCCTACACCAATAATATACCCCGAATGCGCGCCCATGCGTTTATATGCGGGATGCCCGATATACGCAGTAGTTGGAAAGGGCGAGCCAAACAGAGCGCCGATCATCGTTCCAACCCCATCAGTAACCTGACAGGTTCCCACGGGGAAATGATCGCCTGCTGCCTCGGCACTTTCGACATTATTCATCGTTTCGATGAAGTTGTAGATCTGTACTGGTACCAAAACGAGGAACAGTTCAGGATTGGCAAAAAGGTACTGAATCCCTGCAATCAGGTCGCCAACATAGGGTAGGGGCGGGTAAAAACCGACACCTTCGGCGCTGATTTTTGCTTCTCCGATGGCAAAGGCCACAACCGTTCCGACGATGAGTGCGAGCAAGCCCGCAGGAATGTTATAAGGAAGGCGGAAGCGCCCAACCAGTCCCCAGAGGATTATAATCATTGAGGAAAAGCCGATAAACGGGTTCTCAAAGATCGTCGCGAGCGGGACCGTGCCAACAAACACAAGCGCAATACCGCAGAGCGTACCAAGCATCCCCGCACGAGGCGTTACGCGCTTAAGCCACGGACCAATGAGTGCGCCACTTGCCGCAACAATTCCGCCCATAAAGCCAGCGCCGATACCGACTTGCCACGCAAGCAGCGGGTCGTTCGTGGACCAATAGATCGGCCCAACAACCCCGAACAAATAGACGAACATCACTGGCGTAGAAATCCCGTAAGGAAGCGCAGTAACATCGCGCCCGCTTTTCTCGGCGGCCCGTTTTGCGAGCCAGACATAAACGGCAATACCAGCAAGAATTGCGATGGCCGCGCCCGGAACGATACGGCCATAGACGATCTCGGCCGGCATTTGGAAAACAAACTGGCAGATGCCTGCCAGCACCATCAGATTGATAAGATTGTCAGTGAACAGTGCCCAAAAGGCGCTGAAGTCGCTGCGGTTAAACAGCCTGTACGTGTAACTCCCATCCCGCATGGGGACCTCCTTGTTGTTGTGCGCCGATGCCTGCGGAGTCTCCCTACTGCGCAGACATCAACGTTTCACTGTGCCGCGATATGCGAAACAGTGCCCCTTGCGGGGTGGTCTGCGGCAGTTTCAGAGGTCAGTGCCGTGATTACTTCGGCCACCACTTGGGCGGCGATCACGGCGGGCCGCTTGTCGCGGCTGCCGCCTGCCCCGATGGGGCAGATTAGAGAGTCGACGGAGAGACCGCCGCAATGTGTTCTGGCCCAGCTTGCGAATTTTGCGCGCTTGGTTGCTGAACCGATAAGCCCGACATAGGCCGCGTCGTTCCGTTGAAGGGCGGCAGAGGCGAGCAGAAAATCAAGGCCGTGATCGTGGGTCAGGACGATGAACGCGCTTTGACTAGGGGCGTTCATGATGTCGATCTCGGGAATGGCGCTTAGACGTTTTTCGACCTCGGCGCCGCATTGTTCAAGCTCGTCTTCACGTTGATCGACAAGAACCGCACGCACTGGCAGATGTTGGAAAAGTTCGGCAAGCGCGCGCCCGACGTGGCCCGCCCCAAGGATATAAACCTCGGGCAGTGCGGCATCATAGCGGAGAGCCTCTGCGTGGGCGTGTTCTTTGTCGGATGTACTCATTCGGGTGACAGCAATTTCGACGCGGCCACCACAGCATTGGCCGATTGCAGGACCGAGCGGTAAATCGAGATGCGCCGAAAGGTTCCCCGCGCGCAGTAATTCGCGAGCCGCGTCAATCGCGCGGTGCTCTAATTGTCCACCGCCAATTGTTCCCCAGAGAGCATCTGCACGAACGTACATTTCGGTCCCCGTAGTGCGCGGAGAAGAACCGCGCACGCGGGTCAGGCGAAGGCTCGCGACAGGGTCGTTGCTTTCCAGAAATTCTCGGAGTTTGCCTGCCTGTTGCATCGGATTAACCCTGTGCCTTAAGCCGCTCAACCGCCATCAGAATACGCTCTGGCGTGGCAGGTGTTTCAAGTCGCGGGCAGTGCCGGTAATCAGCAACACTGGCAACGGCCATTGATAGCGCCTCTAGCACCGAAATACCGAGCATGAACGGCGGCTCTCCGACGGCTTTGGAGCGCTTGATCGTCATTTCACGATTTTCGGACCAGTCGGCGAGCTTTACGTTGAATTCGCGTGGGCGATCACTTGCGAGCGGGATTTTATAGGTCGAGGGCGCATGGGTGCGCAGGCGACCCGCGTCGTCCCACCAGAGTTCTTCGGTGGTGAGCCATCCCATACCCTGAATGAACGCGCCTTCAACTTGACCCTTATCAAGGATCGGGTTCAGTGAGCGCCCGACATCATGCAGGATATCCGTGCGCTCGACGCGGTATTCCCCCGTCAGCGTATCAATCGAAACCTCCGAGCAGGACGCACCATAGGCATAGTAATAGAACGGCCGACCCTTACCCGACGCGCGATCCCAATGGATCTTGGGTGTTTTGTAGAACCCAGCGGCCGAGAGGTGCACCCGCGCCATATATGCTTCTTTGATGAAGTGGGCGAAGGGGACAAGCTCGTCGCCGATCTGCACATGGTTTGGCATAAACCGAACGGTGTCCGGGGATACGCCACGGCTTTCGGTGGCAAATGTGACGAGGCGGGCTTTTAGCTGCTCGGCTGCATCCAATGCGGCCATACCATTGAGGTCTGAGCCAGACGAGGCCGCAGTCGCCGATGTGTTGGGCACTTTTTCGGTGGTGGTTTTGGTGATCTTGATGCGGTCAAAATCCACCTGAAATGCTTCGGCCACAACTTGGGCGACCTTGGTGTTCAGGCCCTGACCCATCTCGGTGCCGCCATGGTTCAGATGGATTGATCCGTCACTGTATATATGGATCAGCGCACCCGCCTGATTGTACCATGTTGCCGTAAACGAGATTCCGAACTTCACTGGAGTAAGCGCGATCCCGCGGCGAATAACGCCACCTTTGGCATTTTCTTTGATGATGTCGGCGCGGCGGGATCGGTATTCGGCGCTTTCTTCAAGCTCTTCGACGATCCTTCCGATTACGTTGTCTTCGACGGTTTGATGATAAGGGGTGACGTTGCGCCCGTCATTCTCGTCGCCATAGAAATTGGCTTTGCGGATGTCGAGCGGGTCTTTGTTGAGGGCAAAGGCGATCTCTTCGATCATGCGCTCTGCGGCAACCACGCCTTGCGGTCCGCCAAAGCCGCGAAATGCCGTGTTCGAGACGGTATTGGTTTTCTGTGGGCGCGAATTTAGCCGCACGTTTGGATAGAAATAAGCGTTATCGGCGTGAAACAAAGCGCGATCGGTAACAGGGCCTGATAGGTCCGACGAATATCCGCAGCGCGCGGCGAATTGCCCTTCGACGGCCTCAATGCGGCCCTCGGTATCGAAGCCAACGTCGTAATCCACGACGAAATCGTGCCGTTTTCCGGTGGCCGTCATGTCTTGATCGCGATCGGGACGGATTTTGACGGGGCGGTTCAGTTTCTTGGCGCCGATTGCGGCGACTGCGGCAAAGAGGTTCATCTGGCTCTCTTTCCCGCCGAAACCTCCCCCCATACGGCGCACGTTTACGACAACCGCATTGGACGGCACACCAAGGACGTGCGCGACCATATGCTGTGCTTCGCTTGGGTGTTGAGTTGAGCAGTGGACGATCACATCGTCATCTTCGCCCGGAATCGCAAAAGCAATATGCCCCTCAAGGTACATATGATCCTGCCCACCGATTACGATCTGGCCTTTGATGCGGTTTTTTGCGGTTTCAAAGCCTTTGCCAACATCGCCGCGCTCAAGTTTAAGTGGGTCCGTCACAAGCGGCATCCCTGCGTTCCGTGCAGAGATCGGATCGAGTGCGTGTGGTAGAATGGTATAGTCCACATCTGCCAGTTCCGCCGCACGCCGCGCAGCGTCGCGCGTTTCGGCGATGACCGCGAACATGGGCTGGCCGTGGAATTCGATTTTTTCGGTCGGGAATACGGGCTCGTCGTTGCGCCCGGAGGGGCTTACATCATTGACGCCAGGGATGTCCGCGGCAGTGAGCACAGTAATTACACCTTGGGCGGCGCGAACACGTGACAGGTCCATTCGATTGATAAGCGCGTGTGCGACGTTTGAAACGCCGAGGTAGGCATGCAGGGTGCCCGCAGGCTCGGCAATGTCGTCGGTATACTCTGCGCGGCCCATGACCTGTTTGATGGCGCTGTCGTGCTTTAGGTCTTGATGGGTCTCGCCCTGAATGGTCTGAAGGTCTTTCATCGCGTGTCCCCTTATGCAATTGCCAAGCGCACAGGGGCGTCATGGTTGGTATCATGTTCAAGATAGAAACGACGCAGCAGATTCCCCGCCACTAACAGCCGATACTCAGCCGTCGCGCGCCAATCTGTGAGCGGTGCGAAATCTTGCGAGAGGGCCTCCGCAGCGGTATCAAAGCACGTATTGCCCCATTGCTGGCCACGCAGTGCTGCTTCGGCATGTGCAGCTCGTTTGGGGGTTGCCGCCATGCCACCAAGCGCAATGCGCGCGTCGGTAATTATGCCTTCGGAAACTGTTACGCTTATCCCCGCCGCGACCGAGGAAATATCCTCGTCCCGCCGCTTTGATATTTTGTACGCAGCATCAATCTGACCTTCTTGAGCGCGCGGAATACGGATCGAGGAAACAAAGTCTCCGCTCTCGCGATCCTGCTTGCCATAGTCGATAAAGAACTCTTCGAGCGGCAAACTGCGTTCGCCAGTGGCACTTGCGAGAGTTACCTCAGCTCCGAGCGCGATAAGCACGGGCGGCGTATCCCCGATGGGGGACCCGTTTGCGATATTGCCGCCAATGGTTCCCATGTTGCGAACCTGCCATCCGGCAATCCGGTCCCAATATTCACTAAGGTGCGGGAAGGCCGCGCGGATCGCTTCTTCGCTCTCCGTATATGTAACGCCAGCGCCAATGGTGACGGCTTCATCGGTGATCTCAATTGATTTCAGTTCTTGGAGGTGCGTAATGAAAACAACAGGAGAGATGGGGCGCATGAATTTAGTCACCCACAATCCAACGTCGGTCGAACCGGCGACAATTGTTGCCTTTGGATTGTCGGCCAGAACCTGCGCCAGATCTGCGACATCTTTGGGGAGGATCGCGCGATCATCCTCGGGGCCAGTTTCGACACGACCTGTTGGCTGCAGAGCTGTTAGGCGCTTGGTAATATCGGCGCGTTCGCGGTTTAGGTGATCGTTTGCGGGGGTGCCATATTCGTTCACGGCAAGCGCCGCCTTTACGATGGGTTCATAACCTGTACAGCGGCAGAGATTGCCCTGAAGGGCGGTTTCAACCTCATGCGCGGTTGGCTTAGGCTTTTCCATCCAGAGTGCATAGAGCGACATAACAAAACCAGGCGTGCAGAATCCGCATTGGCTTCCGTGGTAGTCCACCATTGATTGCTGCACAGGGTGAAGGCGCCCATCGGGTCCCGAAAGATGTTCAATCGTCACGATATGGCATCCGTTGAGCGATGCCAGAAAACGAATGCAGGCATTTACCGTTTCATAACGAAGCACGCCATTATGAAGTCGCCCAACCAGAACCGTGCAGGCGCCACAGTCGCCCTCGGCGCATCCTTCTTTGGTGCCGATGAGGCGCTGCTCGATCCTTAGATAGTCAAGCAGCGTCAGCGTTGCTTTCACATCCGCGATGGATTTCTCCTCGCCATTCAAGAGAAAGCGAATATCGTTCTGATGAGCCATTTGTCCTCCCACATCTGTTCCCGCCGCGCGAGAATAAGAGTGAGCTTAGACAGTACGACTATGTTAAAAAATGGCGTGCTTTGTGAAATACTTTCAACAAATTGTTGATAATGGGTATGCTATCGCAGAACAGGAACGAGTCTTTAGGAGTCTCAATGGCCTATCTGGAAAGTCTGCGCGTTTTCTGTCGTGTGGTAGAGCTTGGAAGTATCACATCCGGTGGACGCGATCTGCGTCTGACACCTGCGGTGGCGAGCAAGCGGATCAAGGAGCTAGAGAAGCATCTGGGCGTGCGGCTGTTCAATCGCACAACGCGATCGTTGACGCCAACAGAAGTCGGGCAGCAGTTCTATGCCGAGGCTTTGCGAATACTCGAGGCGGTTGATGATGCCGAAACTGTCGTCGCGCAGTTCTCGGAAGCGCCGCGCGGAACGGTACGAATGGCCGCGCCACTTGCGGCCGGACGGCGGATCGTTGCACCGCTGATACCTGATTTTGTTGAGAAATATCCCGATATTGAGGTCCGTATGCGCATGTCTGATCGTAAGATCGATATTCTCGCTGACGGGTTGGATATGGCGTTCTTTGTTGGGACGCCGCATGACTCAAGCCTCAAGCTGCGCAAGATCGCGAATTGTGATCGGGTACTTTGTGCTTCGCCTGCGTATCTTGAGCGGTATGGAACGCCGAAAACGCCAGAGGAACTGTTGCAGGGGCATAACTGTCTGCTTCTGCGATATCCGCGCTCGCCTGAATATTACTGGACGCTGGGCGTGGGTGAAGGATTTCAGAAGTTTGAGGTGTCGGGAAAATATGACACCGATGATAGTGACGTGTTGCTCAATTGGGCGCTGGATGATCGCGGGATTGTTAATAAGCCGTTGTTTGAGGTGGCCGAGCATCTACGAGCAGGCGCATTGGTTGAAATCCTGCCAAATGCGCGGCCGATGCCGTCAATCTTTGGCTGTCTTTACCCGCACAAAAAGCTGCAAGACCCCAAAGTGCGATTGCTGGTCGAGTTTATTGTCCAGCGTGCACAGTCGACATTCCGCGAGGCGGTTAGGGGGAGTCAGTAGCTGTATTATCTCTGGCGGCCATTCGGACGGCCATATCGATCATTCGGGCCGAAAATCCCCACTCGTTGTCGTACCAGCCAAATATCCGCGCCTGATGCGGCCCCGTCGTTTGGGTCTCAGGGAGTGCAAGGATAAGCGATTCTGGCCGCCCGCGAAAATCGCTTGAAACACAGGGATCGTCGGATACTCCGATGAGCGGCGATCCTGCGAAGGTTTCGCGCAGAAATTCAGCGAACGGTTCTTTTGGAAGCCGTGCGAATTGCAGTACCGCATCGACCGCAGATACCGATATACAGGGGACGCGTACGGCGGATACGCTTAATTTTCCTTCAAACTCGGGCAATACGCGCGTGATCTGACTTGCTGCACTTGTTGTCGTCGGGACCATCGAAACCGCAGCGGCGCGCCCTCTCGCAAAGCTGTCGCTTGGCTGATCTACGGTGGGTTGGCTGGCGGTATAGCAGTGGATCGTTGTGATATGTGCGCGCTCAATTGCGAGCGCTTCGTTTAGGGTGCGCAACATTGGCGCAATAGCGTTCGTAGTGCAGGACGCATTAGAGACGATCCGCGCGTCGCCCATTTGATACGCATTTGCCCCCATCACGACTGTTATATCTGCTGCCGAGGAGGGGCCTGAAATCAGAACGCTAGCCGCACCCGCGTTCAATCCGGCCTCTGCGATTGGGCGGGTCGTTGCGCGGCCCGTGCATTCCATCACAACATCAACATCGCTCAGGTCAAGCTTGCCGAGGTCGGGTTCCTGATGGAAAGCAAAACGCCTCCCGTTTACCCGCAGTTCACGATCACCCGCCGTGACCGCCGAGGGGAATGTGCCGAACACGCTATCGTATTGAAAGAGATAGGCACAATTCGCGAGTGGTGTGATGTCGTTAAGGCCGACGATCTCAATTTGGTCATTTGCGCCGTTCGACAATTGGCGAAACACGGTCCGCCCGATACGTCCAAATCCATTAATAAATACGCGTACCGGACGGGTCATGTTTGGGTGCCTCATGCATTAGAAATCAACTTCGATAGCTACGCCTTTTTGCACAGCGAGATCAACGACAGATGCGGCAACCGCCAAATCCTGTAACCCAACGCCGGTTCCGTCAAAAAGCGTTATCTGATTGTCCGATGTGCGGCCAGCATGGGTGCCGTTGATGACAGCGCCGATTTGATGAACATCTGCCTCATTTATAAGGCCCTGTGCGATGGCGTGTTGAGCTTCGCCAATTGAGATAGATTGCGCCACCTCGTCGGTGAATACCGCAGCCTTGGCAAGTAGGGCGGCTTCGACCTCTTGCTTGCCCTTGGTATCGGTGCCCATACACGCAACATGGGTGCCCTCGGACACTTGCGCGGCCAAAAGAGACGGCGTGAAGGCCGAGGTGATGGAGATTATGACGTCGGCTTCGCGCATTCCGTCAAGCTCGACCGCCTCAAACGGAATGCCCGCTTCGGTCGCGACATTTTCGATATTCGGAAGCATTTCGGGGTGATAGTTCCAGCCTATGACTTTCTCAAAATTGCGTTGTTCGAGCGCGGCTCTTAGCTGGAAAGTCGCTTGATGTCCTGCGCCGATCATGCCGATTACTTTTGAGTCCTCGCGCGCAAGATGCTTGATCGAAACCGAGGACGCCGCCGCCGTGCGTAGTGCCGTCAGTAGATTGCCGCCAACCATGGCCTTGGCCTTTCCCGTATCAGGGTCAAACAGGAAAACGGTGGACTGATGATTAATCAGATCACGCTTCTCGAGGTTATTCGGCCAGTATCCACCTGCCTTGAGGCCCAGCGTAAGCCCCGCGCGATCAAATCCGCCCTTGAACCCGTAAAGCGCATCCTCGTGTCCGATCGCTTCACGAACAACGGGGAAGTTGTAGGCATCATCAGAAGCCATCGAGGCAAAGACCTTCTCAACCGCATCAAAGGCCGCTTCGCGTGTCATGAGATTGGCGATTTCGCGTTCGGGTACGATCAGCATAGTATTCTCCTTGGAATTATGTGCGCCCCTATGCGACGCCGCCAGAATGGCACGCATAGGGGCGGCTTGGGGTCCGCTAGGACCGAGTGCATGGTGCGGATTAGTACGCGTAACCGCGCGCGGAAACGGGCCAGAGTTTCTCGACCTTGCCGTCGCGCACCCCAACATACCAATCATGCACATTCGCGGTTGGGTCGCAGTGGCCGGGAACAAGCTTGAGCTTGTCGTTCACCTTAAGAACGCCGGCAGGGTCCATTACGATGCCGTGCTCGTCCGAGCACTTAACGTACTCCACATCATCGCGACCAAATACGACCGGCAGCCCACTATCGACGGATTGGGCCTTGAGGCCCGCGTCAACGATGGCTTTGTCGGCCTTGGCGTGTGACATGACGCTCGTGAGAATAAAGAACGCGTTTTCCCATTCGCCTTGGTCGATGCGCTTGCCGTCTTTGTCGAGGATACGGCCATAGTCGGCATCCATGAACGCATAGGAGCCACATTGCAACTCGTTGAAAACGCCGGAGTTTGATTCGAAGTAGTATGACCCTGTGCCGCCACCGCCGACTATATCGCAATTCAACCCATCCGCCTTGAGCGTATCAACGGCGTCTTGGACCATCTCAACTGCGATGTCGATTTTTGCTTTGCGGTCCTCATAGCTGTCGAGGTGCTGCATCGCGCCTTGATACGCCTGAATGCCTGAGAATTTTAGCCCTTCCGCAGCGTCGATTGCCTTGGCGATCTCAACGACCTCGGGTGTGGTTGTGACACCGCAGCGCCCCGCGCCACAGTCGATTTCGACAAGGCATTCGATTACGGTTCCGTGCTGCTTTGCCGCGTTGGACAGGTCCGCGACATTTGCCAGATCATCAACGCAAACAAGCGTACGCGCGCCAAGTTTGGGCAAACGTGCGAGGCGATCAATCTTGGCGAGATCGCGCACTTGGTTGGAAACGAGGACGTCTTTGATGCCACCGCGGGCGAATACCTCCGCTTCGGAAACCTTCTGGCAGCAAACACCACAGGCACCACCGAGCTCGACTTGCAATTTGGCGATATCTACGGATTTGTGCATCTTGCCATGCACGCGGTGGCGCATTCCGTGGCTTTTGGCATAATCGCCCATCTTCTTGATGTTACGTTCCAGCGCGCCGAGATCCAGCACAAGGCAGGGTGTCTGGATATCTGCTTCGTCCAGTCCGGGCTTAGCAGGAATGTCAAAGCCTATTTCGTATGCGTCAAAGTTGCTCATATCTTTCATGTCCATAATCCTATGTCGGGAGTATACCCCAGCGCGCGGCGGGGGCCTATTCTGAGTTAGTTTGCGAGCCAGGGCAGTTTATCGAGATCGACATTTCCGCCCGTGACAATGAGGCCAACACGCTTGCCTTTGAACGCTTCGGGGTTCTTGAGGATTGTCGCCAGTGGGACCGCGCTTGAAGGCTCCATGACGATGCGCAGGTGCTTCCAGATCAGTTTCATCGCATCGATGATTTCAGGGTCCGAGGCTGTGTAAATTTCGGAAACGTGGCTTGAAACGAAATGCCACGTTAGTTCCTTGAGTGGGACAAGCAATCCGTCGGCGATAGTCTTGGGTGCATCATCGGCAATGATGTGGCCCGCCTTGAAGCTACGATACGCATCATCTGCTTGCTCTGGCTCGGCGGCAATTACCTGTGTTTCGGGCGCAAGAGTTGCGAGCGTGAGGCAAGTGCCAGAAATCATTCCGCCGCCGCCAATTGGCGCGACAACCATGTCTAGGCCATCGGTTTGCTCAACGAACTCGCGCGCGCAGGTACCTTGTCCGGCGATCACGCGGTGGTCGTTGTACGGGTGTACGAAATCGCCGCCTGTTTCGGCCTGAACCTGCGCGAATGTGGCCTCCCGCGACGAGGTCGAAGGTTCGCACTCGGTTATTTTTCCGCCATAGCGACGAACCGTGTCTTTCTTGGTTTGGGGGGCGGTGCGTGGCATGACGACGTTACACGGTATGCCACGTTTCATTGCAGCGTAACTCAGGCAAGAGGCGTGATTTCCCGATGAATGGGTCGCAACGCCCTTAGCCGCTTGCTCGTCGTTCAATCCAAACACAGCGTTCGTTGCGCCGCGCACCTTGAATGCGCCCGGTTCCTGAAAGTTCTCGCATTTGAAGAACAGTTCGGCCCCCGTCAGTTCATTGAGAAAATCAGACGTCCGAACCGGGGTGCGGCGGATATAGGGTTCAATCCGTTCATGCGCGGCGAGCATGTCTTGATAAGTCGGGATGTACATCGCGGTGTCCTTCATCACGCAGCACTTCTTTGGATGAGAGCGGAATGGCCGCGATAATATTCCTGTGCGGCGGCAACACCGGATCCGAGTTTGATGTCAAGTCCGAGGTCCACCATACACATTTCGGCCGTGGCGATACCCGAAAGCGCCATCACATCGGTCATGCTCCCGAGGTGTCCGATGCGGAAAACCTTGCCGGCAACTTCTCCGAGGCCTACGCCAAACGCCACGCCGTACTTGTCGGCCGCATGGGTCACTATGTCGGTGGCGTTGAAACCTTCGGGCGTGCGGATCGCGCTTACGGTATCGGAATAAACGGACGGGTTTGCGGCGCAAAGCTCCAATCCCCATGCTCCAATCGCAGCGCGAACGCCTTCTGCGATGCGGTGATGACGAGCGAAAACATTCTCCAACCCTTCATCAAGGAGCATTTTACAGGCTTCGTTCAGCCCATTCAAAAGGCCAACAGCAGGCGTGTAAGGGTAGGCATTATTGGAATATCCTTTGGCCATATCGTGCACGTCAAAGAACGTGCGGGGCAGGGTGGCTGTTTCGGTTGCTGCCATCGCTTTCGCGCTAAAGCCAACAATGGCGAGGCCCGCGGAAAGCATGAACCCCTTTTGCGAACCTGTAACAGCAACGTCGACGCCCCATTCATCAAACCTGAAGTCCATCGAGGCAATTGAGGAAACCCCGTCCACGAACAGCAACGCAGGGTGTCCCGCCGCATCCAATGCACGACGAACCGCCGCGATATCGGATTTTACGCCTGTTGCTGTTTCGTTGTGTGTGGCGAGGACGGCTTTGATCTGATGATCTTTGTCGCTTGCCAGAATCTCTTGGTACTTGTCGGCTGGAATGCCTTCTCCCCATGCAGTTTCGACAATATGAACATCCAAACCGTGGCGTTGGCACATATCAATCCAGCGGTGGCTGAACATACCGTTGCGGGCCGCGAGAACCTTGTCGCCAGACGAAAGTGTATTGGTGAGCGCAGTTTCCCAGCCACCTGTGCCAGTGGACGGGAAAATAAACACCTCGGCGTCCTCGCTCTTCAGAACCTTGCGAACGCCTTCGCGGGCGGGGTGCAAGATCTGCCCAAATAGGGGCGAGCGGTGATCGATTGTCGGCATATCGCAAGCCTTGCGAAGCGCTTCGGGGATGTTGGTGGGGCCGGGGATGAATACAGGATTTTGAAAGCTCATGGTGGGACTCCTCTCGTCGTTGTCTCAACCATAAACCTTGTGAATGAAGTGCGATATTATTTTGAAATTGTTTTTCAAATGAAGGATAGCTAAATTTAGCTATACTTGTCATTAGGTTAAGTTTTTCATATTGTGAATTTGTCTTTCACGTAAAAAGTAATGGTTTTTATGGATTATCAAGATAATAGCGCAGGTCGATCCCGCAAAGCCCGCGGTCGCCCCCGCGATTGGAACGATAAAACGGCACAGAACACCATCAAATCGCTCGATCGCGCGATGGAGGTTTTCGAGTTCCTAAGTGAGGCTCAAGGCAAGCCCCTGACGGTTATTGCGGATGAGATGGGTCAATCGCCTTCAACCGTTTACCGCATCCTAGTGACGCTTGAGGGGCGCGGGCTTGTTGAGTTCGATAGTCAGGAACAGGTCTGGCATGTGGGGGCGCGGGCGTTTGTGATCGGTGCGCGTTTTCTGCGCCGCACAAGCCTTGTTGAGCGTGCCCGTCCGATCATGCGAAAGCTGATGGAAGAGACAGGGGAAACAGCGAACCTTGGTATTGAGAAGGAAGGCTCGGTCCTGTTCTTAAGCCAAGTAGAAACCCACGCGACCATTCGCGCATTTTTCCCGCCCGGTACGCTTTCGCCATTGCATGCCTCGGGTATTGGCAAGGCTTTGCTGGCCTATATGGATGAGGAGCGCTTGGAGCGCGTGCTTGCAACGGCAGATTTGCAGTCATTTACCGAGCGCACGATCACCGACACGCACACCTTACGTGCTGATTTGAATGCGATACACACGCGAGGTTATTCAATTGATAATGAAGAGAAAAACTCTGGAATGCGCTGTATTGCTGCTCCGGTTTTTGATCTGAACCGCGAAGCGGTGGCGGGTGTGTCGGTTTCAGGACCGACGAGCCGTGTTAGTCTAGAGGAAATAGATCGCTTAAGCCGCGCAGTTATGGGCGCGGCTCAAGAGCTTACGAATGCAATCGGGGGAACTGTCCCTGCGCGGTGATGGCTAGCGATGCGCCGCGGGTAGGGGCATGTGGCGGTTCACGTCTTTGTAGAGAAGATAACGGAACTTCCCCGGTCCACCTGCATAGCACGCCTGCGGGCAAAAAGCGCGCAGCCACATATAATCGCCGGCTTCTACTTCAACCCAATCATTGTTGAGGCGATAAACCGCTTTGCCCTCAAGAACATAGAGGCCGTGCTCCATAACATGAGTTTCAAGGAACGGGATCACCGCGCCTGGCTCGAATGTAACAATCGTGACATGCATGTCGTGGCGCATATCGGTTGGATCAACAAAGCGCGTAGTGGCCCATTTGCCATCGGTTCCGGCCATCGGCGTGGGCGCGACATCTTTCTCGTTCAGGATAAGCACATCGGGGGCGTCAAGCCCGTCGACGGCCTCATATGCTTTGCGTACCCAATGGAATCTAAGCGTTTCTTGGCCGTTATTCCGCAATGTCCAGTCAGTTGCAGGCGGAAGATACGCATACCCACCAGGGGTTAATTCGTGTGTCTCGCCCGCGACGTTCAGTGTTGCGGTGCCCTCCACCACAAACAAAACGCCCTCTGCGGCAGGATCAAGCTCGGGGCGGTCGGAGCCACCGCCAGTTTGCACTTCCATAATGTATTGCGAGAACGTTTCGGCAAAGCCACTTAGCGGCCGTGACAATACCCATAGGCGTGTATCATCCCAAAACGGCAAAAAGCTCGTGACAATATCGCGCATCGTGCCTTTCGGGATCACCGCATAAGCATCGGTAAAGACAGCACGATCAGTGAGCAGTTGTTTCTGATCTGGGTGCCCCCCGTGCGGCGCGTAATACTGAGTGCTCATGCTTGCTCCTGAAGGCAATTACGGTTCATGGAAATATGGCCCGATACGGCGCGGGCGACCACCCACAAAGAGGTGACAGCTCTTTTCGGAACTATTTGATAATTGGCGCCGACTTTTGCTTTTCGCAAAACAAGTGGCGTTACGTGATGATTATTTGGGTATCCCAATTCTTGCGGGCAATCTCGAGTTCCTGCGGGAGTGCGCGGTCCGTGACCAGCGCTGTGACGTCCTTCAATGAACAGATTGTAAGGGGTGCCTTGCGGTTGAATTTGTGGTGGTCGGCCACGATCATAATCTGGCGCGAGCGCTGAATGGCTGTGCGGCTTACCAAGATTTCCTGCCCGTCAAAATCAAGCAATTCGCCGTCGGTATCAATGGCCGAACAACCGAGAATAGAGAAGTCGAATTTGAACTGCTTTACCATCTCAGCAGTAAGGCCGCCGACAATCCCGCCGTCGGCACGGCGCAGAACGCCCCCCGCCAAGATGATTTCGCAGCTTTGGTTGGGGGCAAGGAGCGTTGCGATGTTCAGGTTATTCGTGACGACCAATAGGTTTTGATGGCCGAGAAGTTCTCGCGCGACGGCCTCGGTGCTGGTGCCGATATTCATAAAGACCGACGCACCATCGGGAATAGATTGCGCGCAAACGGCGGCGATCTTTCTTTTGCCTTCGTCGTTCACGTGTCGACGTTCTTCGTAGAGCATATTCACTACTCCAGAAGGAATAACCGCGCCGCCATGAACGCGCTCTAGTCGGCCCGAATTTGCAAGGTCGGATAGATCGCGGCGGATGGTTTGAACGGTTACGTCGAACTTCTCGGCTAGGCCCTCAACGGTGACTTTGCCTTCTTTGCGCGCAAGTTCGAGTATCTCATTGTGTCTGAAATTCGAGATCGCCAGTCCCCCTGATTACTTCCTGCGCATTACCTAAGTTGTAAGAATAGCGATTTTGGCCACGCGTCAAGATAATCTGCTTGCGATAATGGGAACTCTTGGATGTATCGGTGTGCGGAAGATTGCTAAATGGCCGAGACCATATGCCGTTGCGCGCGCTGTCTAAAAAATATGCATGCCTTGCATTTTTGTGTGATATCTTGGGCAAATAGCGGTCTGGAGGAACGATGAAGAATCAATCCTTGACCGATTGATAAAATTTCTGACTACTCGTCTTAACGTATGACGCCACTTGTTTTGACCTCAGGGAGCTAACTTATGACCCAATCCACTTTTCTAACGCGCCGCCACTTTATGGCGACGACTGCGGCGACGTCGCTATTGCTTGGCGCTGCTCCGGTATTTGCCGCCGATCCGATCAAGACCGCCGGGATTTATACCGTTCCAGTTGAGCAGCAATGGGTCAGCCGTATTCACAAAGCTGCCCTCGCGGCGCAGGAAAGCGGCGAGATTTCCTATACGTACTCTGAAAACGTGAGCAACACAGACTATGCCCGCGTAATGCGTGAATATGCCGAGTCCGGCGTTAAGCTCATTGTTGGCGAAGTATTTGGTGCAGAGCAGGAAGCGCGCGAGGTTGCTGCGGACTATCCTGATGTGGCGTTCCTTATGGGATCAAGTTTCAAAGAAGATGCAGCGCTGCCGAATTTCTCGGTTTTTGACAACTATATCCAAGATGCGTCTTACCTTTCGGGTATTATCGCTGGCGCGATGACCGAAAGCGGCAATATCGGAATGGTGGGTGGCTTTCCGATCCCAGAAGTGAACCGTTTGATGCATGCCTTTATGGCGGGCGCAAAAGAAATGAACCCCGATATCCAGTTCCAAGTGAGCTTTATCGGAAGCTGGTTCGATCCGCCCAAAGCCAAAGAGACTGCATTCGCGATGATCGAAAACGGTGCTGACATCCTCTATGCCGAACGCTTTGGTGTGTCGGACGCTGCCAAAGAGAAGGGTATTCTGGCCATCGGTAACGTGATTGATACGCAGTCCGATTATCCGGATACGGTTGTTGCTTCTGCGATCTGGCATTTCGAACCAACGCTGAACAAAGCAATCGAAGCGGTGAAGGCCGGCACGTTTACTGCGGCTGATTACGGTGCGTATTCCTTCATGAAAGAGGGCGGGACGACCCTCGCGCCGCTTGGCACCTTTGAGGGCAAAGTCCCCGCAGAGGCCTTGGAGCTCGTGAAAAAACGCGAAGCCGAGATCAAAGCTGGCGAGTTCACAGTGGACATCAACGACGAAGAACCCAAGTCGTCGTAGAGCGTCATGAATACATCTACGGTTGAGGCGCTTCGCCTCGATGCCATTACCAAACGCTTTGGAGAATTGACCGCAAACGATGCGGTCAGTTTTTCCGTTCATAAGGGCGAAGTTGTTGCTTTGCTTGGAGAAAATGGTGCGGGCAAGACGACGCTCATGAATATCCTGTTCGGACAATATACCGCAGATAGCGGAACTGTTTCGGTGTTCGGACAGGAACTTCCACCAGGCAATTCGCGCGCAGCATTGGATGCTGGCGTTGGCATGGTTCATCAGCATTTTACGTTGGCCGATAACCTGACGGTTCAGGAAAATATCACGCTTGGGGTGCAACCGCTGCGCAGCCTGCGGACGGATCGCGCCGCGGCTCGTACCAAGATTTTGGATCTGGCAAAGAAGTTTCACCTTTCGGTGTCGCCGGATGCCCGTGTCGGGAGCCTTTCGGTTGGTGAGCGGCAGCGGGTCGAAATTCTCAAGGCGCTCTATCGGGATGTGCGTATTCTCATCCTTGATGAGCCCACTGCGGTTCTGACACCGCAAGAGACGAATGATCTGTTCGCAACGCTCAAGGTGGCAACCGAGAGTGGGCTATCGATCATCTTTATCTCGCACAAATTACACGAGGTCATGGCGATCGCCGACCGTGTTGTTGTGCTGCGCCACGGTAAAATGACGGGCGGCGCACGGACAGCAGATACAGACAAACACGCGCTTGCAGCAATGATGATGGGCGTAGAGGCCAAGGCGCCAAGCGTCGCGCCAGTGCAGGCAGGCGAGACACTTCTTGAACTAAAGAGGGGCACGACGCCAAATATCGGCAACGCACCGGGCTTGAAATCTGTCTCGCTTGCGCTGAAGTCTGGCCAAATCATCGGCCTTGCTGGGGTTGCGGGGAATGGACAATCGGCGCTGGCGTCATTGGTCGGTGGATCAAACGGCCCTGCGGAGGGCGAGATCGTCCTGAATGGAAATTCCGTACGTAGCTGGACACCGCGTCATGCGGTTCAGAGCGGTATTGCCCGCATTCCAGAAGACCGTCACAAGACGGGGACGATAGCGGATTTTGACTTAACCGAGAATGCAATCCTCGAGCGCTACAACACTTCGGAATTTAGCCGAGCAGGTTGGCTGAATTGGGGCAAGTCGCGCGCATTTGCGCAAGGAATTATCGATAAATACGACGTTCGCTGCCCCGGGGCGGATACGCCAATTCGGTTGCTGTCTGGCGGTAACATGCAGAAGCTTATCTTGGGGCGTGTGCTTGAGGCAAATCCGCAGATCATTCTGGCCAATCAACCCGTGCGCGGGCTTGATATCGGCGCGGTCAATTATGTTCACAGTCAACTCTTGGCCGCGCGTGATCGAGGTGCCGCGGTTCTGTTGATTTCCGAAGATTTGGACGAGGTTATGGCGCTTGCGGATGTCATCCATGTCATTGCAGACGGAAGGCTTTCTCCTGAGTTCAAACGGGGTGAAATGACGCCTGCGGAATTGGGGCTTTGGATGACGGGTCAAGGGTTTGAAACTATGGTGCAGCATGCGTCTTGAAGAAATAAAATACCCTTCGCTCGCAAGAAAACTATTGCCGCCCGCGATTGCGCTGGGCGCGACAATTATTATTGCCTCTCTCCTTGCGATGGCTGCAGGGGCCAATCCGTTTTCGGTTTTCGGGCTTATCCTACAAGGCGCATTCGGGTCCAAATTTGCATTACTTGAAACGCTGAACCGCGCAACGCCCCTTATCTTTACGGGGTTAGCAGCGGCAGTAGCTTTCCGCGCGCGGTTCTGGAACATTGGCGCCGAGGCACAGCTTTATGCGGGGGCGCTTATTACCGTCGTTTTGGGGACGGGACTTTTGGCGTGGCCAAGTTTCGCCCTTCTACCGCTACTTGCGGTTTGCGCGGTGATTGCCGGTGCTGTTGTTCTGCTGGTGCCTGCGCTCCTTAAGACAAGGTTCGGCGTGGATGAGGTTGTGACGACGCTCTTGTTTAACTTCATCTTTCTGCTCTTTATCTCGATGCTCCTGGAGGGGCCGCTAAAGGATCCGATGGGCATGGGGTGGCCAAAATCTGCAAGGCTAATTCCAGAGGCGCGCTTGCCGCGCATTGTGGATGGGTTGCGTTTGCATTGGGGATTTGCGTTGGCGACTATTTCGGCAATTGCAATCTGGGTCATTCAAAACCGCAGCACGCTCGGATATGAAATGCGCGCGGTCGGACTTAACAAAGAAGCGGCCGCTTTCGCAGGAATTCCTGTTAATCGGGTGCTGGTGAAAACGGCGCTTCTGTCTGGTGGATTGGCCGCCTTGGCGGGGTTCTCGGAGGTCGCTGGACTAAAGGGGAGCCTTACGCTCGATCTCTCGCCCGGCTTTGGTTACACGGGGATTATCGTGGCAATGCTCGCGATGCTAAACCCGCTGGGCGTGATCGCCGCTGCGCTGTTTGTCGCGGGAATATTTGTTGGGGCAGACAGCATGAGCCGTGCCGCCGATGTGCCTACGTATCTTGCGGATATCATGCTCGCGACGGCGTTGCTGTTGATGGTCTTGGCAATCATGTTGACTCGTTTTCGAGTGGTCAGGGATTAATCCATGGAAATTATCGATATCCTGTTCACCGCAAGTTTTTGGGCCGCCGCGATCCGCATCGCCAGTCCGCTAATTTTCGCAACCTTGGGAGAGCTGATCTGTGAGCGCGCAGGCGTCCTTAACCTAGGGATTGAGGGGATCATGGTCTCAGGTGCTTTTGCAGGCTGGATGGCGGTCTACGCGGGTACGGGGCTCTGGACGGGTGTGGCGATTGCAATGCTTGTTGGGATGTTCTTTGGATTGCTTCACAGTATCTTAACTGTTCCCTTCGGACTGTCGCAGCATGTCGTTGGGTTGGGCGTAACTTTGCTGGCGACGTCTTCGACCTATTATGCCTATCGGCTTGCGTTGCCAGAAGTGACAAGCCCTCCGAAAATTACAGCGTTTCAACCAGTTGAGATTCCAATCCTCTCGGATATTCCGCTGTTTGGACCTGCACTATTCTCACAGACGGCGTTTACCTATCTGGCTTTTGCGCTGGTCGTTGTGGTGGCCGTTGTGCTCTATCGCACGCCACTTGGCCTCGCGGTGCGTGCAGCAGGAGAAAACCCCGCCGCGGTCGCCGCGCAGGGGCTTTCGGTTACGGCAATTCGAATGGGGGCCGTGATTGTGGGAAGTGGCTTTATGGCAATGGGCGGCGCATTCCTTACAATGTCCGCGTTTGATAGCTTCTTCTTCGAGATGGTGAACGGGCGCGGGTGGATTTGTATTGCGCTTGTGGTGTTCGGCTCTTGGCGGCCAGGCAAAGCGTTGCTCGGGGCGGTACTCTTCGCGGCCTTTGATGCATTGCAGATTCGAGTACAGCAAACCGGCCTTGGCGCGCAGATACCGTATCAGATATTCTTGATGACGCCTTACTTCCTCTCCATCATCGCGCTCGTCGTTATGTCCCGCCGCGCCGAGGTTCCCGCCGCGCTCATGGTGCCGTTCAATAAAGGAGAACGCTGATGTTTGATCTGATTGTCAAAGGGGGCACATTGCCCGACGGAACTGTTGCGGATATCGGCATTCAGGGCGACAAAATCGCCGCCATTGGTTCGCTGGGCGATGCAGTAGCAGGCGAGATCATTGACGCTTCGGGCGATTTGGTTAGCCCGCCTTTTGTTGATCCGCATTTCCATATGGACGCGACGCTTTCTTATGGGCTGCCGCGGATTAATGCTTCTGGCACCCTTCTAGAGGGTATCGGGCTTTGGGGGGAACTTAAGCAGGTCATGACGCAAGACGAGGTGATCGAGCGCGCGCTGAAATACTGTGATTGGGCGGCGAGTATGGGCCTGTTGGCCATCCGAAGCCACGTTGATACCTGCGATGACCGTTTGCTCGGAGTTGAGGCCTTGTTGCAGGTGCGCGAGCAGGTGAAGGATTATATCGACCTACAGCTTGTGGCTTTCCCGCAGGATGGTTTCTATCGTGATCCAACGGCGCGCGAAAACACCATTCGGGCGTTGGATATGGGCGTTGATGTGGTGGGAGGTATTCCCCATTTCGAGCGCACAATGGCCGACGGGGTAGCATCGGTCACGGAGCTTTGTGAAATTGCGGCGGAGCGCGGCCTTCAGGTCGATATGCATTGCGACGAAACGGACGACCCGCATTCACGCCATATCGAAACGCTCGCATGCGAAACCCAACGGTTGGGATTGCAGGGAAGGGTTGCCGGCTCTCATCTGACGTCGATGCATTCGATGGATAACTACTACGTCTCCAAATTGCTGCCGCTCATCGCGGAGGCAGAGATCAACGCAATTCCCAATCCGCTCATTAACATCGTTCTACAGGGGCGTCATGACACCTATCCGAAACGTCGTGGTTTAACACGTGTTAAGGAAATGCTCGCAATGGGTATCAATGTAGGCTGGGGGCAGGATTGTGTGCTTGATCCGTGGTATTCACTGGGTACGGGGGACATGCTTGATGTGGCCTTCATGGGGCTTCATGTGGCGCAAATGACCAGCCCTGCGGAAATGCGCACCTGTTTTGACATGGTGACCGAAAACAACGCCAAGACGATGGGCCTTGAGGGATATGGTCTGCAAGTCGGGGCTAATGCGTCGTTGGTTGTGCTTGATGCGGGCGATCCTATCGAAGCGCTGCGATTGCGTGCTACGCGGCTTTGCGTCGTGGCGAAGGGGCGTATCGTCAGTCGCACACCACGTGCGGACGCTTCGCTGAGCATAAGCGGTCGCCCCGCAACATCGCGCAGGCGTCACGGCTAGGCGTTTACTTCGAACGATTGGATCTGCGCGTGCCTTTGGGCGCGCGATTGACCGTGCGTTTTTGTGGCGTTATGTTGATAAATTACTATCCTTATGTCCACAAAATGAATGTGAAGAGGCCCCATGAGCGCGCAACATAACCCCAAACGTCGTATTGTTTCGTCTCGGCACCTTGCAGATGGCGAGAATTGGGAGGCTTCTGAAGTCGAATACGGACTGATTATTGCCTATAACGCGTTCTCTCGCTGGATGACACGCTGTATGTCGGCGGCGGGGAATACCGATTTGACGCCGCTTGATATTCTCGTTCTGCACAATACCAACCACCGTGGACGTGATAAACGACTGACGGATATATGTTTTCTCCTCAATATTGAGGATACGCACACCGTTAACTATGCGCTTCGTAAGTTGATGAAGATGGAACTCTTGTCCTCGGAAAAGCGGGGCAAAGAGGTGTTCTATCGTGCATCAACGAAGGGTGAGGAGCTTTGCGACGCATATCGCGAGGTGCGCGAGCGTTGTTTCCTTGATGGCCTTTCTCGGCTTGATATGACCGGCGAAGAGATGCGCGACATTGCCGCAAGTCTGCGCGCGCTCTCGGGGCAGTACGATCAGGCAAGCCGCGCCGCTGCTTCGCTTTAGTTCCCCATCAAATCGGGAAGAAGTGTTACGATCTGTGGGAAGATACAGATTAGGACCACTCCAAGTAGCAAGAGCAAGAAGAACGGGAATGCCGCCTTGGCGATGCGCAGGATATCAATGCCTGTTAGGCCTTGGATCACGAACAGGTTGAAACCCACGGGCGGCGTGATCTGGCTCATCTCGACCACAATCACGAGGTAAATCCCGAACCAGAGCGGATCAATTCCCACTGCGCTGACCATGGGCATGATGATGGAGGTGGTCAGAACGATCACCGAAATCCCGTCGAGGAAACACCCAAGCACGATAAAGAAGATCGTAAGAGCAACCAAAAGCGCCGGAACAGAGAGATTCATCTCGGAAATCCAAGCGGCAAGGTTGCGTGGCAATCCAGTGAACCCCATTGCAACAGAAAGGAACGCGGCGCCAAGTAGGATGAACGCGATCATGCACGAGGTTCGCGTGGCCGACATTAGGGCGTCGCCAAAGAGTTTCCAGCTAAACGAACCCGACGCCCACGCCAGTATCGTCGCAAGAACCACGCCAAGTGCTGCCGCATCCGTAGGAGAGGCAAGGCCGCCATAGATCGAGCCGATCACGCCACCGATCAGGAGGGCAGCAGGCAGCAAGCGGCGCGATGCCATGAACTTTTCCTTGAAGGAATAGTGGCGCTCTGGTGCGGGGATCATATCAGGATTCATCCACGCGCGTACGGCAACGTACCCTGCGAATAGGCCAATGAGCATGATGCCCGGAAGGATGCCCGCTATAAATAGGCGCGCGATGGATTGCTCGGTGGCAACGCCATATACGATGAGGATAATCGACGGTGGAATAAGCAGCCCAAGTGTTGCGGCCCCCGCAAGCGTTCCAAGGATCAAGCTCTCTGGATAGCCGCGTTTGGTAAGCTCGGGCACCGACATCCGCCCGATCGTTGCGGCGGTGGCCGCAGAGGATCCCGAAACTGCCGCGAAAATAGCGCAGCCAAAGACATTAACGTGCAAAAGACGCCCTGGTGCACGGGATAGCCACGGCCCGAGGCCGGTGAACATATCGTCGCTCATTCGGGAGCGCAGAAGGATTTCACCCATTAGGATAAACAGGGGCAGGGCGGTCAGCGCCCAACTGTGCGAATGCCCCCAGAACGTCGTTGCAAAAATTAGTCCTGCGGGGGCGTTCGAGAAAAACACAAGTGCCGCCAGCCCGACGAGAGCCAGTGAAATCGCAACCCAAAGGCCCGATGCCAAGAGAGCGATGAGAAGCGCGAGAAGCGTGAGCGCGATAAACGGATCAGTCATGGCTCAGACCTCATCAGGAGTAGAAAGGACGGGTTTGCGCGTGGCGAGCAATTCCGTAAGTGTGTGCAAGATTGCGATCGCAAGAAGGCCCATTCCGAACGCCGCCACAGATTGCGGAATCCACAAAGGAATGGGAACGATACCGTTAGAGACATCCCCGTAATGAATACTCTCGGCAACAAGACCGACCATGAACCATGTGCCAAATCCGGTAAGCGCCAAGGCGACAATCAATATGAACCCCTCGGCGCGACATTGTGATCGCTGTGACATTCGGTCGGTAACGAGATTGACCCGAATGTGCCCGCCAGACCGCAGCGTATGGGCAAGCGCAAGGAACGTGGCCCCCGCGAGCATGAACCCTGAGAAGTCAGCGTATGAAGGAATAGTGGAGGGCATCAACCCCGGCGCGATACGGCCCACACCGTTCAGGATAATCTGTGCAGAAATAAGCAGGCAAATCGCGAGGATAAGCACCCCCGCCAGCATCCCGCACAGGTCATAGGTTTTCTGGAGTAAGCGGCCCATCGCGTCTGTCCTGTTCTTGCAGCAAAAAGGCCGGCAGCACCAAAATGCCGCCGGCCAGTTGGGGAGGTATTAGTTGTTGTAGGCGTCCAACACAGAAATCGCGCTGTCGGAGGCGTTAGCTTTCCAGTTTTCAAGCATTGTTTGACCAATAGCTTGCAACCCGTCGATAAGCTCTGCGCTTGGCTCGTAAACTGTGATGCCATTTTCCGCGAGCTCGGCTGTTTTGCTGTCTGCTTCTGCGGCGGACATTTCCCATCCGCGTGTTTCTGCGGCTGCGGCGGCTTCTGTTACGGCGGCTTGCACTTCTGCATCCAGACCGTCAAAGACGCGTTTGTTTACGACAACGATGTTCTTGGGAACCCAAGCGTTGATCGGGCTGTAATGGCTTACGAAATCCCAAGCAGTAGAGTTTACGCCCGTGGATGGTGACGTGATCATCGCCTCGACCTGACCTGTGGCAAAGGCCTGTGGAATGTTGGATGCTTCGATCTGTACAGGGGCCGCGCCAGCGATTGTCGCGAACTCTTCAAGAGCGGCGTTATACGCGCGGAAACGCAAGCCGTTCAGGTCATCAACAGTGGCGATTTCACCGTTCGTATAGAGACCCTGCGCAGGCCATGGAACGGAAAAGAGCGGCATTAGCCCCTGCTCGGCAAGCAACTCGGTGATCACAGGACGCTGGGCATCCCATAGTTTTTTGGCGTCGTCATAGCTTGTGGCAACAAACGGCTGGCTGTCGAGACCATAGGCAAGGTCTTCGTTGGACAGGAGGGAGAGAAAGAACTCTCCGATCGGAACCTGACGGTTGCGCACTGCGCCTTTGATTTCAGGGTGCGGAAAGAGCGAACCCGCAGAGTGGATCGTAATATCCAGCTCGCCATCTGTCGCGGTGCGAATGTCGTCTGCGAACTGGCTGATGTTTTGCGTGTGGAATGTGGTGTCGCCATATGGCGTTGGCATGTCCCAGCTCTCGGCGTGCGCGGCTGTTGAAACTGTAAGCGCACTCGCAAAAAGGATTGCGTGCTTCATGGTCTTACTCCCTGTTTGAGTCGGTGTTTCCGAATCTATTCATAATCATAACGTTGACAATTTGCCAGTGTTATACAAATAAAGCAACAACCTTATCGATTCGGGAGAGACGCAGTGAGCATCGGCAACGAAAACAAATGGCAGTTCTGGGTAGACCGTGGCGGAACCTTCACAGACATCGTTGCGCGAAAGCCTGATGGCGCGCTGCAAACGCATAAGCTTCTCTCTGAAAATCCTGAAATGTATCCTGATGCGGCGGTCCACGGTATCAAAACATTGCTGGGCCTCGGCGGTGGTGACGATATCCCCGAAGGCAAAATTGCGGCAGTAAAGATGGGCACGACCGTCGCCACAAATGCACTCTTGGAGCGTAAGGGAGAGCGAACTTTATTGCTCATTACCAAGGGGTTCGGTGATCTCTTGCGGATCGGGTATCAAAACCGCCCCAATCTGTTCGACTTGAATATCAAGCTCGCCGAGAGCCTCTACGAAGATGTGGTTGAGATCGACGAACGGCTCGCAGCAGATGGAAGCGTTGTACGCGAGCTAGACACAGATCAGGCCCGCGCTGCGCTGGCGCAGGCATATGGGGCAGGGTATCGGTCAGTCGCGATTGCGCTGATGCACGGGTACAGGTTTACCGATCACGAAAAGCAGCTAGGGAGCATCGCAGCAGAACTGGGCTTTACCCAAGTTTCGCTCAGCCACGAGGCCAGTCCGCTGATTAAACTTGTATCGCGCGGTGATACTGCGGTTGTGGATGCCTACCTTTCTCCAATCCTGCGAAGATATGTTGAGCAGGTGGCGAGTGCGCTAAATGCATCCGAAGGCGGGTGCGACAGCTTGATGTTTATGCAGTCTAACGGCGGCCTAACCGATGCGCGTATGTTCCAAGGGAAAGACGCCATACTCTCGGGGCCTGCGGGCGGTGTCGTTGGAATGGTGCGCACGGCGGCTGATCTCGATTTTGATAAGTTGATCGGCTTTGACATGGGGGGCACCTCGACCGACGTGTGCCACTATGCAGGTGAATACGAGCGCTCGTTTGAAACCGAGGTTGCAGGTGTTCGGATGCGTGCGCCGATGATGTCAATTCATACGGTGGCAGCGGGTGGCGGCTCGATTTTGTCTTACCGTGATGGCCGTATGCAAGTCGGTCCCGAAAGCGCGGGGGCCAACCCCGGACCAGCGGCCTATCGTCGTGGCGGTCCGCTTACGGTGACGGATTGTAACGTGCTATTGGGGAAATTGCAGCCAAGCCAGTTTCCTTCGGTGTTTGGTCCAGAGGGGGATCAACCGCTTGATGCAGAGATCGTCCGCGAGAAATTCAAAGAGCTCGCCGCCCAGATCGACGGCAATAAAACCGTCGAAGAAGTGGCAGAAGGGTTCCTACGGATCGCCGTCGAGAACATGGCAAATGCGATCAAGAAGATCAGCGTACAACGAGGCTATGACGTCACCAAATATACGATGAATTGCTTTGGTGGAGCGGGCGGACAGCACGCGTGCCTTGTTGCGGATACATTGGGGATGGAGAGGATCTTTATCCACCCCTTCGCGGGCGTTTTGTCGGCGTTTGGCATGGGCTTGGCCGATGTGCGCGCCATTCACGAGTATCAATTTGCCAAACCGGTTGACGCAAGTGATGAAGCCGAAACGGTGCTGTCCACCCTAACCGAGCAAGCACGCGAAGAGGTTTGCGCACAAGGAATCTCCGAGTCCGATATCCGTATTATAGCGACAGCACATATTCGCACCGATGGCGCGCACCAAACGCTTGAGGTGCCCTTTGGTACGCCTGCGGAAATGACCGCTGCGTTCGAAGAAGTCCATCAACAGCGTTTTGGCTTTGTGCCTGATTATGCGGGCCTGATCATTGATCTATTGACGGCCGAGGCAATCGGCTCGACAGGCGAAGCGGTGACACTACCCGATAGTGCCCAGTCTCGAGCGGACGCCAAGACCGCCCATATGTTCAGTCAAGGCGAGTGGCGCGAGGTGCCTTTGGTGGATCGCACGACGCTCGCACTGGGCCAGCGAGTGGACGGCCCCGCAATTCTGACCGAACCCACGGGCACCAACATTATCGAAGAAGGCTGGCAGGCCGAATGCGCCAAGGGGGGTAATCTCGTGCTGCGTCGCGTTGTTCCGCTTGCGCGTCAAGAAGCCATTGGAACCACTGTTGATCCCGTGATGCTTGAGGTTTTCAATAACCTCTATATGTCCATCGCCGAGCAAATGGGCGCCACACTCGCGAATACGGCATACTCTGTTAACATTAAGGAAAGACTTGATTTTTCTTGCGCAATTTTTGACGAGCAGGGCGATTTGGTAGCGAACGCGCCCCACGTGCCGGTGCACCTCGGTTCGATGTCCGATAGCGTGCGCTCGATCTTGCGCCAGAACAAGGGCGATATCCGTCCCGGCGATGTTTTCATGATGAATAACCCGTATAATGGCGGTACGCACTTGCCTGATGTTACGGTGATCACGCCCGTTTTTGACACGAATGGTGAGCGGATTATCTATACCGTCGCGTCCCGTGGCCACCATGCCGATATTGGTGGCACAACGCCCGGATCCGCTCCCCCCGACAGTCGCCATATTGAACAAGAGGGCGTGTTGATCGACAACTTCCGCTTGGTCAAAGAAGGCGTTTTGCAGGAGCAATCCGCGCGCGATCTATTGGCCTCGGGCAAATATCCGTGCCGGAACATTGATCAGAATATGGCAGACCTTGCTGCGCAGATCGCTGCGAACGCAACAGGTGAACGAGAGCTCAAGAAAATCACCGAACAGTTCGGTCTCGACGTCGTCCATGCCTATATGAGCCACGTTCAGGATAACGCCGAAGAAAGCGTGCGCCGCGTTCTGGATGTCCTTCACGATAGCGCGTTCGCATATCTGCTTGATAGCGGGGCGCAGATCAAAGTTGCCATCACCGTCGATAAATCCGCGCGCGAGGCTACGATTGATTTCACGGGGACCTCGCCGCAGGATGAGTTCAACTACAACGCGCCATTGTCGATTTGTCGGGCTGTTGTTCTCTATGTTTTCAGAACGCTTGTGGGGACCAACATTCCTATGAACGAGGGCTGTCTAAAACCTCTTAACCTGATCGTTCCCGAAGGATCGATGATCAACCCCGCGGCGCCCGCGGCGGTTATTTCGGGCAATACCGAGGTGTCACAGGCTATTGCGGATACGCTCTATGGTGCGCTCGGCGTGATAGCGGGAAGTCAGGGAACCATGAACAACTTTGTTTATGGCAACGATCACGTTCAAAACTATGAAACGATTTGTGGTGGAACGGGCGCCGGTGATGGATTTGATGGCGCGAGCGCGGTTCACAGCCACATGACGAATACGCGCATGACCGATCCCGAGGTTCTCGAAACACGTTTTCCCGTTCGGGTGGACGAGTTTTCGATCCGGCGCGGCTCTGGTGGGGCAGGAGAGTATCGTGGTGGCGACGGTATCGTGCGCAAGCTACGCTTTCTTGAACCAATGACAGTAACCGTTTTGACATCCCACCGCATAACCGCACCGCACGGTACGGCAGGCGGTAAAGAAGGCGCCACAGGTGAAAATTCGGTTCAGCGTATCGATGGAACAATCGAGATACTGAAAGGTAATGACGCCGCCGAGATGGAAGCGGGGGATGTCTTCATCCTTAAATCTCCGGGTGGCGGGGGCTATGGTAAACCGATGTAGTGGTTTGTTGAGATAAAGTTCGCAACGGGATGGGCTTGTTTCCGCAGGCCCATTGGAATATCGGTGGCGCTTAGGCGAAAAATGTCTAATTTATACAGTATTTAGATAGTTTGACCGAGGCCCGTATGTCATCGACCGCAACACAACCTACTGCGCCTGATGTAGCAGTTGTAATTCCCGCCCTGAACGAGGCCGAAAACATTCGCAGCCTTGCAGAACGTGTAGACGCGGCCCTTGCGGAGCGGAATTTTGAGTTGATCGTGGTTGATGACGGCTCGACGGATGGCACTTCCGAGCAACTCGCAGGTGGGCCTGCGCACTGGCGCGTGCTTCGCCACAACGAGCCCGCAGGGCAATCCGCCGCTGTTCACACGGGCGTTAGAGCCGCCAAGGCACCACTTATTGTGACGCTGGACGGCGATGGCCAAAATCCGCCCGAAGAAATCCCCAAGCTCCTTGCGATCTGGGATGCACGTGCGGATGACGCGCAGCTCGGCCTTGTGGCGGGCCAACGTGAGAAGCGGATTGATACCGTTTCCAAACGCCTTGCGTCGCGCTTTGCGAATGGCATTCGGAGCGCTGCGCTTTCTGATGGCACGCGGGATACGGGCTGCGGCCTCAAGGCGTTCAAGCGCGATGTGTTTTTGGAACTTCCATATTTCAACCACATGCACCGTTATCTTCCCGCGCTGGCAAAGCGCTCGGGTTACGATGTGGATTTAGTTGATGTCGGCCATGCCGCGCGTGAAGCGGGTTCGTCGAAATACACGAACTTTCAGCGCGGGCTCGTTGGAATTGTTGACCTTTTGGGCGTTATGTGGCTTCTGCGGCGCAGAAAAACTGCTGTTCTTGCTGAGCAGGACACACCTACGGAGAGCGAAACTTGATTGAATGGCTGATGACGTTCTTCGGAGCGCAAACAACAGGTGAATTGATCTGGATTGCCTTGGGGTTCGGCGGGCAACTGCTGTTTACCGGTCGTTTCCTTGTGCAGTGGGTCGCAAGCGAACGGGCAGGGCGCTCAACTATTCCAGTGGCCTTTTGGTGGTTGTCGATTAGTGGCGGGCTGGTCCTACTATCCTATGCTATTTATCGCGGTGATCCTGTGTTTATCCTTGGTCAAAGCATGGGGGTCTTTATCTATTCGCGCAATCTCTGGCTCATTAATCGAGAACGGCGCGAATTGGGATGACCTTGTTTCAACGTCTATTGGTGCTCGCATTGGCGGTCACGGCACTTCGGATTGTCGTGCTCGCGGTGTCGCCGACGGACCTTTTCTTTGATGAAGCGCAGTATTGGGCGTGGGGTCAGAGCCTTGACTGGGGTTATTTTTCTAAACCGCCGCTTATCGGCTGGGTAATTCGCACCTTTACGGAAATAGCAGGAAGCGACGCGCCATTCTGGGTGCGTCTTGCTGCTCCCGTTTTCCACGGGGCGACGTCCATAATTCTAGGTTTGTTTATCGCTAGCATTTACCGTCCAGCCGCAATTTGGACAGCCGCAGTTTATCTTTCGATGCCGATAATCACCATCGGGTCGTGGATGATTTCGACGGATACGATCATGGCTCCGTTTTTGGCGGCCGCGATCTGGATGTGGTGGCGATACTTGCACACGTTCAGCCTCCGCATTGCATTGCTTGCTGGCGTATTTGCCGGAACGGCCGCAATGGCGAAATATGCGGGGTCGTACTTCTTTCTCATCGTATTCCTAACCGCGATTTTTGCACCGCCTCGTCCGCGAGTTTCGGGCATTCTGACTGCTCTGATCGGCTTCTTCGTGATCCTTGCGCAGAACCTCCTGTGGAATGTGCAGAACGGGATGGTGACCTTTTCCCATACAGCGGACAACGCAAGTTGGGGGGGCTTGAGCACGCTTAACTGGACTGGATTGCTAGAGTTCGCCCTTGCTCAGGCCTTTGTGATTGGGCCGGTGTTCTTTGTTGTCTGGCTGGCGACGCTCCCTAAGGCAGTGGATCGGGCCGAACGTTATCTGCTCGCGGCGTCGCTTCCGATTGTTCTGCTGATCTGTGGACAGGCAGTGATTTCGCAGGCCTATGCCAACTGGGCTTTCGCTGCATATCTAACGGCCGCACCACTCGTCGCGCTGCGACTTTGCCGTGGGAAGGCGTGGAAAACGCTCTATGCTGGTTTGGCGGTGAACGTGGCGTTGTCGGTCATCGTTTCGCTGTTGATAATGTGGCCATCACTCGTTCGTAATGCGTCGGATCGCTATATGGGGCGCACGGATTTGGCCAATACGATCCTTGAAACGGCGCAGGCACCCGTTGTTGCGACCGACCGCCAACTTCTTGCGGACCTTACCTATGCTGCACAGCGCAACGGTGGCCTGAACAAGGTGTTCGCGTATAACCCGAGCGATGTTTGGCATCATTGGTACGATATGGTCGCGCCGCTGCCAGCCAATACAGATGCGGTATTTGTAGCCGAGACTAACGTCCCTCCGGCCTGTAATGGATCAACAATCCAACCCTTTTCGGAGATACCCGTTGAGGAAGGTGCCTATTCGGGGCGCACCTATGGGCTTTATCATTTTTCATTGAATTGCACTGAGTAGGATCGCGGCTAATCATCTGTTTTTGCTTTCTGCCGTGTTCCCGATTACGCTCAGTGAAAAGAGGATTCGAGCATTATGCCAAGCGATCAGACGATGATTATGGGAATTTTCGCGGTGCTGTTTGTGCTGCTGGTCTGGGGTCGCATTCGCTATGATCTGGTCGCGTTTGGCGCGTTGATTTTTGCCGCTATTCTGGGCCTCGTTCCTAGCGAAGAGGTGTTCACAGGATTTGGCCATTCCGCCGTCGCGGTTATTGCGCTTGTGCTTATTATTTCGCGGGGGCTTGTCGGCTCTGGCGCGATTGAAAAACTGGCGACACGCTTACTTGACCCTGATCGGCCACTTCCGCTTCACATTGCGATTATGGCTGTCGTCGGTGCAGGGCTCTCGGCGATTATCAATAACGTTGCGGCCTTGGCGATCCTGATGCCGCTGGACGTTGACACCGCCGCCAAAGCCAAACGAATGGCAGGGCAGACCCTGATGCCGCTTTCCTTCGCGACGATCCTTGGCGGAATGATTACCCTCATCGGTACGCCCCCGAACATTGTGATTGCGCAGTATCGTCAGGACGCGCTGGGGGAGCCGTTCGGGATGTTTGATTTTACGCCTGTTGGGCTGATCGTGGCCATCGCTGGCATTGCATTTGTTTCGCTGGTTGGCTGGCGCTTTCTGCCCAAGCGTGAAGGTGCGCGTGAACAGGGTGAAGAATTTGCAAAAGGACGCTATATCGCCGAACTTCGCGTTGGTGATGAAACAGTCGAAGAGGGCGCAACCGTAGGCGATCTGTATCCTGCCGCGGAGGAACATGACCTCAATATCCTCGGCCTTGTGCGCAACGGCAAACGCCGCCCCGGATTTGCGGCACGCCAAGAAATCCGCTCTGGCGATTTTATCGTCGTCGAAGGAGAGCCAAAATCCATCGAAGCCTTCATGGGCAAGAGTGCGCTCGAGTTTTCAGGATCCGAGAAACACTCTGGAAGCGTGACTTCTGGCGGATTGACCATTACCGAGGCGATCGTTCCAGAAGGAGCGCGGATCGTGAACCGCACCGCGCGGAGCATCCAGCTCTTGTATCGCCATTCGGTAACGCTTCTGGGTGTGTCGCGAAATGGGCGTCGCTTTCGGGATCGGGTGCGATTATTGACGATCAAACCGGGCGATGTGCTGTTGCTACTCGGATCACAAAAGCGCGTATCGGCCGCCGCATCATGGATGGGAGTCCTTCCTCTTGAGGGGCGCGAAACACAGGTGGTTCAGCGTTCCAAGGCGGGATTGTCTATCGGGATTTTCCTTGCTGCGATTGGTGCGGCTGTCCTTGGATGGATGTCATTGCCCGTGGCCCTTGCGGCGGCGGTTATCGCCTTTGTCGCTGTCGGCTTGGTTTCAGGCCGCGAGGTTTACGACTCGATTGAGTGGAAGGTGATTGTTCTACTCGCAAGCCTCATTCCCCTCGCAGAAGCGTTCGAAAAATCTGGCGGGGCGGAGCTTATTGCCGAGGAAATCCTGAAGGTGACGAACGGATATCCCGCTTGGGTCTCGCTGCTCGCGTTGATGATCGTCACGATGACCCTTTCCGATTTTCTAAACAATGTCGCGACGACGCTGATCGCTGCGCCAATCGCGGTTGGCATGGCGACGGCGACGGGTACAAATCCGGATGCATGGCTCATGACGGTCGCTGTCGCGGCGTCCTGTGCGTTCCTCACGCCGATCGGGCACAAGAATAACACCATTATCCTTGGTCCGGGTGGCTATCGTTTTGGGGATTACTGGCGGATGGGTTTGCCGCTTGAGGTGATCGTTATTGCAGTCGCGCTGCCGGCAATCTTGTTCTTCTGGCCGCTCTAAGTTTCGTCTTCCTCGTGGCTTGCGGCTTCGTAAGTGCCGGCGTATTTCTCAAGAACACGAATGATAGCGATGATAACGAGGGCCAGTGCGGTGGTCAGGCCTGCAATGGTCCATTCACCCAATCCACAGGCGACGCCAATCGCTGCCGCGACCCACATGCTCGCACCCGTGGTTAGTCCACGCACTTTGCCCTGAGAGAAGACGATCATCCCTGCCGCAAGGAAAGCAACGCCGCCCGTGACAGCCTCAATTATCCGAAGCGGGTCCATCTTAACCGCATCGCCAAATTCATCTGCCCGCGCAATCAATGCCAGCGTCAGAAGGCAGAATACACATGCGGCGAGGCCAACAAGCATGTGCGTGCGCAAGCCAGCAGGGCGGCGCGCTGTTTCGCGTTCTAGACCAATCAGACCACAAAAAACGACGGTCGCCAAAACACGTGAAAGAATTACAAAAAGCGGGAGGCTTGGATCAAAGGTGAACTCTGTCACTAGGTCGTCCCACATTCGGTATTCCTCACGTTATGGCCCGTCGTCTCTTGCGGTCTTGGGCAGTTTGATCATGGTCTTGTCCTACCTAGGTCGCGGTGAGTGCGAACCATAGGCATTGGTTAGCTATTAACGGGGTGTTTTGCCCTTTGCTGCACGCGCGACGAGTGCAATAATAAACAGCACAAGGAAGACAAAGAAGAGGATCTGAGCAACGCCGGCTGACGCCGCGGCGATACCTCCGAAGCCAAAAATACCTGCGATAATCGCAACGATAAAGAATAGAATGGCCCAATATAACATGTTACGTCCTTTCAACTATCAAAATGCGCCCGCTCTGGGCATCGTGCTAAATCAACGGTTTACGGCTGGATTGGTTCCCAATTTCTTGAATAAAATATTCAGGTGATGGTGAAACGGCATAAAAAACGGGGCCAGCGTTCCCGCCGACCCCTGAATTTCTAGCAAGCTAAGCATGGACCTAAGCTTTGTTGGTCCACTCTTCTACGGCTTCTTTCGCTTGTTCGCGGGTCTTGCCGTATTTCTGCTGAATCAACCCTTCGAGTTGGTCGCGGTTGCCTTCAACCTGCTCAAGCTCGTCATCTGTGAGTTCGCCCCATTCAGCTTTTGCTTTGCCTTTCATCTCTTTCCACTTACCTTGAATTTGATCCCAATTCATGTCGGTCTCCTTTCAATTGTGTTGTGCTAAGTCAACGCGCCGATCCGAAGAAGGTTCCAACTCTGGGAACAAAAATATCTCTGAGGGGTTGTTTGTTCAGGGACAGAAAGGGACAAAAATGACCGATAACAAGCTTTTGACGGCCAGCGTGACACTTATCGCGGTCGTCGTTTTATTTGTGGCGCTCAAGATGGCACAGAGTATTGCCGCGCCGTTGGTGTTGGCGCTGGTGGTTGGGGTGGTGCTTTCGCCGCTATCCGATGGACTCGAGCGTTTGGGCCTGCCGCGAATAACGGGGGCGATCCTCACGCTTGCATGTGGTTTGGCGGGGTTGTCGCTCCTGTATGTTCTTCTGGAGCCTGTGGTGGAGCGTTTGGTGCTTCGTGGGCCATTAATATGGCAAGAGTTGCGTGATATTGTAGAATGGCTCTCCCATATACTTCGCGGCATTAACGAGGTCTCTGAAGACGTCGCCGACGCAGTAAACGGCCCCGCTACCGAAAAAGCAGCGTCCGAAACGCTAACTGATGAATTACCCAACCTCACCGATGCGCTGTTTTTCGCACCGATGATCGCGGCGAGTATGTTGGTTTTTGTGGGTTCGCTTTTCTTCTTTGTTTTGTCTCGCAAAGAAATCTACGCGTGGATAACAAAGGGGCTGAAAAAGGCGGACGGCATCCAAGCAGAGGATGGATTTCTGCTGCGTGCAGAGCGGTTTGTTGCGCGTTACTTCGTGACGATCACATTGATCAATGCAACGCTGGGTATTGTCGTTGCGGGGGTGATGTATTGGATTGGACTTCCTTCACCCGTGTTGTGGGGCGTTCTGGCCTTTGCGCTGAATTATGTGCTGTATATCGGACCGATGGCCTTCGCTGTTTCGCTCTTGATTGCAGGGATTGTGACGTTTGACGGGTCGCGCAGCGTGCTTCCGATGATCGCGTACCTTGGGCTTAATCTGACAGAAGGGCAATTTGTGACACCATCGCTTGTCGGGCGGCATCTACAGGTAAATCCGCTACTCGTGTTTCTGTCGCTTGTGTTCTGGCTTTGGCTCTGGGGGCCCATTGGTGGCTTTATTGCCATCCCGTTGTTGGTCTGGGGAATGGCGATAAATAAAGGGGTCCAATGGGACGCGTAACTAGTGTTCGATCGGCTCTGGAGCGACTTCGTCGACGGGCGCGTCGGGAGTGAAATCATGTACCTCAAAGCGCACAATCACCCGATACATCCCGTCCTCGTCGACTGTCTCGATCTTTGCGTCAAGTTGCTGTGCAAAGGCCATCAGCAGGCGCTGTCCCAGCCCGGATGAGTGATGATCATTAACGGCAGTCACGCGTTCACCCGTACTGTTGGCAATGCAAAGTTCCGCACGCTGATGCGTTTCATCTTCGTTCGCGGTTAGAGTGATCTCTAGCCAGCCATTCTCTTCGCCCTCGGGTACGCCGATGTGTTTCAGCGCGTTTGTCATCGCCTCTGTCAGCAAGAGTGAAAGCGGAACCGCCTGATCGGGCAACAAGATCAGCGGGTCGATATTTGTCTTGAGGGTGAGCTTACTCTCGGGGGCGACACCAAGGTTCCAGAGTTGATTAATCACCTCACGCAGCAAATCGTTCATTGGGACCGCCGTCAGCATATCAGTTTGATAGAGCCTCTGGTGAATAGTCGCGAGCCCAAGAACGCGTTCCTGAATATTACGCAGAGCCATGCGCGCCTCTTGGGTTTCAAGTTTGCGCATCTGCATATTGATAATGGACGCAATCAGTTGAAGGTTGTTCTTCACGCGATGATGAACCTCCTTCAGGAGGACGTTTTTTTCGAAGAGCATGTCCTCTAGCTGGGCCTCGTCCTGAAGCACGTTCGTCGCCATTGCCTCAAATGAAGCGTTCAACTCTTGCAGTTCCGACGGAGCAGAAGCCCCAAGAGGAGCAATCGAGAACTCACGCGTTTGCGAGAAGGCGCGAAGCTTGTGGCGCAAACGTTTGAGGTGCGTAATAACCAGCCGCTCAACCGCGAAATAAGCCACAATCAGACACGTGAGCCACATCAATATCGGGAACAGCGCAGGGGAAACGCCCTGCCGGAGTGGTGCCAACTCTGTGGAGGCATAGCTCCAGGAACCCAATGCGTAGACCTTACCATCTGCAACCGGAACAACCGCATAAAGGCGTTCAATTCCGCTTGCGTCCGTATCCGAAAACGTCGTGGTGTCAGAGCCAACAAGATTGATCAGCGCCCGATTTTGCGGGAGGCGCGACTCTGCGTTTTCCAGCCCCAAACTCGCAGTGAGCAGCTGACCCTCTTTGTTGAAGGTGAAAATTTCGATCGGGTGGGTTTCCAGCGTGCCTTCGTCCGCGTCACTTGGGCTGATCGCGTCATGCGGCACCGCAACAGTCACATAGCCAATAGGGGCGGCGCCATTTAGCGAGCGCACTGGTGTTACCGCAGAAATAACAGAGCCTTCGCTGACTATTGGATTCATATCAACGAACGCTTCTGGGACGCCACGCTCCATCGCCGCGTCAAACTCAGCGGAGTCCGAAATAGTAACGGGGCCATCAGCGGAGGAGCAGGTTATTTCACCTGATGTAGGTATGTACGCGATGAACGAATAGTTCGGATTTCTTTCGGTCACACGCTTCATGAGCAAAGAGCAGGCTTCGGGATCGGGGCGCACGGTTTCGATGTATCCCGCGATCCCTTGCCCTGTGCCAAAGGCTTCCTGAATAATTTCGCGTTCGGCGACGACGGCTTCGCTTGTCATTGCGGTCAAGGTAGAGCGCGCGCGCTGCTTTACTTCAGTGCTGACTTGATACGTTTGTACAACCGCAATGAATCCGATGGGCATCAGGACAAGCGACAAAACAAGAGGAAGGCGCACCACAAGGCGATTGAGCGGGTGGTTAGACTGCCGAAATGGCATATATTTAGATCCCTGAAATGGCTTTGGACGTAATGACCGCTGTTGTTGCTGTGTCGGTAATTTCGAGTGTTTCGTCGTCATTTAATGACATCAATTCCGCAAGTTGCGCACGCCCTCGATTAACGCGGCTCTTGATCGTACCGATTGCGCAATTACAGGTTTCGGCGGCTTCTTCGTAACTGAAACCAGACGCACCAACCAAAATTAGGGCTTCGCGCTGTTCGTCGGGGAGTTGTTTGAACGCAACCTCAAAATCTCGCATCTGAAGTCGGCCATCGTGGGCGGGTTTTTCAGAGAGTTGCGCGGTGAATGCGCCATCTACATCCTCTACTTCGCGTTTGGCTTTGCGGCGGTCAGAATAAAATGTGTTGCGCAAAATCGTAAATAGCCACGCACGCATGTTTGTGCCGACCTTGAAGCTTTCGAAATTACTCCATGCTTTTACGACGGTGTCCTGAACAAGGTCATCCGCGCGCGCGGTGTTTCGTGTAAGGTTGATGGCAAAGGCCCGAAGTGCGGGTAAATGTTCGACCAGCTCGTCCCGAGGGTCTTGTGAAGCACTCATTTATTTGCATCCTGCTCTTTGAGCTTATCGAGTAGCTCCTTGAAACGATCCGGCAATTCCTCATCCGCAGTTTGCTGAAAAACACGTTTGAGGTTTTCATCAATCTGTCGCTGCATTTCTGGAGAGGGTTTGTTTTGCGCCATGGTTATCGGATCACTTTCACCAAAGTTATTTCATTTGCCTTGGCACAAAACGCGGCTACCGTGCGTTTGGTTCCGAGAAAAATGAAAAAAGGTGTGAATACTATGCATTCCAATTCCGCAAATGTCGATTTGGCAGGAACGATTGAACAACATTTGCCGTTTCTGCGCCGCTATGCGCGGGCGCTAACCGGATCGCAGGGGTCCGGAGATCGTTTTGCAGCAGCGACACTCGAAGCGGTTCTCGAAGACCGAAGCGCGTTTGAAGCAGCGTCAGGGCCAAAGGTCGCCCTGTTTCAAACGTTCCATTTGATTTGGGCCAGCGCAGGAGCGCCCGTGGCCGATGATGAGTCCGGGCCTGCCAGTCGTGCACACCAACATCTGGCCAAACTCACCGAGCGCACGCGTGAAGCACTTCTTCTATTCACGATCGAAGAATTTACCATCTCGGAGATTGCCGAGATTATGAACACTCGGACCGACGATGTGGAGCATCTCTTGAGTGTTGCCCGCGAGGAAATGCAAAACACTATTTCTGGCAAGGTCATGATTATCGAGGACGAACCGATCATTGCGATGGACCTTGAGGGAATTGTCTCGGACATGGGGCACTCGATAACCGGCAATGCCCGCACCCGCAAAGAGGCGCAGGTGCTCGGCACGACAAAACGGCCCGATCTTATTCTTGCGGACATCCAGTTGGCGGATAACTCCTCAGGGATTGACGCCGTTCATGATCTCTTGGCCGAATTGGGCGACGTACCCGTTATTTTCATAACGGCTTTTCCAGAGCGTCTCTTGACGGGCGAACGCCCCGAACCCACCTTTCTAATTGCTAAGCCATACACAGTTGAGCAGGTCCGCTCGGCGGTAAGCCAAGCAATGTTTTTTGCGTCAACCGAAACTCTGAAACAGGCATAGCGACGAATTTAGGTGACTTTGCAAATTTCTTGGCCTCAAATGGAACTTTATTCAAAGTCTCGGGTTGAGTCTGTGAAACGCGATAATTTGAGAGGATATGATAATGGCTCGTGGTGCCGACATTAAAAAGATTAAAGAACCAACAACCGAAGATATCGCCAAACAGCTCGATGCGCTCAAGAGTGACATGAAAGAGCTTAGCGATACTCTTGCCGCATTGGGCAAAGCAAAAGGCGAAGAGCTTAGCAATGAAGCGAAAGCCAAGGCAAATGCAGCAGTTGCAAAAGGTAATGAGGAACTTGAGCGCCTGCGTGGTCATGCCCAAACTCTGAATGACGATGCCCGCGAGTACGTCAATAAAAACCCCGCCACGTCGCTCGGTATTGCGGCGGCAGTTGGATTTGCTGTTGGTCTACTGACATCGCGTCGTTAGTTCACATATGATTGAATTGTTACAATCTCTAATTCAAGAGAAGGCGGAGCGCGCGAAGCGCTCCGCTGGTTTGAGCCTGATGGCGGTCGCGATGTTTGCAGTCGCTGCGCTGTTCTTGACGATGGCAGCATGGTTTGCGCTTCTCACTGTTGCGTCGCCCGCGCTGGCATCCATGATTGTCGGGCTGGTTTATCTTTCGGTTGGGTGCATTTTCATCGGCCTTAAGATGGTGTTTAACCGTCAGCCCCCACCCGAACCCGAACCCACCCCACAGCCTGTACCGCTCTTGGAAGCGTTCTTGACCGGAATGCAAGCTGGTGCAAATGCTCGCAGGCCCAAGCCGGATCGCAATGACGACCGTTCATAGCGGACTTATTGACAGTTCGTGGAATGACCTGAAACACTGCCAATCATAAGGCAGTGTTTTGTCCTGTTTAGAGGGTGGCAAAGGTGAAGTATCGCGCAAAGCTCCTACAGTTCGCTCAAACCGTCAGGGCAAGCTATTGGTTCATACCCGCCGTTATGGTGCTGGCCGCCGCATTGGTGGCGAACCTTGCGCATTGGTTGGATTTGAACACTGATATCCTGCCGTTTCAGCTCCCTGATGCTCTACTCAATACGCAAGCAGAGGGCGCGCGCTCAACGTTGTCTACCATCGCGACCTCAATTGTTGGCGTAACAGGGGTTATGTTTTCGATGACGGTTGTTGCGGTGTCCTTTGCGGCGGGCAACTATGGCCCGCGTTTGATAAGCAACTTTATGCGTGATCGCGGCAATCAGATTAGCTTGGGTATTCTGATTTCCACATTTGTGTATGCGCTGTTGGTTCTAAGGGTGGTCCAATCGCCGTCCGATGCCGCTGATGTGGCAGAATTTGTACCGCATTACTCGATACTTCTGGCGATTGTCGCGTGCATCGTTTCGGTGTTCACGATGATCTATTTTGTGCACCACGTGCCCGAAACAATCAACGTTTCAAACATCACTGCTGCACTCGGCAAAAAGCTCGAATGCGCCATTCAGGATCTGATCGAGGCCGACAATCACCGCGATGAGGACAACGGCAGGAGTTCTCCGAACATACCGCCCGATCACGTTCTTTTTCTGCGCAAGGCGGGTTATATTCAGGTTCTGCGGTATCATCGGATTGGCGAGCTGTGCAAAAAGAACGGTCTAAAGACTGACATTCTCTGCCACCCGAGCGACTTCGTAACCAAATACACGCCGGTCATGCGTATCTGGACCACTGAAGAGCTTCCGAAATCAACGATATCCGAGCTTCAGGAATGTTTCGCAGTCGGAACGAGCCGAACCGAAAATCAAAGCCCATTTTTCATTGTCGATCAACTCGTCGAAATGCTGGCACGTGCGCTCTCACCTGGCGTGAATGATCCGTTTACCGCGGTCAATTGTCTGAATTGGATGCACAACGCGCTAAAGACGGCACAGTATTATCAAGATGGGCTTGGGAAGTCTGGATCAAGTAGTTTCGCGCTCAGTCCGAACCTTACGTTTGACGCCCTCTATGAGCGTAGCTTTGGTGCTTCGCGGCCTTACTGTGAATCCGATCATATCGTATTGGCGCAATTTGAGTATCTATCGAATGACCTCAAGAATGAGGGCTAGGATCGTCAAGGTCCGCGTGGACGGCCAATAGTTCAAGTTCCGTAGCTTGCGGAGCGATGGTGCGGAACGCTTCCTTAACCCCAGCGGTGGTAAGTTCGCGCTGAACCACGATAAGCGTGTTTGGGTCCAGATCATCACATAGGGAACGCATGTGCTCGATCTCGGCTTGTGCCGTTCCCGATGCGGCCTCGACCGAAGGGGCGCCGTAAAGGTCCACGAAATGTTGCGCGAGGGCACGCGCCAGCACCTCTAATTCGTCAGTCGTTATCTCGGCTACGGCGACGAATGTGACCCGCCCGAATGTTTCCAGCCCCAGCCAACCGTTCGCGAAGGCTTGCCGCGCTTTTCCCGCCAGATCACCTTCGGTCCAGTCCGAAAACTCAAAGCCACCAGCGATGCACCATTCGCCCGTACGTGCGGGAGAGTGGAAAACGTTCTGATCGCTTTCGTCAAAATGTATCGCGCGCGCCAGTTTCATGTGGTGCTCTCCAGTAAGGTTGTCAACGGAATGAGAAGCGTCTCGTCGTTAGATTTGAGCAGCATCCCAAAATCTTCATCCACGCCAATGAATGTACCAGAATGTGATTGAGTGGAATACATCTCCCCGATCCCATGCAGGAGCGGCTCCCAATTGCGATGAAGTGGCGCTGCGCCTTCCTCTGACCAGCGGTTGATCCAGACCAACGTGTGTTTCGTCCAGCTTTCCAAAAGTGTGGACGCCGCAATGTCACCGCATCCCTCGGCGTAAAGTGATGTTTCCTCGGGCGTTAATCCAGTATCGCTCTGCGCCGGAATAAGCGAAAGCGAGAGCGAAATCACGAGCCAGTCCGGTTCGCGGTTCTGCTCGGTGGTCGAGGCAGCAACGCGCAATGCTCCACACCGCGCTCCGTTCAATAGAATGCCGCCATCCCATTGCAAATGAACTGCAACTTCCGGTGGGGCAAGCGCGCCGAGCGCATTTTGAAACCCAACCCCGCAAACCGGAAGCATCGCGATGGCCGCGGAAAGCGGCACTTCCGGCGCAAACACAATCGCTGCCCTAACCGTGTCAGGCCCAAGATTGTAGACGACCAAGCCCGCATCGCATCCACGCTTGGCCTCTGTGATCGCGACGGCCATCGGATCGCGCGCGTCCGTTAGCTCCATGCCGGAAAGGAGGGGAGGGAATTGCGGTGCGATCATGCGTTTCCAGACGCGATCAGATCGCGCGCGATTTGGCGAAAGGTCTTGGCGGCTTGTGAATTTGGTTGTGACACCAGTATCGGTGCGCCTCCGTCAGAAGCGAGCCGAATATCGATGCTAAGCGGTATTTCCGCCAGCAACGGCACACCCAACTTTTCAGCCTCGGATGCTACGCCGCCGTGCCCGAACACGTGCTCTTCGTGCCCACAGGACGAGCAAATATGCGTGGACATATTCTCAATCATTCCAAGGATTGGAGTTCCCAGCTGATTGAACATATCAATCCCCTTGCGGGCGTCGATCAACGCAACATCCTGCGGAGTGCTGACGATTATTGCACCGTTGAGTTCCGCCTTTTGGGCGAGCGTCATTTGCACGTCCCCAGTTCCGGGCGGAAGGTCAACAATCAGGACGTCAAGCGCGCCCCACTGCACCTGTGTCAGCATCTGTTGAAGTGCACCCATAAGCATCGGTCCCCGCCAAACGACGGCTTGATCATCATTAGTCATCAATCCGAGCGACATCATCGTCACGCCATGGTTGCGCAGTGGAAGGATTATTTTACCGTCCGGCGATGCAGGCCGCCCCGAAACACCCAACATTCGTGGCTGCGAAGGGCCATAAACATCAGCATCCAGTAGCCCGACACGCCGTCCTTCAGCCGCCAGCGCACAGGCAAGGTTTGACGACACGGTTGATTTTCCGACGCCGCCTTTGCCCGATGCGACCGCAATAATACGATCGATGCCCGCGATTTTTTGGGGACCTTTGGGTGCCGCTTTATGCGCAGGTTTAAGGTCGGGGGGCGCTTGTGGACTGCTGTGAGCCGTTAGCGCGACCGAGACTTTCTCGGCACCGTCAAGCGCTGCGATTGCCGCCTCGGCTTGGTCTCGGATGGCTTCGTATGTCTTGGCGTTGGAGGGGCTGACTTCGAGCACAAACCGTACATCCGCACCGCTTACATTCAGCGCGCGTACAACTCCTGCGGCGATCAAATCCTGCCCCGAAATGGGATCATTGATGGTCTTGAGGGCCTCTAGGACCGCTTCTCTACTTAGGGTCACCAATAATTATCCTTCGATCTTGCCGGTGACTGTGTGCTCAAGCTCCAGACCGTCAATTGTCAGGACCACGCGGGCCTCGAAAGGGCCGCTCTTGTCGCTATGATTTCGCAGGGCTTCCTCGATTGCTTGTTGTGAAGTAACACCCACTTGCTTGAGAAACTTACGGATCGACATGTTGTAATCTTGGCTCATTCGGACCTCCTCTAATGATCTTTGCGTTTGCTGAAATAGTCCTCTGATGTGCGGGGCGCGGGGCGTGCTTTGCCCGCCATGGGGGCATTTTGGCTGTGATATTGGGCCTTTACCCTGCAATCGTCGCACATTTGGATGAGGCGCGCTGTATCGCTTGTGGCGAACATCGAGTGCTTGCCAGCAAGTTTCTCCATAATGCGATCTACGGTCGATTTCACACCAAACAACGCACCGCATTCGATACAGGCACAAGGTTCTTCTTCGTGCAGCACGACTTGATTGAGGGCGCTATCCGCAAGGTTAAGACGTGGTTCTAGCGTGATCGCGCTCTCGGGGCAGATATTGGAGCAGAGGCCGCACTGCAAACAGGCGTCTTCTTGAAAACGAAGCTGCGGCATGTCGGGATTATCGGCCAACGCGCCAGAGGGGCAGAGCGATACGCAAGACAAGCAAAGCGTACATGCCGAAGTATCCACCAATACCGCGCCATATGGGGCATTGGGAGGAAGCGGCAGATGCGTGCCCTCGTTCATTGATTTGGCCGCGAGGCGGGTAATTTGACGACGGTTTCCCATTGCCAAGATTGGTTCCTGCGACGAGGCAAGGATAGCTTGGCCATAAAGCGCTTTACATAGCGCGTCGGGATCGGCAACGTCCAGCAATCTCAAGTTGTCCGAACTTGGCGCTATGGCGCGGGCCAGTTCGTATTCAAACGATATGGTTTCTTGATCGGACTTAGGGGCAACGAGGATAGCGACCCCTGCAAAACCTGATGCAAGTGCGGCAAGCATTTCTGCGTGGCCAAAACTTGCGAGTGCCGACATTTCGAGCGGAATAACATTAGCAGGAAGCCCGTCGCCGTATCTACTCGCGAGTTGGATCATTTCTGTGCCGAAATCCGCATCATGCACCAAGAGGCGCGGCTCTTTTCCACCTGCATCCATAAAGGCCGAAGTAAGGGTTGTGATGCGGCGGAATACGCTTTCAGTTGGGGGGGCGTCATAGGTGATCGCACCAGACGGGCAGAGCGATGAACAAGCGCCACAGCCCGCGCAAATCATCGGATCAATTGCCACAGTATCGCCCGCCGAAGTGATCGCACCGGTAGGACAGGCATTCAGGCATTTGGAGCACGCGGGTTGCTCTGCGCGGGAATGGGCGCAGAGCGACTCTTCGAATTTCAGATAGAGCGGTTTTTCAAACGTCCCAATGAGCTGTGACGCCTCAAGAACCGCTTGCGCCACCGATTGCGCGTGCTTGATGTCCGCCCGCAGATAGCCATCCCGTTTCTCGGGCGCTGCAAAGAGTGAGGCTTCGCCAGATAGATCAAGCATGACGTCGCAAACCGATTGCGCGTCCCCCGAACTTGGCAGCATTTCCGGTGCGCCTCTGCCTCCTCTAGCGGGTTCGCGGAAATTCTCTATGCGTACATTGAAATCCCCGAAATGCCCTCGCGCGCTGCGCAGCTTTCCAGCGACCGTATCATAGCGTCGATCGGTCGGAATTTCCGCGTCAGGATGTTGGAGAACCGTGACGTTCAAAATCTCGCAGAGGTCACGCGCCGCGGAATGCGCCACCTCCGAAGCCTTCGCATCATATGGCGCCACGATCAGGCACAAACCTTCGGAAATAACATCAAGCGATTTCGCGGTCGCGATAGGGAGCATGCCCTCGGCAATAAGTGCGGAAATCTTGGGGAGCTTGGAGCGTGTATCTTTACTCCAACCGGCGCGATCACGGATGTCGAGAAACTCTGGCTCGCCCGCCTCTATTTCATTTGCAAGCTCTTGAAAAAACGCGCGTTCTTGCATGCAGGCGATGACCGCATTGCCATTCTTGATTGCCTCGGCTGCCTGTGCCGATTGTGCGCCGCAAAGCTCGGTATATACGCCCTTACACGCCAGATTGGTTTGCCCCGATATAGCCTCTTGGTCGAGGGACTGGGTTCCTAGACAATCGCACAGTATCAGGGACTTGGGCATTTGGTCTCCTCTTGGGTTCCCGCTTGTGAACGGGGCAGGGCGAGCCCGCTTACAGCTACCGTAGGCACGAAACCCCGAATGCGTAAACCGAAAATTTGATTGTCGACGGATTTGGCGACTGATCACGGCAGCGTTACGATTCTTAAGAAAACTGTTTGAAAATTAGAGAGTATGCCGCAGTATTAAAGAACATTGCTGGCTTTGGGAGGGGATTTGCAAGATTCGGTACCAAAATTTCAGGCGATTCAGTTAGGTGTCGTTGTGCGGCGGTTGCCGGGTGCGACGCGCTGGCGAAAATATGCGTGGAAGGCAATCGGTGTAATGCCAGGAGCGCCAGACGCGCAATGGCGAGAATTGCGCCGCGAAGGTGACGCGGTTGAATATCACGCCGCGACACGTCCTCTCGAAGTTTATCATACCGATACCGAAGCTTACTTGGCGGGGCTGGGCGCTCGCGACCCTTCGATCTATCTCGTCATGCGCGAGAGTTTCGGAGAGCATCCGTTGGAAGTACTTCTGGTGACCGCTTCGCCATACGAGGCACAGGATTTCGCCGACAATGGCGAAGACATCGTCGAAAAGGTTCCGATGCCCGATGGCGTTGTTGCGTGGCTGAGAGATTTTATCGAAGCGCATCATTCTGACGAAGCATTCGTTAAGCGCCGCCGCAACAAATCGCGTGTTGATCAGGTCGAGGATGGCATAGGCGATCCACGCATTACCCAGCTCACCGATGTGTACCGCGCACCGATGACCGTTAGGAGGGCCGCAGAATGAGCCGCACGCCCACAGATTTCTGGTCAAGCCGCAAAGCGGGGGTTCGGGCGGAGTTGGCCGAACAGAACGAACTAATAGCTGAACGCGCGCACGCCCAAGAAATGGCAGAGCGCGAGGCCAAATCAGACGAGGCAATACTGGAAGAGTTAGGGCTCCCTAAACCTGAAGCGATGAAAGCCGGCGACAATTTCGCGGGCTTCATGTCCAAATCAGTGCCCGAGCGTTTGCGTCGGCGCGCGCTGCGCAACCTATGGGGAAGCAATGCGACATTGGCGAATTTGGATGGGCTCATTGAATATGGCGAGGACTATACCGACGCCAACACCGTGATTGAAAATATGCAGACGGCGTATCAGGTTGGTAAGGGCATGATGCACCACATCAACGTCATGCTGGAGGAGGCCGAGGCGCAAGATGCAGAAGAGCCGCAAGATGTCGCCGCTGTCCGCCCACCAGAGGAAGTGCCGGACCTAGAGCCCGCACCTGAGGCTGAATACGAATTCAGTGAGTTAGAAGACCAAGAGCCAGCCCCCACACGGCGGCGCATGAGATTTGAGCCCATCCCAAGGGACGGAGGCGAAGCATGAACGCTGAACAGGATATCATGATCCCAGAGGAGGACCGCCTTCGCGCGGACCTATATAACTATCTGGGGTTGTTGCTCGCGCGGCCTGCGGATCAGATTACGTTGGAGCAAACCGCCGCCCTGAGCGGAGATGCAAGCGGACTGGGCGCGGCAATCACGTCGTTGGCAAAGGTTGCGAAAGTTTCCAAGCCGCAAGCGGTCGAGCGTGAGTTTAACGCATTGTTTATTGGTTTGGGTCGTGGCGAGCTTTTGCCTTATGCGTCCTATTACTTGTCTGGCTTTTTGAATGAAAAGCCGCTGGCTGCACTTCGCTCTGATATGGCGGCGCATGGCATTCGGCGTGCTCCAAATGTGTATGAACCCGAAGATAACATCGCCTCATTAATGGAAATGATGGGCGGATTGATTGTCGGGCGGTTCACCGGTGTCGGCAGCCTTGCCGATCAAAAAACGTTTTTTAACAAGCATATCGGCCCTTGGGCCAAACATTTCTTTTCGGACCTAGAGGGCGCCAAGGCCTCTGTTTTCTATGCTTCGGTCGGTTCTGTCGGCCGTGAGTTCATGGAGATCGAACGCGAGGCATTTCGACTACTGGCCAACTGATGGCCGTATAGCGGCGCAAAGATTGCGCCACAAAATAGGGAGGATGATCCGATGACCAAGAAAAACGAGGAAGGCACAAGCCGCCGCGATTTTCTCAAGCTCGCGAGTGTGTCCGCCCCTGCGGCGGTTGCTGCTGTGACTTTGACAGGAACCGAAGCCGAGGCAAGCACGGCGCAATCTGCCGACAGCGGTGGAATTCAAGACACGCCCCATACGCGGGCTTACTACGAGAGTACGCGGTTCTGATCGCGCGCTGTGGCGGCGCCGCGCAGTAGGAGGCTGCGAGGTGCCATAAGATACCAAGCAAGCGCGCGTTATCGTGCCAGCAAGGGAGACAAGACATGCTTAGGAAAAAGACCAACGGGGTATCACGACGCGCCCATCGGACAAGTATCCTGTCTGGTGTTGCGGAAAAATCGGTTGATCGCCGCGCATTTTTGCGCGGATCAGGATTGGCCATCGGAGGGCTCGCCGCCGTTAGCGCAACGGGCGGAACAGTTACACAAGCGAATGCACAGTCGGCAGCGGGAGCAGCGGTTGAGACAGTTAAATCGGTCTGCACGCATTGCTCGGTCGGGTGTACCGTAATCGCCGAAGTTGAGAACGGTGTTTGGACAGGGCAGGAGCCCGGATGGGACAGCCCGTTTAACCTTGGGGCGCATTGTGCGAAAGGCGCATCGGTGCGCGAACATGCCCACGGTGAACGCCGCCTCAAATATCCGATGAAGAAAGAAAACGGTGAGTGGGTTCGCATAAGCTGGGAGCAAGCGATCAACGAGATCGGCGACGGCATGATGAGTATCCGCGAGGAAAGCGGGCCTGACAGTGTTTACTGGCTTGGATCGGCCAAGCATAACAACGAACAAGCCTATCTGTTCCGTAAATTCGCGGCGTATTGGGGCACCAATAACGTGGACCATCAGGCCCGCATATGCCACTCGACCACGGTTGCTGGGGTTGCGAATACTTGGGGCTATGGTGCGATGACCAATAGCTATAACGATATTCATAACTCCAAGGCGATCTTCATTATTGGCGGAAACCCTGCTGAGGCGCATCCTGTTTCGCTTTTGCATGTTCTCAAGGCCAAAGAAGAAAACAACGCGCCGCTGATTGTTTGCGATCCGCGCTTTACGCGCACGGCGGCTCATGCGGATGAATTCGTTCGTTTCCGTCCGGGTACGGATGTCGCGCTGGTTTGGGGGATTTTGTACCACATCTTTGAAAACGGCTGGGAGGACAAAGAGTTCATCCGTACCCGTGTTTGGGGAATGGACCAAATCCGCGAAGAAGTTGCGAAATGGAACCCCGAAGAAGTAGAGCGCGTAACGGGCGCGCCAGGTGAACAGCTTGAACGGGTTGCGCGTACACTCGTGAATAACCGTCCGGGAACGGTTGTTTGGTGTATGGGCGGCACCCAACACACGACAGGAAGCAGTAACACGCGTGCATATTGTGTTCTGCAACTTGCGTTGGGCAATATGGGCGTCGCAGGTGGCGGTACCAATATTTTCCGCGGCCACGACAACGTACAAGGCGCCACCGATATGGGCGTCCTTTCGCATACGCTTCCGGGCTATTACGGCCTTGCTGACGGAGCTTGGGCGCATTGGGCGCGTGTTTGGGGCGAGGACCTGGACTGGCTCAAGGGGCAATTCGCCAGCGCTCCGGGGGCTGACGGGAATGAACAAAATCTCATGACCATGATTGGTATCCCCGTAAGCCGCTGGATTGATGGTGTGCTAGAGGATGCCGAAAACACCGACAATCCAAACAACGTGCGGGCGATGGTCCTTTGGGGGCACGCGCCGAACTCACAGACACGCGGCAAGGAAATGAAAACCGCGATGGAGAAGCTGGATATGTTGGTTGTGATTGACCCATATCCAACTGTTACTGCGGTGATGCAGGACCGAACCGATGGGTGCTACTTGTTACCTGCGTGTACACAGTTTGAAACACGCGGCTCCGTAACTGCCTCCAATCGCTCTTTGCAATGGCGCGAAAAAGTGGTGGACCCGCTGTTTGAGAGCCTGCCAGATCATGTCATCATGGCAAAGTTCGCAAACAAATTCGGTTTTGCGGATCGCTTGTTCCGCAACATCGAAATGGAGGACCCCGAAACACCAAATGTCGAGAGCATTCTCCGCGAGATTAACCGCGGCATGTGGACCATCGGTTATACGGGGCAATCGCCGGAACGCATCAAGCTGCATATGGAAAATCAACAGACCTTTGATCGCACAACGCTGCGAGCGGTTGGTGGCCCTGCTGATGGGGATTACTATGGGATGCCGTGGCCATGTTGGGGAACACCCGAGATGAACCACCCCGGCACAGCGATCCTCTATGATATGTCGCAACCTGTGTCTAAAGGTGGGCTTACGTTCCGCGCTCGGTATGGTGTGGAAAGGGATGGAGATAACCTTCTGGCCGAAGGGGTCTATTCGAAAGACTCCGAGATTCAGGACGGCTATCCCGAGTTCACCATGCAAATGCTGGTGGACCTCGGATGGGATGGTGACCTGACCGATGATGAACGCACGGCGATTGATGCCGTAGCGGGGCCAAATACCAACTGGAAGACAGACCTTTCTGGCGGTATTCAGCGCGTCGCGATCAAGCATGAATGTGCTCCCTTCGGGAACGCACGGGCGCGGGCCGTAGTTTGGACATTCCCCGATCCCGTACCGCTTCATCGCGAGCCGCTATATACGCCAAGGCGCGATTTGCTGGCGGATTATCCAACCTACGAGGATCGTAAGTTCTATCGGCTTCCGACGCTCTATGCCTCGATTCAAAATCAGGACTTCTCGGGCGACTACCCGATTATCCTGACATCTGGCCGATTGGTTGAATATGAGGGTGGGGGCGACGAAACGCGCTCCAACCCTTGGCTTGCGGAATTACAGCAGGACATGTTTGTCGAGATCAACACGCGCGATGCCAATAACGTTGGCATTCGGGACGGTGATCAGTGCTGGGTCGAAGGGGCGGAGGGCGCCAAAGTCAAAGTCATGGCGATGGTGACCGAACGTGTCGGCGAAGGCGTAGCCTTTATGCCGTTCCACTTTGGTGGCCATTTCGAGGGCAAGGACCTGAGAGACAAATACCCCGAAGGCGCCGATCCTTATGTTCTGGGCGAGAGTACCAATACCGCACAGACATATGGCTATGATGTCGTCACCCAGATGCAGGAGACCAAAGTGACTCTCTGCAAAATCACAGCAGCGTAAAGGAGATTTGATATGGCTAGAGCAAAATTCCTCTGCGACGCCGAGCGCTGCATTGAATGCAATGCCTGTGTGACCGCATGTAAGAACGAACACGAAGTGCCGTGGGGCATCAACCGACGGCGTGTCGTGACGATCAATGATGGCAAGCCAGGTGAGCGTTCGATCTCGATGGCGTGTATGCATTGTTCTGATGCTCCGTGCATGGCGGTATGCCCGACGGATTGTTTCTATCAAACGGACGATGGCGTCGTTCTTCACTCCAAGGATCTATGCATCGGGTGTGGGTATTGTTTCTATGCTTGCCCATTCGGTGCGCCGCAGTATCCACAAGCGGGGAATTTCGGTAGCCGCGGTAAGATGGACAAATGTACCTTCTGTGCTGGTGGTCCCGAAGAGAACAACTCAACCGCCGAGTTCCAGAAATACGGGCGCAACCGGATCGCAGAAGGTAAGCTGCCGATCTGTGCCGAGATGTGTTCGACCAAAGCGCTGCTTGCTGGGGACGGCGATACCGTCTCTGAAATCTACCGCGAGCGTGTTGTTTCGCGCGGGTTTGGCGCAGGCGCTTGGGGTTGGGGTACGGCTTATGGTCTCAAGGGAGGCTAAGACGCGGCGATTACTCAATAAGGGTGGCGGCGCGTTCGCCACCTTGGAATTCCTCGCATTGGTGGTTCTATGATACGCATTCTCCTTGGGCTTATTTTGTCTTTGGGCCTTGTTTTGAGCGCCCCTGTGTCGGCACAGGATAATTCTCCGAATCCGCCCAATGATCGAACCTCAACTGGTGGCGCGCAGAACCTTCAGGATATTTTGGATCGCCAGAACCAAAAGCGCATCGACGATCAATTCCGCCGCGATGCGACAGGTGCAGAGGAGGGCGCGCCAGCCATAGATCAGCTTGGTACGCTCGGCGGGGCCTCGGACTCGGATATTTGGCGCGCGTACCGATATGGTTCGGCGGATGTTCGGGTGTCTGGAGGCGGTGATGTGGCGAAAACCGTCATGCAGTCGGGTGGGATGTGGTGGCTAAAATTCCGTGCCACAACGCTACACACGCTGATGACTTACTCTATCATCGGCATCCTTGTTCTGCTTGCGCTGTTTTACCTGATCCGTGGCAAGATCCGAATATCTGGCGGAAAAACAGGCCGCAAAGTCATTCGATTTAAGGCTGTTGAGCGGCTTGGCCATTGGACGCTCGCTATTTCCTTTATCCTACTGGCGCTTACGGGGCTGTTTACCCTATTCGGGCGACAGATCATCCTTCCCCTACTTGGGCGCGAGGCCTTTTCCACAATGGCGATTGCCGCCAAGTGGATACATAACAATGTCGCTTGGGCCTTTATCATCGGCCTCGTGATGATTTTTGTGTTCTGGGTAAAGGATAACTTTCCCGACAAGACAGATATCAAATGGATCGCGCAGGGCGGGGGAATATTTAACAAGAACCTCCATCCGCCAGCCAAGAAGTTCAACGCAGGTCAAAAGGTTATTTTCTGGTCGGTGGTCATCTTTGGCACCTCGGTTTCGGTAACGGGTGTATCGCTGCTGTTTCCGTTTCAGATCCCGCTCTTCGGCCATACGTTCGAAATATTGAACGCAATGGGATTGCCGCAGCTTGTAGGTTTCGGCGAGCTAAACACCGCGCTAACGCCCCAAGAGGATATGCAGTTTGCGCACGTGTGGCACGCGCTCTTGGCGGGGCTGCTAATCGTTATCGTGATTGCGCATATCTATATTGGCTCGGTCGGAATGGAGGGCGCATTCAGCGCAGTTGGAACCGGTGAAGTTGAAGAACAATGGGCGCGCGAGCATCACTCTCTTTGGGTGGAGCAAGTGTTGGCCGAAGAACGCGCCGCCCCTAAAGATGCGCAGGAGGTATAGGGCATGAGGATAATTGCTTTTGCCGCGCTTTTTGTAGGGGTTATCGCGATAGGCGCGAATATGACATTGTCGCAAATCGGGTTTTCATCAGCGGACCGAAACAGCAGCAGTTCGGTGCGGGTCGGCAATTAGGGTGTTTAGATTTATTATAGCAAGAGGAAAGTATCATGAATTGGAAAGTTACTCTTGTTGTGGGAAGCGTCGTGCTCCTCGCGGGATGTGTTGAGGATGCTGGCACATCAAATGTTGGTATGCCCTCGGTCGGCAGCAGCTCAGACCTAAGCGATTTTGAGGGCGCGCGCGCAGGGCAGGCAGAGATGGGCCTGAAAAGCCTTGGATATGAAGCTGCCCGCACCGAAGGTTTGACGGCTTATTGGTATAACAATGCAACTAATGCCTGCGCACGTATTGTGACATCCAATGGTCGGTACTCCGAGGTTGATATGGTGTCCGCTAACGAATGCTGATCAATTTCTCAGGGGCCCAAGTCTTACAGGGCTCCTGCTGCGCGGAATATGATGCGGCCTTGTTACTCTAATTTGCCACTTATCACTAAGAGGGGCCGATATGCGCCGTTGTTTGTATCCATCGCTAAGCATTATCGCACTTGGCACAATTGTTTCTGCCGCGTGTGCAGAGGAGCTACAACCGATAGGGCCGGACGATCTGGCGTTTTCGGTGGAGAACATGGATCAATCGGTTGATCCAGCAGAGGACTTCTATCGTTATGCTTCTGGTGCTTGGCAGGATCGCATTACACGTCCGTCGCACCTCAGTGCCTATGGTATGTTCGACATTATGCAAGAGCGTCAAACACAGCAAATGAAGCTGACCGTGGCGCGCGCTGGCGAAGCTGCAGCGACGGCACCAAAGGGGAGCCCGACGCAGCTCGTCGGAGATTTCTACAACGCTTATATGGACGTAGAGCGTATAGACGCGGCGGGGATCGAACCCATTCGTGATCTGCTTGATAAGATTGCGGAGCTTGAGAACCTTGATGATTTGCTGCGTTTTTCGGCGGAGCTTGCGATGTCGGATGGTCCGGCAATGCTCGTGGCGTTTCTTCCTTTTCCCGATCTTGCCGACAGTAAGAAATATGCCGTCTACGGGCAGGGCGGGAGCCTTGGGATTGATGAACAGTTTCATAGCTTGCTCAGAGAGGGGCCAGATGGCGAGCGCTATGTGGCCTACAAGACCTATATCGAAGAGATACTCGACATAGCGGGCTATGAGGCCGAAGACGCGCAGCGCATTGCCGAAACAACGCTGGAAATTGAAACAGAGATTCTGGCGGCAATGCTCTCACCCGAAGAGGGGATTGACCCGCACAATTTCTATAACCCGATGCCGTTTGTGGACGCGCAGGCCGAAATTCCCAATTTCGATCTTCCAATATATTTTGAGACACTGGGGATTGATGTCCCCGAGAATGTCATTCTGTCAGAGCCACGTCTGTTCCCAGTTCTTAACAAGATGCTGGCGGAACGGCCGCTTCAAGACTTCCAAGATTATGCAACATTTCGCGTCATCGATAGCTATCGCCCTCAACTCACAACCGAATTCGACGAACCATCGCGCGTTTTTGATGAGGTCCTGACGGGCGTTGGTGTCCTCCTCCCCCGCGAAGATAGGGCCTTGGAAGAGTTGAAAGTGGCCTTGGGCCATCCCCTAAGCCAAGTTTACGTCGACAATTTCTACCCCGAAGAAATCCGCACTAAGGCGACCGATATGGTCGATCGTATCTACGAAACATTCATGAAGCGGATTCCTTCGCTCGATTGGCTCTCTGATGAAACGCGGGCGGCAGCGCAGGAGAAGCTTGAGAAATTCACAATTCGCATCGGGTATCCTGACAACTGGATTGATTATAGCAGCGTCGATATCGGGCCTGATGTCGTGGATAATATGCGCAACATCGCGGCCTTTGATGTGAAACGATACTTTGAGCGCGCCTCTGGTCCGGTGGTTCAAGAAGAGTTCAACTCAGAGTCAACACTCCCGATAGTGGTGAACGCCGCCTACAACGCACTGATGAATGGTTTCGAGGTTCCCGCAGCGATCCAGCAGGCACCGGCCTTTGACGCGGACATGGACGCGCCGATTTACTTCTGTCGTCTAGGAGCGATCATTGGCCATGAAATGACGCACGGGTTTGATAGCGGTGGCCGACAATTTGACGCCGACGGTAACCTGCGTGATTGGTGGACCGAAAAAGACGCCGAAGCCTTCAACAAAAGGGCGGAGAAGTTAGTCGATCAAGCCAACGCCGTTGAAATCCTTCCGGGCCTGTATCTGAACGGCCCTCTGAACGTGAAGGAAAACATGGCGGATGTCGGCGGCGTTTCATTGGCGCATGCGGCGCTTATGGAACACCTTGAAGAACACCCCGAAGAAAATGTCGAGATCGACGGACTTAGCCCCTCACAACGTTGCTTCCTATCGTGGGCGCAGCTTTGGACTTGGAAAGCGTCGGAACAGTTTATCCGAACAATCGTGGCTTCGGACGGGCACCCTCCGAGTGAGTATCGTACCTATGCACCGCTTCAACATCTGGATGCGTTCTACGAGGCATTTGACATTAATGAAGGCGACCCAATGTGGCTTGCGCCCGAGCAACGGGTGAGTGCGTGGTAAGCAGATCAGGAATGAGATGAGCGGTAAATTTCCGTCGTCGCGCGGTTAAGCAACTCTTCCATTGCGGCGGCAGAGGACCCGTCGTTTCGTTTGATCGCTTCGAGCACTTCGATGTGGGCTTCGTAACCTTCTTTGAGTGAGCTGTGATGTTGTTCCTGTAGCGCGAAGCTGGCCTTTAGGAGCGGGGTCAGAATAGAGCTAAGCCGTTGAATTAGAGTGTTTCCACTGGCCTCAAATATCGCGAGGTGGAAGTCGATGTCTGCCGCATAAAACGCCGTTTTGTCATCGAGTTCCGCGTGCATCCGTGAGAGTGCCGTTTCTAGCTTGGCAAGAGATGCTGGATCCGCGCGTTCGGCCGCGAGCGATGCGGCGCGTGGCTCCACCGCGCGGCGCAGATCAACGAGATCGCGTAGTACATAAAGCGGCAAATCCTCGGGCCGATGCCAAGAGAGCACCCGCGCATCAAGCATATCCCAATCATCGCGCGGACAGACAAATGTGCCCGCTCGTTTGCGTGCACGGATGAGCCCCTTTGTTGCCAGAACTTTGAGCGCCTCTCGGACAGCTTGGCGCCCTGCGGCGAACTCGTCCTGTAGCTCGGTTTCCTTGGGGAGTGGTTCCCCTTCCTTGATCTCGCCTTGCGCAATTCGGGTGCCGAGTGCGTCAGATATACGTTCGAACACCAGCGGAGATTTCGTCATCGGCCTGTAATCCAAGGAAAGGCAATAAGCATCGCAACCGCAAGAATCTGGAGGCAAATGAAGGGCACAAGTGAACGAAAGATCGTTGCCAAAGTAATTCCCGGAGGCGCCACGCTCTTGAGATAAAACGCCGCTGGACCGAAGGGCGGTGAAAGAAACGATACCTGCATGTTCATAGCGAACAACACGCCGAACCAGACAGGGTCATATCCAAGCTTCACAATTACCGGAACAAAGATCGGCATGGTAAGGAGCGCAATCCCGACCCAATCCAGGAACATCCCGAGGATAAATAGGATCAGCATCATGAACAGAAGGATGATCGTAGGATTGTCTGAGATGCCGGTAATTAGGGCCGAGACAAACTGAATGCCGCCCATAAGGTTAAACACGCCCACAAGAGCGCTCGCGCCGATGCCGATCCACACGATCATACCAACCGTGCGCAGCGATTGGAGCGCTGCTTCCTTGAGCATTTCAAGCGAAAACTCGCGCCGCACGATGGTTGATAGGATAACGCCAGCGACGCCAACTGCGGATGCTTCGGTCACGCTCGCGATGCCGCCATAGATAGAGCCAAGCACCGCCGCAACCACGCAGAGTGGCAGAAAAAGGCCCTTCAGCAGGCGGAGCTTTTCGCCGCGCGAAATTGCATCGGGTTCGGAAATCGGTGCGAGTGCAGGGTTCATATAGGCGCGCACCAGAACGTAAATGGTATAGAAGCCAGCCAGCATCAAACCCGGCAGGAAGGATGCGGTAAACAGGTCCCCAACCGACACGTTTGCCGTTAGCCCATAGATGATCAACACGATCGACGGCGGCACCATGGTGCCAAGCGCACCGCCCGCACATACCACGCCAATCGCCAAGTGTTTATCATAGCCAAGTCGAAGCATCTGGGGCAGGGCAACAAGCCCGAGCAGCACAACCTCGCCGCCAATGATCCCGCTCATCGCAGCAAGAACCACGGCAACCGCGATGGTCTGTATCGCGATACCACCGCGAAGGCGACCCCCCACCAGCTTCATGGCGTCAAACAAATCGCGCGCAATGCCCGAGCGGTCCAGAATGGCCGCCATAAGCACGAACATCGGCACGGATACGAACACGAACGACGAAACGAACGAGAACACGCGGCTTGTGATCAACGGGACGACTTGTGGCCCAAACCATCCGAGCGCAAAGATCAATGCCACAAGCAGCGTGACATAGGCCAGCGGCATGCCCGTGATGAGCAACCCGAGAAGCAAGGCAAACATCGCGAAGGTGCCGTATTCAATCCCGAGAGATTGCAGCGAACCAAAGAACTCCATTAGCGCGCGCCCCGCATATAATTGATCGCGAGGATCAGGAACTGAACGCTCATAATAGTAAGGATAATGAGCAGTGAGATTTTGGTGAGCCCAGGATACATCGGATCCCAAGCGCTGCCTGAGGTTTCGATCCGAACGCTCCCATCCGGCGCGAAGGCAGATCGCTTCACCATAAGCCAAGCCGCCCAAGCAAAGATGCCGCTCGCGAGCGCGCTAATCAGGGAAATGATAATATTCAAAACACGCCGAACAGAGGCGGGGACATAGTCGTACACAAGTACAACGCGGATGTGCTGATTGCGCGAAACACAGTATAGGCCGCCATAGATAAACACCAAACCACAGATGAAAATCGTGGTTTCATGGGCCCAGATTGTCGGGGCGTTGAACACATACCGCATCACGACTTCGAAAATGAGGATAAAGACAGCCGCAATGAGTGCGATGGCAAAAACGATACCGACCTTATCAATGATGTGGCCCAAAGCGCCGGCTTCTTTCACCGCGCCTTGATCGGCTTCGCGTTCTATGGGTGTGATGAGCTCGCTCGACATAGTTCCTCCCCCGCAGTATGAACCCCTCCAACGAATTGGGCCGCAGGTGATGCGGCCCAACTTATTGCGTGGCTTATTCCATCAAACCGTTGGATTTGAGGTATTCGCTCAGAACATCATATACACGCTGGGCGTTGTCTGATTTTCCTGCGATTTCAATCCATTGGCTAGCGGCGATTTCGCGGAATTTCGCGCGCTCTTCGGCAGACCAATCGATGACGGTGACCTCTCCGCCATTCTTGGCTTCTTCGACGGCCGCGAGGTCACGTTCGGCAAGCGCCGCTACCTGAGACTGTGCGAACTCTTGCACAGATTCTGACAGGACAGCTTGAGTTTCGGCATCCAATCCATCCCAGACGGATTTGTTAATGGATACTTCAACCAGCGGCATCGAGTGGAAACCCGGATAGATCGGGAAGGGCGCAACATCGTGCATCCCTTGCGCAGCGTTTGTCGAGAAAACGGAATAGTCCGCCGCGTCGATCACGCCCTTATCCAGCGATGTGAAAACCTCAGAACCAGGCAAGTTCACCGGCGAAGCACCCGCCGCCGCAAACACATTTTGCACAAGGCCCTCTGGGGCACGCATTTTCAAGCCCTGAAGATCGTCAACTCCATTCAGTTCCACTTTGGAAACGAATGCTTCCAGCCCGGGTGTCGTCGCGCCGATGAACTGAAGCCCATATGGATTCAACAACTCGTTCATAAGCTCGTTGCCGCCGCCATTGTTCATAAAGTCGAACATTTCCTGCGGATCGGACCATGCGCCAACGGGGTTCGCAATTAGGCCGAACGCTGGGTCGCGTCCCGCAAAGTAGGACGTATCGGTGATGTGCCCATCGAGAATCCCCGCCGAGATCGCGTCTTGGGTTTCGTTGTGTGCGACGATTGATGTGACGGGGAGCAGCTCAATTGCGATTTTGCCGCCTGTCTTTTCCTCGATGGAATTTGCCCAGCCCTGCTGTAGCTCAAAGTTTGGGTTCCCCGCGGGGTCCGAAGATTGGAATTTCAGCGTCGTATCCGCAGCCCATGCTGAGCCCGCAGCCGTCACAGCCGCAAATACGACGCCGGACAGTATTCTAATGTTCTTAGTCATTCTTATTCCTCCCATTTAGTCTTGTTTAGTCGGGTCTGGTTCCTCCTACCATTCGGCGATTGACCCATCTTCGTGTCGCCAAACTGGTGCCCGCCAGCGGTGGCCGATTTTGGCACTCTCGCGGATGTAATCCTCATCAAGTTCAATGCCTAAGCCTGCCCCCTGAGGGATCGCAAGGAAGCCGTCCGTACATGAATAGCGGCTGTCCTCTTTCAGGTAATCATTCATGTCCGCACCAGTATTATAGTGCATCCCAAGGCTTTGTTCCTGAATGAATGCGTTGTGACAGAGTGCATCAAGTTGCAGACTCGCAGCAAGGGTAATTGGCCCGAGCGGGCAGTGCGGGGCAAATGCAACGTCATAGGTTCCCGCCCAGTGCCCAATCTTGAGCATCTCGGAAATCCCGCCCACATGCGACACATCTGGGTTGATCACGCTCACGGCGCGGTTCTCAAAAACCTGCTTGAAATCATAGCGCGAATGAAGGCGTTCGCCAGTGCACAAGGGAATGGTCGTGGCGCGCGAGAGATCGGTAATCGTGTCCATTTGCTCGGGTGTGACCGGATCCTCTACAAAGAGCGGGCGCATCGGCTCGAGTTCCTTAAGTAAGGTCTTGGCCATCGGCGCGTGTACCCGTCCGTGAAAATCAAGCACGATATCCATTTCGCTGCCGATAGCGTCCCGAAGATCGGAAATGCGCTTTACGATTTCATCGACTCTTGAGTGGTGGTCTACGATCTTGAGTTCGGCACAGGCATTCATCTTGCAGGCGTCATACCCTTTCGCCTGAAGTGCGCGGGCACTTTCTACAAGGTTTTCGGGCCGATCCCCACCAATCCAACAATAGCTTCGGATTTTGTTGCGAACTGCCCCGCCAAGAAGGGCGTGGATGGGCGCATCATGGAATTTCCCCTTGATGTCCCACAACGCCATGTCAATTCCTGCTAGAGCGCTCATAAGGACGGGACCGCCGCGATAGCACCCGTTGCGATAGAGCATCTGCCAAGTGTCTTCGATCGCTAGTGGGTCGCGACCGATCAGAAATTCTCCCAGTTCTTCACACGCCGCCGCAAGGGTCGCTGCACGCCCTTCAAGAACGGGTTCGCCCCAACCAACAAGCCCTTCGTCTGTCTCAATCTTAAGAAAGAGCCAGCGCGGCGGGACGAGGAAAGTTTCAATCGAAGTGATTTTCATTGGCAAGATCTCTGGATTACTCCGACGAGTTCAATATGTCTGACATATAACGAGGGACTCGGTTATCGAGTCAATGTTTATCTGTTGGGGCGGGTTCAGAAGTTGGTTGGCTATTTGTGTATGGAAAAAATATTCCATAATTGCGCGGCGCAAGTATTGACTTTTGGAACTCACTTCTTTGATAACGGACAGGATACCCACGATATGTTTGCCTTCGTTCCGTCGTAGCTGAGGCATGAGAATAAGGGAAACATTCTATTGCCCAAGAACGAGAACCTCGACGAATTTGTAAATCGTTTGCGTATTGAGCGCGCAAATATGCCCAAACGTTTGCGCTCGATTGCGGATGCGATGATCCAGCGGCCCGCAGATTTGGCGTTGATGTCCATTCCGGAAATCGCGCGCTCGCTTGAGGCATCGCCGTCCGCGCTTGTACGGTTTGCCAAGGCAATGGGGTATGAGGGGTTCGCCCCGATGCAGAAGGTTCTGCGTCAGGATTTCATGTCCGAGACCACGAATTATCGCGAGCGCTCTAAGGGGATCGGAACGCCATCTCAGGGGGTCGAAAGCGAAGTGGGTTATGTGTTTGACGCCTTCACCTCCGCCAACATAAGCGCGATTGAGCGTGCGCAGTCCGAGATGGACGTTCAGGCGATCGGAAGAGGCGTAGAGTTGTTGCGCAAGGCGCGGCTTATCGGTGTGATCGGGCAGCGGAGATCGTTTCCGCTTGCCGCATATCTTTACTATGGACTGACGCGGCTGAACGAGGACGCGATCTTGCTCGACTGTGTTGGCGGGATGTCGGAGCCACAGATCTCACCGCTTGGCGCAAAAGATGCGCTGTGCGTGATTTCGTTCGCGCCCTATGCCGAGCAAGCTGTTGCAATTGCCCAAGAAGCCAAAAAGCGTGGATGCAAGATCCTTGCTATCACAGATAATGCCAAGAGCCCGCTCGCGAAACTGGCGACAGAGAGCATCTTCGTGGACGAGAGCAATCTAAACAATATTCGCGCCATCGCGGTCACATCTGTCGTTATTCAGACGATCTTTGTGAGCCTTGGAAAAGATGTGCGTTAGGCCGTTGGAGGATACTTAATTGAGCAGCAATACGATGCAGGGCGTCACCAAGCGAAGCGGTGACGAAGGGGATGTTGGATTGGTGGAGCACGCGCTGCCAAAGGCGCGCACGGGTTGTGTAGTTCTTCAGGTCGGCGGTGTCGGGCTGTGCGGTACGGACTTGCATATCTACAAGAATGAATACGCATCAAACCCGCCGGTGATCCTCGGGCATGAGGTCTGTGGGACGGTGGCCGAGGTGGGCGACGGTGTCGATCCTTCGTTGATTGGCAAACGATGTGTTGCCGAGACGTTTTTCTCGACGTGCCAAACCTGCCGCTATTGCCGCGAAGGGCGGCCAAATATGTGTGCGCAGCGCAAATCAATCGGGACCCATGTAAACGGAGCTATGGCGCCATTTCTGGAGGTTCCTGCCAAGAGCCTTCACGAGGTTCCTGATACGCTTTCCTTTGCCGAAGCAAGCCTTTCAGAGCCAGTAGCCTGCGTCGCCAATTCGCTTTTCGGAGCCGAGAGCTACATTGAACCTTCTGATCGGGTGCTCGTGACAGGGCCGGGCGCGATTGGCCTAATCGCAGCGCAGGTTGCGCGTTTGTGTGGGGCCGAGGTGACCGTTCGCGGGACCGACCGCGACGCGCAGCGCCTTGCCAAGGCGAGCGAGCTTGGTTTCGCGACAAGTGTTGTCGGAGACAGCATCGAAAGCGAGAGTTTTGACAAAGTCGTAGAGTGTTCGGGCTCTGGTTTTGCGTTTGCTGACGCGCTGAACCTGCTGACCAAGGGCGGGCATTTGATGAACATGGGGCTGAGCGGGAAAACCTCTACGCTTATGCTTGATCCGATATGTATGAAAGAGTTGAAAATCACTTCTGGGTTTGCCTCGACACCGCAGTCATGGCGCCGTGCGATGAAGTGGGTGAACTCTGGTCAAATTGAATTGGGGGCGCTGATCACGGACGTCCTTCCGCTGAGCAAATGGGACGTTGGTTTCGAGCGTTCCTTTGCGGCGGATGGAATTAAATTTGTGTTCGATCCGCGCCTAGACACATGAAGGTAGAACTCCTTTTCGAAGCTGGTTTGGAAACAGGCGAGGGGCCAGTTTGGGACGCACGTCTTCAATGCTTGTATTGCGTCGACAGCACCAATCCTTCGGTTTGGATGTTTGACGCGGATGGGGGTGTTCTGGATCGGATTGCGCTTCCCCAATGCATAGGTTTTGTGGCGCTGACAGAGAATACGAACCTATTGATCGTGGGATTGGAGGATGGCCTCTATCTGCTTGATCGCGCGACGCGTGAACTCAAATTTCTGATGGACCCTGAACCAAACACACCGACGAACCGTATCAACGATGGTATTGTCGACCTTGACGGGAGTTTGGTTTTCGGGACGCTACATGGCGAGCATACCAAACCAGAAGGCGCGTTCTATCACGTGTCGAAATCGCAGGAACTAACGCAGTTTGATACGGGGTATATCGTGTCGAATGGCCCATACCCTCACCCCGACGGTAAGCGGTTTTTGACGGCAAACTCAGAGATTTATGAAGTTTATGTCTTTGATCGAGCGGCATCGGGCGGGTTTGAGAATAAACGTCTGTTTTGTGACTGGCAGAGGTCTTGGGGCATTCCTGATGGGATTGTGTGTGATACCGATGGTGGCGTTTGGATCGGGACGTGGGGCGGCAGCCGCGTGATGCGATTCACCTCTGATGGCGCGGTCGATTTCCAGATCGAATTCCCTGTTTCTCAGGTAACAAAGGTCGCGTTCGGCGGCGCTGATTTAACCGACATTTACGTTACCACAGCACATCGCGGGCTGTCGCGTCGGGACGAGCCTCTTGCGGGTTCCTTGTTCCGTGTAAAGACGCCATTCGTTGGAATTCCAGCTGGGATTTCGCATGTGGAATTTCATTATTAGTACGCTAATTCCAAATTTCTAAAAAATTTGAAAAAATAATAGAAAATATGTTGCATTATTGATTGCCTTGGTCAAAGGTTCCCATACCGACAGCTCGCGCAGGCTTGGGGCTTTGTGCGACAGAGGGAGAGGGAGAAAACAAATGCAATTTAAGAGAATAGGAAAAGTGGTCGCAGCAGCGATCGTTGCTTCGTCGATGACCAATGCGGCATCCGCCGAGACATTTTATTGGGTGTCTCACGGATCGCCAGCAGACCCAGTTTGGACGTATTACCTTGAGGGTGCCAAACTCTGGGCCGAAGATACGGGCGCAACGGTTAACACGTCGTTCCATAGTGGCGATGTCGCGTCCCACCAAGAAGCCATTCGCGCAGCAATCGCTGCGGGTGCAGATGGGATTGCAACAAGTAGTCCCGATCCCGGAAGCCTTGTTGATGTTGCTTCGGAAGCAAACGAAGCAGGCATTCCGATCATTAACTTTAACACACCAGACCCGACCGCAAGTTTTGATGCCTACGTCGGCGGAGATCTAGAAGCTTATGGCCGCGGCTGGGCGCAGTATCTTGTTGATAACAACCTGGTGGAAAGCGGCGATTTCGTGTGGATGCCAGTGGAAGTTCCAGGCGCAACATATGGCGTCGAAGAGGAAAAAGGCATCGCCAGCGTTTTTGAGCCGCTCGACATCACATGGGAAGTTACCGATGCGACACTCGATCAGGCAGACATTATTGCACGTATGTCTGATTACCTCTTGGCGAATTCGGGCGAGATCGACGCGATTATCGGCCTTGGGGACTTGGTGACAGGTTCCATCAAGCGTGTGTTCGATCAGGTCGGCATCGAGGCGGGTTCGATCCCTGTTGTTGGCTGGGGTAACTCTCTCGATACAACCCAAGAGGTTCTGAACGGTTATGTAAATGCGGCGCAATGGGCCGACCCGCTGGCGACGAGCTATATGGCTCTGTCGATTGCGGCGATGTCATCAAGCGGCATTCCTCCTGGATTTAACGTCACAACCGGCGCTTTGTATGAAGCAGATACCGCGCAGATTTACGACGATATTCTTTCTGGAAAATAACCGAGACCACAACAGCGCAAACTACCCCTCGGTTGCGGCTGAGGGGTAGCAGCGCTCATTAAAGGCACCTCCACATGCAATCACCCACGGCACTTCGCAGCCTTCTGGCGCGACCCGAATTTGGGCCGCTTATACTTCTTGTTGCTGAAATCATCATTTTCGGTCTCATCAATCCTAACTTCTTGTCACCTCTGAACATCAGTAATACGCTGACATTTACTGTCGAACTTGGCCTGATTGCGTTATCTATGACGCTCCTGATGACCGCTGGAGAGTTTGATCTCTCGGTCGGTTCAGTGTTCGGCTTCACGCCGGTCTTGATGTGGACGCTTGTGAACAGCGGCGGGTTGCCGCTTGAGCTCTCATTCATTGTCGCGCTGGTGACTGCGATGGGGATTGGTTTGTTTAGCGGTCTGTTTGTGACGCGACTAAAAATCCCTTCGTTCCTTGTGACGCTGGGTATGTTGCTCGTGGTACGTGGTCTTGCGTTGGTTATTACGGATGGCTTCCCGCAACGCACGTGGGATTCACAAGATCACTGGCTTGCTAAACTTCTCGTTGGGGATTTCCGCATCGCGGGCTTTCGGATTTACGCTTCTATATTCTGGTTCATCGCGATTGCGGGCATACTGCACTATGTGCTGACCCGCACCAAAATGGGGAACTGGATACAGGCCTCTGGTGGCAATCCAGACGCGGCGCGCGCGCGTGGTGTTAAAGTGAACAAAACCAAAGTTGCACTCTTTATGCTTTCGTCAACGATGGCAGCTTTTGCAGGGATTATCAGTTCCATACGAACCTCGGCCGCCAATCCGAACAGCGGTGCAGGCTATGAGCTTGAGGTGATCGCGATGGTTGTGATCGGGGGGACGATCCTGACGGGTGGTCGCGGCTCGATTATCGGGACCGTGCTTGGGACGTTAATCTTGCGTGTGATGCGCAACGGTATTGTGCTGATCGGCGTTCCGGGGCTTGCGTATAACATTTTCATCGGCACGATTATTTTGGGCATGATGGCATTGCATTCGTGGCTTGATCGTCGCCACGTAGAGCGGGGGCGCTGATATGAAACCTGATCTTATCAGAATGGAAAACATCGTTAAAAACTATGGCCCCGTTCAGGCGCTCAGCGGTGTGAATCTCCACGTAAAGGAGCGCGAGATCGTCGGGTTGCTCGGCGATAATGGGGCGGGGAAGTCGACGCTTATCAAGGTGCTCTCGGGTGCTGTTCCAATCACAAGCGGCAAGATTTCCGTTCGCGGAAAAGAGGCAACGATCAAGACGACGACAGATGCGATATCCTATGGGATCGAGACAATCTATCAGGATAGTGCGCTGGTGACGCAGCTTTCGATTGCGCGCAATTTGTTCTTGGGGCGGGAGCCAACGACAGGGCCGAAGTTTCTCAATCGTTTGGACGAAGAGCACATGAACGAGGTCGCCAGTAAGCTTCTGCGCGAGGTCGGGATTTCTAAGAACATTCCACCAACCACACCAATTGCGGCCCTGTCTGGCGGAGAACGTCAAGCTGTGGCCATCGCGCGTGCGATGTATTTCGAAAGTGATTTGATTATCCTCGACGAGCCGACCAACAACCTTGGCGTGGCCGAAACACAGGGTGTACTTGATTTCGTTCGCGGCGCGCGCGCGTCGGGACACTCATGTATCTTTATTGCGCACAATATCCACCACGTTTTTCAGGTAGTTGATCGCATTATTGTACTACGGCGTGGTAAAGTTGTTGCCGATGATATCGACCCCAAGACCAGCACTGTTGAGGCTGTCGAGCGCGTTATCACCGGTATGGACGAAGAAGAAATCGTCTAGATTAAACAACCAAGTGAGCGGCGAAGGGAAGTTCTTCGCCGCTTTCCAAGACCACCCTGTCGCCCTTAATCTCCATTCGGACGGGGCCCGCTGCGTTGCTTGCGATTGCGCCCATCGCTGTACGGATTTCGACAACATCCGACTTTGTGAGATCCACACAGGTGGATATCCCCTGTTCGGAGAGGGCGTTCGGTTCGATGGATGCTTTCCAGCCATGAGGGCCGTAACTTGCGGCCTCCTCAATTCCCAATACGCCGACGTGTTCGCCATTCCACGGCGCGTATGGTCTACCGCCATTTGACATCCACAACATGGTTTGCGGTAGGACGGAAACAGGCTTGATGAGCATCGCGATGTCATTGTGGGACGGTCGCACCGCCGTTGCCCAGCCATACGGCCCCTGCGGATCATCTACCAACATCGCAAAATCGTCGTGCCCCTCCGCGAAGGGATACTGCGTGATATCCACGGGCCCATTTACCGTCGAGACCGAAGTCAGATCGGAAGTCTTGGTTGGATAAGTGAGAATAGATTTCCCGCCATCGCTCGCGTTCTCTGGGGGCGTGTCCGGCGTTTCCATCCACTTCTTGGCAGAAAATGCCAAGCGCCCGCCTTCGCGCAAATTAACCATGGCGTGGTGGGCCACTGGCACGGGCATTTTGCCGCCAGTAAAGCGGTGACACTGATATAGGAACGGGTGATCGTCGAGGAGGGTCCAGATTTTCTGTACCTGCGCACCTGCAATCGTCTGGGCGAGATTGAACGTCGCTTGTCGCCCGCCTTCGATCTCGATTTCTTGGTCAAAGGACCAAGTTCCGTTTGCCGTCCAGCCATGCACCGGACCGCCATTTAGGTCGTCACGAACGAATGGCGCACAAAAGAAATCGCCCGACATACGGCGCAGGTGGTTGGGTGTCTCCGCGGTGAAGCGCGACGGATCATCGGGTGCGTCCGCCCAAGGAACACGCGCCCACGGGTTGATTTTACGGCCATTTCGCTCGACTTCCAGCGCGGCCAACTGACCGCCATCAATATCGAAAATGGCCCGTATCCCGCGGGCTTCTAGTGTGTGGAGTGTCGTTCTCATAGTCTGCAAACCTTGGTTAATCCGCCATCAACGAGAATGTCCTCGCCGGTGATAAATGCCGCGCCATCGGAGGCGAGGAATGCGACGGTTTTAGCGACTTCTTCAGTTTTTCCAAGCCGTTCCAGCGCGTGCATGTGTTGGAAGCTCTTTCGCATCTTGCCTGTTTCGTCCGCATCGAGGATAGCCCGAGTCATCGTCGCATCAATCGCTCCGGGGGATACGGAATTCACGCGGATGTTCCACTGACCCCACTCCACCGCCAGCTGCCGAGTAAGCGCAATGATCGCCCCCTTAGAGGCCGCATATGCGCTCCACCCAAGGAGCGAGTGGCTCTGGTGGACAGAGGAAAGGTTGATAACAGAACCGCTGCCATTTTCACGGAAACCCTCAAACGTCGCGCGGCACATCCGCATTGTGCCCGTAACATTTACATCCAGAAGCCTTGTGATTTCGTGGTCCTGTAGCTCCGTGATCGGCGTTGCAGGGAGGGCGATGGCGGCGTTATTGACTAGTATGTCGAGTTTTCCGAATGTGCTCTGGGCGGCTGAGACAGCGGCCTCAACGGACGATTGGTCGGTAATGTCGCATGGGATATATTGTGCCTGCTGGCCTTTGGCGTTGATCTTGGCGGCCACTTCGCGGCCTAGTTCGTCTTGAACGTCAACCAAAGTGACCGCTGCGCCCTGTGCCGCGAGTTCGATTGCCATACCTTCGCCGAGGCCACGTGCGCCCCCCGTAACAAGTGCCGTTTTCCCTTTGACTGACATTCCCGCTCTCCCTTTTGTTCAAAGCATTTCGCCACATTCCACCTCGTCCCACCAGTGGGCTGAATGGCTTTGGTATCTTGAGCATATGTAGTAGAAAAATTCTATATTAGTTTTCATATTTTTATTAAATTTGGAATTTTTGTGTTGAAAAATGTTTGTCGTCGGTTCATGAAGTTCACAGAAAAGGGAGAGCAGGATGGCTGTTAAGCTTGATGTGATTACGATGGGGCGATCCTGTGTGGATCTCTATGGCGCGCAAATCGGTGGCGAGCTCGAAGAGATGCGCAGCTTTGAGAAATACATCGGCGGCTCTCCTACGAATATTGCGTGTGGTTCGGCGCGACTTGGCCTGCGAACGGGACTGATCACTGGTGTTGGTGACGAGTATATGGGGCGCTTTATCCTTCGCGAGCTAGAGCGTCACGGCATTGATATTTCAGGAGTAAAGGTCGATTCTGATCGCCTCACGGCGCTTGCGATGCTCGGTATTCGTGACGAAGAGCAATTCCCGCTCATATTCTTTCGCGAGAACTGTGCTGACATGGCTCTCTCGGCTGATGATATTGACGAGGCTTTTATAGCCAGCACCCGTGCGCTTGTAATCACAGGCACGCATCTAAGCCAGCCACAGACTGAGGAAGCGGTCCTCACGGCGCTGAGATATGCGCGCAAAGCGGGCGCGCGCACGGCTTTGGATATTGATTTCCGTCCGAACCTTTGGGGTTTGGCGACGCACGGGCAGGGCGAAGAACGTTTTGTTGCCTCGGATGAGGTGACTTCGCGTTTGCAGGCGCATCTGCACTTGTTTGACCTCATCGTTGGCACTGAGGAGGAGTTTCACATCGCGGGCGGTTCCACCGACACAATCGCCGCGCTGCGCGCCGTGCGCGCGCGAACGGATGCCATACTGGTTTGCAAGCGCGGCGCAATGGGCGCTGCCGCATTTGAGGGCCACATTCCCGAAAGTCTTGATGATGGGCAGAGCGGCCGCAAATTCGCTATCGAGGTGTTCAACGTTCTCGGGGCCGGGGATGGATTTATGGCGGGTTTGCTCAAGGGGTGGCTTGATGACCTGCCTTGGGCAAAATCAATTGAGTACGCGAATGCCTGTGGCGCAATTGCGGTTAGTCGACATGGCTGTACACCTGCGTACCCGAGCCTTCAGGAGCTTGAGTATTTTCTAAAGACGGGTATCAAGAATCCTGCGCTGCGCATGGATCAAGAACTTGAGCAGCTCCACTGGTCAACGACCCGACCGAAATTGCGAGCGGACCTCTGTATCTTCGCGTTTGATCATCGTGCGCAGTTTGAAGCGATGGACAACGCCACGCCCGAGAAAATCGGTGCGTTCAAATCTCTATGCCTTGATGCGGCGCTAAAAGTTGCCGATGGACGCGACGGGTTTGGCATACTTTGCGACAACCGGCTTGGGCGGCAGTCATTGCATCGTGCGATGGGGACTGGCTTGTGGGTCGGGCGCCCCGTTGAATGGCCATCCTCTCGACCACTTGCGTTTGAGCCAGAGCTTGGGCCGGACCTTGGCGGCCTTGTGTCCTGGCCATCGCCGCAGGCGTGCAAGGCCCTTTGTTTTTATCATCCTGACGATCCTGACTGGCTTAAGAATGAACAGGAAACCACGATCATTAGACTGTTCCATGCCTGTCGCCGAAATAGCATCCAGTTTGTGCTAGAAGTGATCGCCTCAGGCTTTGGTCAGGTTGACGAAGATACCACCGCGCGCACGCTTCGGCGCTTCTACGAGTTGGGAGTTTACCCTGATTTTTGGAAGCTGGAGCCAATGCAAACCGAAGCAGCATGGGATGCGACTTGTCAGGTGATTAACGAGTTCGACCCGCATTGTAATGGCGTCCTCATCTTGGGGCTAGGTGGGAGTGCCGATTCACTTAAGGCGAGCTTCCAACTTGCGGCAAAGCAACCCCTTGTGCGTGGATTTGCCGTTGGCCGCACGATTTTTGCGGATGTAGCCCAGAGATGGCTAAACGGTGAAGTTGGTGATGAAGCGGCGTGCAAAGAATTAACACGCGGCTTTGCGGAACTGAGCAGCAACTGGCAAAAACTGCGCGCTAGTTGTTCGGTAGGTTCTCGCGGAAAATAATCTGTAGGCGTGGTGGGACCGTCTCGTAGGGTTCCTGCCGCGCGGCGTGGGTTAGGGTGATCAAGGCTTCGCGTATTTCGGCGCGTGCGTTCTGGTCGATCACGGCATCCAAAACACCTTTTAAGAGCAGTGACTTATTGCCTTGTGTTGCGTCATGAGCAATAAAGCGCAGGCGCCCCGCCTGACCGAATTTGGCAAGTGCCGAAGCAATGCCGGAAGTGCCGCCGCCCGCGTTATATACGCCATGTAAATCGGGGTGCTTGGCAAGCACACGTTCCATTTCGGCTTCGGCCATATCGCGGTTGTCCTGAACCTCGCAGTGCTCGACGACGGTGATATTGGGGAAGTCTTCTCTCAGGATTTGCCGAAACCCCATTTCGCGCTCCTGATGGCCACGGTAGGCAAGTGAGCCCGCAAAGAAGGCGATTTTATTGGGGGTGGGCGGCATCAAGCGTCCCAGCAGGTACCCCGCCAGCCGTCCCGCTTGGGTGTCGTCAATCCCGATATAGCCGAGATGTCCGACGGTGCGAACATCCGATCCAAGTGTGCATACGGCGATGCCCTGATCAATCATGCGGCGGACCGCTTCTCGAACAATGGGGTGATCCATCGCCAGCATCGCGATTCCGTCGACGCGTCCTTCAAGCTCTTGGAGTTTTTGGGCGAGCGCCTCGGCGTTAAATGCTTTTACCCGCTCGACGGTCGCAGTGACCCCAATCATCGAAGGAACCTGAAGCATCAATTGCTGTGCCAGTTCGTGCACAAACGCGTTGGTACCTTCAGGTAATACAAACGCCAGGCGCACCGATGTGGGAGTGTCGTTCTCGGGAATTATGTAGCCCAGTTGTGCCGCCGCACGCATGACGCGCTGCTTGGTTCGCTCGCTCACTCCGGCGCGATTGTTGATAACGCGGTCCACCGTGGCGAGCGAAACGTTGGACTTGTCAGCGACGTCAGAGAGTGTGGGATTCGGCATCCGGATTTCCGCGTTCTGAAATGAGGTGATTTGAGGTATGATGCATCAATTTCGATCCGTCAATTCCAAATTTTTGACATGATGACGCAAATTTTTGCATTAAACCTCTCATAAACCCTCAAACCGTGATTGACACTTGAGGGGTGCGATTCAATCCTCTTTCAACAAGTTAGAGGAGGCACTTGCCAGGGGAGAGGGTATGCTTTGCGCGTGTAAAACGATGCATATGATCTCTTGGGCGTGCATGCAGGAAAAGCACGAATGTCGATCATAGATAAACGACTCGTCGGTCGGGACTACAGCTTAACAGGGCCAGAAAACCAACGCGCTGTTGAGGCCGGGTTGGCCTCGGCTGAGTGGTACCACTCCGAAATACCGCGCAAAGTGATGAAGGATCTGATGCGCCGAAGTGATGGTCCCGCAACGCGGGATACGATTATTTGGCTTGGCTTGCTCTTGGTGACAGGAGCAGGCGGCGTGTTGTTTTGGGGCACATGGTGGGCAGTTCCGTTTTTCGTGGTTTACGGTGTGCTCTATGGGTCGGCGTGCGATAGTCGCTGGCACGAATGCGGGCACGGAACGGCCTTTCGGACCTCGTGGAAAAACGATGTGGTCTATCATATCGCGTCCTTTATGGTGATGCGGAACCCGATTTGTTGGCGTTGGAGTCACGCGCGACACCATACGGATACGATTATTGTTGGGCGCGACCCAGAGATCGCGCTCATGCGCCCGACGGTCATTGCGAAAACCGCACTGTTGTTCATTGGGATGCCGAGTGTCCTGCAATATCCTGGGTTGTTGTTGAAGCATGCGACAGGACATTTGACGCCGGACGAAGCGGATTATGTGCCGGAAAGCGAAGTGCCCAAGGCATTTCTCTGGGCGCGCATTCATCTTGCGATATACGCCGCAACGCTTGTGGTAGCGCTGGCGACGTGGTCGATCATCCCATTTATGCTGATTGGTGGACCTGCGATCTATGGAGCGTGGCATCGCGTGCTAACGGGGATACTGCAACACGCGGGACTTGCCGAGGATGTGCTTGATCATCGCCTGAACAGTCGCACAGTCTATATGAACCCGATTAGCCAGTGGATTTACTGGAACATGAATTATCACGTGGAGCACCATATGTTCCCGATGGTTCCGTATCATGCGCTGCCGCGCTTGCATGAGCTTATCAAAGATGACCTGCCGCCGCCTAATCGTTCAATGATTGAGGCCTACGCCGAGGTATTCGCCTCGCTCAAGCGGCAACGCACAACGATTGATTATTATGTTCGCAAAGAGTTGCCGCCAACCGCGCGACCATACCGCGAAGAACTGCACGACATTGATGTCGCGCGTACCTAATGGAGACCGGAATGACCGATTGGATTGATGTGTGTGACGTAGAAGATGTGGAGCTAGAGGATGTGATCCGCTTTGATCACGATGGCCGCACCTTCGCCGTATACCGCTCACTCGAGGGGGACGTCTTTGCGACGGACGGGCTGTGCACGCATGAACAAGTACATCTGGCGGATGGGCTTGTTATTGATAACACGATTGATTGCCCCAAGCACAATGGCCGTTTCAATTATCAAACGGGTGCGCCGCTACGGGCGCCGGTGTGTGAGGCGCTCAAGACCTATCCTGCACGCGTCGAAAATGGCCGCATAGAGATTGCGGTGTCCTGATGAGCCGTATCACCCGCCCAACCGTTGCCGATCTGCGCTCGCTCAAAGGCAAGACACAACTGACGATGCTGCGCCTTGCGTCACTCGATGAAGCACGCGCCGCCGAGGCCGCAGGAATCCAGATCGCCTCTGTGACACCTGATTTGGTTTCAAACCCCGAATACCGCACAGCAGCGCCGCACGTGTTTACCATGACCGGCAAGGCCCACCCCGAGGCAGGAACGCCCGATGATTACTTGCGGTTTTGCGGCGAAATGCTCGGGATTGGCGCGGATGCGTTGTATTGCTCGGGGAGCCTCAAGACAGTTGAGTACCTTGCAAGAGAGCATATCCCGATCGTTGGCCATGTGGGGCTAGTTCCTTCGCGCGCAACTTGGACGGGAGGTTTTAAGGCTGTGGGTAAGACTGCCGAGGCCGCAATCGCGCTTTATCATGAGTGTCGTGCCTATCAGGAGGCTGGGGCCTTTGCCGTTGAGATTGAGGTCGTTCCAGTGGAAGTGGCAACGGAGATATGCAAACGCCTTGATCTCTTGCTCTGGTCGATGGGGTCGGGCGCTGGATGTGACGCCCAGTATCTGTTCTCGGAGGATATCCTTGGCGAAAACAGGGGCCACATGCCGCGTCATGCAAAGGTCTATCGTCAATTTGCGGCTGAATATGATCGACTGCAACAAGAGCGTATCGACGCGTTTACCGAGTATCGCGACGACGTGGCATCGGGTGCATTTCCAGAGAGTAAGCAACTCGTACATATGGCACCCGCCGAGCACGAAGCCTTCCTAGAGGGGATCGGTGCGTGAAGGTTTGCCTCGCGGATAAGGTGATTATCGTCACAGGGGCGGCGAGCGGCATCGGCGCGGCCATCGCGCGGCTTGCGGCGGAATCCGGCGTTGGCGGATTGGTCCTTACCGATCGAGACGCGGCAGGTCTTGGCGCGGTCGCGGCGGGCATCAAAGCGCCAGTGGTTCAGGTGGTTGCTAATCTGCTTGACCCTAGCGCCCCGAAACAAATCATTGAAGCGGCGATAGATGGTTTTGGCCGCATCGACGGGCTTGTGAATGCCGCAGGAATAACATCGCGCGCATCGGTTCTCGATGGCGATATCGAGTTATGGGATGCGCTTTTTGCGGTGAACACACGCGCGGCGTTCTTCCTGATGCAGTGCGCCATCAGGGACATGACCGCGCGTCGCGCCAGCGGGGCAATCGTGAACATCCTTTCGATCAATGCGCACTGCGGCACAGAGGAGCTAGCGATTTACTCCGCAAGTAAGGGCGCGCTCTTGACGCTCACCAAGAACGCCGCGAATGCGCACCTTGCTGATCGCATACGGGTCAATGGCATTAACCTTGGCTGGGCTGATACGCCCGTAGAGCATCAGATGCAGGCCGACATTCTTGGGCAAGGAGATGCATGGCGCGAAGAGGCCAGCGCTCGCTTGCCGCTCGGACGTCTCATCACACCAGAGGAGGCAGCGCGAACAGCGGTTTTCCTGCTGGCGGATGCGTCGGTGCCGATGACTGGCGTGGCGGTTGACTTGGAGCAACGTGTGATCGGGGTGCCGAAATGAGGTGGGCAGGACAGTCGATACAGCTCGCGAACTTGCGAATGGCAAGAGTTGACAGCGTTCGTATCGCTGCGCGACGCTGGAATTGGGGGAGAGGATAATGGGAGATTTTAGCAAACTTGGCGCTGCCGTAATTGGCACGGGTTTTATTGGCACGGTCCATACACAGGCCTTGCGAAGACTGGGCGTGCAAGTACACGGAGTTCTTGGCTCTAGCCCTGAACGCGGAGCAGAGCAGGCAGCGGTCATGGGAGTCGCTCATGCGTATGCGTCCCTTGACGAATTGCTGGCGGATGAGCGGGTTGATGCGGTGCATGTCACGTCGCCTAACCATCTTCACTACGCGCAGGTAAAGGCGATCTTGGCTGCGAAAAAACACGTGATTTGCGAAAAGCCGCTTTCCATGACCTCCGAGCAATCCAAAGAGATGGTTGCCCTTGCCAAGGCGAGCGGCAAAGTCTGTGCGGTGTGCTACAACATTCGCTTTTACCCGCTGAACCAGCACGCGCATGGCATGGTTACTTCTGGCGAGTTGGGTGACGTTCGCTTTGTAACGGGGCACTACCATCAGGATTGGCTTGCGAAGCCTACCGATTGGAACTGGCGTCTTGAAACGGATGAGGGCGGCGCGCTTCGGTCAGTCGGGGATATCGGGACCCACTGGCTTGATTTGCTGAGCTTTATCACAGGGCAAAAGATCGTGTCGGTGTTTGCCGATCTGACAACATTCATCCCCGAGCGCGAAAAGCCGAAAGGTCCGGTCGCAACGTTCTCGGCGGCCGCTGGTGAAACCGAGAAGCGCGAAATCAAAACTGATGACGCCGCGATGATCATGCTGCGGTTTGCGAATGGCGCGAAGGGCGTGATGTCCACCAGTCAAATCAACATTGGCCGCAAGAATTCCCTACAATGGGATGTCGCAGGTTCCAAAGCGTCCGCCGCGTGGGATTCCGAAACGCCTGATCATTTGTACATCGGGCATCGCGATGGCCCCAACCAGATTTTGCAACGGGATGCGTCGATGATGAACGCAATCGGCGCAAGTGCGGCGAGCCTTCCTGGCGGGCACGTAGAGGGATTTGCCGATAGCTTCTTTGCGTTTTTCCGAAGTGTGTATGCCGATATCGCGGCGGGACAGCCCTCTGATGACGCAACCTATGCCAGCTTTGAGGACGGCGATTACGAAATGCGCGTTTGCGATGCAGTGCTGAAAAGCGCTGCGGACAAAACGTGGGTCGATGTTTAGTTAAAGGACGTATGAAATGAAATTGGGCCTGCTTACTGCACCTTTTGAAGATACAAGCTTAATGGATGTCGCAGATTGGACCGCCGCAAATGGAATGTCGGCGCTCGAGATCGCGTGCTGGCCCGCGTCAGGTGGTGAAAAACGTCGTTATGCGGGGACATCCCACATCGACGTTGATGGCATTTCAAAATCCCAAGCGGGCGAGATTAAATCGGCGCTGGCCGACAAGGGCATCGAGATTTCGGGCCTCGGATACTACCCCAACCCGCTTCACGAAGAACAAGAGCATCGCGACGAAGTGATCGGCCACCTCAAGAAGGTCATCACTGCGGCGGGCCTTATTGAGGTTCCAGTTGTCAACACCTTCGTTGGCGGAGATCGCAAGCTAACCGTGGACGAAAACTGGGAAAGGGCAGAGCAAATTTTCCCTGAAATCATCGCCCATGCGCGCGACAACGGTGTGACTTTGGCGTTTGAAAACTGTCCTATGATATTCTCGAACGACGAGTGGCCCGGTGGCCATAATATTGCGTACTCGCCACGTATCTGGCGCCGCATTTTCGAAAGTTGGGAAGGGGTCGGGATGAACTTCGATCCTTCGCACCTGGTTCTTCAAATGATTGACCAGACAAGATTTATTCGCGAATTCGGCGAGAAATTTGTTCACGTCCACGCCAAAGACCTGATGATTGATCGTGACGGCCTATATGAGCGGGGCATACTCTCGGCAGGTATGGGCTGGCAGGTTCCTCGTCTTTGCGGACTCGGTGATGTGGACTGGGGGGATTTCTTCTCGCAGCTATATCGCGTGGGGTACGACGGCCCCGTTATTATCGAACACGAAGACAGGGACTTTGAGGGAACCGACGAAAGAATTAAGCGCGGCTTTTGTCTCGCGCGTGATATTCTAGCTCCGTACATCAAGTAGGGCGGAATAAGAGGACGACAACAACCATAGGGAGGAGATAAAATGAGGAAAATAGCTACAAGTACAGCAGCTCTGGCGCTGTTCGCGGGAAGCATTGGAAGTGCCGCAATGGCCGAAGGCTACAAGATCGGTATCTCGAATACCGTTCAGGGTAATGGCTGGCGCGAGGAAATGGTCTGCGCGATGAAGGCGCAGGCGCGTTCTTCGGGTAAGGTCGAAAGCCTGAACATCGCACACCGCAACACCGATGCAGCGGGTCAGCTCGAGGACATTCGCAACCTAATCCAAGCAGGAGTGGATGCGATCGTTTTGAACCCGTCCAACTCTGACGGTGTGAATTCGGCTATCGAAGAGGCGATTGCCGCCGATATCGTTGTGGTTGCGGTTGACCAAGCCGTAAGCGCAGAGGGCGCGTATATTCTCTCGAATAACCAAGAAGAATACGCATATCTCGGTGCCAAGTGGCTCTTTGAAGAGTTGGGCGGCAAAGGCGACGTTGTTTATATGCGTGGCGCTGCCGGTGCTGGTGCGGATGACGACCGCGATAAGGGGTTCCAGCGCGCGTTGGCAGAACATCCCGATATCAACGTCGCTCACGAGGTCTTTACGGGCTGGCAGCAGGATCAGGGTAAACAGCAGATCCTTGACTATCTTTCAACGGGTCTTCCTGTTGATGGCGTCTGGACCAGCGGTATCGACAACGTAATCGTAGATGCGTTTATCGAGTCCGATGTTGATCTTGTGCCAATTGTCGGTGCAGATAACGCGGGCTTTGTCGGGCAGTTGGCAACGGTTGACGGTTTCACCGGCGCGGCGGTTACCAACCCCGGTTCAATCGGCGGTGCGGGTGTGACGCTTGCGGTGCAAATCCTTGATGGTGAGATGCCGGAGAGCACAACGGTTCTGGTTGATCCTGCTCTTTGGGCCAATAACGACCCTGAAGGCATGAAGCTCATCGAAGCGGCGCAAAACCCGAACCTCGATCCCGAGTGGCCCGTGTCGGTCTCGATCCCTGGTTGGACAACTTATTCCACCGAAGAGATCATCGCCTGTAAAGGCCCAGGTGAATAAGACAGCTTTGGCCTCGGTTTGCGCCGGGGCCAATTCCAATCGGCAAGGGCAAATATGACACAAGATCAGGCAAACGCGCCGCTTCTGGATGCACGTGGCGTGTCAAAACGATATGGCGCGGTCGTCGCGTTAAAGGATGCGTCTCTAACTATTAAGCGTGGCGAGATCGTCGCATTGATGGGGGCGAATGGCGCGGGGAAATCGACGTTCGTCAAAATCCTGACGGGTGCGATCAAGAACGACGAAGGCCATATCCGCATTCGCGGTGTTGATCACATCGTCGGCTCGCCCGCCGAGGCGCGGCGCTCTGGGCTTGTACCCGTATATCAAGAACCTTCGCTCATTCCCGATTTGTCCGTCGCGGATAACTTACGACTTGGTGATACGCCGGTTGAGCCGTTCCTGCATTGGGTAAGCGAGTTGGGCATCGAAGGTCTGCACCTCGAGGATATGATCGGCGATCTACCCCTTGCGACATTACGAATACTGGATCTGGCGCGCGCATTGGCGAGTGAGCCAGATGTGCTGTTGCTGGATGAGATGACAGCGGCGCTCCCAACTGATTTGGTTGAGCGTGTTTTGAAAACCGTCCGTGCACAGGCTGACGCGGGGCAGTCGGTTATTTATATCTCTCACCGTTTTTCGGAAATTGCCGAAATCTGTGATCGCGCGACGGTCCTGCGCGATGGGGTGACCGTTGCCGACCTTCCGATTGAAGAAGGCGTTGAAGAACGCGTTGTTGAATTGATGCTAGGGGCCGCGCTCGATAGCAGTCCGACGCACATCACGACCCGCGCGAAAACGACTGATGCGATACCGCGCGTGAGGGTTGAGAACCTGGCCGCAGGGACGAAGCTCGCTGATGTGTCGCTTGATTTACACAAGGGCGAGGTGCTTGGCGTTGTCGCGCTTGAGGGGCAAGGACAGGACGAATTATTCGAGGTGCTCGCAGGTATGAAAAAGCCAAGCGGCGGTACGATCGAGTTGAATGGGACGCCGCACACTTTCAACCACCCCGCTGATGCCATCGCTGCAGGACTAACCTTTGTGCCGGGCGATCGCGCAGATGGGCTTTTGATGCAGCGATCGGTTCATGAAAATATCGCAGTCCCGTTGTTGGCCAGACCACGCAAGTGGGGCGCCATCCGGATGCGCGAAGAGGCGCGGCGCGTTAAACAAGCGATTGATCGCCTTCAGATCGACACGCGCGCGCAGGGTGAGGTCCGCCGCCTTTCTGGTGGGAACCAACAAAAGGTAACCATTGGTCGCTGGATTGCATCGGGCGTTGATGTGTTGCTGTTGTTTGACCCAACGCGTGGGATTGATGTGCGCACCAAGCGACAGATTTATTTGCTGGTCCGTGAATTGGCCGAGCAGGGGGCATCGGTGCTTTTTTATACTTCAGAACTATCCGAGATTCCCGCGGCTTGCGACCGCGCGGTTGTGATTTTTAATGGAAGAGTTGTGGACGTGATTGACGCAGCGGATGCAGATGAACAAACGCTCTTGCGGGCGGCATATGGGCTTACCGAAAAGCAGGAGGAGCCAGCATGAGCCGTCTGATAAACAAAAACGGCTGGACGCTTGGTCTGCTTGGAATACTGGCGCTGCTGTTTGTATTTACCCGCATTATTCAGCCGGAATTTGGCGTCGGAGGTCTTGATTCACTCTCTCGCGCGACACTGCCCTTTGCCTTTGCAACAGTTGCGATGGCCGTTGTGGTGATTGCGGGGGGCATTGATCTCTCGGTTGCATCCATGATGGCGGTTGCCGGAGTAACAGCCGCGGTTTTGATGGACGGAGCGAGCGATGGAATGACCGTGTTCGCGGTCGTGGCTGTCCTTGTCATCGGCGTCTTGATGGGAGCAATAAACGGCGCACTTATCGTGATGACGCGGGTGCCGGATATCGTGGTGACGCTGGCGATGCTCTATGTCTGGGAAGGTGTGGCGCTGCTTATCCTCAAAGCTCCCGGAGGAAGCGCAACGCCGTGGCTTCGGGAATTGATCATCGGGCCATTTATTTTTCCTTGGTTGCCGAAATCATTGGTTTTTCTGACGGTTTGCGTCGCGGTGATCTGGATTCCCCTCAAGCGATCAAAGCTCGGCCTCTCGATCTATGCCATCGGAAGCGACGAGTTGGCCGCCTATCGCTCTGGTGTGGCCGTTGGGCGAACACGGATTATTGCCTATGCGGTCTGTGGGCTTTTTGCGGCGCTGGGCGGATTGACCCTGACCATGAGTACGGGCAACGGCGAGCCGATCCCCGGTCCATACCTGATGGCGAGTGTTGCGGCCGTTGTTCTAGGCGGCGTCGTCCTTGGCGGTGGGCGCGGCGCGCTTCTGGGGCCGATTATCGCGGTGTTTATCCTTCGCCTTGTGCGGATGGATCTGACGCTAATGTCGGTCGATCCGAATGTAACAACAATCGTCGAAGGTTCGATCATGGTGGTTGTGGTGATGATTGGCGGGGTACTTGCGATGAGGAGTAAACGAACATGACGACGGCAACGCAAACTTCGCCCGCCAAACGCATTGCACGGTTTATGGGTGACTACCCGATTGTGCCGCTGGTGATCTTGCTCGCGCTCTTGATCGGTGTGCTTGAATTCATGCGCCCCGGCATTGTGAACGAACGTTGGCTGGGAAATACGATCAAGTTCGCCATTCCTCTGGCCATGCTAGCGGCCTGTCAGACGTTAACGATGCTAACGGGCGGGATTGATCTCTCGGCAGCCGTTGCGGCCACGATCAGCGCATTTGTTATGGCTACCCAAGTACCCATTGTCGGGGTGCCGGTGGCAATATGTATTGGCCTAATGCCTGCAATCGCGATCGGCCTTGTGAACGGGTTTGGCGTTGCGGTTTGTCGGGTGCATCCGCTTATCATGACCCTTGGAACCGGATTGATCGGGACAGGCTGCCTTCAGGTGTACCAGCGGTTCGTTATCGCGACGGGCTCTGTGGTTCCTGAAAGTCTTTCATGGCTGGGAACGGGGCGCACTTGGGGTCTTCCTAACTCGTTGCTTTTGTTCGTACCGTTTGCTGTTCTGATTATTTGGGCGCAGCGCCGTATGGGTTTTGGCCGATTGCTATACGCTGTTGGCTCGAACGAGACCGCATCAAGCATCTCTGGCGTGCGAACATGGCAGGTTTACTTGGCGCTCTATGCTCTGTCGGGGCTTATCGCGGGGATTACGGGATTGCTCTACGTGGGGCTTATCAAGGCGCCGTCGTTGTCGCTTGTAAATCCGCTTCTCCTACCATCGGTCGCTGCGGCTGTCATTGGCGGGACGTCGATATTTGGCGGGCGAGGCGGGTATTCCGGAACCATCGTTGGAGCACTCATCCTTACGGTACTGGGCACTCTTCTGACGCTATTGCAGATGCCAGAAGGAGCGCGCCGCATCCTATTCGGTTTGATCATTTTGGCCGTGACAACAATTTATATTCGCCTGACCGATCAAAACTAGGCGCATCGAAAGATATTAGAGGAGGCAGAACATGGCAAAGTGGAAGGTCGTCGGAATCAGTTTTGACCATATGCATATGGGGGATTTATTGCGCTGTGTTGACGAACAGCCCGATGCAGAGATCGCTGGGATATATGATCCTGACCCTGCGAGAATGGCCGATGCAATCGCTATGTTCGACATTCCAGAAGATCGCGTATTTACCGATCTGGATGCTTGTATGACGGCGACCAAGCCTGATCTGGCGATCCTATGCGCGGCGACGGCTGACCATGCGGATTACACCGAGCGGCTGGCCAAGCACGGCGTCAATATTTTGGTCGAGAAGCCATTTGCCGTATCGATTGATGATGCCCGCTGTATGCTCTCCGCGATGGAGGGCACGGGCAAAACAATGGCCATCAACTGGCCCCTCGCTTGGGTCGAGAGTCACGTCACAGCGAAACGACTAATTGACGAAGGCACCATCGGCGATTTGTTGGAGGTACATTTCTACGACGGCAATCGCGGCCCGCTTTATCACCTTGCGGACAAAGTTGAGGTGTCGCCCGAAGAAGTGGAGCGTCAAAAGCCGAACTCATGGTGGTACAAGAAAGCCTCTGGCGGTGGGAGCTTGTTGGACTATCTGGGCTACGGTGCGACGCTGGGAACGTGGTACAAGAACGGCGAAGCCCCCCTTGAAGTGACCTCTGTGACAGATGAAGCAGAAGGCATCGAGGTGGATCAGCACTCAATCACCGTCTGTCGCTACGCGCGCGGGCTATCAAAGATGGAGACGCGTTGGGGCACGTTCACCGACCCTTGGATGACCCAACCCCAGCCAACTTGCGGATTTACCTTTGTCGGCACGGACGGCACAATTGCCAGCCCTGATTATGCAACGCATATCACCGTTCAAACGCGCGAGAACCCAACAGCCACGCCAGTCGCCGTTGACCCGCTTCCTTATGGGCGGCGCAATGCGATTGAGTATATTCTGAACTGTATCGAAACGGGCGAGCATATTACTGGCCCCCTCGATCCCGAGGTGTCGCTCTTGGGGCAGCGAATTGTAGACACGGCCTTTAAGTCGGCACAAGAAAAACGCACCCTGAGCCTTCTGCCATGAGTGATGCACCAGACAGCGATACCTATGCGCTGAAATCCCAAGCGGTGAAGGAAGTTCCCGCTCCGGAGGTTCCGTATCAGCCGCCGATGCCCCAAGCCTATCGACCTCGGATCGGTGTGATTGGTGCGGGTGGCATCGTGGCGGCACATCTGGATGAATATCGCGCGGCAGGTTGGGATGTGGTGGCGATCTGTAATCGCACCCTTTCCAAAGCAGAGGCCAAAGCGGCCGAGTTCTACCCCAATGCGAAAACCATGTCTGACCCCATGGAACTCTTGCAGGATCCGTCGATTGATGTGGTGGATATCACTCCGCACCCTGTGGACCGCACGCCGCTTATGTGGGAGGCGCTAAAGGCTGGGAAACACGTTCTTTCGCAGAAACCCTTTGTTCTCGATCTGGATGAGGGGGAGCGCCTAGCGGACTTTGCAGACGCCAATAACCTAAAACTCGCCGTGAACCAGAATGGCCGCTGGGCGCCACATCTTGCATGGATGCGAGAAGCCGTGCGCGCTGGGCATATCGGAGAGGTATTGAGTTGCCACGCAAGCCTGCATTGGGATCACGGATGGATCGCGGGCACGCCTTTTGAGAAGATCGAAGACCTGATCCTCTATGATTTCGGAATTCACTGGTTTGATTTCGTCGCGAGCGTCACTGGCGAACGCGCGGAAACGGTCTTTGCATCCGCCACAAAAGCGGTAGGACAATCCGCAAAGGTTCCGCTTTTGGCGCAGGTGCAAATCGCGCTAGAGGGTGGGCAGGCATCGTTGGTCTTTGACGGCGGAACGCCTTTCGGCCCGCGTGATACAACCTATATCGCAGGTACCAAGGGTAGCATTTGCAGCGACGGTCCCGACCTTGGCGTGCAAGCGCTTACCTTGACCACAGCTCAGGGGCGCGCCCACCCGAAGCTGAACGGTACGTGGTTCAACGATGGTTTTAGGGGAGCGATGGGCGCTTTGCTCGTGGCAATCGAAGAGAATCAAGAACCCGCAAACGGTGCGCGGGAAAATCTGAAGAGCCTCGCAATGGCGTTCGCGGCGATTGAATCCCGCAGAACGGGGAAGTCCGTTGAAATCGGAAGCGTTCGGAGGATTGAGATTTGATACGTGTATTGATCGTAGGCGTGGGGAACATGGGGCAAAGCCATGCGCTCGCACATCACAAAAGCGAAACTTCGGAAATCATCGGTATCGTGAATCGCACAGGGCGCCTGCTTGCGGGTGGGTTGGATAAATACCCGCGCTTCGAAACCTTCGAAGAGGGGCTCGCGCAAAACCCTGATTTGGTTGTGATTGCGACCCATTCCGATAGCCATGCGGAGTTTGCAATTCGTTCGATGGAACTGGGCGCAGATGTGTTTGTCGAGAAGCCTCTGGCGCCCACCATCCAAGAGGCCGAATCCGTTGTGGCAGCGGCGCGCGCAACGAGGCGCAAGCTTGTGGTTGGGTATATCCTTCGGCATCACCCGTCGTGGATGCGATTGATTGAGGAAGCGCGCGCACTTGGCGGGCCATATGTGTTTCGTATGAACCTGAATCAGCAATCCACGGGCGCGGAATGGGAGGTTCACAAACAGCTCATGCAGTCGACTTCGCCGCTGGTGGATTGTGGTGTGCACTATGTCGATGTGATGTGCCAGATCGCGCAATCTAAGCCCATAAGCGTAAATGGCATCGGACTGCGCCTCTCTGACGAAATACCCGATGGGATGTATAATTACGGCCAGCTTCAAGTGACTTTTGAGGATGGTTCGGTGGGCTGGTACGAGGCAGGCTGGGGGCCGATGATGTCCGAAACGGCGGTATTCGTAAAAGACGTCATTAGCCCGCATGGTTCGGTTTCGATCACAGATGCAGATCGTGGCGCATCGGCTGAAATCGAAGGGCACACGAAGGTTGGCGGTATCCTTGTGCATCGGCTTGACGGGGACCATTTCATCACGCTGCCTGACGAGCCAGACCATCAGGCGCTCTGTGATGCGGAGCAGGCATACGTCTTGCGCGTCATTCGCGAAGGTATCGACCTAGACGCCCATATGAGCGACGCGCTTGAATCGCTTCGTATTTGTATCGCCGCAGATGAAAGTATTCGCAAAGGTGTGCCTGTTTCGCTCATTTAGGTCGCGAGGATAGCCATAAACGCCCGAATTGAGCGCACCTCGCTTCGTTGTTTCAGACAGATCAGCGACTCGCTCATACTCAGGTTCGTGTCGGCAATCGCGATTTTGGCGAGGCGTACGTCATAGCCGAATTCCGCTTCGGAAACAAAGCCGATACCTGCGCCCGCAGCGACGACTTCTTGCACTGCCTCGCGGCCTTCTACTTCGACTGCGGGGCTTAGATTGACGCCCATTCGCACCGCTTCGTCCTCTAGCTTCTGGCGGGTTTTGGACCCTTTCTCGCGGAATATTAGGGGATACCGTGCGATCTCTTCTAGTGTCAGTTTCTCGGGAAATTCAGGGAAGAACTTCTTGGCGGCAAAGGCAATGATCGGCGCTTGCCCAAGTCCCCTGACCTCCATGTCGGGGCCGGGGTTGGGGCTTCCGACGACGCCGATTTCAGCGTCATAGTTTCTTAGAGCTTCGATGATCTCGGCGCTATTTCCTGTTCGTACGCTTATAAAAACCTTGGGGTAGCGCTTGCGATAGGCCTCTAGCCGACTGGTAAGGTGAAAGGCGCTGTCGGCGATAATTCTAAGCGTTCCTTCCATCGCGGCGCGGTTCTCGGAGAGAACATCCGTGATCTGGTTCTCAACTTCAAAGAGTTGCTTGGTGCAGATCAGTAACCTTTCGCCAACTGGCGTTAACGAAACGCGCTTTTTGTTTCGATTGAACAGAAGCACATCGTAATCACTCTCAAGCTTGCGGACCTGCTCTGAAATCGCAGGTTGTGTGAGCGAGAGTGCCTCCGCAGCGCGGGAAAACCCACCTTCGACGGCAACGTGGTGAAAGGCGCGGATTTGGCTGTATCTCATGTTTATCCCTGATGTTTTGTCGGTTTTCTGTATATAAGCGCAGCTTTTTAACTCATTGCAATTAACAATTTTTCATATGGTCGGATTAAGCCTAGAAACAGTTAAACGATCGAACAGCGGAGTCCCCTGCGATGACTTTACCTGCGAAAATAAATCCACCGAAATTGGGCGAGCCTTATCTTCTTACGCCCGGTCCGTTGACGACATCCTACGAAACCAAACAAGCAATGCTAAGGGATTGGGGCAGTTGGGATGATGATTTCCGCGCCATGACACGAAGCTTGCGAAGCCAGTTGCTCAAGCTGATTGGAGCGGGCGCCGAGGAATATGATTGCGTGCCGATCCAAGGGTCTGGCTCTTATTGTGTTGAGGCGATGCTGGGATCATTTGTGCCGCGAGATGGCAAGGTTCTGGTGCTTGCCAATGGTGCCTACGGGCTTCGGGCTGCGCAAACCATGGAGTATCTGGGGCGGGCGTATACGTTGCTTGATAAGGGTGATTACCTGCCTCCGCGTGGCGAAGAAGTAGCAGCAATCCTCGTGGATGATACTGCAATATCGCACGTTCTGATTATCCACTGCGAAACGAGTTCCGGCATTCTGAACCCCGTGGATGAGATCGCCGATGCGGTACATGCAGCAGGGCGCAAAGTCTTGATCGACAGCATGTCGGCATTTGGAGCTATCCCGCTTGAGGTTCAGAAAAGCAAATATACCGCGATGGTATCCTCGGCGAATAAATGTATCGAGGGCGTACCCGGTTTTGGCTTTGTGATTGCTCGCAAGGATGAAATCGAAGCGGCCAAAGGCAACAGTCACTCGCTCTCGCTTGATGTTCATGCGCAATGGGCGACGATGGAAAAGACCGGCCAGTGGCGTTTTACTCCGCCGACACATGTGGTTGCCGCATTTCTTGAAGCGCTCAAGGCACATGCGCAAGAGGGTGGCGTCGAAGGACGCGGCGCGCGCTATATCCGAAATCGAGATGTAATGGTCGAAGGAATGCGCGACTTGGGCTTTGAAACCCTTCTCGCCAATCGTTGGCTAAGCCCAATTATCGTGACGTTCTTCTGCCCTGCGGATGAGGCATTCGCATTCGATGAATTCTATAACCAAATGCGCGAACGAGGATTTATTATCTATCCGGGCAAGCTGACGGTCGTGGATAGCTTCCGCATCGGATGCATCGGGCAAATGGACGAACATGTTATGCGTCAGGTCGTAGAGGCCGCGCGCGATGCTTTGGCTGTTATGGGGGTGCGCTCTGCGGCCCCACCTGCCAAAGCTCTTGAAGAACGTAAAAAACTAGCTGCCTAATTTTAAGGACCAACCTATGCCAATTTCATCCCCGGTCGTCGCAAATGATCGTGTTTACCCCGCTCCGAAAACCTGTGCTATTGCGATCTGCCTTGATGGATGCGAACCAGAATATCTGGAGAAGGCTATCGCCGACGGGTTGATGCCAACACTTAAGCGGATGCGCGAAACGGGGACCGACCGCTTGGCACATTCGGTCATTCCATCGTTCACGAACCCGAACAACCTTTCTATCGCGACGGGCCGCCCGCCGAGTGTGCACGGGATTTGCGGCAACTACCTTTATGAGCCGGAGACAGGCGAAGAAGTCATGATGAACGACGTGCGTTTCTTGCGCGCGCCGACGGTTTTTAGCAAGTTCTACGAAGCAGGCGCGCGGGTTGCTGTTGTCACCGCTAAGGACAAGTTGCGCGCACTTTTGGGGGCAGGGCTGAAGTTTGACGAAGATCGGGCCAAGTGTTTTTCCGCTGAAAAATCAGATAGTTCCACTCAAACTGAACATGGACAGGAAGCCGCGAGCAAATGGCTGGGGATGGCGCAGCCAGAGGTATACTCTGCGGACCTTTCCGAGTTTGTGTTCGCTGCTGGTGTGAAGCTTCTGAAGGAGTGGAAACCGGATGTTATGTATCTGACCACAACGGATTATGTTCAGCACAAATATGCCCCAGATGATGCAGAGGCGAAATCGTTCTATGAGATGTTCGATAAGTACCTAACTGAACTGGATGCGATGGGGGCCGCGATTGTCGTAACCGCCGACCACGGAATGAAGCCAAAGCATGATGCGAATGGTGATCCTTCGGTCATCTATGTACAGGATTTGCTTGATGAATGGCTGGGCGAGGGCGCAGCGCGAGTGATCCTGCCGATCACTGATCCATATGTTGTTCACCACGGAGCATTGGGCGGATTTGGTACCGCATACCTGCCGGAAGGCGCGGACCATAAGGGTGTGATCGCGCGCCTTGCCAAACGTCCCGAGATCCTTGAGGTGATGGATAAAGCAGAGGCCGTTGAGCGGTTTGAACTTCCGGCGGATCGCATCGGGGATATTGTGATGATATCGACCGAAAACATGACGATCGGCACCTCCGAGCACCGCCATGACCTTGCCGCCCTCAACGAGCCATTGCGCAGCCATGGTGGCCTGACAGAACAAGAAGTGCCCTTCATCGTGAACCGTGTGATTGACCTGCCCAGCCAGCCGACATTGCGGAACTTTGATGCGTTCTTCTATGCGACCACCGCCGCAGGGCTTTAACGGAAGGGGAGCCCAATGACTGATTTCGAAATCAGACACGAAGGGATGCGCATCGGTGGCGAGAAAGTCTTCACTGATGACGTTATCGAAGTGAAGTATCCCTATACCGAAGAAGTCGTTGGGACCGTTCCAGCAGGCACCGCAGAACATGCAAAACGCGCGTTTCAAGTTGCTGCTGATTATAAGGCTAAGCTAAGCCGCTATGAACGAAGCCAGATACTTCAGCGTGTCGGTGAGTTGATCGGTGAGCGCCGTGAATACTTGGCAAAATGGCTGACGCTTGAGTTGGGCATTTGCTATCAGCACGCGATTTACGAAACCAAGCGCGCTCAGGATGTTTATCAATTTGCATCGCACCAAGCGTTAATCGACGATAGCGAGGTTTTCTCTTGTGATCTGACGCACAACGGCAAAGAACGCAAAATCTACACTATGCGCGAACCTGTCCGCGCCATCAGTGCAATCACGCCGTTTAACCATCCGCTCAACATGGTGAGCCACAAAATCGCACCATCAATTGCGACCAATAACTGTATGGTTGTTAAACCGACCGAGCTTACCCCCCTTACGGCCATTGCGCTTGCAGATATCATTTATGAAGCGGGTTTGCCGCCAGAGATGCTGCAAATCGTGACGGGCCTTCCTAAAGATATTGGCGAAGAGATGATGATCAATGAGAATATTGATATCATTACGTTTACCGGTGGTGTGCCAGTTGGGAAGTTGATTGCCTCTAAGGCAGGATACAAACGTCAGGCGCTTGAACTTGGCGGGAATGATCCGCTGATCGTGTGTAACGACCTTAGCCAAGCTGACCTTGAAAAAGCCGCGACAATTGCCGTTGCCGGAGCTACGGGAAATTCAGGGCAGCGGTGCACTGCAATCAAACGGATTTTGGTTCAGGAGTCGATTGCGGATCAATTTGTGCCATTGGTTCTAGAGAAGGCGAAAGCGCTGAAATTCGGCGATCCGATGGACCCCGAAACGGAACTGGGCTGTGTGATCCATGCGCAGGCCGCCGAAATTTTCGAGAACCGCGTGCTTGCCGCCGAGAAGGAAGGCGCCAAGATCCTTTATCATCCGCCTCGTCAGGGAGCGCTCCTGCCGCCGATTGTGGTGGATTATGTTCCCCACAACAGCGAGTTGGTGATGGAAGAGACCTTTGGTCCCGTCATCCCGATTGTGCGCGTTCCCGACAACGACAAGGAGGTGATGCGCATCTCCAACGGGACGCAGTTTGGCCTCTCGTCTGGCGTTTGTACCAATGATCTGAACCGCGCGATTGCATACATCAACGGGCTGGATGTCGGGACTTGTAACATCTGGGAGCAGCCAGGTTATCGGATCGAAACCTCGCCGTTTGGAGGGATTAAGGACAGCGGAAACGCCGTAAAAGAGGGCGTCACCGAAGCGATGAAGTTCTTTACCAATGTTAAAACCTATTCGTTACCATGGCCAAGCTAATCCACGGTTTCTGAACATGAGCAAGGCTGTGTAGGCCTTGCTTTCTCAATTGAAGGCAGTCCATGACAAAACACATCCACACCGAAGGCGAAGCCAACACGTCCAAAGCGCGTCAGGACTGGTCCGCAAGAGAAACCGACCCCAATGCTCAATCGTTGCTAGACCGAGACGCCGCAGCCTTTCTACATCAGAGCTTGTCGAGCCCTTGCGTTTCCACCATTGCCGAGGCCAAGGGAATTTGGATCAAAGATGTTGCCGGGCGGCGCTATATGGATTTCCACGGGAACTCGGTGCATCACATCGGGTATGGTCATCCCCGCCTGATTGCTGCGATTAAGGATCAGCTTGATACATTACCGTTCTCGCCACGCCGTTTTACGAATGACGTTTCAGTCCAGCTTGCCGAGCGTCTGGCGGATATCGCGCCCGGGAATTTGGGAAAGGTCCTATTCACAACGGGCGGTTCAGACGCAAACGAAGTCGCATTACGACTGGCGCGGGCGGCGACGGGGCGGTTCAAGACGCTCAGTTTCTGGGACGCATTCCACGGAGCGGGATTTGGCGCCGCGTCTGTTGGGGGCGAGGCAACATTCAGAAGCCACATAGCAGGACCACTCCTTCCAGGGGCCGAGCACGTCGCGCCGTTTCACTGCTATCATTGTGCATATGGACACGCAGGCCCCGAGAATTGCGGGTTGGCCTGCGCCAAGATGGTTGATTACGTTCTTGGTCGTGAGGGCGATGTTGCCGCAGTGATTGCAGAGCCTATGCGCGCGGTGCCTGTTGTGCCACCTGCGGGCTACTGGAAAGCTGTGCAGGAGGCCTGCCATCGCCACGGCGCGTTGTTGATTATGGACGAGATTCCCACGGGCCTTGGCAAAACGGGTCAGATGTTTGCTTTTGAGCATGACGGGATAGTCCCCGATATTGTGACGCTTGGCAAAGCCTTGGGCGGAGGGGTGCTTCCCATAGCATCGGTTATTGCGCGGCAGGACCTAGACGTTGCTGGCGACTTTGCGATTGGCCACTACACTCATGAGAAAAATCCCGTCACTGCGCGGGCTGCGCTTACGACGCTTGAGATTATCGAGGACGAAAATCTTGTGGAGCGCGCCGCCGAGCTTGGCAAAATGGCGATTGAACGGCTAGAAAACACCCTCGAATCCTCACCAATCGTTGGTGATATTCGCGGGCGCGGGGTGATGTTTGGCATCGAGATCGTTTCAGATCGGCAGGGCCGCACGCCCGCTCCGCAAATCGCCGAGAAAATCTACTATGCATGTTTGGCCGAGGGGCTGAGCTTTAAGATAAGCGCGGGAAATGTTCTGACTCTCTCGCCACCCATGACGATATCAAAAGAAGACCTAGTGACCGCACTTTCCATCGTTGAGCGATCCATTCTGGATCACTCTGCATGAGCGCGGGCATATTTGCGGTCGTCCTCTTTGCTGCATTCATGCACGCATTGTGGAACGCAATCGTAAAGGGTGCAGGCGACAAAACCATCATGCTTGGGCTGGTAGCACTTGGTCACGTAGTTCCCGGAATAATTATGGTGATGATTTCACCGTCACCCGTGGCGGCGGCGATCCCATATATCATTGCCTCTACCGTTATTCATTGGGCTTACTACCTGCTCTTGAACCTTGCGTATCGCGCGGGGGATTTTAGCATTATCTATCCGATCGCACGTGGCTTGGCGCCCATTATGATCGCGCTCGGTGCGCAGATCTGGGTGGGCGAGGCGCTGTCGTTCGGGGTCTGGTGTGGGATATTGGCGGTATCTGGTGGCATCATGCTCTTGACGTTTTCCACCAATCGGGCGGCTACGCCGCTTTCTGGCGTGCTTGCTGCCGTTGGCGTTGCGATTATCATCGCGATGTATTCGATCGTGGACGGTATCGGAGTGCGACTATCCACCAGCACCGTGGGCTATATCGGCTGGCTCTTCATCGCAGAGATTATCGTCGCTCTGTATATCTTCGCGACCAGATGGGAGCGCTTATTACAGCTTTCGCCGCGCACGATGATGACGGGGATTTCGGGCGGATTGGTATCGGCCACGGCCTATGGTCTGGTTTTGTTTGCCAAGACGCAGGCGCCCTTGGGAATTGTGTCGGCGCTGCGGGAAACATCGGTGATTTTTGCGGCCATGATTGGTGTGTTCTGGTTCTCGGAGGGGCCGCGCGCGCAGCGGATCGTTGCGGCGGTTGTCGTTGCTCTTGGGATTGCAACCATCACTGCTGCGGATATGATCTAGAACCTACACTTGAGGGAGCGTTGAAATAAAAGAGTATTTTGAATGGCAATAATAATGTTCCTAATCCAGCTGGCCGGCGCGACGATGCTGCTGCTCTTTGCTGTGCGTATGGTGCGCACGGGGATTGAGCGTGCGTTCGGCCCGTCGTTCCAACGCGTCATTACTCAGCAACGCAGCCGAGTAGGGGCGGCGACAGCGGGGCTGATGCTTGCGGTGATCTTGCAGAGTTCCGCGGCTGTTGCGTTGCTTGTGGCTGGTTTTTCGGCATCTGGCGCATTGTCGTTCGGCGCTGGGCTGTCTGTGGTACTGGGCGCGGATCTTGGGTCTGCTTTGCTCATTCAAGTGTTTTCATTCAACCTTGATTGGCTCGTGCCTGTTCTGCTGGCCGTCGGTGGTGGGCTTTACGTGAAGGCAGAGCGTCGCAAGCTGCGTCAGGCAGGGCGGATCATTCTGGGCATCGCGTTTATTCTCATCTCGCTACGTTTCCTGCGCGAAACTATGGACCCGATCCGCGATAGCGCGTTTTTGCCTGCAATCGCGGATTACCTAGTTTCGGACTATGTTACGGCATTTGTGGTCGGGGCGTTTCTGGCGTTCATAATGCATTCAAGCGTCGCCGTGATATTGATGTGTGTGACGCTTGTTTCTGTCGGCGCAATCCCCGTGAGTGCGGGTGTCTCGCTCGTGCTGGGGGCCAATCTGGGGAGTGCCATAATCCCCGTCTGGCTTTCCCGTGGCATGACACCAGTTGCGCGGCGCGTTCCTTTGGCAAATCTACTCTTGCGCGGAAGCGGTGCCATTCTGGTACTTTTCGCAATTCAGCGGTTTGATTTGATACCGTTTATCGGATCGGAGCTTTCCTCGCAGACGTTGATTAACACCCATCTGCTGTTCAACGCGCTTCTGCTGACTGCGCTGCTGTTTTGTCACCGCCTAGAAGCGCCGATGAAGCGTCTGCTTCCTGAGGAAGTGATCTATTTTGAGGAAGAGTCGCCGATTTACCGCTCTGCGTTGGAGGAAAGCGACGTAGATAAGCCCCACCTTGCGATTGCGAACCTCAAGCGGGAGGTGCTGCGCATGTCCCAGCTTGTCGAGACGATGATTAAACCCGTGATGGAGCTGTATTCCGACTATTCTCCGGAACGCGCGGCGGCGGTGCGGGCGCAGGATCATCACGTGAATACGGCGTTGGATGATATTCGGCGGTATGCCGCAGATATTCGCAACACATCATTATCCAAGACCGACTCTAAGCGCGTGCGCGAGTTGACTGAATATGCCATTGCGGTTGAAACGGCGGGCGATATCGTCGCCAAGCGGTTAATTCCGCTGACCAAGGAAAAGTCGGAAAAAGGCATTAAGTTCTCGAAAAACGGCTATGCTGAAATTTGCGAGATGCATGAACGTCTGTGTTCCAATTTGCTTCTGGCGTCAAACCTGCTGGTTTCTGATGATCTGGAGAGTGCGCGGCTTTTGCTTGAGGAAAAGCAGGAAATGGCGCGGCTTGAGCGCAAGAGCCGCAAACGCCACCTCAAGCGCCTGAGTGATGGTGTTCAGATTAGTTTTGACTCAAGCGATATCCACCTCGAAACCGTCGGCGCGCTGCGCGATTTCAACAGCCACATTGCGTCCGCGGCATATCCGATTCTTGAGCGTGGTGGGCAGCTTCTTGAAACACGATTGATTGAGCAGGACTATGGCGACGTCGATATCAGGCAGCGCTAGCCAGAGTTTCCCCAAGTTGCGATAAGCATGGGAGAGACGCGCGGAATGAGTCGAAAGGGGATTGAACATGCTAATGTCGGAACGCCATGCCATCATTCTGAAGGAGCTTGAGCAGCATCCGACGATCTCGATCCGTACGCTAACCACATCCCTCGGTGTGTCGCGCGAAACGATCCGCAAGGATATCGAATTACTCGCTCAGGAAAATAAGCTAAAACAAGTGCGCGGTGGTGCTACACAAGTTCGCACGCGCGAATTCCCAATGGCGCGTCGCTCTCAGCTTAATATGAACGGCAAGGACCGCATCGCTTCGTGTATCGCGGATCAAATCCCCAACGGTATATCGCTTATCTTGGATAACGGTTCTTCCGTGCTTGCCGTTGCTCGGGCGCTTTCAGGCCATCAGGACCTTATCGTTTATACAAACGACTTGCGTGTGGCTGAGGTCATTGCACCAGCAACGCGTGAGTTGACGGTTCTTGGAGGAAGAGTGGACCCCGCCGAGATGGCCGTTTTCGGGATTGAAGCTCTCGAACACCTGAACCGTTATCGCGCGGATTTCGCCATCGTTAGTGCGGGCGGCCTTAGCAGTGATGCGTTCCTGACCGATTTTAATCGTGAGGCATCCGGCCTGCGCCACCAGATGCTTTGTAATGCTCAGACGGGGTTTGTCCTTGCAGACAGCAGCAAGTTTGAGGCGGTTGGGCATGTCTTATTTCCCCCTGTGCCAAAGGGAACGCGCATCGTGACAGACGAGGAGCCATCCGCCGCGATAAGGCGGTGTGTTTCGCAGAATGGGGTCGAACTTTTAATCGCTCATGAGTGATTAAAATTATTTGCAAGGAAATGCAAAATAATGCAAAGTTTTGCCAAGTATTTTCATTCTTGGAGAAACTATGTCGACTTCAAAACTCCCCGACCGCGCGCAATATGTCATTATCGGAGGCGGCATTGTTGGCTGCTCGGTGGCATATCATCTGACGAAATTGGGCTGCTCTGATGTGGTTGTGCTCGAACAGGGGCAGCTAAGCTGTGGAACTACGTGGCACGCCGCTGGGCTTGTCGGGCAACTCAGAAGCCAACCGGCAATGACGAACCTTATTCGTTATTCGACACAACTATATTCAGAGCTTGAGGCGGAAACAGGTCTGGCGACCGGATGGATGCAGTGCGGATCCGTAACCGTTGCGCGCACAGACGATAGGATGACGATGCTTCTGCGGACCGCCGCCGCAGCCCGTGCACAGGGCGTAGAGGTTGAAGTTCTAAACGCACAGCAGGCCAAAGAGAAGTGGCCCGTGATGCAGGTCGATGACATCAAGGGTGGTCTGTGGATGCCCGGTGATGGCAAGGCTAACCCGACCGACCTTACGCAATCCTTGGCCAAAGGCGCACGGATGGGCGGCGCCAAGGTCATCGAAGGCATAAAGGTAACGGATATCACAAGCGATTGCGGCCGCGTCACGGGCGTGCAGACCGATCATGGCTATATCGAAGCCGAGGTTGTTGTGAACTGCGCGGGTCAGTGGGCGCGCAAGCTTGGATTGATGTGCGGTGTGAATGTCCCGCTTCATTCTGCCGAACATATGTACATCGTGACCGAACAGATCGAAGGTGTACGCCCGGATTTGCCCGTCCTGCGCGACCCTGATGGTTATATCTATTTCAAAGAAGAAACGGGCGGTTTGGTCATGGGGGGCTTTGAACCAGAGGCCAAACCTTGGGGGATGAACGGCATTCCCGACAAGTTTGAATTCTCACTGCTGCCAGATGATTGGGAGCAATTTGAAATCTTGTTGGAGAACGCTTTGATCCGCGTGCCAGAGTTAGGCGAAGTCGGCGTGCGCAAATTCTATAACGGCCCAGAGAGCTTTACGCCCGATAACAACTATCTTCTCGGAGAAGCTCCTGAACTCAAGAACTTCTTTGTCGGTGCTGGTTTTAACTCGATGGGTATCGCGAGTGCTGGCGGCGCTGGACGTGCTCTGGCGGAATGGATTGTTCAGGGCGAGCCCACATCCGATTTGTTTGCAGTCGATATTCGGCGATTTGCTGGGTTTAACAACAATCCGACGTGGCTTCATGATCGCGTAAAAGAGACGCTTGGCCTTCACTATGCGATGCCTTGGCCAAATCGGGAGCTGGATACCGCGCGCCCGTTCCGGCGCTCGCCGCTCTATGATCGCCTTGCCGCAAAGAACGCGGTGTTCGGGTCCAAAATGGGGTGGGAGCGCGCGAACTGGTTTGCGCTCGATGGTCAGAAACCAGAAACAGTTTATAGCTTTGCACGTCAGAATTGGCATGACGCAGTCGCACGCGAACACAAAGCTGTGCGCGAGGGCGTGGCGATATTTGATCAAAGCTCGTTCGCTAAGTTGCTCGTGCAGGGGCGGGATGCGTGCGCGGAGCTAAACCGTATCTGCGCGGCAAATATAGACGTTGACGTCGGCACAACCGTTTACACGGGATTGTTGGATGCGCGCGGAGGATACGAGAGCGACCTTACCGTGCTGCGCCTTAAGCGGGATGAGTTCCTATTGATTACGGGGTCCGCGCAGGCGGTCAGGGACGCTGATTGGCTTCGCAAAAACTTTGCCGAGGATGCGCATGTGTTCCTGACCGATGTGACCTCGGCGTGGTCGGTGCTTGCGGTCATGGGGCCGAAATCACGCGATGTTTTGCGCAAGGTTACCAAGTGCGATCTGACGAACGAAGCCTTCCCGTTCGGCACAGTTCAGGAGATTGACCTTGGATATTCCACCGTTTGGGCGAACCGCATGACTTATGTTGGAGAGTTAGGTTGGGAGCTTATTGTTCCCGTTGAATTCGCGGTTGGGGCTTATGAGGATTTGATGGAGGCAGGGCAGGAATTCGGCATCACGGACGCGGGATACTATGCCCTAGATGGTTTACGGCTTGAGAAGGGTTTTCGCGCTTGGGGTCGCGAGCTCACCCCAGATATTACGCCCATACAGGCGGGTTTGAGCTTTGCTGTCGATTTTAAGAAACCCTGTGGTTTCATCGGTAAAGATGCGTTGTTAGCGGCGAAGGATGATCCCGATCACCTAAAGACACGGATTATTCAACTGGTTCTGGATGACTCTGATGCGCAGCTTTGGAGTGGCGAGGCAGTTTTGTGCAATGGCGCCGAAGTCGGCGAGGTGCGTTCGGCTGGATACGGGCACACTTTGGGCGCTGCGGTGGCGCTTGCGGAAATTCATGCTGAGGTTCCTGTTAACGCTCAATATCTTCGCGAAGGTGTATTCGAGGTCGATCTTGCGGGTAAACGAGTTCCCGCAAAAGCCTATCTTCGCACTCCATATGATCCAAAGAGCGAAAGAGTGCGCCAATAGCGTAGTTGCAATCGCGTAGTAATTTAAGGCTATGGCGCCCAAGAATTGGGCAAACACTCCCGCGCCGCGCGGTAGCCGCCACAGATGTTTCCCGCGCGGCGGTTGTTGAATTGCTTTGGTAGCGGTGCGGTTTCTGTGCACTATGATCGCGCATATGTGCGTTTTCCTCTCGTGTTCTTAGGTCTTTGGCAATTTTATCCAATTCCCTAGAGAGGTTATGCACAGGATGTTTTGTGCGGATCGGAGGGGAGGGTCGCAAAGTCGTATAGGGTGAGCCTATTAATCGGTAAGAATTATCGATTTGGCTTGTTGCTCACCTATGCCCCAACATTCTCGCAATCAATAAGCGGCGAAAACGCCCGATAAACCAACAAGGAGATACCAAATGAAATTTCTTCAAAGAGCACTTTCTACAGTCGCGGTTGTCGCGCTGACGGGAACTGTGGCTGCGGCGGAAACGGAGCTTACGGTTTACACCGCCGTAGAGGCCGAAGACCTCGCTCGTTACGCCGAGACGTTTAACGCAAGCTATCCAGACATCAAGATCAACTGGGTACGCGATTCTACGGGCGTTATCACCGCAAAGCTACTGGCCGAGCGCGATAATCCGCAGGCCGATGCAATCTGGGGCCTCGCTGCGACATCATTGTTGTTACTGAAATCCGAAGGGATGCTAGAGCCATATGCACCTGCTGGTGTCGAAGAACTCGATCCGAAGTTCGTTGATAAAGACACTCCACCGGCGTGGGTTGGTATGGACGCTTGGGTTGCTTCGATCTGTTACAACACAGTTGAGGCCGAGAAGCTTGGCCTGACGCCACCAACTTCGTGGCAAGACCTTACAGACGCCCAATATGAGGGGCACGTGATCATGCCAAACCCTGCGTCCTCAGGGACTGGGTTCCTTGATGTTTCTAGCTGGCTTCAACTCTTTGGTGAAGAAGGCGGATGGGAATATATGGATGCGCTTCATAATAACATCGCGCGCTATACGCACTCTGGTTCGGCACCTTGTAAGCTTGCCGCTTCTGGCGAAATTCCGATTGGCGTTTCGTTTGCATTCCGTGGTGCAAAATCCAAAGCAGACGGCGCACCGCTTGAGATTATCGTACCTTCCGAAGGTGTAGGCTGGGACATGGAAGCCACCGCGATTGTTGCGGGCACCGCTAACCTAGAAGCAGCGCAAAAGCTCGTTGACTTCACCGTCACCAAAGAAGCCAACGAAATGTACAACACAGGCTATGCGGTTGTGGCCTATCCGGGCATTGCCAAGCCAGTTGAGCATTTCCCAGAGGGCTTGTTGGATGCGATGATCGAAAATGATTTCGAGTTCGCCGCGAACAACCGTGCCGCGATCCTTGAAGAATGGCAGAGCCGCTACGACGGCAAATCCGAACCAAAGTAGATTTGTTCAAGTAAGGGGGCGGAGCATAACTTCGCCCTCTTTTTCCAAATACTGAAATTGCGACTATCGGCCCGTTGCGGGTGCGATTCCGATCCAAAAGGACTTGCTTGTGCTCATGGTTACAAACGGTACAGATCCGTATCTCAAAATTGAAAATCTGTGGAAAGCGTTTGGCACATTTCTCGCGCTGAAAGATATTTCATTGGACATTCAGGACGGCGAGTTCGTTTGTTTTCTAGGTCCGTCCGGATGCGGCAAGACCACGCTCTTGCGGGCGATTGCGGGATTGGATTTGCAAAGTAAGGGTGCCGTTTCGCAAGGGGGCGTTGATGTGTCCAATCTGCCGCCATCCCAGCGTGATTATGGTATTGTGTTTCAATCCTATGCGCTGTTTCCGAACTTAACGATCGAGAAGAACATTGCTTACGGGCTTGAAAATACCGGACATAGTAAATCGGAAATCAATGCGCGTGTGAGCGAGTTACTTGAGCTTGTAGGGCTATCTGAACAGCGCAAGAAATACCCCGCTCAACTTTCTGGCGGGCAACAGCAACGTATCGCATTGGCACGAGCCATCGCAACCAATCCGGGCTTGCTGCTGCTGGATGAGCCGCTATCAGCCCTTGATGCGAAGGTTCGTGTGCATTTGCGTCATGAAATCAAAGAATTACAGCGCAAACTTGGCGTGACCACGGTGATGGTGACCCACGACCAAGAAGAAGCGCTTGCGATGGCTGACCGTATCGTCGTTATGAATAATGGCACGATCGAACAAGTCGGCACCCCGACCGAGATCTATCGCGACCCTGCCAACCTTTTTGTGGCGGATTTCATCGGAGAGATGAACCAGATACCCGCCATTGCGGGTAAGTCTGGAACGCTTTGTTTTGATGCAGAGCCTCTTAAGTGCGCGCCGCATAGCTTTACAGAAGGGCAAGAGGTTATCGCGGCCATTCGCCCCGAGGACGTAATTCCTCACGGCGAGGAGGGCACATCCGAGAACGAAGAAAACTCAATGACCGTCCGCGTGGAAGAGATGGAGTTTCTTGGCTCGTTCTGGCGCTGTCGTTTGCAGCACCCCCAGTTCGGCGGCAATGAGTTGATCGCTGACTTCTCGATTAACGCGGTGCGCCGTCTTGATCTGAGGGCGGGTATGGACACCAAGATCGAGTTGCCCAGCGGTCGGCTCTTGGCCTTTGATAAGCCGGAGGTTTGATCCATGACCGATGCAACTACTGAAGTGATGCCCAAGGGCGCCTTGGTCAAAGGTAAGCTCTCGCGGGATGACATCATTATGCGCGGAAGCATGATCGTAATCGGGCTCTATTTGCTTATCACGATGGTTTTCCCGCTTTATGCAATGTTGTCGAAGTCGTTCTCGACCTATCAATTCAACCTCGCCGCATACGAAGTGATGGTAAGCGACGAAACCGGCACCAACTTTTCGGAAGCCGAAACGCTGGCGGCGATTAACCAAGAGCTAAATCTCGTTGACAGCTCTGACCTCGGAGCGGGCTCGGACGGTCGTATGGGAGTGACACAGTTCTTCCCCGACTTCAGCTTCCGCAGTCCTGTTATCTATCGCATTCGAAGTGTGGATGAGAGCGGACGCTTCTTGATCGGATCGACCCTCGAAGAAGGTAACGATTGGGTTGAACTGGACTCCAACACCTTTCGCCGCGTTCAATTGCGGCCCGAGAAATCAACTGGGTTTGGGAACTTTGTTACTTATTTCTCAACACCTGCATTGTCGAACTCAATCAAGAATTCACTCTTCATCGCGACGATCAGCACAATTGTGACGGTGACGCTTGCGTTCTGGTTTGCTTATGCGCTGAACCGTTCCAAGATGCGCTTTAAGGGTGTGTTCCGGCTTATTGCGATGGCACCGATTTTGGTTCCGTCATTGCTCCCGGGGATCGCGCTGGTTTACCTTTTCGGTAATCAGGGTTTCTTGAAGGAGCTGCTGTTTGGTGCCAGTATTTATGGCCCGATTGGCATCGTCATTGGCTCGGTTTTCTTTACGTTTCCTCATGCGTTTTTGATCATTTCAACGGCGTTGGCGATTTCGGATGCGCGCCTCTATGAAGCGTCGATTTCGCTTAGGGCGACGCCGTGGCGCACTTTCTGGACGGTAACGATTCCGGGTGCGCGCTATGGGTTGGTTTCGGCGGCTTTCGTTGTGTTTAACCTTGTGATTACCGACTTTGGTCTGCCCAAGGTGATCGGTGGGCAGTACAACGTTCTGGCTGTCGATATCTATAAACAAGTCATTGGACAGCAGAACTTTGAGATGGGAGCTGTTGTCTCGGTCGTTCTGGTCTTGCCAGCCATACTCGCGTTTACCATTGATCGCTTTGTGCAGAGCAAGCAGGTCGCGCTTTTGTCCGCACGCTCCGTGCCATACGAGCCTTCTCCCAACAAACGTCTTGATACCGCGATGTTTGTCTATGCCTGTCTTGTGGGCGTGTTCATTGTTGGAATGCTGGCGGTTTGCCAGTTCGCGGCATTGGTTAAGTTCTGGCCCTATGATCTCAGCTTTAGTCTGAATAACTATCAGTTCAACCGCATGGATGGCGGTGGCTGGGCGGCTTATTTCAACTCGATTAAGCTCGGGCTTCTTACGGCTGTGGCGGGGACATGTGTCATTTTCTTTGGTGCCTATCTGGTTGAAAAGGCAAATGGATTTCATACAGGACGCTCGATCTTTCAGATGTTTGCGATGCTGCCGATGGCGATTCCAGGTATGGTGCTTGGCCTTGCGTATATCTTCTTTTTCAACAATCCCGCCAATCCGTTGCATGGCATTTACGGAACGATGACGATCCTTGTGATCTGTACGGTCACGCACTTTTATACGGTATCGCATCTGACAGCGACGACGGCGCTTCAGCAAATGGATCGAGAGTTTGAGGCCGTATCCGCATCGCTTAAGCAACCTACGCTCAAGTTGTTCGGTCGTGTAACGGTGCCTGTCTGCCTGCCTGCGATTTTGGATATTTCGATCTATCTGTTCGTGAATGCGATGACGACGGTATCGGCGGTGGTGTTCCTATATTCGCCCAAAACCGCGCTCGCATCGATTGCGGTTCTGAATATGGATGATGCTGGGGATATTGCGCCTGCGGCGGCGATGGGGATGATGATTTTCTATACCAATGCGGCCGCGCGGATATTCCATCTGATTGCGTCACGCGGCATTCTTCGTCGCACCCAAGCATGGCGAAACCGCTAGCAGGAGCAAAGGCGTGAGCGTTCAACCCCAAGCTCTGGCCGATCACAACCTTTTGGTTATTATGGCCGATCAGTTTCGCGCCGATCTACTTGACGGTAGATTGGCGCGTTACGTTCCGACGCCTCACATTGACGAACTGGCGGAGCAATCATTGGTGCTTGGCAATCATCACACGGTTGCGTTGCCCTGTGGTCCCGCGCGGGCAAGCTTCCTAACGGGACTTTACCCGCATCAGCATGGGGCAAAGCGCAATGGGCAAGCGCTTCATCTGGGAATTCCGAATTTGGCGACAGAGTTGCGCAAAATCGGAAGAGAGCCGTTGTTGTTCGGATATACCGACACACAGCCCAACCCAGAGGCTATGTTCGCAAACGACCCCGCGCATATGTCGATGAGCGCCCCGATGGAAGGGTTCACCGAAGTTGTCGAAATGCGAGAGGAGGCGTGGCGGTGGTTGGCATATCTGCGTGAGCAGGGCTATGATGTGCCAGACGCAAATACGCCGGAATTCAATCGGCTATACCGCCCGAAAAACGGAATGCTTGGCGGGCCCGCACTTTATGATGCGGAGCACAGCGATACCGCCTTCCTTACCAACGAAACAATCAAGGCACTGGATATTCGTAAAGCCGCGCCTTGGTCGGCGTTCGTTACTTATATACGGCCTCATCCCCCCTTTGTTGCGCCCGCGCCCTATCATGAGATGATCGACCCGCAAGCGCTCCCACAGCCCCTAGAGCCCTCAATGGCCCATCCGTTCTTTGATGTTGAGCGGAACTACCCATCAAGCAAGGATATGTTCTGGGGTTATGACGGATATAGCGACGGCCTCAGCGAGGATCAGATCGCGAAAATACGCGCGACCTATCTTGGGTTGGTTGCCGAACTCGATCACCACATTGGCCGCCTGATTTCGTGGCTGAAATCAAGCGGGCAATACGACAAGACAATTATCATGTTTACCGCGGACCACGGCGAGATGCTGGGCGATTTCGGTCTTTGGGGGAAGCTTGCGCCGTTCCCGCAGGCATCACATATCCCCTGTACTCTGCGCGTACCTGATATGGCTCCGAACCGCGTATCTCATTTGACGCAATCTATTGATATTTTCGCAGCGATTTTGAGGTTGATGGGAAAGGGCGAGCATCCTGAGTTTTCGGCCTCGCAAGAGGCGCGGGTTGAGTTCGAACTTGGTAATCCATCGCGGCCCACTCGATTTGAAGAGGCATGGAACGAGCCCGCAGAACGGCTGGGATGTACCGTGCGTCATACCGAAACCTCACGCGTGGCAGACTTTGGCGGGGTTGTCCCGCCAATGCATATGGACCCTCAAACGGGGGTGATTAAGGCGCAATCGGATGCGTGATTAATCTATCTGGTTTATCGCTGGCGGCGCAATCTCAAGAACCCCAAGCGCATCAAACCCACCAAGGATTGAGTCGACGGCAATCGTCGCAAGGATAATGCCCATCACACGGCTTATGATGCTGGCACCCGTATCGCCAATCACACGGTGCACAACGGTCGCCGCGAGTAAGAGCACTAGCGTCAACAGCAACACGACGAGCAACAGCCCCGCAGTGATCGCTTGGTGGGCAATCGAATTCGTGTGGTTATCCGTCAGGATGACAATTGCAAGCATCGCACCAGGGGACGCAATCGACGGGATCGCGAGCGGAAACACTGCGCTGGCAAGGTGGTTGCGCTCGGCCTCCACAATCTCGTTCACCGGCTTTGAATCGCCAAAAACCATTGTCATCGCAAATAAGAACAACACGATCCCACCTGCGATCTGAAAAGACCCGAGCCGCAGGCCCAGTGTCTCAAGAAGGAACTGCCCACCCACGAGAAACGCAAGCAACACCAGCGCGGCAATCGCAACCGCGCTTACGGCGAACCGACGGTGCAAGCTGCGCGGGACGGCCTGAACTGCGAACAGGAAAACAGGAATCGAGCCAACAGGGTCGATGACGACAAATAGTGTCACAAACTCTTTGGTGAGGGCCGTCCAATCCATTTCTGAGTCCTTAAGTGCATTAAATCGAATGTAAATATGCCCTACAATCGCACGTTGCGGCCTGTAATTACAGGGGCAATCGACATCATCCGGACGACTGAGCGTGCGTCGACCGCGGCAATCAAACACAACTCTTGATTAATAATGGTGCATCGGCAATCATCGGGTAAGTCGCGCGTGTCTACTTACCTCGGAGGAGTGTATGATTACGAAGTCGCCCGATGGCTCTGATGCATCATTACCGAGCAGGAGCCGCACAAAAGAGATTTGGATATTCCTATTGTTGGCCTTTGGAATTTGGCCAATTGTCGCTGTGGGCGTAGTCGGCGGATATGGGTTCATTGTCTGGATGCTGCAAATTTTGACTGGTCCTCCCGGACCGCCAACGCACTAGTATCCCATGCCAGCAACCGCCAGCATATCTCGTCGACAGTTCCTGAGAGGAGCACCCGAGCCGCCGCCGTTTCAGGCGCGACCGCCCGGGATGAGTGCGCAAACGATTGCGGCGTGTACGGGATGCGGCGATTGTGTCGAAAGTTGTACGCAGGATGTCTTGAGGCTGGGCGATGGCGTTGTGCGTCTCGCGGCAGAGAATGGCACCTGCACATTCTGCGGTGATTGCGCCGAAGCTTGCCCAGAGCCCGTTTTCGACGAACTGCGCGAAATGGCGCACATCGCACAGATTACCAATGATTGTTTTGTCGAAGCTGGCATCGCCTGCATGACGTGTAGGGATGTATGTCCCGAAATAGCGATCACCGTTCGCCCTCAGCTTGGGGGTATTTTTATGCCCATTCTGAACGCGGCGGACTGTACTGGATGCGGGGCCTGTGTAGCGCCATGTCCGGCGAACGCGATTACATTGATTTCTAAGGAGCAAACGGATGTCTGAATCCCGCTGGCATATTTCTTCTGCGGTTGTTTCTGCACTTCCTGAGGCACTCGCGGATGTCGCCGAACTTATTTCCCAGATGGAAGGCGTCGAAATACACGCTCAGGACGACAGCCGAATTATTGTGACAATTGAAGGCCAAAGCACAGGGATATTGGGCGACAGCCTGACCAGTATCAATCTACTGCCCGGTGTGCTGGCGGCGAATATGGTTTTTGAACACGCCGAGGATGCGGAGGAATTGCAATGAGCATAGATATTTCTAGACGCCAACTTCTAAAGGCCCAAGCAGCAGCGCTTGCGGCTACTAGTGCGGGAATTCCGATGTCTGCGGTGGCGCAGGCGGTGCCAGGCGGCATCGAGGCACTCAAGATTAAGTGGTCCAAGGCGCCCTGTCGTTTCTGTGGAACAGGGTGCGGCGTGATGGTCGGCGTGAAAGAGGGCAAAGTCGTTGCCACGCACGGCGACATGCAGCACGAGGTTAATCGTGGCCTCAACTGTGTTAAGGGATATTTCCTTTCGAAAATTATGTATGGCGAAGATCGGCTGACAACGCCGTTGATGCGCAAGAAAGACGGCGTGTTCGCAAAGGACGGCGAGTTTGAGCCCGTAAGCTGGGACGAGGCGTTCGATACAATGGCAGAGCGCGTGAAAAAGGTACTTGCCGAAAAGGGTCCCGAAAGCATCGGGATGTTTGGGTCGGGCCAGTGGACTGTTCTTGAAGGCTATGCCGCGACGAAACTGATGCGCGCCGGATTTAGGTCCAACAACCTCGACCCAAACGCGCGCCATTGTATGGCCTCGGCGGCTACGGCGTTTATGCGAACCTTCGGAATCGACGAGCCGATGGGGTGTTACGATGATTTCGAGCACGCCGACGCGTTCGTGCTCTGGGGTTCCAACATGGCCGAGATGCACCCGATTTTGTGGACGCGGCTCGCGGATCGGCGGCTTGGTACGCCCGGTGTGAAATGCGCCGTTCTCTCGACATATACGCATCGCTCGATGGATCTGGCCGATATTCCAATGGTGTTCAAGCCGGGCACGGACTTGGCCATTTTGAACTATATCGCCAATCACATTATCCAGTCAGGAAGCGTCAACGAGGAGTTCGTTGCCAATCATACGACATTCATGATGGGGCAAACGGATATCGGTTATGGTCTGCGCGATGAAAACCCGCTGCAGCAGGCTGCAACAGGGGCGGCGGATGCTGGCAAGATGACGCCAACGGATTTTGACAGTTTCAAAGCTTTTGTTGCGGATTATACTCTCGAGTATGTCAGCGAGCTTTCGGGTGTCGAGGCTGGCTTCCTTGAGGAATTAGCAGAAATCTACGCTGATCCCGACAAGAAGGTTATGTCACTGTGGACAATGGGCTTTAATCAGCACGTGCGCGGTGTTTGGGCCAACCAGATGGTTTATAATATCCATCTGCTGACGGGCAAAATTTCTGAGCCGGGGAACTCGCCGTTCTCGCTTACTGGGCAACCTTCGGCATGTGGAACCGCGCGCGAAGTGGGTACATTCGCCCACCGCTTGCCCGCAGACATGGTTGTAACCAATCCCGACCATGTGAAGCACGCAGAGGAAATCTGGCGGTTGCCAGAGGGCTTGCTGAATACAAAACCGGGTTTCCACGCGGTTCAGCAGGACCGTAAACTTAAGGACGGTGTGCTGAATTTCTACTGGATTCAGGTGAATAATAACCTTCAGGCCGCGCCGAATTCCTCGAACGAAACTTATTTAGGATACCGTAACCCAGATAACATGATCGTCGTTTCTGATGCGTATCCAACCGTCACGGCGATGGCCGCGGATATTATCCTACCGGCCGCGATGTGGGTTGAAAAAGAGGGCGTTTATGGCAACGCCGAGCGCCGCACGCATGCGTGGCATCAGCTCGTGGATGCGCCGGGCGACGCGCGCTCTGATCTATGGCAACTCGTGGAGTTCTCTAAGCGCTTTACCACTGACGAAGTATGGCCTGCGGAAATCCTTGATGCGAACCCCGAGTATCGCGGCAAGACGATCTATAACGTCGTGTACGCAAATGGCAGTGTCGATAAATTCCCGCTGACAGAAATTCGTGAAGACTACGAAAACCACGAAGCTGAGGATTTCGGCTTTTACCTTCAAAAGGGACTGTTTGAGGAATACGCAGAGTTCGGTCGCGGCCATGGTCACGACCTTGCGCCGTATGACACATATCAAAGCGACGAAGTGCGCGGCCTTCGCTGGCCGGTCGTTGACGGCGAAGAAACCCGATGGCGGTTCCGCGAAGGGTATGACCCCTATGTTGCCGAGGGCAAAGGAGTTGAGTTTTACGGCCGACCAGACGGGCGCGCGGTGATCCTAGGCGTTCCCTATGAGCCGCCAGCCGAAAGCCCTGACGATGAATTTAACATGTGGCTCGTTACGGGGCGGGTGCTGGAGCATTGGCATTCTGGCTCAATGACCATGCGCGTGCCAGAGCTTTACAAGGCCTTCCCCGGTGCGAAAGTGTTTATGAACGCGATCGACGCAAGGGAGCGCGGGCTTAATCAGGGAATGGAAGTTCGCGTGATTTCGCGGCGTGGCGAAATTCGCAGCCGCGTGGAAACACAAGGGCGCAACCGTATGCCCAAAGGCGTGATCTTTGTGCCGTGGTTCGATGCAAGCCAGCTCATCAATAAGGTAACGCTGGATGCAACCGACCCGATTTCCAAGCAGGCCGATTTCAAGAAATGTGCAGTCAAAATCGAGGCCGTATCATGAAACATCTTGCATTTATAACATCGATTGCCTGTGTCTCTGCGACGCTCGTGTTTGCGCAGTCCGTATCGGAACTGACGGGCCCGACACCTGACCCGATGGAGCCGATCCCAGCGGCGCCGCTTGAGCATTTTGTAACAGATGACGTGCGCCAGATGCGCGCCTATCCCGAACAGCCGCCTGTTATCCCTCACTCAATAGAGGGGTATCAGCTTTCGGTGAACGCTAACCGCTGCCTTTCGTGTCACAAGCGCGAAAACTCACTTGGGACTGGTGCGCCTATGATCTCGATTACGCACTATATGACACGGGATACACAGATGCTCGCGGATGTTTCGCCGCGTCGGTACTTCTGTACGCAATGCCATGTTCCCCAAGCGGATACAGCCGCACTGATCAATAATACGTTTACTGATATGTCCGAAATGGGCGCCGTTGGTGCGGGGAGCGAGTAGCATGCGCTGGATAACTAACGCGATAAAGTGGTTCTGGAGTATCCTTGCGACGCCAGCCGCCACACTGGGCCTTGGGTTTCTAACGCTCGGCGGTTTTGTGGGTGGGGTGATTTTCTGGGGCGCGTTTAATACGGCGCTTGAGTATACCAACACCGAAGAGTTCTGTGTTTCGTGCCACGAAATGCGGGACAACCTGTATGAAGAGCTTTCTCATACGGTGCACTTCTCAAATCGAACGGGCGTAAGGGCAGGGTGCCCAGATTGCCACGTGCCACATGAGTGGACATCCAAGATCGCGCGCAAGATGCAGGCCTCCAAAGAAGTCTGGGGCAAGATTTTTGGAACGATCGATACCCGCCAGAAGTTTCTTGATCATCGCCTGACATTGGCCAAACGGGAATGGACACGCCTCAAGGCGAACGACAGCTTGGAGTGCCGCCATTGTCATAGCCAAGTGGCAATGGACCTTTCGCGTCAAACGGTTCGCGCTGCTGAAGTCCACACACAGTACCTTCTGACGGGCGAGCGTACCTGCATCGACTGTCACAAGGGCATCGCGCATGAATTGCCGGACATGACCGGAATTGAACCGGGCTGGATTGTGCCTGAAGACCTTAAGGGCGAAGAGCTTCCTAAGCACGACGATGCAGATTCAGCGGCAATCCGGAGGTTCCTCGACGATATCAAGTCCAAAGGCTAGTTCGCGGAGCGCTACTCAATGCGTGACACGCTGCGGCGTTCATGGTCTGTTGTCAAAAACAGGTGACGAACGGACTCTCGATGGCGCAGACTTCTCTTCTCGATGGCGATTACGATTATATCATTGTGGGAGCGGGAACAGCCGGATGTGTCCTAGCCAATCGGCTGAGTGCGGACCCCAAGAACCGCGTTTTGTTGCTCGAGGCGGGCGGTTCGGACAACTATCATTGGGTTCATATCCCCGTCGGATATCTCTATTGCATCGGAAATCCTCGCACTGACTGGATGATGAAAACCGCGCCAGAGGACGGTCTGAATGGCCGAAGCCTTGTGTATCCTCGCGGTAAGGTTCTGGGCGGATGTAGTTCTGTTAACGGCATGATCTACATGCGTGGACAGTCTGCAGACTACGACCAGTGGCGTCAGATGGGGAATATTGGCTGGGGCTGGGACGACGTGCTGCCTTACTTCACGCGATCAGAAGACCACCACAACGGCGAGACGGAGCTTCATGGTGCGGGTGGCGAGTGGAAAGTTTCCAAGCAGCGATTGAAGTGGGATATTCTCAAGGCTGTCCAAGAGGGCGCAAAGGAATTCGGAGTGCATCCGCGCGCGGATTTCAACGATGGGAGTAACGAGGGAAGCGGCTTTTTCGAGGTGAACCAGAAAAACGGTGTGCGCTGGAATACTGCCAAAGGATTCCTTCGACCCGCCCAGAAGCGCCCGAATTTGCGCGTTTTGACCCATGCCGAAACCGAAACCCTGTTGTTGAACGGCAAGGAGGTGACGGGCGTTCGCTTCCGACATCAAGGGAAAACACACGAGGTGCGCGCCGCGCGCGAAGTTATCCTTGCAGCTGGTGCGATAAACTCGCCCAAGATTCTCGAGCTGTCAGGTATCGGCAATCCAGAGTTACTTCAGGGTTTGGGGATCGAAACGAAACTTGCTCAGCCAAATGTGGGCGAGAACCTTCAGGATCATTTACAGATCAGGACCGTATTTAAGGTGCGCGGTGCCAAGACATTAAATACGATGGCCAATAGTTTGCTTGGCAAGGCGAAAATCGCATTGCAATACGCATTGACGCAGGGTGGGCCAATGTCGATGGCGCCGAGTCAGTTCGGGATGTTTACGAAATCGGACCCCTCCTTGGAAATGCCCGATCTCGAGTATCACGTTCAGCCACTCTCGACCGACAAATTGGGAGACCCGCTGCATTCGTTCCCTGCGATTACGGTTTCGGTCTGTAACCTGCGCCCCGAGAGCGTTGGGGCGTGCCACATAGAATCCGCGGATTTGACTAAGCAGCCCGAGATCCGTTTGAACTACTTGTCGGCAGAGCGCGACAAGCGTGTTGCGGTTCAGTCGATCAAGCAGGCGCGTGAAATCATGACGGCAGAAGCGCTCAAGCCATATGCCCCCGAAGAGGTTCTTCCCGGCCCTGCGGCGCAAACGGATGAAGAGCTTCTTGCACAGGCGGGCAACATCGCGACGACCATTTTTCATCCCGTCGGGACATGCCGAATGGGTGTGGATGATGGCGCTGTGGTTGATCCGCAGTTGCGTGTGCGCGGACTGTCGGGGCTTCGGGTGGTTGATGCGTCGATCATGCCGCGGATTGTTTCGGGGAATACTGCTTCGCCAGTCATAATGATTGCCGAGAAAGCTGCGGAAATGATTCTGAGCGAATCAAACGCCTAGAGGCGGATTGTTCTAGGCGAGTATAGAATTCGCAAAGTGACGTGAGGTTCGGGTTACGCTGTTCTTTTGGCTTTTGTAATGGTACGATGATGTGCGGCCACATCCATCAATTATCGATGCCAGTATGCCCGAAATACCCAATTTTTAGGCATGAATCAGCAGCGAAGATGTCCTGTTTACTTTGGCCATAGGGGGCCGCGAGAATTGATTTTTGAAAGCGATTGCGTCCTTGGGCGTGAGTGGAGCTTTGATATTGATGTTTATGTGTGTGAGTGTATATTTTATCCAATGTAGTGCGCGGACGCATCTGGGAGGGGTGTTTCACTGCCCGTATCCACACTGTCGCACTTTCCAACAATCATGAGGGAGACAAAAATGAGATCGACATTTTTTGCGGCAAGCGCCGCGCTTGCGTTGTCTACGACAACTGCATTTGCCAGCTCGCTGGTATATTGCTCAGAGGGTTCGCCAGAAGGCTTTGACCCAGCGCTTTACACTGCGGGTACAACGTTTGATGCGTCCAGCCACCCGATCTATAACCGCCTGACACAGTTCAAAGTCGGCACAACAGAAGTTATCCCTGGTCTTGCAGAGAGCTGGGAAGTTTCCGAGGACGGCAAAACTGTAACGTTCAACCTTCGTAAGGGTGTTAAGTTCCACTCGAACTCCATGTTCACACCTACACGCGATTTCAACGCGGATGACGTGATCTTTAGCTTCAACCGCCAAGGTAAAGAAGACCACCCATATTACTCCGTTTCCGGCGGCACATGGGAATACTACGGCAGCATGTCGATGCCTGATCTCGTTGAAAGCATCGAGAAAGTGGACGACTATACAGTTGTATTTAACCTAACACGTCCAGAAGCACCGTTCATTGCTAACCTTGCAATGGATTTTGCGTCTATCGTTTCTGCCGAGTATGGCGATGCGATGCTCGAGGCTGGCACACCAGAGATGCTTAACCAAGCACCTATCGGTACTGGTCCATTCGTATTCCAAGCGTACCAAAAAGACGCAGTTGTTCGTTACGTTCGCAACGACGATTACTGGGGTGACAAAGCGAAATCCGAAGCTTTGATCTTTGCGATCACACCGGATGCAAGCGTGCGTTACCAGAAGGTACAAGCTGGCGAATGTCACATCATGGCATATCCCAACCCTGCTGACATCGAAGCAATGCAATCTGACGAGAACCTCGTTGTGATGGAGCAAGAAGGCCTGAACGTTGGCTACCTCGCGTACAACACAACAGTAGCGCCTTACGACAACCCGAAGGTTCGTAAAGCTCTGAACATGGCGATCGACAAACAAGGCATCATCGACGTTGTTTTCCAAGGTTCCGGCGAAATCGCCAAGAACCCGCTGCCACCAACTATGTGGAGCTATAACGACGCAATCGAAGACGATGCATACGATCCAGAAGCAGCAAAAGCGATGCTTGAAGAAGAAGGCATCACTGATCTGTCTATGAAAATCTGGGCGATGCCTGTTCAGCGTCCGTACAACCCGAACGCACGTCGTATGGCCGAGCTTATGCAAGCTGACTTCGCCAAAGTTGGCGTAGACGTCGAGATCGTATCCTACGAGTGGGGCGAGTATCTTTCGCGTTCCCGTGAGTTGGACCGTGACGGTGCGATCCTCTTGGGTTGGACTGGTGACAACGGCGATCCAGACAACTTCCTTGCGGTTCTTCTCGGCTGTGACGGTCGTGAAAACTCCAACCGTGCACAGTGGTGCCACGAGCCTTTCGAAGAGCTGATCCAACAAGCTAAGGTTCTGCCTACTCAGGAAGAGCGTGCGCCGCTTTACATGAAAGCTCAGGAAATCTTCAAAGAGCAAGCTCCTTGGGCAACAATCGCGCACTCGGTTGTTTACATGCCAATGCGTCCAGAAGTTGAAGGTTATGTTGTTCACCCACTCGGTGGCCACATCTTTGACCAAGTAAGCATTGCTGAATAAAAACTGACTAAGGGGGCGGCGCGTCTTGTGCCGTCTCCTTTTCTATTTCTAAACGTAGAGAGTAATATACGTGTCCCAAACGCTTTCCGCCCGATTATCTGAATATGCCGGCGTCGCTAGGAAACTAGGTGTCGATGCTGTTGCATTGGTCCCTGGCCCAAATTTTAACCGTGCGGTGGAGCACCCGTTCATGAGCCACGAACGCCCGTTCGTATTGGTCATCCCTGCGGATGGACCGGCGGCGGCTTTGGTTCCAAATCTCGAGCTGCGGAGCTGGGATTTGGTTGGGTTCGAAGGGGCCGTATTCGATTGGCGCGATCAGGACGGCTATGACGCCGCTTTTGCCGAACTTGTTGCACATCTAAAGATCTCCTCCCTTGCGGTTGAGGGGCAGGTGATGCGCGTGTTTGTCCACCATGCCTTGCGCAACGCGCAGCCGGATTTGAGGATAATAGATGGTGAAGCGGCAATCTCGGGATTGCGGATCATCAAGACAGAAAGCGACATCGCGGCACTAAAGGCCGCGATTGGCATATCAGAGCGGGCGCTTGCGCGTACGCTTGAGGGTGTGAAACTCGGCCAAACCGAGAAAGAAATTGAGAGTGCTCTTATCCAAGCTCTGTTCGCCGAAGGCGCAGAAGGGATGTCATTTGAGCCCATCGTTGCCGCGGGCGACGGATCGGCACGTCCACACGCCAAGGCGCGCGCAAACTACGCAGTTAAGGCAGGCGATGCACTCTTGTTGGATTTTGGTGCGTGTAAACATGGGTTTGCCGCCGATATCACACGAACCGTTTTCCTTGGACATGCGTCCGACGAAGGTCAGGACGTGTATGATACGGTGCTCCGTGCCAACCTTCGCGGCCATGAAATCACCCGTGCAGGCGTAACAGCGCACGAAATCGATGACGCCGTGACCTCGGTTCTTGAGGCATCGCCCTATGCGGATCGCATTCGCACCAAAACGGGCCACGGCTTGGGGCGTGATGTTCATGAAGCGCCATACATTATGCGCGGCAATCATGCCGTGCTCGAAGCGGGGACGGTTTATACCAATGAGCCGGGCCTCTATCAGATCGACAACTTCGGCGTTCGTATCGAAGATGACGTTCTTGTCACTGAGGATGGGTCGATTTCACTTACGACCTTCCCAACAGATTTGCAGGTACTCAAATGCTGAAATATTTTGCGTCCCGTCTGCTGACATTCATTCCGACGTTTATCGGCGTTACGCTGATTTCCTTTGCGTTTATTCGGGTGCTGCCCGGTGATCCCATCATTGTTATGGCGGGTGAACGCGGGCTGACTGATGAACGTTATGCTGAACTAAGCGAACAGTTCGGATTTAACCGTCCAATCCTTGAGCAGTACTGGGAATACCTCACGGGTGTTTTGCAGGGTGATCTTGGAAACTCCTTCGTCACCAAGCGGCCCGTCTGGGATGAGTTCTTCTCGTTGTTCCCAGCAACGCTTGAGCTCTCGATTTGTGCGATGATCTTTGCAGTGGCGCTTGGCCTTCCTGCAGGTGTGATCGCGGCCGTTAATCGAGGCAAGTTTTTTGACCGCGCGTTGATGTCCACAGCACTTGTCGGCTACTCGATGCCGATTTTCTGGTGGGCTTTGCTGCTTATTATCGTGTTCTCGGGAACACTTCAGTGGACGCCCGTTTCGGGGCGGATTGACCTGTTGTATTACTTCCCCGATCCGACCGGCTTTATGATTATCGACGCAATCAAATCAGGCCAAAGTGGCGCGCTCTCTTCTGCGCTTCGCCATCTGGTACTGCCGACGATTGTGTTGGGGACGATCCCGCTGGCGGTGATTGCACGTCAAACACGCTCTGCGATGCTTGAAGTTCTTGGCGAAGATTACATCCGCACCGCACGGGCCAAGGGCCTCAGTTCGGGGCGGGTCAATGGTGTCCACGCACTTCGGAATGCTTTGATCCCCGTTATCACGGTGATCGGTCTATCCGTCGGAACACTCTTGGCGGGTGCGATCCTGACCGAGACAATCTTTAGTTGGCCGGGTATCGGCAAGTGGATGGTGGATAGCATTTTCCGCCGTGACTATCCCGTCGTGCAGGGTGGCCTGCTTCTTATTGCTGTCATGGTGATGGTCGTGAACCTGACCGTTGATCTCATGTATGGCATCATTAACCCCAAGATCAGGAAGCGCTAATGTCTGAGAAACTTACATCCGAAGCCGCGCGTCCGGGGCAACTGCGAGAATTCTGGTACTATTTCCGAGAAAATCGTGGGGCTGTAATCGGGCTCTATATCTTCATCGCATTCGCGCTTTGTGCTGCATTTGCGCCGCTGTTGTCACCCTATGATCCGAGCGAGCAGTTTCGCGATCATATCCTTCAGCCGCCATTCTGGCAGGAGGGTGGTAGCTGGGCGTTCCCACTGGGCACGGACCCGTTGGGGCGTGATATGCTCTCGCGGCTTATTGAGGGCGCGCGCTATTCGTTCTTTGTTGGGATCGTAGTTGTAACCGTCGCCGCCAGTGGCGGAATTATCGTCGGCCTAATCGCAGGGTTTTCGCCGAAGTGGCTTGATACCATTATCATGCGTATCATGGATATCATCCTCGCGTTTCCATCCTTGCTGCTGGCGCTTGTGCTCGTGGCGATCCTTGGGCCATCGCTTACCAATGCGATGATCGCGATCGCGATTGTTCTGCAGCCTCACTATGTGCGCTTGACCCGTGCGAGTGTGATGTCAGAGCTTCAAAAGGATTATGTAACATCCGCGCGCACCGTTGGTGCAGGACTGTTTCGATTGATGTTCATCACGGTGCTCCCGAACTGCTTGGCGCCGATTATTGTTCAAGGGGCGCTTTCGTTCTCGACCGCTATTCTTGATGCGGCGGCGCTTGGCTTCCTTGGTATGGGCGCACAGCCACCGACGCCTGAGTGGGGAACAATGCTCGCCGAAGCGCGCGAATTTATCCTGCGTGCGTGGTGGGTCGTGACCTTCCCTGGACTCGCCATTCTGGTAACTGTTCTTGCCATCAATCTTATGGGTGACGGCCTGCGCGACGCGCTTGATCCGAAACTGAAAAGGAGCTGAGTTATGGCGCTATTAAGTATTCGTAATCTAAGCGTAAGTTTCGCCACCGCTTCGGGGCAGTTTCAGGCTGTGGACGGCATTGATCTTGACGTCGATAAGGGCGACCTCGTTGCTATTGTTGGCGAGAGTGGCTCTGGTAAGTCGGTATCAATGCTGGCGTTAATGGGGCTTCTTCCTTGGACGGCGACCGTTACGGCCGACCGTATGGAGTTTGATGGGAATGACCTAAAATCTCTGAGCCCCAAGGCCAAGCGCAAGATTATCGGCAAGGATCTCTCGATGATCTTCCAAGAGCCGATGTCCTCGCTTAACCCGTGCTTTACCGTTGGCTGGCAGATCAAAGAGGCGCTTCGTATGCACCTTGGGCTTGATCGCCGAGCGCGTCATGCGCGTGCAATCGAGCTGTTTGAGCAGGTGGGTATCCCCGCGCCAGAAAAGCGCCTCTCCGCGTTCCCTCACCAGCTTTCAGGCGGGATGAGCCAGCGTGTGATGATCGCCATGGCGATTGCGTGTCGGCCCAAGCTGTTGATCGCGGACGAGCCAACAACCGCGCTGGACGTGACGATTCAGGCGCAGATACTTGATCTGCTGACGTCGTTGCGTACCGAAACGGATATGGGCCTTGTTCTGATCACGCACGATATGGGCGTGGTGGCCGAAACCGCAGAGCGCGTGAGCGTTCAATACGCAGGCCAGAAAGTAGAGGAGCAGGCCGTTCTTGACCTCTTCCAGAAACCGCATCACCCGTATACTTCGGCGCTTCTTGATGCGCTTCCTGAGCGTGCAAAAGAGAAGTACCTACCGACGATTCCGGGCGTTGTACCGGGGCAATTCGACCGCCCTAAAGGGTGCCTGTTCTCGCCGCGCTGCAAGTTCGCAGATGACAAATGCCGCACAACCCCACCTGCGCCACAGGACGCAAGCCTTGGGGTTGCGCGGTGTCATTACCCTTTGAATATCGACAATAGGATTGCGTCATGAGTTCGCCAGTAATGTCCGCCAAGGGCCTTGCCCGACACTATGCCGTTGGGGGGAACCTTATCTCCAAGCCGCAAACGCTGCGCGCTGTTGCCGAGTTGAACTTCGATCTACGCGCGGGTGAAACGCTCGCCGTTGTGGGCGAGTCCGGTTGCGGTAAATCTACGCTTGCACGGATGCTGACCCTGATCGAGGAGCCCACGACGGGCAGTCTTATGTTGGATGGCAAAACGATCACCAAAGAGGACTGGCCCGATTATCGTTCCTATGTCCAGATGGTGTTTCAGGATCCGTACGGATCGCTTAATCCGCGTCAACGCATCAGCGCGATTTTGCAGGAACCTTTGGTTATCAACCGTCCTGAAATGTCTGCGGCTGAACGCGAAGCCAAGGCGCGCGAAATGTTGTCGTTGGTGGGGCTGCGCCCCGAGCATTTCGACCGCTATCCGCATATGTTCTCGGGCGGGCAGCGTCAGCGGATTGCTGTTGCTCGCGCGTTGATGCTTGAGCCGAAGGTGCTTGTTTTGGACGAGCCGGTATCGGCGCTGGACCTCTCAATTCAGAGCGCAATTCTGAACTTGCTCTTGGACCTTCAAGAGCGCCTGAACCTTGCGTACCTGTTTATCAGTCACGACCTGAGTGTGGTGCGGCACGTCGCGGATGAGGTGCTTGTGATGTACCTTGGACGTGCTGTTGAGAAGGGTAAGAAAGAAGAGATTTTCACGAACCCGCGTCACCCCTATACCAAAGCGCTGCTTTCCGCGACGCCGCAGGCGGACCCAACCGTCAAGAGCGAGCGTATCAAGCTTTCGGGTGAACTCCCGTCGCCGCTTGATGTGATTGACGGGTGTGCTTTCGCCCCTCGTTGCTGGCGTGCGGACGATACCTGCCGCGCAGCACGGCCAGATTTGAGTGGCGCACCGCATGAGGTGGCTTGCTATCATCCCGTCGGTGATGACGCCAAAGTATAGTTTGGCCCGAATAGAATAACTTCTTTTTGCGCCCCGCTTTAGCCTCTAAAGTGGGGTGTAATTTATGGAGATATTATCGTGACCAACCCGTTACCGCCCCTCGAAAAAATGATTGACCAAGCCCATGGGCGCGAACCGGCGGATATTGTCCTGCGCGGAGGACGCGTCTTTGACTTGGTAACAGGCGCGTTCCTTGTAGGGGATGTCGCGATCTGTGACGGGATAATCGTGGGCACTTGTGCGCAATATGAGGGGCGCGAGGTCATTGATGTTGCGGGCAAAACGCTTGTTCCGGGCTTTATTGATACGCATCTTCACATCGAAAGTTCCTGCGTTACGCCGTTTGAGTTCGATCGCTGTGTAAGCCCCAAGGGTGTGACGACCGCGATTTGCGATCCTCACGAGATTGCCAATGTCGCGGGTATCGAGGGGATCGAATATTTCCTTGCGGCCAGCGAGCATACCTTGATGGATATCAAAGTGCAGCTTTCAAGCTGTGTACCGTCAACCAATATGGAAACCGCTGGCGCGCATCTTAGGGCGGCGGACCTAGTGCCGTACATGGATCATCCGTCTGTAATTGGCCTTGCCGAGTTCATGAACTACCCCGGTGTTATCTACAAAGACCCAGAGGCAATGGAGAAACTCTCGGCCTTTCGCGGGCGGCATATCGACGGGCACGCTCCGCTTGTGCGAGGGATGGACCTCAATGCATATATCGCGGCAGGGATACGCACCGAGCACGAAGCAACGAGTGCCGAAGAGGCGCTTGAAAAACTTCAGAAGGGGATGCGCATCCTTATTCGGGAAGGTTCCGTTTCCAAAGACCTCGCGGCCCTGACGCCTCTGATTACCGAGCGCAACTCACCGTATATTTGCCTCTGCACAGATGATCGCAATCCTCTGGATATCGCCGAGCACGGGCACCTTGATTATATGATCCGCACGGCAATTGCATCAGGGGCAGAGCCATTGGCCGTCTATCGCGCCGCAAGCCTCTCTGCGGCGGAGGCGTTTGGTCTTAAGGATCGCGGTTTGATCGCGCCGGGGAAACGCGCCGACATTGTTGTGCTTGACGATCTGGCCGATTGTCGCGCGGCGATGGTACTTAGCGGCGGTAAGGTCGTTGGCGACGCGGCCTTCGCCGCAAGAGGTTCCGTTGAGCCTGTTGCGCGTCAATCGATAAAAGCACCCGCTATCACCGCCCGATCCTTTAGAACGGCCGGAAACCGAGTTGAAACCCCCGTTATTGGAATCCTTCCTGGCAAGATTATCACCGAATATCTGACCGAAGATATCACGCCCGAGAACGGAGATAAGCAGCCTAACACATCAAGGGATTTGGTGAAAATCGCAGTGATCGAGCGCCACGGCAAGAACGGCAATATCGCCACGGGGTTTGTGCGTGGATTTGGACTTGAGGGCGGGGCTATCGCATCGACGGTTTGCCATGATCATCACAACATTGCAGTTGTGGGCGTCGATTATGACGATATGGCCCTTGCGGCGAACCGTCTTAAGGAGATTGAGGGCGGCTTCGTCGTTACCAAAGGCGGGCGCGTTTTGGCTGAGTTGGCGCTTCCTATCGCTGGCCTGATGAGCCTGAAGCCATTTGAAGAAGTGCAGGCGGATCTTGTGAAGCTGCGCAGCGCGGCGAAAGGGCTCGGCGTTGAACTGGAAGAGCCATTTCTTCAGCTCGCATTCTTGGCGTTGCCCGTGATACCGCACCTCAAGATTACCGATCATGGCATGGTCGACGTGGACCGATTTGAGGTGATTTCTTAGGTTGCGTGGCTGTTGGCCCTCAACGAATTGAGCAAAGTTTGCTTGGAAGTCGCAAGATGGGTCTTGGCCGCGGCAAGGGCACGGTCAGGATCGCGGCTGCGCAAGGCTTCGATATAGTTCAGATGCTCACGTATGGCGCTTTCGTTTCTGAGGCGCTCGTCGGATTTATTCCATTGAAAATGATAGTGGAAAATAAGCGATATAACCTTCTGAAACTCCTTAACAAAACGATTGGTGACAATGCCGTTGATCGTTTCATGGAATGTCTCATCCAGTTTCGAGAAATCGTGATAGTCCTCGTCAATCTTGTCCAGAAGGGCAAGGTGCTGACGCTCTAGCTCGTCAAGTTTGGCCCAGATTTCATGATCAGGAGCAAGCGCCACAAGATGCCGTACCGAATTTAGCTCAAGAACTGTCCGAAAATCCGAAAGCTCCAACGCATAGTCCGTGGTGAACCCATGCAAGACCCATCCGCCACGCGGGCGGCGGGTAACAATACCGACGCGACTAAGCGAGGCAAAGAACTCTTGCAACGTATGGGGCGCGACCGAGAAATCCTTGGACAATTGCGCCACGTTCAGTGCGGTTCCGGGGGGAACATCCATGCGTAACACCCAGTCAAGGAAGCGCTCCTCTAGCTCTTCGATATTAAGCAAAGGTGCTGGCATCTCCATCGCGTCCGATGGGCGGGTGCATCGCACGACCGTTTTGTCGCGACCGTCAAGTGTGATGATCCCCGCGAGCTCAAGCTGAGCAAGGACGCTGCGCACGACGGTGCGGCTGACGCCCAGCTCAGTCGCAAGCATGTTCTCGGACGGGAGGGTGCCGCCTATTTCCGAACAATCACAAAGGGATAGCGCTTGGTTATACGCTTCGATGAAGCGCGTGTTTGTACGTGCCATGAGTGCCATCCTCCTTGTGATCTGAAAGTACTCTAGCTGTTTTTTACGTAATGTACAAAAATAATTAAAAACAATTGACCTCGGCAAGGGGCGTCAATACGGTTTATTATTATTAAAGCCAGAGGTGGGCTTTTGAAGGGAAGAGAATATGTCAGATACGCAGGTGGGAACAACAAAACGGCTCATGCCCAAAGGGGCGGCGCTCCACAAATTGTCGGCGGTTATCACGCTGGTTTTGCTGGTGGTTGTGTTTTCATTTATGAGCCCTGCGTTCTTTTCGGTGAATAATGGCCTTACGATTTTGCTGCAAACTGCGGTGATCGGTTTGTTGGCGATTGGGATGACGCTTGTCATCATTACGGGTGGCATTGATCTGAGCGTGGGTTCTGTGCTTGCGCTTTCTGGCGTCGTCGCGGGGCTCGTTATCAAGGCTGGTATGCCTGTTGTTCCTGCGATGGCGCTGGGAATTGTTACCGGTGGTTTATGTGGGTTTGTGAACGGTCTGGTCATTACCAAGATGCGGATTACGCCTTTTGTGGCGACCTTGGGAATGATGATGATCGCACGCGGGGTTGCCTTGCAGCTAACTGGTGCAGCACCGATCAGCCGCCTTGGCGAAGCATTCGGCAAGCTGGGAAATGGTTCGTTCTTTCGCGTTGTCGAGATGCAGGCGAACGGCTTTCCGAAGGTCATTTTTCCCGGCATTCCTTATCCTGCGGTGTTGCTATTGGTAATGGCGCTTTTGGGGGGATACCTGCTTCAGCGCCGCCAGATCGGGCGGCATATTTTCTCGGTTGGTTCTAACGAAGAAGCCGCGCGCCTTTCGGGTGTGAACGTCGCGCGTACGAAAATCTGGGCCTATTCGGCGTCCGGAGCGCTGGCAGGGTTGGCTGGCATGGTGCTGATGTCGCGTCTTGTGACAGTACAGCCAAATGAAGGCGTCATGTACGAACTCGACGCAATCGCAGCATCGGTAATCGGCGGCGCATCCCTCATGGGCGGGGTCGGTAGCATCTCGGGAAGTATGATCGGCGCGTTTATTATCGGAGTCTTGCGCAACGGTTTGAATATGGCTGGCACCTCTGCGTTCATCCAGCAAATCATTATCGGCATCGTGGTGATTGGTGCCGTCTACGTGGATCAAATCCGCAACCGAAACTGAACCATAAATGAAAACTAAATCTTCATAAGGGAGGAAACCATGAAGAAAACACTAACGACTGCACTTGCCACTGGTGTTCTTGCACTGTCCGCGTCGATCGCATCTGCGGGCGAGATCGCGGTGATCGTCAAGACGACGAACTCGAATTTCTGGCAGAACGTAAACAAAGGCGCGACAGCGGCAATCGAAGGGCAGAGCGAGCATACTTTGTCTTTCAACGGGCCTGCTTCTGAGTCTGCTGTTGCAGATCAGGTGTCGCTTGTTGAGAACGCGATTAACCGTGGCGTTTCGGCGATTGTTCTGGCGCCTTCGGACCCAGAAGCGCTGGCACCCGTGGTGAAGCGTGCATTTGAATCGGGCATTCCTGTTGCGATTATAGACAGCGGATTGGCCGAAGGGAGCGAGCAGTATTACCAAACGTTCCTTTCCACGGATAACTGCGCAGCAGGCGAACAAGCTGCTCAGTTGATGATCGATAATGCGGGTAGCACGGGCAAAGTTGCGGTCATGTCGTATGTTGCTGGTGTTGGTTCCGAAATTGGTCGTGTCGGGTGTTTTGTTGACTACATTGATGCGAACTCTGACATCGAGATCGTTGGCCCACTTTACTCGCAATCGCAAATGGCAACTGCGTTGAACCAGACAACTGATACGCTTGCCGCAAATGGTGATCTGGTTGGTATATTTGGTGCGAACGAGCCAACAGCGATTGGCATGGGCCGCGCGATTGAGCAAGCTGGCAAGGCCGGTCAACTGACCGCGATTGGTTTTGATGGCAACGCCGACTTGCAGGATATGGTCAAGAGTGGCACGCTGCTTGCGACGGCTGTGCAGGGTTCGTTCCAGATGGGTGAGCTAGGCGTTAATGCTGTGATCGACATTCTGGCGGGCAACGAAGTCGAAGACTTTATCGACACAGGCGTGATTATGGTCACTAAAGAGAACATCGACGCTCCCGAAGCACAAAACGTTCTATACTAAATGTGCGTTGGCCAGCGGAAGTGTATTCGCTGGCCATAACAACACTTGCCTACAGGAATTTCCATGCTCGACTCCGAACAATCGCGGACACCACTGGTTGAGATGTCTGATATCTACAAGCGCTTTGGCGGTATTCATGCTGTTGAAGGCGTTTCCACCGATCTCTATCCGGGGGAGGTCGTCGGGGTGCTTGGCCATAACGGTGCGGGCAAGTCATGCCTGATGCGTATCCTGTCAGGAGCGATGAAAGCGAACGAGGGGACGATCCGTGTAAACGGTGAATTGGCGGATTTACAGACTCCGCAAGACGCCAAAAAATACGGTATCGAAACGATCTATCAGAACTTGGCACTGGCAAATCATCTGGATGCTGCGGCGAACCTATTTCTTGGACGTGAGTTAAAGACGAGGTTCGGTAACCTCGACGAGGCCCGAATGCACGCCGAAACAAAGGACGCGCTGCGCCAACTTAACCCCAACTTCAAAAACCTGAAGGACCCTGTTGCCAAACTTTCGGGCGGGCAGCGTCAGGTCATTGCGATTGCGCGTGCGATTTATTTTCAGGCCAAAGTTCTGATCATGGATGAGCCCACAGCGGCGCTTGGCCCATCGGAAACCGCCATGGTTGCGGACCTTACGCGGCGCCTCAAGGCGGAGGGAATTGGGATTTTTCTGATCAGTCATGATATGCATGACGTGTTCGAACTTTGTGATCGTGTGATGGTCATGAATAAAGGGCGCAATGTCGGGGCGTTCAAAATCGAAGACGTCAACAAGGATGATATTCTCAGCCTTATCATCAAAGGCAGTTTGCCGGATGATTGGGCGCCACGGGGGCCGAGTAAATGAGCGCGAAAACCATGAACGTTGGGGTTGTCATCGAGCCGGGACAATTCGCAATTGAGCAGCGACCGTTGCCATCAGATATCCCCGAGGGTTGGGTGCTAATTGATATCTGCGCGGTCGGGATGTGCGGCACGGACTATCACATTCTTGAGGGCAAGCATCCATTTCTTGCCTACCCGCGCGTCATTGGCCACGAGCTTTGCGGGCGTGTTACGCGTGAGGCCGAGGGGTGGAACGCGGGTGATCTCGTCGTTGTGAACCCCTATTTGGCATGTGGCTCCTGTCGGGCGTGTGAGCGCGGCAAGCCGAACTGTTGCTATCAGATCGAGGTTCTTGGTGTGCATCGCGATGGTGGGCTGGCTGCCCAGTTGGCGGTGCCTGCGGGCAATCTTTATCCTGCTGATGGATTGACGCCGTTACAGGCCGCAATGACCGAGTTCCTTGCGATTGGTGCGCATGCGGTGCGGCGCTCAGAGGTGGGCGAGGGGGATCGCGTTTTGGTGACGGGAGTGGGCCCGATTGGGATCGGTACGGCGCTATTCGCACGCCTGAAGGGAGCAGAGGTTGACCTACTCGATTTAAGCGAAGCGCGGCTCGATATGGCGGCGAGAAAGTTCGGCTTGGAGGTTGGTCATACCTCGGTAGATGCCGCGCTCTCCGCAACGGGTGGTGACGGCTATGATGTACTGTTTGATGCCACGGGGCATGGAGGTGCCATAGAGGCAGGTTTCAAGGCTGTCGCGCATGGCGGGTCTTACGTACTTGTGAGCGTGGTAAAGGACGATATTACCTTCAGCGATCCCGAATTCCACAAGCGAGAGATGCGCTTAATCGGGAGCCGTAATGCGTTAAAGTCTGATTTTGATTGTGTTATGGAGGCATTCCGCAACGGGTTGATAGATGCGGAGGCGCTGTGCTCTAGCGTGCTTTCACTTGAGGAACTGTCGCAGCAATTCGGCGATCTTGCATCGGATCGAGCGGACCTGATTAAGGTTATTGTTGAGCTTAAAGGCTAGCCGCTTTGAGCTTCCGCGTTTCGCTGATGGTTGGTCGCTTGCAAGAACTCGGCATTTGCAAAGTGGAAAACTCAATTTTTGCAAACTGAGAAATGGCCGCACATCAGGCGATGGCAAAACGCATAATACTAGTCGTTTAGGGCGCATTACTTAAGTAGTGAATACTCAACTTCACAAACAAAAACAGCCGAAACGCATGTGCGCTTCGGCTGTTTGATCCTTAGGGCGTCAGGCCCTTCGTATCTTGGCTTTAGCCAACGACTTTATAGCCGCGCTGACGCATGCAGTTGCGGATGATCACTTCTTTGTTCGAGTTTTGCTCAAGCGCGCCTGCTGTTAGGCCTGCGAGTGCACCGAGTGCTGCGGCGTCACGAACGTTGTTGTTATTGTTGTTAAATACAGCTGTACCTGCTGCTGCTACACCAGCACCGGTTGCAACCTGAGCTGCTGTGTCGCTTGCGAGAGCACCTTGTTGTGCGGCGAGGTTTTGACATTGTGCAAGGTCAGCGCCGTAGTTCGCGCTTACTGGGCCGTCGATTACTGGTTGATAGTTCGAACCAGTGTTGCCGCAGGCAGCTACGGCAAGAACAAGAGGGATGGAAGAAATTTTTAGAAGGTTGCGCATGATGAACCCTTTCAGATCTACTATTATTATTCGGCCTGCTTGTATTGAACAGACACAATACTTCGCAAGCTTAGGGGCTTAGGTGTTTTAAATCAATTAAGTCGTACATTCGTTCGGCAAAGATATGCCAACCCTTGAAACATGACGATTTTGTTCTGTGAGCGCAAGATTGATTTGAAGGGGTCAGCACCGTAATGCTGGCGTATCAGGATTGGGAGAAACATGACCGAATACGCTTTTACCCCCCCGCAGACCATAGCTTTGCCGATCATCAACACAGATGCGCGTTTCCCCGTAAGAAGGGTGTATTGTATCGGCCGCAACTATGCGGCGCATGCTGTCGAGATGGGGTATGATCCCGATCGCGAGGCACCGTTTTTCTTTCAGAAGAACCCAGATAATCTCGATACATCTGGAATTTTCCCATATCCCGAAGAAACGAGTGATGTGCATCACGAGGTTGAATTGGCGGTCATGTTGGGCGCGGGAGGCTCGAACATTGGCGTCGATGATGCACTGTCTCATGTGTTCGGTTATGGCGTTAGTCTCGATATGACGCGGCGAGATCTTCAGGCCGAGATGAAGAAGGCTGGGCGGCCATGGGAAATCGGCAAGGCATTCGAGCGATCCGCGCCTATTTCCCCGATTTATCCAGTCACCAAGATCGGCCACCCCACACAGGGCAATATCGCGCTGACGGTGAACGGGGACGTACGACAGGAGGGCGATCTGAGCCAGATGATCTGGAAAACGCCCGAAATCATTTCCTATTTGTCTCAATATTTTACCCTTGCGGCGGGGGATGTGATCCTTTCTGGGACACCTTCAGGTGTGGGGCGGGTAAACGTCGGAGACCGTATGATCGCAACCATCGAAGGGGTCGGCGAACTCGAAGTTCAGGTTGCTTGACGTTACGGCACTATTCATGGCGGAAGGAACGGATTAAGAGATATAGGCAATCGACTAATTGGGGCGGAGACTATGACATTTTTCAACGATCAATCTGAACTTCAGGGCACCTATATCGGGCGCGTATGGGATGCGGCGGCACAGGGGCCGTCCGTTGTAACGCTGCGCGAAGGGCGGGTGATAGACATTACATCTAAAGCGGCACCGTTGGTGCGTGATATCTGTGAAATGGATGATCCCACCGCATACGTACGCACCGCTGAAGGAGTAGATATCGGCGCGCTTGCGGATTTGGAGGCTGCACCCGCAGGCGATTTGAGCCAGACACATTTCATCGCGCCGTGTGATTTGCAATCGGTCAAGGCGTGCGGCGTGACATTTGCAAGTTCGATGGTTGAGCGCGTTATTGAGGAGCGCGCAGCGGGCGATCCCCAAGCCGCCGAGGCCATCCGCGCACGAGTCGGGGCAGTGATCGGCAACAGCCTTCGGGATATCGAAGCCGGTTCCGAGCAGGCGGAGAAGGTGAAGGAGGCGCTGATCGGCGAGGGGCTTTGGAGCCAGTATCTCGAAGTGGGTATTGGTCCTGACGCAGAAGTCTTCTCCAAGGCGCAGATTTTGTCGTCTGTCGGCCCAAACGCCGAAGTCGGCCTGCACCCGATTTCAAACTGGAACAACCCAGAGCCAGAAGTCGTGCTGGCGGTATCGTCTGACGGGCGCATTGTGGGTGCGACATTGGGCAATGATGTGAACCTGCGCGATGTAGAGGGGCGCAGCGCTCTCCTCCTCTCAAAGGCAAAAGATAACAACGCTTCCTGTGCAATCGGGCCGTTTATCCGCTTGTTCGATGATGGGTATTCGCTAGACGATGTTCGCGAGGCCGAATTGGACCTGACGGTGACGGGCGAAGATGGATTTACCCTCAAGGGGCATTCCTCCATGCGTGAAATTAGCCGTGATCCAGCCGATCTAGTGCGCCAGACATTGGGCCCTCATCACCAATATCCCGACGGGATTGTGCTTTTCCTTGGGACGCTTTTTGCACCAACACAGGACCGTGATGTTCCCGGCGAAGGGTTCACGCATAAGCTCGGAGATGTTGTGACGATTTCTGCGAAGGGGCTTGGGCGCTTGCAGAATACTGTGCGTCTTTCGACGGAATGTGCTGAGTGGCGTTTTGGCGTCAGCCACCTAATGCGCAACCTTGCAAAGCGTGGGTTGCTCTAGGGGCTGACGCCGTTTTCTAGGCCTCGCGTTCGGCGGCCTGTTGTCTCGCGATCGCTCGTTTTGATACGAGCGACGCGGTGATGACGCCGACCGTGACAATCCCGATAATGATCGTCGATAGGGCGTTGATTTCAGGACTGACGCCCAAACGCACCGACGAGTAGATCTTGATCGGCAAGGTGGTCGATGACGGCCCCGCAGTAAAGCTCGCGATTACCAGATCATCCAGCGAAAGCGTGAACGCCAAGAGCCAGCCCGAGATCACCGCGGGGGCGATAATGGGAAGCGTGACGCTCTTGAATGCGTCCCAACCCGAACAACCCAGATCATAAGCGGCCTCTTCGAGCGAGCGGTCAAACGACGCCATGCGTGCCGAAACCACCACCGATACATAGCACATCGAGAACGTCGCGTGCGCCAGAACGATCGTCGTCACGCCGCGCGGCATTCCGATCGAGATGAACAGCAGCAAGAGCGACAGACCAGTGATTACCTCTGGCATCACGAGTGGCGCATAGATCATCCCCGAAAAGAGCGTACGCCCATAGAACCGACCGGATCGCACCAATACAAAGGCGGCAAGCGTCCCGAGTACCGTCGCAATCGTTGACGAGAACAACCCAACCTTAACCGTGACCCAAGCCGCATCAAGAAAGGCTTGGTTTTGGAACAGTTCCCCGTACCATTTGGTCGAGAACCCCGCCCATACCGTCACCAGCTTTGACTCGTTGAAGCTAAAGATAATCAGGATCAGGATTGGAATGTACAGGAACGCAAACCCCAGAGTGAGGGCGACGATATTGAAACCAGATAGGCGTCTCATCGGCCGGCCTCCCTTTGTTTTTGCTCGTTGCGCTGGAACAGCACGATCGGAACGATAAGAAGCAAGAGCAGGATCGTTGCTACCGCAGATGCAACGGGCCAGTCACGGTTCGAGAAGAACTCTTCCCAGAGGACCTTACCGATCATCAGCGTTTCCGAACCACCCAAGAGCGACGGAATTACAAACTCTCCGAGTGCTGGAATGAAAACGAGGAAACAGCCTGCGACGACACCTGGTTTGGAGAGTGGAACGGTTACGGCCCAGAACGCCGAGGTGCGTGTACAGCCAAGGTCCTCGGCCGCTTCGAGGAGTGTTCCGTCCATCTTCTCAAGTGCAGAGTAGATCGGCAGAACCATGAACGGCAGATACGTATAGACAATGCCGATATAGACCGCTGTGTTCGTGTTCAAAATCTCCAATGGCTCGGAAATCAGGCCAGTCCATAGCAGCAGTTGGTTCAGGAACCCTTCGGTCGAAAGAATGCCCATCCACGCGTAGACGCGGATCAGAAAGCTTGTCCAGAACGGCAGAATGATCAGAAGCATCAAGCTCGGACGCCATTCATCGGGAGCCTTGGCCATACTATAGGCAATAGGAAACCCGACCATGAGCGTCAGAAGCGTGGAAATTAGAGCGATTTGCAGGCTAGAAAGATATGCTTTCCAGTAAAGATCATCTTGCGTCAGGAACCAGTAGTTTTCAAAGTCGAGCTCCTTGATGAACGCAACAAATCCGTTCCAGCCTTCAGAAATATCCAGCGTTGGCGTGTAGGGTGGAATCGAAAGCGCAATATCCGAAAGCGAAATCTTGAAGACAATCGCAAACGGAATAAGGAACAGCACCAAGAGCCACGCAAAAGGTACACCAATCAGGAATAAGCGAGATAGTTTCATGCCGTCTCCTAACGCTGTAGCACAATGCCGGCGGTGTCCGTCCACGAGAGCCAGACCTTGTCTTTCCACGTGATATTGCGGCGCGCGATGCGGCGGTTGTTGGCTGTTTGCGCTTTGATGAGAGTGCCGTTCTCAAGACGAACGTAATAGGTCGAGATATTCCCGAGGTACGCGATATCCTCGACGTGGCCCTGAACGCGGTTATGGCGATCTGTTGGATCTTCGGTTGCAATGGCGACCTTTTCGGGGCGGATTGCAAAAGCTGCCGAGGCACCCTTGTCGATTCCGGACCCAGCAAGTGCGCGGATGCTCGGCTGACCTTCGGCCCAGCTTAGCTCGGCCTCATCGTTTTCGAGGCGGGCGACTGTGCCTTCGATGATGTTCACGTCACCGATGAAGTCGGCCACATACACCGAGTTTGGAGCTTCGTAGACGCGATCGGGTGTGTCGACCTGAATAAGGTTACCGTGGTCCATCACGGCGATGCGGCTGGCCATTGTCATGGCTTCTTCTTGGTCATGGGTCACGATCACGAATGTCGTGCCCGTTTTTTCCTGAATGTCCATCAGTTCGAACTGGGTTTCCTGACGGAGCTTCTTGTCGAGAGCGCCGAGCGGCTCGTCGAGAAGGAGCAGTTTTGGCGCTTTGGCCAAGGCCCGTGCAAGGGCGACGCGTTGACGCTGACCACCAGAAAGTTGATGCGGTTTGCGTTTCGCGAATTTTTGAAGCTGTACCAAGCGCAGCATTTCTTCGACACGGCCGTCGATTTCGGACTTGGGCATGTCAGATCGTTTCAGGCCAAATGCAAGGTTATCCGCAACGGTGAGGTGCGGAAACAGTGCGTAGGATTGGAACATCATATTCACCGCGCGCTTGTTTGCGGGGATGCCCTTCATGTTCTGGCCGTCGATTGTGATGGTGCCTTCGCTGACCTCTTCAAACCCTCCGAGCATACGCATCAAGGTGGTCTTGCCGCATCCGGATGGCCCAAGGAGCGCAAAAAACTCTCTTGGATAGATCGACAGGTTCATCTTCTCGATAGCGGTGAAGGTGCCATAGCGCTTGGTTACATTATCAAATGTGATCAGCGGCTTGGCGTTCGGATCTGCCCAAGGGGCAAAAGTAGTGTTCTGGTTCATGTGGTCTTTCCAAAGCAATCGCCCGAGCCGTTAAGCTCGGGCGGGTTTTGATGCAAATTAGGTTCCAGATTTAACCTTGGTCCAAAGACGCGTCACAACGCGTTGGACTTTTGCCGGGTAGGGCGATTTGGTGTAAAGGTTGTTCAGCGTTTCCTCATCTGGGTAAATCGCTGTGTCACCAATCACGTCCTCAAGCAGAAACTCCTGGCTCGCTTTGTTACCATTCGCATAGTAAACATAGTTAGAGGCCGCAGCCATGTTCTCGGCATCCATGATGAAGTTCAAGAATGCGTGCGCGCCTTCTGGGTTAGGAGCGTCTACAGGGATCGCCATCTGGTCGAACCACATGAGTGAGCCTTCAGCGAATGCGTTATAGGCGATGTTTACGCCGTTGTCCGCTTCGTCTGCACGATCACGCGCTTGAAGGATGTCACCAGACCAACCAACTGCAACACAGATGTCGCCGTTTGCCAGTGCGTTGATGTATTCGGAGCTGTGGAACTTCTTGATGTATGGACGCACCGCAAGAAGTGTGTCCTCAGCCTTTTGAATGATCTCGGGATCATTGCTGTCGGGATCTTCGCCGAGGAACTTCAGTGTCATCGGGATGATCTCGGTAGGTGCATCAAGGAAGTATACACCACAGCTTGCGAGCTTTTCCATGTTCTCTGGCTTAAGCACGAGGTCCAAGCTGCTCAATGGCGCATCATCGCCCAGAACTTCTGTTACCTTGTCAACGTTAATGCCGAGGCCGGTGCTGCCCCACATGTAGTTGATCGAGTATTCGTTTCCGGGGTCGTATTGCGCGGTGCGCTCCTCGACCATATCCCACATGTTCGAGATGTTCGGGAGTTTCGATTTGTCCAACTTCTGGAACGCGCCCGCTTGAACTTGACGCTGAAGGAAGTCAGCGGTCGGCACAACAACGTCATAGCCAGAGTCGCCAGTCAGCATTTTTGTCTCGAGCACTTCGTTGCTGTCGAACACGTCGTAGATGAGCTTGATGCCCGTTTCTTGTTCGAACGCGCTTAGCAGTTCTTCGTCGATATAATCAGACCAGTTATAGACGCGAACTTCTTGGGCGCTGGCCGCTGTCGCAGCGATGCTCATCGCGACCGTGATGGGTATTATTTTCATTTCAACCTCCAAGTATGTTCTGAATAATTTGATCAAAAGTTTGACAATTGCAACAAATTTCGTAAAAAATGTGAAACGAGACCGAAGTTGCTGGTAGAAAAAATAATGACCGAAACGAGAAAAATCCCAGAGCATCAGGCCGTTTACGAGCGTTTGCGCGATATGATTTTGCTTGGGCGTTTCGCGCCCGGACAGCCGCTTACGATCATGGGCCTCTCTGAGCATCTGGGCGTTGGCATGACGCCGGTGCGCGAAGCAATTCGACGTCTAACCGCCGAAAATGCCCTTGGAACACTGGGGAATCGTCGTGTTGTTGTGCCGGAACTTGATGCTCAGAATTTGCGAGACATTTATTTTTTGCGTCTAAAAGTTGAGCCGGAGCTTACGAGTAGGGCGATAAAACGCATAAATAAAAGGCATATTGCTAACTTGCGCGAAATCGATCATGAAATCGATACGGCAATCAACTCAGGTGACGTCGAGACATATCTAGAGCGGAATAACCGCTTTCACTTTCAGATCTACGCACTGGCGAAAGCCCCGGTGCTCTTCCGAGTCGCATTGGCACTTTGGGTGCAAGTGGGGCCGAGCCTACGTGTTAACTGTGGGCGGTACGGTACGGCGAATCTACCAGATAAACACTCCGAGCTCCTAAACGCTCTGGAAAACTCAGACCATGAAGCGGCCTCATTGGCCATGCGCGGCGACTTGGAGCAGAGCTTGTCTTTGGCAACCGCCGCACTAAACTAAAAATATGATCAAATGATCTCATAAGGAAGCATCACGTGGCAAAACGAAAAAAAACTAAGAAACCCGAATCGTGGGTGGATGCGCTGCCGAGTGCATTCTTGGATTATCTGGATGACCAGACCTTAGATGAGGTCGAATGCATCATTCCAGATCTCGTGGGGACGTCGCGCGGTAAAGCAATGCCGGCGAATAAATTCACGCCCGAAGAAACACTCTATCTTCCGATTTCTCTCTTCTACCAGACGATCTCTGGCGAATACGTCGATATGGAAATCGAGAACCAATGGCTTGAGCGCGACATCCTGCTTGTGCCGGATATGTCTACGGCTTCTGCTGCGCCTTGGGCAGGAGAGCCGACCTTGCAGGTTATCTGTGACATGAAAACGCGTGCGGGCGAGGACCTCGAGATTGCGCCGCGTAACGTGTTGCGGAACATCTTGGCCAAGTATGATGAGCTTGGATTAAGTCCCGTCGTGGCGCCAGAGCTTGAGTTTTATCTGGCTAAACCGAACGTAGATCCAAACGAACCCATCGAGCCTCCAATCGGACGGACAGGCCGCAAGAGTGTGGGGCGTCAGGTGTTCTCGATGTCGGCTGTGGACGAATACGGCCCCGTCATCGACACGATCTATGACTACGCCGAGGAGCAAGGCCTTCAGATTGATACCGTGATCCAAGAGGGCGGTGCTGGTCAGATTGAAATCAACCTACAGCACGGCAACCCGCTTCAACTCGCGGATCAGGTGTTCTACTTCAAGCGCACAATCCGTGAAGCCGCGCTCAAAAACGGTGTGTTCGCAACCTTTATGGCCAAGCCGATCCGCGACGAGCCAGGAAGTGCAATGCACCTTCACCAGTCGATTGTCGACAAAAAGACAGGTCAGAACATCTTCTCGAACAAGGATGGTTCGCCGTCGGATAAGTTCTATCACTTCTTGGGTGGCTCGCAGAAATACCTGATGCAGGCGGTGCCTTTGCTGGCCCCCTATATCAACTCGTATCGTCGCATCACTGTAGATGGTCAAAGCGCACCTGCCAACGTGGAGTGGGCCGCTGACAACCGCACAACGGGTCTGCGGGTTCCGCATTCTCCGCCTTCTGCGCGCCGCGTCGAGAACCGTGTGATCGGGATGGACTGTAACCCTTATCTCGCGATTGCGGCATCCTTAGCTTGCGGGCTCTTGGGGATGAAGAACAAGATCGAACCACGCGCCGAAGCTCGTAACGAGGTGTGGGATACAGAAGACCGCTTGCCACCAAGCTTGAACGCAGCGCTCGACCTGTTCGAAGACGCACCCGAGATTTGGGATATTCTGGGCAAGGAATTCTGCCAGCTCTATCTCGATATCAAACGTGCCGAGAACGAAGAATATCAGCGTGAAATTTCCCCATGGGAGCGGCAACATCTGTTGTTGAACGTTTGATGGATCTTCTGACTGCGAATGATGTGGCGGGTAAATACCCGCCATCTTACTATGCCAATGCGGCGGAGCACCTCTCGGCGTTCCCCGCGGCAGCCGGTGAAATCTCTTGCGATGTCTGTGTTATCGGCGGTGGCTTTACGGGGCTATCGACGGCGCTTCATCTTGCACAGCGCGGATATGACGTGAGGCTTGTTGAGGCACAGCGTGTCGGGTTCGGCGCCTCCGGTCGTAACGGTGGGCAGGTCGGGCAGGGTCAGCGCCTTGACCAAGATGAGCTAGAGTCCAAATTCGGCGTGGAGCGCGCCAAGGAACTCTGGACGATTGGTACGCAAGCCGTTGAATTGGTTCGTGATCTTGCGGCCTCTGATATGGTGCACGCTGATTTCCATCCGGGGATCGTTCACGCGGATCATCGTGCGCGTTATGTGTCGCACAGCCGCTCCTATGCTGAGAAACTGAATGCGGAATATGATTATCCGCATGTCCGTTTCCTCCCACAGGAAGAAATCCGCGAAATCGTTAAGTCAGACGCGTATTTCGGCGGTACGTTGGACACCCGCTCGGGCCATATTGATCCGCTTCAATTGGCTCTTGGGCTGGCGCGTATGGCCGTGGCTGCGGGCGCGAATGTCCATGAGTTAAGCCGCGTCCAAAAGGTCGATCAGGGCGCCAAGGTGCGCGTTCACACAGATCAAGCAACGATCAAAGCGGATCAGCTTGTACTCGCCTGCAATGGATACATTGGCGATCTGCATAATGACGTTTCGCGTCGGGTGATGCCGATCAACAATTATATCGTTGCGACCGAACCTATGACGCCCGAGCAGCAAAAGCAGATCATAAAGGGCAATATTGCCGTTGCGGACTCCAAGTTCGTTGTGAACTATTTCAGGTTCAGCGACGACAATCGCTTGCTGTTTGGTGGAACCGAAAGTTACGGTTATCGCTTCCCCAAGGATATTGCGGCACAGGTGCGTAAACCCTTGGCCGAGATTTTCCCCCAGCTTGCAAATGTGAAAATTGATCACGCATGGGGCGGCACACTTGGTATTACCATGAACCGTTTGCCGCACTACGAACGCTATGCAGGGAATATCCTATCTATGTCGGGGTTCTCGGGGTCTGGCGTTGCGCTCGGGACGCTCTCGGGGCAGATCGCAGCAGAGGCAATCGCGGGACAGTCCGAACGCTTCGATGCGATGGCCAACATCCCGACGCCGCGTTTCCCGGGTGGAAAGATGATGCAGCATCCACTCTTGGTTCTGGCGATGCTCTGGTATTCTCTGCGAGACAAACTCTGAAAATAGAAGGGCCGCGAAATTCAAGTTTCGCGGCCCTTATTCGTTATAGCTTAATCCACGTCGCCTTTAGCTCAACGTATTTATCAAGCGCATGAAGCGACTTGTCGCGACCAATGCCCGACTGCTTGTAGCCGCCAAATGGCGTTGTCATGTCATCGGCATCGTAGCAGTTCACATAGACCATACCCGCCCGAAGCTGCGCTGACATTTTGTGAGCAGTCGAGAGATCATCCGTCCACACCGCCGACGCAAGGCCGTATGGGCTGTCGTTTGCAACTTTGATCGCTTCGTCTTGGTCCTTGACGGGGATAACGGAAACCATTGGGCCAAAGATCTCTTCTTGAGCGACGCGCATATCGTTGCGCACATTGTCAAAGATCGTAGGCTCGACATAGCTTCCGCCTGTTTCTTCGCGCGCCTTTTTGCCGCCGATGGCGACATCCGCGCCATCCGCGCGGGCGGCGTCAACAAATCCAAGCACGCGTTCGGCGTGGCGGGCATCGACGAGGGCACCCATGGATGTGGCGGGATCGAGCGGATCGTTTGGAGCGTAGTCTTTGGCGACTTCTTTCAGGGTCTCGACAACCTCGTCGTGAACGGATTCCTCAACGATCAGACGGCTCGGGCAGGTACACATTTCGCCCTGATTGAACCATGCCGAATTTGCCGATGTGCGCGCTGCATGCGCAGTGTCGCGATAGCTCTTGAGGATGATGTTCGGGCTTTTGCCGCCGAGTTCGAGGCCGATTTTCTTGAGGTTCGATTGCGCGGCATATTCCATGAAGAATTTGCCAACCTGCGTTGAGCCCGTAAAGAACAGCCCGTCGATATCCATGTGAAGGCCAAGCGCGCGCCCAACATCAGGGCCAAGGCCAGTTACGACATTGAACACACCTTCTGGCACGCCCGCTTCGAGAGCGAGTTCCGCAAGGCGGATAGCCGTAAGCGAGGACTGCTCGGCAGGTTTAAGAATAACCGAGTTCCCCATCGCGAGCGCAGGCGCGACTTTCCATGTTGCCATCAACATCGGGAAGTTCCACGGAACAACTGCGGCGACAACACCGAGAGGCTCTTTGGTAACCATTGCGAGGTAATCTTTGCCTGTTGGGGCAACTTCGTCATAAACTTTGTCCAGCGCTTCGCCGTAATAGCTAAAGCAGTTCGCAACGGCCCGCACATCCACGGATAAGCTGTCCGAAATCGGCTTGCCCATGTCCAGCGTTTCCAGCAATGCCAGCTCGTCACGGTTTTCGCGGATCAGGTCGCCCAAACGTTGGAGGACTGCCTTGCGTGCGGATGGCGGTTGGTGCGACCAACGTCCATCATCAAATGCTGTGCGCGCGCTGATGACTGCGGCATCCACGTCCTCTTGCGCCATAAGCGGAACATCCGCCAAATGCGCGCCGTCAATCGGACTATGCGAGGCGAAAGTCTTGCCAGATTTTGCAAGCGTGGCTGCGCCACCGATAATGCCGTGAGCGCGGATTTTAAGGGATTTGGCCGCGGCGTGCCAATCCATAGTCGTTGGTTTGTTCATTGTTGCCTCTTAGTTGGTTGCGCTGGCGATCACGCCTGGCGCTGATTAGTTTTCGCGCGCTTGGATTGCATCGCGACCTGCGGCTGCGACACCGTCCTCGATATCTTTGCGGATGGCGGCAACGAGGGCGTCCTCGTCGCGGTTGTCGAGAGCTGTCAGAATTTCTTTGTGGCGGTCAATTTGATAAAATGACCCAAGTTCCGAGATGACTTCGCGTTGAAATGGTCCAAGTTGGAGCCAGATGCTTTCCACGAGCGGCATCGAGATTTGATCTGGATTCGCACAGTACAAGCGATGGTGAAAATCATGGTTGAGCGCCGTGAGGGTGTCGTAGTTATGTGAGGCGAGGGCCTCGTCCATCGCGGTGTCGATTGCGCGCATCTCGTCGATAAGAACGCCCGATACATAAGGAAGCGCGCGCGCGGCGGCGTGGCATTCCAGTGTGATACGCGTGGCAACCAGATCCTCAAAGCGCCCCTCTGTCATCGGAGGGATAAGCATTCTCCGGTTGTCTTGTGCCACGATTGCGGACTCGGAATTCAGCCGACGCAGAGCTTCGCGGATCGGGGTCGGACTGAAATCAAGCTGTTCGGCAAGGCCGCGCATCGTGAGTGACGCACCTGTCGGGATCGCGCCCATCATGATTGCGCTGCGAAGGCGCGCATAGACGTATTCCTGACTCGTCAGGTCGCCCTCATTGTCTATTTCGGGGATGGAATAACTCATCAGATGTCTGGTGTCTGTTGCATGCATTTTTCTTAAGCGAGCGATTGACACTTGTCAATAACGCTATCACAAGTTACAAAACGATATCACATTTTGACAGCTTTGATAGCTGAGGAGAATCCCCATGAGTGTCGAGTCAGAGGCGCGTTTTAATTCGGTAATGGTTGCGATATGCGACATCAACGGATCGTATCGCGGCAAGCGTCTCCCTTTTTCGCAGATTGATAAGGTCTTTTCCGGTTCCTTGCGGATGCCTCTTTCTGCTTCGACAGTGGATATCTGGGGTCGCGATATCGAAGGTAGCGAGCTGGTGTTTGAGTCGGGCGATGGCGATGGTGTTTGCCGTCCGCTGCGCGACGAGATCGTTCCGTCGCCTTGGTTGGGCGAGGGGTCGGGGTTTTTGCCGCTCTGCCTATACGAAGAGTCAGGCGAGCCGCACGCGGGCGACCCGCGCAACGCGCTTTCGGCGGTTGTCGCGCGCTATGCCGAGAAAGGCCTGCGTCCAGTTGTTGCGACCGAGCTGGAGTTCTATCTGGCGGATATCTCAGAAGACGCGGACTCGTTGACCGAAGGTGTCGCCGTGCCGAAATTCGCTGCTGAGAACGTACTGTCGGTTCAGGATCTCGAAGAGATGGGCCCGTTCCTTGATGACGTCTATGCCGCTTGCGAAGTTTGCGGAATTCGTGCGGATGCCGCAATTTCCGAAACTGGTGTAGGTCAGTTCGAGATTAACCTTCTCCATACGGATGATCCTGTTCGCGCCGCGGATGACGCGCTTATGTTCAAGCGCATCGTAAAAGGGTGCGCGCGTGCGCACGGACGCTCAGCAACGTTTATGGCCAAGCCGCATGGCGAATCCGCGGGCAGTGGATTGCACGTACACTTCTCTCTGTTGAACGAAGCGGGCGAGAACGTATTTGATGACGGAACCGACGAGGGCTCTGATGTTATGCTGTCCGCCGTTGCGGGCCTCACAACTGCAATGCCAGAGAGCACGCTCCTTTTTGCGCCGCATTTGAACAGCTATCGTCGCCTGCGTCCGGAAACACATGCTCCGACCTTGGTGGCGTGGGGGTATGAGAACCGCACGGCTGCGATCCGCATTCCAGGTGGAAGCAACAAAGCGCGCCGTATTGAGCATCGCGTGTCTGGTGCCGATGCGAACCCTTATCTAGTGCTGACCGCAATCTTGGGTGCGGCACTAGAGGGGATTGAAGCCAATTTGAAGCCACCCGCGCCGCTCGTTGGGAACGCTTACAACTCGGATTTGCCTGACATTCCATCGGATTGGTCGCTCGCGATTAATGCGTTCGAAGAGGGCGAGGTTATGAAGAAAATCTTCGACCCCATGCTTTTGCAGTTGATCGTTCAAGCCAAGCGCCAAGAGATGCAGCGGTTCCTCGAGACCGTGACGGAATTTGAATACCAGACTTATTTGGAGGTCGTGTAATGGCCGTTACACAAAAGAACTACGCGGGCGATGGCGCCCATACCACCAGCTATTACGCCGCCTCCGCGAATGAGCGCACTTTGCGTCCTGCGCTTGTTGGCGATCAGGAGTTTGATATTTGCGTTGTTGGTGCTGGCTACTCGGGGCTTTCGACTGCTCTGCACCTCGCTGAGAAGGGCTATAATGTTGCCATCGTTGAAGGTGCGCGCATCGGCTGGGGTGCATCTGGGCGTAATGGTGGACAGATCGTTAACGGGTTGAACGCTTCCCTTCAGACGATCGACCGGCGTTACGGCAAAGATACTGCAAACTTCGTCGCAGGATTGGTGATGGAAGGTGGCGACATCATTCGTGAGCGCGTCAAGACATACGACATCCAGTGTGATCTTAAGCCAACCAACATCTTTACGGCATATACCGCCGCGCATATGCGTGAACTCGAAGAGCGGCTTGAGTTGTGGCGCGGCTATGGCATCAAAACCCAAGAGATGATCGGCCCTGATCGCATCGGCGATTATGTGGGTTCGGACGTTTATGCTGGGGGTATGATTGACCACGCGGGCGGCCATATGCACCCGCTAAACCTTGCTTTGGGCGAGGCCGACGCATTCGAGAAAAATGGCGGGACAATCTTTGAGATGTCGATGGTTCGCAATGTGAACTACGAAGCGAAAAAGCCTGTCATTACAACAGATCAAGGCTCGGTCACGTGTAAAACGCTTGTGCTCTGCGGGAACGCATACCTTGGGCATGTCGTTCCGACACTTACGCATCGCGTTATGCCAGTTTCCACACAGGTTATGGCGACAGAACCACTTAGCGATGAACTGGCGGCGCGCCTGATGCCGACGGATGCCTGCGTTGAGGATATTCGCTATATTCTCGACTACTACCGCCTCTCCGCGGATAAACGCATGTTGTTCGGCGGCGGCACTGTTTATGGCGGCGCCGATCCCAAGGATATCGAAGCAAAACTGCGTAAGAACATGGATAAAGTGTTCCCTGAGCTGCGCGACAAGAAGATTGATTACGCATGGAGCGGTAACTTTGCACTTTCGTTTAGTCGTGTTCCGCAAATGGGCCGTTTGAACGACAATACCTACTTTGCGCATGGCTACTCGGGGCACGGCGTTACTGGCTCGCATACCTTCGGGCGCATCCTCTCTGAGGCAATCGACGGTGATCGCACACGTCTTGATGTATTTGCGAATGTGCCATGGATACCGTTCCCCGGAGGGCGCATGTTCCGTGTGCCGTATTCGGTGATCGGCTCTTGGTACTATGGCTTCAAAGACCGCTTCGGATTGTAAGACCATGACACAAAACGGAGATCAGGCTTTTAGAAAAGCGGACCCGAAGGGGCGCTGGCATGAGATGACGTATGGCGGGGCGCTGAGCTTCCTTCGTCGGAAATACTCGCGCGATCTGGATGGCGTTGACGTGGCCGTCATGGGGGTTCCCTATGACAACGCGGTTACATTCCGTCCGGGGTGTCGGCTTGGACCACAAGCTGTACGGGCAGCGTCTGTTCAGCTTGCAGAGTTGGACGCGTTCCCTTGGGGGTTCGACCCATTCCAAGCGTTGTCGGTGGTGGATTTTGGGGATGTGTTTCTTGATCCGCATCACCCGCAAACCATCGCACCGGCAATCGAGGAGCAAGCGCGCGCGATTATCGCTACTGGCGCGCGGCTTTTGACAATCGGGGGCGATCACTCGATCACCTATCCGCTGCTCAAGGCCCACGCCGAGCGCCATGGCCCCATAGCGTTGCTACAGTTCGACGCGCATTGCGACACATGGGAAGACGACGGCACCCGCATGGATCACGGCACCATGTTCGCGCGCGCTGCGCGCGACGGGATCATTGACGTAAGTCGTTCGACGCAGGTCGGGCTACGTACGTACAACAACAGCGATCACGGCTTTGAAATTCTCACGAGTCCTTGGATTCACCGCAACGGTATCGATGCCGCGCTAAAAGTGGCGACCGAGCGGGCAGGGGACGCCCCTGTGTATCTGAGCTTTGATGTGGACGGTATGGACCCTGCGTTCGCTCCGGGGACAGGCACGCCAGTTCCCGGCGGTTTGGCGTCGTGGCAGGCGCTTGAGTTCGTGCGTGGACTTGCTCCGCTGAACCTGATCGGCATGGATGTCGTCGAGGTTTCGCCCCCATTTGATCACGCCGAAATAACGGCCCTTGCCGCCGCGCATGTGGCGCATGATTGGCTATGTGTTCTCGCGGCGCAACTCGGAGCGAAACAGGCTCCCGTTGGAAAGGTTTAAGAATGAAAATCGGAATACTGCAAACCGGCCGCTCGCCCGAAGAGATTCAGGGAACATACGGCGATTATGACGGTTTCTTTGTGGAGTTGCTCAAAGAACGCGGGTTTGAATTCAAGAATTATCCTGTGCTGGACGGCGTGTTTCCCAGCGATCCGTCGGACGCAGAAGGGTGGTTAATCACGGGGTCGCGGTTCGGGGTCTATGAGGATCACGACTGGATTCCGCCTCTCGAAGATTTCCTGCGCGCAACATATGCCAAAGGCGTGCCGATCGTCGGTATCTGCTTTGGTCATCAAATCCTTGCGCAGGCGCTCGGTGGCAAGATCGAGAAGTTTGATGGCGGTTGGTCCGTTGGGCCACAGAAATATCAATCCGAAGTATTCGGAGAGCAGAACATCATCGCATGGCATCAGGACCAAGTGGTTGAGCGCCCAGCAGATGCCGAAGTTATCGGAAGCTCCGATTTCTGTGAGAACGCGTTTTTGGCCTATGGCAACAAAGCGTTGACCGTACAGCCACATCCGGAGTTCACAGCGGAGTTTTTCGCGGACCTCTTGGCCACGCGGGGCAAAAACTTGCCCGAAGAAATCAGGCAGGAAGCAATGGCAAAAGATAGCGAAGGGCTGACATCTCTCGCTTTTGCCGATCAAATCGAAAAATTTTTCAAAGCAGAGCGCACCTGAACCACAACATTGAGGGAGGACGACATGAACAACGCAGCAATCGCTGATCGTCGCAACAAGGCTATTGCCCGTGGCGTGGGAATGGTCACGCAAGTATACGCAGATAAGGCGCTGAACGCCGAGGTCTGGGACGTTGAAGGCACCCGTTACATTGATTTCGCCGCAGGCATCGCCGTGGTGAACACAGGACACCGTCACCCGAAAGTGATGGAAGCCGTACAGAACCAGCTTGGCCGCTTTACGCACACCTGTCATCAGGTCTTGCCGTATGAAAACTATATCCACCTCGCCGAGCGCTTGAATACACTCGTGCCCGGTGATTTCGAAAAGCGCACGACATTCGTCACGACAGGCGCTGAAGCTGTCGAGAATGCGATCAAGGTCGCACGCGCCTATACTGGTCGCCCTGCGGTGATTGCGTTTGGTGGTGGTTTCCACGGGCGCACGTTCATGGGCATGTCGCTTACGGGTAAGGTGGAGCCATACAAGAAGGGCTTTGGCGCGATGATGCCTGATGTGTATCACGTTCCTTTCCCAACGGATGTACATGGCATCTCAACCGAAGATTCACTGGCGGCAATCGCCAAACTCTTCAAAGCTGATTTGGACCCTGCGCGCGTAGCTGCGATCATTCTTGAGCCTGTTCAGGGCGAGGGGGGCTTTTACGCCGCTCCGCAGGAATTGATGACCGCGGTTAGAAAACTATGTGACGAGCATGGCATCGTGATGATCGCGGACGAAGTGCAAACAGGATTTGCGCGCACGGGGCACCACTTTGCGATGGAAGGCTATGGCGTCGCTGCTGACATCACTACAATGGCCAAAGGCCTGGCGGGTGGGTTGCCCCTCGCGGCGGTTACTGGGCGTGCCGAGATCATGGATTCTGCGAACCCTGGTGGGCTCGGCGGCACATATGGCGGGAATCCTTTGGGCATTGCTGCGGCACACGCTGTTTTGGACGTGATCGAGGAAGAAAACCTCTGTGCACGTGCGAACGAGCTTGGCGCTCGTCTAAAGGATCGCCTCTCGAAAATTCGTGAAACAACACCACAGATCGTTGATGTCCGTGGCGCGGGCTTTATGATCGCGGCAGAATTTAACACGGCTGATGGTGCTACTCCGGATGCGGATTTCACAAATCGCGTTCGGCTTGAGGCGCTCAAACGGAATCTGATCCTATTGACTTGTGGTGTGTACGGAAATGTTGTGCGTTTCCTAGCACCGATCACAATTCAGGATGACGTATTCCAAGAGGCGCTTGATATCCTTGAGGACTCCATCGCCGCTGCAAAAGGAGACGCTTGATGACCCTTACTCTTAATGATCCCAGCCTGCTGGAAACCCGCGCGCTTGTGAATGGCGAGTGGATCGAAACTGGCAAGACCTTCGCGGTCATCAACCCTGCAACTGGCGAGGAAATCGCACAGGTTGTTGATGTTCCCGTAGAGACAGTGAGTGCCGCAATCGATAGTGCCTATACCGCTCAGAAAGAATGGGCCAAGTGGACAGGCAAGGAACGCGCTGCGGTTCTACGCAAGTGGTTCGACCTCATGGTGGAGAACGCCGACGATCTGGCGGCAATTCTGACTGCCGAAATGGGTAAGCCCCTTGCCGAAGCCAAAGGCGAAATCCTCTACGGCGCTTCGTTCATCGAGTGGTTTGGCGAAGAGGCCAAGCGTATTTACGGTGACGTCATTCCCGGCCACCAACGTGACAAGCGTATCCTCGTTACGAAGCAACCCGTCGGTGTTGTCGGCTCGATTACGCCTTGGAACTTCCCCAACGCCATGATCGCGCGCAAAGTGGCGCCAGCGCTGGCTGTTGGGTGTTCCTTCGTGGCGCGCCCAGCCGAGCTTACCCCGCTTTCCGCAATGGCGATGGGTGTTCTCGCAGAGCGCGCAGGGGTTCCTGCTGGCGTGTTGAACATTGTTCCATCTAGCGATGCTGCCGCAACGGGCAAGGAGCTTTGTGCAAACCCCAAGGTTGCCAAGATTACCTTCACTGGCTCAACACGCGTTGGCAAAATCCTCATGGAACAATGCGCGGATACCATTAAGAAGATGAGCCTTGAGCTTGGCGGTAACGCGCCATTCATCGTGTTTGACGACGCCGATCTCGACGCGGCGGTTGCAGGGGCGATGATCTCGAAATTCCGCAACAACGGCCAAACATGCGTTTGCGCCAACCGCATCTATGTTCAGGCAGGCGTCTATGATGCGTTCGCCAAGAAGCTCGCGGCGGCAATGTCTGATCTCAAGATCGGGGATGGGACTAATGACGGCGTAACCACTGGCCCGCTGATTAGTGAAGCCGCAGTTCTGAAAGTCCAAGAGCATATCGAGGACGCGACATCCAAAGGTGCGAAAGTTGCGCTTGGTGGTAAGCCGCATGAGTTGGGCGGAACGTTCTTTGAGCCAACGATCCTGACGGATGTGACGTCAGAGATGGCGGTGACCCGCGAGGAAACTTTCGGCCCGCTTGCGCCGCTTTTCCGTTTTGAGACAGAAGAACAAGTGATCGAAATGGCCAACGACACTGAATTCGGCTTGGCTGGGTACTTCTATGCTCAGGATGTGAACCGCATCTGGCGCGTGGCTGAGGCTCTGGAAACTGGGATTGTCGGTATCAATACGGGCCTGATCTCGACCGAAGTTGCGCCATTTGGTGGAGTGAAGCAGTCTGGCCTTGGTCGTGAAGGCTCTAAGTATGGTGCCGAGGATTTCCTCGAGCTGAAGTACATGTGCTTTGGTGAAGTTCAGTAATGGCAGGCGCAGAGCATACTTCGAGTTACTATGCCGCGACTGCCCGTCACACCGATGGGTTCGCCTCGCTTGCGTCTGACGTTGACGTTGATGTCGCCATCATCGGCGGAGGCTTCACGGGTGTCGCTACGGCGCTGGAACTTGCGGAGCGCGGCCTGCGGGTCGCTCTTTGTGAGGCGAACCGTATCGGTTGGGGTGCCACAGGGCGCAATGGCGGGCAGATAACCGGATCGCTTTCTGGTGATGTTGCGATGGAGCGGGAGTTCCGTCGGACATTGGGCGATGGCGCGGATGATTTTGTTTGGAAGTTGCGTTGGCGTGGTCACGATATCATCAAGAACCGTGTCCAGAAATACGGTATCGAGTGTGATCTGCGCCACGGGCACCTTCAAACGGCACTCACCAAGGGGCACCTAAGCGAGCTACAAGGGATTTATGAGCGCGGATGCGAGGGCGGAATGGCCGAGTATGTGGAGATGATCCCCGAAGAGCGTATCGGCGACTACCTCGAGACCGAGATTTATATCGGCGGTTTGTTGAACCGTTACAATATGCACGTGCATTCGCTTGATCTCTGTGTCGGTGAGGCGCTTGCCGCCCAATCGCTCGGCGCGCAAATCTATGAGAATACGCGCGTCCTGAACATCGTTCACGGGCCGCGCCCCAAGGTTGTCACCGAGGGCGGCACAATAACCGCCGACAAAGTCGTTATGGCGGGGAATGCCTATCACCTGCTTGAGCAGAAAGATCTTAAAGGTAAGCTCTTTCCTGCGTCCTTGGCGAATATGGCAACAGAGCCGCTTGGCGCGGATGTTGCGGCCGCGATCAACCCGCAAAACCTTGCCGTTTACGATGGTCGGTTTGTTTTGGACTACTATCGTCTTACGGCGGATAATCGGCTTATGTTTGGTGGTGGCACCAACTATTCGGGGCGAGACAGCCAAGATATCGCCGCCGAACTGCGGCCTGCTCTGGAGCATACTTTCCCACGTCTCAAAGGGGTCGGGATCGACTATAGCTGGGCGGGGATGGATGGCATCATCCTGAACCGAATTCCACAGGTAGGGCGCCTAAACGACAACGTATTCTATGTTCAGGGCTATTCCGGACACGGGATTGCGCTGAGCCATATCCTTGCGGAACTCACCGCGCAGGAAGTGGCGAGTGGGGACTCAGAATTCGCGGTGTTTGAAAATGTGCGCCACTGGAACTTGCCGGTCGGGCGCAGCATGGGAAGTCTGATGATTGCCGTGGGAATGGCGTATTATCGACTTAGGGATAAGCTGACGGGGTAGTCCCCGCCAGCAGATTTGTTTTCAGGAATTGCGTCCGGTCTATGGCTTGGGCGCAATTTCTTTTTCGTCAGTTTGAACCGAAGCCCAGCCACGATCCCCCTCAGGATCAGGCAAATCGGATGGCTTCTCGTGACGGTGGATGTGCGCCTTGGCGATGAAGTTCGCCGTGATCGGAGCTGTCAAAAGCAAGAACAGCGTGATCATCAACTCATGCAGGGACAGATGCCCCTCAACCGCAACTGAATGTACGATCGAGGCAAGGAGCACCCCGCCAACACCCAGCGTTGTCGCTTTGGTCGGAGCATGAAGGCGCGACATCGGGTCGGGGAGTTTTACGAGTCCAAAGGAGCCGACAAGTCCGAAAACGCCGCTGACGACGAGAAAAAATACGATCAGGATTTCTGCTGCAAGTTCCATATTTCCCTCACTCGATGATGTTGCCGCGCAGCATGAAGCGCGTATAGGCAACCGTTGAAACAAACCCGAGCATCGAAATAATCAACGCGGCTTCGAATACCATTTCGGTTTTGTACTGCATGCCATGCAAGATGATGAGCGCGATAACGTTGATAACCATCGTGTCCAGCGCAAGGATACGGTCGGTTACGCCCTCGGCGCGGAGAATCTTCCACAGGTTCATCAGAAGCGCGGCACCAAAGCACCCGACGGCAAAGTTGATAGCAAGATCAATCATTCGAAAATCTCCTTCAGGCGGCGCTCGTAACGCGATTTGATTTCATCGCGCACGGCCTCGGGGTCGGGGGCATTCAGGCAATGTACAAGGATCGCGTGCCCCTCGGTTGAAATATCGCTAGAAACAGTGCCCGGCGTCAGGGTAATTGTCCCCGCCAGCACGGTGATCGCCTCGGGCGTTTTTAGCTCAAGCGGCACGGTAACCCACGCGGGATGAAGATCGCTGTTGCGGCGAAACAGGATGAGCCAAGCTACGATCACATTCGCGACGATAATATCCCAGAAAACAATGAAGAAGTACGCGATGATCTTGAACGGGTGCTTCAGGCGCGGGGCATTGGGCCAGTAGGGGCGCGTTACGAAAGGAATTAGGATACCAAGAAACGCACCAAACAAGAGCGAATTGGTCGAGAAACCGTTCACCAACAGGAGCCAAACCACAGTGAGCAGTACCGTCAAGAGAGGGTGCGGGAATATGGTTTTCATGAGTTTCATTTCGCGTCCCCCCCGAGTACGGCGCTGATGTATCCAGATGGATCAAAAAGTTGTTGCGCAGTGGCGTTCGCATATTCCATTGCGGATTCCGCGAATATTGTAAGCGCGATCAGTCCGAACAACAGCCCAAATACCGCAACGAACGGCAAGCGTGGATATGTTTGCGCAGCTTGCTCTGGTTCCACAGCCTCAGGTTCCGTAACCGTTGTTTTCCAGAAGATCATGCTACCTGCACGCGCGAACCCGATAATTGCAATAAGCGAGAACACAAGGATCACGCCCCAGATGAACGCTTGGTTATCCACGCCAATTGAGGCCTGAAGGATCATCAATTTTCCAAGGAACCCAGAAAGTGGCGGCATCCCTGCCATGGCTATAGCCGCGCCAAAGAACAGCGCGGAGATAAGGCCGTTTTGCACCATCGGCGGGGCAGGTTGGATTGCCGGTCCGCGACGTTCAATCACAAGATCCGCGACGAGGAACAAGAGTGCGGTCGCAAGGGTCGAGTGCACGATATAGAAAATCGCTGCACCTGCCGCTTGCTCGGTAAAGAGCGAGATCGCCACAAGCAACGTCCCCATCGAACCAATCGCCGCATAGGCCGACAGTCGCGCGATATCGCGTGCACCAAGAACGCCGATCATACCAACCGCCAGCGTCAATAGAGCCGCAGGAAGCAACCAGTCCGCTACAAGGCCCGCGCTGATTTCAAGGTCAGGTGCAAAGACAAGCGTATACATACGCAGGATTGAGTAGGCACCCACCTTGGTCATGATAGCAAAGAGCGCGGCCACAGGTGCGGGGGCGTTCGCATAGCTGCCGGGAAGCCAGAAGTGCAGCGGAAGTACTGCCGCCTTGATGGAGAACACCAGTAGCAACAGGACTGCGCCAACGCGGATTAGCGCCGTTTCTTGTGCAGGGAGTTCCGCAACGCGTACAGCGAGGTCTGCCATATTTAGCGTGCCCGTCACCGCATAGAGCGTACCGAGCGCGAACAGGAACAATGTTGAGCCAAGCAGGTTATAAACAACATACTGAACACCCGCGCGCAGGCGGACCGCGCCGCCGCCGTGGATCATCAGGCCATAGGACGCGATCAGGAGCACTTCGAAGAATACGAAGAGGTTAAACGCATCACCCGTTAGGAACGCACCCGCAACCCCCATGAGTTGAAACTGAAATAGCGGGTGAAAATGGCGTCCGCGTTCGTCCCAGCCAGAGCCGATAACATAGAGCAGCACCGCCAGTGCGAGGACCGAGGTAAGCAGCACCATGAGGGCCGAAAGACGGTCCAGAACGAGCACAATGCCAAATGGTGCGGGCCAGTCACCGAGTTCATAGACCTGAACCTCGCCACTAGATGCTTGACCAGTCAGGACAAGCGCAATCGCAACGAGGGCAACCGTACCCGCAACAGAGAAGATCCGCTGAAGGTCGGGGTGGTGGCGGATAACCATGAGGAAGAATGGCGCAAGGATCGCAGGCAGGACGATGGGCGCAATAATAAGGTTGCTCACGCTTGATTTCCCTCCTCTGGGGAGTCGTTAATGTCGATTTTGTCAGTATCCGAGGACAGATACGCTCCGAGGGCGATCATCACCACCAGCGCCGTCATCCCGAAAGAGATCACAATCGCGGTCAGTACCAGCGCCTGCGGTAGCGGATCGGTGTAGGATGCATCGCTGTATTTATCGAGGATCGGCGGCATGTTCTGAACGAGGCGCCCTGTCGAAAACAGAAAGATGTTCACAGCATAAGACAGCAACGACAGCCCGAGGATCACGGGGAATGTCCGTTGGCGTAGCACAAGAAAAACGCCACATGCAGTCAGAAAAGCAACTGCGCTTGCAACAAGAAGTTCCATGCTTATGCCTCCTCTTGGTAACGCGGGTCGTCCCGCAGGGGGTTAATGTCCATTGGGTGCTCTTGCTCGATGTCAGGCTGCCATGCGAAGCGTGCGAAGCTTTCGAGGGCAAGCATGATTGCGCCGAACACTGCAAGGAATACGCCCAGATCAAAGAACATGGCGGTTGCCCATTCAAATTCTTCAAGGCCCGGCAGGTCGATATAACCATAGGCGCTTGTCAGGAACGGCAAGCCATTGAGCCACGCGCCCATGCCGGTAACCGCCGCGATAAGTACACCGCAGCCAATCACGCCGTGGTACGGGAATGTCTGACGCGCCGCGGCCCACGAGAAACCCGAGGCCATGTATTGCATGACGTAAGCAATCGCCACGACGAGGCCAGCGATAAATCCACCACCCGGAAGGTTGTGCCCGCGGAAGAAGATGTAAGCGCCGACCATCAGAGCAATTGGCATTACCACACGGGTTGCGACGACCATCATAAGTGGGTGCGTGTCGCCAGAGCGCGGTACACTTGGTTCGCGATTAAGCAGCTTGGCCCGCACGTTCGTCGCAAGTACCGCCTCTGTCAGCGCGTAGATCACAACTGCGGCAATGCCCAAAACGATGATCTCGCCAAAGGTATCAAATCCACGGAAGTCAACGAGAATGACGTTTACAACGTTGGTACCGCCACCCCCTTTGTAGGAGTTGGCAAGGTGGAATTCCGAGATCGAAGGTTGTGCGAAATCGCTGCGCAGGATTGCATAGATCAAGCCACCAACGGCCAAGCCCGCAACCGAAGCAATGGTGATGTCGCGCGTTCTGCGGCCGCCTGAACTTTCGACGGGGGTCTCCTTGGGCATGAAGTTCAATGCAAGGAGCAGAAGGATGATCGTCACCACCTCAACCGAAATCTGTGTGAGTGCAAGGTCGGGTGCCGAGAAATAGTTGAACAACAGAGAGACCATAAGGCCCGATACGCCGATAATCACCAAAGCAAGAAGACGGTTGCGGTGGAATACGACGACGCAGAATGCTGAAACAATCATACAGACCCAGCCCACGATGGCGATCGGCTGAATTTCAGCCAGCGGGCGAGAGTGCTCTGCGGGGATACCTGTGAAGTAAGCATAGAGCGAGAGAGCAAGCGTGAACACAAGGAACACGGCGCCGTAACGCCCCAGAGAACCATTGTGCAGGCCCGCGGTGAAACGGTCGCTCGCGCGTGTAAGTGCGCCAATAATATGGTCGAAGATCGCTTTGGCCTCTGGGCGGCGCGCCGCAAGCCAGAACCGTTCAAGCGCACCGTGGCGCCACAAGAGAAACGCACCGCCAAACACCGCAATTGCCGACATGAACAACGCGGGTGTGACGCCGTGCCAAAGCTTGAGAGAATAGTAAGGCAGTTTTTCGTCGCCGATGACGGCCTGTGATGCGACCGCAACCAGAGGACCGACAATCACCTTTGAGAAAAGGCCAATCGCGACAACTAGCGTCACAAGCACAGCGGGCGAAATCAGCATTCCCACGCCTGGATCATGCGGCTTGGCAGGATAGTCGTTACGCACAGGGCCAAAGAACACATGCGCAATCAGGCGGAAAGAATACGCCGCGGAGAACAGCGAACCTAAGACAACAAGCGTAGGAAGCAGATAGTGCGAGCCAGCCCAAACGGTATGTGCTGCTTCTTCGAGCATCATTTCCTTGGACAAGAACCCGTTGAGCGGTGGAATACCGGCCATTGAGAGGCTTGCCAGTGTCACAAGGACGAAGGTAATCGGCATCAACGTGCGCAGGCCGCCAAGACGTTTGATATCGCGGGTATGTGCTTCGTGATCGATGATCCCTGCGGACATAAAGAGGGCCGCTTTGAACGTTGCGTGGTTGATAATATGAAAGACCGCGATAACCGCTGCGATTTTGGTGCCAAAGCCCAAGAGCATCGTTATCAGGCCAAGATGGCTCACCGTAGAGAAAGCCAAAAGCGCCTTCAGGTCATCTTTGAATAGAGCGATAACCGCGCCAACAACCATCGTAATGAGGCCAGTTGTGGCCACGATGTAGAACCACTCGGGCGTTCCCGCCAAAACAGGCCAAAGTCGCGCCATCAGGAACAGGCCAGCCTTTACCATCGTTGCAGAGTGCAGATAAGCCGAAACGGGAGTTGGTGCCGCCATGGCGTGCGGTAGCCAGAAGTGGAACGGAAACTGTGCCGATTTGGTAAACGCACCGATCAGTATCAGGAGCAATGCGACAAGGTAGTAGGGCGACGATTGAATGGCGTCTTTTTGAGTAAGAATGACGCTTAGGTCATAGCTCCCTGCGATATTCCCAAGGATCAACAGACCAGCAATCATTGCCAGTCCACCCATTCCCGTAACGGTAAGCGCCATTCTTGCGCCTTGACGCCCTTCGGGTAGGTGCTTCCAGTAGCCGATCAAAAGGAATGAAGAAAGTGACGTAAGTTCCCAGAAAATAAGCAGAAGTAGGATGTTGTCCGAGAGCACAATGCCAACCATCGCGCCTTGAAACAGTAGCAAATAGGCATAGAACTGCCCCATCGGATCCTGCCGCGATAGATAGAAGCGCGCGTAGAGAATGATGAGGAGGCCAATCCCAAGGATCAGACCCGCAAAAAGTAGCCCGAGCCCATCAAGGAAGAAATTCGCGTTCAGCCCCAGTACGGGCACCCAGTCCATCTTGGCCGTCACAGTTTCGCCGCGCATAACTGCGGGCGCATGGAGCAGTACCCCAATAAGCGCCAATAAGGTCGTTCCGCCAGCCGCCCAAGCCGCAGCGTTGCGACCTGCACGAATAAGTAACGGCGGAAGAACGGCGCCCAAGAATGGCAAAAGAGCGATAAAGATTAATGACACTGCGGCATCTCCGTCGGTAATATCTGCGCAAGGCTTGGTCCTTGGTGTACGTTTATGCCGCTAACGGCAAGTGCCAAGTGTAAACATTGCTCTGGGTCTTGGTGGGGGGTTTTAGCGGGGGAAGGCGAGGGGTGTCAAAGCGACAATTACACCACAAGCGCATTTGCGTGCGATTTTTGTGGGGTGTGATGCGCTCGCCTGAAAGCGGGCTTGTTTCGAGAGAGACTCACTTGCCGATTTGCGGACTGAAAAGCTCCTGCATAGGGCAAGAACCGCCTCGAAATCCCTTATTTTTAAGGATAAGTTGAGCGCCAAAAGGTAACTATAATGTGATCGGTACGCTAGATGTCGCTAAAATCATATGATGCGTTCCGCTATATTTGGTAATGAGTAATAATGTTGCGCAATGCGCGTCAAAAATTTGATAAAAGTTCAAAATTGTGTTATCATCAATAACGGTTAGTTGCGACGCTATTAGGCGATCGTGTGGTTTTAATCTCTTGAGAATAAAGGATTATTTGTAGAGAGTAGTAAAGGTTTGGTCAGATGACGCGTTCTCGGTTCGGTATTACTTCATTTGTTTCACTTGGTTTTGTTTTGGCGCTCGCACCGCCCTCATTGGCTCAGAACCGATGTACAGGAATGACAGCAAGCTTCACGACTTCGGTTGAGCGTTATTGTCAGTGCGAGCGCGTCACGCGCGGGTTTCTAGAGACGGTTAGTCAGAAACGGGTGTTCCCTGAAATTCTAGCAGAAACTCAACGGCAATGCCCGAGTTTGGCTGCGTTGCTCTCGGATATGCCGACAGCGACGATTGCCTCAGGTGGTGGAGGCCGCTTGGATAGCGGTGAAAACACCAGTCGGCTCGGCTTCCTAACTCCCGATACACCCTCAGCTGATGAAGAAGCAGAACCCACAGTCACCCGAACCGCACGGAGAAGTCCAAGCGGTGGAGGTTCAAGTGGCGGCTCCGGCGGCGGTTCTGGCGGCGGTAGTAGTTCCGGCGGTGGCGGCTCATCAGGTGGTGGCTCAGGCGGCAATACCGGCGGTGGCTCTGGTGGTGGTTCCGGCGGTGGTAGTGGTGGCGGCTCCGGTGGCGGAGGTGACGGCCCAATAGGCGATAGTCCCGGCGGTGGCGGCGATAACGGCGGCGGCGGCGGTGATAACGGCGGTGGCGGACTTATGAGCCACGGCGCTGGAGGTAATCACGGCGGTGTGTTTGGAGATACCGGTGGCCATACCCACGGTGGTATTTACGGCCACGGTCCGACGCCCATGAGCCATGTTCCAGGATTTGAGAACACGACCATGGAGGAACTGCGAGGTATGGTCCGCAACAACTAGCTTGCGGTAAAGCCAGTCACCCAGCGGCTCGGTCGTTTGGGGTCTTGCATCCGAAGGAAAATATACCCTGTATCCTGCCAAGGGCGTATCTGGTTTGTCGCGTTGTCGAGGACATAGTCTCCCGTTTCGGAGCGATAAACCAACACGGCATGCCCGTTACGTTGGCGATCAAGAACGGTCGCCAACAGTAGGCGCTTCGGATCAACTCCGCGTTTGACCAGTTCGCGTTTCTTGATAAGCGCGAAATCTTCGCAATCCCCACCAAGCGCGGTTGGAACAGCCCAATACTCAGTCTGTTTATATTGGCTGCGGTCTGAAACCTCTGGAACCGATCTATTGATATACAGGTTTATCTTCTGAACGATCGCGGCTTCGGATTGCGACCCGTTCGCGCGCTGTTGATTTGTGGTGCAGGCCCATTGATAGGTCTGGCATAGTGCGCTGGCACCTGATGGCGGCGCGATGTTGCGCGTGTGGACAAGGTGGGCCTGAGGCGCGGTCGCCGCAACGGAGCCAGCAGTCATTAGCAGCGCAAAAGCGGCTGTCGGAAGCAGTCGTTTGATCATGTTTACCTACGGAGTTGCCTGTATTACCTGTTTATTGATGGGGTAAATACGAAGAACAAGGTAGGGGAGGCTACGATCCCGAAAGCGGCGAATATGTGCCTCTTGTAAGGGAATATGCGCGTATCATCGCCCATTTGGCGAGATGTCTGCACGCGGATCGCTAACAAAGGCGGGTTTGGCGCGACCAGATCGGCCGCGCCAATGTTGTATTAGTTCAGGTCGGAAGCGCGTGCTTCGGATCCTTCTGGAAAAGTCGCTATTTGCTGATCCTGCCGCTGTTGGCTGTATGCTCAAATTCCGCGATAGCGATTCCACGCTAGTCGGGGTTGCGAAGGACTGTCGCTTTATGCGGCCTATCGGCGCATTGTGTGAAACAATGCAGGAGGCGGCGAGTGGCCTGCGTACGCTCACCATTTACGCGCATCCTTTTCCCATCCTTGAGAACGTGAACGACTGGAATCGGTTCAATGCCAAATCTGGTGGGACTTTCGTCGAAAAATGCTGTCACTTCTTTGATCTCATACGCCTAGCTGACTCGAGCAGAGCCGCTACGGATAATGGCTATGTTCTCGTGAACTTTGATAATGGCGTTCACGCCATTCTAGAACTATGCATGTTTGCCGAAGGATCGCGTGATCAAGAAGAGGTCAGGGCAGTAGGCCCGAATGACAAGCTCAAGGCGCTTCTACCTCGTCTGTGTTTTTTTGGCCCGCTGACTAAGTGGATGCACCTATTCCACAGTTGATCGTCAGCCCTCGAAGTCCTAAAGGACCAGAGGTGCGCGAAATCCCCGTTGATCCGCGTTTGTTGGAGGCGGGCGATCATAATGGCTCAACCTTTTACCAACACGAGGGATTCCTTGCGTTGGTGCGTGGTGAAATTCCGAAACCTGACGTAAGTCTTGATGATGGATGGAAAGCCGTAGCAATGGGAATGGCGGCCCAAACAAGTGCCGCTGAAGGGCGCGTGATCGATTGGTCCGCGTTTATCGAACAGCAATAACCGCTTATGCGGTTCATGATGACAGGACACCAAGATGTGCCCTGCAACACACGGGGAAGCGAAGTGGCGCAAACAACAAAAACATCCAACGGCCAGAAACTTAGCGATTTTCGGGACCAAGCACGTGAAATCGGGCCGGGGCTGCTCTTAGCGGGTATGGTGGCGATGGCGGCGCAATTCTTGTCCGAACACTACGGCATTCCTGTGATGCTCATGGCGATCTTGCTGGGTATGCCGCTTCAGTTCCTGTCGGAAGATGGCCGCGCCGCACCTGGAATTACATTTGCTTCACGCACAGTCCTGCGGATTGGCGTTGCATTGTTGGGCATGAGTGTGAGCGGCGAGATGGTCATGCTGATCGGGCCGACGAACCTTGTGTTGATCTTGCTCAGCGTGGCTGCGACGATCCTTCTTTCCATTGCAGCGATGCCGTTGATTGGGAAAGATCGGCTTTTCGGTTTTCTGACGGGCGGCTCCGTCGCGATTTGCGGTGCCTCAGCGGCGATGGCGATTAGCTCTATTCTGCCTAACCGCCCTGAGAATGAGCGAGACCTTTCGTTTACCGTCATCTCGATTACGCTCATGTCGACGCTCGCGATGATATTGTATCCGGTCATTTCCGAGATGCTTGGCCTCGATACGATGCAAGCGGGCTTGTTCCTTGGCGGAACCATTCATGACGTGGCACAGGTTGTGGGGGCAGGGTATTCTGTTTCAGATGAGGTTGGCGAAATCTCGACCTTGGTTAAGCTGTTCCGCGTGGCACTCTTGGCACCTGTGGTGTTCATCGGTGCACTTGCTTTGCGCCGTTCCGTGCCCGCAGGGGCAGCGCGTCCGCCACTAATGCCGCTCTTTGTTGTAGGCTTCCTTGTGCTTGCGGCGTTGAACTCGTTCCACCTGATCCCCGAAGCGGTCAAGGAGCCAACTGGTGCGGTCTCTCGCGCGATGTTGGTTGCTGCTGTTGCCGCTGTTGGAATGAAAACGTCGCTCGCCCAACTCAGGAGTGTCGGCGCGGCATCAATGCTGATTATCTTCGCTCAGACGGTTTTCCTCGGAGTGCTGATCCTCGGAGCGATCTATATGGCTGGGCCTACTTAGAGTTCAGATGGTCTATCAACGTCGATTTAGCGTCTAGAATATGCCGGCGCGTAAGGTCGCTTGCGCGCTGGGCATTCCCTTTTTCGCAGGCTTCCAGAATGCCGATATGCTCTTCATTCGCGCGCTCCATCCCATCCGAGAGCGTAAGCTGCGCGCGCAAGTACCTGTCTACGCGGTCCAGAGCCGAGTCAATTATCGTGTTGTGATACTCCAACCCGCTCGATTGATAGAGCGTACTGTGGAACTTGCGATTCAAATCGCCCCACGTCATTGGATCAGAAGAGGCGACGAACTCCTCGCAATATCCGCGCGCGGTTTCCAACGTCTTTTTCGTCATCTGGGGGACAGCCAGCTCGATGACATGACCCTCTAAAAACGCTCTGAAATCAAATATTTCGCTTACTTCCGAAGGGGCGATCCCCGCCACGGTCGCGCCTTTGTAGCGTTGTGACGTAACAAGGCCCAATTCCTCAAGGCGCGAGATTGCTTCGCGAACGGGAATACGGCTTGTGTTGAATAGATTGGCGATTTCGTCTTGGCGCAAAGAGTCACCGTCCTTTAGCTCGCCTGTAATGATCGCTTTCTTGAGCGCTTCAAATACGATCGCCGAGGCCGAGGACGTCCTTGATATGTCTACCGAATCTAGTTTCATCGCAATCTCCAATTTCAACCTTTTATACCTCAAATCTCTGAGGGTTTGAAGGGTGGTGAATATTGCATATTGTAAATTGGATACAATATGCAATAGCTTGTCGTTGTGCCGTAATGATTCGACACGAACTTGGAGGTTCAAAAATGATTAAAAAAATGTTTGCGCTTACTGCGCTTGCGACAATGACAGCCGCACCAATCGCGGCGGATACGCTTGATGATGTGATTAACGAAGGGGTTTTGCGGTGCGGTGTCGTGCTGGATTTCCCGCCAATCGGTTATCGCGATGAGAATAACGAACCTGCGGGTTTCGACGTAGAATACTGCAAAGACCTCGCGGCATCGCTTGAGGTCGAGCATGAAATTTTGCCAGTTACGTGGGCGGAGCGTTTGCCTGTCATCGTGACGGGCCGCGCGGATGTAGTGTTCGGTGGAACATCGGATAGCCTTGCACGGGCCAGAACTGTCGGTTTCTCAATCCCTTACGCTATTTATTACGCTCAGGGTGTCATCGGCAAGGATACCGGAATCGAGACATTCGAAGACCTGAAAGGCAAGCGCGTCGCCGCTGCTGTGGGCACTGTTCCTGAGCAAGAGTTCCTGAAATATGCTGAAGAGTGGGGCACCGAAGACCTCTACCAAGGGTATCAGTCAGAGAATGAAGTTTTCCTTGCTGTTGCGCAGGGCCGCGCCGACATCGGCATCACAACCAACACCGCGGTTACCCCCATTGTGTCGCAATATGAGAATCTCTCCGCAGGTCCTCGGATGCCGTGGACAACTGATTACACATCCGTGGTTGGACCACGTGAGGATGTGACTTGGTTGAACTATCTTAACCTTTTCGTAACGCACCAAGTGCGCTCGGGCCGCTATGCCGAGTTGTGGGGCACATATGTTGGTGGCGATGCGCCCGAGTTGCGCATTCCCGGTGTGATGTACTGATCACTTTGTTCAATGTTCCCTCCGCTGGAAGGCGGGGGGAAACATAAGGAACGGTTATGAATTATAATTTTCATTGGAAGCCAGTCTTTAACAGCCTTCCCGATTTGCTCGGCGCTGGATTGACGACACTACAAGTCGCGATGCTGTCGATGCTACTGGGAATCGTTGTCGGGATGGTGCTTGCGCTTATTCGCATGCATGCGCGCGGACCGCTTCGGTGGTTTGCGACGACATGGGTCGAGGTCGCGCGCAATACGCCTGCTTTGATCCAGCTATTTTTCTTTGCGTTCGGTCTGGGGGCATTTGGCTGGCACCTGTCACCTTTTGCGATCGTCCTTGCCGGCCTGACATTCAATAACGCAGGCTATTTGGCCGAGAACTTTCGCGGCGGCCTTCAAGCGGTCCCTGAAACACAGTTGCGCGCGGCGCGTTCATTGGGGATGACCGCCCCGCAGGCCTACATTCGTGTCATCATTCCGCAGGTTTTCCGGATCGTTTACTACCCGATGACCAACCAGATGGTTTGGGCTGTGCTGATGTCTTCACTGGGTATGCTGGTCGGGTTTCACGAGCTTTCGGGCGAGACACAGGCACTCGCGTCCCGCACGTTCCGCATCTTCGAGTATTTCGCTGTTACGGCTGTGATTTACTACGTGATCGTCAAAATTTTTCTGGGAATTGCGCATCTGATTGCGATGCGTTTATTCCGATACTGAGGGCGCTGAGATGAACGATACATTAAGTTTTTTCAGCGGGTTTAGCCCCAAGGACCTTCTGTTTCTGGGTGAGGCCGCGTTGCGCACGCTTTGGATTTCGGTCCTGTCGATTTCCATTGGTACTGTTTTCGGCGTCATCTTTGGATGGCTGCTATATGAAGGGAAGTTCTGGGGCGGTTTGACGCTTGGCCTTGTGCTGGATGTGTTCCGTTCCGTGCCGCTGATTATCCAATTGGTGCTGTTCTACAACTTTGCGCCAATCGTCGGGCTGAATCTGGATCCCTTTGCGTCGGGCGTTGTAATCCTGTCGATCTATACTGCAGCTCTTGTCGCCAACGTTGCGCGCGGCGGCATCGAGGCCGTCGGCGCTCCCATGCGCCGTGCGTCACGGACGCTGGGTATGAGCTACTGGCAGGACCTGCGCTATATCGTGCTTCCTATCGGCGTGAGGGCGGTATTCCCGGCATGGGTTGGCGTTGCGCTTGGCGTAATGAAGGATAGCGCGCTTGTTTCGGTGCTCGGTTACGTCGAGCTGCTTAAGGCATCCCAAATTCTAATTACGCGAACACAACAGCCGCTTCTTATCCTCGCGATTGCGGGTCTGTTCTACTTCGCTTTGTCATATCCAATTTCGCGCTATGCCGCGCGGCTAGAAGAAAGGTGGGAGCAATGATTGAGATCAGCAACCTGCACAAATATTTCGGGACTTTGCACGTTCTCAAGGGCATCGACCTTCAGGTTAAAAAAGGCGAAGTTCTAAGCATCATCGGCGCGTCGGGTTCCGGTAAGTCTACGCTGCTCTACTGTATCAACGGGCTTGAGGCCATTCAGGATGGCAATGTGGTGGTGGACGGCGTTAACGTTCATGCCAAAGGCACCGACATCAACAAGCTTCGCCAGAATATGGGAATGGTTTTTCAACAATGGAACAGCTTCCCGCATTTGACAGCCTTGGAAAACGTTGCGCTGTCTCCGCGGATCGTGCGCAAGAAATCTCGCGCAGAAGCCCGCGATATTGCTGCTAAGCAACTTGAGCACGTAGGACTTGGCGATAAGCTGAATGTTTATCCCAGTGCGCTTTCGGGCGGGCAGCAGCAGCGTTTGGCAATCGCGCGCGCCTTGGCGATGGAGCCAAGCTATATGCTGTTCGACGAGGCGACCTCTGCACTGGATCCTGAACTGGTGGGAGAGGTGCTCGACACCATGCGGCTCTTGGCCGAGGAGGGCATGACGATGATCTGCGTGACGCACGAGATGGGCTTTGCCCGCGACGTTTCGGATCGGGTCGCGTTTTTCCATCAGGGCGTGATGGAAGAGATTGGCCCGCCTTCGCAAATCTTTGGTGATGCGCATTCCGAACACACCCGCAAGTTCCTCGCGAACGTCCGCTAGGGCATCGCGAAGCTGAAACACAAAGCGCCCAGTCGGGCACTCGATCAATCCTGACCCTCGCGTTGATTGCGATGGTCACAATCAAATCTGAAGGACTACAAACAATGCAATCGACTATTTTTGACGGCACAATGCCCGCACTGATGACACCTTGTAAGGCAGATCGCACACCTGATTTCGACGCGCTCGTCGCTAAGGGTAAAGAGCTGATCGCGGCTGGGATGTCTGCGGTTATTTACTGTGGCTCTATGGGCGATTGGCCCCTGTTGACGGACGCGCAGCGCCAAGAAGGTGTTGCACGACTTGTGGAGGCTGGCATTCCGACAATCGTAGGCACTGGTGCCGTAAACACCTCCATCGCGGTCGAGCACGCGGCGCACGCCCAGAAGGTTGGCGCGCAGGGCCTGATGGTTATTCCACGCGTATTGTCCCGTGGTTCCTCTCCAGCGGCGCAGCGCGCACACTTCGCGAGCATCCTAAGCGCCGCGCCCGACCTTCCTGCGGTGATCTACAACAGCCCGTACTATGGTTTCGCAACCAAAGCTGATCTGTTTTTTGAGCTGCGCGCTGAATTCCCGTCGCTCATCGGTTTCAAGGAATTCGGTGGCGCCGATGATCTTCGCTATGCCGCCGAGCACATCACAAGCAAGGACGACAGCGTCACCCTGATGATTGGCGTGGATACAAACGTTTTCCACGGCTTTGTGAACTGTGGCGCACGTGGCGCGATTACAGGTATCGGCAATGTCCTTCCCAAAGAGATCCTTCAACTCGTTGATCTCAGCCAAAAGGCCGCTGCAGGTGATTTCAAGGCGCGCAGCCTAGCCAAAGAGCTTGAAGGCGCATTGGGCGTGCTTTCTTCTTTTGACGAAGGGGCGGACCTTGTGCTGTTCTACAAATACCTGATGGTTCTTGAGGGATGTCCAGAGTACGAACTGCACTTTAACGCGGACGACCAACTCTCTGCGAGCCAAGCAAAATACGCCGAAGCACAGTTGCGCCTGTTCCGTGATTGGTACGCCGGATGGTCGCAGCAACCCGAAGTAAAAAGCTACCTTGGGTAATTGATCCACTAAGTGGTCTGGCAACAGCGTTGTCAGGCCGCTTCAACCAAGAGAGAGCGCATGGCGAAAGTATATGTAATTGGCGCCGGCATTATCGGAGTTAGCAGCGCGATAACGCTGCAACAGCGTGGCCACAACGTTGTGCTGCTAGAGCGCGAAGCTGTCGGAGCAGGGGCGTCGTCGGGCAATGCAGGGGCGTTTGCGTTTTCGGATATTATGCCGCTCGCGTCACCTGGAATACTGCGTAAGGCCCCAAAGTGGCTGTTTGATCCTCTTGGACCGCTTTCTATTCCGCCAAGCTATGCCCTTCAAATTGCGCCGTGGATGATACGCTTCTGGCGCGCGAGTTGGCGTGATCAGTATGCGCAAAGTGCCACGGCCCAGACCGCGTTGATGGAGTATTCACAATCCAGCCTAAGTAAGCTCATGGAGTCTACAAACACCACGCATATGCTGCGGCCAGAGGGGCAGTTGCAACTCTATGATACCGAAGCATCATTCAAGGCGTCCATGGCTGGTTGGGATTTTCGCGAAGCGCACGGCATACCGTTCAGGCACCTAAGCAGCGCCGACGAAATCGCCGAAATCCAGCCCAGAATTTCGCCCAGTTTCCGCTATGCGACATTCACGCCCGAATGGCAGAACATAACCGAACCTAAACAATATCTAGACCATCTGGCCCAGTACTTCCGCGACAACGGCGGTACCATTGAAACGGGCACAGTTGCAAAAATCCAGCCAAGCGAGAACGGCGCCCGTATTTCGCTAGAAGGCGGTGCGACAGTCGATGCGGACAAGGTCGTCATCGCAGCGGGTGCTTGGGCGCGCAAATTGGCAGCGTCGGTCGGTGATAAAATCCCGCTGGAAACGGAGCGCGGATATAACACGACGATGCCTGCGAACGGGTTTGATTTGCGTACGCATCTGACCTTTGGTGACCATGCTTTTGTCGTCACAAAAATCGGCGACCGCATTCGCGTGGGCGGTGCTGTTGAATTGGGTGGACTAGTGCGGCCGCCAGATTATCGCCGCTCCAAGGCGCTGCTTGCCAAAGCAAAACAGTTCCTCCCCGATCTAAGAGATGACGGCGGCGTAGAGTGGATGGGTTTTCGTCCATCGCTCCCCGATAGTTTGCCGGTTATCGGCGCGTCTCCGAAAAATCCGAACGTAATCTATGCCTTCGGGCATGGGCATCTTGGCCTTACCCAATCGGCAGGGACCGCGCATTTGGTTGCTGATCTCGTGAGTGGACAGCACCCCGACATTGAAATCTCGGCGTTCAGACCAGAACGCTTTTAATAGGACGAGAAATGACTCAACACACCTTTATGTGCATCGACGGGCACACCTGCGGTAACCCTGTACGGGTCGTTACGGGCGGTGGCCCTCAACTTCAGGGCGCGACCATGCTTGAGCGCCGCGAGCATTTCCTTGAGGAATTCGATTGGGTGCGCACTGGGCTTATGTTCGAGCCGCGCGGTCACGACCAGATGTCGGGTTCGATCCTCTATCCCCCGACGCGCGAGGATTGCGATGTTGGTGTGCTGTTCATCGAAACGTCAGGCTGCCTCCCGATGTGTGGGCACGGCACAATCGGAACGGTCACAACCGCAATCGAAAACGGCCTTGTTACTCCGAAAACTCCAGGTGTCCTGCGGCTTGATACGCCTGCGGGGTTAGTGATTGCTGAATATGTGCAAAACGGGCGTTTCGTTGAAGAAGTGCGTCTAACGAATGTGCCGTCATTCCTATATAAGACAGGGCTGTCAGCCCATTGCGAAGGTCTGGGCGAGGTCACGGTTGATGTGGCCTACGGCGGGAACTTCTATGCGATTGTCGAGACGCAGGAAAACTTCGGGGATATGGGCGATTATAGCGCCGTCGAGCTTGTTGGTTGGAGCCCGAAACTGCGCGCGGCCCTTAACGAAAAATACACTTTCGTGCATCCAGAGAAACCCGAGATTCAGGGTCTGTCCCACATTCTTTGGACAGGTGCGCCCGTATCTCCAGAGGCCAGCGCACGCAATGCGGTGTTCTATGGCGACAAGGCGATTGATCGCTCTCCGTGTGGCACGGGAACCTCGGCGCGGATGGCTCAATTGGCCGCACGCGGCGATCTGGCGAAGGGCGACGCATTTATTCACGAGAGCATTATCGGTTCTATGTTCAAAGGCCGCGTAGAAGATTTCACGAAAGTTGGCGACCAAGAGGCAATTATCCCCTCTATCGGCGGGTGGGCCCGCGTGACCGGTTACAACACCATATTCATTGATAGCCGCGATCCATACGCACACGGCTTTGTCGTCAAATAAAGGAGATTAGTATGAAAATTACAGAGATCAACGCTTGGCAAGTTGACCTTCCGCTAAAGGAAGGGCGCTATAACTGGTCTGGTGGCAATTCTATCGAAGTTTTTGACAGCACGGTTGTTGAGATCAAAACGGACTCGGGCCTATCCGGCTATGCGGAATGTTGTCCGTTGGGGAGTGCCTATCTTCCTTCGTTCGCGCTGGGTGTGAGGGCAGGTTTGCAGGAACTCGCGCCATATCTGATCGGTGCTGACCCGCTGAACCTCGGCGAGATCAACCGCAAAATGGACCTCGCGCTGCGCGGGCATCCATATGCGAAAGCACCGATTGATATTGCTTGCTGGGATTTGCTGGGCAAGGCCACGGGGCAACCCGTTTACAATCTGCTCGGCGGCGCGATGCAAGAAGATGTCGCGCTTTATCGTGCGATTTCACAAGAAAGCCCCGACGAAATGGCCGCGAAAATCGCAGGCTACAGCGCAGAAGGATATACGAAGTTTCAGCTCAAAGTCGGTGGCGATGCAAATGACGATATTGAACGCATTCACGCGACGCGCGAAATCCTTAAGCCATCCGATCTGTTGGTGGCTGACGCCAATACTGGCTGGACCCGTCACGAGGCCGCGCGCGTCGTTGGCGCGGTTTCCGACCTTGATGTCTATATCGAGCAGCCCTGCATGACCTACGAAGAAAGCGTTTCAATTCGTCGTCGTACCACGCTCCCGTTTGTGCTGGACGAAGTGATTGATGGTTCAGCGTCATTGGTGCGCGGCATTGCAGAGGATGCAATGGATGTTATCAACCTCAAGATTTCCAAGGTCGGGGGGCTTACGCGGGCAAAGCTGATGCGTGATCTTTGCGTTTCATCCGGTATTCCGATGACCATCGAGGACACATGGGGCGGAGATATCACGACCGCCGCAATCGCCCACCTCGCACGTTCAACACCCGAACGTTTCTGCTTCTCGGCAACGGATTTCAACAGCTATGGCACAGTTACAATCGCAAGCGGTGCGCCGCAGCGCGTGAATGGCAAAATGACCGCGAGCGATGAGTCCGGCTTGGGTATTGTGCCCGACTTTGACGTTCTGGGCGATGCCGTTCTGAGTGTGAGTTGAGGTCGACATGCGCAGTTCTAAAACAATTCACGTCATCTCCTGCCATGCCGAAGGAGAGGTTGGCGACGTCATCGTCGGCGGCGTTACCCCGCCGCCTGGCGATACATTGTGGGAGCAGCGCAGCTATATTGCGCAGGACGAAACCCTCCGCAATTTCGTCTTGAACGAGCCACGTGGCGGAGTTTTCCGCCACGTTAATCTCTTGGTTCCGCCAAAGCACCCCGATGCCGATGCCGCTTTCATCATCATGGAGCCAGAGGACACCCCGCCCATGTCGGGTTCGAACTCCATCTGCGTTTCAACGGTGCTTTTGGATGGCGGAATTATCCCGATGCAAGAGCCCGTAACCGAACTTACGCTAGAGGCGCCAGGTGGGTTGGTGCACGTGCGTGCGGACTGTAAGGATGGCAAAGCCGAGCGTATAACCGTGCAAAACGTGCCGTCTTTTGCGGACCAGATTGGCGTTGAACTTAAGGTGGATGATCAGGTCTTGACCGTCGATACAGCCTACGGTGGCGACAGTTTTGTGATCGTCGATGCGGCCGCACTTGGGTTTAAGTTGGTGGAATCCGAAGCGCGGCAGTTGGCGCAGCTTGGGGTGAAAATAACGAATGCTGCAAATGCGCAGCTTGGCTTTACCCATCCCCAGAACCCAGAGTGGAACCATATTTCATTCTGTCTATTTGCCGGACCTCTTAGCAAAACGGAAACGGGATACGAAGCGCGCTCTGCGGTGGCGATCCAGCCGGGTAAGGTTGATCGCTCACCCACAGGAACGGCCGTTTCCGCGCGCATGGCGCTGCTCTACGCGAAGGGGGAAATGGCCGAAGGTCAAACCTTTGAGGCCACTTCGATCATCGGCTCCAAGTTCACGGGCCGCATTGCCAAGACGACCAAAGTAGAGGAGCGGCCAGCCGTTATTCCTGAAATCTCGGGACGCGGTTGGGTGACGGGCATTCATCAGCACATGCTTGATCCGACCGATCCATGGCCAGAAGGTTACAGGCTTTCGGACACTTGGGGGAACTAGCTTCGCACTACGAGGTTGGCCCGAAGCGTGAAGGTCTGTGCGTCATCCGTCTTGCGGGTGACCATGTCGACTGCGCGGCGGGCGAGTTCTTCGACTGGAATTTGCACCGTCGTGATGCCGCCATCCACCCACGCGTAAAACGCGGGATCGCCGTAGCCGACGAACGCAATCCGTTCGCCACTGTCGCTCAACCGATCCATATACGCGCTTAACGCGCCGTTTGAGACCTCAAAGCCGCCGCAAACAAGGGCTGTGGCCCCGCCAAGCGCGAACAAGTCAGTCGCGCTCTTGCGCCCCATTTCAAAAGACGGAGGAGCGCTGCGGATAAGATTGGCGTTCGCCTCAATCCCTAAATTCGCTAACCCGTTCTGAAATGCGGCCAGTCGACTACGCCCAGAGGAAAGCGCCTGATCCGCCCCGATATAAGCGATTTTTTTGTGTCCCAAGCGCACCAAATGCGCGACTGCCTGCTCAATTGCGGCTGAATCCTCCACGATCACGGCGGAGGTTGGCGTTGCACTGGCCCTTTGGCGGATAAGTTGAATAATGCGTGTGTTCGCAATGCTCTGATCGTCAAAACTCTCCTGAGCGGGCGTCGGAACCATAACGACCGCCGCGGCCTGCACCTCAAGAAGGCGCTCAAGCGCCAAGCGCTCGACGTTGTAATCGTCGTTGGTCAGATGGATGATCAGTTGAAGCCCCTGAGCGACGCAACTCTGTGCCATGGTATTCGCAAACCGCGCGTAAAACTCGTTCACGATGTTCGGGAGCAACAAGCCAACGATCTGGGTTCCGTCGCCGCGCATTGCCATTGCCGCCGCGCTCTTGACATAGCCAAGCTCCTGAGCGCGCTTTTGCACGGCTTCGCGGGTTGCCTTGAGAACATTCGGATTGTCCGAGAGCGCACGCGACACGGTCATGTGCGAAATCCCAAGATCCTTGGCAATTGATTTGATGGTAACGCGGCCTGACACTCTTTCCCCTCAAGTTTCGGTTTCCTAGCATTTTCAGTATTCGTTGTCTTGACACAAAATTCGCGCTCATTCTATATGTTCACGTGAACTTATGAGCGGAATCAAGAAAAATGACAGCTTCACTGCGCGATCGGAGCCTTAAACTTGTTCAAGAGCTTGGGCTTGGAGAGCAAGCGGACGTGGGAGAGGTCGTCCCGCTCACTGGGGGGGTGGCATCGGATATCGCCTCGGTTGAGGTGAATGGACGCAAAATCTGTGTGAAGTTCGCGCTTCCTAAGTTGAAAGTGGCCGCGGAGTGGAATGCACCGGTGCATAGGAATGCTGCGGAGTATGCGTGGCTTGAGGTTGCGGCGCAGATCCTTTCTGATCATGCCGTCGAGCTTTATGGTCGCTCAGAGAGTTTGCACGGCTTCGCGATGGAATTTGTGGCGGGCGGTGATGTCTATCTGTGGAAGGCGGCCATGCTACGAGGCGACCCGCCGCAGGGAGAGGCCGCCTTGGTGGGCGATATGCTAGGGCGCATTCATAAGGGATCGGCAGAAAAGGGGTTTGATGTTTCGCCGTTTCAGAACCGCGATGATTTCTATGCCCTGCGCATTGAGCCATATCTTATTTATGCAGCGACCCAGAATCCAGAAGTTGCCACTGAGCTTACGGCACTAGCGGGTATGCTTTATGCAGGGCAGAACGTATTGGTTCACGGCGATGTAAGCCCCAAGAATATCCTGCTGCGCGCGGGGGCACCCATCATTCTCGATGCTGAATGTGCCACGATGGGGGACGCGAGCTTTGATCCAGCGTTTTGCCTCAATCATCTGGTGCTAAAGGCTGTTCACCTCAAGGAGTTGCGGAGCGATCTGCTGCCAGAGGTCGGCGCATTTTGGCGCGCTTACTCCGCGCACGTTGATTGGGAAGATGCTACGGAATTAGAACGCCGGCTGTGTCGCCTCTTGCCAGCTCTGATGCTTGGTCGGGTCGATGGCAAATCGCCGGTAGAGTACCTAAGCAATGTCGAACAAAACAATGTTCGAGAGATTGCCATCAGTATGCTTCAGACACCTACTGCGACGCTCACAGAATTTGTTGAAAAACTTGCCCGTAAACTAAAGGAATTAGACGCGTGACAGCTATCAAATCAATCAACGGTCGTCGAGTTTGGGACTCAAGAGGGAACCCAACCGTAGAGGTGGACGTTGTGCTGGAGAATGGCGTGCGTGGCCGTGCGATCGCCCCCGCAGGAGCGTCGCGCGGAACACGAGAAGCGATCGACATGCGCGATGGTGGCGCCAAGCTGCGCGGTATGGATGTGTCACGTGCGCTTGCGAATATAGCGAAGTTGAACGCGACTCTTGGGGGAATGGACGCCACAGATCAGGAGGCCGCAGATTCAGCGATTCTTGCGCTTGATGGCTCGGCGTTAAAAGAGAACCTTGGCGGAAACGCGACTGTTGCGACCTCGCTTGCGATCCTGCATGCGGCGGCGGCAGATGCCGGAGTGCCATTATGGCGTCACGTCGCGGATCATTATGGCACAGAGCCGTCGTTGCCTTTGCCCGAGATCCAAATATTCGGTGGCGGGGCCCATGCGGGGCGACGTGTAGATGTGCAGGATTTCATGATCATGGTCCCCGGTGCAAATAGCTTTGATGAGGTGATGGAGATCACTAACGAAGTATATTTCGCCGCTGGCGACATAATGAAATCGCGTGGAAAACTGGCGGGCGTCGCGGATGAGGGTGGCTGGTGGCCGATGTTTGACAGCAACGAAGAAGCTCTCGAAACTCTCGTGCAAGCGATTGAAAAAGCAGGCGAGAAACCCGGCGAGCGGGTGGTTATCTCGTTGGATATCGCGGCGTCCGAATTTGGCAAAAACGGCGAGTATCGGCTGGCGCTGGAGGATCGGGTGCTCGATAGCTCTGCGTTGATTGATATGCTGGGTGGGTGGCTCAAGAGTTATCCGATTGCTTCGATTGAAGACCCATTGGGCGAAGATGATACCGAAGGAATGCAGGAATTTACGCGGCGCTTTGGCCAAAAGGTTCAGATTATTGGCGACGACTATTTAGTAACCAACGCACGCCTTGTTAAGGATGCGGTTGCCGCAAATGCCTGTAACGCCGTGCTGATTAAGGTTAACCAAGCTGGTACGGTATCCGAGTCAATCGAGACGTTCAAAGCTGCACGAAAAGCAGGTTGGGGGGCGATTGTCTCGGCACGATCAGGCGAGACCGAAGATGTTTCGATTAGCCATCTCGCGACGGGGCTTGGCGGTGGTCAGCTTAAGGTCGGATCTTTTACCCGTTCCGAGCGGATGGTGAAGTGGAATGAGTGTTTGCGTATCCAAGATGAGCTAGGGACGGGTGCTTTCGTTTCGGGAGCTCCGCTCGCAAACACGTGGTGGGCGCGGCAATAGAAAATAGATACTGCTGGATTGCTTGGCGTCGTTTGGATGCACCAGGCTTTGAAGGCTGAAATTTCGTTTTAGATTTAAGGATAAACCATGACAAAACCTCATCCACGCTCGCTTGTTGGAAAAACGGCTGTTGTCACGGCGGCAGGGCAAGGAATTGGACGTGCAGTCGCAGAGCGTTTGCGTGACGATGGCGCGGAAGTTTTTGCCAGCGATTTGAACGCAGACCTGCTGAGTGATCTAGATGGCGTAGACAAGCGAGGGCTTGATGCAACCGATGGCGATGCGGTGGCCGCGTACTTCGAGGCGTTCGAGCGGATCGATATTCTGGTGCATGGGGTAGGCTATGTTCATCAAGGAACGATCGAGGATTGCAGTCCAGAAGATTGGCGCCGTTCTTTCGACATCACGATGGATAGCGCGTACTATGTCCTCAAGGCGGCGATCCCGCATATGAAGGGAAGCGGCGGTAGCATCATGACGATTGCCTCTGTGGCAAGTTCGATCAAGGGCTACCCGAAACGTGCAGCCTATGGCGCGGCCAAAGGAGGCGTTATCGGACTGACCAAGGCAATGGCTGCGGATTACTTGCCGTTCAAGGTTCGTTGCAATGCCGTCTGCCCCGGAACCGTCGATAGCCCAAGTTTGCGCGGTCGTATGGCCGAGTTGTCAGAGCAACTCGGGAGTCTTGAGGCTGCTGAGAAATACTTCTTAGATCGTCAGCCATCTGGTCGGCTCGGGATACCTGAGGATATCGCAGCTATCTGCTCTTTCCTTGCCTCAGATGATGCTTCGTTCATTACGGGGCAGTGCGTTCAGGTCGATGGCGGCATCACGATCTAATAAAAAACTCGGCGAGCATTTCACAGCTCGCCGAGGTTCTAGCGTTAGGTCAGGTGGCTTACTTGTTGGCCCACGGAGCTCGCCGCCTAACGGAACGCATAGACAAGTGACATGGAGATCGCAGGAACATAAGTCACGAGCGCCAAGGCGATAAGCGCCATGATATAGAGCGGCGCCATTGCCCGCGCGATCTTGAGAACGCCCACTCCCGAAATTCTTGATGCCACATAGAGTGTCGCGCCAACTGGTGGTGTGAACAGACCGATCGCAACGTTACACGTCAGGATCACGCCCAAATGGACAGGATCAACGCCAAAGGATTGCGCGGTCGGCAGGAAGAGCGGCGCAGTCAGAAGGATCGCAGGTACCGGGTCCAGAACAAGGCCAAGGACCAGCATCACGATATTCACGAGCAACAGGAATACCCATGGGCTGGACGATAGCTCCTGCACGAAGGACACCAATATCTGCGGCATTTGCTCAAGCGTAATCAGCCAGCCAAGAACGGACGTCGCGCCGATGACCACCATGACAACCGCCGAAGTTACGAAGGCGTCGATCATAAGGCTCGGGAGGCCGCTGATCTTGAAATCACGATAGATGAACATCGTAACAAACAGACCATAAACTACGGCGAGCGCTGCAGCCTCGGTCGGTGTGACAAAGCCAGAGAAAATACCGCCGAGGATCAAGACTGGCATGAATAGCGCGGGAAGGGTGCCGATAAAGGACTTCCAGAGGGGCCCCCAGCCGACATAATGGCCGCCCGCATCACACCCCGAAGACTTGCCGACACGATAGCAAACAACCATGAAAAACAGACCGAACATTAGGCCCGGAACCGTGCCCGCAAGGAATAGCTCGGCTACTGAAACGTTGCCGACAAAACCGTAGATCAGCATCGGAATAGAAGGTGGAATGATGATCCCGATTGTACCCGCCGCCGCAACAAGGCCCGCCGCAAATGCGCGCGTATAACCTTGGCGCGCCATATTGCGGATCATAACGGTGCCAATTGCAGCACTATCTGCAATCGCAGAGCCAGAGATGCCGCCAAAAATCATCGACGCGCCCACAACGACCATCCCGAGACCGCCGGGCATAAACCCAAGAAGTGCTCGCGAGAATTCGATGATCCGCTGGCCAACGCCCCCGCGGCTCATCAATTCGCCCGCGACAATAAACAGCGGAATAGCGAGGAAGTGGTTAGGCTCCACCCCGCCGATAAAGTTCAGATAGAGCGCCTGAAGTGGGTAGCCGAGGTCAAACACGAAGATCGGAAGAACCGATGTAATCAGGATCGCCCAAACCAACGGTACGCCAAGAAAAATCGTAAGCAGAAAAACCGCAACAACAAATAGCAAAATCATAACGGAGTCTCTTCGCTTGAGTGTGCACGTCCCGTTGCAATCAACAGGCTGTTATAAAGGTGAAAAATCAGAGAGAGGAGTATCCCGACCGGCATCGACGCATAGAGCAAACCAACAGGCCAGTAGAGAACCGTTGTGCGTTGCGCCCATGTGTGCTCGGCAATGCTCCAGCCAGTCCAGATCAGAGTGAGCATAAGCACAGCGACCGCGATATTGATGATGAGTGTCAGAACGTCCTGCGTTTTTTGCCCCATCAGCGCCTCGGTTACCTCGGTGACGCGCATGTGGGCGCCGCGCGCAACTGCTGCTGCGCAGCCAAGGAATGTCGTCCAAAGAAGGAGAAAGGCGGTCACCTCGAGCGACCATGCAAGGTCAAATCCAGCGCCGCCGCGGAGTGCGGCATTCCCGAAAACAAGCACGAGAATTGCTATGCCTCCTACCGCTAAACTTATGTCGATCAAACGCGAGAGCCAGCGCAACGCCGGCGGGTAGAAGGGTCGATAGTCCATGGTAATCTCTTAAACTTGGCCCGCAAGCGGCATGACTGGCCTCTCTAGGCGGGTTCATGTGCCCCGAGCGCATAACGCTCGGGGCGGTGTAGTTAGTTGATTGGCATTGCTGTGCGGATATTCTCTGCATCGGCGAGGAGTTTGTCGACTTCTTCGCCGTAAACACCGCGGGCCTTATCATAAACCGAAGCAACCGCATCGCGGAATGGGCCGATTTCAGGAACGCTTACCGTTGCGCCAGCGGCTTCCATCGCTTCAAGTTGCGAGTTTACGGAACTCTTCACGAGATCGCGGCTGAATGCTGCGGATTCTGCTGCTGCTTTAGAGATCGCTTCTTTGTCTGCATCCGAGAAGCCCTGCCAAGTTTTCTCCGCAACTGTGAGGGGTAGCGGGCTGTAGACGTGGCGCGTCAGCGTGATGAATGGAGCAACCTCATAGAAGCGAAGAGAATTGATTGTGTCGACGGGGTTTTCTTGACCGTTTACAGTACCTTGCTGGATCGCGAGGTAGACGTCTGTGATCGGCATAACAACTGTCTGGAACCCGATTGCTTCCATGGTCCAGCGGATCATGTCGTTGGGATATACCCGCATTTTCTTGCCCTCGGCATCGGCGGGAGAGTTTAGCTCCATCGACGTCGTAAAGCTGCGGAAACCTGCTTCCCAAGTAGACAGAACGCGGAAGCCTTTTTCAGGGAGCTTGTCGAACTCGCCCTGAAGCCATTCCGATTTGTCATAAAGCTCCCAACCTTGCTCAAAGCTGTCCACAAGGAACGGCATTGCAGTCAAGTTAAGAGAGGGGAGGTGCGTCGCATAGGAGCCCGTCGCGGACACAGTGAAATCAACGCCGCCAAGCTGAAGTTGCTCAATCGCTTTTGGGTCATTCGCGAGCTGTCCAGCGGGGTAAACGCGTACGCTATAACGGCCCTCTGTGTACTCAGCGACTTTCTCTGCGAAAAGGTTGGCCGCCTGATCGCGCGAACCGCCGGGGTTGTCGGTGTGGCTGAAACGGAGAACTGTCTCGGCCATCGCGGATGTTCCGCTGACCGTGAGCGCAAGCGCGGCTACCGTCAACGATTTCAAAATATTTCTTCGTTCCATTGTACCTCCCAATAGTCTTTACCGCCGTAAAATACGACGTCACACAATTTACGTATACATTAAAAAATTACCTGTCAACAAAATTGAATTGGACATAATGGGATTTCTTTTCTAAAATCGTACCCATTAAAGTGCGTCGCTTATTCCTAAAATATATTGATATTGTATGGATACTTAGCCGCACTGTCATATTGTGGCCTTCGCGGTTTTTCCGCTAGAGTTCTAACAACGGGGCCAAGGCCCGATGATAAAGTGGAGTACATAGATGGTCGGAGCCCAGAGCAAGCCAAGATCCAATGCCCTAAGAGCCGTTGATAAACTCCGCGAGATGATCCTCTCGGGGGAGCTTGCTTCAGGAACGGACCATTTGGAAAGTGAACTTGCGGAGCGCTTGAACCTTTCTCGGACCCCAGTAAGAGAGGCGGCCTTGATGCTGGAGGCGCAAGGGCTTCTTGAGGTGCGCCCACGTAAAGGTGTGCGTATCTTGTCGCTTTCGGTTTCGGACATGCGCGAGATTTACGACGTCCTCACAGAGCTTGAGAGTCTCGCGGCGCGCAATGCTGCCGAGGCAAATTATTCGGCGAATGAGCTGTCCGGATTGCTGCGCGCGATTGAGGATATGGATGATGCACTTAAGGCCGAAGACCGCGAGAAATGGAGCGACGCAGACGAGCGCTTCCATCAGGAGCTTCTACGCTTGGGAGGCAATAGTCGCGTGACGTCTATTGTGTCGATGATGGGGGATCAAATCCATCGCGCACGCACGATGACGCTGCATATGCGTCCGCTTCCGACGAAATCCAACGAGGATCACCGCGAACTATACGATGCTATCAAGCGTGGGGATGCCGACGGCGCCGCAAAAATTCACCATGCGCACCGCAAGCACGCCGGTAATCTCTTGGTTGAATTGCTGAAGCGGATTCAGATCAGTCGGATTTAAGCAGCGTCGCCATACGCCGGACCGCAAGCTCATATCCTTCGACGCCGAAACCGGCGATCACTCCATCAGCCCTAAGCGAAACATACGAGTGATGCCGAAATGACTCGCGTTTGTGAACGTTGGAGATGTGGACCTCAAGCACGGGCCCCTCAAAGGTGTGCAGTGCGTCCAAGAGCGCAACCGAAGTATGTGTCAGCGCGGCTGGATTGATGATAATCCCCGCCGCGTTTTCCCGCGCTTCGTGAACCCAGTCGACGAGCTGTCCTTCGTAGTTGGATTGCTCGAGAGTTGTTTCAAAGCCGAACAGCGCGGCAAGGTCTGCACATTTGCGCGCCACATCCTGAAGTGTGTCGTACCCGTAGATTTCGGGCTGGCGTTGCCCGAGAAGGTTCAGGTTCGGGCCGTTCAGGATTGAAACGCGTTGTGTCATGTCGATGCCTTTGTTTTTGCGCCTCTCGGTTCTATGCTCGCGAAATGTATAAAACAAGTTGCGCGCAGGGCGGGGCGTTTCATTCTGGCGATGTGTGTCGAATTAATCGTCGCTACAGCGCGACCCAGCTTTGATCGATGATTGCTTCCATGGCGACAAAGCTTGTGGTCGAGCGCACATAGGGCAGATCAGAGATTTTATCGGCCATGATCTTGCGGAAATGCGCCATATCACGTGAGCGGATCTTGATTTGGTAATCAAACCCTCCGGCGGTCATGTAACACTCTTCAATCTCTGGAATGAGGCGAACAGCGGCATTAAACGCTTCGAGGGCCTGTTGTCGTGTATCCGTCATTTTGACTTCGACATAGGTCACATGCGTCAGGCCAAGCTTGATCGGCGACAGGATCGCGCGGTACCCTTTGATAAGGCCCATTTCCTCCATCTGCTTGATACGGAGTGCCACGGGTGTCTTGGAAAGGCCGACCTGCTGAGCAAGTTCGGTGATCGGGATGCGTGCGTTCGCAACCAATGCCTCAAGGATCTTTTTGTTGGTCGCGTCGAGCTTGTCTGTCATTCTAATTTGCCAGTGTTTTTTGTTCTTATTCTCTAGTCATATCTCACCATTTGGGCGCATTGTCTATTCTGATGTTGGTACACAAGGGAAAAATAGTGCCAGTTAAAGGAATCACCCATGGCCCAAGTTCAGTTCCCACGCCTTGGCTTTGACGCAAAGTTCGCCCCCGAAGCAGCCTTGCTCGAGAAACTCGTTACAGAAGCGGATATCTCTGCTGCTACGCACGCTGAAATTAGCGGTCGTGCCGCCGCGCTGGTGCAACGTATTCGGACCGAAGCTAAGCCAACGTTGATGGAGCATTTCCTTGCGGAATATGGTCTCTCGACGCGCGAAGGGGTTTCGCTGATGTGTCTGGCCGAAGCCATGCTGCGGGTACCCGACAAGTTCACGATTGATGCACTTATTGAGGACAAAATCGCGCCGTCCGAGTGGAGCAAACATATCGGAACGGCGGCTTCGTCGCTGGTGAATGCCTCAACGTGGGCGCTCATGCTGACGGGGAAGGTGCTCGATGACGATCAGCCCGGTATTGCGGGGACCCTTCGCGGCGCCGTGAAGCGGCTGGGCGAGCCAGTGATACGCACCGCTGTTTCCCGCGCCATGAAGGAAATGGGCCGTCAGTTTGTGCTTGGCGAAACGATCGACGAAGCGCTCAAGCGTGGTGCATCCCGCGAGCAGCAGGGCTTTACCTATTCCTTTGATATGCTGGGCGAGGCCGCCATGACACAGGCGGATGCCGACCGTTATGCGCGCGAATATGCAAACGCAATCGCCACAATCGGACGCGCCGCTACTAAGGATGCCATTGTCGATAACCCCGGTATTTCGATCAAACTCTCAGCGCTGCACCCGCGATACGAAGTCGCCCAAGAAGAGCGCGTAATGTCAGAGCTTGTACCAGTCGTCCTGCGGCTTGCGCAGCAGGCAAAGGAAGCAGGGATCGCGCTTCACATTGATGCGGAGGAGCAAGACCGTTTGGTAATTTCGTTCAAGGTGATCGAGGCCGTCCTTGGCGATGCTTCGCTCGCGGGGTGGGACGGATTTGGCGTTGTTGTTCAGGCCTATGGCAAACGCGCGGGAGCGGCGATTGATGATCTCTATGAAATGGCGACGCGTTTTGATCGTAAGATCAACATTCGTTTGGTGAAGGGTGCCTACTGGGACACAGAGATGAAGCTCGCCCAAGTAGAGGGCATGCCGGACTTTAGCCTCTACACCTCCAAAACGGCGACTGACGTTGCTTATATCTGTTTGGCCAAGAAACTTCTGGGCCTCGGAGATCGCCTTTTCCCACAGTTCGCGACACATAACGCGCATACAGTGGCGGCGGTTCTTGAGTTGGCGGACGGGCGTCCGTTTGAATTCCAGCGCTTGCATGGCATGGGCGAGCGTCTGCATGATATCGTCTTGAAAGAAACCAAAGGACATTGCCGCATTTACGCTCCTGTCGGGGCGCACCGCGATTTGTTGGCCTATCTCGTTCGGCGGTTACTTGAGAATGGCGCGAACTCTTCGTTTGTGCACCAGATCGTGGACGAAAGCGTCACGCCAGAGGACATCGCGCGCGATCCCTTCGACGGCTTGGCAACCGCGACACCGCCTACTGGGCTCGTACACCCGGCGGATTTGTTTGGCGCGGCGCGCAAGAACTCTCGCGGTTGGGATATCTTTGATGAGGGAGAGTTGGCCAGCATTGAGGCCGCACGTTCCGTTGCGATTGATAATGCGCACCCGCTAACCGTGCGCACGCCCTCTGGCAAATCAAAGGACGTTACCAACCCTGCGAATGGTCAGAAAGTTGGCGAAGTTCTTGAGGCGGACGAAGCAACCGTTGCTAACGCATTGGATGACGCGCTCGTTTGGGATGTACCGGCGAGTGAACGGGCCGAAGTGCTGCTGCGCGCGGCGGACCTTTTTGAGGAAAACTACGGCGCGTTCTTTGGTATTCTGACCAAGGAGGCGGGCAAAACGCTTGCCGATGCGGTTGGTGAATTGCGCGAAGCGGTCGATTTTCTGCGCTATTACGCGATGCAGGGGAGCGAAGATACCCGCGCAGCACGCGGCATTATCGCCGCAATCAGCCCGTGGAACTTCCCTCTCGCGATCTTTACTGGTCAAATCACCGCTGCTCTCATGGCGGGGAACGCGGTAGCGTGTAAACCTGCGGATCAATCTCCGCTCGTGGCGTTCAAGGCGGTTGAGTTGCTGCATGAGGCGGGTGTGCCGAAATCCGCGCTGCAATTGCTTACTGGTCGTGGTTCCACGGTTGGCGCGGCAATCACTTCTGATCCACGGGTCAAGGGCGTTGTCTTTACTGGCTCAACGGATACCGCGCAGCGCATCGCGCGTACGATGGCGGATAACCTTGCCCCTGGAACGCCGTTCATTGCGGAAACTGGCGGTCTGAATGCAATGATCGTCGATAGTACCGCCCTCGCAGAGCAAGCTGTGCGCGATATCGTTGCGTCGTCCTTCCAGTCTGCGGGGCAGCGATGTTCTGCGCTGCGGTGCTTGTATATCCAAGAGGACAGCGCGGCACATGTGATCGAGATGATCAAGGGCGCGATGGATCAGCTCTCGGTTGGTGATCCGTGGCTTCTTCGCACAGATGTCGGACCCGTCATCGACGCAGCCGCGCAGTCGGAAATCGCGGGCTATGTCGAGGCCAATCAAGCCAACGTCCTGCACACCATCAAAGCACCAGGCGAGGGAACATTCATTGCGCCGACACTTATCAAGGTGTCTGGAATTAACGATCTTGATCGCGAAATCTTTGGGCCAGTCCTTCACGTGGCAACCTACAAGGCGAGCGAAATTGAGAAAGTCGTCGCTGATATCAACGGGCGCGGGTTTGGCCTGACGTTTGGGCTTCATACCCGCATCGATAACCGCGTTCAGGAAATCACCGAGACGGTCCACGCGGGGAACATCTATGTAAACCGCAACCAGATCGGGGCGATTGTCGGCTCCCAACCGTTCGGCGGCGAAGGGCTTTCGGGTACGGGGCCAAAGGCCGGCGGGCCGCAATATGTTTCGCGCTTCTTCGTGCCTGAGAGCACTCCCGAGGTTGCGGGAGATTGGGATGGCTCTGCGGATATGGCGAAGATCAAGTCAGCTCTGGCTTCGCATGAAGAACAGAAAATCAGTGAGCAATTGATGAATGGCCCGACAGGGGAGTTGAATCGTCTGTCGCTTCACACGCGCGCTCCGTTCCTCTGCCTTGGGCCGAGTGAGCAAGCTGCCCAAGAGCAACGTGCCGCCGTCGAGGCGCTCGGCGGGCAGGCCTTAGTTGTAACTGGTCTTGTTTCCGAGAGTCTGCTTTCGACCCTTGAAGGATTCTCTGGCGCGCTTTGGTGGGGCGATGCCGAACAGGCGCGTCGCTATGCTCAGATGCTCGCTTCACGCGAGGGGGCGATCCTTCCGTTGATTTGCAGCATGCCTGATCTGGCCCACGTTGCGCATGAGCGTCACCTTTGTGTCGATACGACTGCAGCGGGCGGCAATGCGGCGCTACTTGCTGGATAAAGGAGTTCTCCCCGCGTCCTTTGGCGCGGGGAGGTATCCACTGGCTATCCCTTTGATCCCACGAAGTTTAGCATCCATGGCGTTCCAAAACGATCCGTGAAAGTGGTGAAACGCTCGGCCCAGAATGTTTCTTCTGGCGGCATATGAATCGCCTTTGCATCCTTAGAAAGCGCTTCGAAAATACGGTCAAATTCCGCCAGTGAATCTGGGGCGATGGAGATAGAGAAACCCTGCTGCGCGGTTTCGCGGCCCTCGGGCATATCTGACGCCATTACCGTCGCGCTGCCCAGCTTGATTGCCATATTCATCACAAGATCATCGCCGCCGTCCATTCGGTTGTTCGCGTCCGGAGCGTCTTTGTTCAGGAATATGCCGCCGACTTCGCCGTTAAGAGTTTCGGCATAGTGCTTCATCGCTTCGAGGCAATTTCCGTTGAAAAAAAGATAAATCGTCGGTTCCATATTCTGTCCTTTCAATACAATAAAGGAGGCCAGCAGACCTGCGCCTTCCGCAAATTGGGGCGCGATCAGTATACATGGAAACGCAACGCAATTCTAATTATTGCGCGTCGTCGAAATACTCTGGATGGGCCTTTCGCACATCTTCAACAAGGCGCACAACCGAATACAAATGCGCGCGCAGGCGCTCTTCGGCTTGGGCTAAATCTCGGTTGCAAATGCTTTCAACGATTTGCACGTGTTCCTGATGGGCAATCTCTGCGCGCTTGCTGAGCGTCATGTACCGCACACGATCAAGATGGACCTTCTGGTTCTTAACTAGACACCACGCATTGGGGTGCCCCGCAATCTCGGCAATGGTTTTATGAAGCTGATCGTCCAGTTCATGAAACAAGAGCTGGTTATTCACCTTTATCGCGTCGCTTTGTTCGGCAACTAATGTTTTAAGCGCATCCATATCCGTGGCGGTCATCTTGCGCATCGCTTCACGAAGGCATTCGACCTCAAGCGCGGTTCGGTTAAATCGCGCATCAAGGAGTGCCTGTTCTGAAATCAGCGTTACCGTCGTGGCTTTTTGGGGGCGAATATTGAGAAACCCAAGCTCGGACAGGCGATAGAACGCATCTCTCACGGGTTGGCGCGAAATGCCTAGGTTCTTGGCGACTTCGGCCTCCGAGATTTTCGACCCAGGAAGGAGTTCCAAGCGGATCACCGCGGATTTGATCACCTTAAAGGCCTGATCGGTCGTTGTGGTTGTCTCGAATTGTGCAAAAGAGGCCGGTAGGGGCATTGCGGTGCTCGTTCTATTTGACGGGTGGTGCATACTAGCATATTAGTTTGCTAGACGTATCGCAATCGAAATTGGTGCCACCATGACAATTAACGATGAAAACCGCCTTTTCCCCGCCGAATCGAGCGTGAGAAAGATTGCACGAGAGTTGTATGAAACGATTGCCGATTTGCCGATCATAAGCCCTCACGGGCATTGTGATCCTCGGTGGTTCGCTGAAAATGAACGTTTTCCTGATCCGGCGCAGCTAATTGTTGTCCCTGATCACTATGTGTTCCGCATGTTGGTGTCGCAGGGCGTGTCAATGGCCGATCTTGGCGTGCCGAGCGCCGATGGAGCGCCAGTTGAACAAGATCCGCGCAAAATCTGGCGCCGCTTTGCCGAGAATTTCCACCTGTTCCGCGGTACTCCCTCGGCCATGTGGCTCGATCACTCGTTCGAGCATGTGTTCGGGCTTACAGAGCGACTAACTGCGGATAACGCGGACGCCTATTATGACCACATCGACAGCAAACTTGCCGATGAAGCTTTTCGGCCTCGGGCACTATTTGAGCGCTTCAACATTGAGGTTCTTTCAACAACCGAAAGTGCGCTCGACGATCTGAAGTGGCACAAAATGATTGCCGGCAGCGACTGGAATGGCCGCGTCGTAACAACATATCGGCCAGATTCCGTGGTTGACCCAGAGTTTGAGGGGTTTGCCGAGAATGTCGCCGCATTTGGAGAACTCACTGGTGAGGACACGACCTCTTGGGAAGGGTATCTGAATGCGCACCGCGCGCGCCGCGCTTTCTTTATGGAGCATGGCGCAACTGCGAGTGACCACGGCCACGCCACCGCCCGCACCGAGAACTTTTCCAAATCACAAGCGGCGGAGTTGTTTGAGAAGGCGCTCGCGGGCAATTGCACCCCGCAAGAAGCAGACGCTTTCCGTGGCCATATGCTCACAGAGATGGCGCGCATGAGTGTGGAGGACGGTTTGGTTATGCAAATCCATCCGGGGTCTTACCGCAATCATTCCAAGCCGGTTTTCGATGGGTTCGGGCGCGACAAAGGGTTCGATATTCCGACGCAAACTGAATATGTAAAGGCGCTAAAGCCGATGCTGGACGCGGTCGGAATGGAACCGTCGCTGGCGGTTATTCTCTTTACACTGGATGAATCTACTTATGGGCGAGAGCTTGCACCGCTTGCTGGCGCGTATCCTTCGCTGAAGCTCGGGCCGCCGTGGTGGTTCTTTGATAGCAACGAAGGTATCCGTCGCTTCCGCGAGGCAACGACGGAAACCTGTGGGTTCTACAACACAGCAGGGTTCAATGATGACACTCGTGCGTTCTGCTCTATTCCTGCGCGCCACGATGTCGCGCGGCGATCCGATTGTGCGTACCTCGCGACGCTTGTTTCGACAGGACGGCTCAATATGGCGGAAGCAAGCGAAGTTGCGATTGATCTGACTTACCGTCTCGCGAAACAGGCCTATCGTCTTTGAAACACACCGCATTCACTCAAGAAGGACAAACATGACAAATACTTACCCGAAAGTTCAGGCTGACACAGGCATCCAACGCCAAGTACTCGCCGAGAACCCCGAGATGATGGTGGTTGCCGTTGATTTTGAACAGGGCGCGATCGGCGCGGCCCATCACCACCCGCATCTACAGGCGACATATGTTGAATCCGGACGTTTCGTATTCAACGTTGCGGGCAAGGATATCGAAGTCGGCGTAGGCGATAGCCTTGTTGTGCCGTCTAATGCTGAACATGGCTGCCGCTGTGTCGAAGCAGGGCGCCTTGTCGATACTTTTACTCCACGTCGCGATGATTTTCTCTGAAAGGACACATAAATGACTGATGCTCAAACGCGCTATGCGATTGATCCCGCAACTGCCAAAACACTTGATACAGAGGAGTTGCGCGCACATTTCCACGTAGGCGACCTTTTCGCCGAAGGCGAGATCAAACTGGTTTACAGCCATTATGATCGCCTACTGCTCGGAAGTGCCGTACCGGGCAAAGGAACGCTGACGCTTGATCATGTTCCAGAAACGGGCACCAAGAATTTCCTAGAGCGTCGCGAACTTGGCGTTCTAAACATTGGCGATTCAGGCACTATCAAAGTTGCGGGCGAGACATATGAAATTGCGCGCGGTGAAGTGCTCTATGTGGGCATGGGCAGCGGCGCTGTGGAATTCTCTGGGGCAGGGCGGTTCTATATCCTCTCGGCACCTGCGCATCAGACCTACCCGACAAAGCTCATCCGCGAAGCCGACGCCAAGCGCGTTGAGCTTGGTTCTGCCGAGCAAGCAAACGAGCGCGTGATTATTCAATTGCTGCACCCTGACGTGTGTCAGAGCTGTCAGTTGTTGATGGGGTATACCCAATTCAAAGCGGGGTCCGTTTGGAACACAATGCCTTCGCACGTTCATGATCGTCGTATGGAGGCATATCTATACTTTGATCTGGATAAGGATCAGCGCGTTTTCCACTTTATGGGCGAGCCGACCCAAACGCGCCACATCATCATGGCAAACGAAGAGGCTGTGATTTCGCCGCCGTGGTCTATCCACTCGGGCGCTGGAACTGGCTCTTATACGTTCTGTTGGGCGATGGCAGGCGACAACGTGGACTTTACCGATATGGATATGGTTCCGATGGACGTCCTACGTTAGTTGAAAGCGGGCGCGGCAGTTGAATGCCGCGCCCAACTCATTAGGCAAGATCTGCATTCATGATCTTGGTCCAGACGGCAACGAAGTCCTCTACGAACTTATCTTGTGCGTCTGACTGGGCATATACCTCGGCAAGTGCGCGAAGCTGCGAGTTCGACCCAAAGATCAAATCAACACGTGTACCCGTCCATTTGACTTTGCCAGTTGCGCGATCGCGGCCTTCGAAGATGGTTTCGTCCTCGTCCGCTGCACTCCACTCGACACCCATATCCAGAATATTCGTAAAGAAATCAGTGGTTAGGGCACCTGCGCGGTTGGTTAGAACTCCATGCGATGTGCCTTGGTAGTTCGCACCCAAGCTCCTCATTCCTCCGAGCAGCACAGTCATCTCTGGCGCTGTCAGCGTCAGAAGCTGTGCCTTATCAACCAGCATCTCTTCGGCAGAAGTCGAGAACTTCCCTTTGGAATAGTTACGGAAACCATCCGCGAGTGGTTCAAGCGGCTCAAATGCTTCTGCGTCGGTATCTTCTGCCGTCGCATCCATACGGCCAGCAGTGAAGGGCACTGTGATCGTGTGGCCACCATCCTCTGCTGCTTTCTCGATCGCGGCAGCTCCGCCCAGAACGATAAGGTCGGCAAGCGATACTTTCGTGCCGCCCGAAGCAGAGGCGTTGAACTCGGATTGAATACCTTCGAGTGTCTTCAGAACCTTCTGAAGCATTTCAGGCTGATTTACTTTCCAATCCTTCTGCGGCGCCAGACGGATGCGCGCGCCGTTTGCGCCCCCGCGTTTGTCCGAGTCACGGTATGTTGAGGCCGAAGCCCAAGCAGTCGAAACAAGCTCCGCAACGGTCAAATCAGAACCGAGGATTTTAGCCTTGAGCGCTTGGATGTCACCATCATCCACCAGCGGATGATCAACCTCTGGAATAGGGTCCTGCCAGATTAGTTTTTCTGACGGAACGTCTTCGCCCAAGTACCGATGACGCGGTCCCATATCGCGGTGTGTTAGCTTGTACCAAGCGCGCGCAAAGGCATCCGCGAACTCTTCGGGGTTCTCATGGAAACGCTTTGAGATCGGGCCATAAATCGGGTCCATCCGAAGCGCCATGTCGGCGGTCGTCATCATTGTTTTGACGCGCTTGTTTGCGTCCTCTGCTGCAGGGGCAAGGCTCTCTGGTTTTGGATCAACAGGGGCCCATTGCCACGCGCCTGCGGGGCTTTTCACCAGTTCCCACTCATATCCAAACAGTAGATCGAAGAAGCCGTTATCCCATTGCGTCGGGTTTGCTGTCCATGCGCCTTCGATTCCGCTACCGATTTGGTCGCCGCCTTTGCCGCTCTTGTAAGAGCTGATCCAGCCAAGTCCCATGTCGGCGATGCCTGCGGCTTCTGGCTCTGGTCCAACATGGGAGTCCGGTCCAGCGCCGTGCGCCTTACCAAAGGTGTGCCCACCCGCAACAAGCGCCACGGTTTCCTCGTCATTCATCGCCATACGCGCAAATGTCTCGCGGATGTCGCGACCGGATGCGAGTACATCTGGCTCACCGTTTGGTCCCTCAGGGTTTACGTAAATAAGCCCCATTTGAACCGCAGCGAGTGGTTTTTCCAATTCGCGATCACCACTATAGCGTTTGTCACCAAGCCACTCGGCCTCGGCACCCCAATAGATGTCTTGCTCTGGCTCCCAGATATCCTCGCGTCCACCAGCAAAGCCGAATGTCTTGCCGCCCATAGACTCAATCGCGCAGTTTCCTGTGAGGATAAACAAATCCGCCCATGAAATCTGGTTGCCGTATTTTTGTTTGATGGGCCACAAGAGGCGACGTGCCTTGTCGAGATTCACGTTATCTGGCCAGCTATTGAGCGGGGCAAAGCGTTGCGATCCTGTCGAGCTACCACCGCGACCGTCAGCGGTACGATATGTTCCCGCGCTGTGCCATGCCATGCGAATGAACATCGGGCCATAGTGCCCGTAATCTGCTGGCCACCAGTCCTGACTGTCAGTCATAAGGTCGTACAGGTCTTGTTTCAGGGCCTTGAGGTCCAGCTTTGCAAATTCCTTGGCATAGTCGAACGACTTCGCCATCGGCGAAGATTTCTGCGATTGCTGGTGAAGAATGTTCAGGTTGAGCTGGTTCGGCCACCAATCCCGATTGGAGCGCTCGCCCAAGCGCGCGGCGCCATGTGGGAAGGGGCATTTCCCTGCGGATGAAGTGTCGTTTCCGTCCATTTTCGTCTCCTATGATAATATTTTGGATGGCGCGGCCATTTCCAATTTGTCTTGTGAGTAGATTAGCGCAGTCAAAGAGTAAGTAAAAATTGCAATTTCTGATCGAAAGAATAGGCTGAGATTATGATACATTTTACAATCAGACAACTTCGCTATTTCGAAGCACTGGCGGAATTTGGCCATTTCGGACGAGCCGCGCAGGCCTGTTCTATCTCGCAGCCAGCATTATCCATGCAGATCAAAGAGCTGGAAGAGTCTCTCGGAATTGCGTTGTTCGAACGTCAGGCGCGGCAGGTGCAGCTGACGGGGTTTGGGCATGAGTTCGCTTTACGTGTTAGCACGATTCTAAGGTCGGTTGATGATCTTGCGGATTTGGCGCGCGCGTCCCGTGAAAAGCTCGTCGGGCGCTTGCGCATCGGGATTATCCCTACGGTTGCGCCCTATTTGCTTCCTTTGATCATTCGGAGTCTGGCGCGCGAGTATCCTGACCTTGACGTGCAAGTTCGCGAAACAGTGACGCCTAACCTTATCCAAGGGTTAAATGACGGTCGCTTGGATTTGGCGATTGCCGCCCTGCCTGTTTCGGAATCTTCGCTGACTGAAGTGGAGCTAATTGAAGAGGAGTTTATGCTCGTTCGGCCACGCCATGATGCCAATGAACCCATCCCAGATCGCAAAGCGCTTCGGGAAATGCGGCTGCTATTGCTTGAAGAGGGACATTGTTTCCGCGATCAGGCGCTCTCTTTCTGTAATTTCCAGTCAGGAAAACCGCGCGAGATGCTTGAGGGCAGTTCGCTGTCCACGCTGGTACAGATGGTCGGAAGCGGCCTTGGCGTGACGCTTATTCCAGAAATGGCTGTGGACGTAGACGCGCGCTCGGCCCCCGTCTCAGTAACGCGCTTCCCAGAGCCGCAACCGACAAGGCGCATCGGGATGGTTTGGCGTAAATCCAGCCCGCTGGAAAAACAGTTGGTGGATGTGTCCGAAGTGGTTCGTAACGCGGCGAACTTGCTTCGTGAAAGGCGCGCGGTTGTTTGAGCAGTAACGCGTAATGACAAAGCGGCCCGCGTTAACGGGGCCGCTTTGGTTTATGCGGCGGCCATTGGCCCATCAAAGATGTGGCCGCCTGCATTTCGTATCAGACGATCCCACCACCAAGGCCACTGACCTTTGGGCGTTCCTCGCCAACTTTGGCGCGATATCCCGAGGCGCGATAGGTGGCGATTGGATCAATCGCACCACCGTTTTCAAGACGCGCCATTGCAAGGATCGGCTCTACATCTGTACGGAACCCCGCCTTGAGCGTATTTGACGCCATAAGTGCATCGTTCGTGTCCTGATATCCCGCAAGCGCGTCGCGATCCACGATCAACGCTTGAGCATAGGCGCGCTGCACTTCCATCGCGCTTTGCATAAGGCTCTCGATTGGGTCGGTCACGTTGTGGCTTTGATCGAGCATATGCATCGGATCAAACCCTTCGACACCTTCAGCCTCGACCAATTCGTTGAACACAAGGAACAAGCGATACGGATCAATAGAGGCCGTGTCCAAATCATCGTCGCCGTACTTGCTATCGTTGAAGTGAAAGCCACCGAGCTTGCCGAACTGGATGAGGCGCGAAACGATCATCTCGATGTTTACGTTCGGCGCGTGATGACCGAGGTCCACCAAACACTGCGCTTTGTCGCCCAACTCTTTGGCGATCATATAGTTGGTGCCCCAGTCCTGAACCACCGTTGAGTAAAAAGCGGGTTCGAAGATCTTGTGCTCGGTCAGGAGCTTCCAGTCGCCCGGAATCTTTGAGTAAATCGTGCGCGCAGAGTCGAGGTAGCGATCGAACTGCTTGGCGAAATTGCTTTGACCGGGGAAGTTCGAGCCATCGCCGACCCAGATCGTCAGCGCCTTGGAGCCGATTTTCTGGCCAAGCTCGATACATTCAAGGTTATGCTCAATCGCCTGAGTACGCGTCGCGGCATCAACATGAGAGAGCGACCCATACTTATAGCTGTGCGTTTGGTCCTCTTGATCCTGAAACGTGTTTGAGTTCATCGCATCAAACGTGAGGCCCACTTCTTGGGCCTTTGCGTTTAGGTCCTCGGGGCTTTGTTTGTCCCATGGAATATGAAGCGAAACGCTCGGAGTGGCGCGGGTAAGGGCCTGAATGACACCGCAATCGTCCATCTTGTCAAAGATATGCCGTGGTTCGCCAATTCCGGGAAAACGAGCAAAACGCGTTCCGCCCGTGCCCACGCCCCAACTTGGGACCGCAATGCCATAGCGCGCAACGCGTGCCTTGATACCCTCAATATCAATGCCGCGGCGCGAGAGGTGCTCTCCTAGTGCATCATAGTCGGCGCGTAGTTTCTCTTGTTCCGTCGCGTTGTTCTGCGCGATTGTATCTGCTGAGATCATGAACGATCCTCCTTGCGTTCAAGCGGGCTCGACGCGTGGCCGAGCCCAAATATTTAGCGTGTGAATGCCTGAACATTCCCTGCGTCAACGTTGATGATATTGCCCGTCGATTTGGACGAGTTCTCAGACGCAAAGAAATACGCCGCCTCTGCAATATCCGTCGGCAACACTGACCGCTTGAGCATCGAGCGCTGACGATAGTGCTCCTCTAGACCCTCTTTGTCCTTGCCGTATGTCGCGGCACGTTCCTTGAGCCAGTCACCTGACCAGATTTTGGACCCTTGAAGAACAGCGTCAGGGTTAACGACGTTCACGCGGATGCCTGCTTCTGCACCTTCCAGCGCCAAGCAGCGTGCAAGGTGAATCTCGGACGCTTTTGCGGTGCAATAGGCCGCTGCATTCGGTGATGCTGCAAGGCCGTTTTTGGAGGCGATGAACACGATGCTGCCGCCGATGTCCTGCTTGCGCAAAACCTTGAACGCTTCGCGGCTCACAAGGAAATACCCCGTCGAGAGGATGGACATGTTCTTGTCCCACAACGCGAGCGTGGTCTCTTCGATTGGCGCCGAAGAGGCGATACCAGCATTTGAAACAAGGATATCAACCCCGCCAAACTCAACCGCAGTTTGGGCAAAGGCTGCCTGAACCGCGGCTTCGTCGGTCACGTCCATCACAACACCACGCACGACATCTTTGGAGTATTTGTCGGCGAGAGCTGCTTTGGTTTCGTTCAATGAATCTTCTGCGATATCTGCCAGAACAACACATGCGCCCTCGGCAAGGTAACGATCGGCTGTCGCGGCGCCGATCCCACCAGCGCCACCTGTCACGAATGCTACGCGGCCCGCGAGGGATTTTGGCTTGGGCATCCGCTGTAGTTTGGCTTCTTCGAGGAGCCAGTATTCGATGTCGAACGCTTCTTGCTCTGGTAGGCCACAGTATTCGCTAACCGAAGAGGAGCCGCGCATCACGTTGATTGCGTTTACATAAAATTCACCGGAAATGCGCGCGGTCGCTTTGTCCTTGGCGAAGGTCAGCATCCCAACGCCTGGGATCAAATAAACAACGGCATTCGGGTCGCGAAGCGCGGGGCTGTCGCTATGTTTGCAGCGTTCGTAATATGCGCTGTAATCCTCGCGGTAATCCGCGATCGCCTTTTCCAAACCTTCGAGTGTCGCGTCTACGTCCGGCTTGGCAGGGTCGAAATCAATCACGAGCGGGCGAATCTTTGTGCGCAGGAAGTGGTCGGGGCAGGAAGTCCCGAGGGCCGCGAGGGGCTCCATATTCTTGCTGTTCACAAATTCCAGAACCGCGTCGGAATCGTCAAAGTTACCGACCATGTGCTGCTGACCCGAGATCATCCCGCGAATGGCTGGCATCAACGCGGCTGCAACGGCATCGCGCTCTGACTGTGGAAGTGAGGTGTGCTTTGCGCCGCCGAAAGCGGGGATGTCTTTGGTTTCTTCTGCGAACCAGTCCATCGCTTTCTGGATGATTTCAAGCGTCAAATCATAACAGGCGCGCGCATCGTCATCCCATGTAAACAGTCCGTGGGACTCAAGAACAACGCCTTTTGCGTTGGGGTTATCAAGACAGAATTTCTCAAGCCACAGGCCAAGCTCATAACCGGGTTTCTTCCAAGGAAGCCAGCCGATGTCATCGCCAAAAATCTTTTGAGTCAACTCACGCGAGTTCTTGGAGGCCGCAATCGCAATGATTGCGTCTGGATGCATGTGGTCAACGTGCTTGCGCGGAACATACGCATGAAGCGGAGTGTCGATAGAAGCCGCGCGCGGGTTGAGATTGAATGTGCAATGGGGCAGGTGGCCGACCATTTCATCCTCATACTCGACCCCGCGATAGATGCTTTTCAGCGCACGCAGCTTGTCCATGTACAGCGTGGCGAATCCGTCCATCTTGATCGAGCCAACATCGCCGCCAGAACCTTTTACCCACAGAACTTCGACTTCTTCACCTGTGAGAGGATCTTTTTCCATGACTTTGGCAGAGGTGTTGCCGCCACCATAGTTGGTAATCCGTTTGTCAGAACCAAGCAAATTCGAGCGATATAGCAAGAGCTCCGACTGGCTCATTCCCTTCGCGGTATCCTCCTCCCAAGCATTTACGAGCTTGGGCGCGTCAGCAGGTTTTAGCATCTGTTTCCTCCCGATAAAAATCGGCTATCTGTGATTGAAATCACGTAAACAATGAGCGGAGTGCGGCGTTATGTCAATCAGAAACAATCATGATCGGTCAATAATGGTGAATATATGATTGGTTATGACAAAATATTGTTGACAATGAGCGGAAGTGACCGCAATCTTCTGGCCAAGGGAGGACGAAATGCACGAATCTGAGCGCCATCGCATCATATTGTCAGCGGTACAGGATCGACCTGTGGTGACTGTGCTCGATATCTGTCAACTGACAGGTGCGTCCGAGGCGACCATTCGCCGTGATATTGCCTCTCTCCATATGCAGAAGAAGCTTCGCCGTGTGCGTGGTGGGGCCGAATCTATCAACCCGCCGCAATTCGTCGGGCTTGCGGGGCGACCGTTTTCGATCAACGAAACAAGGTTTGTTCCACAAAAGCAGGCCATCGCGCGCGCAGCAGCAGAGATGTGCGAAGAGGGCGATCCCATCATCATCAATGGCGGGACAACCACGTTCCAGATGGTGCACCCGCTCGCAACGCGGCACCTTCAGGTGTTCACCAATTCATTTCCGATTGCAGAACACCTTCTTAAGAACTCCAAGAACACGATCATGCTGTCGGGTGGCGCGATTTATCGCGAGCAGAACATTATCCTGTCGCCGTTTGATAACGACGTGACACGTAATTTCTATGCGCGGCGCATGTTTATGGGGGCGCAGGGTATCGGCCCGCTTGGCTTGATGGAAGCGGACCCGCTCTTGATACAGGCAGAGCAAAAACTGATCGGACAGGCGGATGAGTTAGTCGTTTTGGCCGATAGTTCCAAGTTCAAGAACCGATCCAGCCTCGTGCTGTGCCCGCTGACCAAGATTCACACCGTCATTACCGATGAGCGGATTTCAGACAAGGATGCATCCATGCTCGAAGCAGCGGATGTAAAACTCGTGGTGGCCCCCAATACGGCCACAAAACAAGAAAGCTCGGCATCATAACAAAATAACTGGATGTCGGGAAAATTACTCAGTGGAGGAGAAAACATGAGTATTCTAAAGAAGGCACTAACGTCTGTTGCTGTTGCGGCCATGTTCACGGCATCCGCGGCTCAGGCCGAAGATACGCGCATCGCACTTGTTGTTAAGGCGCTCGGGATTGGTTTCTTTGAGGCGGCCGCAAAGGGCGCAGAAGAAGCTGCGGCCGAGCTTGGTGACGTAGAGATCATCTATACTGGTCCAACCGACACAACTGCCGAAGGGCAAATCGAAGTCATCAACGCGCTGATTGCTCAGCAAGTTGACGCGATTGCTGTTTCTTCGAACGATACAGACGCGCTCGTACCTGTGCTCAAGAAAGCAATGCAGCGCGGCATCACCGTCATCAGCTGGGATTCCGGCGTAGCCCCCGAAGGGCGCGAGCTTCACCTGAACCCATCGTCCAACCCATTGATTGGGAACATGATTGTTAAGTTGGCGGCAGATCACCTTCCTGACGGTGGTGATGTGGCTGTACTCTCTGCGACAACAACTTCGACAAACCAGAACATCTGGATCGAAGAGATGAACAAAGTTCTGCCGAACTACGAAGGCATCAATGTTGTAGGAACAGTCTATGGTGACGACCTCGCGGACAAATCCTATCGCGAAGCCAATGGCCTGATGCAAACATATCCCGACCTCAAGGCAATCATTGCGCCGACATCCGTTGGTATCGTTGCGGCGGCGCAGGCTGTTGCTGATGCGGGCAAGATCGGTGAAGTGAACGTAACTGGCCTTGGACTTCCGTCCGAAATGGCTGGTGCGATCGAAAGCGGTGCGTCCAAGTCTTTTGCGATCTGGAACCCGATTGACCTCGGCTACTCTGCAACAATGCTGGCTTACAACCTTGCAACAGACAAAGCAGAAGCAGCGCCGAATGCGGAAATTCCAATGGGTCGCATGGGTACTTTGACGCTGGATGAAAACAACGAGGGCGCTATGGCGGACCCGTTTGTTTACGATGCGTCCAACATCGCCGACTTTAAAGACATCTTCTAAAGTCGCACTTCTTGCCCTGACGCGCTCCCCGTCAGGGCATCCTTATTCCTAAAATTACGGACTTCGCATGTTGTTGGAGACTAAAAATACGTTGGATTCATCAACGGGAAAACCTGTTCTGGCGCTTAAGGGGGTCAGCAAGATTTTTCCGGGCGTCAAGGCGCTGAATGAAGTGTCGCTTGAGCTTTATCCAGGACAAGTGACGGCTCTCGTTGGTGAAAACGGCGCAGGAAAATCGACCGTTGTGAAAGTCATGACAGGTATTTACCAGCCCGACGGCGGTGAAATCCTGATTGACGATCAGGTGGTCTCGTTTCCGACAGCGCACCATGCCTCGGATATGGGGGTTACGGCGATCCATCAGGAAACCGTGCTCTTCGATGAATTGTCCGTCGCCGAAAATATCTTTATCGGTCACGCGCCGCGCACCAAAACGGGGCTGATTGATACGCGTGCCATGATTGAAAGCGCGCATCTTATCCTTGATGATATCGGCGCAAATATTGACCCTACCGTGCGCCTTCGCGATCTGGGGATTGCGAACAAACACCTAGTTGCCATTGCGCGCGCCCTTTCGGTTGATGCGCGCGTGGTGATCATGGACGAGCCAACCGCCGCTCTTAGCCACAAAGAAATCACCGAGCTGTACGAGCTGGTTGAGCAACTCAAGGCGCAGGGCAAGGCCATCCTGTTTATCTCTCACAAGTTCGACGAAATTTTCCGAATTGCCGACCGTTACACAGTGTTCCGTGACGGGCAGTTCGTAGGCCAAGGCAAGATTGCCGACGTGAACGAGGATGACCTTGTGAACATGATGGTTGGTCGTTCAGTTGATGCGATCTTCCCTGAACGCAAGGCGAATATCGGGCCTGAAGTTCTTCAGGTTACGGGGTATAGCCACCCGACCGAGTTCGCGGAAATTAACTTTTCTCTCAAGCGCGGTGAAATCCTTGGGTTTTATGGTCTTGTTGGCGCAGGTCGTTCCGAGTTTATGCAATCCCTTTTCGGTATCACCAAACCGTCCAAAGGTGTGGTGCGACTTCATGGGGATATCAAGGTAATCCGTTCGCCCGCTGCGGCAATTGCGAATGGTATTGTCTATGTGCCAGAGGATCGCGGCAAGCAGGGCGCAGTGACGGGATTGCCTATTTTCCAAAACGTCACACTGCCCTCGTTGTCTCAAACGTCGCGAAAGGGCTTCTTGCGACTTGCGGAGGAATTCGCTCTGGCGCGCGAATATACATCGCGTTTGGATTTGCGCGCGGCGTCGTTGGATCAGAACGTCGGCAATCTTTCCGGCGGCAACCAGCAAAAGGTTGTGATCGCCAAATGGCTCGCCACTCAACCCAGCGTGATCATCCTCGATGAACCGACCAAAGGTATCGACATCGGATCGAAAGCGGCGGTGCATGAATTCATGGCGGAACTCGCAGAGCAGGGCCTCTCGGTGATTATGGTCAGCTCCGAGATTCCGGAAATACTGGGCATGTCCGACCGCGTAATTGTGATGCGCGAAGGACGGATGGTCGCGGAACTTGCGGGCGATGCGCTTACTCCTGAAACTTTGGTGCGGCACGCTGCCGGCATCTCGGAGACATAATATGTTGAAACGAATTTCGACCTCGCGCGAAGCAATCCTTCTCTATGCGATTGTGCTGTTGCTGGCGCTCATCGCGTCGCGCTTTCCGGGCTTTATTGCGCCGGCCAACCTGCTCGCAGTTCTTAACGATACCTCGCCGCTGATCATTTTGGCGCTTGGGCAAATGGTGGTTATCTTGACCCGCTGTATTGACCTAAGCGTTGCTGCGAACCTTGCTTTGACGGGCATGGTCGTTGCGATGATCAACACGGCGATGCCGGGTCTTCCGATTGTCGTGATCATAACGATTGCCGTTGGTTTGGGCGCGCTGATGGGCGCAATTAACGGTATTCTTGTGTGGAAGCTCGATATTCCACCCATCGTTGTGACGCTTGGCACGATGACAATCTTCCGCGGCGTTATCTTTCTGATTTCGGATGGGAAATGGATCAATGCCCATGAGATGAGCGATAGTTTTACAGCATTTCCGCGCGGAATGTTCCTCGGAGTACAGGGCCTTACATGGTTTGCGATTATAGTTGTGATCCTGTTCGTCATCCTGATCTCCCGCACCGCACTTGGGCGCGCATTCTTTGCCGTTGGCGGGAACCCGCATGCTGCGGTCTATACGGGGATAAACGTTGGCAAAACACAGTTCGCCGCCTTTGTAATCTCTGGCGCGCTGGCAGGACTAACTGGATATCTCTGGGTGGCGCGCTATGCGGTTGCTTATGTGGATATCGCTGGCGGGTTCGAGCTTGAGGTCGTTGCAGCCTGCGTTATTGGAGGGATCTCCATTGCGGGCGGTATCGGCTCGGTTGGGGGCGCGCTCTTGGGGGCGTTGTTCCTTGGCGTCATCAAGAACGCACTTCCCGTCGTTAACATCTCTCCCTTCTGGCAACTGGCCATCTCCGGTGCGGCTATCATCTTTGCTGTTGCGTTCAACGCCCGTGCAAACCGCGTGAAGGGCCGTGTCATCCTTAAATCTGCGGAGCATGCAACATCATGAGTATGACCGAACGTACTATTCCCGATCGTCTCACCACGCCGTTTCAGCGGTTTATCAAAAGCTGGGAAGTGCTGCTGCTCGCGGTTGCGATCTCGATCTTTGTCGTGAATTCCTTTGCGTCTCCATACTTTCTGAACGCGTGGAACCTCTCTGATGCGACGTTTAACTTTACTGAAAAGGCGATGATTGCCTTTGCGATGGCGCTGTTGATCGTCGCGGGGGAAATCGACCTGAGCGTTGCTTCAATTATCGCCTTGGCTTCCACGGCAATGGGGGCCGCCGTTCAATATGGCGCGGGCACCCCCGAGATTGTACTGATCGGTTTGCTGGTCGGCCTCGCGTGTGGCGCATTTAATGCGGTGCTAGTCACCATCATGGGGCTACCTTCGATTGTGGTAACAATCGGCACCATGAGCCTTTTTCGCGGCATCAGTTATATCGTGCTCGGAGATCAGGCCTATCGCGGCTATCCTGCGGATTTTGCCTTCTTTGGGCAGGGGTACGTGTTCTGGGTCATCAGCTTCGAGATGGTACTCTTTGCGGCTTTTGCATTGATTTACTGGGTGGTCCTTCATAAAACCAACTTTGGCCGCACCGTTTACGTTATTGGCAATAACCCTACGGCGGCGACATTCTCGGGCGTGCGGGTGAAGCGGGTGAAGTTCATTCTGTTCCTTCTGACGGGCCTCATGAGCGGTATCGCGGCGATCTGCTTGACCTCGCGGCTTGGGTCTACGCGCCCTTCGATTGCGCAGGGTTGGGAGCTTGAGGTCGTGACGATGGTTGTGCTCGGCGGGGTTAATATCCTGGGCGGTTCAGGCAGCATTCCCGGTGTGGTAATCGCCGCATTCGTGATGGGGCTGGTAACATTCGGCCTTGGGTTGCTGAACGTACCGGGGATCGTGATGTCGATCTTTATCGGTCTGTTGTTGATTGGTGTGATCGCGCTTCCACGTTTGTTCTCTAATCTCAAAGCGCGGATGAACTAATGGAAAAGATCGCTTTCACAATGCAGCTTCGAGCGGGACAACGCGATGAATACGAGCGCCGCCATGATGAGATATGGCCAGAGCTTGCAGCGCTGCTCAAGGATGCAGGCGTTTCGGATTACTCCATTCACCTAAGTCCGGAAACCAACACGCTTTTTGGTGTGCTATGGCGTGAGGATGACCACAAAATGGATGACCTTCCGAACCATCCCGTTATGCAAAAATGGTGGGCCTATATGGCGGACCTTATGGATACGCACGACAATAACGAGCCCGTTGTGAAACCTCTTGAAACGGTATTCCACCTGCCATGACACAACCAAGGCATATCGCCGTCATAGATATCGGCAAGACTAACGCTAAACTTGCGCTTGTGGATTTGGAAAAGCTTCAGGAAATCTCTGTTGTGACGCGGCCAAATAAAGTCGTGAATGATGGCCCGTGGCCACATTTCGACGTAGCAGGGCACTGGGAGTTTCTGCTTGATGCGCTGACCAACTTCCAACGAGAATACGGAATTACAGGCATTTCCATCACGACCCACGGCGCGAGTGCGGTGCTCTTGGATGAAAACGGCGACCTTGCAGCGCCAATCCTCGATTATGAATACGAAGGCCCAGACGAAGTCGCTGCAGAGTATGACGCCATTCGCCCTGATTTCGCGGAAACGGGTTCGCCCAAGCTTGCGCGCGGGTTGAATGTAGGTGCGCAGTTTTTCTGGCAGTTTAAGCGCGACCCCGAACTGCATGACCGCACCAAGCATGTTGTCACATATCCGCAGTATTGGGGCAGCCTACTTACGGGCGTGATCGCAAGTGATGTGACGTCGCTTGGATGCCATACGGACCTCTGGAATCCTTACGCCGGCACATACTCCAGCCTCACCGATACGTTGAATATTAGCGATAAAATCGCTCCTGCGCATAAATCTACCGACGTGCTTGGAACCGTGCTTCCTTGGATTGCAGAGAAAACCGGCCTTGCTGCGGATACCCCCGTCCTTTGCGGTATTCACGACTCCAATGCTTCGCTCTATCCGAACTTGCTGGGTCGCGAGGGGGCTTTCTCGGTTGTTTCCACCGGAACTTGGGTGATCGCCATGGCGGTTGGCGCGTCCAAGATTGCGCTCGATCCCGCGCAGGAAACCTTCGTGAATGTCGATGCCTTCGGCAAGCCTGTCCCTTCGGCACGATTTATGGGCGGTCGGGAGTATGAAATCGCGTCAGTAGGTTCCGATGTGCAAGCCACGCCCGAGGACGCCGAGCATGTGCTGCGCGAGCAACTGATGCTTCTGCCTGCAGTGGAGCCAACCGCTGGCCCATACAAGGGACGAAAAGCGGAATGGTTACCGAGTGAGCCAGAGCCCGCAAGCGCTGCGCGGTCCTGTGCGCTATCATTCTATTTGGCGCTTGTGACCTGCGATTGCCTCGATGTTGCTGGAGCCGAAGGGCCGATCATAATTGAAGGCCCCTTCAGCAAGAACCGCGACTTCCTTGCTATGCTCACAGTAGCGAGTGGGCGCGAGGTCATGATCTCTGAGGGTGCCACGGGCACAAGTATTGGCGCGGCTATGTTGTTTCTAAAGAACGAGCCAGATCAGCGTCTCAAGACCCAAACGGCCGAGAACCACCTACCGCTTGAATTGGCTAAGGCCTATGTCGAGCGGTGGCGGGAATTAGTGCATTAAGTGGCCCCCCATGGCTATTACGCCGAGGGGGGCCGTAGTTTCATTTGCCCCAGTTCAACGCAATTAGGTCCAGATCCTTTGCCAGTCCGAGCAGGCGAGATTTGGTGCGTTCTGACATGGGCTTGAGCGGGTGGCGTACATAGTCGCTCTCGATCACACCACCAGCGGCATAGACCGTTTTACAGGCACGCAGACCGCATTGGCGGTTCTCGTGATTGATGAGCGGCAGACATTTTTGCCATTGCGCGAGAGCTGCGTCTTTGTCACCTGCTAGATAGTTCGTGACGATTGGGCGGATGTGCTCTGGGAACAATCCGGATGTCATGGTGCCCGTCGCCCCCGCGTCCAGATCAGCGAGCAGCGTAACGGCCTCTTCGCCGTCAAACGGGCCCGCAATATGTGGGCCTGCTGCTTCGATGAGGGCTGCGAGTTTGTCTGCCGCGAAGGGGCATTCAATTTTTAGATAGCTTACATTCTCAAGCTCTTTGGACATGCGCGCGAGTAGGGGGACCGAAAGCGTCACACCGCTTAGCGGAGCATCCTGAACCATAATCGGAATTGAGATCGACTGATTTACAGCATCAAAATGCTCAAAAATCCCTTGTTCCGCTGGGAACAGACCCGCACCATGATACGGTGGCATCATCATTACCATCGCGGCCCCGAGCGCCTGAGCTTCCTTGGCACGCTTCACGACGATATCCGTCGAAAAGTGGCTGATTGTGACGATAACGGGAACGCGGCCGTTCACGTGCTCAAGGCTCAGACGAGTAAGAATTGCGCGTTCTTCGTCCGAAAGGACAAACTGTTCGGAATAGTTCGCGAGAATACATATCGCATCTACGCCTTGGTCGATAAGACAATCCAAAACGCGGCGCATACCGTGTTCATCAACTCGTCCGTCGGCGTGAAAGGGAGTAGGGGCAACGGGCAGGATACCTGTGAGAGGGGTCTTCAAATCATGTCCTTTCGGATGTGGGGATCACCAGTTAAAAGCGGCGACTTCTTGGCGGCGGCCAAGCATGAATGCATCGGCAACATGGGTGAGAGGCGAGAGATCAACGTCGATTGCGTTATCGTCCAACAGTTTAGCAAAGCGCGCATAGAGGTTGCCGTACTCGTGGTCCAACCCTTCGCCAACAACCTCGCCATCGACGATAAAGCGCGCGCCACCATCGCGAATGCTTGCGGTGCCTTGGTCGGTTGTAAAATGAATGTCCCAGAACTGATCGCCATCCTGGCGCCAGTCGAATTCGGCTGTCACTTCGGCGCCATTCGGATCGCCAAATACAAGGCTTGCGGCAATCGGTGTGTCGCGGTTCGCAGGGAACATGAGGTCGGCTTTGCGAATATGGAGCGGGCTTGGATAAATTTCCGTTAGCGCGGAGAGCCCGTTGATACCCGGATCAAATACGCCGAGGCCACCTGCCTCCCAAATCCATTCCTGTCCGGGATGCCAACGGCGCACGTCTTCTTTCCAGATCATTTCGATCTTGCGGACCGTTTTCCCCTCGAGCCATTCCTTGGCCGCGGGTATGTAATCGGCGAAGCGCGAATGCCAAGTGGCAAAGAGCGTGACGCCCTGTTTGCGCGCAAGTGCGAAGAGGTCGTTCACTTCGCTCAATGTTGCGCCCGGAGGTTTCTCAAGCATAACATGTTTGCCTGCAAGCAGCGCGCGGCGGGCATCGTCATAGCGCGCCTGTGGTGGAGTGCAGAGCGAAATACAATCAACATCGGGGACTGCTGCGAGCAGCTCCTCGAGCGATTGATAGCCATGTATGCCACCGACTTGTGCGTTGCGGCTTGCAGTAGCGACCAAGTCGAACTGCGCGTTCTCGGAAATTGAGGGGATGTGCTGATCGCGGGCGATTTTGCCTACTCCCACGATGCCAATTTTATATGTCTTGTCTGTCATTCTAATGAGAATCCCTTGGTACGGCGTTGCCGCGGCAACCTTTCAGAAAATCAAAGTCGGCACCAGTATCCGCTCCTGTGACATGCTCATGGAAGAGCCGGGCATAGCCGCTCTCGGGCTTTTTGACGGGGCTCTTCCATACATCCAAACGACGCGCGATTTCTTCGTCGGACACATCGAGGTGGATGCGGCGATTTTCGACATCTAGCTCGATCATGTCGCCGTTTTGGACAATGGCCAGCGGTCCACCCGCGGCGGCCTCTGGGCTCGTGTGTAGGAGCACCGTGCCATAGGCGGTTCCCGACATGCGCGCGTCCGAGATACGAACCATATCGGTGATCCCTTTGCGCAGAACTTTTGGCGGAAGACCCATATTGCCGACCTCTGACATTCCCGGATACCCACGCGGGCCGCACATTTTCAGGATCATCACGCACGTCTCGTCGATATCGAGATCCTCGTCGTTTATCTTGGCTTTGTAGTCGTCGATATCCTCAAACACCACGGCGCGGCCGCGATGCTTTAGAAGCGAAGGCGTGGCCGCAGAGGGCTTGAGTACCGCACCGTTTGGCGCAAGGTTCCCGCGCAATACCGCGATACCGCCCTGTTTTGTTAAGGGTGCGTCAACGGGCAGGATAACATCCTCGTTGTGGTTTTGGGCGACCTTAACTTGTTCCCAAGCAGTTTCGCCTGAAACCGTCAGCGCGTCTTTGTGAAGCAAATCAGCTTCGCCAAGCCGTTTGATGACGGCGGGCAATCCACCAGCATAAAAGAACTCCTCCATCAGGTACTTACCCGACGGCATCAGGTTAACGATGGTGGGTACGTCACGCCCCAGCTTGTCCCAATCCTCTAGGTTTAGGTCAACGCCAACGCGTCCCGCGATCGCTGTAAGGTGGATAACCGCATTGGTTGAGCCGCCGATAGCGCCGTTGGTGCGGATCGCGTTTTCGAATGCCTTGCGGGTCAGGACATCGGAGGGTTTAAGGTCCTCCTTCACCATTTCTACGATACGGCGTCCTGTGACGTGGCTCATGACGCGGCGGCGGCTGTCTACGGCTGGGATTGCCGCATTGCCAGAGAGCGTCATCCCAAGTGCTTCGACCATGCTCGCCATCGAAGATGCGGTTCCCATGGTGTTGCAAGAACCGGGGCTGCGGCTCATGGATTGTTCTGCTTCGAGGAAATCTTCCTTGGTCATCTTACCAGCTTTGATATCCTCGGACATCTGCCAAAGCGCAGTGCCCGATCCCACCCGCTCACCACGGAACCAGCCGTTGAGCATCGGACCGCCAGAAACCATGATCGCAGGAAGATCAACCGACGCCGCGCCCATAAGCAACGCGGGCGTGGTTTTGTCACAACCACAAAGCAGTACAACTCCGTCCAGCGGATTTGCGCGGATGGCTTCTTCGACATCCATTGCGGCAAGGTTGCGATACATCATCGCTGTTGGGCGTAACGTGCTCTCGCCTGGCGAGAATACTGGAAACTCCAACGGTAGGCCGCCGGCCTCGTATATCCCGTGCTTTACTCGTTCTGCGAGGTCCCGAAGATGTGCGTTGCATGGCGTAAGTTGCGACCATGTGTTGCAAATCCCGATTACGGGGCGCCCATCGAAAAGGTCCGCGGGAAGGCCTTGGTTCTTCATCCAGCTACGGTGATAGATGTGGTCGCGGCTTGTGCCGCCGAACCACTCTTGTGAGCGGAGTTTGCGGGGCCATTTTGCTGGAGTGAACGTCATGTTTCGGCCCTAACCTTGTTTTTGCTTGTTGTAGACATCAAAGATAACCGCCGCGAGAAGCACGAGGCCTTTGATGACTTGTTGATAATCAATGCCGATCCCCATGATCGACATGCCGTTGTTCATGACGCCCATGATAAAGGCCCCGACAACCGCGCCGACGATCTTGCCAACGCCGCCCGACATTGACGCGCCGCCAATGAACACCGCTGCGATCACGTCAAGCTCTACTGCGAAGCCAGCCTTTGGGGTTGCCGTATTCAGGCGCGCGGCAAAGATCAGGCCCGCGAGCGCGGCGAGAACGCCCATGTTCACGAAGGTCAGAAATGTCAGGCGCTCGGTACGGATGCCAGAGAGTTTGGCCGCCTTGACGTTGCCACCCAATGCATAGACCCGACGGCCAAGCGTGGTTTGCTCGGTGAGGAATGCGTAGATGATGGTCAGAATGCCCATGGTAATCAGAACGTTGGGCAGCCCGCGGAATGTGGAGAGCTTGTAAACAACAAACAGAAGTGCGCCCGCCACGATCAGATTGCGTACCACAAAGAAGCTCATTGGCTCGTCTTCGATGCCATAGGCCGTGTTGCGCGCACGTTTGCGCAGGCCCAGCCAAAGGATAGACATTACCGCGATAATCCCAACGGCGAGTGCGGTGACATTCGGGCGGTTTACGCCGAAGATATCAGGGATAAAGCCAGTAGAGAGAAGCTGGAACGACTTGGGGAAGGGACCGATCGACTGCCCCTCAAGGAGCCAGAGAGAAAGCCCGCGAAACACCAGCATCCCCGCAAGTGTCACGATGAAACTGGGGATGTTCCAATACGCAACCCAGTACCCCTGTGCTGCGCCGATCAAGCCGCCGAACAGAAGGCAGACGGGGATGGCAAGGAACACCGGAATGTCCCAATTCACGATCATCACCGCCGCCAGCGCGCCGATAAACCCCATGACCGATCCGACCGAGAGGTCAATATGCCCTCCCACAATCACGATCAGCATCCCGAGGGCCATAATAATGATATAGCTATTCTGTAGGAATAGGTTGGTGATGTTCACCGGTTTAAGGAGGGTGCCGTCGGTTACGATCTGAAAGAACACCATGATGGCAATCAGAGCGAACAAAAGGCCGTATTCCCGCATATGCCCCAAGAGGTAATGCGCCATACCCGGTTTTTCTTGCGAAGTGTTTGTAGCTGTTTGCGACATGCGATTGCGTTCCTAATCTGTAACAATGAGCGACATGATGCGCTCTTGGCTGGCTTCGTCTGCGGTGAGTTCACCGACGAAACGACCCTCATTCATGACATAAATTCTATCGCTCATTCCCAAGAGCTCTGGCATCTCGGAGCTGATCATCACAACGCCTTTACCTTGCGCGGATAACTCGTTGATGATTCCATAGATTTCGTACTTCGCGCCAACATCAATGCCACGTGTTGGCTCGTCTAGGATCAGCACTTCCGGCTGAGCAAAGAGCCATTTTGACAGGACAACTTTTTGTTGGTTCCCGCCCGAAAGGTTCATGACCTTCTGAAATACGCTGGGCGTGCGGATATTCATCGCCTTGCGATACCGTTCGGCAACGTTGGATTCTTCGGCATGATTGATGACCCCGCGCGAAGAGACATCCGCAAGGTTCGCAAGTGTCGTATTGCGCAGGATTGTATCCTCTAGGATCAGGCCAAGTTCCTTGCGGTCCTCTGTAACATACGCAAGGCCGCTGGCAATCGCGTCGGGCACCGTTGCCGTTGAAACGGGAGTGCCGCGGACCTTTACATTGCCGCGGATGTTGCGGCCATAACTGTGCCCGAACAAGCTCATTGCAAGCTCGGTTCGGCCCGCGCCCATAAGTCCGGCGATCCCGACAACCTCGCCGGCGCGTACATGGAAGTTGATGTCGTCGATCACTTGGCGCGTCGTGTGTTCCGGATGCCAAACGTTCCAGTCTGAAACCTCCAGAAGCATGTCATCCGCGCGGCGCTCGCGTGCAGGATAACGTTGCGACATATCGCGGCCAACCATATCACGCACGATGCGATCTTCGGTGATTTCTTGGGTGCGGGCGTTCAGCGTCGAAACCGTAGTACCGTCCCGAATGACAGTGATGGTGTCGGCGACGCGACGTACCTCGTTAAGTTTGTGGCTAATGATGATTGATGTCACGCCCTCGGATTTCAGCTCTAACAAGAGATCAAGCAAGGCCTGACTGTCGGCTTCTGAAAGGGCGGCGGTTGGCTCGTCGAGGATCAGCAGCCGCACGTCCTTCGAGAGGGCCTTTGCGATCTCAACAAGTTGCTGTTTGCCAACCCCAAGCCGGTCGATTTGGGTGGCGGGCGCCTCACTCAGGCCGACTTTCTTAAGAAGGGCCTCGGTGCGGCGGAATGTTTCGGGCCAATTGATAACGCCTTTGGTTGCGCATTCATTCCCGATAAACAGGTTCTCTGCTATCGAGAGGAGCGGAACAAGCGCCAGTTCCTGATGGATAATGATGATCCCAAGTTCTTCGCTATCGGAGATACCCGCAAACTCCGCTAGCTTCCCGTCATAGTGGATTTCGCCGTCATAGGTGCCCTTGGGATAGACACCGGAAAGGACCTTCATCAGGGTGGATTTCCCCGCGCCGTTTTCCCCGACGAGCGCGTGAATTTCGCCCTCTTTGATCTGAAGATCGACATTGTCCAACGCTTTCACACCAGGAAAAACTTTGGTGATGCCGCGCATTTCTAGTAGAGATTTCAAAATCCTGCTCCCCGCAGTTAAACCTGTTCCAGCCGCAGGACACGCCGCCGGAACAGGCTTTTCAAAGACGAAACTCTAGAGGTCGTCTTTCTTGTGGTAGCCAGAATCGATTACAATGGCTTCGTAGTTGCTTGCGTCCACAGAGACAGGCTCAAGTAGATAGGACGGAATAACTTTTACGCCGTTGTCATATGTTTCGGTGTCGTTGATTTCTGGTTCGCCACCCTGCAAGAGCGCATCAACCATACCTACAGTCACACGTGCCAGCTCGCGCGTATCTTTGAATACGGTTGAGTACTGCTCGCCTGCGATGATGGATTTGATCGACTGCAATTCGGCGTCTTGGCCGGAAACGATTGGCATTTTTAGATCGCCAGAACCATAGCCCACACCCTTAAGAGAGCTGAGGATACCGATGGACAGACCATCGTAGGGGCTTAGGACGCCATTTACGACTTCGTCGGTGTAATGCGCAGAGAGGAGGTTATCCATACGCGCCTGCGCAACAGCACCATCCCAGCGAAGTGTGCCGACCGTATCCATGCCCATTTGGCCGGAAACGATGTTGATTTTGCCATCGTCGATCAGGGGCTGAAGCACCGACATCGCGCCATTATAGAAGAAATAGGCGTTGTTATCGTCAGGTGAGCCGCCGAAAAGCTCTACGTTCCAAGTTTCTTGATCGGGGAAGCGTTCCTTTAGGCCATCCACAACCGAAGTTGCTTGTTGTACGCCCACTTTGAAGTTGTCGAATGTCGCGTAGTAATCGACATACTCACTGTCGCGGATCAGGCGGTCATAAGCGATCGTCTTGATGTCTGCGAAATGTGCGTTCTCAAGCGCGTTCGAGAGCGTCGTGCCGTCAATCGCCGCAATTACAAGCACATCAACGCCCTTGGTGATCATGTTCTCGATCTGCGCGAGCTGGTTGGGGATGTCGTCCTCTGCGTATTGCAGGTCTACTTCATAGCCAGCCGCTTCGAATTGCTCGACCATTGAGTTGCCGTCTGAAATCCAGCGTGCCGAAGACTTGGTTGGCATCGCGATACCGATGGTACCTTTGTCCGCTGCGAATGATGGAGTTGCCGCAAGGGCAGCCGTGAGTGCAAGGGCCGAAAGCCCGAAAGTCCGTCTTTTCATAAATTCCTCCCAAAAGTGGCGGTTCCAAGCCGCCAATGCCCATGCGGGCGATTCTCGACAGGTCTGCGCTGTCGTGGAGATTGGATAGGGGGAATATACATATCAATCAAATTACAATATTTGACATTATCATATCATAATTGGTATGCGGTGAATGTATGCAGGCACTCTTAAATCGTATCCAGCTTCGGCATCTCAGGCTCATTCACACCATCGGCGAGGTGGGGCAGCTTTCTATTGCGGCTCAACGGCTCGCGATCACACAGCCCGCCGCTTCGCGGATGTTGTCCGAGCTTGAGAAAATGGTCGGGCAACCGCTTTTCATTCGCAATCCGAAAGGAATGGTGCCCACTCCGATTGCAGAGGTTCTGATCCGACACGCAGGGCGACTTCTTCAGGGGTTGTCGGCCACGGTGAATGAGGTGAGTGCATTCGGCGCGGGCAAGACCGGCACCGTTCGCGTGGGGTCGGTGACGGGTGCGGCGGTGGCTTATATTGTCCCTGCAATTCAGGCGCTTGAGCGTGATGCGCAAGGGGCGGATATACATGTGGATGTCGGGCCGAGCGACCAACTTATGACGGGGCTTTTGCAAGGCGACTATGATTTCATCCTCTCGCGTATTCCCGAAGACCAGGACGCGCGCGAATTTGAGGTCATGCGCGGTCGGGTTGAGCTTGTAGAATTTATGGTGCGCGCAGGCCATCCGCTCTTGGATATTTCCAAGCCCCAGCTTGCCGGTCTGGAAGGGTACGGCTGGGTTGTACAGTCTCCGGGTGCGCCGATGCGCGAGGCGATAGAGGAGGCTTATCTGACACGTGGCATTCCGTTGCCGCAAGAGATCATCAATACGACTTCGTTACTGTTCATGATTTCTTATTTGCAAGAGAGCGACTTTATCTCGCCCATCTCAAGCGAAGTGGCGAAACTCTTGCGTGATACGGGGGCGGGCGGGATGCAGACCGTGCGCACCGAGCAATCGGTCATTATTTCGCCCTACCACCTTCTTCAGCGCAAGGATTTCGTCAGTAGCCCACTGTCCGATCACCTGAGAGATCGGATTGTCCAAGCTCTCGCGAATACCGCCTCAGTCAGCTAAGCCCGTTGACGGCAGGTTCAGCGACAGGGAGGTGTAGTGCCCCGCGAGTTGGGCCAAAACAACTGGGGTTATGTCCTGCGATTGCCATGCTTTGGTCGCGACCCCAAGGATACGCGGCATAATCATTGGCCAAAGTTGATCGTCGCTCGTGGTGAATTCCGACCAAAACTGACCCTGCACACCGATAATCCGTTCCGCGAGGGCAGGGTCGGGGACAGGCTCCCATGCGATGGTGTCCGCCAGCGAGACATAGGCCGCCCAGTTCGCGCCCCAATCGTCGGGATCATTCGTTTGCGCCATGTCTAGATATACGTGCTGCGCCGGGCACATAACCACGTCATAGCCCCGTTTCGCCGCCTCAAGTCCCGGTCCTTGGCCCGTCCATGTAAATAGAATGGCGTTGTTGCCGATGCCACCGTTCGAGCCTTGCGCGGCTTCTTCCCAAGCGGCAGGACGGATGCCATTGGCGGCAACAGTTGAGGCGAGCTTGTTGATCGTCCAGCCTTGTAAATCTTTGGTCGTTTCAAGGCCCTCTGCCTTCATTAGCTCCCGTGCTTTGGGCGAGCCCATCCACGTGTCTTCGGGGAGTTCATCGCACCCCAAGTGCAGGTGCCCAAACGGAAATAGGGCGCCAACCTCGGTCACGATTGCGTTTAGCACTTCCCATGTTTTTGGCATCGCGGGGTTCAGAACGTTGCCCAGATACCCCTGTACGCTGACCTCTGGGCCATTGTCGGCAGGGTCGCGCGTTTCGGGGTAAACAAATGTTGTTGCCAGAGCATGGGCGGGTGCTTCGATCTCAGGGAGAACTTCGATATTCAGAGCGGCGGCGTGCGCGATTATTTCTAGGGCGACTTGCTTAGAGTAGCTCCCGCCAGCTTCGATTTTTCCTGAGAAGAGCGCGGGCATCAGATGGCCTTCGCCGCAAACCGCCGTCTTCTGCCAAAGTTCGGGGAGGCTGTCGATCTCAAGCCGGAATGCCTCATCGTCGGCGAAATGCCAGTGGAAGCGGTTCAGCTTCATCAGTGCCATGATATCCAGCAGGTCGAGGATGGTTTGCGGCTGATAATAGTGGCGCGCGGTATCAAGGTGCTGTCCACGCCAACCAAACCGCGGCGCATCGGTGATGGTGCCGCAGGGGATCTCTCGGTCATGCGTGTTCATCAGCGTAAGAAGCGTAATCGCGGCGTAGAAACGTCCGCCGTAACCGCTCGCGCGAACTTCTATGTCGTCGGGTGTGATTGTGATCTGGTAGGCATCGTTTGCTGAATCGTCGTTTATGATCCGAACTGGGGTGCCATCCTTGGATAGGAATGTCCCGAGGTCGCGGCGTTTTGCAAGCTCATGGACGCTGTCGAAAGCGTCATCAGACACATTAAGCGACGAAACCTTAAGTGTGCCAGAGGTCGGTGCAAAGCTGGTTGGCTGCGGTGTGATGCGCAGGCCGTCGAATGGCGGGAGCGATTGCGGTTCCTTGCGTCGCACACCCGCTGGCGTTGGAGGGAGAGCGAAAGTCTCTTTTCCCACGCGAAGGTACGGGCCGAGTGGCAGCCAAGCGCGATTGGCCGGTTTGAACCCGCCGCAGTATTCAAGCGTTACATCGTGTGGCTGTCCCTTGACCAAGTCAGGGAGCGCAATTTCCGTGTAGCTTCCGACACCTTTGACCCGTTTGCCGCCAGCGGTTGCGGTGATCGGAGACATCCCCGAAAAGCAGAACATAGGCGCAGTAAGATCGCGGTCGGCGGTGATGGTGCATTGCATCTTCTCGCCGTCAAGGTGACAGGTGTGTTGCATGTTATTCGACTCCGAGTTCGGAAATAAAGTCATAAATATCAGACCGATATAGGCCGCTCGTGAACTCAATCGGGCGTCTGGATACCAGATAACCCGTGCGCTCAATCCGCAAAACGGCGGTGCCTTCGGGGAGCTTAAGAAGTTCTGCGTCGCGTCCTTTTACGTTCACCGCCGTTACCCGCTGAATCGCCCGAACTGGCGCCTGATTACGGCGGCGGAGGATTTCGTAAAGCGAAACCTGAACGCGTTCCGGCTGGGGAAGGATGTCTTGTGGAAGCGACGAAAGTTCAAGCGCCATCGGCACGTCGCCCGCGCTTCGCAAGCGATGAACGCGCGCGACTTGGTCGGTCGCAGAGAGCCCGAGGGCGATCATTTCGTCAGGGTTTGGCGCAAATAGGCCGTGCGATAACACCTCACTCGTGGAGGATACGCCGCGCGCGGACATATTCTCGGTGAAGGACACCAGATTTGACAGCGACTGCTTTAGCTTTGGGGCAGAGGCGCGCACAAATGATCCTGCACCGTGGCGTTGCTCGACCAATCCGTCCGCAACCAATTGCGCTACGGCCTTGCGCACAGTTACGCGCGAGATTCCCGCTATATCTGCGATCTCTCGCTCTGCCGGTAGGCGCTCGTCCGCGGCGAGCGTTCCCGAGGCAATCGCGGCGCTGATATGGCGGTGGAGTTGTTGATACCGCGGCCCTTTTCCGGCCGTGAACCAAAGCCCTGAATCGTAGATATCTGTTGGCGTATCCATAGGAATCTGGTCCCTTTTGGTATTTTAATTATGATACCAATTAAACGAGAGTGTTTAGTTGGGTTGCTGAATTATTAGGGTTAAATCGCTTTCTAAACAAGATAAAAATACCATTTTTGTATTTTGGTATTAAAATTCTGGTCATGTGAAAAGAATTTGGTATGGTTGGGAAACGCCGCCGATTCGTCGGCAGGAGCTGGAGGGGAAGAATTGACAATACTCACTGAAAATGGAGCCAATAGCGTGGTGCGGGATGTGACGCGAAAGCGCGCAATTCCCGAGAGCGTATTTGCCTGGCTTCTGGTTGCGCCTGCGATGCTCTTTATCGGAGTGATTGTGGCATGGCCGCTCGCCGAAACCATCCGGCTTTCATTTATGGAAGCGGGGCTAGGCGGTGAGGAGTATGTCGGACTGGCCAACTACGAAGATTTGGCGGGAAGTCGAAAGTTCCACCAAACGATCGTGCGCACGTTCTACTGGATGTTCCTGTCGGTCGCGCTCAAGCTTGTTCTGGGTTTGATCGGGGCGGTGCTTCTGAATGCGGCTGTTCCGGGGCGTGGATTGTTTCGCGTGCTCGTGATGCCGCCGTGGGTTATTCCGATTGCGATTGGCTGTATTGGCTGGCTTTGGCTGTATAACGGTTATTTCGGCTTGTTGTCTGGCGTTGCGCAAACTGTGGGCATCACGGATGGACCGTTTGAATTCCTTGCCTATAAGTCCTCCGCGTTCTACTCGGCGGTCGTGACGGATGTCTGGGTCGGTACGCCGATGATCACGCTGTTCTTCCTCGCTGCGATGCAGGGCGTAAACCGTGATCTCTATGAGGCCGCATGGGTTGATGGGGCCGGGCGCTTCTATCGTTTCCGTCGCATTACAATCCCTCAGATTATGCCGGTGATTGTGTCGATGTCGCTTCTCTCAGCGATCTTCACGTTCAACAGCTTTGAGATCATCTGGATCCTGACAGAGGGCGGGCCACGCGGTGCGACGACAACGTTGATCGTGGACACCTACAAGACCGCGATCGGGAACTACAAGTTCGGCGAAGGGTCTGCGCGTGCCGTGATTATCGTGCTGCTGCTTGGTTTGTTCTCATTGGCCTACTTGTTCTTCTTGAACAAGATCAACAAAAAATACGGGGTGAAGTAAGATGATGGACCGCTATTCAAAGCTGCAAATCGCAGGCATCTACTTCTGTATCGTTCTGTTCCTGACCTTCATGCTGTTGCCATTCTTTGAGATGTTCATGGCATCCCTGCGCCCGCTGGAGCACCTTTTCCGTAGTCCATACCAGTTCTGGTCGGATGACTTTAGCTTCGCTGCATACTCGCAAATGTGGGAAACAGTGCCGCTCCTCGGACGCTATATCTTTAACTCGGTGTTCATCTCGTTTGCGGTGACAGGGATTACGATGGTCTTTGTTATCCCAGCGGCCTATGCCTATGCGCGGCTTCAATTCCCGTTCAAGAATGCGTCGCTCGCGATTTTTCTTGGCGTGAATATGTTTACCGGCGCTGTTCTATTGATCCCGCTGTACCGTGTTTTGCGCAGCCTTGGGTTGCTGAACACCTACTGGGCGATGATCGTTCCGGGCGTTGCGTTCCTTATTCCGACAGGCATCTGGCTCTTGCGCTCTTATCTTGAGAAAATCCCTCGCGAACTGGAGGAGGCGGCTTTTGTGGACGGCGCATCGCGTATGTACACCTTGCGCCGCGTGGTTCTGCCGCTGGCTACTCCGGGATTGATTGTTGTTGGCGTGGCCGTGTTCATCGGCGCCTATGCCCAGCAATTCTTGTTCGCAATTACCTTTAACCAGACACGAGAGCTGCAACCGCTGCCAGCTGGTCTGTTTGAATTCATCGGCTATCAGACGGTGACGTGGAACGAAATGATGGCAGCAGCATTGGTGGGTGTTTTGCCTGTCATGGTCATCTTCTTGTTCCTCCAAAAGTATCTCGTTGCCGGACTAACGGCAGGCGCGGTCAAAGAATAAATCAACCAAGGGAGAAAACTCTAATGAAACTAATGAATATCACTATGGGTGCTTTGTTGCTGTCCGGAACAGCAATGGCGGCACAGGCTGATGAAGAGTTGCACTTCATCATGTGTGGCGGCGAAGTCCGCGAAGCGGACCAAGCAGTGGTCGATAAGTTCGAGGCCGACAACGAGGGCGTTACAGTAAACCTCGAGGCGGTTCCTTGGGGCACATGCCAAGACAAATCCCTGACGCTTGCTGCGGCGGGTGATCCGCCCTCCATCGCATACATGGGCTCGCGTACACTGCGCCAAATGGCCAACAACGACCTGATTGTTCCTGCTCAGATCGACCCAGAAGCGCCATACCAAGAAGGCGTGTTGAACACTGTGACCATCGAAGGCACAACTTGGGGCTATCCGCACGCGTTCTCGACCAAGGCGCTTTACCTGAACTGTGACATCATCGAAGCGTCCGGTCAGGAATGTGTTGCTCCCAAAACTTGGGACGAAATGTACACAATGGCTAAAGGCGTTGTAGACAACACAGAAGCTGCAGGTGTTGGCCTTGCGGGCAAAGACTTTGACAACACAATGCACCAGTTCCTGAACTATCTCTACTCCAACGGTGGTGTGGTGATCGATTCAGCAACAGGCGAAAACAAGCTCGACAGCAAAGAAACACGCGAAACGCTTGAGTTCTACGGCAAGCTTGTTGAAGTTGCACAGGACGGCCCAACTGCTTGGGAGCGTGACCAGCTTCGTGATCTGTTCAACGACGGCCAAATCGCTATGTACGTGAACGGTCCTTGGGGTCACAACCAGCACAACGAAGATATCAACCAACTCGTTGCGCCTGTTCCTGCCGGTCCTTCTGGTGAAAGCGGTACAATCCTGATCACTGACTCTATCGTTGTGTTCAAAGGTTCCGGCCACGAAGATCTCGCACATGAGCTTGCTCAGGCAATCACATCCGGCGACAGCCAATACGACCTTGATAGCACTTGGGGCCTAACACCAATCCTCGACTACAAGGCGCTTGGCATGTCCGAAGTGTACTACGAGTCGGGCATCTGGCCGAACTTCACAGCGACAATCTCGACAGGTGGCCCAGAGCCGCTGGTTGAAGACTTCAAATCGCTGCAATCCGTATTCACGAACATGGTTCAGGGCATCATCCTTCAGGACGATACCGTTGATAACCTCGTGACAATCGCGGCCGAAGAGCTGGACGACGCTCTTTAAGTTTTGACAACGTCGGGCGGCCGCGTTCTGGCCGCCCACACACTCTTTTTTCTACTTTTACAATGGGACGCATGCGCCATGGCTACGCTCGATCTGAATGCAATCAGTAAATCCTTTGGTACCGCCAAAGTTCTGCATGACATCAGCCTCGCAATCAAAGACAAGGAATTTGTCGTGTTTGTCGGGCCTTCTGGTTGTGGCAAATCTACGCTTCTCCGCATTATTGCGGGACTTGAGGAGGCGAGCGCTGGCGCCGTTGTGATTGACGGTCAGGACGTAAGCGACGCCCATCCCGTGGACCGCGGAATCTCGATGGTTTTCCAATCCTATGCGCTTTATCCGCACCTGACAGTTTATGAGAATATCGCGTTCCCGTTGCGTGTTCAGAAGCTCTCTGGCGCTGATTTGGAGAACCGCGTCGCGCGTGCCGCCGAAATTCTCCAGCTCACCGACAAGTTGCAGCTTAAACCAGGTCAGCTATCTGGTGGTCAGCGTCAGCGTGTGGCGATCGGCCGCTCGATCGTTCGCAACCCCAAGGTTTTCCTCTTTGACGAACCGCTTTCGAACCTTGACGCCGCCCTTCGCGGAGATATGCGCGTTGAGTTGAGCCAGCTACACCGCGAGCTGGACGCGACAATGGTTTACGTGACGCACGATCAGGTCGAGGCGATGACAATGGCCGACCGCATCGTCGTTCTGAATGGCGGGCGCGTAGAGCAATTTGGCACGCCAATGGAGCTTTACCACCACCCCGAAACGAAATTTGTCGCTAGCTTTATTGGCCAGCCGAATATGAACTTTGTTCCTGCCAAAGTGGTCGACACCACGGGCGGTCTTACGGTTGTGCTTGAGGGCGGATACCAAGTGACGCTGCCTGTCGACACATCGACCGTCAAAAAAGGCGATCGCGTAGAAGTCGGCATGCGTCCCGAGAATGTTGATCTTGGCGAGGAGGGGCTTGATATCTCTGTCAAAGTGCTTGAACGCCTCGGGGGTGTTTCGATTGTTTATGGCACGATCAGCGACGGTTCGCGTTTCTGCGCCTCGCTGTCGGGGGATGCACGCATTCAGGAAGGCAGCACAATCAAGCTCGCGTTGAACGCCGAAGATTGTCACGTCTTTAACATGAATGGCGATGTTTTGCGTCGCCAATCCGCGCCGGAGCTTGTGTAATGAAAGTAGTTACCGCGGGCATCGGATTGCGAGCAGGGCACGTGCTTTCGATCCTTAAAGAGACCATGCCAGAGGTCGAGTTTGTCGGGTTCTATGACCCACAACCAACTTATCTGAGTATGATCGGGAACGACGTGCCGCAGTTCGACGACGTGTCGAAAATGCTGGAGCAAACGAAACCTGATCTGTTCTTTGTCGGTTCGCCCAATAGTTTCCATTTGGAGCATATCAAGTTGGGGCTGGACGCAGGTGTGCGGATTTTCACCGAGAAGCCTGTTGTGACGACTAAGGCCGACACGATGGAATTGGCCGAGCTTTTGTCCAAGCACGGCACCGACAAAGTCATGGTCGGACTCGTCCTACGCTATTCACAGCACATGGTCGATTTGCGTGCTGTTCTGGATCAGATCGGGCCGATTACATCTCTTGAGGCGAACGAACACATTGGCCCGTATCATGGCGCGTTCTTCATGCGCGACTGGCGCCGTATGATTGAATGGTCGGGTGGGTTCATGCTCGAGAAATGCTGCCATGACCTCGACATTTACAACATGGTAACGCGTTCGCGCCCTGCACGTGTCGCAAGTTTTGGTGGGCGTAAATCATTCGTTCCCGAGTTTGCGCCGACCTCGAATACCGAAAACGAAATTATGCACCGCAAAACCAGCGTGTGGAATTCGGTTCCGGATGCGTTCCATTCGGACGGCGACATCATCGATTATCAGACTGCTTTGGTGCAGTATGACTCGGGGGCGAGCCTTGCGTTTCATACCAATTTGAACGTGCCGGACGAGCAGCGCCGCTTTTGTGTGATGGGTACTCTTGGCATGATTGAGGGCGACTTTGTGCGCGGATACCTCAAGGCCACGGCGCGCGATGGTTCGATCATTGCCGAGCACGATTATACCAAAGGCGACCCAGCAAAAATGTCTGCGCATTATGGGGCGGACCACATGATGGTCGCTGATATCGCGGCGTTCCTGCGTGGCGAAACAGAAACGCTGCCGGTTGGAGTTGTCGACGCCCTTGAGGCCGGGTTGCTGGCGATGGCGCTCGACGAAGCGCGCGTGAACGGTGGGTCGGTCGACCTCACTGAAACGTGGAAAGAATTTGATAAGTGGGGACTGCGGGCATGATGATGGAAATCAAAGACAAAGGCCGCCTCATGGCCAGTGAGTCCGCGGAAGCGCGCGATGTATTTTGCCGTGCCGCCAAGCAGAAGGTGGATGCTTCGTCGCTCAAGGATGCCACCGCGATTTATACCATCGCGCGCGGCTCCTCAGATGCTGCTGCGAACATCCTGTCCTACGAGTTTATGCGAGAGTTTGGCGTTCCTGTGACCTCATTGCCGCCATCCGTGTTTTCATTGGGCGCCGGCGTGAAGATGGACGATGCCGCCGTCATGGTGATCTCGCAATCTGGCGCGAGTGATGATTTGGTACGTTCGGCAAAAGGCGCGGGAAAGCGTGGCGCATCTGTGCTTGCGATCACGAACCAGCCAGACTCGCCCGTAGAGGCCGCAGCGACAATGACCGTGCCAATCGGGGCAGGGCCGGAGCTGGCAGTACCCGCCACCAAAACGGTGATCGGCTCCGTTGCCGCAGGGATGGCTGTGCTTTCGGCTCTTGTTCCAGATTACGCCACGCGCGCCGCCAAGGCCGTTGAGGTACTGGAGAGCCTCGAAACGCGGCATCCACGCTCGGAGGCGCTTCGGGCCGCACTCTTGCGTGCACAGAACGTGTATGTCATCGGGCGGGACACTGGGTTTGGCGCGGCGCATGAGGTTTCGCTAAAACTCAAAGAATGTTGTGCGCTCCATGCCGAGGCTTACTCGTCTTCTGAAGTATTGCACGGCCCGCTACAGCTTGCGACGAACCCTTTGATGGTGCTGATCTTGGATACAGGTGCCGAAAATACCCAAGACAGTCTGGATCAGGCCGAAGCACGGTTTAAGGGCGTCGGGTGTGACGTGCATCGCATCAGCCCCGCTGATGTTGGAGCCGCAGATTTGACACCAGCTGCCGCGGCAGCACTGCTGCTGAACTTTATGTATTCAGTCATTCTGGAAACCGCGCTTGCGCTGGGCCTTGATCCTGACAGACCATCGACCTTGTCGAAGGTAACGCAAACAACCTGAGCTCTACCCTTCCACCAATGCGGAGGGTGCTTCAACCGCGAAGATCAATCCTGCCCTAGCGTGCGCAAAGGGGCTGGTGTAAGTGACGACAAAATTAGGTATTCGGTGACGACATGAAAGCGGCAGGCATTGATCTCGGCGGGACAAAGATCGAACTACAGTTGTTCGATTGCGACTGGCAAGTTGCGGACCGCAAGCGCGTCCAAACGCCCAAGACCTATGACGCGCTTGTTGCCGCGCTCGTTGAACTCATTAACTGGGCCGATACGCAGGCGAGATCGCAGCTTCCTATTGGTGTGGGCGCAGCGGGGCTTATTAATCCGACGACTGGTATTGCATTAACGGCAAACCTTTGCGCCACTGGGCGTCCACTTAGCCGCGATCTGGCGCTCGCTGTGGGGCGACATGTAACCTATGTGAATGACTGTCGCGCCCTTGCGCTCTCTGAAGCGGTTTTCGGCGCCGGACGCGGGCACGAGACAGTCTTGGCCATGATCCTCGGTACAGGCGTTGGAGGCGGTATTTCGCATTCGGGTTCGATCCTTGCGGGGCCAACAGCGACAGGGGGCGAGTTCGGTCACATGAGCGCGCCGGCACACGTGATCGCGGCGCATGGATTGCCAATCGTTCAATGTGGCTGCGGCCGTATGGGGTGCATCGAAACCTATATCGCTGGACCTGGCATGAGCCGCATCGCACAGGCGGTGATGAATGCCGAGATTTCCCCGCCAGAGATCATCGCGCAGCGGGAAACCAATCCGCAGGCCGCGAAAGTCTGGCAGATTTGGTGCGAGTTGACCGCGGAATTGCTTTGCAACCTCACGCTTGCGATTGACCCTAATGTGTTTGTGCTGGGCGGTGGATTGTCGAATATCGAGGGTGTGACTGATGCCTTGAGCGAAGCGATGAAGAAGGTTCAGTTAGGGGGCTTTGATGTTGCGCCGATTGTCTTGGCCGAGGGCGGAGATGCAAGCGGCGCGCGCGGAGCAGCCTACGCCGCGTTTCAAGAACAGACGCCGCTGGACAACCCAGCGGCCCCGATAACCGAAGCGGAGGCATCATGAGCGAGCGTTGGATTAGCCCTACGTCGGTTTTTGACGGACAGAATATTCTCAAGAACGCACATTTGCGTATCGAAGACGACCGCGTAATCGAGGTGCTGGCTGGAGATTTGCCGCAGGGGGCGCAATCACAGCGCATCTCTGGCTTGATTTCACCAGGTTTTGTTGATCTTCAGGTCAACGGCGGCGGCGATGTCATGTTGAACGCAACGCCTACAAGCGACGGCATGCGTATCATGGCCGAAGCGCATCGCCGTTTCGGAACTGTCGCGATTATGCCCACTGTTATCACCGATCGACAAGAGGTGATGGGTCTTGCTGCCGAAGCGGCGCTAGCAGCGAAAGGGGACCGTGGCATCCTCGGTATTCACATCGAGGGGCCACATATAGCGCCAGAACGGCGTGGCACGCACGCGCGCAAATTTGTGCGCCCGTTGGACCAACCGACGTTAGATATTGTTGGCAAGCTGCGCGACGCTGACCTGCCCGTGATGATTACGGTCGCGCCAGAATCCGCGACACCCGCTCAAATCTCCAAACTGGCGGAGATGGGTGCGATTGTCTCTCTAGGTCACACGGACGCGACCTCGGAGCAGGTTAAGACGGCCATTTCCGCAGGGGCGACCTGTGCAACCCATTTGTTTAACGCAATGTCGCCAATGGTCGGGCGTGCCGCAGGTGCGGTTGGCGCTGTGATTAATTCGGAGCTCTACTCGGGTATCATCTGTGATGGCTATCACGTCGCTGACGAAATGATCGGACTTGCCATTCGTGCACGTCCTGTTTCGGGGCGGATGTTCCTCGTTTCGGATGCAATGGCGACAGTGGGTGGCCAAGACCATTTCTCGCTATACGGTCAGGATATTTACCTCAAGGATGGTCGTTTGGTAAATTCAGAAGGCAGCCTAGCGGGAGCGCATGTGACGCAAGCGCAGGGTGTGAAGCGCCTTGCCGAACATGTCGGCGTATCGCTTCTGGATGCGCTGAAAATGGCCGTAACGATCCCTGCGGAATGTATGGGTGTTCCTGAATACGGGATGCTCGAAGGGCGACGGGTTGACGACCTTGTCATCCTGAACGCCGCGCATGAATTTGTCGGTGATCTATCCGCGCCAATTCACGATGCCGCGTAATTCGGCGAAGCTCGAAGTCTGTATTGATACCGTCCAAGGGCTTCGGGCATGTCAGACGGGCGTAGACACAATCGAGTTGTGCAGCGCGCTTTCGGTTGGCGGACTGACCCCTTCATCGGGATTAATTGCTGCGGCCCGCGAGAGCGCAGTGCCCGTACACGCGATGGTGCGGCCGCGCGCTGGCGGTTTTGTCTACTCCGAGGATGATATTCTTACGGTATTGGGTGACCTTACCGCAGTACGGAATGCTGGCCTTGCGGGCGCAGTTGTGGGGGCCGCGACCCCTGAACGCAAGTTGGACATCTCCGCATTGACCCGTATCGCGGATGAGGCAGGAGACCTGGGCCTAACTTTGCATCGCGTGATCGATACATTGCTGGACCCGTTGGAGGCGATAGAGCAGGTCATAGACCTCGGCTTTAAGCGGATACTGACCTCGGGTGGGCAGACCACTGCTCAAGAAGGTGTTGAACAACTTCGACAGATGCACGAGCGCGCGGCAGGTAGGATCGAGATCGTCGTCGGGAGCGGCGTGAATATCGAGAACGTCAAGGCACTTGCCGACGCTACCGGCGCGCGTTCATTCCATGCTTCATGTGGTTCGGAAGGGCATGCCGATCCCTTGAACGAGTCTTTCGGCTTTGCGCCTAAGGGGATGCGTTTTACCGATGCGGCCAAAATCGCAGAACTGCGAACCGCTATCGACGCGTTAGAATAGTCGATAGCGGTGCATTTTTAGGACTGCGCGCAGGCTGCTGTGTATCCCGACAAGGCATTGCGCACGGCGGCGATAAGGATTTCCTCGGCGGTCATTTCCGAGTCCGCCGCAAGTTGTGGCAAGTATTTCTGAATGAATGATACCGAAATCGGATCTTGGCCAAGGGCCGACATCAAACGGTTGATCGCCTCCACAGCTTCGGGTGCGGGCCAAAGGTAGCGAATACGATCGGATAGGCCCTCGTGACGTTGATGCTTTTGCATCGCCGCGTCGCCATCCACATATGGCTGCCAATATTTGGGATTGGCGAGCATGAGTTGCTCCATCGCCTCAGGGAGGGAACCTGCCGCATAGTCCGCGCTGATTTCACCAGCTAGCTGGTCCAATTGGTAATAGGCTTCGCGCAGGGCGAGGGTCAGGCCCGGGCCGACCTTTAGAATTGCATATCCGTCTTGAACAAGTTCTGACAGGGCGGTGGGCGTCTGGTAATCGGTTGAATGCGCCTCAAAAACGATACCCCCCGTGCTGTTGCGCCAGTCGGTTAGGGCTTGGGCCGCTTTGCGATCATATGTGTGCAAATCCGTCTGGCCAAACTCAACTCCGGGCTGAACAACAAGCGCAACGATACGTTTAAGAGCATCCTCCAAGCCGTTGTCCGTAAAGGATTTGACATGAAGCGCAACGGTGGCGGCAGCGTCGTCGGGCGTTGTTACTTCAACGTGATCAAGCGCCTCTGCCGCACCACCAGGAACAGGAACTTCTGTGCCGATAATATAACCGGGTGCGGGGAAGCCGCCGGCTGCTGCGCCTTCTTCTGCTGCTTGGGCGAGCAAGGCCGCGCGGGCGGCGACCGTTGCAGGGGGCAGCGGAGTTGGATCGTCCGCGCAGGACATGGACGCGTCAAGATGGATTTTGCCAAATCCCGCCGCCGCATAATCGCGCGTCATGACGATGGCCTTGTCCATTGCTTCGTTCGCTTGCAAATCGCGCCAAGGGTTTGGCCCGAGGTGGTCTCCGCCAAGGACAATGCTATTCATTTCGATCCCAAGCGTTGCTGCGATTTTAGCGACCAGATCGCGAAACCCTTGCGGCGTCATGCCCGTGTAGCCGCCGTCTTGGTTCACCTGATTACAGGTTGCTTCGATGCAGGGGATTTGATCGGCGGCGCGGGCCTCGATAAGGCCCGCCTCAATCACAAGTGGATGCGCAGAGCAGACCGAAGTTAGCCCAGTTATACGCCCTGCGTCGCGATCGGCGGTGAGGTTCAGGAATGTATTGATTGCGTTCACGACAGGACTACAACTTTCGTAAGGTGGCGCGGAGCGGTTGAATCTAGGCCACGGGCAACGGCATGACGTTCTCCAAGTAACTGCAGCGCGGGGAGGGCCTCGGCGCCCGCAAGATCTCCGTCGGATGCAAGCGGGATTGTAATGTCGCCAGGACCGCCCAAGCCAAGCACAAAAGCGCCTTTGTCTTGTAGCTCTTTGACAAGTTCGGCTTCTGCTGCGGCGGTTTCGGAGTGATAGAGCATAACCACAGCTGAACCATCGTCGATCAGGCTGACGGGGCCGTGACGGTATTCGCCCGGATGGAAACCCTGTGTCGCACAGATAGACATTTCCATCAGCTTGAGCGCCCCTTCCAGAGCAACGCCATAGTGCGCACCTCCGCCAAGGAACACCACGTGATTGCGGGCATGGAATTCCGACGTGTCCGATGCCTCAAGAGCCGCAAGCGCAGCTTCGGCACGGTCGGCAAGTGCGCCGTCAACCGAGAGGCCAGCGAGAGCGAAGCCAGCGAGCAGCATCAGCGAGGCCGAGGCCGTCATGACGATGCCTTCTTCTGGGTGGGTGTCGAACACACAGGCGGTGTCCGAAGCGGCCTCGAGTTCGGAGTTCGGAGCACAGCTAATACCAATCACATGGACGCCACGTGCGCGGCTCGCCTCTGCGGCGCGGACAGTTTCCGTTGTTGTGCCACTGCGCGAAAGGGCGATAACCTCGACCGGTGCGTCAGCGGGCATATATGCTTCAGGGCGATCAAACCACTCGCCAGCAGGAACGCCAATGGCGCGATGCCCCGCAGCCGTCAAAGCAGCGGCCACCGATAACGCCAGGTTATAGCTTGTGCCACACCCGACGACCACGCGGGTTTTGTCCGATGTGGGCAGGGGGGCGGGCATTTGCGCATCGCGCCAGAATGGGAACTGACCGGTGATGCTGTTAAGTGTTGCTGTCATTATTAGTCCTAACTAATTGAAATAAAATGGAAACGTCCTTTATGTGAGGACTGTTTCGGGTTTGGATGCACTGATTATGGTGAGATTGCAGCTGCGCGCGTATTTCCGAAGCGCCAACGGGGCGGGCGCGTCTGCGATGATGGTTTGGTTCTGTGCAAGCCGTGCCACCGAATGCGTCGCGCGGGTGCTGAATTTTGATTGGTCCGCTAGGATGAACGCACGTTCCGCGCGGCGTATCATCAGCGAGTTAATCGCCGCCTCGTCGGGGTCGAGGCTTGAAAGACAACCTTCGTCGTCAATTGCCGTTGCCCCCAAAAAGAGCTGATCCACCCAGAGGTTCTCAAGCGCGTCCCGCGTGATCGGTCCAACCAGTGATAGGTTTTCGGGCCGAATACGTCCGCCGATTAGAGTGGTTTCAATGTGCGTGAATGGGGAGAGTTCCTGCGCCACTCCGAGGCTATTGGTGAATACCCGTGTGCTGCGATCAAGGGCGGCGATGTGGCGTGCAAGCTGAAGGACAGTCGTGCTGGAATCCAGAAAAACGCTCGCATCAGGCTTGAGTTCCTGTGCCGCGCGTACCGCGATTGCCCGTTTGGCCGGTAGGTTCACCAGCTCACGCGAGGCAAAGGCGACCTCCTTGTGCGCCGCAGTGGCAATCCGAGCAGAGCCATGAAGGCGTTCTATGCGTCCAAGTTTCTCAAGCTCAATAAGGTCACGCCGTACAGTCGCGATCGACGCATTGAGCGCTTCAGCGAGTTCCTGAACAGGTAGCTGACCGCGCTCTAGCAGCATTGAGAGCAGTTCTGAATGTCGATCCGTTGCCATGCTGGCCTCCTAGAGCGCAAATATAGTGTATTGTTCGATCACGTTCAATCAAAAATGTGATCGTTTATGATTTTTCAGGGATTTCAATTTCAGATTGAATGGTCCAATCAGGCGATGAGAGGTTGGTCGATTGAGCGAATGGATCAGGCAATGTGGTATTATGGTACGCGAATTGTAGTGCTGATTAGGAAAAACAATGTATCCGCTAAATTATTTTCAACTCTAACTGCGGTGCTGATTTACTCGACTGACGGCGCAACTGGAGCGGGAAAAACACATTGAGTGTGATCAAGGAGTTTGAGCGGAAGTTCGCGGAAAACGACATTTCGGCCTAGCGAAAAATTGCTTTACGTAACGGTAACTTGAAAACATTGTTAGCGCTGACTTTAGCGGGAAACAAATCCGACGAAAGAAATTCCAAATTTCGGATTGGATACAATAGCTCCTTTAAAATAAGGAGAAACACTGTAGTCGGTCGGGGTGCTAAATCCATGCTTTAGATGCCCCTGAACACGTGTCCAAATCGGAAATTCGCGTGACTTGGCCGGCAAAAAGCGTCAATATACGCCAGTAGTGGAATTATCGAATCGACGGCAGTTTTTTTGATTTTCTGTCGCATCTCATGAGTTGAAATTATTTACCAGCTTCGAGGCGAGAACTGTCCGTTCCACTTCCATTGAAGCCAAACTAGGTCTGATATTTTAAGGAGCCCCAGATTTGGCTTGCCGTTTGTCGATTCCGAAGGGGGGAGATAGATGAACGAATTGGTCAGGCGCGATGCTTGGGCAGGTTTAGTTGAACGTATTTATAGTGCTGCAATTGAGGGTGATCCTCTAAACACTATTTTGGAGTGTGTAACGAGTACGATTCAGGATGTACCTGCGGTAATATTTGGTGCCGATACAGTTAACTTTGCCAATAACTTCCTGCTTCACAGGGGGTTATGCACCGAGGCGGTTGTTCTTCATGTGAACAACCTCACGGTCGGCAACCCTTGGCTGGCGGCGCAATGGCGCCAACCAGTTGGCGCAATCTATCAGGATAGCGATTTACTCAAAGCAGAAGAATTGGACGCCTGGCCCAAGGCCAAGCAGTGGTACACCATGTTGGGCCAGAATACGCGTGCCACCGGCATGGTCATCCATCGGCGTAATAACAAGCAGCTGGTTGTCGAGGTACGTTATACCCCTGCACAAGAGACACGCGTGCGTCGGGCAATTACCGAGATGTTTGAGCGGCTAGGGACGCATTTTGTGCTGGCTGCGCGTATGCAGTGCATGCGGCGCGAGTTTCCGATTGAGGCGCCCATGTCGACGTCTTTGTTGGAGCTTTCGAGCCTTCCTATCTTAATTATTGATTCCGATGATCGTGTTCGTAATCTGAACGAGCGCGCACGAATAATGGCGAGCAAGATGGAAACGTTTTTCATCAGTGCCGAACAAGAGTTCCACGCCATGGATCTGGTTTCGGAAGCGGCGTTCAAAACAGAACTCCATGCGCTCGTATCGGGATCACGGCGTATATCCAAGGTCATCCCATTCTGGAATAGTGATCGTTCAAAGCGCGTTTTCATTGCTTTGGCAAAACTAAGCGGAGGTAAAAATGAGGGCGGTTGCCCCAATCAGAGCTATCCCGCACGCCGCGAGCAAATTGCGCTTATCATCCAAGATGTTGACGAAGAGCTTGAATTGACGTCAGATACATTATGGACGGCGTTCAGGTTATCGAATGCAGAATGTGATCTCGCTGTCAGGCTCCTTCGGGGGCAGTCCATCGGCGAAGTCGCTTGTGCGAACGGTGTCTCAAAACAGACGCTCAGAAATCAACTGAGCTCAATTATGAGGAAAACATCAACTTCGCGGCAGTCTCAACTCGTGTCATTGTTAACTAAACTGGCCGTCGCTCCGTTGTCGTAATACCTCGAACGGAGTTTGTAATGAGAAGATCAATATTATTAGCGATCGCGATTTCGAGCAGCACTTCAGGCGTATTAGCCCAAGAACAACCCCTCACACTTACCAACGCTCCGCTCGGCATGAGTGGCGAATTTGGTCTAGGTAATATCGGCCAGACTGGTGAAACCGATATGCAAGGTGTGCGTGTCGGGATTTCGGGCGCGTATCGCTTGCGAAGCACCACGGACTGGCCGTTGATCCTTGAATTCGGGATTGCACGCACAACTGCCGAGCGAGAGGCGGTCACGCGTCGCAATACATCCGCCGGTGCGCCATCATTGGTGACGACACGCATTAATCCGACTGGCACAGCGGATATCAGCACTGATCTGAATTCTAGCGGCAATTACTCTGAGTCCGAAGTCGCCTTTACTGACAATACGAACGACGGCGCGACTATATTCAACTCGACATTCTCTCCTTCGACAGGGCAGTCATCCGTATTCGCGTTTTCAACGACCGAGGCTGGGGGAGGGATATCCTCTGTTGTTGCAGACGGGTTTGAGGGATCCGCAGGAGCAACGGGAGCGTTTTTTGATGAAACGGGGGCGGTGCTGCTATCTTCGGGGCAGAATGGCGAGACAACGCTTACGAATAAGTACCGTGAATCTGTCGGGCTTACGGATGCGGGTATTCGCCTAAGTACGGTGATGCAAATGGGGAATGGCTGGAACCTTTCGCCGCGCGGCGGGCTTGTGCTGCAAACCTTTGATCGCACTACCTCGTCGATTAATACACTGGATACAGAGGACGGGTTCGAGACGATAAACCCAACGCCAGATATCTCCCTCGCGACCTACACGGGGCTTGAGTCTAACATGAATGGGCTGTCGATTGGCCTCGGAGTTTCCAAAACGATCTTCTCAAAGTGGAACCTGTCGTTGTCCGCAGATGTCGGGGCGATGCATCGCGAGTCGAGCTATTACGTCCGCGAGGCGGTATCCTATAACAATACACAGGTGATGGCCATTAAGGGCCCAAGCCGAAGGGTGACAGGACAATCCAATCTGGCGCGAATTTCGATGGGGGTCTCGCATCCATTGCGTAACGGAGGGATTTTTTCGGTAAGGGCGTTCTCTGATCTGACGACCGACGTGCCATATCTCTCGGTAACTGAAACGGGCAATACCTCCGCAATCAGAAGCGGGTCGCAATCGTCTATTGATGTCGCTGGAGAAGAAAACCGAATCTACGAATTGAAAAACGGCCGCCTAAGAAACTCAGGAGTGTCCGTTGGCCTCGTGTTCCTGTTTTAGGATGCGCTAGGCTTTTTTATAGTCACAGATCACCTCGGTATCGCCCGAGATAACTTGGAGTTGCGCAAAGTATGTGTGCCCGGCAGGGGCGTTGACGCTGATGGAGCCAATAATTTTCTCTTGGCTGGGACTAACCGCAAAAAGCCCGCGTTGCGCGGTGCTTGAGTTACCTGATGCGCTTTTGCGAATGAGGTTGAAGCTATAACTTCCCGAGAGTTCGGCATCCGCCCAAACGACACCTTCAAGCCGCAGAATACCTGCTTCTTTCTGGCCGCGAATTTCGCAATGGATATGGCGGCCCGTCGGCGTTTTGGCTTCGGCCTTGTCGAGTACGCTTAGATAGATTTTGTCAGCGTTAGGCAGCGGTGACATGGGTAGAGCCTCCTGAGGAAAACAAAATAAAGCAACCGCCATGAGTAACGATGCGGGTGCAAACAACTTCTTCCAATGAGCGTCACCAAACCGTGTACATTCGAGTTTTTCCGGCATGACCAAATCCCCTAGCGCTTGTGAAGTAAGAGGAGTGGTCAGTTAAATAAGCACCCCTCCACTGGTTTGTGTTGTGACGTCATTCAACATCAAGTTCAAAGGTCGTGGACGAAAATCCGTTCCCGCCAGTTCCGCTGAACGAGCCTGTGTACTTGCCGTTCGCTTGAATGCTTCCGTACCCCAAATTGCTGCCGGTTTGGACAACAGTGCGTGAGAATCCGGTGCCCCATTGAGCGACCGCGGCGGCATTGTTGCGCCCCATCTGTACGACTGTGGCGCCATTGCTCGAACCGAGCTGCGCGATCATAGAGGCGGCATCGCCGGATTGATACGTAATGGCCGTGTTGCCTTCACCTATTTGAATGACTTCTGATGAGTTTTGGGCATTCGCTGCTGAAGCAAGGCACAACAAGAACGCTCCGAGTGTAATCTGTTTCATGGAAAATCTCCTGATGAACAAAGGACAAAGGCACCGTAAGAGGAACAGCAAATACTGTTGAATGTTCCTCTGCCAGTGCCTGGATAATTGTCAGACTGGACGGTTGTACGTGCCATCACCATTCCAGCCGCCGCGAACGTAATTCGCTCGCGGCGTTGTCAAAATATCCTATGGGTGTGGGGACACACCATCTTGTTGCATTGTCACAGAGACGTTGCCAATACCAACCTGGTTGGTTGAGGCCTGATGCCCTGTACCGGTTTGCAGTGTACCAGAGAGGTTGTAGTGGCCAGCTTGTGTTGTGCTTGAGCCATTGAAGTAGCCGAGCTGAACTGTGCCAGAAGCGTTGTCAGTACCGTTTTGACCAGTGTAGCTACCGTTAAAGGCCCCTCCTTGGCCAGTGAACGAGAAGTTTGCGCCAGACTGCTGTGTGAGCTGACCGTTACCTACGCCCCACTGCTCAACAATCGAAACATTCTGAGCAAATGCAGAGCCAGCAACAAATGAAAGTACCGCAGCAAGAGATGTAATTGTCTTTTTCATGTTATCCTCCAAAAATTAAGTTCTGCGTAATGCAGGTGGTAAGAAATCTACCGACACAGTGACGTTACGAACTCGGTTTGGCTGGGTCATGATCGCAAACATACCGCTAAATAAATAATCAGGCGCCATTTCTAACGAATGGGGGATGTGAGCGTTAACTGTATGTTTGGAATGAATATTTATCCCTATGACTGGATCAAATGCGCCATTACTTGGTGCGTTTGAGCGTGCGGGAGCTAGATGAACTATAATGATAGTAGATTTGAGCCATGAGTTAGTATGGATGCACTATATTCTCGCTCATCTAGGACGAGGCGTAACCGCGTAAATGGGTCATTGCATACCTCATGTATACTTGTATTCTAGTTTGGGTGCGAGCAGGCGCAATCGAATGAGCGAGGGAATGAGATGAAGCAAACGTGGCGGTGGTTCGGTCCGAAGGATTGTGTCCAAATTCATGAGATCGAACAGGCGGGCGCAACAGGTGTTGTCAGCGCATTGCATCACATTCCCAACGGCGAGGTCTGGACGCTTGATGAAATCAAGAAACGCCAACAAGAAATTGGCCGTCGCAAGGATGGCTCGGCGTCTTTGCTTACATGGGATGTCGTAGAGAGCCTGCCTGTGTCAGAGGACATCAAGAAACAGGATGGCGATTTCGAAAGGCATATCGAGAATTACAAAACGAGCCTTCGCAATCTGGCAGAGGCGGGAATACGAACCGTTTGTTATAACTTCATGCCTGTCCTCGATTGGACACGAACGAACCTCGCGCATCGTCTTGGGAACGGGGCGACCTGTATGCGGTTTGACTTGATCGACTTTGCAGCGTTTGACCTCTTCATCCTAAAACGGGAAAGGGCCGAAGCTGATTTCCCAGCCGAGGTCGTAGAACAGGCCCGCGAACGTAACAGCAAAATGAGCAACGATGATCGTAGGGCGCTTATGTCGAATATCGTGATGGGGCTGCCCGGCGCCAATCAGGAATTGACGTTCGAAGACTTTGCCGAGCTTCTTGCCGTCTATACGGATATGACATCCGAGAAGTTAAAGTCGCACCAATACGCGTTTCTTAAGGAAGTGATACCCGTTGCCGAAGAAACCGGATTGCGGCTTTGCTGTCACCCCGATGATCCGCCGTTCCCATTGCTTGGGTTGCCGCGCGTTATGTCGACCGAACAGGATTACGCGGAACTGATCGACGCGATTGATAGCCCCGCGAATGGTATTACCCTGTGCAGTGGCTCGCTTGGAGCGCATCCAGAAAACGACCTTGCAGGGATGATGAAGCGTTTGGGGCATCGGGTGCATTTCCTACATTTGCGCAACGTTCAGCGAGAGCAGGAAGTGACGCCGTGCTCATTCTATGAGGCTGCGCATTTAGGTGGCAGCACGGACATGGTTGCGCTTATCGCTGCGGTACTGGCTGAGGAAAAACGTCGCAAGGAAGAAGGTCGAGAAGATTGGTGCATCCCGATGCGTCCCGATCACGGGCATGAAATGGTGGACGACTTCAATCGCCCTCAGCAGCCCGGATATCCCGTGATTGGCCGCTTGCGCGGATTGGCGGAACTGCGGGGCGTGATTACCGCGCTATCGTCTGATTACGCCACACTACCGACCGCGCGAGAGTAAGCACAATGACCCAATCCCCAGAAAGTAACGTGAAGCCCCTAGAGTACACCCCGTCCGATCATGACGTCGGGATTGTGCATCTGGGCATAGGTGCGTTTCATCGCGCTCACCAAGCGGCCTATACGGATCGGGTGCTAGCCGAAATTGGCGGCGATTGGCGAATTACAGGCGTTAGTTTGCGCAGCACGCAAGTTGCGGATGCATTGAACGCTCAGGACGGGCGCTATTGGCTGGTGACGCGCTCTGACCAACAAGGTGGCGCACCCGAGTTTCGAGAGATCGGATCCGTGGCAAACGTGCTGGCGAACCAATACGGGACGGCTCCTATCATTGATGCGCTGGTGAATTCGAAAACCTGCGTCGTGAGTCTGACAATCACCGAGAAGGCCTATGGCGTTGACGTGGCCACAGGTAACCTAAATCCAGGTGATCCGCAGATTTCACATGATCTGAGCGATCCTGAAAATCCAACAGGCGCGATTGGCTTGATAGTGCACGCGCTGAAATTGCGCCGCGCAGCGGACGTACCTCCATTCACTGTTATGTCCTGTGACAACCTTCCGCATAACGGCGCGATTGTCCGTGCCGCTGTGGTGGAGTTTGCGAAACGAGTTGATCCGGATTTGGCGGTGTGGATATCCGAGAATGTCACCTTTCCCGCAACCATGGTTGACCGCATTACCCCTGCCAGCACCGATGCGTTATTGCAGGAAGTTGAGCAGGCCGTTGGAGCCTGTGATAACGCGGCCGTTGAGACAGAGCCTTTTTGCCAGTGGGTTATTCAGGACGATTTCTGCAATGCGCGCCCCGAGTGGGAACGTGTCGGCGCGCTGCTCGTGCAGGACGTAGAGCCTTACGAGAAAATGAAACTGCGCATGTTGAACGGCACGCACTCTATGCTGGCTTATGCGGGATACCTCTCTGGCTGCCGATACGTGCGCGACGTTATGGCCGAGCCAGACCTCGCGGTGTTGGTTGAGGCGCATATGAAGGCGGCAAGCGCCACGCTCGCGCCGCTTGAGGGGTTGGATTTTGCTTCCTACACCCAAGAACTCCTTCGACGGTTCCGTAACCCGAATATTGCGCATGAAACCTATCAGATCGCGATGGACGGCTCTCAGAAAATGCCACAGCGCATCTTCGAACCCGCTCTTGATGCTCAGAATTCAGGGGCGGATACACGTGCGTTTGCATTCGCGACGGCAAGTTGGCTCAGATATACGTCAGGGAAGCTGGATTATGGCGAGAGCTTTGCGCTCCGCGATCCAAGAGAAGCAGAGCTGTTGGCCGCAAACGCCAAGGGTGATGAGAGCGCAGAGGGTATCGTCGCGGCGGTATTTGCGCTTCCGAACTTGGTGCCCGCGGCATTGGCCGAAGGGGAATTTGCGGAAAATCTGCGCCAATACCTCGACGAAATAATGCACAATGGAATTAAAAGCGCGATTTTCTTCGCTGCAAAACAGGTAAAATAAGCCTTTTATCGTTTTCTAAATTTTATTTCATCTAGCGGACATTAGACAAATAAAGAGGGAGCCTAAGTGTAGTCACATCAAAGATTAGAACTTCTGAAGGAGACGGAAATTGTCTTTTCTAAATATGTCGACTGCACCAAAAACTATCTCACGCGTTGCGGCGCTTTCGGCCACTACCTCTGTGATGTGTCTTGCGAGTGCTGCATTTGCCCATGATGGACCGCACCTCGAAGATATGGTCGAGCAGGTGTCGCCCTCAGTGGTAACGATCCTCGCATCTACAGACGCCAAGCCTGTTGCATATGATGAGCGGGGTGGATTTAGGAACTCGCCGTTCGAGGAGTTTTTCCGCCAGTTCAGCGGCCCTCGTGGCTATCCTGAGCAACACGGTCAGACACAACCACGCAACGGGTTGGGTTCTGGCTTTATCGTCGAAGCGGACGGATGGATCGTGACAAACAATCACGTCATCGAAGGCGCCGACAATGTCACCGTGCGCCTGAGTGACGAACGCGAATATGAGGCCGAGGTGATCGGTGTCGATCCAAAAACGGATATCGCGCTGCTGCGGATCGAAGCAGAGGATGCGCTACCTTATATTGAGCTCGGCGACTCTTCGGAAACCCGTGTGGGCGAGACCGTCTTTGCGATGGGTAACCCGTTCGGCCTTGGTGGAACTGTAACCCAAGGGATTGTTTCAGCCAAAGGTCGCGAGATATCGCAGGGGCCTTACGCTGACTTCATCCAGACCGATGCGGCGATCAATAAAGGCAACTCTGGCGGACCTCTCTTTAACATGGAGGGAGAAGTCATCGGTGTGAACTCGGCTATCTACTCACCAAACGGTGGTTCGGTCGGTATCGGGTTCGCGGTATCTGCGAATATCGTTGCGGATATCGTCGATGACCTAAAGGACGACGGTCAGGTTTCGCGCGGCTGGCTCGGAGTGAGCATCCAGCAGATCGATCAGGACATGGCAAATGCGCTGGGCCTTGATGAACCACAAGGTGCTCTGGTGGCTGACGTCACACAAGACAGCCCGTCAAGCGGCAAGCTACAACCCGGCGATGTCATCCTTGAGTTTAACGGGGACACATTGGACGCGTTGAGCGATTTGCCGAAACTGGTTGCTGCAACGGATACCGGCGAGGAAGTGGATGTCAAAGTCCTCCGCGACGGTAAGAAGAAAACTGTATCTATAGAAATTGGCACTCTGCCTGACCAAGATGTGGTTGCCCAAACTCACGGAAGCAACTCTAACGCCTCGGATTCGCTTGGCGTAACAGTTGCGCAACTCACAGACCAAGCACGTGCAGAGCTTGGCTTGGATCAGGACGCGGAGGGGGTTGTTATCACCTCCATGAGTGCTAATAGCGTGGCCTCTAATGCGGGGCTGCGTGTCGGGGATGTGATTGTACGTCTTGGATCGCAAGAGATTTCAGCTCCTAGGGATCTTGATAGAGTCCTTGAGGCACATGGTGATGCGCCCGCGATGATGTTGATTAATCGTCATGGCTCGCAGGTGTTCGTCGCCGTTAAGGTCGCCTAATCCCCGCCGTTCGCATATTCGTGCGCATGGTTGCGGACGGCATCTAGAGGTCGGATTTATTCCGGCCTCTTTTTTTGTATGCGTGGCCTAAGCTTGCAACGTCGGGCTTATGTTGCTTAATTGCAGAAGAGCATTCGAGAGACATTCATGGCCCGAAAAATCCTGATCGTAGAAGATGATGCCGAAACGCGCAACTACCTCACCAAGGCACTGGGCGAGGCCGGGTTTGTGGTTGAGACCGCCGCGAACGGCAAGGATGGTTTGTTTCTGGCTATTAGGAATGAGTATGATCTCATCCTTCTGGATCGCATGTTACCCGAGCTGGACGGTCTGGCGGTTCTCAAGTCTCTTCGTGCGGCGGGGAATTCTACGCCAACTCTTATGTTGACTGCCATGAGCGCGGTTGAGGAGCGTGTGCGCGGGCTTCGGGAGGGGGCGGATGATTATCTGGTGAAGCCTTTCTCTTTTGATGAACTCTCCGCTCGGATCGAAGCGCTACTGCGTCGCCCCAAGGATCAGGCCGAAGAGCACACGTTGTCCTGCCGTGACCTAGAGATGAACTTGGTTGCCCACAAAGTTGAGCGCGCGGGTGTGACGATTGAACTTAAACCGCGTGAGTTTCAGTTGCTTGAGTATCTTCTGCGGCGCAAAAATCGGGTGGTTACACGGACGATGTTGCTTGAAGGATTGTGGGACTATCATTTTGACCCTCAGACCAATGTGATCGACGTACACATGGGCAAGCTGCGGCGCAAAATCGATGGCCCCGATCAAGTGCCTCTTCTGAAAACGGTACGTGGCGCGGGCTATATGCTCAGTGACGAGGGCTAGATGCCTATGTTCCAGAGTTCCCGCACACGACTTATCCTTGCGATTTCCGTTCTTAGCGTCTTGGTCGCAGCTGCGATCCTTTCGGTGTTTTATTGGACAAGCTCAACAATCCTTGAGTCCGAGACACGCGGCGTTGTTACCGCAGAGCTTGCGGGGCTTGAGGACGATTATAGCCGTTTGGGATTGATTGGCCTTGCACGAGCAATCGAGCGGCGTATGGGCGACGCGAGCGAACGCGACGCGGTCTACTTACTTACCGATGCGTTTGGACAGACTATAACGGGGAACCTCGGTGCGTGGCCGCCGACCGTTCAGGCAGGGAAGGGCTGGGTAGAGCTTGAGCTTTTTCGAACCGACAGCGACAAGCGGGTGATGATCCTCGCGGCGTCGCTTATTCTAAGCGACGGAGAGCGGCTCCTTGTGGGGCGGGACTCGGCTGCGCGGCAAAGGTTTGAGCGGGCGCTGCTTCAGGCCGGCATACTTGCGCTGGGCATGGCAATTGTTCTTAGCTTGGTACTTGGATGGCTGCTGACGCGGCTGGTTTATAGTCGCGTTGCCGATATTTCTCATACAGCCGAGGATATCATGTCGGGTGAATTCGGGCGCCGTATCCCGACATATGATCGCGGCGACGAATTTGACCGCCTGAGTGCCACGCTTAATACCATGTTTGATCGGATAGAGGCATTGATCGGCAATCTGCGCACTACGACCGATAGCCTTGCGCATGACCTGCGCAGTCCTCTCACGCGCCTCAGGGGGCAAGTGGATATCCTTCTGAGACCTGATAGCTCCGAGGATGAGAAATTCGAAGCGGCACAACGCGCGCAGGGCGAGATTGACCACGTCTTGCGTGTATTTACCGCCATGACAGAGATATCGCGCGCCGAAGCGGGGCTGGCGAGATCAGAGTTTGCACCCGTTGACCTTGAGGAGTTGGCAGAGGATGCCGTGGACCTCTATGAACCAGTCGCCGCCGAACAAGATATCGCGCTTACTTTTGTTGGGAGTTCCGCTGTTATCCAAGGGAGCGCCCCGATGTTGGCGCAGGCAATATCGAACCTGATCGAGAACGCGTTGACATATACGCCAAAGGGCGGCGCGATTATCGTCACGCTCTCATCCTCTAAGAACCAAGTATGCCTGACCGTCGCAGACAACGGCCCCGGTATCGCCGCCGCCGATCTTGAGCGGGTTAAGCAACGCTTTGTCACCTTGGATGATAGCCGCAGCAGCCGAAGCACCGGCCTTGGCCTTGCGCTTGTGAATGCAGTCGCCAAAATGCACGGTGGCGACCTTGCCCTATCCGATAATGCCCCTGGTCTGCGTGCAGCGCTCTGGCTTGCTTCCCGAAACGACTAGCAACAGGCGATCTACCATGCTCATTTATGGTGGCTCATCTTGTCTCCGAGTATTTTCGAGGCGTTGAAACAGATTGCGCGACGCGTAATGACCCATTCGCACGATCATTTTCTTGCTCGCCCGAACGGGGTGTTTTTTGACTTTCAGCAGGGCATTAGCTGTGATCGACAACCTCTTGGAAAAAACGCCTTTTAACGACTTGCGATAAGCATTCGTATGCTCAGAAGTTTTGGCAAGTATTGCGGCAGATGGTACTGAAGCGTACGCAATTAGATGCGGAGTATTTGGGGGGCGATGGTTGCGATCGACCCTCAAATGAGCGCGCGGTTGGCGCATTCAGCTTATTCTAACGCGAACCTCATAACGATCAAAAAACCCAGTTTTCCCTTATGTTTCCCAGCGGGTAAAAGCCGAGGACAATGACGTTTTCGTATTAATAGGGCGCGTCCTACCGGACAAGGGTGTTCAGGCTGTCGCGCAGGCCGTGCGTGCGCGGGCGTGCCGGAGGTTCTTGCGCCAATTCGAACTGCGAACTACTCGATGCTCGTCGGTCATCATATGGGCGGGATGAAACGGATGATCGGCGGCTTCCCCGAGGCGTCGGCGTTTGGGTTCTTTACACTTGGATTGTTTGGGTTCTGGCTGCGATATCTTATTGTACGCGGGCGTTCGAAACTTGCATTCTGGGCGCTCGTGGCGACGGCGCTTGTGCTGCTGCGTTCGACTTCTTCGGCGGCCTACGTCGCGATCGTTGTGCTTGTTGCGTTGATGGGGGGTGCGGCGCTGTTCGGTGGGGTGAGCGGCGAGATTCCTAAAAGCGGCGCGATCATTACGGTCTGTGCGCTCGGTGTTGTGTCCTTCTTTGCCCTTGCATCGTTCGCAGCGTACCAGTTTCTACCGCCGGTCACTAATTTCCTTGATAATGCGGTATTTGATAAGATCGACAGCCAATCGGGGGTTGAGAGGATGAGTTGGAACGCTCAAGCGCTCACGAATTTCGTGGATACTTACCTATTGGGGGCGGGCCTCGGAAGCATACGCGCTTCGAATTGGTTGATCGCCTGTTTGGGCAGCATCGGCGTGATCGGGACGGCGCTATATCTGATGTTCCTGTATTCGGTGGTTCGCGTGCCTGTTCCGAGAGGGGATATTGACGCTAGGGCCCTTATTTCGGGGCTAAAGGTTGGACGCATTGCGCTCTTTATTTCTGCAATGTTGACGATACCAACACCGGATCTCGGCATATTCTTTTTCGCTCTCGCGGGGTTGATTGTGGGACTCTCGCGCGGGCTGGTGATGGCGACGGCCAGCACCCCAGTATTTCATCGAAACCCAAGGCAGCTTACGTCATTCGCCCAAGGAAACGGGCGTAAAACAATAATTTGACCCGTTATCAAATTCGAGGTCTATTTAATGAAGCAAAGGGTTAAAGCCCTAAGCTGGTAAGGACGAGGGGATTGTCATGTACAATCGGGAAACGCCTTTGAACGCAGGGATGCAATCGGGTCAACAGGACCGCGACATGGTAGATTTGCGCCAGTTGTTCCGCACGCTTTGGCGCCGCAAGGGGCTGGTTATCCTGACGACGCTATTGTTCGCCGGAGTTGCCTACTATCTCGTTTCGCAGATACCACCGAGCTACACTTCGCTCGCAAAAGTCATGCTCGACCCGCAACGAAGCCAAGTCACAGGCGATCAGAAGGTCGTCTCGGATTTGGAAATCAACGATGCGGTCATCAACAGCGAAGCCGCAGTACTGAGCTCCAATATTCTGATTGAATCTGTTATCAACGACATCGGTTTCGACCGCCTCGAAAGCCTTGATCCAATGAATATGCCGCCCTCGATTCAATCGCGGTTAAGGGATTTTCTGCGCGCTCAGGGTATCTTGGCAGCAGCCGAGGATGCTCCGACCATGCTCTTTGAAGAGCAGCGTTTGGAAAGGATGATTGCCGCAATTCGCAAGCGCATAAGCGTGCGCCGACAAGGGACGTCGCTCGTTATCGGCATTTGGGTGACCACGCATGATCCTGAGCTTTCTGCCCTTTTGGCGCGGACCATTTCGCAAGAGTATATCGAGGACCAACTTCGATATCGTCAAAGCGTCGTGCAGGATGCGACCATCTGGATCGAAGGAAGGCTGCAAGTTCTGCGGCGGGATCTAGAGCAAGCTGAGGCCGCCGCCGTTGCCTATCGGCTTGAGAGCTTGAGCAAAGACGGCAGCAGCGTCGAAACGATCTCTCAGCAACTCACAGAGTTCAGCCTAAGAGCCGCCGAAGCACAGGTTGAACGGACCATCGCCGAAGCGAGTTTGCGTGACCTTGAGCGCCTCATCGAAGAGGAGGGCATACTCGCTGCGGGTAAGAAGCTCACCTCTCCGACGCTGGAAACGCTAAATGCACAGCGCGTAAACCTCGTTTTGCAAGACGGGGTTTGGTCGCGCGATTTTGGGGAGGATCACCCCAATCGCAAACGCTTGATCGCCGAAATCGCGGTGATTGATACCGAGTACGAGCGCGAAATTGAAAAGATCGTTGCCCAGCAACGCAGCAACGTAAGGCGCGCGCAGGCTCTGGAAGAGTCTGTCCAAAAGCGGCTCGAAGAAATGGAAGAGCGCGTGATTGATATTTCGACGAACTCCATCGAGTTGGAAGAACTGCAGCGCAACATTGACGTGTCCCAGAACGAGTATGAGGAATTGCTGAACCGTTTGACAGAAACGCGCAGTCAGGAACTCTTGCAAAAGGCCGATGCCCGCATCATTGAGCAGGCAACGATTGCGGGCCCTCCTTCGGCGCCTCGACCGAAACTGATTACCGCAATGGGGGCATCTGTCGGGTTAATCGTAGGGCTTGGACCGGTGTTTTTCCTAGAGATGACCAACCAGACCTTCCGTACCGAAAAGGATCTTGAATCCGAAACAGGGTTGCCGCTTCTGGCTTCGCTGCAAAAGGTTCGCTGGCGTGGTCTGCGGCGCGGTTTTACAGAGGTTCTGCTGCATCCAAACGGGGATTACGCCGAACGCATAGGACAAATGCGCACGACGCTCATGACGCAAAATCCAGATGGCCGCAGCTATACCTATCTCGTTACTTCCTCCACGCCGAACGAGGGCAAAACGACCACAACGCTCAACCTGGCCGCGATGATGGCAAAGGCTGGAAAATCCGTAATCGTGCTTGATTGTGACTTGCGGCGTTCGACAATTGGGAAGGGGTTTGGCTGGAAGCCGACATTCGGATTTTCACAGTATCTGCGGGGGGAATGCTCGCTGCGTGACGTCATCCATACGGACACTGATTTGCCCTATGATGTGCTGGCGTCGACAGGTGGGAATGCAAATATTGTTGATATCCTGACCGAGCAGAAGCTTACTGATACGATCAACGAACTTAAGAAGCATTACAATATCATCCTCATCGACTCTCCGCCTGTCTTGTCTGTCTCAGACAGTCTCTTGCTGGTGCAGGCCGTCGATCAAATTGTGTTCGTTGTACGATGGAACGTGACGCCCAAGGCCGCAGTGACGAAGGCAGTGGGGCTGTTGCGAAACGCCAAATCCGTGCCTGCTGGTGCGGTGTTGAATGTGATTGATCCTAAGGAATGTCGTGCGAACTTTACTGGGAACTATTCCTATGAAGCTTGAACGCACAGATATCGAGCCACGCAACGTCCCGAGGGTCGCTATCATACATTACTGGCTTGTTGGAATGCGCGGTGGCGAGAAGGTCCTTGAGGCGCTGTGCCGTATGTTTCCCACTGCTGATATTTATACGCACGTCTATGACGAAGAGGCGGTGAGCGACATTATCAAGCGACATCGGGTGTTCACCACTTCGGTGGCGCGCTTGCCCTTTGCACGGCGCATGTATCAGAAATATCTACCATTTATGCCCCGCGCCCTCGAAGAGATCGATCTTGCAGGATACGATTTGGTTATTTCAAGCGAGGCTGGCCCCGCCAAAGGTGTCATTGCGCCGCCAGGGGCGCTCCATCTTTGTTATTGCCATTCACCGATGCGCTATTTGTGGGATCAGTATCATGTTTACCGCGACAGTAGCGGGCTGTTGACGCGGTTTCTTATGCCGCATTTGGCGCACCGCTTGCGGTCATGGGATGTGGTGAGTGCTGCGCGGGTGGATGGATTTATTGCGAACTCGAACCACGTTGCGGCACGCATTCAGAAATATTGGCGACGGGACGCAGATGTCGTTCATCCGCCTGTTTCGGTAGATGAATTCATGCCCCTGCCAGCGACCGAGCGCGGCGATTTCTACCTCTGGGCAGGGGAGCTTGCCTCTTATAAGCGGCCTGATATCGCGATCGAAGCCTTTAGGGAGCTTGGCAAAACGTTGGTGGTCATTGGCGGCCCAGACAAAACTTGGCAGCGTTTGGCACAGGATGCGCCCTCAAATGTGACGTTTCTTGGCAAAGTTCCGTTTGCTACGCTCAAGGACCAAATGGCGCGATGCAAGGCTTTGGTGTTCCCCGGTGAAGAGGATTTTGGCATCGTTCCAGTAGAGGTCATGGCCTCTGGTCGGCCTGTGATCGCATATGGGCGCGGTGGTGCGCTGGATACTGTGGTCGATGGCGAGACAGGGCTGTTGTATCAGGAATGCTCCGTTAGCGGTCTGGTTGCCGCGGTACAACGATTTGAGATCGAGGGATTGGATCAACTTGATCCGAACAAGCTCGTGGAGCACGCAAGAAAATTCGACGAGGCCGCATTTTGCCGCGGGATAACCGCAAGCCTTGCGAAACACGGGTTTGAGATGCCTCAATCAATCGCGGCAGGTAGAGTATAGAATGAAATCGCGCTCGGGTTATTCGGCCCAGAGTGTATCGTGATTTCAGCAGTATATGGTTCTGTTTCCGTGTTCCGATCGCCGCCGCTGTTTATATTTCGTGCGAGTCTGGGAAAGCTGCTTCCCGCGATGTGAAGGCGCAGTTTATGACCCGCAGGTAGCGTATCGGCGATGTCGTGAATGGGAATATTCACGGAATATACCTCGCCTTCTTGCATGAGTTCAGGGCTTTCAAAACCTTTCCGATACCGCGGGCGCAGCGCGCCCTCCTGTATCATGAGCGAACGTCCATCTGGCGCGACATCTGCTAATCGCACGATCAAATCCGTATCTGGCCGATCCAGCGAAACACTTAGCTGCGCGTTTAGCGGCACCGCAATGTGAAGAGGTGTGTTGAATGCTTCGGAAGTGAATGTAAGCACATCGGCGCGGTTTTCGATTTCGTTTTGATATAACGGGCCAGCGCGGCTGTTTGGATCCCCCGTACAACAGAGCGCGTTATTTCGCAGATCAGCCAGCTTGCCGTTTTTATCGCCGCAGCACGTATTTTGTCCCCCGCGGAGTTCGGTATCTTTGCACTTGTTTCCGCTTGCGCCAAGTCCTTTGGATGGCAATTCTGGCAGGGAGCGTCGTAACTATTCTGGGTGTCCTGTCGGCACAAGCCTTGCGGCTAATCGGAGTGGTTGAGGTAACCAGAACACTCGTTACTCTGTTTTCACTGTGGATCGTTCTGGCAACGACATCCTCGGCGCAGCGTGGCATTATGATATGGCAGCACAAACTGCGCTCTTCGGCCTTTTGCGAGATCGCAGGCGAACTCGTCGGGCTTGTCGTTTCTCTGGCGACATTGGTGCAGGGGCTTGGTGTCTTTGCCCTCGCTTGGGGCAGGCTGGCAAAGCAGGTTGTGCACCTTGGGCTTAGTTTCGCGATCACTCGATTGCTGCCAATGCGTGGTATGAGCGAGGAGCAGCGTAGGGACCTTAGGGATTATTCGGTACAGATTTTTGCCAGCAATATGATCATCAATCTGCGGCTCTATGCGGCGACGTTTATTGTTGGCGGTTTTCTTGGTGCTGCTGCGGTTGGGTACGATCGCGCAGCAGAGCGGCTTGTTGGGGTCGTGAGCGAAGTCGTCAGCGTTCCCGCTCAGGTCTTGGCGTGGAGTCTGTTTCGTCGAGCGCGGGATCGGCATGATGGAACGACCGAAGGGTTTCAACATCAGGCGCAATCTTATTTCCACGTCCTGTTTCTAGCTTCGGTTCCCGTGTTCATCTGGGTAAGCGTTTGCACGCAGGACCTTATTGTTGGGTTGCTGGGGCAGGAGTGGCTACCTGCGGCTCCGATTGTCGTAATACTTGCCTTGTCGCGGTTACTTATTATTCCCGGAGCGGCCAACGCACCACTGCTTTCCCTCGCAGGAGAAATCCGCCGTCTGCCGAAGTTTGCGGTCCTGTTTTTAGTTGTAAACGTCGTTGTCACCGTCGCCGTGGGGCCGTTGGGAATTGTCGCGCTCGCGTGGTCACAGGTGTTTGTGTCGGCGTTTATCTTGATTTGTATGACTAGGTTGACACATGCCTATGCCGCCATCACGTGGCGCGAAATCTTCTATCGCGCGCGCTACATTATTGTGCCGGTTTTGATTGCTTCGGCACTCTTGATTTATTTACAGCATAGCGACCTCTTGGCGGGGTTGACTCCGCTCGTGCGCGTGTTGCTTAGCTCGGTGCCAGTATTGATCGTTTACGTGATCGCGCTTTGCGTTTTGGACCCGTTTGTGCGGGAATATGTTCGGGCTCGTCTAGCGAGTGCCCAGACCTCAGATCAGGGAGCGACAGAATGACGATGGCGCTGAAATCAAGCCTCAAGAGTGGAATGCGCTATGCGAATGCCTTTCGCTGGAGGATGCGCGTAAACGGCCCCCCCGCGTTTCTCGGGTGTTTTTGCGAGCCGGCAAGTGGCCTTTGGATAGCCAGAAGGGCGCGCGCATCGTCGGGTATGAACATGCCGAGGTTGTCGATGTTTCGTTTGAAAGTATGTGTCAGATCGCGCCTTGGGATTATCCGATTTTATACTGGCTACGCAGGTTGCTAGCAGAGGATGGATCGGTTCTGGACGCTGGCGGTCACATGGGTACTAAGTTTATCGCGTTTCAGGATTACCTTGAGTTAACAGGTGTAAACTGGACTGTGTATGACCTTGAGGCCGTAGTGACAGAGGGACGGCGACGGCAGGCCGCAGGAGAGCTTCCGTCGCAAGTTCATTTTACCTCTGATCCTGCATCCCGTGCGATATTTTTCTGGCATCAGGTCTCTTGCAATACTTGGACGTGCCCTTTGCTTCGCTATTGTCGCTGTTTGGTTTTCGCGCAAAACATATTTTGCTGAACAAAGTGGCACTGCGAGAGGGAGAGACAATCTTTACAATGGAGCAGATCGGCGCGGCGAAGGTGCCATATCAGATACGCTCTACCGCTGCATTCACTCAAGAAATCGGTAAACTCGGGTATACCATTCGGGACACATGGCGCATTTCCGAGTTAGGCCACGCTATCCCCACACATCCAAGCGCAGGGATATCGCAAAGCTGCGGCTATCTCCTTGAAAGAGAAAGATAACCGTCTACTCTGTAATCCAAGCCTTGGCTTTACCGTAGTCGTCGCTTTCGAAGTATTCCAGATCAGCATTAATTAGCTTGGAGAATGCTTTCTCTGCCAGTTTTTGCCAAGACTTGTCGCCAACAAGGGCTGCGCGCTCTAGCTGGTTGTGATGATCTCGTACAAGGGACAAGTGATCCCAAAGCGCCGAAATTCCCTGCCAACCATCAAACTCTCTAAGGTCAACAAGTAGGCGGATTTTGGTTCGACTGCCGATCAGGTTATCCATCTCGATGCTTGTCCGGTCGTAGACTTTGCTATCGAGCTTACCGATCAATTTCACTTCGATTGCGTTGCCGCCGATATCATCCAGATGAATAGAGCCGAAGGATAACTCAAGCCACATACGGGCCTCGTCAAGTTCATCAAGTTCAAACACCTTCACGGGGCAGGGCATCGAGAACGAAAACATCTCGATTCCCGTTTTTATCAAATCGCTATCCGTGACAACTGCAACGCGGTCAAAGCCACGCCAGTGCCGAAACCCGAGTCGCGCGTCTTCAAGCGCTGCACTTGCTGTGTAACCTTCGAAATCGGGACCGATCTGGAAAAGCATCCGGATATTGTCGTGCTGCTCCAAAGCAGCGTCTAGCGCGGGCGCGATGACTTTCTCATAGTCGTCAGCTTCGATTGTCTTGCTGGCATGAAACTCCAGAAATCCGTCAGGGCGTCCTTTAATTAGCTCAATCATGGTTTGCTCCAATAAAATTTGCATCGCCGCAATTCATAGGCGTGTGGAATATAATGTAGTCACACCACGTGCCGGAACAAGGTCGCCAATAATCTGAGAGGGGACCCAAATAACAAAACGGCCCAGAGCAAATGCTCAAGGCCGCTTAGTTTGACCAGATGGAGCGGGCGAGGCGATTCGAACGCCCGACCCTAACCTTGGCAAGGTTATGCTCTACCCCTGAGCTACGCCCGCGCCGTCTGGTGAGGCTTGATTTATAGTGAACTATTGGGGGCTGCAAGGGGTATTTGAAAGAAATTTAAAAAAAGTTTTGAGCGCCGGAAAATCTTGTCTGGAACGTAAGACTTAGAAGGACAAGAGGAGCATAAAATGCCGCAACTTACCCATTCCAGATCCTGTATTACGCTCGTTGATTGCATTTGCCACCGCCGATTCCGCAACGATTCAGGGAGCGGCGCTATTCGCGCGATTTTGTTGATGGGCGCGATGCTGACAGCAACGCTTTTGGCCCAGATACCCGTCGAGGAAATGGCGCGGATTGCGCAGCTGGGCCAATTTATTGGTTAGTGCAATATGAAGCATAAAACCCGTGTTTCTTTACGCTCTCTTTAGAGTATTGCGCGTAGTTTTGGCCAAACTTTTGATCCGCAGGAGGAGCGTACAATGACTATGGACCCCGAGCGAACGGTGACGCTATGTTTCAAATCTGGGGGGAGTGTTCAGGTTCAAGCATGTCGAAGTCATGCGAAGCTGATGGAAAGCGTATATAGAAGCCATCTGGGCGGAACGGCCAAATCACGCTGGCTCGAAACCAGTCTCGCTGATGGGTCAATGGTCGTGGATATGAATGAGCTTAGCGCCGTCGTTAATCGCGAGATGTAGTGCCACGCAATTGAAACGGCCCGCCACAGATCATGCAGCGGGCCGAATGGATTTACTCTAGCTCGATGAGAAGGTCTTTGGCGTCGATTTGTCCGCCAGGGGCGACGTGGACAGCCTTGATGGTAGCATCCCGCTCTGCGTGGATACCTGTCTCCATCTTCATCGCCTCGATCGTGAGTAGAAGATCGCCCTCGTGAACCTTCTGACCGACAGAAACAGCAAGAGTGGCAACAACGCCGGGCATCGGAGCGCCGAGGTGGTTGATGTTGCCTTCTTCTGCTTTTGGGCGCGCGGCTGTTTGTGACTTAACCAAGCGGTTCGGAACGCGAATAACGCGTGGCTGACCGTTGAGTTCAAAGAACACTTTCACATCGCCATCTTCGCCGGTTTCACCCACAGCTTGGAGGCGAATTTCCAATGTCTTACCGGGATCGATTTCGGCTGTGATCTCTTCGCCTGGCTCCATTCCATAGAAGAAGGTCCGAGTCGGAAGTGCGCGAACAGGCCCATAAGTGCGGTGACGGCCCATGTAATCAAGGAAGACCTTGGGATACATCAAGTAACCGTTCAAATCCTCATCATCGACAACAAATCCGCCAAGCTCTTCGCTGACTTGGGCGCGCGTTGCCTCAAGGTCGGCGGGCGGCATGTCCGCGCCTGGGCGCTTGAGGTTTGGTTTCTCACCCTTGAGGATTTTCGCCTGTATTTTCTCTGGGAAACCACCTGGAGGCTGGCCAAGGTTGCCGCGCATCATATCCACAACAGAGTCGGGGAAGGAGAGATCGGTGTCTGGGTTCTCAACCTCTTCGCGCGTAAGGCCTTGTGACACCATCATCAGCGCCATGTCGCCAACAACCTTGGACGATGGCGTGACCTTTACGATATCTCCGAACATCTGGTTCACGTCCGCATAGGTCTGCGCCACCTCGTGCCAACGCTCTTCAAGGCCAAGGCTGCGTGCCTGTGCTTTGAGGTTGGTGAACTGACCGCCCGGCATCTCGTGGAGGTAAACTTCGCTCGCAGGGGCGGCGAGGCCACTCTCGAACGCTGCATATTGTTCGCGAACGCTCTCCCAATAGTTGGAAATCTCGCGGATTGCGCCGATATCAAGGCCAGTGTCGCGAGGTGTATTGCGTAGTCCTTCGACAATGGAGCCAAGGCACGGCTGGCTTGTTCCACCCGAAAGCGCATCCATTGCAGCGTCAACGGCATCCACACCAGCTTCGGCGGCGGCAAGGATCGTCGCGCCTGCGATGCCGGAAGTGTCATGCGTGTGGAAGTGAATAGGCAGGCCGACTTCTTCCTTTAGTGCCTTAACGAGGGCGCCAGCAGCGGAGGGTTTAAGCAAGCCTGCCATATCTTTGAGGCCAAGCACATGGGCGCCAGCGGCCTTAAGGTCTTTGCCCATTTCGACATAGTATTTCAGGTCATACTTGGCGCGATTTGGGTCCAGAATATCGCCCGTGTAACAGATCGTACCTTCGCAGACTTTGTTCTGTTCGATCACGGCGTCCATCGCGACGCGCATATTTTCAACCCAGTTGAGGCTGTCAAATACGCGGAAAACGTCGACTCCAGTGATCGCGGCCTGTTTGACGAAGGACTGCACAACGTTGTCGGGGTAGTTCGTGTACCCAACGCCGTTCGATGCCCGCAAGAGCATCTGCGTCATGACGTTTGGCATGGCCGCACGCAGATCGCGAAGGCGCTGCCACGGGCATTCCTGCAAGAAGCGATACGCCACATCGAACGTCGCGCCACCCCAGCATTCAACCGAGAAAAGCTCACCCAAATTCGCCGCATAAGCAGGCGCAACGCGGATCATGTCAATCGAGCGCATCCGTGTTGCGAGCAGGCTCTGGTGGCCATCACGCATGGATGTATCAGTCAAGAGCAGTTTTGTTTGTGCAGACATCCAGTCGGCAACCGCCTGTGGACCCTCGGCATCAAGCAGGGTGCGTGTGCCAGCGGCGGGCGCATTGCGTGGTGCTGGCGGCACGAGGCTGCGCTGGTCCGCGCTTGGTTCTGGTCGGCCTTCGGTCTCAGGGTGCCCGTTTACCGTGATGTCGGCAACATAGGTCAGGATTTTTGTTGCACGGTCACGACGCTTGCTAAAGGAGAACAGCTCTGGCGTGTTGTCGATGAAGGTCGTGGTATAGCTGTTGTCCAAAAACGTCGGGTGCTTCAGCAGGTTTTCGACAAAGGCAATATTGGTGCTGACGCCGCGAATACGGAATTCGCGCAATGCGCGGTCCATGCGGGCGATCGCCGCCTCTGGCGTTGGGCCTTTGGCCGTAACTTTAACCAACAAGCTGTCGTAATAGCGCGTGATGACGCCGCCTGAATAGGCTGTCCCGCCGTCCAAGCGGATGCCCATGCCTGTCGCACTTCGGTAGGCAGTAATGCGGCCATAATCAGGGATGAAGTTATTTTGCGGGTCTTCGGTTGTGACGCGACACTGAAGCGCGTGACCGTTCAGGCGAATATCTTCCTGACTTGCTTTGCCCGTTGCTTCTGCAATTGTTTTGCCTTCGGTGATCAGGATTTGGGCCTGAACAATGTCGATTCCGGTGACTTCTTCGGTAACGGTATGCTCGACCTGAACGCGCGGATTTACCTCGATGAAGTAGAACTCGTTGGTGTCCATATCCATAAGGAATTCAACGGTGCCCGCACATTGGTAATCGACGTGCGCACAGATTCGGCGTCCGAGTTCACAGATTTCGGCGCGTTGTTCTTCGCTTAGGTACGGGGCAGGGGCGCGCTCGACAACTTTCTGGTTGCGGCGTTGAACAGAGCAATCGCGCTCAAAAAGGTGATACATGCCGCCGTGACGGTCACCCAGAATCTGAACCTCAACGTGGCGGGCGCGTTGGATCATCTTTTCTAGGTAGCCTTCTCCGTTTCCAAAAGCGGCTTCGGCCTCGCGGCGACCCTCTAGAACTTTCTCTTCGACTTCGTTTTCACCATAGATGGGGCGCATTCCGCGTCCACCGCCGCCCCAGCTTGCCTTGAGCATAAGTGGATAGCCGATTTCGCCTGCTTCCTTGCGGATTGCGGCCATGTCGTCGCCCAGAACCTCAGTTGCAGGGATGACTGGCACGCCAGCTTCTATTGCGACGCGGCGAGCGCTTGCTTTGTCACCGAGGGCGCGCATTGTTTCGGCTTTGGGGCCGATAAATGCGATGCCTGCTTCGGTACACGCGTCTACGAAATCGGGGTTTTCAGACAGTAGTCCATATCCGGGGTGGATCGCGTCGGCGCCCGACATTTTCGCTACTCGGATGATTTCTTCAATACTGAGATAGGCCGCAACTGGGCCCAATCCTTCGCCGATACGGTATGCTTCGTCCGCTTTGAAGCGGTGCAGGCCGAGTTTGTCTTCTTCGGCATAAACGGCGACGGTTTTTTTACCCATCTCGTTCGCGGCACGCATGATACGGATTGCAATCTCGCCGCGGTTTGCGATGAGGATTTTCTTGAAGTCTGTCATAATGAATTCCCCGATAGCTCTGGGGAGCATCTTGTAGGAATTTTCTGCACTAAGGTCAAAGTATTCTTCGCAGGTGCAGAAAGAAATGGTCGCATTTGTTTACTAATATGCGCTGAATGTGTTGTGTATGCACTGGTTGAATATCGGTCATACCAGTCAATGCCGTAAATAAGGTATGTCGTGCTGACCTATCTGGCGTTGTCGAGCCTCTTGCATGTGGCGTTCTTGCTGCAAAATGCGATCGGCGGCGATGTTTCCAAGGGGCTGAGTGAGGTCCCTTTCCAGTGCGCCATCGGCAGTAAGGTTCAGGTAGCGCGCGCAGCAAACGCGGAGGAAAGACGTGAAATTCCCAAGGTCATGGTCAGCATCCATGGCCTCGAAGTAGAGTTTAGTTATCAACTGATTAACCGTCATTTGATCTCGGAACGCGATTTCCTCGAGCGTCGACCAAAAGAAGTTCTCGATCCGAATGGACGTGGCAACGCCGTCAATCCGCAGAGACTTTGTCTTGCTTTGCCAAAGAGCGTTATCGGCTCCGATAAAAAGTTGACACATATCTTTCCTCCGCGAGCGGTTATAGCAGCGCCATGAATTGCTTCATCCAGGCGGGGTGGGCTGGCCACGCTGGTGCCGTAACGAGATTGCCATCGGTCACAGCGTCTGTCACTTCAATTTCGGCGTACTCGCCGCCGCTGGCCGTAACTTCGGGCGCGCAAGCGGGGTATGCCGAGCATTTACGACCGTTTAAAACACCAGCGGCCGTCAATATCTGGGCACCGTGACAGATCGCAGCCACTGGTTTGTTTTCATCAAAGAAATGACGGACCATTGCCAGCACATCTTGGTTCAAGCGCAAATATTCAGGGGCGCGGCCTCCGGGGATAACCAGCGCATCGTAGTCGGCCGGATTGATGTTTGCGAAAGTCGCGTTGAGTGCGAAGTTATGGCCGGGCTTTTCCGAATAGGTTTGCGCGCCTTCAAAATCATGGATCGCCGTTGGTACGCTGTCGCCCGCGGACTTGTCGGGGCATACGGCATCAACACTGTGGTCACAGGCCATAAGCGTCTGAAATGGGACCATAGTTTCGTAGTCTTCGGTGTAATCACCTGTAATCATAAGAACTTTTGCCATTGTCTTAACCTCCTCGTAAACAAGACAAAGGAACAATCGCACAATCATTATGACCGTGGGTGTTAACGGAATACTACAAGCGATGATGTTAAATATATGAGGGAACAGATTGTGAACACCCTCTTTTCCTTTTAGGGAAAGCAAGCTAGATTGCGTATATGAGCAGTTTTGATGAAAATGACGCCTTTGAGGCCGCCGCCCGTCCTTCTCTTGCCGCGCGTGCTATGGCCGCGCGTCCCGCACCATATCTCGACGCGCTGAACCCAGCCCAGAGGGAGGCCGTTGAAACACTCGATGGTCCTGTTTTGATGCTCGCGGGTGCAGGTACAGGTAAAACCAAGGCACTCACCAGTCGGATTGTCCATCTGCTCAATACGGGGCGGGCGCGCCCGAACGAAATTCTGGCAGTGACCTTTACCAATAAAGCGGCGCGCGAGATGAAAACCCGCGTAAGCGATATGCTTGGACAGACGGTTGAGGGAATGCCGTGGCTTGGCACCTTTCACGCGGTTTGCGTACGTTTGCTGCGCCGTCATGCGGAGTTGGTGGGACTTAAGGGCAACTTCACGATTCTGGATACGGACGATCAGATACGTCTACTTAAGCAGCTTCTCACCGCCGCCGAAATTGACGACAAGCGCTGGCCTGCACGCCACTTGGCAAATGTCATTGACGGCTGGAAAAACCGCGCATGGTCGCCCAAGCAGGTTCCGTCCTCTGAGGCTGGTGCATTCAACGACAAGGGCATCGAGCTCTACGCGCAATATCAAACGCGCCTTCGGGAGCTTAACGCCTGCGATTTTGGCGACCTTCTTTTGCATACGGTTGGAATTTTCCAGACCCATAATGATGTGCTTGAGCAATATCAGCGCTGGTTCAAATATATCCTCGTGGACGAGTATCAGGATACCAACGTCGCCCAGTATTTGTGGCTTCGGCTCTTGGCAGGTGGGCACAAGAATATCTGCTGCGTTGGTGATGACGATCAGTCGATCTATGGTTGGCGCGGGGCGGAAGTGGGCAATATCCTGCGGTTTGAAAAGGACTTCCCCGGTGCGCATGTTGTGCGATTGGAGCAGAACTATCGCAGCACCCCACATATTCTCGGCGCGGCCTCTGGGGTGATCGCAGGAAACGCTGGGCGTTTGGGCAAAGAGCTCTGGACCGATTTGCCCGAGGGCGAGAAGGTGCGCCTAATTGGCCATTGGGATGGCGAAGAAGAAGCGCGATGGATCGGTGACGAGATTGAATCCCTTCAAAGTGGTCGGCGCGCAGAGCGTGGGCAGAGCCTTGAGACAATGGCGATACTCGTGCGCGCAAGCCACCAGATGCGCGCATTTGAGGATCGATTCCTTTCAATCGGACTGCCGTACCGCGTGATCGGTGGGCCGCGTTTCTATGAGAGGCTCGAAATTCGCGATGCGATGGCATATTTCCGCGTTGTCACCAGTCCTGATGACGACCTTGCCTTTGAGCGGATTGTGAATACGCCCAAGCGTGGATTGGGAAATGTCGCTCAGCAGAAAATTCAGGTTTGCGCTCGAAATCATGGTGTTTCCCTTGTGAAGGGCGCCAAGCTTCTGTTGGCAGAGAAAGGTATCAGCGGCAAAGGTGCTAAGGAGCTTCGCGTACTCTTGGACAGTATTGATCGCTGGATCGAGATGTCGCGCGGCCCACGTGTTGAAATCGATCTAAGTGATGATGTTCTGGACGACGAAGGCGCGCCAACACAGTTCGAATTTGGCACGCCAGAGAAAAGCCATATCGAACTCGCTGAAATCATTCTGGATGAAAGCGGCTATACCGCGCATTGGCAAAACGACAAAACGCCAGAGGCACCAGGGCGGCTGGAGAACCTTAAAGAACTCGTTAAAGCGCTTGAGCAATTCGAGAACCTTCAGGGGTTCCTTGAGCACGTTTCACTCATCATGGATAATGAGAGCGAAGAGTCCGAAGAAAAAGTGACGATCATGACGCTTCATGCCGCCAAAGGTCTGGAGTATCCGAACGTATTCCTGCCCGGATGGGAGGACGGTCTTTTCCCGAGCCAGCGGTCGATGGATGAAAGTGGCGTGAAAGGTTTGGAGGAAGAGCGGCGCTTGGCCTATGTCGGAATCACGCGTGCCGAACAGCTCTGTACAATTTCCTTTGCCGCGAACCGACGGGTCTATGGCCAGTGGCAGAGCGCGCTTCCCAGCCGATTCATTGATGAACTGCCAGAGGAGCACGTCGATGTGCTTACACCTTCAGGTCTTTATGGCGGCGGATATGGCGCAGCAGCGGGCGGTGCGCCGCAGATGGAAGAGCGCGCGCGCAATGCCGATGTTTACAATTCCCCTGGCTGGAAGCGGATGCAAGCCCGCGCAGCGGAGCGGCCCACTGGTAATCCGCGGAGTAGTCGGCACCTAACGATTGACGCCAAAGCGGTAAGTAAATTCACCGAAGGCGATCGCGTTTTTCATACCAAGTATGGTTATGGGATTATCGTCGAGATCGAAGGCGATAAGCTTGGTGTTTCATTTGACAAGGCAGGCGACAAGAAGGTCGTTGCCAACTATGTTGTGCCGGCCGATCAGGCAGGCGACGTTCCATTCTAGTTTGAAATAATCCGGCGCCATGCGGCGTGCCCATAAAAAAACGGCGATGCTCGGGAGGAGGTGAGCATCGCCGTCTTTGTTTTGCGCGTTTCCTCAGGGAGGAGGAGAGAGGTCCCGCGCGGAGCGCTAGATCTCAGGGAGGAGGAGAGAGAGCTGGCGCTATGTCTGGGGCTTGGCCCCGTATATGCGACCTCTGGCACAAGGGAGGAGGAAATGTGCCTAAGGTCTATTGCGTCTGACCCAGGGAGGAGGAGAGGGTCATCAGCCGTTCTTGTGGAGCTTGGCTCCGTGTCGGTGCGACGATATCTGGGAGGAGGTAGATATCGCCGCTCTTTGGTCAGACCCAGGGAGGAGGAGAGGGTCCGATTAAGAATTCTTATTTATAGGCCGCTTCGAGTGCGATGCCTTTGATCATGGAGCGGTGAATGCCCAGATCAGCCAGCTCACGGCCCGAAAGCGCGTTCAGCTCGTTAACTGTTGTGCGGTACGTGTTGTAACACGAAACCTTCTCTGCCAGCCCTTTATAGGCGGCGATGATACGGTCTTGAATGCCAGCTTCTGTGGCGCGGATCTCTGTTGCAAATGCCATTGGCTTGCCTCGCTTAGATTATTGTCTGCGCCGGATTGCGCTAACATGAACCAATTTAGTGCGGGTGCTGCAGGTGCACAATCCCGCCCATCGGCAATGCCGCTATGCAGAAAATGCATAAGTAGTCCTGTCCCATTTTTTGGCTTCATAGCTCGGTAAATACCTGTATTCCATAGGGCAAATTAACACAGTTGCTTGCTATTACCGGCGAACGGGAACACATAAATCGCAGGCAAACTTCAAAAGGAGCCTTCACATGGCTGTTACAAAACAAGAGATTCTTGAGGTTCTGGCAGGAATCGCGGTGGGTAAGGATGAGAATCTGGTCTCACGAGATTTGGTGCGCGCATTGGATATCGCGGGCGGAGGTGTGAAGTTCGTCATTGAGGCCCCAAACGCAGAGGTGGCCCAGAGCCTTGCGCCCGTGCGCGATCAGGCAGAGGCCGCCGTACGTGCGATGGTAGGGGTCGATGCTGTGTCTGTTGTATTGACGGCGCACGGTCCTGCCGCGCCCAAGGGGCCCGCGCCGGATCTCAAGATCGGTCGGCACCCCAAGCCGCAGGCTGGACCAACGAAGCCTTCGGGTGTTGCGCGGATTTTGGCTGTTGGTTCGGGAAAGGGGGGCGTCGGGAAATCAACGGTGTCCTCGAACCTTGCTGTCGCCTTGGCCAAGCAGGGGCGGCGCGTGGGGCTACTGGATGCGGATATATATGGTCCAAGCCAGCCGCGCATGATGGGCGCAACAGGGCGTCCGGCTTCTCCTGATGGAAAAACCATCATTCCGCTCAAGGCGCACGGAGTAACGATGATGTCGATTGGCTTGATGGTTGATCCTGACAAAGCCGTCGTTTGGCGTGGGCCAATGTTGATGGGCGCGCTTCAACAGATGCTGGGGCAGGTCCAGTGGGGCGAGCTTGATGTCCTTATTGTCGATCTACCGCCCGGTACAGGAGATGTTCAGCTTACACTCTGTCAAAAATCCGACCTTACCGGCGCGATTGTCGTTTCGACGCCGCAAGATGTTGCGATGCTGGACGCCAAGAAGGCGCTGAATATGTTCAATCAGCTCGGCACGCCCGTTTTGGGCCTTATAGAGAACATGAGCACATATATATGTCCTAACTGTAATCACGAGTCCCATCTCTTTGGGCATGGCGGAGTACAGAAAGAGGCCGAAGCGCTTGATCTTCCCTTCCTCGGTGCGTTGCCGCTCGATATTGATGTGCGCCTTGCGGGGGATGCGGGCACGCCCGTTGCCGCAGGTGATGGACCGATGGCCGAGGCCTATGCGGTTCTGGCCAAGCGTCTGGTTGATGGCGGCATGGCCTAGGCGCAATTCCTTCGGGAAATTATGGGAAAGAGGGTGTGGTTCGCGGTATTGGCTGCGAATCACTTCGCGAAAAGCGGGAAAATTCCGATCTATTTGCCCAATATGGGCGCGAAATGGCGCAGAATCTGGGGCGCCATCGGCCTCATGGGGCATTTTTCTGGGAAATTATGGTACTTTTTTGCGATGGCGGGGTTTCGCTATATATAGTGTCTGATTTTTGATGGCTGACTATTTGTGCCAAATATTGGTGGGCTTTCGGACCGAATTGCAGGTTCCGAATCTCGCCAAACGCCTATATACACATAAAGTTCCATAAAAAACACTTGATTGCCATGCATTCCCATGCGATCCCTAATGTACAAGATGAGGACGGGATCAGGGGCAGATTAAGAACCCCAAACAAAAAGAACCAAGTCAGGTTTCATACAGGCGCCCGCCATTCATCAAAATTGAGATCCGGCGCGCGAGCGAGCAGACATCCCCCCAGGTGGCGCGCGCAGCTGGACTTCCCGGAAACGGGACGCCAACGGCGGATTGAACAGTGGCAGCTCGTTCAATCCGCCGTTTTTCATTCAAGGGCTCGATGGGCCCGACAATTAATAAGGAGCCGCAGGGACAGTGGCGGGAACGTTTAGAGGCGAAAGCAACCATAAGGTTGATGCGAAGGGCAGGGTGTCTATCCCGGCTCTTTTTCGCCGCGTTCTTGAAAGTGCTGATCCTGAATGGCGTGAAGGGCTCGCGCCGCGTGTTGTTATCGTTTATGGTGACGAGCGCCGCAGCCAGCTTGAATGTTTTACCCAAGATGCGATTGACGAGGTCGATGCCCTAATTGCGCGGCTCCCTCGTGGTTCAAAGAAGCGTCAGGCCCTACAGCGTCTCTATAGTGCGCAGGCCTACCCGACGAGCGTCGACGATACTGGGCGCCTTGTGTTGCCCGCGAAGTTGCGTAAGAAGATCGGTCTCGAGAACGAAGCGTATTTTGTCGGGAATGGCGACACGTTTGAAATCTGGACCCCAGACAGGTACGAGGCGGCGATGAACGATGGTTTGGATGCCGATGACGACTTCGATCCGAACGTAGACCCGAGCGTTTATTTGGACGCGCTGGGAGAGGATTGACCCCATGACCGCTGCCACGGAACCCAAAAAACCTCATATTCCGGTCTTGCTTCGTCCATTGCTTAAGGCCGTTGAACCTGTTTCAGGAGCTTGGCTGGATGGTACATTTGGTGCTGGCGGGTACACGCGTGGGCTTTTGGCAGCTGGGGCTGATGTCGTTTATGGGGTTGATCGTGATCCTGCGGTTTTCAAAATGGCTGCTGATTGGGCGGGGGAATATGGTGAGCGGCTTAAGCTTGTTGAAGGTACTTTTAGCTGTCTCGATGAATATGCCACTGGGCTTGATGGCGTTGTACTGGACCTTGGCGTAAGTTCGATGCAGCTCGATCAGGCGGACCGTGGCTTCTCGTTCATGAAGGACGGTCCCCTTGATATGCGCATGAGCCAGTCGGGGATTTCGGCGGCTGATTTGGTAAATGAAAGCAGCGAGGCCGAGCTTGCAGATATTCTCTTTCAATACGGAGAAGAGCGTGCGAGCCGACGGATCGCCAAGGCAATCATTGCCGCGCGCGAGATTGAGCCCTTCACCACCACGCTAGCCTTGGCGGATTTGATCGAAAAAACACTGGGGCGCGGTAAGCCGGGCCAGAGCCACCCTGCCACGCGCAGCTTTCAGGCAATCCGCATTGCGGTAAACGACGAATTCGGACAGCTCATCGAAGGGCTAGAAGCCGCCGAGCGCGCTCTCAAAGAGGGTGGAAAACTGGCGGTTGTGTCCTTTCATTCACTCGAAGACCGTATTGTTAAGAAGTTTCTACAGGCGCGTTCAGGTGGTGGCGGAAACGCCAATCGCTACGCGCCCGAGGCTAACGAAAAGCCCCCCGCATTCAAATTGACGCCTCGCAAAGCAATCGGGCCCGACACAGAAGAGCTCGCCGAGAACCCACGTTCTCGAAGTGCGATTTTGCGCGTCGCCACCCGAACAAGCGCCCTAGCAGAGGGCGCGGGGCGCGCTGGATTAGGTTTGCCGAAATTGGTTACAGGAGGACGCGGCTAATGCGCTCGTTGTATATTGCAGTAACTGCGATGCTCGTTCTGGGACTTGCTTTCTGGGCTTATAATGAGAACTACAAAACACAGTCGCGCCTCAAACAGGTCGCGCAGATTCAGCGCATGATTGGCCTCAAGCGTGAGCATCTGGCCATTCTGAACGCAGAATGGGCCTATCAGAACCGCCCAGAGCGCCTGCGCCAACTTGCCGAGATCAACTTTGACCGTCTTGGATTGCTGCCGTTGCTGCCAGAGCAATTCGGCCATGTCGATCAGGTGCAGTACCATATTCCAACGGTTAACGGCAGCTTTCCAGAGTTGATGGGCGGCGTCGAAGTTTCCGCGCCACTGGTGGAGGATGGGCAATGATCCGCACACCCCTTCGCCCACTCGCGCGTATCCTTGAGGCCCGTGAAAAGGGTGAGAACCCAGATCAAATCGAACGCGAAAACATTCGCCGTCGCCACGAAGAGATGCGAGACAAAGCGCGCAGCCGTGCCGAAGGCCGTTTGGTTGTGCTTTGCGGCTTCTTTATGATCGCGTTTGTGGCGGTCGGCGTTCGGATGGGGCACTTGAGTGCGTCAGTTCCGTCGGAGCCACGTGCCTCAACGACAGGAGCGGGGATCACGGCGCAGCGCGCGAATATCGTTGACCGCGAGGGGCGTATCCTCGCCACGAACCTTTCGACATATTCGCTCTATGCCAATCCGCAAAACATCGTGGACAAAGAGCGTGTCGCGCAAGAGTTGGTCGCCATTTTTCCCGAAATGAAGCTTGAACGCCTGATGAAGGACTTCACAGGTAAGCGTAAATTCCTGTGGCTTCGCAGGAAGTTATCGCCAGAGCAGATGCAGGCAGTGCATGATATCGGCGATCCTGGCCTTGAGTTCGGTCCACGCGAAATGCGTCTGTATCCGAATGGTCGGCTGGCGGCGCATATTCTAGGTGGAGCAAGTTTTGGCCGCGAAGGTGTTCATTCTGCCGAGGTCATCGGCACCGCAGGTGTAGAGAAATACTTTGACGATTACCTGCGCGATCCAGCGAATGACGGTGCACCGCTTGAACTCTCAATCGACCTTTCGGTACAGGCCGCGGCGCGCGAAGTGCTTTATGGCGGTATGCGCCTCATGAATGCGAAGGGTGCGACAGCTGTTCTGATGGAAGCACAAACAGGCGCGATCGTGTCGATGGTGTCTTTGCCCGATTTCGACCCGAACAAGCGCCCACAGGTTCTTACGCAGGGTGATGCCTCCGATAGTCCGCTGTTCAACCGCGCTGTTCAGGGCGTGTATGAGCTTGGATCGACCTTCAAGATTTTCGCGACGGCGCAGGCAATCGATAGCAATCTCGTAAATGCGCATACAATGATTGATACCAAGGGGCCGCTGCGTTGGGGCAAATTCAAAATTCGCGATTTCCACAACTACGGTCCATCGTTGTCGGTGACAGACGTGATCGTCGAAAGCTCCAACATCGGTACCGCTCGGATTGCAATGCAGATCGGAGCGCCGCGCCAGCAAGAATTCCTGCGCTCACTTGGGTTCTTTGACGCAACGCCTGTTGAACTGACTGAAGCAGCAGGGGCCAAGCCGCTTTTGCCTCCGAACTGGAGTGAACTATCGGCAATGACTATTTCCTACGGTCACGGTCTCTCGGCAAGTCCGCTTCACCTTGCGACAGGATACGCGAGTCTGTTGAATGGCGGACGTAAGGTCACACCAACACTTCTTAAGCAGCACAGCGCGCCAACCGATGGCCCACGGGTTGTCTCTGAGCAAACTTCCGCCATATCGCGCGATATGCTTAGACAGGTTGTTGTGCGCGGTACAGCGAGCTTTGGCGAGGTCGAAGGATACAAAGTTGGCGGCAAGACAGGCTCCGCCGACAAGCCAAAACCGCGCGGCGGATACTATGACGATAAGGTTATCGCTACATTTGCGAGTGTTTTCCCTGCGGATGACCCAAAATATGTGTTGATCGTGACTTTGGATGAGCCATCCATCGAGTCCCTCGGCGAAACGCGCCGTACGGCGGGTTGGACAGCCGTTCCCGTCGCGGCGGAGTTGATTACACGCGTTGCGCCATTGCTGGGGTTGCGGCCGGAGATAGAATCTGAGAATCCAGAGATGATCACCCTGACGAGCAACTAAGCAGCGCTTGGTCAGGAAACCAAAGCACAAGACGGCGGGGGCTTGGCCATGACTGCAACAGATAAATCCAGACGGCTTGCCGATCTCGGCCTCGCGGCCCGTGGCGGCGCCGATGTTCGCGTTACCGGCATAAGTGTCGATAGCCGCAATGTTGAGGAGGGCTACCTCTTTGCGGGCCTCCCCGGAGCGAAAATGCATGGCGCTACGTTCATTGAGTTCGCTCTGCGGATGGGCGCGCGCGCGATCCTGACGGATAAAGCGGGTGCCGAAATTGCGCGAACCGCACTTGAACAATCCGACGCAGCGCTCGTAGTCGTTGAGGATCCGCGCATGGCGCTGGCCTATGCGGCGGCGCTGTTTTATGCGGGACAGCCTGCGCATATGGTTGCGGTTACGGGAACCAACGGCAAAACATCCGTCGCGAATTTCACGCGTCAGATCTGGATAGCGATGGGCCTTTCCGCTGCAAACTTGGGTACCACAGGTGTTGAGGGGGCGTATCAAGCTCCGATGACCCATACAACGCCCGAGCCGATCACGCTTCATAAGTTGCTGTCGAATATGGCGCGGGCGGGGATTACCCATGCGGCGATGGAGGCCTCTAGCCACGGATTGGCGCAGCGCCGTTTGGATGGTGTGCGATTGATGGCGGCTGGATTTACCAACTTCTCGCAGGATCATCTGGATTATCACAAGGACTTTGATGATTACTTCAACGCCAAGGCAGGATTATTTGAACGCGTCCTTCCGCCGGAGGGAAAAGCGGTAATCAATATTGACGATCCGCGTGGTCAACAAATGGCAGAGGTGGCCCGTGGTCGGGGGCAGCGCGTGCTGTCAGTGGGGCGCGCCACGGGCGCGGATATGTGTCTCTTGGGGCAACGATTTGATGCGTCTGGCCAAGAACTCTTGTTCAGTTACGATGGCGCGCAGCATCAGGTTCGGTTGCCATTGATCGGCGGATTTCAGGCAGAGAATGTCTTGCTGGCCTCAGGTCTTGCGATTGCCTGCGGAGCAAAGCCCGACGCGGTTTTCGAGACATTACGCGAATTACAGACCGTGCGCGGCAGGATGCAGCACGCGGCGACCCGTGAAAACGGTGCGGCGATCTTTGTTGATTACGCCCATACGCCGGATGCGGTTGCAACTGCGCTCAAGGCGTTACGTCCGCATGTGATGGGACGCATTATCGTTGTGCTTGGCGCTGGTGGAGATCGGGATACCGGCAAACGCAAATTGATGGGACAAGCGGCCGCTGAACATGGCGACGTGGTTTTCGTGACCGACGATAATCCACGAAGCGAAGAGCCATCCGCAATTCGCGAAATGGTGATGGAGGGCTGTCCAGAGGCGCACAATGTCGGCGACCGAGCAGAGGCAATTCTTCGCGCTGTGGATTCACTCGGTTCAGGAGATGCGCTGTTGATCGCAGGGAAGGGCCACGAGACGGGCCAGACCATTGGCGATGTGACGTTGCCCTTTGATGACGCGGAACAAGCGAGCGTTGCGGTTGCGGCACTTGAAGGACGTCTAACATGAGCGTGCTTTGGACAGCTAAGGATGCCGCTGCGGCGACGGGTGGCAAATACACTCGCGATTGGAGCGCGACTGGCATCTCTATTGATACGCGCACGATTGAGGCAGGCGATTTGTTCATCGCCCTCAAGGATGTGCGCGACGGCCATGATTTCGTTGCGCAAGCCCTCGAGAAGGGGGCGGCCGCGGCGCTTGTCTCCCACGTTCCTGATGATGTTCCGACAGATGCGCCGTTGTTGATTGTCGACGATGTATTGGTTGCACTTGAGGATATGGCACGTGCCGCTCGCGCAAGGACCGACGCACAAGTTATCGCCGTGACGGGTTCTGTGGGCAAGACCTCAACAAAGGAAATGCTGCGGGTGGTGCTTGGGCAGCAAGGACGCGTCCATGCCGCAGAGGCGAGTTATAACAACCACTGGGGCGTGCCGCTAACGCTTGCGCGGATGCCGCAGAATACTCAGTTTGCGATCATCGAAATCGGGATGAGTCATCCTGGAGAGATTTCGCCTCTTGCAAAAATCGCCTCTCCTCATGTTGCGATGGTAACAACGGTTGCGGCGGCCCATTTTGAGGCCTTTGGGAATATTGAAGGTATCGCACGCGAAAAAGCGGCGATATTCGATGGATTGGTCGCTGGCGGCAAAGCGGTCATCAATGCGGATATCGAGACGACGGATATCCTGCGTGATGCGGCCCGCGAGGAGATCATTACCTTCGGTACCAATCCAGCGGCGGATTTCCGTCTGACGGATGTTCAGCTCGCTGATAGCGTGACGGTTATTTCGGCCACATTGCGCGGCGAGCCTGCGTTGTTCAAGCTGTCGACCTCTGGGCGGCATTTCGCGATGAACGCGGTTGGCGTTCTGGCGTGCGTTGAGGCCGCGGGCGCCGACCTTGGACTTGCTGCGAACGATCTGACACTCTGGGAACCTCCAGCGGGACGAGGTACGCGAGAAACTGTTCATCTTGATCTCTATCACCCCGAATGGAGCCTTGAGCTTATTGATGATGCGTTCAACGCAAATCCGACGTCGCTTGTTGCGGCACTTGAGGTGCTGGCGGCGGCCAAGCCGCGAGACGGCGTTGGTCAGGTGCGGGCAGGGCGGCGCGTGGCGATCCTTGGGGATATGCTCGAACTGGGCGAAGATGCGCCCGCGCTGCACCGTGAAATTGCTCAGGCACCATCGATGAAAGATATCGACCGTGTTCATTGCCTTGGACCCCTAATGCGGGAGTTGCATGAAACTCTTCCAGAGGGGCAGAGAGGCCTATGGGCCACCACCGCAACGGAACTTGCCGTCCACGTAAAAGATATGATCGACGCGGGGGATGTGATCTTGGTAAAAGGATCCAAGGGGAGCAAAGCGTCGCTTATTGTTGACGCGATCCGAAAACTGGGCCATCCGGCCCCAACGAATGAATAAAGGCGGACGTAGTGCTTTACTGGCTTACAAATTTTTCTGACGGCGGAGATATTTTCAACCTCTTCCGTTATATCTCGTTTCGTGCCGGTGGGGCATTTTTTACCGCGCTGATATTCGGTTTTATCTTCGGACAACCGCTCATCAATCTGCTGCGTGCCAAGCAAGGGCGGGGACAGCCAATTCGGGATGACGGACCAGAATCCCATATGTCCAAGGCTGGAACACCGACCATGGGGGGCTTGCTCATCTTGTCAGCGTTGGTGATCTCGACGCTTCTGTGGGCGCGGATTGATAATCCTTACGTGCTTATCGTGCTGTTTGTCACGCTTAGCTTTGGGTGCATCGGGTTCGCCGATGATTACGCAAAAGTCAGCAAAAACAACACCAAGGGTGTTTCTGGCAAAATCCGTATGGGGCTTGGCCTTTTGGTGGCGGCAATCGCAGGATATTGGGCCGCTGTTTACCATCCCGCCGAGCTTACCCACCAGCTTGCGATCCCTGTTTTCAAGGATGTGCTGCTTAATCTGGGCTATTTCTTTGTGCCATTCTCGATGGTCGTTATTGTTGGTTCCGCGAACTCCGTGAACTTGACGGACGGTCTGGACGGTCTGGCGATTATGCCTGTGATGATCGCCGCGGGGGCGTTGGGCGTGATTGCCTATGTTGTTGGGCGTACCGACTTTACCGAATATCTGGACGTGCATTACGTACCGGGAACGGGTGAGATATTCGTCTTTACTTCGGCATTGATTGGCGGTGGGCTCGGGTTCCTTTGGTATAATGCGCCGCCCGCTGCGGTGTTTATGGGGGATACCGGATCGCTGGCGCTTGGCGGCGCGTTGGGCGCGATTGCTGTTGTCACGAAACACGAGATCGTTTTGGCGATTGTTGGCGGGCTGTTCGTGGTCGAGGCCCTGTCGGTCATCATTCAGGTCCTGTATTTCAAACGCACAGGAAAGCGCGTCTTCTTGATGGCTCCAATCCATCACCACTATGAGAAAAAAGGGTGGGCGGAGCCGCAGATCGTGATCCGGTTCTGGATTATCTCGGTGGTGCTCGCGCTTGTTGGGCTTGCGACGCTGAAGCTGCGCTAGCAGAACTTAAATAAAGAGAATGGGCGTCCACAATCGGGGCGCCCTTTTTCGTGGGCGGCTCCTTCGCGGATTGCCAAAGCCGCGTTGAAAAGGCATGAAGATGCTCAAGTAGGATATCGCAGGAGCCAGAAAATGATCCCCGTTCTCGGATATGAAAATCGCAAAGTCGCCGTCTTGGGGCTTGGGCGTTCTGGTTTGGCGACCGCTCGTGCGTTGCGCGAAGGCAATGCGATCCCCGTGGTCTGGGATGATAACGCAGAGGCACGCGCCCGCGCAGAGGCAGAAGGGTTCACACCACAGGAACTCTCCAAGGATGCTGCGTGGGAAGATGTCGCGGTCCTTATTCTTTCGCCGGGAATTCCGCATTTGTATCCTTCGCCAAATAAATACGTTGCCAAAGCGTGGGAACTTGGCGTGCCAGTGGACAACGATATTTCGCTATTCTTTGGCAGTTTTGCCACGACGGAGTGGGACGAATTCGATACCACGCCGCGCATTGTCGCCGTAACGGGCAGTAACGGCAAATCGACGACAAGCGCGCTCATCCATCACGTGCTTACGCATGTGAAGCGTCCAACCCAGCTTGCGGGTAACATCGGCCGCGGTGTGCTTGATATTGAGCCGGCAATTGATGGCGAGGTCGTGGTTCTGGAGCTTTCCTCATATCAAACGGACCTTGCTCGCAACCTTACGCCGGATGTTGCGGTGTTCACGAACCTGTCGCCCGATCATCTTGACCGTCATGCGGGGCTGGGCGGATATTTCGCGGCCAAACGGCGACTGTTTTCAGAAGGCGGCCCTGATCGCGCTGTGATTGGCGTTGATGAGAACGAGGGGCGCTACTTGGCTAATCAGTTAGGGACAGGTTTGGCCGATGATCGCGTCATCCGCATCTCAACCGAAACCAAACTTGCCGGTAAGGGGTGGAACGTATTTGCGCGTAAAGGGTTCCTGTCTGAGTACCGCAAAGGGCGTCAGGCGGGCTCGATAGACCTTCGTAAGATTGAGGGGCTACCAGGCGCGCATAACCATCAGAATGCCTGCGCGGCTTACGCGGTGTGTCGCACCTTGGGTCTTGCCCCGCGTGTAATTGAGGCTGCGTTCCAGACTTTTGGCGGGCTTCCGCATCGTTCACAAATGATCGCGAACAAGAATGGCATTCGCTTTGTGAATGACAGTAAAGCGACGAATGTCGATAGCGCCGCTTGCGCTCTTGCCGCGTTCGATAATATTCGCTGGATCTGTGGTGGCCTTGAAAAAGAAGGCGGATTGGACGGTCTAAAGCCGCATTTCGGACGGGTAAAGAAAGCCTATGTGATTGGTCGGGATGCTGCGAAATTTGCGCTCGGGCTTGAGGGGGTTGAGCTGGAGATTTGCGAAACTATGAACGTCGCAGTCGCCCGCGCTGCCGCCGAAGCAGAGCAGGGCGATACCGTTCTTCTTGCGCCAGCGGCCGCTAGTTTTGACCAATACGACAGCTTTGAGACGCGCGGCGATGATTTCGTTGCTAATGTCGAGGCGCTTGGCTAGGCCGAGGCGCGCGAGCCTGATGCGCGAAACCATTGGTGCGGCTGGTCTTTTCTCTAGCTTTTTCGAATCATCATCGGTACTGTTTGAAACAGACCCGGAAAACGGGCGACTAGAGGCAGTATAGGCGGTATCCCATGACCGAGATGGTATATGGTTCACTCCCCCGAGCGGGCGGAGAACCAGTGATTCCACGTTGGTGGCGCACAATCGACAAGTGGACGACAGTCTGCATTTTCACGCTTTTTCTCATCGGGCTTTTGCTGGGCTTGGCGGCATCGCCGCCTTTGGCTGATCGAAATGGTCTTGAAGCTTTCCATTATGTACAGCGTCAGTCGTTCTTTGGCGTGCTGGCGCTGATCGTGATGCTGCTGATTTCGATGATGTCGCCCTTGATGGTTCGTCGTCTTGGGGTTTTGGGCTTTGCTTGTTCATTTGTTGCATTAGCGTTGCTGCCAATTCTGGGCACGGACTTCGGCAAAGGCGCAATGCGTTGGTATTCCCTTGGGTTCGCCTCTGTTCAGCCGAGCGAGTTTCTTAAGCCCGGATTTGTGATTGTCACCGCGTGGCTTATGGCCGCAGGACAAGAGATCAACGGACCTCCAGGTAAGCGGATTTCGTTTGTCCTGTTGATTGTTATCGTCGGGTTCTTGGCGTTTCAGCCGGACTTCGGACAGGCCGCTTTGGTGCTATTTGGTTGGGGCGTTATGTATTTCGTCGCAGGTGCGCCCTTTGTGCTCTTGCTCGGGATGGCGGGACTTGTGGTCGCCGGCGGCACATTTGCCTATAACAACTCAGAGCACTTCGCACGCCGTATTGATGGATTCCTGAACACCGAAATCGACCCAACGACGCAGATGGGCTATGCGACCAATGCGATCCGCGAAGGTGGCTTTTTTGGCGTTGGCGTGGGCGAGGGGCAAGTGAAATGGTCACTCCCTGATGCGCATACAGATTTCATTATCGCCGTTGCCGCCGAGGAATACGGCCTTGCGCTTGTGCTGTTTATCATCGCGCTTTTTGTTGTCGTTACCGTGCGTTCCCTGATGCGCCTCATGCGGGAGCGTGATCCGTTTACGCGTCTCGCGGGAACGGGGCTTGCGTGTATGTTTGGCATTCAGGCCTTTGTGAATATGGGCGTTGCTGTGCGTTTGCTTCCAGCCAAGGGGATGACGTTGCCTTTTGTGAGTTACGGGGGTAGTTCGCTAGTCGCTGGTGGAATCGCACTTGGTATGTTGCTTGCGCTTACGCGTAATCGGCCTCAGGGCGTCATTGGTGATCACTTTATCGGTCGTGGACGCGGCACATTGGGGACGGAATAGAATACATGACGGCACCACTTCTTATTATCGCCGCAGGAGGAACAGGGGGGCATATGTTCCCCGCACAGGCACTCGCCGAGGCAATGCTCGCCAAGGGGTGGTCTGTGAAACTTTCCACCGATGCGCGTGGTGCGCGATACACGGGTGGCTTCCCTCCAGAAGTTGAGATTGAAACGCTTTCAAGCGCGACCTTCGCGCGCGGTGGTTTGCTTGCCAAGGCGCTTGTGCCGTTTCGTATCTTTGGCGGCATCCTTGCCGCGATGTTCAAAATGCAGCGTGATAAGCCTGCGGTGGTGGTAGGCTTTGGCGGCTATCCGTCAATTCCGGCCGTTGCGGCGGCATGGATACTGCGTCGCCCACGCGCGCTTCATGAACAGAACGGCGTTCTAGGGCGTGTGAACAAACTATTTGCAAAACGTGTTGATGCCGTTGCGTGTGGCACATGGCCGACCCACCTTCCCGAAGGTGTTGAAGGCGAAGATATCGGCAACCCAGTGCGCGCCGCGGTTTTGGATCGGGCCGGGGCTGGATATATCGAGCCGGGCGATTACCCGATGTCGATCCTTGTGATGGGCGGAAGTCAGGGCGCGCGTATCCTTTCGGATGTGGTTCCTGAAGCGGTTGCCGCACTTCCAGATTCTCTGCGGCGGAACTTGCGCATCAATCAGCAGGCCCGCGAAGAGGACCTTGAGCGCGTAGCAGCTTTTTATGCCGAAGAAGGGATAAACGCTGACGTAAAGACATTCTTTAAGGATGTTCCGCGCCGCCTTAGCGAATGCCAACTTGTGATCGCCCGTTCAGGCGCCAGCACAGTCGCAGATACATCCGTTATCGGGCGCCCCGCGATTTTCGTTCCCTTCGCTGCGGCAACGGCAGATCATCAAACGGCCAACGCGCGTGGAATGGTCGATGCGGGGGCGGCGACCTTGATTCCAGAGGGCGAGTTCACCGTCGAAAACCTATCGCAATCCATCAGCGAAATAATGACCCAACCCGAGCATGCCAATGCGATGGCGCGCGCCGCGCTTGCTTGCGGCAAGCCAGACGCCACCGAGCGGCTCGTGGCGTTGGTCGAGCGCCTGAGCGCGCAAAAAGAGAAATCAGAGGTCCAGTCATGAACGCCAAAGCCACAAAACTCCCCATTGAAATGGGCGCGATTCACTTTGTTGGTATTGGTGGAATTGGCATGTCGGGCATCGCCGAGGTTCTTCTTAGCCACGGATATACCGTGCAGGGGAGTGACCTAAAGTCGACCAAGATCACCCAACGGCTTGAGGGGTTGGGTGCTAAAATTTTCATCGGTCAAAAAGCTGAGAACCTTGAAAATGCCGAGGTTGTCGTGATCTCCAGCGCAATCAAACGAGGAAACCCAGAGCTTGATGCCGCACGCCTGAACGGGCTACCCGTTGTGCGGCGCGCTGAAATGTTGGCTGAGTTGATGCGCCTTAAGTCCAACATTGCGGTTGCGGGCACGCACGGCAAAACTACGACCACAACTATGGTCGCGACACTCTTGGATGCGGGCGGCATTGATCCAACTGTGATCAACGGCGGCATCATTCACGCTTATGGCTCGAACGCGCGAATGGGTTCTGGCGAATGGATGGTCGTCGAAGCGGACGAGAGCGACGGAACCTTTAACCGCTTGCCTGCGACCATCGCGATTGTGACGAACATTGACCCCGAGCATATGGAGCATTGGGGTGATTTCGACACGCTGCGCCAAGGCTTCCTTGATTTTGTTTCAAACATTCCATTCTACGGCATTGCGGTGTGCTGTACCGATCATCCAGAGGTGCAATCGCTGGTTGGAAAAATCACTGACCGCCGCATTGTGACATTCGGCTTTAACTCTCAGGCCGATGTTCGCGCCACAAACCTGACCTACAAGGCGGGTGTGGCGCATTTCGATATTGCGCTGCAATCCGAGGGGCTTGTGATTGAAGGGTGCTCCCTCCCGATGCCCGGAGATCATAACGTTTCCAATGCCTTGTCCGGTGTCGCGGTTGCGCGCCACTTGGGCGTTTCGCTTTCGGATATCAAATCTGCGCTTGAGAATTTCGGTGGCGTAAACCGTCGCTTTACGCGGGTTGGTGAAGTGGATGGCGTGACCATCATTGATGACTATGGACATCACCCTGTTGAAATCGCCGCCGTTTTGCGAGCAGCTCGTCAGGCGACATCGCATACTGACGGCGCGCGCGTTATCGCCGTGCATCAGCCACACCGCTATAGCCGCCTTCACAGCCTGTTCGAAGATTTCTGCGGATGCTTCAATGATGCCGATGTCGTTGGAATCTCTGAAGTCTTTTCCGCAGGCGAGGACGTAATCGAGGGGGCAACACGTGACGATTTAGTCGCGGGCCTTATCCGCCACGGCCACCGCCATGCGCGTGCAGTCAACAGCGAAGAAGACCTCGTGCGGCTCGTGAAGGAACAAGCACGGTCTGGCGACATCGTGGTGTGTCTGGGGGCGGGTACCATTTCGGCTTGGGCGAATAACCTGCCAAAGTTGCTCGCTGAGGAATAGATAAGGGGTCAAGAGTGGAGTTGCCTGCGAACCTTTCGATTCTTCTGGCGTTGCTCTGGCTCATTGTGGCTAATGTAATCGCGTTTTTTCCGAGCAAGAAGAAGCACTGGCCTGCCGCCTATGCACTCATGACGGTTGGCTTTCCGCTTGCAATCTATGTATTTTATGAGGAGGGCGTCTGGATGGGGCTGTTCTTCCTCGCGGCTGCGGCTTCTATATTGCGCTGGCCTTTGATTTTCCTGCTTCGAAAGCTCGGGGTGCTGAAATCGAAGTCATAGCACTGGAAACCACGCGCGTTGCCGTTATAAATACGCATATCCTAACAGGCGATGAACACGATGCTCAACTCCAAAACTCTCCCGCAGGTGCGGGGCACTCTGACATTTGACAAAGACCTATCGTCACTGACGTGGTTGCGCGTGGGCGGTCCTGCGGACGTTGTGTTTCAGCCCGCTGATGTTGAAGATTTGCAAGAGTTTCTGCGGGGGTTGCCTGCGGATATTGCCGTATTTCCGATGGGAGTCGGAAGTAACCTGATCGTTCGGGATGGCGGCATACGTGGTGTCGTGATCCGGCTAGGGCGCGGGTTCAATGGCATCGAAATCGAAGGAGAACAAGCAACCGTTGGGGCCGCAGCGCTGGATGCACATGTTGCGCGGCGCGCGGCGGCGGCGGGTGTTGATCTGACATTTCTGCGCACCATTCCAGGCGCGATCGGAGGTGCCGTAACGATGAACGCGGGGTGTTACGGCCAGTACGTCGCGGATGTTTTTCACTCTGCGCGCGTGGTTCTGCGGGATGGTACGCTAAAAACGCTTTCTGCGGCGGATCTGGCTTTTGGCTATCGGAGCTCTTCGATGCCAGAGGGGGCCGTATTGGTGGATGCGGTTTTGAGAGGCGTTGCTGGTGATCCTCAAGAGCTTGAAAACCGAATGACAGAGCAGCTCAAAAAGCGCGACGAAACCCAGCCGACCAAGGACCGTACCGCCGGAAGTACATTCCGAAATCCCGCAGGCTTTAGCTCTACTGGGAAGGCCGATGACGTGCATGATCTCAAGGCGTGGAAGGTTATTGATGACGCAGGGATGCGCGGCGCGCGGCGCGGCGGGGCCGTTATGAACGAGATGCACAGCAATTTCTTGACCAATGCCGGAGGCGCCACAGCGGCCGACTTGGAAGGTTTGGGCGAAGAAGTGCGAAAAAAGGTTTTCAAAAACAGCTCAATAGAGTTAGAGTGGGAAATTAAGCGCATCGGCGAACCGGCCCCAGCTTAAGATCAGATATTATAATGGGATTTCTGGAAGTCCGGTAGGTCAGAAGCGCAACAAAAATAAGCGGCAGACCGCGTAGATTTGGCACAGGTAAGCTGAACTGCGCATCACAAAAATAATAAGCTCTCTGATTTTAGGCAATTTGTCTGAAGTCCTGAGAAGAGTCAGATGCCCCGTTTTGGGGCGCACCAAGGCCCACAAAGAGGGGTCGCAAACGATAAGAGGCGGGCATGTCGAGCAGGGCATCCCAAAAAGTGGCAGTATTGCTGGGAGGACCATCCGCAGAGCGCGAGGTTTCTCTCTCCAGCGGGCGTGAATGCGCGACTGCACTTCGGGGCGAAGGCTATGATGTAGTTGAGGTGGACGCAGGTCCAGACCTCGCGGCGCGGCTTGTCGAGATTTCCCCAGACGTTGTTTTTAATGCTCTCCACGGTCGTTGGGGTGAGGACGGTTGCGTTCAGGGGATGCTCGAATGGCTCGCAATCCCGTACACGCATTCTGGTGTGCTTGCATCGGCCCTTGCGATGGATAAGGAACGGTCCAAGGATGCGTTTCGCGCGGCTGGCTTGCCCGTCTGCGAAAGTGGGCTGTTCGCAAAATCGGACGTAATGGCACGCCACGTAATGGCGCCGCCCTATGTCGTGAAGCCAAATAACGAAGGCTCGTCCGTTGGGGTTTACCTAGTCGCGGAGGGGACGAATACACCGCCGCAGATATCTGATGAGATGCCGGATTTGCTTATGGTTGAGGCCTTCGCGCCTGGACGTGAGCTTACGACCACGGTTGTTGGGGACCGTGCACTGAACGTGACCGATATCCTGACCGACGGTTGGTACGATTATGACGCCAAGTATGTGCCCGGAGGCTCTCGTCATGTGGTCCCTGCTGATCTTCCGCCCGAGATCACCGCAGCGTGTCTGGACTATGCCTGCCGGGCACATAAGGCGTTGGGGTGCCGTGGGATCTCGCGCACCGATTTTCGCTGGGACGAAGCGCGCGGGCTTGATGGTTTGATCCTGCTTGAGACCAATACTCAGCCCGGAATGACGCCAACCTCTCTTACGCCCGAGCAAGCGCTCGCGAGCGGGATGAGCTTTGGTGCGCTTTGCCGCTGGATGGTGGAGGATGCATCATGTCAAAGGTAGTCTCCGCGCGTCCCGTTGCGGGCCTTTCTCAGCGTCACACCTCACAAGCTAAGCGCGATCCGGCCCCGAGCCGTGTTGCCTATCGTGTGCATAGGCTTTGGCTAACACCAACCTTCCGCAAGATTGTGCGATATGGGGTGCCGATCCTATTGGTTAGTTTCCTTACAGGTGGAATTCTGGCCAGCGCGGATCGTCGTCAGGCGATTATTGATGTTGCCGCAGAAGTGCGCCGCGACCTTGAGGAGCATCCCGTTTTTGCCATTCACATGATGGCGATTGATGGCGCTTCGACCGATCTATCCGAAGATATCCGAGAGGTTGTGCCTCTTGATTTCCCGATCAGTTCATTTGATCTCGACCTTAAGCAAATACACTCCATGATTTCTGAGCTTGATGCTGTGGCTTCTGTTGATGTGCAATTGCGCGTTGGTGGCGTTCTTCAGGTCACCGTTCAAGAGCGCTTGCCCGTTGTCGTTTGGCGTGGGACTCGCGCGGTTGAGTTGCTTGATGCTGAGGGGCACCGCGTGATCAAAGTGCCCGCGCGCGCGTCACGTCCCGATCTTCCGCTGGTGACGGGGCTTGGCGCTGATCGCGCTATTCCCGAAGCGCTGGATTTGTTTGCATCGACAGGCCCGATCAAGGGGCGCGTGCGTGGCCTTGTGCGCGTGGGTGAGCGGCGCTGGGATTTGGTTCTAAACAACGATCAACGCATCCTGCTCCCCGAAGAAAAGCCGCGCGAAGCCTTGCATCGTGTCATTGCGCTTAACTCGGTTCGCGACCTGCTGGCGCGCGACATCGAAGTTGTGGATATGCGTCTGAACGACCGTCCAACTTTGCGTCTTCGTAACACCCCCGAAAATTCGACCGACGATCCGTCTGTTATTGAAAGTGGAGTCCAACAACCATGACCGATCTGTACCAAAGCCAACGTTCAATGCGTAACATGCGAGAAGCCGCGATGCAGCGTGGCGTTGTCGCGGTTTTGGATGTTGGGACGTCGAAGGTCTCTTGTTTGATCCTTCGGTTTGATGGTCCAGAGAAGCTCCATGACGGTGATGGAGTTGGCTCTATGGCGGGGCAGAGCAGCTTTCGGGTGATTGGCGTCGCCACTACACGTTCTCGCGGTGTTCGGTTTGGTGAAATCGTTGCAATGCCCGAAACCGAGAGTGCCATTCGCACAGTGGTTCAGTCCGCACAAAAGATGGCGAAGGTGCGAGTTGATCATGCGATCGCCTGTTTCTCTGGCGCACGCCCTCGTTCTTACGGGCTTGCGGGCGGCATTGATATTCAGGATCGCACCGTAAGCGAACAGGACGTCGCGCGCGTTCTGTCGGCCTGTGATGTCCCTGATTTTGGGCATGGTCGCGAGGTGTTGCATGCACAGCCGGTGAATTTTGCCGTGGATCATCGAACAGGGCTTGGTGATCCGCGCGGTCAGATCGGCAACCGTTTGGCCGCCGATATGCATGTGCTGACCGTCGAGGCCGACGTTATCCAGAACCTTATTTACTGTATCAAGCGTTGCGATCTTGAGTTGGCTGGCCTTGCGTCCAGTGCTTATGTCTCGGGTATTTCGGCGCTGGTCGAGGATGAACAAGAGTTGGGGGCCGCCTGTATTGATCTTGGGGGCGGGTCCACCGGCATCTCGATCTTCATCAAAAAGCATATGATCTATTCGGACGCAGTGCGTCTTGGCGGGGATCAGATTACGGGCGATATCTCGAAGGGCTTGCAGGTGAATACGGCGACGGCCGAACGGATCAAGACGCTACATGGTGGCGTTGTCGCGACGGGCATGGACGACCGCGAGAAAATCAACATCGGAAGTGACAGCGGCGATTGGGAGAAAGACCAGCGCACCGTCAGTCGCGCCGAACTCATCGGCATCATGCGACCACGCGTCGAAGAGATCCTAGAAGAGGCGCGAGCACGTCTGGAGGCCGCAGGTTTCGATCATCTGCCGAGCCAGCAGATCGTATTGACGGGTGGAGGAAGCCAGATTCCGGGCCTTGATGGGCTTGCGGCGCGTATCCTTGGTCAGAGAGTGCGGATAGGGCGGCCACTGCGCGTTCAGGGGCTCCCGCAGCGTGCGACAGGGGCGGATTTCGCATCTGCTGTCGGGCTGTGTTTGTTTGCGGCACATCCGCAAGATGAATGGTGGGATTTTGACATTCCGAACGAGCGCTATCCCGCTCGATCCGTTAAGAGAGCCGTAAAATGGTTCAAAGACAACTGGTGAGCGCAAAATCTGGTGGTTTCGGCAAGATGCCGCCACTCGGCCAGTTATAGAATGCCATATTTTGTATGGAAAATGCGTTTTTTTCGTGACGTTTCATGTTTGTCTCGATAGAATCGTAACAAATCAGGCAAGTTTGTCGCTCCGGGACGAGCGGCACGGTATTACAGGCGGACCAGTCGATGACATTAAATTTGAGCATGAATGAGCAAGACGATCTGAAGCCTCGGATCACCGTATTCGGTGTTGGCGGGGCTGGCGGCAACGCTGTAAACAACATGATCGAAAAGGAACTCGACGGCGTAGAATTCGTTGTCGCGAACACCGACGCGCAAGCGCTTCAGCAAAACCGTTCACAAGCCCGCATTCAGATGGGCGTGAAGGTTACTGAAGGTCTGGGCGCCGGGGCGCGCCCATCTGTTGGGTCCGCCGCTGCCGAAGAAAGCATTGAGCAAATCGTTGACCATCTCGCGGGCGCGCACATGTGCTTTATTACCGCGGGTATGGGTGGCGGCACCGGAACGGGTGCTGCGCCAATCATCGCGCAAGCCGCGCGTGAGCTTGGTGTTCTAACCGTTGGTGTTGTGACCAAGCCGTTCCAATTCGAAGGTGCCAAGCGTATGCGTCAGGCCGAGGAAGGCGTAGAAGCCCTCCAGAAGGTTGTCGATACACTGATCATCATTCCGAACCAGAACCTGTTCCGCTTGGCGAACGAGAAAACCACATTCACAGAGGCCTTCAGCCTTGCGGATGACGTTCTTTATCAAGGCGTGAAGGGTGTAACTGATCTGATGGTGCGTCCTGGTATTATCAACCTCGACTTTGCTGATGTTCGCTCCGTAATGGACGAAATGGGCAAGGCGATGATGGGTACCGGCGAGGCAACTGGCGAAGATCGCGCGATCCAAGCTGCCGAGAAGGCGATTGCCAACCCGCTTCTGGACGAGATCAGCCTACGTGGCGCACGCGGCGTTCTGATCAACGTGACAGGTGGTTACGACCTCACCTTGTTCGAACTCGACGAGGCGGCGAACCGCATTCGCGAAGAAGTTGATCAAGAAGCAAACATCATTGTTGGTTCCACAATGGACACAGCAATGGAAGGTGCTATGCGCGTATCGGTTGTTGCAACGGGCATCGACGCTCGTGAGAGCACAGGCGAAGAGCCCGTAGCGCGTCGTAGTTTGGCAGAGCCGCTGAAGCCAACAACTCCTGCAGAACCAGAAGTTGCAAAAACTCCAGCGCCAGAAACTGCGCCAGAGCCACCACTCTTTGCACAGCCAAGCCCAGACCCGGAACCAGAGCCAGAGCCTCAAAAAACTCCGAGTTTCTTTGCTGATCCCGCGAAGGATGAAGTGCTGGCTCCCGCGTACCAACCTCAGCCGCGCGCAGAGCAGCTAGAGCCGCAATTCGCAGAAGAGCCTACACCGTTTGAGCAAGAGCCAGCAGAGTTCGTTGCGCCAAAACCACGCGCCGCTGGGACACCTTCTCCAGAAGCTCTGGAGCGCCTGCGCACAGCAGCCGCTAAGGTTCCATCGACAACTTTTGGCAAAGCAAAAGAGGCTCCGACACACGCTGCGCAGCCCCAAGCAGAGCCAGAGAAGCCACGCTTTGGTATCAACACTTTGATCAACCGTATGACGGGGCACGGCGCCGAAGAAGCACCACGCGCAGCTGCTGTTCGTCAGCAGCCTCAAATGCAAGCTCCCGTAGTTCAAGAGGAGCAAGAAGCCGATCCAGAACAAGAGCGGATCGACATTCCAGCATTTTTGCGTCGGCAAGCGAACTAAAAGGTTACAGTTTTGTAACAATTGGGCCGCCCTTCTGGGTGGCCCTTTTTCGTTTGGAAGCAATAGGTTGAGTGCGTTTTGGCGAAAAGCCGCTTAGGGTAATTTTTCATGTTTCAGTAAGTTACAAAGATTGAATTGTACATATCTGCCCCTGCGCATATCTGTCTGGTGTCGGAATATCTGCCGTTCCGAAGCTGTGTTGGAGTTTCCATTGCAAACGACCCTAAATAAACCAATTACCTTTGACGGAGTGGGACTCCATTCTGGAGAACCTGTGCGCATGGTTGTGAAACCCGCGCCTGCAGATAGTGGTATCTGGTTTGTTCGGAGCGATTTGGAAGGCGATAACCGCGTTCACGCCCAATTTGATACAACAAGCCAAGCCAAGCTTTGCACACGTATCGAGAATGCCGCTGGTGTGAGTGTTTCGACAATCGAACATATCATGGCGGCGCTTGCTGGCTGTGGTGTTCAGAACGCTCTGATTGATCTGAATGGTCCTGAAGTTCCTGTTCTTGACGGTAGTTCTGCGGAGTATGTTACCGCGATTTTGACTGCTGGCCGCAAATCCTTGGATGTCCCGATCCGAGCATTGCGCATCCTCAAGCCTGTTGAAGTGTCTGAGGGCGAGGCCATTGCGCGTCTAGAGCCTGCGGAAACACTCTATATTGATTTTCATATCCGCTTTAAGGACGCAGCAATTGGTCAGCAGGACAAGACATTGAGCATGGCAAACGGTGCATTCGTGCGCGAGCTTTGTGATAGCCGCACGTTCTGTCGTCAGGCTGACGTCGATGCTATGCATGCTGCTGGCCTTGCTTTGGGCGGCACGATTAACAATGCAGTTGTGATTGACGGCGACGATGTTTTGACCCCAGGCGGGTTGCGTCACCATGACGAGGCTGTGCGCCACAAAATGCTCGATGCGTTGGGCGATCTGGCGCTTGCTGGTGGTCCGATTTTGGGACGCTACACAGGTATTCGTGCGGGACACGCTCTCACCAACAAGCTCTTGCGCGCTGTTTTTGCTGATAAATCTGCGTGGGAATGGGTGGATTGCAGTGCAACCGTCGCTTCGCGTTTGCCGGGTGCGGGTCTGCGTGTGTCGGATATTCCCGCTCTCGTACAGTAAATCGAACAGTTTTCATGCAAAGACGTTTTGCCTTGGATTTTTCTGTGCTAGAACGACCAGAGGTTTGGGAATTCCCAGTTAATAGATTCTGAGGTAGCGTTGAATGAAGCGCACAGCGGCTTGGCCAATACGATTGTCTCTTCTTACGGGTCTCACGGTTCTGATGGCCTGTGGCGGAAGTAGCGATCCCAAGGATAGCGTGCCGCTTGAGAATTTCGGCCCAGAAGAAATCTATAACCGCGCGGAATACGACCTCGAAGCAGGTGAAGAAGAAGAAGCTGCGCGCCTGTTTGGCGAAGTAGAGCGGCTTTATCCTTATTCTGAGTGGGCCAAACGTGCCCTGATCATGCAGGCCTTTGCCTATCATCGTGATGGCGATTACGAAAACAGCCGCATTTCCGCGCAGCGGTACATTGATTTCTACCCAGCCGAAGAGGATGTGGCCTATGCGCAATTCCTTCTCGCGCTGTCGTATTACGATCAGATTGATGAGGTTGGCCGTGATCAAGGTCTAACTTATCAGGCTCTCCAACAATTGCGTCTGGTGATTGAGCGTCATCCCGATAGTGAATATGCGCGCTCCGCCATTTTGCTGTTCGATTTGGCATTTGACCACTTGGCGGCTAAAGAAATGGAAATCGGGCGCTACTATCTGAAGCGCGGGCATTACTCGGCGGCGATTAATCGTTTCCGCGTTGTGATCGAAGACTTCCAAACAACCAGCCACACACCTGAGGCGCTTCATCGTCTTGTCGAGAGCTACCTGTCACTCGGCTTCACGCAAGAGGCGCGTACGGCTGCGGCGATCCTTGGATATAACTTCCGCTCGACGGGTTGGTACGAAGATAGTTACGCCTTGCTCACCGGGCAGGGGCTTGAACCTGGGTTGTTTGAAGACAACTGGATGGGCAAGTTCTATCGCCAGACCATTCGCGGCGAATGGCTCTGATCTTGAGAGACACAGCATGCTCCGCGGCTTAGAAATTCGCGATATGCTCATTATTGATCGGCTGGAACTTGAATTTCAGCCGGGCTTGAATGTGCTGACCGGTGAAACGGGCGCAGGGAAGTCTATTCTCTTGGACTCTCTTGGTTTTGTACTTGGATGGCGTGGACGCGCCGAACTGGTGCGGGCGGGCGCCGCGCAGGGCGAAGTTACTGCAAGCTTTGATTTGCCCCCGAGCCATGCAGCGTGGGACGTACTTCGCGAAGCAGGTTTTTCCGCAGAGGACGGAGAGCTGATCCTGCGGCGCGTTAATACTGCCGAAGGGCGCAAGACAGCTTGGATTAATGATCGCCGTTGTTCGGGCGAGGTCTTGCGCGCACTTTCCGAGACATTGGTAGAGTTGCACGGCCAGCACGATGACCGTGGACTGCTGAACCCTCGCGGACACCGCCAAATTCTGGATGACTATGCGTTCTTGGGAGGGGATGTCGCCGCGGTTCGTGACCATTGGCGGCAGTTTGCAGAAGCCAAAAAGACCCTTGCCGCAGCGCAAGCGCAACTTGATGAAATCCGCCAAGAAGAAGAGTTCTTGCGCCATGCCGTCGAAGAGCTTGATCGCCTCGCTCCAGAAGCCGGAGAAGAAATCACCCTCGATACCAAGCGGCGTCAATTGCAAGCTGCGGAACGGGTTCTAGGTGATATTTCCAAGGCATCAGAGGCGCTCGGCGGGCAGGGGGCCGAAGGCCAAATCTCTAATGCTCTCAATTGGCTAGAAGACTCTGCACAGGAAATAGAAGGGCAGCTGGACAGCGCTATTTCGGCTCTTGGTCGTGCAATGGCGGAGTTGTCAGACGCCCTTCAATCCGTTGATGCCAGCGCAGATCAATTGCGGTTTAATCCGCTTGAACTAGAAGAAACAGAGGAACGGCTCTTCGCAATTCGTGGACTGGCGCGCAAATACGATGTGCTTCCCGATGAGCTAGCGGCCCACGCAGAAGTGCTGCGGGCGCGGCTGGAAACATTGGATCAGAGCGTTGGGAACATGGCCGGCCTGAAACGCGCGGTAAGCGATGCAGAGGCCGCATATGATGGCGCTGCGCAAGCGCTCTCCGAGAAGCGCGCAGCGGCGGCAAGGCGCCTCGATGCGGCAATGGCAAAAGAGCTTGCGCCCCTCAAGATGGAGCGCGCAGTTTTCGCGACAGAGTTATCCCACTGCGAGCCAGGACCCGAAGGGCAGGACGAGGCAGTGTTCACCGTTGCGACCAATCCCGGAGCGCCCGCTGGTCCATTGAACAAGATCGCATCGGGCGGCGAGCTCTCGCGCTTCCTGCTCGCGCTGAAGGTCTGTCTGACGTCAGAGACGCGCGGAACAACGATGATATTTGACGAGATTGATCGTGGTGTCGGTGGCGCGACGGCCGATGCCGTTGGGCGGCGTTTGGCTGAACTTGCGCGCCACGGGCAAATTCTCGTGGTGACGCATTCGCCGCAGGTCGCAGCCCTTGGCGGCCATCATTGGCGCGTTCAGAAGGACGTCGAAGGAGGTATGACTCTCTCCACGGTCGTTCCTCTGGAACCGCCAGAGCGTATTGATGAGGTCGCTCGGATGCTCTCGGGTGATCGGATCACCGACGAGGCGCGGGCGGCGGCCAAGGCGCTCTTGGTTGGTTAGGGGACGAGTTTCCCAGGATTCAGGATGCCGTTCGGATCAAGCGCGCGCTTGATCTCTCCCATAACATCCCATGCGTTTTGGCCGTGCTCCTCTGGCATTAAATCGCGTTTGCCCGCTCCGATACCATGCTCACCAGTAATGGTGCCATTCAACCGAAGAGCGCGCCTGGCCATGGAATTGGCAAGCCGTTTGGCCTCGGCTATTTCCTCGGCATTGCCACGATCAACCAACAGTAGCGCATGGAAGTTGCCGTCGCCCACATGCCCAAGGATTGGACCCTGAAGCATAGATGCGTCAATTTCTGCGCGGGTTTCGCGAACGGCTTGGGCAAGGTTCGCGATGGGTACGCATATATCCGTGACCACTGCTGTCGCCCCTTTGCGTAATCCCAAGCACGCATAGTATGCATTGTGCCGCATCCGCCAAAGCGCGGTGCCCTCTTGGCGATTGTCGGACCACTCAAAGCCGCTTCCACCCATGTCATCAATAAGCTCACCAAAGCGCTGTGCGTCCTCCTTGACGGCGCGTTCCGAGCCATGAAACTCTACGAGTAGATGCGGCGTTTCTGGTAAATCCATACCGCCATAAGAGTTGAACGCAGCGGCCGTTGCGGCGTCGATGAACTCAATCCGCGCCATTGGGATGCCATACTGAATGGTCGCGATCACGGTTTCAACCGCGGCATCCATCGTGTCGAAGCCGCAGGACGCGGTCGATACGGCCTCTGGCTGACCATGTAGGCGCAGCGTCAGGGAGGTGATAATGCCAAGCGTTCCCTCGCTCCCCAAGAATAGCGCGGTCAGATCGTACCCAGAGGATGATTTGCGAACTGGTCCACCCGTCTTGATGATGCGCCCGTCTGCCATCACCACAGTTAACCCCAGAACATTATCGCGCATCGTCCCATAGCGCACACTGGTTGTCCCGCTTGCCCGTGTGGCCGCCATGCCGCCAATAGATGCGTTCGCACCCGGATCAACAGGGAAAAACAGTCCAGTGGCACGTAGTTGTTGGTTCAATGACTCGCGCGTGATCCCCGGCCCGACGGTCACCGCGAAGGAATCCTCCATCAGATCGGTCATCTCGTTCATGCGGATCATATCAAGGCAAACTCCGCCTTCCAACGCTAGCGCATGGCCCTCAAGCGAGGTGCCTGCACCCCAAGCAACAACAGGACAGTTCTCTGAATTACAGATCTTTAGGATTTCGGAAACTTCTTCTGTGCTAGAAGGATAAGCAACAGCGTCAGGAGGCGTTAGTGGGAAATATGCTTCGCTTTGCCCGTGGTTTTCGCGATCAGACTTGGAAAGAGAGAGCCTATCGCCTAACAGTACTGAGAGTTTGCTCAATGCAGAATTGATCGTCATTTACGGGCCTTTCGTATCGCGTACTATAGCCTAGGCGATGCGGCTCTTGTAGGGAAGCCCGTGAACCAAGTGTAATACAAGAGGACAGGCCGACGGCATATGTCGCAGCAGATTAAGACGCATATTCGGCAGGTTTCGCAGGGGGTTGCCCATGCGATGCGACAAATTCGTCAATACGGCCCCTCGCAGATTCAGTTCTGGTTTATTGCCCTGCTTATCGGGATCGCTGCGGGCGCGACGGCGCTTTACTTTCGCAAAGGTATCTCGGCGCTACAGGACCTTCTTTACCGATCACACGATGCAAACGGTTTTGTCGAGCACGTAAGCACTTTGCCTTGGTACTGGGTCGTTGGCCTTCCAATTGTCGGGGGGCTTGTTGTCGGGGTGATCCTTCACCGCTACACGCCCGATGGCCGCGTTCGTTCGGTTGCGGATGTAATTGAAGGTGCCGCGCTTCACAATGGCCGTGTCGAAACTCGTGAGGGGCTGGCAAGCGGGTTGTCATCGCTGATTACTCTCTCCTCGGGCGGATCTTCGGGACGTGAAGGGCCGGTCGTACACCTTGCGGCAGTTATTTCAACGTGGGTTTCCAATCGGATACATGCCGATGGCATCACTGCGCGCGATCTTCTTGGATGTGCGGTTGCGGGTGCTGTTTCCGCAAGTTTTAACGCGCCGATCGCTGGGGCACTCTTTGCGCTTGAGGTGGTCTTGCGACATTTCGCGGTCCACGCGTTCGCGCCGATCGTAATCGCAGCCGTAGCCGGAACTGTCGTGAGCCGATTGGAGTTCGGCAATGTCACCGAATTTACATTGCTGCGCGAAGGGGAGCTTGCGTTTTACATCGAGCTGCCCGCCTTCTTGCTGCTCGGCATCGTCTGTGGAATCGTGGCCGTTGTCCTCATGAAGTCAATATTCTGGGCAGATGGGGTCGGAACCGTTGTTCAGGAACATCTTCGCTTTCCGCGTTGGCTGCGTCCTGCGTTTGCGGGCGCAATGCTGGGCGTCATAGCGCTTTGGTTTCCGAGCATTATCGGCGTTGGATACGAGACGACATCTGCTGCGTTGACAGGACAGCTTCTGTTTGAGCAGGCAGTCATCTTTGCCATAATCAAGACAATCGCTGTGGCGATTACCATGGCCGGACGCATGGGGGGCGGGGTGTTTTCGCCTGCGGTAATGATCGGTGCGCTGACTGGCCTTGCGTTCGGAATCGTTGCAACGGGGGTTTTCCCCAACGTGAGTGGATCCGAGACGCTTTATGCGCTGGCGGGTATGGGCGCGGTCGGAGCGGCCGTTTTGGGGGCCCCGATTTCAACGACGCTGATTGTTTTTGAGCTTACTGGTGACTGGCAAACGGGACTTGCCGTTATGGTGGCGGTTTCAATGTCGACTGCCATCGCGAGCCGTCTTGTCGACAAGAGTTTCTTTCTGACGTTACTTGAATTGCGCGGTGTGCACCTTGCTTCTGGTGGTGGGGAGCATCTTCTCTCGATGATCGGTGTTCAAACCATCGTGCGCCAGATGGATGCACCACGCGGCGCAGACCGTGCGGAATGTGCGCGTCTTGTACAAGATGGCCTCTCGGTGCGATCGGACGCGACGCTTGAAACGGTCATGCCGCTCTTTGAGGCCAATGACGTGGAGTATCTGCCCGTGCGAGACGCAGAGGGTAAGATCATCGGCGCCGTTTTTCATGTGGATGCACTACTTTCCTACAACGATTCACTCACCAAAAATGCAGCAGAAGAGCACTCCTAGAGCTGCTCTACCGCCACGTTTTCACCAGAGAATGCGAGATAGCCAGCGATCTTCTTGACGCCGTCAAACGGTGCTTCGTAGCTCCAGACTGCGTTCTCGATGATCGTGCTCTTGGTTTGTATAGACAAATAGGTCGCGCGCCCTTTGTGCGGGCAGATCGACGTATGATCCGATGGTTCAAGCATCGCCATGGCGATATCTTTGCGCGGAAAATACACCACAGGGGGATGATCCCCTTCGGTCAGCACGAGCGCATCATGGCTCTCTCCCAACACGGCGCCGCCTGCTCGAACAACCCACTCTCCATTGGCGGGTTTAATCGTAATTTTGGGGGCGCGGAGCCCACGATAAAGGGGCGCACAAGCGTGTTGAAGCCAGACGCGCGTAGGCTCTTTCACACGATCCTTCAGGCGCATGTAGGTGGCGTGGTGATAGTCGTCGATCCAATCGAGTTCGTCCTTGGTCAGACGGTCAACTACAATCAGCCGCCGATCAAATGGAGTGAATGTCAAAGAGCGAAAGTTCAGGAACGAGCGTTCAGGATCGCTTGTCGGCAGGTCCGGCGCTTGCTGAACCACAATCAGATTCTCCAACCGAATCCCAAAGTGACCTTCGCGATAATAGCCAGGCTCGTTTGAAAGTAACATCCCTTCGTAGAGGGGTGTCGTTCCGGTCTTGGCGAGGCGCTGCGGTCCCTCATGAACCGAAAGATAGCTGCCGACACCATGACCTGTTCCGTGATTGAAGTCCTGACCCGCGGCCCATAGCGCCATGCGGGCAAGCGGATCGAGATCGCTACCTGTGGTGCCCTTGGGAAAGCGCACTTGGCTAATCGCAATCACGCCTTTGATGACGCGCGTGTAGCAATCTTTCTCTTCATCGCCGACGTCCCCGACAGCGATCGTGCGCGTGATATCTGTGGTGCCGTCCTGATATTGGCCACCGCTGTCGACCAACAGCAACTCACCTGATTTCACGGGGCGATTGGTCTCGTTGGTTACGCGATAATGCATGATCGCGCCGTTCGGTCCTGCCCCTGCGATGGTCTCAAAGCTGATCTCGCGCAGGGCGTTGCTTTCGCTTCGCAAGGCCTCAAGCTTTGTTGCGACGTCGATCTCCGTAAGCTTTCCTTTCGGCGCTTCGCTATCTAGCCACGCAAGGAACTCGGCCATCGCGACCCCATCACGCAGATGCGCCGATTCGGCGCCTTGTATCTCAACAGGGTTTTTGCACGCTTTAGCAAGCGCACAGGGATCATCCGCTTGGACGGCATTTTCCAGAATTTCCTTGAGCTCGTAGGGCGCGGTTGACGGATCATATTGCGCGGTGCCGCTTAATGTCGCCAGCGATTGGGCGAGTGTAGCTTCCTCTTGCACACGAATATCGGGGCCAAGGTGCTCGGCAAGGTCCGCGAACTTTTGCGGATTAGCAAAAACATCGACTTCTCCGCTTTGATGGAGCACGCACATGCCCTGTACAATCGGGTTCCGCGCAATATCTGCGCCCCGAATGTTCAGCAACCAGCAGAGGCTATCAGGTTGGGTTATGACCAGATGCGAAACGCCGTCTTCTGCCATATCGCGGGCAAGGCGCTGGCGTTTGTCGCAGCTGGTTTCTCCTGAAAATTCAATCGGGTGCGCGATTGCTGGCGCCGTCGGAGCTTGAGGGCGATCTTGCCAAATCTGATCGATCAAGTTTGATGCACATGGGGCAACTGTGATGTCTGAGCCTTGCAGGCTCTTGGTCAATGCGTCGATCTGTTGGACCGTGTGCAGCCAAGGATCAAATCCGATCTTGCTTCCTGCAGATGCGTTCTTTGACAGCCAGTCAGAAAGCGAAATGTCGGGCCACGGGACGGGCGAAAAATGTTTGAGATCGACCTGCGATTTTACCTGCGTACGATAGCGCCCATCGATAAACACACCCGCGCGATCAAGCAGGGCAGCACAAAAGCCCGCCGAACCCGTGAACCCCGTCAGCCATGACAGCCGCGCATCGCAATCAGCGACGTATTCGCCCTGAAAACGGTCAGCACGGGGCACCAAGAAACCACTAAGCCCCTCGGCTCGAATACGATCACGCAGCTTTGCGAGGCGTTCGGGGCCATGTTCGGGGTGTGATGTGTTTTCGAAATTCTGAAACATTTTGTTCCCCATATCTATCGCCTTCAGGCGCTGTTCTTGATCCCCATCACGCGGGCACGAGCGCGCGGATCGTTATCAAAGAGCGCGGCGAGTTGTTCTGTCATCGCACCAGCCAATTGCTCGACATCGGTGATGGTAACCGCGCGGTCATAGTAGCGCGTTACGTCGTGGCCGATACCGATGGCCAACAACTCAACGAACTTGCGCTTCTCGACCATTGCGATCACATCGCGCAGGTGCTTTTCGAGGTAATTCGGTGGGTTCACCGAAAGCGTGCTATCATCCACTGGCGCGCCATCGCTGATTACCATCAGGATTTTACGTGCTTCGGGACGGGCGAGCATCCGGCGATGCGCCCATTCAAGGGCCTCGCCGTCGATGTTTTCCTTTAGCAGCCCTTCTTTCATCATAAGACCAAGGTTCGGACGCGTGCGCCGCCAAGGGGCATCGCCGGACTTGTAGATAATATGGCGCAGATCGTTGAGCCGCCCCGGTTGCTGAGGACGCCCCGCGGCAAGCCAGTCTTCGCGGGCTTGGCCGCCTTTCCATGCGCGTGTGGTAAACCCGAGGATTTCGACCTTGACCTGACAACGCTCGAGTGTACGCGCTAGAACATCAGCACAGATCGCCGCAATCGAGATCGGACGCCCCCGCATAGAGCCGGAGTTGTCGATCAATAGGGTAACGCATGTGTCGCGGAATTCGGTGTCCTGCTCTACCTTAAACGATAATGGCGTTGTCGGGTTCGCGATAACGCGCGCAAGTCGGCCAGCATCAAGGATGCCTTCTTCCTGATCGAAATCCCAGCTTCGGTTCTGTTGGGCCTGAAGGCGGCGCTGTAACTTATTAGCGAGGCGTGAAACGGCCCCCTTGAGCGGGTCAAGCTGCTGGTCGAGATAGGCGCGGAGGCGCTCAAGCTCGGCGGGCTCAGCGAGGTCTTCGGCGTAGATTTCCTCGTCGTTCTCGGTCGAGAAAACGAGATACTCAGGATCGGCATCCGAATGCGCGGGGGGCGGAGGCGGATCCATCGGCGCGTCGCCGTCTGGCATTTCGGCTTCTTCGCCTTCTTCCTGCTCGGCCATCTCGTCCGAAGAAACCTGAGCCTGACTCTGGTCTTGGCTGTCTTCTTGGCTTTGTTCTGGGGCGGCTTCGGGATCGTCTTCCTGATCGTCATCGCCGGTTGAATCCGGATCTTCTGCTTCATCGTTTTCGGGTTCTGCTTCTTCGCTGGACTCGTCGTCTTCGCCGTCGGGGTCGTCCCCAAGCTCTTCGCCATAGCCTAGATCATCAATGATTTGCCTTGCGAATTTCGCAAAACCAGCTTGGTCTGCGAGGATGTCATTGAGGTTTTCAAGCGTACCGCCTGCCTGCGCCTCAATAAACGGGCGCCACAGTTCCATCACGTTTTCCGCCCCCGCTGGGAGCTTGCGACCCGTTGCAAGATGACGGATCAAGTACCCTGCGGCCTCGGCAAGAGGGGCCTCGGATTGCGATGTGATGCTATCAAACCCGCGCCGAATGGCGTCTGTTTCGATTTTGGCGTCGATGTTGCTTAGGGTGCCGGGCATGTCGCGACCGCCCACGGCTTCGCAACGGGCGTTTTCCATGGCGACATAGAGGTCACGTGCCATTTGCCCTTGTGGGAGATAGCGGTTGTGGGTCGCGTCATTGTGGTACTTGTGGCGTAACGCGAGAGCATCCGCCGTGCCACGGGCGAGCAGAACTTCTTCACGCGTCATTCGACGAGAAACTTGCGGCAAGCGTACAGAGTCGACCGTCTTGCCCGCCGGATCGACTGTAAATGTCACCGAAAGTTCTGGGTCGTCCGCCATTACGCGCGTTGCATCGGCAAGCGCCTTCTTGAACGGATCGGCTGGGTTGTCGGACTTTTTATTCATTCGTATCGTCCCAACGGAGGGCAGGTAGTATCCGAGCGCCGACATGACATCGGCGCCATTTTCTTAGCCAAGGCTCATGCTTGCGGCGCTCTCTGGAAGCTCCTCGTCAAAGCAGCGCTGATAGAACTCGGCAACTGTTTGGCGCTCAAGTTCGTCGCATTTGTTAAGGAACGAGAGGCGGAACGCGTAGCCCACATTGCGGAAAATCTGGGCGTTTTGCGCCCATGCAATGACGGTCCGTGGGGACATAACCGTCGAGAGTTCACCGTTCATGAATGCTGTGCGTGTAAGATCGGCAACCGTCACCATCTGGCTGATTTTCTTGCGCCCTGCGTCCGTATTATAGACAGGGTTCTTGCCGATCACGATCGCGGTTTCTGCGTCGTGGCTTAGATAGTTGAGCGTGGAAACAAGGCTCCAACGGTCCATCTGGCCTTGGTTGATCTGCTGTGTCCCGTGATAAAGACCAGTCGTATCGCCCAGACCCACTGTATTCGCAGTCGCGAAAATGCGGAAATATGGGTGCGGTGTGATCACTTTGTTTTGGTCGAGCAAAGTCAGCTTGCCGTCTGTTTCCAGTACACGCTGGATGACGAACATAACGTCCGCGCGGCCCGCATCATATTCGTCAAACACAATCGCGGTATTCGTCCGCAGCGCCCAAGGGAGGATGCCTTCTTGAAACTCGGTGATCTGTTTGCCGTCTTTGAGCTTAATCGCGTCTTTACCGATCAGGTCGATCCGCGAAATGTGGCTGTCGAGGTTTACGCGAACAGATGGCCATTTCAGGCGCGCAGCAACCTGTTCGATGTGGGTGGATTTACCAGTGCCGTGATACCCTTGGATCATCACGCGACGGTTGTACGCAAAGCCCGCAAGGATCGCGAGGGTCGTGTCAGGGTCAAATTTATAGGTGCTGTCGATATCAGGCACACGGTCAGATGCGTCCGCAAACCCCTTAACAACCATATCGCTGTCGATGCCAAAAACTTCGCGTACCGAAATCTCTTCGGTCGGTTTGACAAGATCATTCATTGTGCCAAATGCCTTCTAACTGTCGGTTTTGGGTCGCAGTTGGGCGGTTTGCCATATCTTTGCGACCCGTTAGCCCGTTGATGCCTTTTCACGTCCGGATACGCAAGGGCCGCGCGCCGTGTGCTGGGGTTTATTTATGAAAAACGGCGCCACCATTGCTGGGGCGCCGTCATTATTTGTACTAGCCAGATTATCAGCCGTCCTTAAAGACCCGACTATCCTTGATCTGGTCCCATGCCCAGACAACTTCTTGCAGTCGCTCCTCGTCCGAGCGATCCCCGCCGTTCATATCGGGGTGCAAAATCTTGATGAGCTTCTTGTAGGTCTTGCGGATCTCGGCCTTGGTCCAGTGATCTTTGGCCTCAAGAATTTCGATGGCTTTGCGCTCGGTGGGGGGCAGGCGGCGGGTTCCAGTGATGGATTTTCCCGGATTTCGCGTTGCGTTTTCACCCAGCACTTGGTGCGGATCATCGACGCCGAGACGTTCCCACGCGCGCTGCTCTGCCGATTTTTTGCCAAGCGGCTTGGTCTTGCGGTTCCACACGCGATCGCTATCGACCTGTTCGTCGATTTCTTCTTCGGTCGCGTTGTCAAAGTAGTTCCATTTCAAATTGAACTCGCGCACGTGCTCTTTGCAGAACCAGTAATACTCATCCAGATGATCAGGCGAACGGGGCGCACGATACTTGCCGCCTTCTTCACAGCCAGCATGCTCGCATTGGCGTGTTGATGTCTCGAATGCACCAGACATGCCGCGCCGTCCTTTGGTCCGTTTCTTCTTGTCAGAAGATACGCTCATGTCAAACCCGAAGGGATCATCTTTCTTCATGGTGGCGTCCTGTATGTCCATGTCGTAAATTGACGTTAAGCTCAAGACTCGTACTTTCTCGAGTCGGAGCAAAGATCATAGAGAATTGAGCCGCGAGTTGAAGAGGAAACTGACCCAAAATGACGATTGAGAGCGAAATTCACGATAAACTTACCAGCGCATTTTCGCCGACAACTTTGCAAGTCGTCAACGAGAGTCACCTCCACGCAGGGCACAGCGGCGACGACGGCTCTGGAGAGAGCCATTTTCGCGTTGTGATCCAGTCGGATAGCTTTGAGGGCATGTCTCGCATCGCACGTCACCGTGCGGTTCACGCAGCAATCGGCCCTGATCTTATCGCGCGTATCCACGCATTGGGCCTTGAAATTAACGCGGCGAGTTGATGCCTAGTCTTTGGATTCGGTGCTCTCGGCGGGCGTTTCGACCAGTTTGAGCGTTTCTTTCTCGGGCGCTTCGTCAGGGGTGCTACGATTTCCAAAAGGCGAAATGCGCGGCGCGGAAGAGGCTTCGGCGCTGACGTTCTTTGATGCGCTTAGCTCGGATTTTCTAACGGGCGTTTCGCTTGCATCCTCAAGCTTGCGAACGCTCTTGCTCTCTTCGTTAAGGGCACGGCGAAACACCAGAACGTTTTGATAATGCGTCGATTTCGAGCCAAGCGCCGAGCGTTCTTCGCAAGGGAGGGTCTCCGCGCGTTGGTATTCCCATCCATCGCGCCCCATCTCGTTCATTAGCGTGGCCAGAGCATGCGCAAATCGTGCGCTGGTGGTCTTGGCCGTTCTTGCCTTGAGGCCTTTTTGAGGGGCGGGAACAACTTTGTATTCATAAATGGGCATAGCGGCCTCTGAATTAGGACGGGTGGATAATCCCTAAACGGAATCGCAAAAAACTCAAGTAAACAAAATATAACGGGGGCAGTGTACCCCCGTTATATCGTGTAGTTTACTCAGCGAGTAGGCGCGCAACGATTTCGTTTACGGCCTTTGGATTGGCTTTGCCGCCTGTTGCTTTCATGACTTGGCCAACGAACCAACCGGCGAGTTTTGGATTCGCACGAGCTTTTTCCACTTGCGCGGGGTTTTCGGCGATGACTTGGGCAACGGCTGCTTCAATCGCGCCAGTGTCGGTAACCTGTTTCATGCCGCGCTCTTCGACAACTTGGGCGGGGTCGCCGCCTTCGGTGTAGATGATCTCGAACAGCTCTTTTGCGATCTTGCCAGAAATGTCGCCCTTGGTGATCAGCGCGATAATACCGCCAAGCTGCTCTGGCGTGACAGGGCAGGAAGAGATGTCTTTGTCGTCTTTCTTGAGGCGTCCGAACAACTCGTTGATGACCCAGTTCGCGGCGAGTTTTCCGTCGCGCCCGTCTGCAACCTTCTCAAAGAACGCTGCATTCTCTGCTTCGGCAGTGAGGACCGTCGCATCGTAGTCCGAGAGACCGAAGTCGTTGATGAAGCGTGCTTTCTTCTCGTCGGGAAGTTCTGGGAGTGTTTCGGCAATACCGTCGACCCATGATTGTTCGATCGTCAAAGGAAGCAAGTCAGGGCAGGGGAAATAGCGATAGTCATGCGCTTCTTCCTTGGAACGCATGGAGCGGGTTTCGTTCTTGTCGGCGTCATAGAGGCGCGTTTCCTGATCGACGTCGCCGCCTGCTTCTAGGATCGCGATTTGGCGCTTGGCCTCGTACTCAATCGCCATTTGAATGAAACGCATGGAGTTCATGTTCTTGATCTCGCAGCGGGTTCCAAGATGGCTGAAATCTTGTGTCTCTTGGTACTTTTCGTACTGACCGGGAAGGCAGACGGAAACGTTCACGTCAGCGCGCATATTGCCGTTCTGCATGTTGCCGTCACAGGTGCCGAGGTAACGCAGAAGCTGGCGCATTTTCATGACATAAGCGGCGGCCTCTTCGGGGCCACGAATGTCAGGGCGGCTTACGATTTCCATCAGGGCGACGCCCGTACGGTTCAGGTCCACAAAGCTCATGGCCGGATCCATGTCGTGAATGGATTTACCTGCATCTTGTTCAAGGTGGATACGTTCAATACGTACTTTGCGCGCGATCCCTTCGGCCATTTCCACAAGGACTTCGCCTTCGCCTACGATTGGATGGTAAAGCTGGCTGATTTGGTACCCTTGGGGCAGGTCAGGATAGAAATAGTTCTTGCGGTCGAACGCCGAGTAAAGGTTGATATCGGCCTTGAGGCCCAGCCCCGTGCGCACGGCTTGCTCTACGCAAAATTCATTGATCACAGGGAGCATCCCGGGCATCGCCGCGTCAACCATCGACACATTGCTGTTAGGGGCTGAGCCGAATGCTGTGCTCGCGCCCGAGAACAATTTTGCCTTGCTTGCTACCTGCGCGTGGATTTCCATCCCGATCACAAGTTCCCAGTCATGTTTCGCACCGGCAATTGTTTTCACTTTTGGCGCTTCGTAGGTCAGGTCCAGCATGTCAAATCCCTTTGGGTCCGTGGATCAAATTCTGGCTGCATCTCTAAATCAGACCACCCCCGTAGGCAAGGGGGCCAAGGCCTTCTATAGCGGCGGAAAATGCGCGCCAGTGGCGTAGTTCTGCTTATTCAAACTCGTGAGAATTGCCAAGAATGCCAAAAATGGGGTAAATGCTCGGAAAATGTGCAAAGGGTGACAAGATGTCTTTACTCACGAAAATGGCCGCTGCGGCCGGAATTGTCTTAATGATCTCGTCCTGTGGTTCGAATGCAGTTGAAGAAACACCCGATCCTGTAATGCGCTGGGATCACCGTCCAGAGGCCGAAAACTGGACAGCTGCGACGCTGGAGGCTATCGAAACCCACCAATCAATCCTCGCCACTTTCATTCCGCGCGACATCAAAGATTGGTGCCCCACTTATGTCGATAACAGCGTAGACGAACGCGCTTTGTTCTGGACTGGCCTTATCTCGGCGCTGGCCAAGCATGAAAGCACATGGAACCCGCAAGCTGTCGGTGGCGGAAGCCAATGGTACGGTCTGGTTCAGATTTCACCAGCAACCGCACGCGGATATGGCTGTAATGCCAAGTCATCCTCGGCGCTTAAGAATGGTGAGGCAAACTTGCGTTGCGCTATTCGTATCTGGTCGAAAAATGTACCTCGCGACGGCGTTGTTGCCGCTGGCGGTGGTGGTGTGGCCGCCGATTGGGGACCATTCCACTACAGCAAGAAACGCGAAGATATGAAAGCATGGACGCGCGCGCAGAGCTATTGCAGCTAGCGCGCGCTGTTGCGCTATCCCTCAAGAATGCGCGTCACCATCTCGAGCGTGTCGCGTGAGAGGTTTGCAGTACCCTGAATGCGCTTGAGTTGATCGCGCATCTGCCCCTGACGGTCGGCGTCATATCGGCGCCAACTGTCGAAGGCGGTGCTCATACGCGCAGTCGTTTGGGGATTGATTGCGTCGAGTTTGATAAGCCAATCCGCGAGGAGCTTATAGCCTTCGCCATTCGCCGCGTGAAATCCCGCCGCATTGCCGGTCAGCCCGCCAAGCGTTGCTCTGAAACGGTTAGGGTTCTTCCAGTCGAATGCCGCGTGTTCGGTAAGTGCCGCCGTGACGCTTGCCGCTTTCTCGGGCGCTGCAAGGCCGGATTGAAGGCCAAACCATTTGTCCATAACCAGTCGATCATGGGACCATTGCGCCTCGAATTGTTTGAGTTCCGCTTGCCCGCGATCCACTCGTAGCAAGCAGGCAAGCGCCTGTAGTTGTTGGGTCATATTGTCCGCGCTGGCGTATTGCGCGCGCGCCTGATCGCCTCCGTCAAGACGGGACAGCAATCCAAGAACCGCCCCCTGAAGCGCACGTTTCCCTGCCGAAGTCGCGTCAGGGCTAAAAGGACCCTCAACATGATTTGCGGCGTAAATGCGCGGCAACAGGTCTTGGAGGTGTTGCGCGATGGATTGCGCCAATGTCTCAAGTGCAGTGTAAATGGCCGAAGGATCGGGCGTATGTCCTGCATCAAACAGGGTTTGCGCCATATCGTCTTGGCTTGGAAGCGCAAGGGCAAGGGCCTGAAACGCGGGGTCGAGTGCGTCGTCACGAAGAACCGCTGCCAATGCGTTCAGAAGGTCGGTGTTAACAGTCGCATCATTGGTCAGCATGTCAACGAGCGTTTGCTTGGCTAGTGCGCGGCCTGCTTCCCATTTATTGAACGGGTCTGTGTCGTGCGCCAGAAGGAAGGCGCGTTCGCTCGGGGTGCTTTCACGCTCAAGGATAACAGGCGCCGAGAACTCGCGCAGGATCGACGGGATCGGCTTGGCCGCAAGACCAGAGAAAGAGAAGCTCTGCTCACTCTCTGTCATCTCAAGCACGGTCGTTGCCTGTACCTCATCGCCATTTGGGTTCAATAGACCGACCGCGATGGGCAATACCTGCGGTTTCTTGGCCGATTGTCCGGGGGTAGGGGGCGTGTGTTGTTTGAAATGAAGCGTGTATGTGCCGTCGGCAAACTCCTCCGATACAGAAAGGCGAGGCGTGCCCGCTTGCGAATACCACTGTGCAAACTGCGAGAGATCGCGGCCAGTTGTATCCTCAAATACCTTCAGCCAATCCTCGATTGTCGCCGCATCGCCATCGTGGCGCTCGAAATACAAATCAAGCGCCTTGGCATAGGCGTCGTCCCCAACCAGACGTTTTAGCATCCCGATGACTTCGGCGCCTTTGTCATAAACGGTTGCCGTGTAGAAGTTATTAATCTCGACAAAGCTTTCGGGCCGAACGGGGTGCGCAAGCGGGCCATTATCCTCGCGGAATTGGCGCGCTCTAAGGGTGATGACATCGTCGATCCGTTTGACGGCGTGGCTGCGCATATCTCCTGTGAACTGTTGATCTCGGAATACGGTCAGCCCCTCTTTCAAGCAAAGTTGAAACCAGTCACGACAGGTAATTCGGTTTCCTGTCCAGTTGTGAAAATACTCATGAGCAATGATCCCTTCGATACGCTCGAAGTTCGCGTCCGTGGATGTCTCGGGTGAGGCGAGAACGCAGGAGGAGTTGAAGATGTTCAAGCCCTTGTTCTCCATTGCCCCCATATTGAAGTCATCCACGGCGACGATGTTGAATATGTCCAAGTCATATTCACGGCCATAGACCTGTTCATCCCACGTCATGGACCGTTTTAGCGCCCCCATTCCAAAGGCACATTTGTCCTCATCGCCTTTGCGCACATAGATATTTAGCGCAACGTCCTTGCCTGAACGGGTCGTGAAATTATCGGAGTGCGCGATCAAATCACCCGCGACCAATGCGAATAGATAGGCTGGCTTTGGCCACGGATCATGCCATTCGGCAAAGCCGTCGCCCGCATCACCGGGATTGCCGTTTGAAAGCAGTACGGGAAGATCGCTCTCGACCCGCACCTTGAAGGTCGCCATGACATCTGGGCGGTCGGGATAGTAGGTGATTTTGCGGAAACCTTCGGCCTCGCATTGCGTGCAGTACATGCCGTTGGACATATACAGCCCCTCAAGTGCCGTGTTCGTTTCGGGCGAGATTTCGACCTCTGCCTCAAACTCGAACGCGCCATCTGGAACGTCCGTGGTTAGCCCCGTATCGGTGAGGGTGGGAGAAATTTCTTGGCCGTTGATCTTGGCCGAGATGAATTTCAGGTTCTCACCATGAAGGAAAAATGGCTGTGCCGGTGCGTTGGGATTGGGGCGAAACTTGATCTTGCTCTTAACCCGCGTTGCTGTTGGGGCGAGAGCGAAAGTCAGTTCAACCCCGTCAATCAGGTGTGAAAACTCTTGGTAATCGGCAAGGTAAATCTTGTTCTCGGCAGCATCAGACATGTGTTCGTTCCTTCTTGTTGCGCAATGTTGAACAGGTTCGACGCAGCGCTGCAAGGGCAATTTACGAGCGAATTCATGCCGATTGTGCCCGTGTTTCATGACGATATCAGGGGCGCGGCACGTGCCTTTATTTTATTGAAAATATTGAAATTGTCGTCGGCCAAGCAGCATAATCGCGCGTCAGTGCAACTTGCTATCCTGCTTTCGAGTGCGTAAATCTTAGGCCACACCATAATCGGAGAACTGACCATGACGCAATTCACTGAACGTAACGGCCTTAAGGTTGCCCCTGAACTGGCAAGCTTTGTTGAGGAACGTGCCTTGGTTGGTACTGGCGTCACGGCTGAGCAATTCTGGAGTGGGTTGTCCGATCTGGTACATGAGCTGGGCCCCAAGAACCGCGCGCTTCTGGAAAAACGCGAGTATCTACAGGATCAGATTGACGCGTGGCACCTTAAGATGCGCGGCAAACCTCATGACGACGAGGGGTATGCATCCTTCCTTCGTGAAATTGGCTATCTCTTGCCCGAAGGGCCGGATTTCGAGATCGAAACGGCAAATGTTGACCCCGAGATCGCAACGATTGCGGGGCCGCAGCTCGTCGTTCCGATCATGAATGCACGGTTCGCGCTCAATGCGGCGAATGCGCGTTGGGGAAGCCTGTATGATGCGTTTTACGGCACAGACGCCCTTGGCGATCTACCGACGAAGGGTGGGTATGACCCAGAACGCGGCGCACGCGTTGTCGCGTCGGCCAAGGCGCATCTTGATGCGGCCGTTCCTCTTGAAGGAGCAACCTGGGTAGATTTGACCGAGCTATCTGCGGATGCGGATGGCCTTGTGCTTCGCGCTGACGATAAAGTTGTCGCGCTGGCCAAGCCAAGCCAGTATGTCGGATATTCAGATAGAGAAGTTCTGTTTGTTCAGAATGGTTTGCATATTCGTGTTGTGGTTGATGATACCCATTTCATTGGCACCAACGACCCTGCAGGTATTGCGGATGTGATCCTCGAGAGTGCCGTTTCCACGATTATGGATTGTGAAGACTCCGTCGCAGCCGTGGATGCCGAAGACAAAGTTCTTGCGTACTCCAACTGGCTTGGATTGATGCAGGGGGACTTGTCCGAAACAGTAACCAAGGGCGACAAAACCTTTGAGCGCGTGCTGGCCAAAGATGTTGAGTATACCGCTCCTGACGGCTCCGCGCGGTCGCTTAAGGGGCGCTCGCTTATGCTGGTGCGGAACGTGGGCCACCTAATGACGAACCCTGCCATTCTGGATCGCGATGGTCTGGAGATTGGCGAAGGTTTGATGGATGCGATGGTGACGACATTGATCGCCATGCATGATTTGAAGCGTAAAAGCGGCAACTCGGTTCATGGCAGCGTCTATGTTGTGAAGCCCAAAATGCACGGCCCTGAAGAGGTCGCCTTTGCGGATGAGATTTTCACACGTGTTGAGGCCGCACTTGGCTTGCCGCAAAATACCGTAAAGCTTGGTATTATGGACGAGGAGCGTCGCACCTCTGCGAACCTCAAAGAGTGTATTCGCGCCGCCAAAAGTCGTGTGGCCTTTATCAACACAGGTTTCCTTGACCGCACGGGCGATGAAATTCACACTTCAATGGAGGCGGGACCATTCCTTAAGAAGGGGGATATGAAATCAACGCCTTGGATCCTTTCGTATGAGGATCGCAATGTTGATATCGGGCTGGCGTGTGGCCTTTCGGGTAAAGCGCAGATTGGGAAAGGGATGTGGGCGATGCCCGATCTCATGGCTGATATGCTTGCTGCGAAGTCTGGTCACCCGATGGCGGGCGCAAATTGTGCGTGGGTTCCAAGCCCGACTGCCGCAACGCTTCATGCCACCCATTATCACACGATCGACGTTTTCGCACGCCAATCTCAAATCGCGAAGGGTGGCCCGCGTGGGACCCTGAAGGCGTTGTTGACCATTCCCGTTGCGGACGGCGTAAACTGGAGCGATGAGGAAATCACCGCAGAAGTTGAAAACAATGCGCAGGGCATTCTTGGGTACGTTGTGCGCTGGATCGATGCGGGTGTTGGCTGTTCCAAAGTGCCAGATATCAATAATGTTGGCCTGATGGAGGATCGCGCGACCTGCCGTATCTCGAGTCAGGCACTGGCGAACTGGCTACATCATGGCGTTATTTCAGAGCCGCAGGTGATGCAGGCGATGCAGAAAATGGCCGCAGTGGTGGATGGTCAAAACGCAACGGATCCAAGCTATGTGCCTATGGCGCCAAACTTTGATGGTGTCGCATTTCAAGCGGCTTGTGACCTTGTGTTCAAGGGGCGTATCCAGCCCTCAGGCTATACTGAGCCAGTGCTTCACCAGCGCCGCCTTGAGCTTAAGGAGCAGCGCGCGCAGGCTTAAACCGCAATATTCTTGCACAAGAGCTTGTGCGGTGGTGCACAGCGGTGCGGTGACTTAGGAATATACTCTGCAAATAAACACGCTATAATCTCTCCGTTATCTTAGCTTTCGGAGAGATCATGTCGCGTCCAATTGTTGGAATTATTGGCAACCAATACCTCATTAATGATGAATATCCCGCTCAAGCAACCGGCACGATGAACTGCTGTGCTGTTTCGTCGGTTTCGGGATGTTTGCCTATGATTGTCCCAACTGATCCCCAATTCGTGACCGTCGAAGAGTTGATGGAGGCCTGCGATGGCTTTCTGTTTACGGGTGCGCGCGCCAATGTGCATCCTGAAGAATATGGCGAAGCGGAAACCGAAGCGCACGGTACCTTTGATAGGGCGCGCGATGCGATCACGCTTCCGCTTATCCGCGCCTGCGTAGAGAGAGGCATGCCGATTTTCGGAATTTGCCGCGGGTTTCAAGAAGTTAACGTTGCAATGGGCGGGTCGCTCTACCCCGAAATCCGCGAGCTAGAAGGGCGCAGCAACCACCGCATGCCGCCCGATGGAACGCTCGAAGAGAAGTTTGAGCTGCGCCACGACGTGACCCTAAGTCCAGATGGCCCGTTTCAGAAGGTGTTTGGGGCACAGACCGTCTTGACCAACACCTTGCATGGTCAAGGCATCAAGCAAGCGGGGCCGCGCGTAGTGATCGATGGCTTTGCGCCCGACGGAACGCCTGAGGCAATCTATATCAAGGACGCTCCCGGATTTACGCTTTCGGTGCAGTGGCACCCAGAGTGGAACGCGCAGGCAGACAATGTTTCGCGTCCGCTGTTTGAGGCGTTCGGCCATGCGGTGCACCAATGGGCCGCAGCCAAGCGCGCTCCGGCGTCTGTTCCCGCATAAGCGAGTTCCTGCATCAAACGGAGTGCATTGTTGCTTTGTTTCAGGTAGCATTGCGCTATGCAAAGCGGCCTCTTTGATGACATTCCTCAAGCTCCTGTAACCCTCGCTGAGGGGGCTGTTGTGTTGCCCCAATTCGTTGGGGACCGCAGCGTGGCGATTACCGAGGGATTACTCGCGGTCGCCAAAGCTGCGCCGTTTCGCAACATGGTCACCCCCGGAGGGCGCAGGATGTCGGTTGCCATGACAAACTGCGGACCACTCGGATGGGTAAGCGACGCGCAGGGGTATCGCTATACTGCGCATGATCCGATCGGTGGAGCGGCGTGGCCCGAAATGCCGCAAGTGTTTGCTGTACTCGCGAAAGAGGCAGCGAATGCGGCGGGGTATGAGGGCTTTGTGCCGGACGCATGTTTGATTAACCGCTATGATATAGGTTCGAAACTTTCCCTGCATCAGGACCGTGACGAAGAAGGCTTCGAGCATCCCATCGTTTCGGTATCGCTTGGCATTCCGGCTGTTTTCCTGTTTGGCGGGCTAAATCGCAGCGATCCCAAGCGAAAAATTCAGTTGGAGCACGGTGACGTCGTTGTTTGGGGTGGGTCTTCGCGGCTTAGATATCACGGCATCCAGCCGATCAAAGACGCGCAGCATCCCGCGCTGGGGCCATTCAGATATAACCTGACGTTTCGGCGCGCCAAAGAGAGCTAACCGAGGTCCTTGGCCATCTGGAAACGCTCAATCGATTGACCGTTATACGTGATCGTCTCGGCCAATGTGACTTCCCATCCCTGTGTTTCAAAGAAGGGGCGGGCGAGGTGGCTTGCTTCAGTGAAGAGGCGTTCAAGCTCAAGCTTCTTCGCGTCTTCCTCAATGTGCTTGTAGAGACTACGGGCCACCCCTTGGCGTGTCATGTCAGGCGCGACGAATGCCAAATCAACATGTCCGTCACCCTCCATCGACATAAAGCCAACGGGCGTACTATCACTTATCGCCACCCAGCAGGATTGGTTGCTCAAGCGTGTGGGCCAGTTTTCTGGCATTTTCGCCGACGGTGCCCACGCTTTGCGCTGCTCTTCATTGTAGTGCGCAATGGTCCCGCGACGGACAGCATTGTAAAAAACGTCGAAGCACGCGGCTGCATCAGCTTTGGAAAATCTGCGGTAAATCAACATCTCGATACTCATGGTGTTGTTAGGAAGCCGATCAAATCGAAGCTCAGATCACAGGTCAAGCTAGATTTGTTATGACTACATCTGAATTTTTTCGAGTAAATGGACTAGAGTGGCTCAACGTTTGAGTGGCCGTTGGAAATACGGCGCTAAAGAGGGGCTTTATGTCGCCGAGAATTATGGGACGAATTTTTGATGGGTGATGGTTTCGGACGGGATCTTCTTGATCTGCTTCGTTTGGTTGGGTTTTATTGGTAACATATTAATAAATATATAGTAAGTGGAGATGTGGGGGATGAGGGAGGCGGTATTGAACTACGCTGTCTTGCAGCCTTATTAGGTTGTTTTGGTCAGACCATATATCACTGATCGCGAGTATAAATCACCCCAAAATCCGCTGACTATTTTTTGTGCAAACCCTCTAAAATAGGTGTGCTTCCAGCGCACAAATCCAATGAATTCGAGGCCTTGTTAGCGCTAAAGCTCTGCACGGTGGTTGAGTAAACGACATCTGCAAGCTATGAGAAACGGCACCCCAATACTTGGTATATGGGGGTTGATGAGAGAAAGGGGATATGTGCTGTGAAAATCGGAGCACCGAAGGAGATATTTGAAGGAGAGTCACGCGTTGCGATGACACCGGAAAGCGCTCTCCAATTACAGAAATTGGGTTACGAATGCGCGATTGAGACCGGTGCGGGTAAGGCCGCTGGTTTTGACGATGCCGCCTATAAAGAGGCAGGCGTCGAAATCATTAAAACGGCTGCCGCGCTTTTTAAGGCTTGTGACATTATCGCCAAAGTTCGGCAACCCAACGCGACAGAAACCAAGCGACTGACGTCGGGTCAAACGCTGATTTCTTTCTTCAATCCTGCGGGCAATGCCGAGGGTATGGAAGCAGCACGCGCCCAAGGCGCGAATGTGATAGCCATGGAAATGGTGCCGCGCATCTCACGCGCCCAGAAGATGGACGCTTTGTCCTCGATGGCCAATATTGCCGGTTATCGTGCGGTTATCGAAGCGGGTAACAACTTTGGCCGTTTCTTTACCGGTCAGATCACTGCGGCGGGTAAAGTGCCGCCGGCGAAGGTTCTAGTTGTTGGTGCAGGTGTGGCTGGTCTTGCTGCAATTGGTACAGCAACGAGCCTTGGTGCCGTAACTTATGCGTTTGACGTGCGTCCGGAAGTGGCCGAGCAGGTTGAATCCATGGGCGCCGAGTTTGTTTTCCTTGATTTTGAAGAAGAGCAACAAGACGGTGCCGCAACGGGCGGTTATGCTTCTGTCTCAAGCCCCGAGTTCCGCGAAGCGCAGCTAGCAAAGTTCCGCGAGTTGGCCCCAGAGATTGATATCGTTATTACAACGGCCTTGATCCCGAACCGCGAAGCGCCAGAGCTTTGGACCGAAGACATGGTCGCAGCGATGAAGCCTGGTTCCGTTATCGTGGACCTTGCGGCCGAAAAGGGCGGTAACTGTAAACTGACAGTAGCAGATGAAAAGATCGTCACCAAGAACGGCGTGACCATCATTGGTTACACAGATTTCCCAAGCCGTATGGCCGCCCAGGCATCGACGCTTTATGCAACAAACATCCGTCACATGATGACCGATCTAACCCCTGAAAAAGACGGTAAGATCGTGCACAACATGGAAGACGACGTGATCCGTGGCGCAACTGTGACCTTTGAAAATGAGATCACCTTCCCGCCGCCGCCCCCAAAGGTGGCCGCAATCGCAGCGCAAAAGCCCAAAGCGGCGGCGCCCGAATTGACGGCCGAAGAAAAGCGCGCCGCAGAAGTTGCAGCGTTCAAAGCGCAGACAAAACAGCAGGTTACACTGTTGGGTGTCGGTGCTGCTCTCTTGCTCGGGGTTGGCCTTGTGGCCCCCGCGAGCTTCATGCAGCACTTTATCGTGTTCGTTCTGGCTGTCTTTGTTGGCTTCCAAGTGATCTGGAATGTCGCGCACTCGCTTCACACGCCTTTGATGGCGGTGACGAACGCGATTTCGTCGATCATTATTCTCGGAGCTCTGATGCAGATTGGGTCAAGTAGCTTCCTTGTGGTCATTCTCGCCGCGCTTTCGGTCTTTATGGCTGCGATCAACATTTTCGGCGGTTTCCTCGTCACACGGCGCATGCTTGCCATGTTCCAGAAATCTTAAAGGGGCAGATCAATGGATTATGGATTTACAACTGCGGCATATGTTGTCGCCGCGGTACTCTTCATCTTGTCCCTCGGTGGATTGTCGGGCCAAGAGAGCGCTAAACGAGCTGTTTGGTATGGCATTGCCGGTATGGCGCTCGCCGTATTCGCAACGCTTATCGGGCCGGGTGCAGGGCTTTGGCCGCTGTCGGTCTTGTTGATCGTTGCTGGCGGCGCGATTGGCTATGTCGTAGCAACCCGCGTTCAAATGACGGAAATGCCGCAACTTGTGGCGGCTATGCACTCGCTGGTTGGTTTGGCGGCGGTCTTCGTCGGCTATGTTGCGCATATTGAGCTTGGCCGTGTCTTGGGCATGGACGAAGCAGCGAAGCATGGGCTTGACGGTTTTGCGGGCCTATTGGCGCACAAAACGGGTGTTGAGGTCGCGATCCTTCGGGTGGAACTGTTCCTTGGTATCTTTATCGGTGCGATCACCTTTACGGGTTCCGTAATTGCTTATGGTAAACTTGCTGGCAAAGTGGATTCTGCGGCGAAAAAGCTTCCGGGCGGTCATATGCTGAACGCGGGTGCCGCTGCGATTTCGCTGCTTTGCTTGGTCTGGTACTTTAACACTGGTGGCTTCCTGCCATTGTTCCTTATGACCTTGGCGGCGCTGTTTATCGGTTACCACCTCATCATGGGGATCGGCGGCGCGGACATGCCTGTAGTTGTTTCGATGCTCAACAGCTATTCTGGTTGGGCTGCGGCAGCGATTGGTTTCTCGCTCAGCAACGATCTCTTGATTGTCACGGGTGCCTTGGTTGGTTCCTCGGGTGCGATCTTGAGTTACATCATGTGTAAGGCGATGAACCGCAGCTTTGTCTCGGTTATTCTCGGGGGCTTTGGTGGCTCTACGGGGCCTGCGATGGAAGTCGAAGGCGAGCAGATTGCCATAGATGCAGACGGTGTTGCCACGGCGCTTGATGAAGCGGACAGCGTTATAATCATCCCAGGTTACGGTATGGCCGTAGCTCAGGCACAGCAATCCGTGTCCGAACTTACCAAACGCTTGCGGGCTAAGGGCAAGAACGTGCGTTTCGCGATCCACCCAGTGGCTGGTCGTTTGCCGGGACACATGAATGTGCTCTTGGCAGAGGCCAAAGTTCCGTATGACATTGTCATGGAGATGGATGAAATCAACGACGATTTCCCGACCACCGACGTGGCAATTGTGATCGGATCAAACGACATCGTGAACCCCGCCGCACAAGAAGACCCCAACAGCCCTATTGCTGGGATGCCCGTTCTCGAGTGCTGGAAAGCCAAGCAGGTCTTCGTGTCCAAGCGCGGTCAGGGAACTGGTTACTCCGGTATCGAGAACCCGCTGTTCTATAAGGAAAATACGCGGATGTTCTATGGTGATGCCAAGGCGTCACTGGATCAGCTTTTGACGATGATCGACTAGGCTCTGCCTACTCTAGAATACAATGCGCCCCGCGATTTCTCGTGGGGTGTTTTGCGTTTTAGGAGGGTGTGGTATACCGTTGTGTACCTATAAGGCATTGAAAGGGATGAATATTTTTCTTGTTTGGTGTCTTGCACACCTTTAGATGAATAGTAACTCGAACAGGAGAAACTATGTCGCCCCTCAAGGATCACCCTCAACGGTTTCAGCTATCGAATGCACTTCATGCGCGACCATTCCCCGCGTTCGAGGCGCCTGCACAGGTGGCATTCCTGACGTTATTGACGGGCGCTTCGCAAACGCGCGACATGGGGCGGGAACACGAACATCTGATCGCGCTGCTTGACCGCTACGGGGCAGCGCATCCTACTCCTGACGCTCCTCATTATTTTGGTACGATCGGCCGCCACCAACTTAGATGGGAAAGTCACAGCGAGTTTGTGACCTATACGATCATCACTAAGGGGAGTGCCACGAAGCCCTTTGAGTTCAAAGCGTTTGATGTCTTTCCACAAGATTGGTTGGCCGAAGCCCCCGGAGAGCGGATCACATCGGGCCTGATCCACGTCGCTCATATGCCAGAAATCGAGAAGGTAACAGAATGCCTCGCCGAGTGGTTCGTGCCAGAAAGCCTTGCCGTCAGTCACGTGCTGGACCACGCGGCTGTGATGGCTTCGGATTTCCGCATAGATGAAGGCGGCCACGTCCGCTATGCGCTGTTCGTGCAGAAGGATGTCGGAATGCAGCGGGTCGGGCGCATTCTGCAACGTATCTGCGAGATTGAAACATACAAGACCGCAGCGCTATTGGGCTATCTTCGGGCGCAAGTGTTGATGCGCGATTTGGGCGTAAAGGATGAAGAGCTTGCAGAGCTTGTCCGACGGATGTCCGAACAGGATGCCCCCGCTGAGGAAACTCTAGCGGAGTTGATGAAGCTTGCCGCATGGTTTGAGAAGCAAACGGCGGACGTGAGCTATCGTTTTGGTGCGACGATTGCCTATGGCGCGATTGTTAACCAACGGATTTCCGTCCTTCGGGAGGAGCGCTTCTTGGGGCGGCAAACCTTCGCAGAGTTCATGATGCGGCGGTTCGATCCTGCGATGCGAACAACCAAGGCCGCCTCGCGCCTGCTGCAAAGTATGTCGGACCGCGCGTTGAGGGCAGGGGAGTTATTGCGTACCCGCGTTGACGTTGTACGTAGCGCTCAGAACCAAGCGATCCTTCGCAGTATGGACCGCCGCGCTGATCTACAACTGCGATTGCAAGAAACAGTTGAGGGGCTCTCGGTCGTGGCGGTGAGTTATTACGGCGTGAACCTTTTGACCTATGTGCTATCACCCTTCGCCAAGCATGCGGGCATTGATAAGGTCTGGCTCACAGCCATCCTTGTGCCGTTTGTCGTACTCGGAGTGTGGAGCGTCATGCGGCGTATTAAGTCGCGCATATCCGGCGCGAATAAGAAGTAGCACACAAGAAATTGGCGCGGGAATTGCTCCCCGCGCCGTCATGTTTACCGCCCGCGAATGCGCGGATCCAGTGCGTCGCGCAGGCCATCGCCCACATAGTTAACCGCAAGCACTGTCAACGAAATTGCGGCACCCGGCCACAAGACGCGCTCGGGGTATTGCTGCAGATAATCAACTCCATCAAACAACAGCCGCCCCCAAGTTGGGAAATCGGGCGGGAACCCGAGACCGAGGAAGGATAGCGCGCTTTCGGTGATAATTGCGTTCGCAATCCCGAGGGTCGCAGACACCATGATCGGAGACATAACGTTTGGAAGGATATGCCGAGAGATCATCTTGGGCGGCGATGTTCCAATTGAATGGGCCGCCAGAACAAACTCCCGCTCCTTAAGTGCCAGAACATCGCCGCGCACGATCCGTGCCGCTTGCATCCAGCTCGTTACGCCAATGGCAAAAACCATCAGTACAAAGATGCCACCCTCTGGTCCGAAGATCGAGCTAAGCCGATCCCGAAACAGCATGATGATCACGAGCAACAGAGGCAAAAGCGGCAACGCAAGGAATAGATCGGTCAGACGCATCAGCGGGCCGTCTAGCCGTTTGAAATAGCCCGCAATTACCCCGACAAACGTGCCAAGTAGCAGCGAAATACCCATCGCTGTAAGGCCCACTGCCATCGAAACCTGCCCACCGGCCATCATACGCGCAAAGGTATCGCGCCCAAGCTGGTCGGTGCCGAAGGGATGCGCAAAACTTGGCGTTTGATTGCGCGCGCGGATGTCGATGAACGTGGGATCAATCGGCCAGAGCCACGGCCCAATCGTCACAAACAACAGGATAACCGTAAAGAAGAACAGTCCGATCATCGCGCCCTTGTGGGTTTTGAACTGATCCCAGACGTCCCACCATTGGCTGCGCGGTGCTTCCTGATCAACGATATCGTTTGAATGTACAGCTGTCTTAGTCATAACGGATCCTTGGGTCGAGAATGCCATAAAGAACATCTGCAATAAGGTTGAAGAGGATAATCAGGATCGCGAAAATCACGGTCAGTGTTTGCACTGTCGGAAGATCGTTGGCCTGAATAGCTGTGATGAGCAACTGCCCAAGACCATTCACCTTGAAAACCTGCTCGGTGATAATGGCGCCCGAAAATACCGTCGGAATGCCGAGGGCAATCACCGTGACCACTGGGATCATCGAGTTGCGAAGCACGTGCACAAGGACGACTGTTTTCTCGCCCAAACCTTTGGCACGGGCGGTGCGCACATAGTCCTGATTGAGGTTATCCAGCATCGAAGCACGCATGAAGCGGCTGATCTGGGCTGCATTATAAAGCGCGAGCACAAATACTGGCATGATCATCTGTTTAATCTGGAACACGAACGAGGACCAATCCGTGACCCTGTGGGTCGTGTCATAGATCGAGGGGAACCAGTTTAGCTGAACCGAGAAGATGACGATCAGCAATACGCCCGTAAAGAATGTCGGTACCGAGAAGCCGATCATCGAAACGAATGTCCCGATCTGGTCAAAGATAGAGTACTGGCGATAGGCCGAAATTACCCCGATAGGGAGTGCGATTAGCGTGCCCAATACATAGGAAAGCCCGACAACCCAAAGGGTCTGGGGGATGCGCTGAGCGACTACTTCCATCACGGAAGAACGCCATTGCCAGCTAATGATACGGGGCATGCCTTCGGCAACCGAAGTGCCAAAGATAGCGTCAAAGAGATAGAGTGGTTCGACAACGTAGAATTGATAGAGCCATTTCACAAAGCGCACAGGTATGGGCTGTCCAAGGCCAAGGGCCTCGCGCATTTGCGCTTTGACTTCTGGAGGAACGGTCAGCGGGACCGCGGCCATCGGGTCGCCCGGCGCAAGTTCCAGAAGCAGGAAGATCGCTAGGGAAATGATGATAAGGGTAGGGATCGCAATCAAAAGCCTGCGAATAGTGAAAGTCAGCATACGGAAAATCCCTGCCGGTTTTTATCGGCTATGTTTTTATGATTATGAGAGAAAGAGGACGCCCCCGAAGGGGCGCCCAATTTCGCATATGCTTACTCGCGGTGCCAGTCGGCTGCATTCCACAGCTCACTGTCCCAAGTATTCAGGATCACACCGCCAAGAGTGTTGGAGTGCGCAGATACACGGCCACGATCCACCAGCGGGATAATGACATATTCTTGCATCAACATATCGTTCATGGCTTTGGCCATTTCCGCGCGGTCGTTGATGTCGCCAGTCACAGCCATTTTCGCAACAAGCGCGTCGTACTCTTCAGAGCAGAAACGCGGCATGTTGTTGCCTTGCCACTGGTTTTCAGGGCTTGGAGCCTGCTTACATTCCCAGTTTGCCATATAGGACTCTGGGTCTGTGCCGTCGAAGTTGTTGGCGTACATTTCTACGTCAGCAAAGAACTTCTGGAACGTATCAGGCGAACCGGGGTCGCCGCCAAAGAACACAGACGCGTCAATGTTACGAAGTTCGGTTTCAACGCCGATTTCGCTCCACCACTGTTTGATCAGAGCTTGGAAGTCCTGACGAACAGCGTTGGTGGATGTTTGGTAAAGCATGGACAGACGCACGCCATCTTTGGCGCGGATACCGTCGCTTCCTTTGACCCAGCCAGCAGCCTCAAGCACATCGTTTGCGCCTGCGATGTCTTGAACAAGACACGCGTCGTTCGCAGTCGATGCATAGATTTCAGGTGCCGGAAGCACGTTACAGGTCGGACGACCCGCTGCGCCGTATCCGATTTCGGTGAGCAACTCGCGGTCAATCGCCATGGAAAGCGCTTTCCGCACGTTGATGTCGGTTAGGAACGGATGCGGATGTGCCTTTGTACCGCGCTCATCGCCGAGTTCTGCGGAAGGATCGGTTTGGTTGACCATGATGCGCTCAACCAATGTACCAAAGCCAGAGACGATCTTGCCTTTGCCCTTGGCTTCCATGCTCGCAAGCACATCAGGTGCAAGCTGTAGGTTCCAAGCGTAGTCAAACTCGCCAGTCTCGAGAACAGAACGGCCAGCCGCAGTCGCATCGCCGCCACCCTTTAGGGTCGCTGTCGCAAATGCGGGTTTCGCAGGGTCGCGGTAGTTCGGGTTCGCTTCAAGCGATACCACGTCGTTCGGGCGGAATTCTGTGACCGTAAACGGGCCAGTGCCGATCGGGTTGAAGTTGGCCTCTGTACATTCTGGTGCTTTGGGGCCCAAGCACTCAGCAAACTGTGCTTTCTGAATGATCGGAGCCTGCGCGCCTACGAAAGGACCGTATGGGAATGGCTTGGCCAAACCAAAAGTCACAACCGCAGTCAATTCATCAGGAGTCTCGACGGAAACAACATCGTTGTATTTCTCGGACTGCGCACAGCCGCCGCCTTCAGCAGTACAGTATTCCCAGCTGAATTTCACATCTTCGGAAGTAAGAGGGGTGCCATCAGACCACAGAAGGCCGGGCTTGAGTTTCCATGTGATTGTTGTGAGGTCCTCGGAAACGCCACCGTTCTCAACTGTTGGGACGCTCTCTGCGAGCCAAGGTACCATCGCGCCAGTTTCGTTATAGCGAGCGAGTGGTTCAATCACCAAGCTGGACGCCTCAAGATCCTTAGTACCGCCAGAAAGGTAGGGGTTCATGATCGATGGCGCTTGCCAATAGATGATGTTTACGTGGCCGTCAGCTCCGCGCTCCGCCATAGCCATTGGGGCCATTGCAAATGCCGCTGCTGCGCCCATCAGGGCAGATTTCAACTTCATACTTCTCTCCTTATTGGAAATTTCGGACGTGCGATTCACTGAGTTTGTCCCAGTGATTTTTTTCAATCATTTCATTCGTCGGAATTGTCAGTTCGCTTTTCACGATATTTTCGACTCACTCCTGAAGGGTCCGATAGCGGTCAGTTCAGGCTAATTCCAAAAAAAAATCAAGCTTCCGTTACGAGTAATCAGGCCGGCGTGAACGCAGATTTCGTCATAGTGCACGTTTTGCGTGTCGATATGAGTAAAAATTGAGGTGTTATGATGTAAAGTGTCGGTATTTCGTAGCGTATCTTGGGCGAATTGGATGCAATTTAAAGGGGTTTGACTTTGCGACGCCCCGAGGACTAGCGTATCAGCCAACATAGTCCCCCAAGAGACGAGCCATGCTAGATCAGCCCCTTATCGACATTAAGAATCTTCGCGTAGAGTTTGAAACAAATAGCGGAATCGTTGTTGGGGTGGAGGACATATCTTTCACCATCAACCCCGGAGAGACACTCTGTGTCGTCGGCGAATCGGGATCGGGAAAGTCGGTTTCGTCGCTCTCGATCATGCGACTGGTGGAGTTCGGCGGTGGCGAGATCGCCAAGGGCTCGATGACATTTGATCGCGGCGATGCGGGAAAAACCGACCTTGCCAAGATGGACGCAAACAAGATGCGTGACATTCGGGGCAATGAAATCGGTATGATTTTTCAAGAGCCGATGACATCGCTTAATCCCGTCTTTACCATCGGTCGGCAGTTGACTGAGGGGCTCATCCTTCACAAGAAGATGTCCAAAGCCCAAGCACGCGCCCGGGCCATCGATTTGCTTCGTGATGTGCGGATTCCAGAGCCGGAAAGCCGCATGACGCAATATCCCCACGAACTTTCGGGCGGAATGCGCCAGCGTGTTGTGATTGCGATGGCGATGGCCTGCGAGCCGCGGTTGCTCATCTGTGACGAGCCGACAACTGCGCTGGACGTAACAATTCAGGCCGAGATATTGGCGCTGATTGATCGTCTCAAGCGTGAGCACGGCACCGCGGTTCTGTTTATCACGCATGATATGGCGGTTGTGGCGCAAATGGCCGACCGCGTGATCGTGATGTATCGCGGTAATATGATGGAAGAGGGCACGGTCGAGCAAATCTTCGAAGACCCGCAACATCACTATACTAAGGCCTTGTTGGCGGCGGTGCCAAAGCTCGGCGAAATGAAGGGCAAGCCCGCGCCAGAACCGATGCGCATCCTTGGTGATGAAGATAAATACGCGGCGGTTGTCGCCAAAGCGAAGGCCAAACTGGCCACGGCCCCCGACCACGTCGAGCCGCTGCTGACGGTTAAGAACCTGACCACACGCTTTCCGGTGAAAAAGGGCGTCATGCGGCGCACTGTGGCGAATGTTCATGCGGTTGAAGATGTATCCTTTTCGCTCAATCCAGGCGAGACACTGTCGCTTGTGGGCGAGAGTGGTTGCGGTAAATCCTCTTGCGGTCGGTCTATCTTGCGATTGGTGGAGCCGCATAGTGGCGAAGTAAATCTGGATGGCGTCGATATTCTGGGACTCGATCATAATGCTCTGCGCAAAGCGCGGCGTGATATGCAGATGGTGTTTCAGGACCCATTTGCCTCTTTGAACCCGCAGGTGCGTTTGATTGATCAGGTGGCCGAACCAATCCGGAATTACAATCTCGCCAGCGGGAGCGAAGTTGCGGATCGGGTTGCGAGTCTGTTTGATCGTGTTGAATTGCCACGTAGTTTTCTCAAGCGCTATCCGCACGAGCTTTCTGGTGGTCAACGGCAGCGGATCGCGATTGCGCGCGCGCTTGCTTTGAACCCCAAGCTCGTTGTCGCGGACGAGGCCGTTTCGGCGCTGGACGTTTCTGTTCAAGCGCAGGTGCTTAATCTGTTGATGGAACTTCAGGCCGACCTAGGGATCGCGATGCTGTTTATCAGCCACGACATGGCCGTCGTTGAGCGCGTCAGCCACCAAACTGCGGTGATGTATCTGGGGCGGATTGTTGAAATTGGCCCGCGCCAGCAGGTGTTCGAAAACCCCCAGCACAGCTACACACGCTCGCTTATGTTGGCGGTGCCGGTCGCCGATCCACGCAAAAAGAAAATCCGCTCGGACTTGTCTTTCAAGCCAATCCCGTCGCCGATTTTCCCCAAAGACTACACTCCCGAACCTTCGACTTATACCGAAGTGTCAAAAGGGCATTTTGTTCTTAATTCATAGCGCCTTATCGAGGTATGCTAATGTGAGGCCTTCCGATGGGTGAATCCCTCTCGTCGCGCGCGATCCTTGAGAAACTGGTGAGTTTCAATACGGTGAGCGCCAATTCAAATCTTGAGTTGATAGCTTGGGTCGAGTCCTATCTCGCGGGGCATGGCGTTACCTCGACGCGTGTTTATGACGAGACGGGAACCAAGGCGTCGCTCTTTGCCAATATTGGCCCCGAGGTCGAGGGCGGTATCATCCTTTCGGGGCATACCGATGTTGTTCCAGCCGAGGGGCAGGCATGGGATACTGATCCGTTTGAAGTCGTTGAACGTAATGGCCGTCTTTACGGACGTGGTACTGCGGACATGAAGGGGTTTGACGCGCTCGCTCTCTGGGCAGTGCCGCAGGCTCTTGCTGCAAACCTGAAACGCCCACTTCAAATTGCGTTGTCGTATGATGAAGAGGTTGGGTGCGTTGGCGCCCCTCCGATGATTTCTGCTATGGCTGCTCTCCCCAAAGCGCAGGCGGCAATCGTGGGGGAGCCTTCAATGATGAAGGTCGTCACGGGCCATAAGGGAATGATCGGCTTTGACGTCCATGTGCGCGGGTATGAGGTTCATAGCTCTGTGCTGGATACAGGCGTTTCTGCGGTAATGTATGGCGCGGAACTCATTCAATGGGCGCATGCCGAAAATGCCCGTATGGCGCGTGAGCAAGCCAACGCCCTTGTGGCCGATTTTGTCCCACCATACACAACTATCCACGTTGGACAGATCAGCGGCGGCACGGCGCACAATATCACCGCTAAAGATTGTCATTTTGATATATCCTTCCGCGTTGTTCCCGGAGAGACAACAAGCCATTGGGAAACAGAACTGCACAATAAGGTCGCCGAGATAGAAGCCAAAATGAAGGCGATACATCCTGAGTGCGGCATCGACCTGAGCGAGGTTTTTAACGTGCCTCCGCTGGCGCCTGAGCGGGACGGAGTTGCCGAAAACCTCGCCCGTAGTTTGACGGGGGATAATGCCAATCATGTGGTGTCGTATGCCACTGAGGGTGGGCAATTTCAGGAGGGCGGACACTCTGTTGTGGTGTGTGGTCCCGGCGATATTGCCCAAGCGCACCAGCCAAACGAATTTATCGAAATCAGTCAGCTAGAGGCAGGCGAAGCCTTCCTTAAGCGGCTAATCAAACAACTGGAACAGGATTAAGAAATGCCCGTAAAGAACCGTTTTTCTGAGCTTTTAACAGAAATCACAGAGTGGCGACGCGATTTCCATGCGCACCCAGAGATCCTTTTCGAAACACATCGCACCTCGGCGCGGGTGGCGGAACTTCTGCGCGCATTCGGGTGTGACGAAGTGGTCGAAGGTATTGGGCGCACGGGCGTTGTTGGTGTGATTAAGGGCAAATCAGACAGCAATGGTCGTGTCGTCGGTTTGCGTGCAGATATGGATGCGCTTCCGATCCTTGAGGATACTGGCCTTGAGTACGCAAGCGAAACCCCCGGAGCGATGCACGCCTGTGGTCACGATGGGCACACGGCGATGCTGCTCGGAGCGGCAAAGTACCTCTGTGAAACCCGAAACTTTGACGGCACCACGGTCGTAATTTTTCAGCCCGCCGAAGAGGGCGGCGGCGGTGGCCGTGAGATGTGCGAAGACGGCATGATGGAGCGTTGGAACATCCAAGAAGTCTATGGTATGCACAACTGGCCCGGCCATCCCCTCGGGAGTTTCGCGATCCGTCCGGGTGCGTTCTTTGCGGCAACCGATCAGTTTGAACTGTTTGTCGAAGGCAAAGGCGGGCACGCCGCCAAGCCGCAAGAGGTGGTCGATACGACCGTCATTGCCAGCCAGATTGTTCTGGCATTGCAAACCATCGCGAGCCGTAACGTTGATCCTGTTCAGCAAGTTGTGGTTTCGGTCACAAGTTTTGAAACAGAGAGCAAAGCCTTTAACGTGATCCCACAAAAGGTCCATATCAAAGGGACCGTTCGCACACTTTCCGAAGATGTGCGCGACCTAGCAGAGGAGCGCATCAAGGTGATCGCACCGCTCACGGCGCAGGCCATGGGCGGCACTGCAGAGGTAAATTACATGCGTGGCTACCCCGTAATGGTTAATCACGAGACCGAGACAGAGTATGCCGTAAAGGCCGCCGAAAAGGTTGCTGGCTCCTGTGCCGATGCGCCTCTCGTGATGGGCGGAGAGGACTTTGCTTATATGCTCGAAGAGCGCCCCGGCGCCTATATTCTCGTGGGTAACGGCGATACGGCAGCGGTTCACCATCCAAAGTACAACTTCGATGACAATGCGATCCCTGCGGGGTGTAGCTGGTGGGTCGAGATGGTCGAAAGCCGTATGCCTGCCGCCTAGTCGCAGAGCAAAAGGTTAAAATCGGGGCGTGTTATTTATAGGCGACAATAACATGCCCCTGTATTTTTCCAGAGACAGGGCCACTACCGAACTTTGCTTCGATATCGGTTGCGGCTTGCTTGGTTATCTTTTCGAGTAGCGTCGCGTCTCGCTCCTCTATTTCACCTCTCAGCGGTGTGCCTTGGCAAAAAGCGATTGCGGGTTCTTGGCCGCTTGACGCGTGACTTTGCTTGGTGAGGGTATGAACGTCAATCTCACTAAATCCCACCGCTCGCAGATCATTTTCGATTATGTTGGTATCGCCAAAACCATGCGGTGTACGGCGGAGAAACAGCGGGGGATCGTCAGGGAAGAAACGCCCAGCCGTTTCGGTCACGCTATCCGCGAATTCATTTTCCTCGATGTCATCCCAAACGCTAAAGATAAACACGCCGCTATCATTCAGTACACGCAGCGCTTCGCTGTAACCTTGCTGTTTGTTGGGAAAGAACATCGCTCCGAACTGGCAGCAGACAACATCGAAGCTATTGTCCTGAAAGGGTAGATCAAGCGCATCGGCCTGTTGCCATAATAGGTTCTCGCGCGCGGGCTGTTTAGATTTGGCGCGCTCAAGCATTGGCGGGTTAAGGTCGGTTACGTGATATTCTGCGCCTGCCGCAAGAAGCGGGGCGAGGGTGCGCGGCACCACACCGCTGCCAGCCGCAGTTTCGAGTACGCGCTGTGGGCGCAATGCCGCAACGCGTGATGCCATATCTTGGGCAAATCCCTCAAAGATGAGCGGTACGAGGTACTCGTCATAAATGTCGGGAATTGATCCATCGAACTTTTTGTCTTGGTCGCCCATGCGCATACTCCTATGCTTTGGGGTAACGGTGGAGCCAAGTATAGCACATTGCACGTCGTGCGTCTTAACGATGATTTAACCGCCGGTATGGCTCATGTGTCGGCTCATCTGGCCGCCGAGTTCTTGGCGAGAATAGTCGAAATCATGGCCCTTGGGCTTGAGGGCAATCGCCGCGCGGATTGCGTCGAGAAGGGCGTCGTTGCTCTCGCTCGCACGCAAAGGTGCCCGAAGGTCGGACTTGCCTTCTTGGCCCAAGCAAGTGAAAATTTCACCAGTGCATGTCACGCGGACCCGATTGCAGCTTTCACAGAAATTGTGGCTTAGGGGGGTGATAAAACCAATGCGCTGACGGGTTTCTCCAAGACGCACATAGCGCGCAGGGCCACCAGTTCGATCCGGCAAATCCGCAAGCGTGTATTTCGTGCCAAGGGTCGCGCGCAATTCTTCAAGCGACCAATACTGACCAATCCGGTTTTCCTCGCCGATATCTCCCATCGGCATGACCTCGATGAAGGTCAAATCCATCTCGCGCGCCGCGCAGAACTCGGTGAGGGTGAACAATTCATCCTCGTTGAAGCCTTTCAGGGCGACGGTATTCAACTTCACCTTTAGGCCCGCAGTCAGGGCCGCCTCAATTCCTTCTAGAACCTGATTCAAACGGCCCCAACGGGTGATTTCGGCGAATTTCTTTTCGTCAAGTGTATCAAGTGAGATGTTGATACGTTTCACGCCATAACGCGCGAGTTCATCCGCATATTTGGACAGTTGCGAGCCGTTCGTTGTAAGCGTTAACTCATCAAGCGCGCCGCTCTTGAGGTGACGTGACATGGCCTCAAAATATCCCATGATCCCGCGCCGCACCAACGGTTCGCCCCCAGTAATCCGAAGTTTCCGAACGCCAAGGTCAATGAACGCAGAGGACAGCCGATCCAATTCTTCAAGTGTCAGAAGTTCCTTTTTGGGGAGGAAATTCATCACCTCGGACATGCAATATACGCAACGGAAATCGCAACGGTCCGTAACAGAAAGGCGCAGATACGTAATCGGGCGCAGATATGGATCAATCAGGGGTGTGTTCATAACCCAAGCCTAGGCGCCATAGGGCAGTGGGGCAAGCGCGATTCTCAATTCCTGCACCACAAGTCCGCGAGTGAAAAGGAATTGACGCGGGAATCCGCATCCTGTGTATTGAACGCATGTTCAAATAAATTGCAGGAGAGAACATGCAGCGGCGTTTACTTGAGCAGGTCAATTCAGCGGGCCAAACATGGGATAACCTTCGGGAGGGCTTCCAATGGAATGTGCCCGCCGATCTTAACATCGCCGAAGTGTGTTGTGACGATTGGGCGCGTAATTTCCCAGACCAAACCGCGGTTATTCACGTGCATGAGAATGGCGAGGAGGAGCGCTGGAGTTACGCACAATTCATGCAGATGTCGAACCGCTTGGCCAATGCACTTCGGTCGCGTGGGGTCGTCGCGGGGGACCGCGTCGCAGTTTTATTGCCGCAAGGCCCCGCAGTTTTGCTTGCGCATTTTGCTGCATACAAACTGGGGGCGATCGTGCTTCCGTTGTTCACGTTGTTTGGCGAGGACGCACTTAGGTATCGTCTTGCTGATAGTGGTGCTGCGGTCGTCGTGACAGACGCCGAGAACCTTGCAAAGCTGAACAATATCAAGCCTGAACTTCCCGCGCTCCAGACCATTTTCACAACGGGGGAAACCAAAGATAGCGCAGAGTCCCTTTGGCAAGCGATTGAGCCGGCAAGCGATAACTTCACGCCAGTCAAAACAACGCCAGAAACGCCCGCGGTGCTCATTTATACGTCTGGTACAACAGGTGACCCAAAGGGGGTGCTGCACGGGCATGGGTTCCTCTATGGGCACCTTCCAGCGATTGAATTGCATCATCAGGGCTTCCCGCAAGACGGCGATTGCGGTTGGACACCCGCTGATTGGGCTTGGATCGGTGGCCTGATGGATATGGCGATGCCATGTTTGTTCTATGGTGTGCCGCTCATCTCGCGCCGAATGCGGAAGTTCGATCCCGTCGACGCTTATGACTTGATCGCGAAATACAAAATTCGGAACCTGTTCATGCCGCCAACCGCACTCAAGCTCATGCGTGGTACGATGGTTCCTGAGGACGTGAATATCCGCACGATCAGTTCGGGGGGCGAGAGTCTTGGCGCGGATTTGTTAAATTGGGCTGAGGATACGCTCGGCGCGCCGGTGAACGAACTTTACGGCCAGACAGAATGTAACCTCGTTGTGTGCTCTGCAAAGTCTCTGGATACACATCGACCCGGCTTTATGGGGCGTGCGGTTCCCGGACATGAGGTGGCGATCATCGACGCAGAAGGGCGGCGATTGCCCGCAGGAGAAATCGGTGAGATCGCTATTCGGGCGCCCGATGTCGGCATGTTTCTCAGGTATTGGAACAAGCCCGAGGAGACCGCCAAGAAGTTCGTGGGGGATTGGCTCCGAACGGGGGACCTGGGCAGTTGCGATGCGGATGGCTTCTTTCAATTCTCGTCGCGCGATGATGATGTCATTACTTCGGCGGGCTATCGCATCGGACCGAGCGAGATTGAGAATTGTCTTGCCTCGCATCCCGCCGTGGCAATGGCGGCGGTCATCGGGGTGCCTGATCCGATCCGCACCGAAGCGGTCAAAGCCTTCGTTGTTCTGCGCGAGGGGGCGGCATGGGATGGCCTTGAGAAAGAGCTGATCACCCTCGTCAAACAGCGTATAAGCCCCCACGTTGCGCCACGGTCGGTTGTTGCGATTGACGCCTTGCCGATGACGGCGACGGGCAAAATCATGCGACGGGCGCTGCGCGAAGCCTAGGTCTCGACGGGCGGCGGCGGAACGGTATAGTCCCGCATATGGCGCGCCGCCTCTTTCTGGGCGAAGGGTTTTAGGCGCGGGCCGTGTTCGTTCAGGAACCCTTGCGCACGTGGCACATCATGCTTGGAAAGATCGCGAAGCCACCAGGAAATAGCTTTCTGAATGAACCATTCCTTATCCTCAACCATGCGCTCACACCATCCAAGCACACGTTCGCGGGCTTCGATTTCTTGTGGTTTCGGAAAGTTCTGCTTGGTCCAAGGGAGGGTGATGACCAATGCAGCGCGACGGGTCCACATATGATCTGAATCGATCCAGTGTTCAACGTCGTCAAGGCGTGTCGGGTCCGCGACAAGGCGTTTTTGTCCCGCGATGCACGCATGATCCGCAATCGCCCAAGCGTCAAAATCAGGCACCCAGCTCGCGATAAGCGCCCAAGCATCCTCGTCAGGGCGCAAGCGCGCCTGAGTAAGGAGCTTCGCAGCGGCTACGCGGGCTTCGTGACCGTTCGTTGCCCATAATTCACGAGCAAGCTCAACACGTTCTGGCACATCCATTTCGGCGCGCCATGATTTTACACAGGTGTCGATATCTGGGTTTGAGACCCCCAAATACTCTCGATCAGCCTTGTGATATGCGCGCATCTCTGCGGCCTTGGTTTCGTTCCCAAGCGCCGAGAGGTCGCGCATTGCTGTGTCTATGTTCATTCTACGGTCACCGATTTGGCTAGGTTGCGGGGTTGATCGACGTCAGTACCTTTGGCGATAGCCGTGTGATACGCCAGAAGCTGCGCGGGCACAGCATAGAGGAGCGGTGCGAAAACGGCGTCCGTTTCGGGCATGGTTATGGTTTCCCAAACATCCTTTCCTGCTTCGGCGATGCCTTGTGCGTCGGAAATCAAGAGGACCTTGCCGCCACGCGCCATGACCTCTTGCATGTTGGAAATCGTTTTCTCGAACAACGCATCACGCGGTGCCATAACCACAACGGGAACCTTGTTATCGATCAGGGCAATTGGCCCGTGTTTTAGCTCGCCACTCGCATAGCCCTCAGCGTGGATATAGCTAAGCTCTTTGAGTTTCAGTGCGCCTTCAAGCGCAAGCGGGAACATCGCGCCGCGCCCAAGGAACAGGATATCCTGTGCCTGCGCGATCTTGCGGGCGACTTGCTGTACCGCATCACTGATGGCGAGGGATTGGCTTACCAGTCCCGGAATTTTCTGAAGGCTTTCTAGGAGCGTGTCGTGCTGCGCCGCGTCAATCGCGCCACGTTGTTTTGCAGCATCTAACGCAAGCAGGCCAAGTAGGGCAAGCTGGCAGGTGAATGCTTTGGTCGATGCAACAGAGACTTCAACGCCTGCCAAAATCGGCAGGGCAAGATCGCTGTCCCGCGCCATGGAGCTTTCGGTGACATTGATCACCGAAAGGGTCATATCCGCCTTGCCGCGCACATATTGCAGTGCGGCCATGGTGTCCGCAGTTTCCCCAGATTGGCTAACAAAGATGGCAAGAGTGCGCGCAGCAATGGGTGGTTCACGATAGCGGAACTCGCTTGCGATATCGACCTCAACGGGAATGCGAGCGATCTGCTCGAACCAATATTTTGCGGTCAAGCACGCCAGATACGCGGTACCACAGGCCACCATCGTGATGCGGTCAAACTGGGTGAAATCCAATTCTTTTGGCAGATTGATCTGGCCGTTTTGAACATAATGGCCGAGCGCATCAGCAAGCACGACGGGCTGCTCTGCGATCTCTTTTGCCATGAAGTGTTTATGGCCAGCTTTCTCGATCCGCGCGGCGTCGAGTTGAACGGTTTTGATCGGGCGTGTCACCGGAGTGCCGGTTGCATCAAAGATGTGAACGCCTGCGCGGGTTACAATCGCGTGGTCACCATCTTCAAGGTACGAAATCTGATCTGTCATTGGCGCCAAGGCAATCGCGTCTGAGCCAACGAACATTTCGCCATCGCCATGGCCAATCGCCAGTGGCGAGCCTTTGCGTGCTGCAATCAGCAGATCGTCGTGACCTTCAAACAGGAAGCAGAGCCCAAACGCACCCTCAAGCCGCGCAATTGTCGCCTTGGCCGCCGCAATCGCGTCCATACCGCCATCCATGAATGATTGCGTGAGGAGGGCGACTGTTTCAGTGTCCGTGTCGGAATAAAAGCTATATCCCGCCGAGGTCAGCTCTTGTCTTAGATCTTGAAAGTTCTCGATAATACCGTTGTGAACAACCGCAACCGGACCTGCGCGATGCGGGTGTGCGTTATCGACCGTTGGCGCACCGTGTGTGGCCCAACGTGTGTGGCCGATCCCTGCCTTGCCCGCGAGGGGCTCGTGCACCAACACATCCGAAAGGTTCACCAGTTTTCCAACCGCTCGACGCCGCGCGAGCACGCCGTTATCGACGGTCGCAATCCCTGCGCTGTCGTATCCGCGATACTCAAGCCGCTTTAAGGCCTCAACTAGCAGGGGGGCGGATTCATGATTACCCAATACGCCAATAATTCCGCACATTACTGTTTACCCGCTTTCTTTTTCTCTTTGATTGCTTGCAGCCTTGTAAAGAGCTTCTCGGCCAAGCCTAGCTTGTTTTCCTGCCGTGCGCGCCCGATTGCCAAAGCTTCGGCAGGGACGTCAGATGTGATGACAGAGCCGCTCGCAGTCATCGCGCGGTTGCCGATTTTTACGGGTGCAACGAGCATGGTCGAAGAACCAATAAACACATCATTGCCGATGGTTGTATGGTGCTTCATGACGCCGTCATAGTTGCAGGTCACCGTGCCTGCGCCCAAGTTGCTGCGCGCACCGACCGTCGCATCGCCGACATATGTGAGGTGATTGACCTTTGCGGCCTCGCCAATGATCGCGTTCTTGATCTCGACAAAGTTGCCAACGCGCGCTTCTTCTGCGATTTCTGCGCCTGGGCGCAAACGAGCGTAGGGGCCGATAATGGCGTCGCGGCTGACGTGACAGCCTTCAAGGTGGCTAAACGCACGGATCAGTGCGCCCGATTCAATTGTAACCTCTGGCCCAAAGACCACGTTCTGTTCGATCACCGTATCGCGCCCGACAAAGGTATCGCTTGCGAAAAATACGGTCTCGGGCGCGTACATCGTTACGCCGTTCTCCAGCGCTTCGGCACGTTTGGTGTCTTGGAAAATGCGTTCCGCGTTTGCCAGTTCTGCACGTGTATTGATACCGAGCGTTTCAGCTTCGTCACACGTTACGTATCCAGATGAAAGACCGCGGCTGTTGGCAATCTCTACCACATCGGGGAGGTAGTATTCGCCAGAGGCGTTGTCATTCTTGACCGCTTCCAGAAGGTCAAACAGCGTTTCGCTGTCCGCCGCAATCAGGCCGCTATTACAAAGATTGATCGCGCGCTCGGCCTCGGTTGCGTCTTTGTATTCTACAATCCGATCAAGGCGCGAGCCGTCAGTGATAAAACGTCCGTAGCGGGCTGGGTCCGCAGCATGAAACCCAAGCACGACCACATCATGCTCTTTGCGCGCGGCGGTCATTTTCTCAAGCGTTTCCGGAGAGATGAAGGGCGTGTCACCGAATAAAACGATGGCGTCACCTTCAAAGTCCGCCAGAACATCTTTGGCCTGTGCAACGGCATGGCCCGTTCCAAGCTGTTCTTCCTGTAGCGCAATGTCCGCAACCCCAAGCGAGAGTGCCTCTGCACGGACTTGCTCGGCTTCGTGACCCGCAACAACCACCACGCGCTGGGGCATAAGGGTGTCCGCCGCGCGCATAGCATGGGCCAAGAGACTCGAACCGCCGATCTTGTGAAGAACCTTGGGGAGGTCCGAGTTCATGCGGCTGCCCTTTCCGGCGGCGAGGATGATGAGCGCTGTTGGCATTTGGTTTCTTTTCTGTTGTGGTCGGACCGAATAAAATCCCGTTCTAACTCTATGTGCTGTCAGGGCAAGGGGTATGGGTTCAAAAACGTTTACAAGGTGTTACAGGGATGGGCGACAAATTGCCAAATGAAACGAAGAAATGTGTTGTTTTTGATTTGGACGGCACATTGGCGGATACAAGCGCCGACCTCATTGCTGCTGCGAATTATTGTTTTTCCGCATTAGGTTATGGGAAGATACTTGATCCTGTTGAGGATAGTTTGACCGCGTTTCATGGTGGGCGAGCGATGCTGAAGCTCGGGTTCGAACGCCTAAAGTTGGACGATCCTACGGATGCCGTAAATGCACAGTATCCCATCCTTCTCGAGGCATATGGGCGCAAAATTGATACGCATACCGTCCTATACGATGGCGCAATGGACGCGGTTGAGGCACTTCGCAAGGATAATATTGCGGTTTCAATCTGCACGAACAAGCCTGAACAACTTGCCGAAACGCTGCTGCAACGGCTGGGTGTGCGTGGTGCGTTTGATGCGTTGATCGGGGCGGATACTTTGCCTACACGCAAGCCCGATGTCGCGCCATATCATGCCTCCGTTGAGCGGGCAGGCGGCACGGTCGGGCGTTCCATGCTCATCGGTGACACGGTGACCGACCGTGATACCGCGCGCGCTGCGGGGGTGCCGATTGTCCTTGTCGGGTTTGGACCCTCGGGCGAGAGCGTCAATAGCCTCGCGCCGGATGCCATGCTCAACCACTATCGCGATCTGCCGTCGCTGGTAGAGCGGATGTTGCGCTAGCATAGGATTGACGCGACTCGCTTTCTTCGATTAAATGAACGTGCGTTCAATAAATTCGGAGAAGGCCATGTTTACAGCGACAATGCAGTTTGATTTAGGCGAAGACGTAAATGCGTTGCGCGAAATGGTGCACCGTTGGGCGCAGGATCGCGTAAAGCCGATGGCCGCCGAGATCGACGCGACCAATGATTTTCCCGCTGAGTTGTGGAAAGAGATGGGCGAGTTGGGCTTGCTCGGAATTACCGTCCCTGAGGAATTCGGCGGTGCGGATATGGGGTACCTTGCGCATGTGATTGCGGTCGAGGAAATCGCCCGCGCCAGCGCCAGCGTCAGCCTCTCTTATGGGGCGCACTCAAACCTTTGCGTTAACCAGATCAACCTAAACGGAACTCCAGAGCAGCGCGCCAAATATCTGCCCAAGCTTATTTCTGGCGAGCATGTCGGCGCCTTGGCAATGTCCGAAGCTGGGGCGGGGTCGGACGTGGTTTCGATGAAGCTGCGCGCTGAAAAGAAGAACGGTTACTATACTTTGAACGGCACGAAATTCTGGATCACCAATGGTCCAGATGCCGATACACTTGTCGTCTACGCCAAGACGGATCCCGATGCAGGGAGCCGTGGCATGACCGCGTTCCTGATTGAGAAGGAGATGACTGGTTTCTCGACTTCGGTGCATTTTGACAAGCTTGGAATGCGCGGAAGTAATACCGCAGAGTTGATTTTCGATAATGTCGAGGTTCCATTCGAGAACGTGCTAGGCGAAGAGGGGCGCGGCGTGCGTGTTCTCATGAGTGGTCTGGACTATGAGCGCGTTGTTCTCTCGGGCATCGGAACGGGGATTATGGCGGCCTGTTTGGACGAGGTCATGCCCTATATTTCTCAACGGAAACAATTTGGCGAGCCCGTCGGAAATTTCCAGCTCATGCAAGGGAAAATCGCCGATATGTACACCAAGATGAACAGCGCACGCGCCTATGTTTACGAGGTGGCCAAGGCCTGTGATCGCGGGCAAGTCACCCGACAGGATGCGGCGGCCTGTGTGCTTTACGCGTCCGAAGAAGCAATGACCGTCGCGCATCAGGCCGTGCAAGCCATGGGCGGCACCGGCTTTATGAACGAAAGCGCAGTGAGCCGCATCTTCCGTGATGCCAAGCTGATGGAAATTGGCGCGGGAACCAGTGAAATTCGCCGTATGTTGATCGGGCGCGAAATGATGGGAGCGATGGGCTAACCAGCCTTTCGGAGGGACTATGAAACTCAAGTCGAACGTCATTCTATCGTCGGATACGGCCCGTGAATACCGCGAAGGTCACCTCGCGGCGCTGGCCCAGATCAACGAAGCGGCCCGAACTGCAGCGCAGGGAGGCGGCGAAAAATCGCGCGAACGACATCTCTCGCGGGGCAAGATGCTTCCACGTGAGCGGGTCGCAAACCTTCTGGACCCCGGCAGTGCGTTTCTTGAGGTCGGTGCCACCGCCGCGCATGGGATGTATGATGGCGCTGCGCCCGCTGCGGGTGTGATCGCTGGCGTAGGCCAAGTGAACGGTCAGGACGTTATGGTCGTTTGTAATGATGCGACGGTGAAGGGCGGCACATACTATCCAATGACGGTGAAAAAGCACCTTCGCGCGCAGGAAATCGCCGCGGAATGTCGGCTGCCTTGTGTGTATCTGGTGGATTCGGGTGGTGCGAACCTTCCCAATCAGGATGAAGTTTTCCCCGATCGCGATCACTTTGGGCGGATTTTCTATAATCAGGCGCGGATGAGCGCCGCGGGCATTCCACAGATTGCCGTTGTGATGGGCTCTTGTACGGCTGGCGGCGCATATGTACCCGCAATGGCGGATGTGAGCATTATCGTTAAGGAGCAGGGCACGATCTTTCTGGCGGGGCCACCCTTGGTTAAGGCCGCGACTGGCGAAGTTGTCACAGCAGAAGATCTTGGCGGTGGAGATGTGCATACGCGCCTTTCTGGCGTAGCTGATTATCTGGCAGAGGATGACGCACACGCGCTTGCCCTTGCGAGGCAGGCGGTAGGCAATCTGAACCTATCTTTGCCCGACACGGTGAAGTGGCAAACGCCAGTAGAACCCGCTTATGATCCAGAGGAACTTCTCTCTGTTGTGCCATGCGATCTGCGCACGCCATACGACATTCGTGAAGTGATTGCGCGGATCGTTGACGATAGCCAGTTTGATGAATTCAAGGCACGATTTGGCGAAACCTTGGTGACAGGATTTGCGCACCTTAAGGGCTGCCCCGTGGGAATTATCGCGAACAATGGCGTTCTGTTTTCCGAAGCGGCACAAAAGGGCGCGCATTTTGTTGAACTGTGCTCGCAGCGAAATATCCCGTTGATATTTCTTCAGAATATCACCGGATTCATGGTTGGTCAGAAGTATGAGAACGAGGGCATTGCCCGCCATGGTGCAAAGCTCGTGACTGCTGTGGCCACAACGAATGTGCCCAAGGTCACCATGGTTGTAGGCGGCAGTTTCGGCGCGGGGAATTATGGAATGTCGGGTCGTGCGTATCAGCCACGCTTTATGTGGAGCTGGCCCAATAGCCGCATTTCGGTGATGGGCGGCGCGCAGGCGGCGGGGGTGCTGGCGACCGTCAAGCGCGATGCAATCGAGCGCGCAGGCGGCAGTTGGAGCGCCGAAGAAGAGGCCGCATTCAAGCAGCCGACAATTGATATGTTCGAGGAGCAAAGCCATCCGCTTTATGCGTCCGCGCGTTTGTGGGATGACGGGATCGTTGATCCACGCAAAACGCGCGATGTGTTGTTCCTGAGCCTGAAGGCCGCGCTGAACGCGCCGATTGAAAAGACCCAATTTGGCGTATTCCGAATGTAAAGGGTGGATGATCCAATGCAAATTGCAACACGACTGACCCGAAAATTTAATCTCTCGACGCCGATCATCGGAGCGCCGATGGCCTTCGCCGCAGGAGGTAAGCTCGCAGGGGCCATTACCCGCGCGGGTGGGCTCGGAATGATCGGCGGCGCATATGGTGATCCGGACTGGCTACGAGAGGAGTTGCGTGCGGCCGATGGTGCTCGCGTCGGTGTGGGCTTTATTACATGGAAACTTGCGAAAAACCCTGAGGTTCTCGGGCAGGCGCTAGATGCGAAACCGGCTGCGATATTCCTATCTTTTGGTGACGTTGCGCCGTTTGCACAGGAAATACACGCGGCGAAGGTACCGCTTATTGCTCAGGTGCAAACCCTCAAGGATGCCAATGCCGCAGCAGACGCAGGCGCGGATGTTATTGTGGCTCAGGGGGCCGAAGCAGGTGGCCATGGTGAAAGCCGCGCAACCATGACGCTGGTTCCCGAAGTGGCGGATTGGCTGGCAAAAAAATCGCCCGATACGTTGCTGGTTGCCGCGGGCGGAGTTGCAGACGGACGCGGACTCGCAGCGGTGCTTATGTTAGGAGCGGAAGGGGCCGTAATGGGCTCGCGGCTCTGGGCAAGTGATGAGGCCCTGGTGCACCCGAACATGCATCGCGCAGCCCTTGCTGCGACGGGTGATGATACGATCCGTTCAAGCGTTATGGACATAGCGCGCAAGCTCGACTGGCCCGCGCGATATACTGCGAGTGTATTGAAAAACGCGTTTACCGAGCGCTGGCACGACGACATCGCAGGCTTGCTTACTCAAGCCGAAGAGCAATCACAAAAATGGCGAGAGGCGTGGGCTGCGGGCGACACTAGAGTGGCCAATACATTTGTTGGTCAAGCGACGGGCATCCTAAACGACATACGCCCCGCAGCAGAGATCATCGCGACAATTTCTCAAGAAGCAGAAACCCTTTTGGCGCAAGCGCCCAACCTGTTGGAGGCCTGAATGTTTGGCAGAATCCTAATTGCAAATCGCGGTGAAATCGCCTGTCGTGTGATGGATACCGCGCGCAAACTGGGTGTCTCGACCGTTGCTGTTTATTCCGATGCCGATGCAAACGCGCGTCATGTCGCGCTGGCGGATCAGGCGGTGCATATCGGTGGCTCCGCCCCTTCAGAGAGCTACTTGCGCGCCAACGTGATTATTCAGGCCGCTCTTGATACAGGGGCTGAGGCCATCCACCCCGGTTATGGTTTCCTGTCGGAAAATCCCGATTTTGTTGAGGCCGTCGAGGCCGCAGGGCTGGTCTTTATTGGCCCCTCCGCCAAAGCAATTCGCGCGATGGGTCTGAAGGATGCCGCCAAAGCTTTGATGGAAGAAGCGGGAGTTCCGGTTGTTCCAGGATATCACGGCAACAATCAGGATGCCGCGTTCTTGGCCAAGGAGGCCGCCGCCATCGGCTGGCCCGTATTGATCAAAGCGGTCGCCGGCGGCGGGGGCAAAGGTATGCGCCTTGTTGAAACGTCCGAGGGTTTTTCCTCCGCATTGGATGCCGCACGGAGCGAGGCGTTAGCGGCCTTTGGAAATGGCGATGTCCTGCTTGAGAAATATGTCACGGCGCCGCGCCATATCGAGGTTCAGGTTTTTGGGGACGGAACCGATGCGGTTCATCTGTTTGAGCGCGATTGTTCGCTTCAGCGACGTCATCAGAAGGTCATCGAAGAGGCTCCTGCACCAGGAATGACAGAGGAGGTTCGCTCTGCGATGGGGGCCGCGGCCGTGCGTGCGGCCAAGGCGATCGGCTATGCGGGGGCGGGCACGATTGAATTCATAGTGGACGGTTCTGATGGGCTTCGAAGCGACGGTTTCTGGTTCATGGAAATGAACACCCGCCTACAGGTTGAGCACCCAGTGACCGAGGCGATTACGGGCGTAGACTTGGTAGAATGGCAGCTGCGCGTTGCAGCAGGCGAAAGCCTACCGGCCGCGCAAGAGGACCTGTCGATCCAAGGACATTCCTTTGAGGCGCGGCTTTATGCCGAGGATGTACCCGCTGGTTTCTTGCCAGCAACGGGCAGGCTTACACATCTGGAGTTCCCGGCATTTGCCCGCGCAGATACGGGTGTTCGGGCGGGTGATGAGATTTCGCCTTGGTACGATCCGATGATCGCCAAGCTGACGACGCACGGTCCAACGCGCGCAACCGCTTTGGCCAAACTGGCACGCGCGTTGTCGCAAACCGAGGTTGCGGGCTCTGTGACCAACCTTGCGTTCCTCAAGGCGCTCACTCGACACGCAGGTTTCAAGCAGGGGGAGGTCGATACGGGCCTGATCGGGCGAGACCTCGAGAGCCTCGCGGTTGATCCAGTTGCCTGCACGAGAACCCGCGCGCTTGCGGCGATCGGGTTTGCGGGGTTGGCAGATGATGATGGCGCAGAGCTCGGGTTTACGCTTTGGGAACCTGTGGCCCAAAATGTTACTTTCGCCTATCGGGACGAGCACCAGCGCGCCCGCATCACGACACTCGCGGCACATAATTTTGAAGTGGAAATCGCCGAGGTCAAGCACCACGTAGAGCGCCGCGATGGAATTTGGTGGATCGACGGCAATAAAACGAACGCCAAGATTGTGCGCCATGGCGAAACCCTCAGTGTGTTTTTTGGCAATTGCTATGGCTTCTCGGCTGTGGACCCTTTGGAGCGGGGCAATACCGATGGTCCGGCTGGGAATCTGGTCCTCGCGCCGATGCCGGGCGTGGTGAAAGGCATATTTGCGTCGCAAGGAGATGAAGTGAAGCAGGGAGACCGGCTAGCAATTCTGGAAGCGATGAAGATGGAGCACTCGCTTCTGGCGGCTCGTGACGGCACGATTGCGGAAATCCTTGTGAATGAAGGAGAGCAAGTCGTTGCGGGTGCGCCGCTAGTTGCCTTGGTAGAAGAAGACGTTGCATGATCATTCGCCTTCATCATGCGCATCAGACGCGCTCAATGCGAAGCCTTTGGATGCTTCATGAGTTGGGCGTTGAGTTCGAAGTGGTCGAACACGCATTTGGCAAGAACCTGCGCTCGGAAGATTATCTGGCGCTCAATCCTGCGGGGCGCGTTCCCGCGCTTGAGATAGACGGCAAAGTGTTGTTCGAAACGGGCGCAATCACAGAATACCTTTGCGATTTGTATCCGCGATCAGGTTTGGGCAGGGCCGCAGGGCACCCCGAGCGCGCGGATTGGCTTGTTTGGTTGCATTTCTCTGAGACAATCAGCCAGCACTCCGCAGCACTTACGCAGCAGCATATTGCGCTCTACGAAGACCATATGCGCAGTCGCATCGTAATGAAGCTAGAGGCCGCGCGGCTTGGTAAGTGTTATGCGGCGCTAGAGCAGAGATTGCAGGGGCGCGACTATATTCTGGATGGCGGTTTCAGTGCGGCGGACGTCTCGGTGGGGCAGGCGCTCTATATGGCGCTTCATTTTCGACGTGCGGATGAGTTTCCTGCCCTAAGCGAATGGTACGGGCGGATTACGCAGCGCGAAGCGTTTCAGAAAAGTCTTCCCACGAAAGGCGCGGTGCGATTGTATGAAAAGGCATTCTATCCTGTGCCGGAGGAAGCGTGATGGCGAATGTCGAGATATTTGAGGTTGGCCCAAGAGACGGCCTTCAGAACGAAACGGCCCCTATTTCGACAACCGACAAGATCGCGTTGGTCGATAGTTTGAGCGAGGTCGGATTCCGTCGCATTGAGGTCGCGAGCTTTGTGAGTCCGAAGTGGGTCCCGCAAATGGCCGACTCGGCGGAGGTTATGGAAGGGATTAATCGCAGAGACGGTATTTCATATGCCGCACTGACGCCAAACCTGCGCGGATATGAGAGAGCGGTTGCCGCACACGCCGATGAGATCGCGATATTCGCGAGCGCAAGCGAAGGGTTTTCGCAGGCGAACATTAACTGTTCGATCGCAGAGAGCCTTGCGCGGTTCGGTCCTGTCGTGGAAGCGGCGCGCGGCGCGAACATTCCGGTGCGCGGGTATGTTTCTTGTGTGGTGGAGTGCCCCTATGATGGCGCGACCGCGCCTGCGTCCGTTGCGCGCGTTGTCGCACAACTCATGGCGATGGGATGTTATGAGGTTTCATTGGGCGATACCATCGGACGAGGTACCCCAGAGGCCGTTGATGCGATGTTGTCGGCGGTGCTTGAGATCGCCGATGCGCCCCATTTGGCGGGGCATTACCATGACACGTCAGGGCGCGCGCTCGAGAATGTGACGGTTTCGCTTGAGCACGGTTTGCGCGTTTTTGATAGCGCTGTCGGTGGGTTAGGGGGCTGTCCTTATGCGCCAGGTGCTGCGGGGAATGTCGCGACAGAAGCGCTTGCGCGGCATTTGCTGGCTCTTGGTTTTGAGACTGGGCTTGATCTGGAGTTGTTAGACAAGGCCGCAGAAATGGCGAGATCAATGCGCGCTAGGAGTGATCAGAATGTTTGAAACCCTTACGATAAGCTCCGACGATCGTGGCGTCGCTACTCTTACGTTAAACCGCCCAGAGAAGCATAACGCGTTATCGGCACAGATGATCGGAGAAGTCACGCGCGCGGCCAAGCAGTTTGGCGAGGATGGCTCGGTTCGTGCGGTGGTTATTACAGGCGCGGGGCGGAGTTTTTGTGCCGGTGCTGATCTGGGGTGGATGCAGGCGCAGATCGAAGCCGACGGTCCGACCCGCCGTCGCGAAGCGACGAAACTTGCGCATATGCTACAGGCGCTCAACACAATGCCCAAGCCACTGATTGGGCGCGTGAACGGGAATGCATTGGGCGGCGGTATCGGGATGGCCTGCGTTTGCGATATAGCAATTGGCGCGGAGGGCGCGAAGTTCGGCCTGACGGAAACCAAGCTTGGACTGATCCCCGCGACAATCGGGCCTTATGTCCTTGCGAGGATGGGCGAGGCCATGGCGCGGCGGGTCTTTATGAATGCGCGGATATTTGATGGCAAAGAGGCGGCGGACCTCGGTATTTTGTCGCGCGCGGTTACGGCCGAGGATCTGGACGAACAAGTCGAAGCCGAAGTCGCCCCATATCTGGCCTGCGCACCGGTTGCAGTCGCATCGGCCAAGGCCCTTGCACGCCAGTTAGGGCCCCGTATTGACGACACGGTAATTGAGGCAAGTATTGATGCGTTGATCGCCTGTTGGGAAGGCGCAGAGGCCCGCGAAGGGATCGCTGCATTCTTTGAAAAACGTAAGGCGCCTTGGGTGAGTTAGTCCCCTCTGGTGCGGGCTTCCCCATAGGAATAATCTAAATCCATATAAAAATACTCAGGATTAAGGCGGTGAAATTCCGACAAATAAACCCGAAAAACAGGGGCAAAGAGTCGGCTCGCTTGGTTGACCAAGGCACGACGCAAGAGTAAACCACCACAAGCTAACAGGCATGCGTGTCAACGCGTTCAAAGGAGCCAATTGTGGAAGAGCTGCTGAAAGAATACCTCCCTATCCTTGTTTTCTTGGCGATTGCCGTTGGGTTGGGGATTGTTTTGATTCTCGCCGCTGTGATCCTTGCGGTAAGGAATCCGGACCCCGAAAAAGTAAGTGCGTATGAATGCGGCTTTAATGCCTTTGATGATGCGCGGATGAAATTCGATGTTCGGTTCTATCTTGTGGCGATTCTGTTCATCATCTTTGACCTCGAAATTGCGTTCCTTTTCCCTTGGGCTGTTGCCTTTAAGGATGTGGGACTTGTCGGGTTCTGGTCGATGATGGTGTTCCTTGCGGTTCTGACCATTGGCTTTGCCTACGAATGGAAGAAGGGGGCGCTGGAATGGGCCTAAGCACATCACAAAACACGGCGGGCGTTGACAAGGATGTCGCGACCGCTGCGCTAAACGCAGAGCTTCAGGATAAGGGCTTCTTGCTCACATCCTCCGAAGACATCATCAACTGGGCGCGGACAGGTTCGCTTCACTGGATGACATTCGGATTGGCCTGTTGTGCGGTTGAGATGATGCACACTGCGATGCCACGCTACGACGTGGAACGCTATGGTTTCGCGCCGCGCGCCTCTCCGCGCCAGTCGGACGTTATGATCGTTGCGGGGACACTGACCAACAAAATGGCGCCTGCGCTGCGCAAGGTTTACGACCAAATGCCAGAGCCGCGTTATGTGATCTCGATGGGGTCCTGTGCGAACGGTGGCGGTTACTATCACTATTCCTATTCCGTGGTGCGTGGCTGTGACCGTATTGTTCCCGTGGATATTTATGTTCCGGGCTGCCCGCCATCGGCCGAGGCGCTGCTCTATGGTATCCTTCAGCTTCAACGTAAAATTCGCCGCACCGGCACGATTGTAAGGTAGGTCAAATGACAGAAGCCCTGAATGAACTTGGTGCGTTGATCGAGCTTAAGCGTCCCGATTGTGTTATCTCGTATGCTGTCGAGAATGACGAGCTTACCGTTAATGTCGCGCCGTCATCGCTTGTTGGATTGATCGAGTTTCTCAAGACCGATCGCAACTGTCGTTTTACGACGCTTATTGACGTAACTGCCGTTGATTATCCTAGCCGCGAAAAGCGGTTCGATATGGTTTATCACCTGCTTTCGATGTACCAGAACCACCGTATTCGCCTGCGCGTTATGGTCCGCGAGGATGAGATGGTTCCCTCCATCGTTCCCGTTTACCCCGCCGCGAACTGGTTTGAGCGCGAAGTGTACGACATGTACGGCATCCTGTTTTCGGGGCACCCAGATTTGCGCCGTATCCTTACGGACTATGGCTTCCGTGGGCACCCGCTGCGCAAGGATTTCCCGACAACTGGTTATACCGAAGTGCGTTACGACGAAGTTGAAAAGCGCGTTGTGTACGAGCCGGTCAAGCTGGTTCAGGAATATCGTCAGTTCGATTTCATGTCTCCTTGGGAAGGTGCGGAATACATCCTTCCGGGGGATGACAAAGCAGACGGGGCGAAGGGCTAGTATGTCTCACGAGGCGACACATCTGATGGGTGTTGGAGCGACCAAGGCGGGTACGTCTTGGCTGCACGACTACCTTGTGTCGCATCCCGAAGTCGCGAACCCACCACGTAAAGAGCTGCATTATTTTGATAGCCTTTCGGGCGAAGTACCGCCGTTCTCGCTCGCCAAGATGCGCCGCACGGTGACCAAAGAAATCGCAGCACTCGAAAAACGCAAAGAGACCGTTGGTCCGCACAAGCTGCGGCCCATTGAGCGCCGTATTGAACGCCTGCAGAAACTGTTGGATATCTACGCGGATGACACCCGTGAAGGTGCCGCCTATTCGGATTATCTGAACAGCGAGATAGAGTGTAGCGGAGCCAAGGTCACGACGGATATCACGCCCTCATATGGGTTGTTGTCGGGCGAATGGATCAAGCGTCTTGCTTCGATTATGCCCGTTACACGGTTTGTATATATCCTGCGTGATCCTGTGGACCGCCTTTGGTCCAACATTCGCATGGACGCGGGAAACCGTGCGCCGCGCGGTGTAGGGCTCTCGGAGTATTGCTTTGGCATGGTCGATGCGATTGTTGCCAGCGATGGCCACGAAATGCTCCCGCGCAGCAACTATGCTTCGACGCTTGAAAAGCTAGAAAACCACGTCCCAGAGCAAAGCCGTTGGACTATGTTCTTCGAGAATATGTTCTCGCAGAATACAATGGACGCATTCTGTGCGTTTCTGGGGATTTCCAAACATCCTGCGAAGGTGGATAAGCCCTCGTATACGGGTGTTTCGCTGAAACTTGATGATGCACGGCGCACGGCCCTTTCGAGGGTTCTCGCGCCGCAATACGCTGCCGTACAAGCGCGCTTCGGGGCTCTTCCCGACCGCTGGCAGCAGAATATGACGAAGGTGTAAGATATGGACGGAAATTTCGAAGACGCGCTTACGGGCGAACAGAAAATCCGCAACTTCAACATCAACTTTGGGCCACAGCACCCTGCGGCTCACGGCGTGTTGCGTCTTGTTCTTGAACTTGACGGCGAGATTGTAGAGCGTTGCGATCCGCATATCGGATTGCTGCACCGTGGCACCGAAAAGCTGATGGAGAGCCGCACTTACCTTCAAAATTTGCCATACTTTGATCGTTTGGATTATGTGGCTCCGATGAATCAGGAGCACGCTTGGTGCTTGGCCATCGAGAAGCTGACAGGCACGGTTGTGCCGCGCCGCGCCAGCCTCATTCGTGTGCTGTACTCCGAGATTGGCCGCATCCTGAACCACCTGCTGAACGTGACAACACAGGCGATGGACGTTGGTGCGCTGACGCCGCCACTTTGGGGGTTTGAAGAGCGTGAAAAACTCATGGTGTTCTATGAGCGCGCCTGTGGCGCCCGTCTTCACGCGGCCTATTTCCGTCCCGGTGGTGTGCATCAGGATCTGCCGCCAGATCTCATTGAGGATATCGACGCTTGGGCCGATGTGTTCCCGAATGTGCTTGAGGATATCGATGGTCTGTTGACTGAAAACCGTATCTTTAAGCAACGCAACGTGGATATCGGCGTTGTGAGCGAGCAGGATATTCTGGACTGGGGTTTCTCTGGCGTGATGGTACGCGGCTCTGGCCTTGCGTGGGATCTGCGCCGCAGCCAGCCTTACGAATGCTATGATGAATTTGATTTCGACATCCCAGTAGGGACCAAGGGCGATTGCTATGATCGTTACCTTGTTCGTATGCAGGAAATGCGCGAAAGCCTCAAAATCATCAAGCAAGCCTGTGAGAAATTGCGGAATGAACCGGGCGATGTGCTTGCCCGTGGTAAGCTTACACCACCAAAGCGCGGTGACATGAAAACCTCAATGGAGGCGCTTATTCACCACTTCAAACTCTACACCGAAGGGTTCCACGTACCTGCTGGCGAAGTATACGCCGCGGTTGAGGCTCCTAAAGGTGAGTTTGGCGTATTCCTTGTTTCGGATGGTAGCAACAAGCCATACCGCAGCAAAATCCGCGCTCCGGGGTTCTTGCACCTTCAAGCTATGGACTATGTGGCCGGTGGCCACCAACTGGCCGATGTGGCCGCTATTATCGGCACGATGGACGTCGTGTTCGGGGAGATCGACCGCTAATGCTACGCCGTCTACACAAAATCCAACCCGAAAGCTTTGCTTTCACGCCTGAAAACCAAGCGTGGGCAGAAGCACAGATGACCAAATTCCCTGAGGGACGTCAGGCATCCGCGATTATTCCAATTCTGTGGCGTGCGCAGGAGCAAGAGGGCTGGCTTACGCGCCCGGCGATTGAGTATGTCGCTGATATGCTGGGAATGGCCTATATCCGTGCGCTCGAAGTGGCTTCGTTTTACTTCATGTTCCAGCTGCAACCTGTTGGTTCTGTTGCGCATATCCAGATTTGCGGAACAACGTCCTGCATGATCTGCGGTGCCGAGGATTTGGTCGGCGTCTGTAAGGAATTGATCAACGAGAAGCCACACGCGCTTTCCGAAGACGGTAAGTTTTCGTGGGAAGAGGTCGAGTGCCTTGGCGCTTGTGCGAACGCACCGATGGCGCAAATTGGTAAGGACTACTACGAGGACCTGACTGCGGATAAATTCCGTGCGCTGATGGAAAAAATGGCGAAAGGGGAAGTCCCAACTCCGGGTCCGCAAAACGGCCGCTATGCAGCAGAGCCATTGTCAGGCCTGACCAGCCTTTCCGAATACGAGAGCGGCAAGACTCAATACAATGCGAGCGTTCAGCTTGCGGCAGATATCGGCGATACCATCAAGCGTATCGATGGAACCGAAGTACCGTTGCTGACACCATGGCTTGGCAAGAGCAAGGCGTCTCCCAAGAAGGCGGCAGCGCCCAAAGCAGCAGCTAAGAAAGAAGTCCCAGAAGCGCCACAGGCCGAAGTTGCCGAGAAAAAGCCGCGCACGATGAAGGCGGCACGCAAGGCTGGGCCTGATGACTTGAAACTCCTCAAAGGTGTTGGCCCAAAGCTTGAGCAGACGCTGAACGAGCTGGGATTCTATCATTATGATCAGATCGCCAAATGGACCGAAGCAGAAGTGGCTTGGGTTGATACACGCCTGAAATTCAAGGGCCGTATCGAGCGTGATGGATGGATTGAACAAGCCAAAATCCTCTCTGAGGGTGGCGAAACCGAATTTTCTAAGAAATCTAAATAGGGCGGCAGAATACAGAACATAAAATACACAAGCCACCCGCATTAAGAGAATAAGAATGACGATCGAAACCACATACATCACGGCCCGTGACATTGCCTCGTTTGGCAATGCGGGAGAGCTGTGTGCGGTGATGATCCGTCCAACTATATGCTCTAGGGGAGTAATTTATGTCTAAGACCACTCAGAATGATTTGTTTTCATGCCAGAATATTTGCTGGATGATTGGCGTTGTTCTTGGTTTCGCTGCTTTTGTTCTGGCGTATTCCGGCTTCGGTTGGGGCGCGCTGATTTCAATGGTTGTGGGGCTGGTTGTATTCGGCGTTGCGGGTTCGTTACTCGGTAAACAAGTTTGTTCGGATGTTCAGGAGGAAAGCGCTGCACCACAAGCACCGGTTGCCGAAACTCCGAAGGCCGCCTCTGCAAGCGATGTAAAAGCAGAGCCTGCGCCCAAACCAGCAGAAGCGCCAAAAGCAGATCCTGTGGTAAAGCCGACATTGGACGAAGATGACGCAAAAGTCGCAGCAAGCACTGTTGATGTGAAAGTCGACAGCAAGCCTGCAGTGAGCGAGCCAGCGTCCGAGGCGTCAGATGAGAAAAAGCCTCGTACGATGAAAGCACCGCGTAAAGCGGGCGCAGATGACTTGAAGAAGCTCAAGGGCGTTGGCCCCAAGCTTGAGCAGACGTTGAATGAACTTGGGTTCTTCCATTATGACCAGATCGCGAAATGGACCAGCGGAGAGATCGCTTGGGTTGACGCGCGGTTGCGGTTCAAAGGGCGCATCGAACGCGATGGATGGATCGAGCAGGCCAAAATCCTTGCCGAAGGCGGGGAAACAGAATTCTCGAAGCGCGGTAAGGCGTAGGGGATGACAAGATGAGCCAAGATCGGGAAAAATCTTCTGCGAAGGGGCGCCAATTGGCGCTTGTGATCGCGGGTTCAGGGATTTTCTGGGTATTGGGACAGGCGTTGGGAACGCAGTTGGAATGGACGCAAAGAACGCGTCTGCTGATTGATCTCATCGCGATGGCAGGGTTCTTTTGGAGCCTTGTTGTAGGATTTCAAATTTGGCGTGCGCGCCAAGGGTAATAACGGCCGCGACTTGGCGGCAGATGAAGGATGATGCGGATGCTCAAGGATCAAGATCGGATCTTTACCAACCTATACGGCATGCACGATCGCACGCTTGCGGGCGCGAAATCGCGCGGGCACTGGGACGGTACGGCGGGTATCATTAAGAAGGGTCGTGACTGGATCATCAACGAAGCCAAGGCCTCTGGTCTTCGCGGTCGTGGTGGCGCTGGTTTCCCGACCGGTCTGAAATGGTCCTTCATGCCCAAGGAAAGCGATGGCCGCCCAGCGTATTTGGTCATCAACGCCGACGAGTCCGAGCCAGGTACCTGTAAGGACCGCGAAATCATGCGCCACGATCCGCATACCTTGATCGAAGGGGCACTGCTCGCCTCCTTCGCGATGGGTGCGCACGCGTGTTACATCTATATCCGTGGTGAGTTTATCCGCGAGCGCGAGGCGCTTCAAAACGCGATTGACGAATGTTACGACGCGGGGCTGCTGGGTAAGAACGCTGCGAAATCAGGTTGGGATTTCGATCTCTATCTCGCGCACGGCGCGGGCGCTTATATCTGTGGTGAAGAGACAGCATTGCTCGAAAGCCTTGAGGGCAAAAAAGGTATGCCTCGCATGAAGCCGCCATTCCCCGCAGGGGCGGGGCTTTATGGCTGTCCAACAACTGTGAACAACGTTGAATCCATTGCGGTTATTCCGACGATCCTTCGTCGTGGTGCCGACTGGTTTAGCTCTATGGGTCGCCCGAACAACGCGGGAACCAAGCTTTTCGGTATCTCTGGCCACGTTATGTCGCCCTGTGTCGTCGAAGAAGAAATGTCGATCCCGCTGCGCGAATTGCTTGAGAAGCATTGCGGCGGTGTTCGCGGTGGTTGGGATAACCTCAAGGCGGTTATTCCGGGTGGTTCTTCGGTTCCGCTCTTGCCCAAGGATATCGCGGACGAAGCGATTATGGATTTTGACTGGTTGCGTGAACAGCGTTCGGGGCTTGGGACTGCGGCGGTGATCGTGATGGATCAATCGACCGATGTAATCAAAGCGATCTGGCGTCTTAGCAAATTCTACAAGCACGAAAGCTGTGGCCAATGTACGCCATGCCGTGAAGGTACAGGTTGGATGATGCGTGTTATGGATCGTTTGGTGTCGGGCGAGGCAGAAGTCGAAGAAATCGACATGCTTCTTGACGTAACCAAGCAGGTTGAGGGGCACACGATTTGTGCGCTCGGCGATGCGGCCGCGTGGCCAATCCAAGGGCTTGTTCGTCATTTCCGCAATGAAATCGAAGACCGCATCAAGCATAAGAAAACCGGCCGCGTCAGCGCCGTAGCGGCGGAGTAAAGAGCATGACTGACCTACGCAAAATTATCATCGACGACACCGAAGTTGAGGTCGATCCCGCGATGACCCTCATTCAGGCCTGTGAGCAGGTCGGCGTGGAAATTCCGCGTTTCTGTTACCACGAGCGCCTGACGATTGCGGGTAACTGCCGTATGTGTCTTGTTGAAGTTGTGGGTGGACCGCCCAAGCCGACGGCCTCTTGTGCGATGCAGGTTCGCGACTTGCGCCCTGGTCCCGAAGGGCAGCCACCAGTTGTGAAAACCAATTCGCCAATGGTCAAAAAGGCCCGCGAAGGTGTGATGGAGTTCATGCTCATCAACCACCCGCTGGATTGCCCGATTTGCGACCAAGGCGGCGAGTGCGATCTTCAAGATCAGGCGATGGCCTACGGTATTTCCGAAAACCGCTTCAAAGAGCCAAAGCGCGCGGTTGATGACCTCGATCTTGGGCCGCTGGTATCGACCACAATGACGCGTTGTATTTCCTGCACACGCTGCGTGCGCTTCACGACCGAGGTCGCGGGTATTTCGCAGATGGGTCAAACCGGCCGTGGCGAAGATGCGGAAATTACAAGCTATTTGAATGAAACACTGGACAGCAACCTTCAAGGGAACATCATCGATTTGTGTCCGGTTGGTGCGCTGACATCCAAGCCATATGCGTTTACGGCGCGTCCTTGGGAATTGACCAAAACTGAAACCATCGACGTTATGGATGCGCTCGGAAGCAACATTCGCGTGGATACCAAAGGGCGCGAAGTGATGCGTATCCTTCCCCGTAACCACGATGGCGTGAATGAAGAGTGGATTTCCGACAAAACACGTTTCGTTTGGGACGGTCTACGCCGCCAGCGTCTTGATACGCCGTATATTCGTGAGAACGGCAAATTGCGCAAAGCGAGCTGGGGAGAGGCTCTGGCCGCTGCTGCTGCTGGCTTGAAAGGGAAGAAAGTCGCTGGCTTGGTCGGTGATCTTGCTCCGGTTGAGGCTGCATATGCTCTTAAGGGCGTTGTTGAGGCATTGGGTGGCCAGATCGAATGCCGCACCGATGGCGCAAAGCTTCCTGAGGGTAATCGCTCAGGTTATGTTGGGACGGCGAAGGTCGAAGATCTGGATACTGCCGATGCAATCATGTTGATCGGTACGAATCCTCGCGTTGAGGCACCTGTCCTTAATGCGCGTATCCGCAAGGCTTGGACTGCTGGTGCGAAAGTTGGCGTTGTTGGCGAAGCGGTTGATCTTACGTACGAATATTTCCATCTCGGCACGACACGTGACGATCTGGTTAAGTTGAACGAGGGTGACCATTCCGATGCGTTGTCCCGCAACTCCATCGTCGTAATCGGGCAAGGCGCGCTTCAAGAAGCTGACGGCGAAGCCGTCTTGAGCCAAGCGATGAAATTTGCCGAAGCTACCGAGAGCAAGTTTATGGTGCTGCATACTGCGGCGTCGCGCGTTGGCGCGATGGATGTGGGTGCCGTGACCGATGGTGGATTGACCGCAGCGCTTGATGGTGCCGAGGCGGTTTACAATCTGGGCGCTGACGAAGTAGAGATCGCCGATGGTGCGTTCGTTATCTATCAGGGGTCGCACGGCGATCGCGGCGCGCATCGTGCCGATGTGATCCTGCCATCCGCAGCTTATACTGAGGAAAGCGGTCTTTTCGTGAACACCGAAGGACGCCCCCAAGTTGCACAGCGCGCAGGGTTCGCACCCGGCGATGCCAAAGAAAACTGGGCGATTTTGCGTGCACTTTCTGCGGAATTGGGCGCGGTTCTTCCTTACGATAGTTTGGCAGCGCTCCGCACCGCTATGATCGCCGAAGTACCGCACCTTGGTGATGTTGATGTTGTTGCGGAGAATGTGTGGCAGCGGGTTCCACTGCGCAAGCCAGCCAAAGCAGATCTGCGCAATGCGGTGAAGGATTTCTATCTTTCCAACCCGATAGCCCGCGCAAGCCAACTTATGGCTGAGCTTTCCGCGAACGCAAAAGCGCGTTCCGAAACAGCGGTTGCGGCAGAGTAAATGAGCATCTGTTCCACATATCAATCTGTGTCATCCTCCATCCGTTTTGCGGATGAAGCGGTGTGCCGTGAGGTGTGGGGTGGACCGAACCACGCAGCGGCGCAAATCGCGGCGGACTGCACGACAAAAATTGTGAACGATATGGGTGGCAATTGCCGTAGGGATGCTGTTTACACCATCTCGAACGCGCGACCCGAAGGTCTGAGTGCGATGACGCAATATCGTAACGGGCTGCAAAGAAACTGGGATACCGACGGTGTGAGGATCTATGGCTGAATTTCTATCAACCCCTTTTGGGACCGCGCTGCTTATCATAGCGCAATGCCTTGGCGTGGTTGCTTTTGTGATGATTTCACTGTTGTTTCTGGTTTATGGCGACCGGAAAATCTGGGCGGCTGTTCAGATGCGTCGTGGCCCGAACGTTGTGGGGGCATGGGGCCTTTTGCAGTCGGTTGCCGATGCGTTGAAATATGTCGTCAAAGAGGTCGTTGTACCCGCAGGTGCGGACAAGACGGTTTTCTTCCTTGCTCCTCTAACAAGTTTCGTTCTGGCGATGTTGATGTGGGCGGTTATTCCGTTCAATGATGGCTGGGTTCTATCGGACATCAACGTTGCGATCCTGTTCATCTTTGCGATTTCTTCGCTTGAAGTTTATGGCGTGATTATGGGTGGTTGGGCGTCCAACTCCAAATACCCGTTCCTCGGAAGCCTTCGTTCTGCTGCGCAGATGATCTCTTATGAGGTTTCGCTTGGCTTGATCATTATCGGGATTATCATCTCGACAGGTTCGATGAACTTTGGCGATATCGTTCAGGCGCAATCTGGCGACCTTGGGTTGTTTAACTGGTATTGGTTGCCACACCTTCCTATGGTTTTCCTCTTCTTTATCAGCGCGTTGGCAGAAACCAACCGCCCGCCGTTCGACCTACCAGAGGCCGAATCCGAGCTAGTTGCGGGCTATCAGGTTGAGTATTCGGCGACTCCATTCCTGTTGTTCATGGCGGGTGAGTATATCGCGATCTTCCTGATGTGTGCGTTGATGTCGTTGTTGTTCTTTGGTGGCTGGTTGTCCCCAATTCCGGGCATTCCTGATGGTGTGCTTTGGATGGTCGGCAAAATGGCGTTCTTCTTCTTCCTCTTTGCGATGGTGAAGGCGATCACGCCCCGTTACCGCTATGACCAATTGATGCGTATCGGTTGGAAGGTTTTCCTTCCTATGTCGCTCGCTTGGGTCGTTATCGTTGCCTTCTTGGCGCAATTTGGAGCCTTTGGCGGGGCGTATGCTCGCTGGGCAATTGGGGGTTAAACCGATGGCTATGGATTATACCCGCGCGGTTAAATATTTCTTTCTGGCGGATTTCGCCAAAGGGATGGCGCTCGGACTTAAGTACTTCTTCGCTCCGAAATCGACGCTGAACTATCCTCACGAAAAAGGGCCGTTGAGCCCACGATTCCGTGGTGAGCACGTTTTGCGCCGCTATCCGAACGGCGAGGAACGCTGCATCGCCTGTAAGCTGTGCGAAGCGGTTTGCCCCGCGCAAGCGATCACCATCGACGCTGAACCGCGCGATGATGGAAGCCGCCGTACAACACGTTACGACATCGACATGACTAAGTGCATTTACTGTGGTTTCTGTCAGGAAGCTTGCCCAGTGGACGCCGTGGTAGAGGGGCCGAACTTTGAGTTCGCAACCGAAACCCGCGAAGAGCTTTTCTATAACAAAGAGAAGCTTCTTGCGAATGGCGAACGGTGGGAAGCCGAGATCGCTCGTAATTTGGAAATTGACGCGCCTTACCGCTAGGCCGAAGAAAACTCTGCCCGAACGGGCACAACAACGTCCCAAAAGGGGACAGGAAGAAGGACAGTAAAATGGGCATTGTTGATTTCGCCTTTTATGTCTTTGCCATAACCGCTGTCGCGGCAGGGCTGTTTGTGGTTGTGTCACGCAACCCTGTGCATTCGGTTCTATGGTTGATCCTCGCGTTTCTCTCTTCCGCAGGGCTCTTTGTGATCCTCGGTGCCGAGTTTGTCGCGATGCTCTTGATCATTGTCTACGTCGGGGCGGTGGCTGTGCTGTTCCTCTTTGTGGTCATGATGCTTGATGTCGATTTTGCCGAACTGCGGGGCGAAATGGCGAAGTTTGTGCCATTTGCGCTGTTGATTGCTGTGATCCTGTTGATGGAACTTGGCCTTGCGATTGGCGTTTGGAACGCCGCGGATACGGCTGTAGCTGCACGCGCTGCGGTAACTCCAAGCCCGAGCGAAGTGCATAACACCGCGGCGCTGGGTCAGTTGATCTATGACGATTACATCTACTTGTTCCAAGCTTCGGGGCTGATTTTGCTGGTTGCGATGATCGGTGCGATTGTTCTGACCATGCGTCATCGCCCTGATGTGAAACGTCAGAATGTATTGGAACAGATGCATCGCGATCCCGCAAAGGCCATGAATGTGGTCGACGTGAAACCGGGACAAGGCCTGAAATGAATTTATGGTTGATTGTCGGTGTTGCGATGATTGCTTTTGGATTGGCGATGCGTTGGCATCGCAAGAAGAACGAGAAAGACGGGGACTAATATGGTCGGACTTGAACATTATCTAGCGGTGGCGGCGGCGTTGTTCGTCATCGGTATCTTCGGGCTTTTCCTGAACCGCAAGAACGTCATCGTTATCTTGATGTCGATCGAGCTTATGCTTCTTGCGGTGAATATCAACTTCGTCGCTTTCTCTAGTTATCTGGGCGATCTGGTCGGACAGGTGTTTACGCTGTTTGTTCTGACGGTTGCCGCCGCAGAGGCCGCGATTGGCCTTGCAATCCTTGTCTGCTTCTTCCGCAACCGCGGCACGATCGCGGTCGAAGATGTCAACGTGATGAAGGGCTAGCGCATCATGGAAAAAATCATTCTCTTTGCACCGCTTATCGGTGCGCTCATCGCAGGCTTTGGCTGGCGTTATATCGGCGAGAAGGGCGCTCAGTACCTGACAACAGGATTGCTGTTCCTTGCCGCCCTTTTGAGCTGGATCGTATTCCTCGGTTTTGATGGCGAAACGCGCTACATCAATATCTTGAGCTGGATTCAATCCGGGACGTTGGACATTTCTTGGTCGATCCGTCTTGATCGCTTGACGGCGATCATGCTGATCGTGGTGACCACCGTTTCCAGCCTCGTGCACCTGTATTCCATGGGGTACATGGACCACGATCCACAATGGAAAGACGGCGAGAGCTATAAGCCACGTTTCTTTGCTTATCTAAGCTTCTTTACCTTCACCATGCTTATGCTGGTGACTGCGGACAACCTCGTCCAGATGTTCTTTGGTTGGGAAGGCGTTGGTGTCGCTTCTTACTTGCTGATCGGCTTCTACTATCGCAAGCCATCGGCAAATGCCGCTGCGATGAAAGCGTTTATCGTGAACCGTGTTGGGGACTTCGGCTTCCTTCTAGGGATGTTTGGTCTGTTCTATCTTACTGGCAGCCTTGCGTTTGACGATGTCTTTGCTGCGGCGCCGGAGCTTGCAGAAACACAGCTTCATTTCCTCTGGACCGAGTGGAACGCAGCCAATCTCTTGGCGTTCCTGTTGTTTATCGGTGCGATGGGTAAATCGGCGCAGTTGTTCCTACACACCTGGCTTCCCGACGCGATGGAAGGCCCGACACCTGTGTCTGCGCTGATCCACGCGGCGACGATGGTTACGGCTGGTGTGTTCCTTGTTTGCCGTATGTCGCCATTGATGGAGTTCGCTCCGCAGGCAACTGCGTTTATCGTGGTGATCGGCGCAACAACCGCGTTCTTTGCGGCGACTGTTGGTCTGGTTCAGAACGATATCAAACGCGTCATCGCCTATTCGACATGTTCGCAACTTGGTTACATGTTCGTTGCGGCTGGCGTTGGTGTTTATTCGGCGGCGATGTTCCACCTCTTTACGCACGCATTCTTTAAGGCGATGTTGTTCCTTGGGGCCGGTTCGGTCATCCACGCGATGCATCACGAGCAAGACATGCGCAACTATGGTGGCCTTCGCAAGAAGATCCCAATGACATACTACGCGATGCTCATCGGTACGCTCGCCATTACTGGTGTTGGTATTCCGCTGACAACAATCGGTTTCGCTGGCTTCCTCTCGAAAGACGCGATCATCGAGAGTGCATGGGGCGCGCAAACAGGCGTTGGCATGTATGCCTTCTGGATGCTTGTGATCGCGGCGTTTATGACCAGTTTCTATAGCTGGCGCCTGATGTTCATGACGTTCTTTGGCGACGCGCGCGGCGACAAGCATACGCACGATCACGCGCACGAAAGCCCAATGGTAATGCTTGTTCCGCTTGGTGTCCTAGCGCTTGGTGCGGTGCTTTCCGGTATGATCTGGTTCGGAAGCTTCTTTGGCGACCACAATCAGGTCAACAAGTTCTATGGCGTTCCTGCTCATCACGAAGTGGCAGCAACCGACGCTCATGGCGAAACCGCTGAGAGCCACGGCGACGATCATGCCGCAACGGACGATCACGGCACTGAAGTGGCAACGGATGATCACGCTGCGACGGGCGAGCACGCAACAGATGGCGTGCACGCTGCGACTGTTGGCTGGACCAAGGGGCAAGGCGCTGTTTACACCCATCCTGACAATCACGTTATGGACGAGGCACACCATGCTCCGAAATGGGTAAAGGTTTCGCCGTTCATCGCGATGATCCTCGGCCTTGGGCTGGCGTATCTGTTCTATATCGTGAACCCGAGCTTACCGGTGCGTTTGGCGAAAACAAACCAGCCAATCTATCAGTTCCTGCTTAACAAATGGTACTTCGACGAGATTTACGATGTTCTGTTTGTTCGTAGCAGCAAAGTGATTGGCCGCTTCTTCTGGAAGGTCGGCGATGGCAAGATCATCGACGGCGCGCTGAATGGCTTGGCCATGGGAATTATCCCGTTCTTCACACGTCTCGCAGGGCGCGCCCAATCGGGCTACCTGTTCCACTACGCGCTGGCCATGGTGCTCGGTGTTGTGGTGCTAATTACTTGGATGACCATCAGCGGAGGGGCTGAATAATTATGGAAAACCTACTTTCCATCGTCACTTTTATTCCGCTATTGGGCGCAATCGTCTTGGCATTGTTCCTACGTGGAGACGACGCTTTCGCCCAACGCAATGCGAAATTAGTTGGCCTCGCTACAACAACGGCGACATTCATCGTTTCGCTGGCCATTCTGGTTGGCTTTGATCCTTCTGACACGGGCTTTCAGTTCGTTGAAGAGAGCCAGTGGATCATGGGCCTGACGTATAAGATGGGCGTTGACGGCATTTCGGTTTTGTTCGTTATGCTCACAACCTTCCTTATGCCGCTAGTTATTCTTTCCTGCTGGAATGTGACCCACCGCGTTAAGGATTATATGATCGCATTCTTGATCCTTGAGACACTGATGCTCGGTGTGTTCATGGCGCTTGATTTGATCCTGTTCTACGTGTTCTTCGAGGCGGGCCTCATTCCGATGTTCCTGATCGTTGGTATCTGGGGCGGCAAGGACCGTATTTACGCGGCGTTCAAGTTCTTCCTCTATACGTTCTTTGGTTCGGTACTCATGCTAATCGCGATGATCGCGATGTATCTTGATGCGGGCACAACCGATATCGTACAGCTCCTGACACATGAATTCGCTTCGGACACAATTCAGATCCTCGGCTTCAGCATCATTGGCGGCTGCCAGACACTTCTGTTCCTAGCGTTCTTTGCTAGCTTCGCGGTAAAAATGCCGATGTGGCCAGTGCATACATGGCTTCCCGATGCGCACGTTCAGGCGCCAACAGCGGGTTCTGTCGTGCTTGCGGCGATCTTGTTGAAAATGGGTGGCTATGGCTTCTTGCGGTTTAGCTTGCCGATGTTCCCCGTAGGGTCGGAGTATATGACAGGATTTGTCTTTACCCTGTCGGCAATCGCGATTGTTTACACTAGTCTCGTGGCGCTTGTGCAAAAAGACATGAAGAAGCTGATTGCTTATTCCTCTGTTGCGCACATGGGCTATGTCACCATGGGTATCTTCGCGGCCAACCAACAAGGTATCGACGGCGCGATCTTCCAAATGCTCTCGCACGGGTTCATCTCTGGCGCGCTCTTCCTCTGTGTTGGTGTGATTTACGATCGTATGCACACACGGGAAATCGACGCTTATGGTGGCCTTGTGAACCGCATGCCGGCTTATGCGCTGATCTTTATGTTCTTTACGATGGCGAACGTTGGCCTTCCGGGGACATCAGGCTTTATCGGTGAATTCCTCGTGCTTGTCGGTGTTTTCCAGGTTTCGACATGGACAGCGATGTTCGCGGCTTCTGGTGTTATTCTCTCTGCTGCCTACGCGCTCTGGCTCTATCGTCGGGTTGTGATGGGCGAGTTGCTGAAGGAGAGCCTCAAGTCGATCACCGAAATGACACGTCTTGAGAAGGCAATCTTTGCACCGCTTGTTTTCATGACGCTGTTGTTGGGTGTTTACCCGAGCCTCGTTACCGATCTCATTGGCCCCTCTGTTGAGGCGCTTGTCACCAATTACCACGCCGCTCTGCCTGCAATGGCCGAAGTTGGCACCGCAGCTACACACTAAAGGTGGGTCCGATGTTATCTTCTGATATCTCCGTAGTTCTTCCAGAGATCATCTTGGCGGTCTTTGCCATGGGGGCGCTGATGTTTGGCGTTTACACCAGCAAAGACAAAGCGGCCCCCGTTATTCTGTGGGCCACGGCACTTGTGATGGTTGTACTTGGCATGTGGACTTTGTCAGGGCAGGGCGAGGTCACCGCGTTTAACGGCGCTTTCGTTGACGATGCCTTCTCCCGCTATGCCAAGGTTGTGATCCTATGGTCTGGTGCTGCGGTTCTCGTGATGGGCCAAGGATATATGGCCAAGCATGATTTGCTGCGTTTTGAGTATCCAATCCTTGTTGCACTCGCGACCGTCGGCATGATGATGATGGTCTCTGCGGGCGACTTGATGGCGCTTTATATTGGTCTCGAGCTACAGTCTTTGTCGCTCTATGTGGTTGCTTCGTTGCGCCGTGACTCGGTGAAATCAACCGAGGCGGGCCTTAAGTACTTCGTTCTTGGCGCGTTGTCCTCCGGCCTATTGCTATACGGTATCTCCTTGGTTTACGGCTATTCGGGAACCACGCTCTTTGCTGGCGTAATGGATTCCGTCGATGGCGAGCACCTCTCGATTGGTCTGTTGATTGGTCTTGTGTTTATCCTGACAGGGCTTTCCTTCAAGGTTTCCGCGGTGCCATTCCACATGTGGACGCCCGATGTTTACGAAGGTTCGCCAACCCCTGTTACGGCGTTCTTTGCCACTGCGCCTAAGGTCGCGGCGATGGGTTTGTTTGCCCGTGTCGTTCATGACGCATTCGGTAACACAGTCAGTGACTGGAGCCAGATCGTTGCGTTGATCGCTGTTCTGTCGATGTTCGTCGGCGCAATTGCCGCGATTGGTCAAACCAACATCAAACGTCTGATGGCGTATAGCTCGATTTCGCACATGGGTTTCGCTCTTATGGGGCTGGCCGCTGGAACGATTGAAGGTGTTCAGGCGATGCTGATCTATATGTCGATCTACGTCACCATGAACGTTGGTACATTTGCCTTTGTTCTAATGATGCAGCGCGATGGCAAACCCGTCACCGACATCAAGAGCCTGAACCAATACGCAACCCAAGAGCCACTTCGTGCCGCTGCGATGCTGATCCTGATGTTCAGCTTGGCAGGTGTGCCACCGATGCTCGGCTTCTTTGGTAAGCTGGCTGTGCTTCAGGCCGCGGTATCCGCAGGTATGGCATGGCTGGCGATTGCTGGTGTGGTCGCGTCGGTGATCGGTGCGTTCTATTACTTGCGTATCGTGTATTACATGTACTTTGGAGAAGAGACTGATCCACTGGATCGTTCGTCCTCTCCTGTGCTTTGGGGATTGCTGATGGCATCTGCCGTGATCATGGTTGTCGGTATGGTGAACCTGTTTGGCGTCGAACCGCTGGCCAATGCGGCAGCGATGGCCCTTGTCAAATAATCCTGCAACGGCATGGCCTTCGGGCTATGGGCGACATATCCTTCAGACTGTCGATAGCACTCTCGATGAAGCAGCGCGTATGGCCCCGACACTTTCGGGGCCAACGTGGATTCTGGCACACATGCAGACAGGTGCGCGTGGTCGGCGCGGGCGCGCTTGGGCAATGCCCAAGGGCAACTTTGCCGCGACGCTTGTTCTTCGACCGACCGAGCCACCAGCCGTCGTAGCGCTGCGCAGCTTTGTTGCATCGTTGGCGCTGTTTGATGCGCTCGTAGACTGTACAGGGCGCGCTGCTCCTTTTGCGTTGAAGTGGCCGAATGATGTTTTGTTGAATGGCGGCAAACTGGCGGGAATACTGCTTGAAAGCGCAACCCAAACTGACGGAACCAACCACCTTTCAATCGGGATCGGCGTGAATCTCTGTGCGGCTCCTCCTAAAGGGGATGTGGAAGCTGACGCGCTCGCGCCTGTTGATTTGTTGAGTGAAACGGGCGTGCCGATCACACCCGAAGAGTTCCTTGATGTGCTCGCCGCGGCCTATGCTCGATGGGAAACATCCTTCACCACTTACGGGTTTGCACCGATCCGCGAGGCGTGGTTATCACGCGCCGCTCGGCTAGGAGAGCCAATCCGCGCGCGCACCACCACCCAAGAATTTCACGGTACGTTTGAAACTATCGATGCGCATGGTAACCTCGTTCTATTAACGTCCAGCGGTCGGCACGCGATCCCTGCGGCAGATGTATTCTTTTAGGAGGCCTTATGCTTCTGGCGATCGATTGCGGAAATACCAACACGGTGTTTTCGATTTGGGACGGCACGAAATTCCTCGCGACATGGCGTTGTTCGACCGAGCACCAGCGGACCGCAGACCAATACTATGTCTGGCTCTCGACGCTCATGCAGATGCGCAAAGTAGAGGCCGACATCACCGATGTGATCATAAGCTCAACTGTTCCGCGCGTGGTATTTAACCTTCGGGTTTTTGCGGATCGGTATTTCAACACGCGCCCGATTGTTGTGGGCAAGCCTGAATGTGCGCTTCCGGTTGAAGTGCGCGTCGATGAAGGCACCGCAGTTGGGCCAGATCGGCTTGTGAATACGGTTGCGGGATATGATCTCTATGGTGGGGACCTGATTATCGTTGATTTTGGCACCGCGACGACATTCGATGTTGTTGCACAGGATGGTGCCTATATCGGAGGCGTGATCTCTCCGGGTGTGAACCTAAGCCTTGAAGCGCTGCATCAGGCCGCGGCGGCCCTTCCGCATGTTGATGTGACCAAGCCCGCCAAAGTTATTGGCACCAATACGGTCGCCTGTATGCAATCGGGTGTCTTTTGGGGTTACGTTGGCCTTGTGAACGGGATATGCGAACAGATCAAAGCCGAACGCGGCCGTGAAATGAAAGTTATTTCAACAGGTGGGTTGGCGCCGCTCTTTCAACAAGGGCATGCGCTTTTTGACCATTTCGAGGATAACCTCACCATGCATGGCCTGACGGTCATCCATAAATATAACAAGGATACCCAATCCACATGAGCAAAAATCGTCTGATTTATCTTCCCCTTGGTGGTGCCGGCGAAATCGGCATGAATGCTTATGTCTATGGGTACGGCCCCAAGGGCAAAGAGCGCCTGATCCTTGTCGATCTGGGCGTGACATTCCCAGATATGGACAGCACGCCTGGTGTGGATCTGATCATGCCAGACGTCTCGTGGCTTGAAGAAAACAAAGAGCGGCTAGAGGCTGTGTTCATCACCCACGCGCATGAAGACCACATCGGTGGTATCGCGCATTTGTGGACTAAGCTTGGGTCGCCAACCGTCTATGCGCGAACATTCACGGCGCACCACACCCGTCGCAAAATGGAAGAGCAGGGCGCAAATCCAGAAGATGTCGTGACCGTTTCACAATATCCCGAAGTGATCGAAGTAGGGCCCTTTGGCGTGTCTTTCCTGCCAGTGGCGCACTCTATTCCCGAAAGTTCCGGTCTTGTGATCGACACGCCGAAGGGGCGGATTGTACACACGGGCGATTTCAAACTTGATGAAACACCGGTTCTGGGCGAGGCATTCAACCCTGACCTATGGGCCGAAGTAGCGCAGTCAGGCGTCAAGGCGCTGGTGTGTGACTCGACAAATGTGTTTTCCTCCCATGCCGGCCGCTCTGAGGCGACCGTTGGCCCCGAGATCGAAAAGCTCGTTGCCAATGCAAAGGGCATGGTCGTCGCGACGACATTCGCAAGTAACGTTGCGCGTTTGAAAACACTTGCCGATGCGGGCAAGCGGGCGGGGCGCTCTGTTGTGCTCTTGGGGCGCGCGATGCGTCGTATGGTTCAAGCGGGTATTGAGACTGGCGTGCTCAAGGACTTCCCTTCGGTTATTCCTATCGAAGACGCACGAGAAATCCCGCGCGAGAACCTGATGCTCTTGGCGACAGGTTCGCAAGGAGAGCGCCGCGCCGCCGTTGCGCAACTTTCGCGTGGAAAATACCTTGGGATGAGCATGAAAGAGGGCGATACGCTGTTGTTCTCATCGAAAACCATCCCTGGTAACGAACGCGGCGTGATCTCGATTATGAACGCCTACTCGGAAATGGGCGTCGATATCGTGGATGATGAGGGCGGACGCTATCACGTTTCTGGTCACGCTAATCGGCCTGATATTGAACGCACGCACAAGATTTTCAAACCAGAGATTCTGATCCCGATGCACGGCGAGCACCGCCACCTGCGCGAGCATGCCCGCTTGGGCGAAGATGGTGGCTTCGCAAGCGTTGTTGCTGTCAACGGAATGATGATCGACATCACCGGAAAGCGCCCAGAGATCGTTGAGTATATTGATACGGGTCGTACCTATCTGGACGGTTCCGTGAAAATCGGCGCGATGGACGGTGTTGTACGTGATCGTATTCGTATGGCGCTGAATGGTCATGTGATGGTGAACATCATTATCGACGAACAGGATACTCCGCTTGGCGAACCTTGGGTCGAGATCATGGGCCTTCCGCGCTTTGGAACAAGCCGCAGCGAACTCGCCGAAGTGATCGAAGAAGACCTGAACCAAGTCTTGATGCGCATGGATGACAAAACGCTCTTGGATGACGACAAAATCGAAGAGCAGATCCGCCGTGCGACGCGCAAAACCACACAGGATGAAGTCGGTAAGAAAGCTGAAGTCACCGTGGTTGTGAGCCGGTTGGTTGGTGGGGTCTAAACCCCTCAACTGACTGAGAGTTACTCAAAAGAAAAGGCGGCCTTGAACGGGCCGCCTTTTTTGATTCGGAAAGTTTTGCGGGCTAGCCGGTACGGCGCTCGTCAAAACTCTTGGCAATAAAGCCGGGCATGTGATCGCCCATCCCAACAACGCGGTTGTCGCGGTTGCGACCATTGCGTGGGTTGTTCTGCTTTTCTTGCTTCTCTTGTTTCTGTTCCTTGGCGGGCGCTTCTTGTGCGGCTGCTTCGGGGGGTTCCGATTTTACCTCGGTTGCCTCTACTTCGGGTGCATCTGATTTGGATGATCCGCGACGGCGACGACTGCGCTTGGGCTTCTCGGACTGTGCTTCAGCATTATCTGAAGGTTTTTCTTCAGATTTTGCTTCGGCGATCGGGGAGGCGAGCTCGGGAATTTCCTTCTCTACCAATCGCTGAACCGCGTCGAAATTCTTGGCATCGCTCGGAACGCAAATCGTGAAGGATTTCCCCGAACGCCCCGCACGTCCGGTTCGACCGATGCGGTGTACGTAGTCTTCGGCGTGGCTTGGTACGTCAAAGTTAAACACGTGGCTTACGCTTGGAATATCCAGTCCGCGCGCTGCGACGTCTGATGCCACGAGGAAGCGGATGTTGCCATCACGAAAGCCGTTGAGTACTTCCATGCGCTTGCTTTGATCAAGATCGCCGTGAATTGGCTCGGCATTATAACCGTGCTTTTTCAGTGATTTGGCAACGATGTCCACGTCAACCTTGCGGTTACAGAACACGATTGCGTTGGAGCACGCGTCGCCTTCTTGAACGATCAACGCGCGGAGCACATCGCGTTTTTCCTTGGCCGTACGGTCTTTGCGGCTTGGTTTGATCTTAACAACGGCCTGCTCAATCGTTTCGCTCGTCGTTGCGGCGCGGGCTACTTCGATTTTGACGGGGTTTGAGAGGAACGTGTTGGTCACGCGCTCGATTTCAGGTGCCATCGTTGCCGAGAAGAAGAGCGTTTGGCGTGTGAAGGGTGTCAGGCTAAAGATGCGCTCGATATCGGGGATGAAACCCATGTCGAGCATACGGTCGGCCTCGTCGACCACCATAATCTGAACGCCTGTCAGGAGAAGCTTCCCGCGTTCAAAATGGTCAAGCAAACGACCAGGCGTTGCGATGAGCACGTCAACGCCGCGATCAATCAAGAGGTCTTGTTCTTTGAATGAAACGCCACCGATGAGTAGCGCTTTGGTGAGTTTTGTGCCCTTAGCATAGACGTCGAAGTTTTCGGCGACTTGCGCAGCGAGTTCGCGTGTAGGTGCCAGAACGAGGCTGCGCGGCATTCGTGCACGTGCGCGCCCGCGGGCGAGCATTGTAATCATCGGAAGGGTGAAGCTGGCAGTCTTGCCAGTACCCGTCTGGGCAATACCCAGAACGTCGCGTCCTTCCAATGCTGGCGGGATCGCGCCCGCTTGAATTGGTGTCGGGGTATCATAGCCCGCAGCAGCTACGTTCTTGAGAACCTTGGGGTCGAGTTTTAGATCTGTGAATTTCGTCATTATGTCCATCTGTTACGGCATCGGGCCGTAAGGTTGAGGGACGCTTGTTTCTGCACGCCCCAGCGTTTGCAAGCCGCAAAATGCGGGCTGCCCAAGCCAATAGACCAGAATGGCGCTAAGGTCAATGAAAGCGCCATTTTCAGTCGGTTTGACCCGTAATGGTTGTATGGTCTGCGAAGGATCGCGGGCAATTGCCCAGTTGCAGTGCATTTCCCGCTCAACATCCCGCGCTAAACCATCATCTCTTTGGTCGCCGAAAGCGTCACGTCGGGATAGTCGCGCGAGATGCGGTCGATATCCCATTGCAGTCGCGTGAGGTAGACAATGTCGCCGTCGTGGTCATGTGCGATGTGTTGTTTGTTGGCGGCCTCGAACTTCTCGACTGCGGCTTTCTCGCCTGTTGCCCAGCGTGCGCTGGTGAACTGGCTTTGCTCAAAACGCACGGGCAGGCCGTACTCAAGTTCGATACGACTCGCGAGAACTTCAAACTGTAGCGCGCCCACAACCCCGACGATAAAGCCGGAACCAAAGGCGGGTTTGAATACCTTGGCGGCTCCTTCTTCGGCGAATTGCATGAGGGCCTTCTCGAGGTGCTTGCTCTTCATCGGGTCGCCCGAGCGAACGCCTTGCAAGAGTTCCGGCGCGAACGATGGGATTCCCGTGGCACGGATCGCTTCGCCCTCGGTAAGTGTGTCGCCGATGCGTAATTGGCCGTGGTTCGGGATGCCGATGATGTCGCCCGCCCAAGCTTCCTCTGCGAGTTCACGGTCAGAAGCAAGGAACAGTACGGGATTCGAGATCGCCATAGGTTTCTTGGTGCGCACATGGGTTAGCTTCATGCCGCGTTTGAAATGCCCTGACGCTAGACGCACAAAAGCCACGCGGTCGCGGTGCTTGGGATCCATGTTAGCCTGAACCTTAAAGACAAAACCCGCAACTTTTGGCTCATCTGGTGCAACCGCTCGGGGGCTTGCGGATTGGGGCTGTGGCTCGGGGCCATAGCTGGCGATCCCTTCCATCAGTTCCTTCACGCCAAAGCTGTTGATGGCTGAGCCAAACCAAATCGGCGTCATTGTGCCGTCGAGCATCGCCTGATGATCGAGAGAGGGGAGCAGCTCGCGCGCCATCTCGACCTCGTCGCGTAGGGTCTCTAGCAGATCTGCGGGCACGTGTTTTTCAAGAAGCGGATCATCGAGTCCGTTGATTTCGATGCTCTCAGCGACTTTGTTGCGATCCGCACGGTCCATCAATTCCAGACGATCGCGCAGCAGGTCATAACAACCGAGGAAATCACGGCCGGACCCGATGGGCCAGCTTGCGGGGCAGACATCAATCGCAAGGTTCTGTTGAATCTCATCAATGATATCAAAGGTTTCGCGGCTCTCTCGGTCCATTTTGTTACAGAATGTCAAGATTGGAAGATCGCGCATTCGGCAAACTTCAAAGAGCTTCTGTGTTTGGCTCTCGATACCCTTGGCGCCGTCAATCACCATCACCGCCGCGTCAACAGCGGTAAGCGTGCGATAGGTGTCTTCGGAGAAGTCGCTGTGACCGGGCGTATCAACGAGGTTGAAACGATAGGCGCCGAAATCAAACGACATTGCCGAGGCCGAGACCGAGATTCCGCGGTCTTTTTCCATCTGCATAAAGTCGGAACGTGTGCGGCGTGCTTCGCCCTTGGCACGCACTTGGCCAGCCATCTGAATCGCACCACCAAAGAGAAGGAATTTCTCTGTTAGGGTGGTCTTACCCGCGTCGGGGTGTGAAATAATTGCGAAGGTGCGGCGGCGAGCAATCTCGGGCGGCAAATCGCTAGGGGAGGCGATGCTATCTGTCATGGCGGCGGTATAGCTTGGCGTGAAGGGGCGCGCAATCGAAACGCGCGTTATCGCTCTGTGGCGCTGCGCAATCGGGTGAGGGCGCCTTCATCAGGCAGTTCGGCGCGCTTGATTTCAAGCTGGTTGTGCCGATGTTCGGTTTGCTCCTCGAAGCTATAAACAAAGGCATCTGCGATGTCGTTTGGCAGCGCGGGGGCTGTGCGCCGTGTCGCGGAAAGGCTCTCGGCGGCCATACCTTCGGCATAGATGATTTGATGGTCGTCAAACAGAATACGGAAGTAGTCTACATAGCCGCCTTCCTGGACGACGATTGTGTCGTTATTTACCAAGTCGCCAGCACGAACCAGCACTTCGGAGCGACCAACATTCAGAATATCCTGATGTTGATACACAAGGAGACGGTGGTTCGCTGCCAGACTAAGTTCGTTCGCATTGCTGAGGACGCCGGGCTTAATGGTGATCGGAGCGAAATCTCCGGCCGCCCGTGTGGTTCGTGACCCAATCCAACGAATGGGTTGCGGGCCATTATCGCGGGTGAGGACTCGGTCACCAATGGAGAGGTCTTCGACAGCAATCTGACGCCCGTCGGCCAGCGTGATTTGGGTGCCGCGTACAAATGAAGCACAGGTCGCCTCGGCAAGGCGCGTATCTGCCCCGTCGCGATCAATGTCCATCAGGCAATATTCGCACTCGGACGAAAGCGGCGCCAGTGGCATTAAGTAAACCGTCGCAAGCGTGTGGTCGGCCGGATTAACTTCAGCAAAAATAAGAGCTTCGGTCGTAATTCCTGATTGCGACATAAGCGTGATCAGCCCATCCAGGCAAAGATAATACCCCTCGTTTCCCACTTCGGACTCTTGAGTGATGATCATCGGATCATTCGCACTATCGGTGATACGAAGTGTTTGGCGAAGCGCTTCCTGTGAAATCTTGTAGGTATCGTCTAGGCAGAGCTCGTTGCAATCCGCAAGGTTATCGCCAACATTTACGCCATCAACTACGAAAAAGTCTGAAGCCAGATAAACAGAAAGATCACGCGCCAAAACAGAGGGGGGGGCGGAAGGTGCCTTATCGGCTGTCTTCAATTTCTTCATCACGGTCGCCACTTACTAATCACAGAAAGATACAGGAACATTGCGGTATTCTGGTAGTGTACTCCGATAAATGGCATTAGTAAGGCAAAATTGAATAACTTCCGGAGGATTACGTTGCGTAAGGTGGTTTCTTGACGGTGTGGGTTTCAATCGTAACCAAGAATGATAAACGTCGAGTGAAGAATAAATGGGAGAGTCGTAATGGACATGGGAATTTCGGGGAAGAAGGCATTGGTATGTGCGTCTTCCAAAGGATTGGGCAAAGGATGCGCCGAGGCACTTGCCGCTGAGGGTGTGAACCTTGTTTTGAACGCACGAACTGAGGGACCACTTCAGGAAACCGCGCAGCATATTCGCGATACCTATGGCGTGGATGTCGTGGCTGTTGCCGCTGATATCACCTCCGAAGAGGGACGCGAGCGGGTGCTTAAGGAAGCTGGTGACGTTGATATCCTCGTTACCAATGCGGGTGGCCCTCCTCCGGGTATGTGGAGCGATTGGGAGCGCGATGATTTCATCAAGGCCCTAGACGCGAATATGTTGACGCCGATTGCGCTTATGAAAGCCCTGCTGCCAAGTATGATCGAAAAGGGCTGGGGACGTGTTGTGAATATCACGAGTCAATCCGTCAAATCTCCGATTGCGGTGCTTGGACTTTCCAACTCTGCGCGTGCGGGGCTTACGGGCTATGTTGCGGGTACAGCGCGCCAAGTTGCGCCGATGGGCGTGGTTATCAACAACCTTTTGCCCGGTATTCACGCAACAGATCGTGCGCAATCGCTTGATGCAGGTGTCGCCAAGCAAGAAGGCATTAGCATCGAAGATGCCGCTAAACAGCGCGCAGCAACCATTCCGACACGCCGCTATGGTACAGCACAAGAATTCGGTGCGACCTGCGCGTTTATGTGTAGTCAGCACGCAGGCTATATGATCGGGCAAAACGTGCTGCTCGATGGTGGCTCGATGAATTCGACGATGTAGTAAAATCGCGGGCGGCGTTCTCTGGCGCCGCCCTGCGACTTATGGGCGCCAAGGGTTGCCCAGACTGGGGCGCACTGTTATCTGACAGAAACATCCCTATTCGACCATTTCACTCAGGCAAGGCGTATACGTGACCAAACATCCGGCTTCTATCGTTGAAACCGAAACACCGCGTCTTGAAATCAAAGGGATTTCTCGGGCGTTTAACGGGCGTGATGTGGTCAAGGATATTTCTCTTGCAGTGATGCCGGGGCAGGTGACCTGTCTGCTTGGGCCGTCCGGATGCGGAAAATCCACGACGCTGCGGATCATCGCAGGGGTCGAAATGCAGGACCAAGGCGAAATCTATGTCGATGGGAAGTTGGTCTGCGACACAATCTATCGTGTACCACCCGAGGGGCGCTCGATTGGCTTGATGTTTCAGGACTTTGCCCTGTTTCCGCATCTAACTGTTGAAAAAAATGTCGCCTTTGGCCTTACAGGGACGCGCGATGAAAAACGCGCGCGTGTCGATGAGTTGTTAGAGCGCGTCGGTCTCGCCCATTTCGCAGAGCACCATCCGCACCAATTGTCGGGCGGCGAGCAGCAGCGGATTGCACTTGCGCGCGCATTGGCACCGCGACCGAGCATTATGCTGATGGATGAGCCATTTTCGGGCCTTGATAACCGTTTGCGGGATGACATTCGCGATGAGACATTGGCAGTTCTCAAGGACGAAGGCACCGCCGTTTTGCTCGTGACGCACGAGCCTGACGAGGCGATGCGTATGGCCGATGAGATCGCCCTGATGCGCAACGGAGAGATCGTTCAACAGGGTGCGCCGTACAACATTTACAACGCTCCTTTCGATATCGAGGCCGCAAGGTTTTTTAGCGATATCAATGTAATACGCGGCGTTGTTAAAGGCGGGTTGTGTAACACCCCCTTTGGTCAGTTCCTTGCTCCCGGGCGTCCGGATGGAACTGCGCTTGATATTGCAATCCGCCCTCAACACCTTCGGATTGACTTTGATCGCGCGGGGCGTGGACCTAATCCAACCAAGACCGACGGCACGCCTGCTCGGGGCGTCGTGACGCGGGCGCGCTTTATGGGGCGAGAGAGCCTTGTTGAGTTCAAGATGGACTATGATGACTCTATCCTGCGGGCGACGGTTCCGTCGGTGTTCCTTCCCAAGGCTGGCACGCCGCTGTGGCTTATGATTCGGCGTGATCGGTGTTTTGTTTTTAACGCCTAATCCTTGCTCAACACACGTCTGCATCCCACTCATTCCGCGCAATTGATGCGAAAAACATGCGAACTGCGTGCATTTGGGTATTTGAAACCCTGTTGCAAAGGAATACATACAATGGGGAGACTAAGAAGGCGCGCCGGTCGGCGCGTCATGGGAGTAAGAATATGCTAAATAATATCGGTCCTATGGGCCTTCTGTTGATCGCCGTCGTTGTTTTGGTGCTGTTTGGCCGTGGTAAGATCTCTTCGCTTATGGGCGAAGTAGGTAAAGGGATCACGAGCTTCAAAAAAGGCATCAACGAAGGCCAGAAGGAACTCGAAGATACGGCCGAAGCTGCGCGTGACGTAACGCCAGAGAACGAGACCGAAAAAGACAAGGTCTGATTTGTGCGCGGCACCGTTCGCACAAGCGATAAGGATCGTTTCTGATGTTTGATATTGGCATGACCGAGCTGTTGGTCGTGGGCATCGTGGCATTGATTGTCGTGGGCCCCAAGGATTTGCCCGGAATGTTCCGCACGGTTGGTCGGTTCACGGGCAAGGCCAAATCCATGGCGCGGGATTTTCAGCGTGCAATGAACGATGCCGCAGATGAGGCGGGCGTCAGTGATGTGACGAGCGACCTCAAGAACATGACCTCCAAGAAAAACCTCGGCCTCGATAAACTCGATGATGCCGCGCGCAGTTTTGAAAACTGGACGCCCAAGATAAACGACAAGCCAGCAGTGGAGCGGGGAGGCGAAACTGCGAAGCTTGCTGAAGAGCGGGCGGAGAAGGCCGAGAGAATCAGAGAAGCTGCCGCGAATAAGGCGCTCGAACGTCAGGCAGCTGAACGCGCAGCCGAAGAAGCTAAAGCCGATCAAGACAAGGCCCCCGCCAAGAAAGCCCCTGCGAAGAAGGCCGAGCCCAAGAAAACGACTGCTAAAGCCGCGTCCAAGACGACCACTGCCAAGAAGGCGGCTCCAAAGAAGGCTGCCCCGAAGAAAACGGCGGCAAAGCCTGCGGCGAAAAAAACCGCAACTAAAACGGCAGCCAAGAAAACGACATCCAAAACAGGCGATAATGCATGAGCGACGAAATCGAAGATAGCTCCGCCCCGCTGATCGAACATCTAGCGGAGCTGCGCACGCGCCTTATACGCTCAGTGTTGGCGTTTATTGTGGCTATGTTGCTCTGCTTTAGCTTTGGCGCGCAACTGCTTGAAATATTGCTCGCACCGATCGAAGCAACAATGCGCGAGCTGGGGGATCCAAACCCCGTAATGCAATATACCGCGCCGCAGGAATACTTCTTTACGCTGATCCGCTTGTCGATGGTATTTGGCCTTGGGTTATCCTTCCCTGTCATCGGTTTTCAGCTCTGGCGGTTTGTCGCGCCGGGCCTTTATAAAAACGAGAAGAACGCCTTCTTGCCGTTTCTTCTGGCTTCGCCAGTCTTGTTTATGCTGGGTGCTGCATTCGCGCATTATATCGTGACGCCGATGGCGATGGAGTTCTTCCTTGGGTTTGCGGATGCGACCTCTATCTTTACCGCGGTTGTTCCAGTGGGGCAGGACATTCCTGTTAACCCGCAAGAAGGCATCAAGATAAGCTTTAACGGTAAAGTAAACGAAACCCTTGATATCACGTTGAAAATGATCGTGGCGTTCGGGCTTTGCTTCCAGCTTCCTGTTTTGCTGACGTTGATGGGCAAAGCGGAGCTTGTTTCAAGCAACGGGCTCGCAAGTGTGCGGAAATACGCGGTTGTTGGCATTCTGGTGCTGGCTGCGCTAGTTACTCCGCCAGATGTCATTACTCAAGTTGTGCTGTTTGTGGTTGTGTTTGGCCTCTATGAGGTTTCGATCTGGCTTGTTTATTGGATCGAAAAGCGCCGCGAAGCACGTCTCAAGGCCGAGGGTCTGTGGGATGAGGACATCCATGGCGACGGCAACTTTGAAGAAGAAGACGAAGTGGGATTGCCCGACGATGGAAAAGCAGCCGATGAGTGAAGCCCTCCTGACCCGTATCGCCGAGGCGCTTGAGCGGATGGAACCTGCACCCGCTGCGACTCCTGATTTCTCACAGGCGGACGCATTTGTTTGGCACACAGAACCCAACCGATTTGTTGCGGTTCCTGATGTGAGCCGTGTGGGTATTGACCTCTTGGTTGGCATCAATCGTTCGCGCGATACGCTTCTTGAGAATACGCTGCAATTTGCGCGAGGGCTTCCTGCGAATAACGCACTTCTTTGGGGCGCGCGGGGAATGGGGAAATCCAGCCTCGTAAAGGCCATTCACGCCGAAGTCCTGCGACAGGGGCATGCGCTGAAGATTGTTGAGGTTCAACGTGAGGATTTGCCCTCAATCGGTGATCTTCTAACCCAGATCCGCGCCAGCGATGAACGGTTCTTGCTTTTCTGCGATGACCTGTCGTTCTCGCATGATGACCAACATTATAAATCCCTAAAGGCCGTTCTGGACGGCGGGATTGAGGGGCGGCCCGATAACGTGGTTTTCTATGCCACTTCGAACCGTCGCCACCTCATGCCGCGCGATATGATTGAAAATGAGCGCAGCTCGTCGATTAACCCGTCCGAAGCCGTCGAGGAAAAGGTTTCCCTGTCGGATCGCTTTGGTTTGTGGCTTGGGTTCCATCCATGCTCGCAGGATGAATATCTCGATATGATCCGCGGGTACTGTAAAGAATACGGTATCAAGATCGACGAAGAGACATTGTGGGCCGAAGCCATTGAGTGGCAAGCAACACGCGGAAGCCGCTCGGGCCGCGTAGCATGGCAATACTTTACCGATCTCGCGGGACGCAGAGGCGTAACCCTATAAGAAAAAAACGCGGCCCATTTGGAGCCGCGTTTTTTATAAGAATTTCGGAATGCCTAGCTTACGTATGGTGTCGGGTCGACGCTGTCGAAGCCTTGCCGCACCTCAAAGTGCATGAACGGCGGGCTTCCCGCGCGCATCTTGCCGATGTTTTGGCCGCGTGTGACAGAGGAGCCCTTTTGAACGGTTACGCCCTCGACGTTTGCATAGACCGTCAGTAGGCCGCTTGCGTGGCGGATCACGATGATGGTGACGCCATCGGTGTCTTCGGTGACGGCGGCGACTTTGCCTGCTTCGGCGGCTTTGATCGCGGTGCCGGCGCTGGCCGAAATATCAATGCCGTCGTTTTTGCCTTTGCTATAGCCGCGAATGATTTTGCCCGACACCGGCATCAGCAGCTCAGTTTTCTTGGCTGTGGCTTGCGTTTGTTGAGCGCCAAGTTCAGGTGAGGCCGGCGCCGTAGGTGCGGGCGGAATGGCCGCAGGAAGGGCCGCGCTCGCGCTTGGTGGCGTTGGTGTCGCGGTGCCTTGACCAGGTTGTTTCAGCGTGGTTGTTGCTGCTGTCTTGGGGGCGTCCTGATCGGGAAGCGGGATCAACAGAAATTGCCCCTCTCTCACCGCCAGATCGCTGCCCAACCCGTTCCATTCGCTCAAAGAACGCACCGAAACATTGTAGAGCCGCGCGATAGAGTAGGCGGTCTCGCCGCGCTCAACCTTATGGCGCACGGGTTCGGCAGTATTGGTTGTTGATGGTTTGGGCGGTGTGGTGACAACCGCAGTTGTGGTGGCTGGGCCAGCCCGCTCAATAGCGTCGCCAGCAAGCGTGGTAATATCGATCGAACCATTCGACGATGTGGTTGGAACCGCAGGTTCAGCAACCCGACGGGGCAGTGCAAGCAATTCGCCTTCACGCATCTTGGTGGTCGGATTTACGCCGTTGTAACTCGCAAGTTCTGCCGCATTCACACCCACGCGGGCAGCGACATCGGACACGGTATCGCCTTTGCGGGCAAGAACGACCTGATAGCTTGGATACGAAATGACGCCACGCGGATCCGCTTGGGGTTTGGGCTCGGTGGGGCGCGCATCAGGTGAACTCGTGGTAAAAGAGTTTCCAAAATTCCCGCGTAGATCGGTGTTGAATCCATCAGAACAGGCCGTTAGGGCCAGTGTCGCGCCGCCCAAAATAAGGATGCGTGGCGTTAATGTGGAAACACGATAAAGGGAATTAAATCGACGTGTTGGCGATTTCTGCATGGTAAGTCCTCAACTGCCTTGCCCGTTACTCGGGCTTATATTCGCTATCATACACAAGTTTATTCAGGTTTGCAGGTCTATTCTTCGTTACCCAACCCTTCAAGCAGGGGGACAAAGCGTACCTCGCGTAACTCTTCGTACTCAAACCCGCTTTCGGTGTGGGTTACTTTGATCAATGTTTGTACCGCATCCGATTGCCCGACGGGTAGAACCATAATGCCGCCTACACGAAGTTGCGCCAATAATGGGCCAGGGGGATCCTCGGCTGCTGCTGTCAAAAGGATGCGATCAAATGGAGCCTGTTCGGCAAGTCCACGGCTACCGTCGGCGGTGAATGTGGTTATGTTCACAAGGCCGAGCTGCTCAAATATTTCGCGGGCCTCGCGCACGAGGCGGCGATGGCGATCTACGGTATAGACCCGCCGCGCAAGGTGGCTCAGGATTGCTGCCTGATAGCCCGACCCCGTACCGACCTCTAGCACCTTGTCTCGCGGTTTTACGTTAAGGGCCTGCGTCATCAGCCCCACAATCGAAGGCTGGCTGATTGTTTGGCCACAAGAAATCGGGAGCGGCATATCTTCGTAGGCGCGCTCATTGAACATGCCGCGAACGAACATACCGCGATCCACGGTTTCCATCGCTGTCAAAACGCGCTTGTCCGTTACCCCACGCGAACGAAGGGCATACAGAAATTGCATTTTGCGCTCGGCAGAACTCATGAGTTCAAGGTGCCCTTCAGTGTGTCCAAGAAGCTATGCGCCGTGAGGTCCGCACGCATTGGCGTAACAGATGTATAGCCCGCAAGGTTTGCGGCGGCGTCAGTGCCTTCTTTGGTCATGACGTGCTGATTTCCGCCCTTGATCCATAGGAAACGTCGGCCAGCAGGCGAGAGGTGCGGCTCGGCCGAGAAGCTGGTTCCTTGGCGGAATCCCTGTCTTGTTGCACGGATGCCTTTGACCTTCGCGGCAGGGACAGGTGGGAAGTTCACGTTGAAAAACAAACGGTAATCTTCGTTTTCTTCCGGCGTATGCTGAAGAACTGTTCGAATTGTATCAGCGCCGTGTTTGGCCGCCGCCTCGAATGGTGAAGCCAGATCGGCGTTTTCTGGTCCGAAGTATTGCGAGAGCGCGATTGCAGGAAGTCCCTGAAGGGCCGCTTCCATGGCGCCGCCGAGTGTGCCGGAATAAAGCGTATTTTCCGCGGCGTTGTTGCCTCGGTTCACTCCGGATAGAACCAGATCAGGCCAAGTGTCTGGCATCACATCATAGAGCGCGGCCAGCACGCAATCTGCGGGGCTTCCTTCGGTCGTAAAGACGTGCTCACTTAGGCGCGCTACGGCCATTGGATGTGTGTAGGATATGCAATGGCTTACGCCGGATTGCTCAAACGCGGGCGCAACCGTCCAAACTTCACCATCTGGCCCTGCCAGTTCGGTGGCGATGTTGTGGAGCACCTTCAATCCGGGAGCGTTAATGCCGTCGTCGTTGGTGATTAATATGCGCATCTTGCTTCCTTATCCGTTTTCCTAGTCCTAGAGCAGCCAAAGACACAGGTAAAGATTGCACGACAAAGGCGCCGGAAGTTTCTAATTTTCCCGTTCAATGCGTGTATTTTTGACTCAGTTTCGCGCAGAATTTCTGCAACAGAGTCCGAAACTACGCCAGCAGCGACATAACGACGTCTGCTTGGTCGTTCGCATCGCTTAGCGTTGCGCGATCTTCGCCAGGGAAGAAACGTGCTCTCAAGCTTGATGGCATTGGCTCTGGCTGGTGGATGATAACTTTGGGGCCCGTTTTCTGGGACTCGCGTTGCCAGCTACGAACAAGGGCCATTTGAGCGGCCTTGCTTGCGCCATAGCTTCCGAAGAAGGACTTGCCCGCGGCGTCATCATCAAAGAATACCGCTTTGCCGTCTGGCGCGGCGGCCAGCAGGGGCTCAAGATAGGTAATCAACCGTTGTGTGGCCGTTACATTGCAAGAGATCGATTTGTCAAAGTCCTTTGCGTCCACATGTCCCGCTGGCGCGAGTGGAGCACCGTGAATCGCCGTATGAACCCAAGTATCCACATGCCCCCAACGATCATAAACTGAACGACAGAGGTGCTGCATTGCACCCTCGTGCGTCACGTCCAGTGGCGCCAAAGTAGCCGAGCCACCTTGTGCCTGAATGCGATCATCTAACTCCTCAAGAGCGCCCGTCGTGCGCGCAACGGCGACAACGTGGTGGGTCTTGGAAAGCGCCAGCGCAAGTGCAGCGCCCAATCCGCGTGAGGCGCCAGTAACAAGTGCTACCTGCGTTGATTTTTTATGAGCGGGGTTTTGAGGCATATCGGTCATGCTTTCCTTTCCCATTTGCGCGCGCGCCATGCAAGCGCTTCCTTGACTTTTGCGGCATATTGACCAAGAAGCATACGGAGAGCATGTATCTAAGGAGACCTCTATTATGACACTCACCAAAGCCCTAATCGGCTCCAACTCCCTGACAACAAAAGGGATGATGGTTCTACTCGGTTCCGCGTTTATCGCTTTGGCGGCCCAAGTGTCCGTCCCCATGTTGCCCGTTCCTATGACATTGCAAACATTTGCGATCCTGATGGTTGGTTTGACATTTGGCTCGCGCCTTGGCGCAGTTACTTTGCTGGCGTACCTTGCTGAAGGCGCTGCTGGTCTTCCTGTTTTCGCAAACGGTGGCATGGGTCTTGCGACTCTGGTTGGTCCAACTGCTGGCTTCTTGTTTGGCTTTGTTGGTATGGCATTTCTTGCGGGTCTTGCCGTTGAAAAAGGTATCGCTAAGGGCTTCGTTTCGACCACGCTCGTCGCGATTGCTGTTTCGGCACTTCTTTATGTTCCAGGTATCCTTTACCTCGGCATAGCAGTTCCAAAAGGCGCACTTTGGGCGTTTGAAGTTGGCGCACAGCCATTCCTGATCGGCGATGTGGTTAAAGCTGTTCTCGCTGCTCTGGTTGTGACTGGTGCTTGGAAAGCTATTGAAGCACGCAAAGCAAAATAAGCCACTCTATTCTGAGTGTTGAAATTCAAACGCCGCTTCGAACATCGGGGCGGCGTTTTTTGTTGCTTAGGATTCTTGGTGTAGTCGGGACAGGGCCGCTTCGCACATCCCGAACTCAAGCCAGCTACATCCAGCGCAAACTTGACTTAGGCTTCCCACAGGGACGTGCTTCTTGATGCGCGCCTTAGCTTCGCCCCACGTCAACGTTTCGTTTGGCTTGAGCTTGAGCGCCGCAGCGTGACTGCGGTCGAGCGACTTGATCTTTGGTTGATCGCTACAGAGGCGCCCGCGCCGTTTGGGGCAGGGGCCGCAGATATCGTCGGTCATCCCAACCGTTTGGATAAGCACGTCATCGCCACCGTCCGCACGCAACTGCCCTTCGACAATTTCGTACAAATTCGCGGTGAAATCATCCGAATAGCCTTTGCCCTGAAACCCGAGCGCACAGAGGAAATGGTGCGGCCTAAATTTCACGGGCGAGTTGCTCATTCCGCGACTGTTTTTAGCGCGAATCCTTTGGCGAGCATGTCCGCTGGACGAACAGGATATTCCCCAGAGAAACAGGCATCACAGTATTTCGGAGCCTTCGCATCGCGGCCTTCTGCAACGCCAACCGCTCGATATAGACCATCAAGTGAGATAAACTTGAGGCTGTCCACACCAAGGTATTCGCACATTTCGTCTTCGGTCATATTCGCGGCAAGAAGCTTCTCGCGCTCGGGCGTGTCGACGCCATAGAAACAAGGCCACTGCGTGGGGGGCGACGCAATGCGGAAGTGGACTTCCTTGGCGCCCGCGTCGAGGATCATTTCCTTGATCTTGCGGCTCGTGGTGCCGCGCACAACCGAGTCATCAACAAGCACAACGCGCTTGCCTCTAATCAAGGCACGATTCACGTTCAGCTTTAGGCGCACACCCATGTTTCGGATTTGCTCGCTTGGCTCGATAAACGTGCGACCCATGTATTGATTGCGGATGATCCCCATCGCATAGGGAATACCGCTTTCCTGTGAATATCCGATCGCCGCAGGTGTGCCTGAGTCCGGAACGGGACAGATCAAATCCGCTTCAACAGGGTTTTCACGGGCCAGTTCCACGCCGATCTGACGGCGGGTTTCATACACAGAGCGACCGCCAAGAATGCTGTCTGGGCGGCTGAAATAGACGTGTTCAAAGATACAGAAGCGGCTCGGCTTCTTCTCGAAGGGATGATAGCTGTCGACACCATTCTCCGTAATAACGACCATCTCGCCCGGTTCAATTTCGCGAATGAATTCCGCACCGACGATATCAAGCGCGCAGGTTTCAGAGCTAAGTGCCCAACCGTCACCAAGCTTCCCCAGAACCAGCGGACGCACGCCCAGCGGATCGCGCACACCAATCAGCTTGGTGCGCGTCATCGCTACAACAGAAAACGCACCCTCAACCGAGCGCAGCGCATCTTTCATCCGTTCAGGGATGTTGCGTTGCATCGAGCGCGCCATCAGGTGGATGATACACTCACTGTCTGAAGAACTTTGGAAAATGGAGCCGCGCTCTATTAGGTCGCGGCGCAGGGCGTCGGCATTAGTGATATTGCCGTTATGCGCAATCGCCGCGCCGCCCATCGAAAACTCGCCAAAGAAAGGCTGCACGTCGCGGATCGCTGTCGCACCTTTGGAACCGGCCGTCGAATAACGAACATGCCCGATACCAATGGGACCGGGCAGTGTTTTCATAACGGAATGTGAGGTGAAATTATCGCGGACATACCCAAAGCGGCGGGCCGAATTAAATCCATGCTCAGGGTCATGAACCACAATCCCGCCAGCCTCTTGGCCCCGATGTTGCAGGGCATGCATCCCGAGAGCTACGAAGTTGGCCGCATCGGCGACTCCAACAACTCCAAAAACGCCGCATTCTTCTTTTAGCTTATCATCGTCGAACGGGTGGCTGGGGGGCATGTCGCGCATGGGCAGGTGGCTCCGATTCCGTGTCTTGCTTCGCCCCTCTCTTAAGCGCTATGGCGGGGGATGTCATCCGCTGGATGTCAGGAAAACGTCATATTTTCGGAAAATGTGTTTCCTGCTCGATTTCGCGCGCATTTAGGGTCTTAACGCAAAACAGCCGCACAAAAGCGCGGCTGTTTATTGACTGTTTGGTTGTGAAATTATTCGCTTGGTGCTGCTTCTGTCTCGGCAGCTGGCGCTTCTTCTGCTTCCTGAGCGGGAACAGTTTCTGCTGCGGCTTGATCGGCGGGTGTTTCACAAATCGCGAGGTAGTCATCAACACGTGATTGCAACCAGCCCGGAACATCGTCTGGAACACTGTCGCCGACACGAACAACGAGGTTGCCGAAGACTTCGGCGCTGCGGCTGTTATCTACTGCAGCATATGTCTCGTCCGAGAATGCCCAGTCGTAAATGAACAGGGACACGACGACCAAGAGAACACCGCGTGCCACACCGAACAGGAAACCAATGCCCTGATCAATACCGCCAAGGATGCTGCGCTGGACCATGCTTGAGAACAGCGGCGTGAAAATCGCCATGATAACAAGGCCGATAACCAGAACGATCACAAAGGCCACCATCAACGACAGTTCGCACTGCCCCCCGATCATGTCCTTGAGTATCGGTATCTCGCGTACCAGAGGTTCAACCTGTGGGGCGAAAATATATGCTACGACTGCTGCAACGACCCAACTCGCAATTGAAAGTGTCTCACGAACAAAACCGCGAGAATATGCCAGCAGTGCCGAGAGAATGATCACAACAGCGACGACGCCGTCAACGATGGTAAAACCTTCCATATCTTCTCCTGTTTGGGGTTATGAATCCCCGAATACGTCCTTAACGAAGGTGGCGAGGTCTGGCACGGTGCTAACCTTCATCCCCGCGTGATTTAGTTTTTTACCGCCCGAGGGCGTGATAGCCGAGGAGAAACCAAGTTTTTCGGCTTCTTTCAACCTATTTTCCATTTGACCAACGGGTCTTAGAGCCCCTGATAAGCTAATTTCGCCGAAAACCACAGTGTCAGATGGCAAAGAATGATCTTCCCGCGCGGAAAGTAGCGCAGCCGCAACAGCTAAATCGGCGGCGGGTTCTGTCACGCGCAGCCCTCCAGCGACGTTCAGATAGACATCAAGGCCAGTAAACGGAACGCCGCACCGGGCCTCAAGAACGGCCAAAATCATCGCCAATCTGCTTCCGTCCCAGCCTACAACGGTGCGGCGAGCCTGAGAATGCGGAGAAGGGGATACGAGCGCTTGAAGCTCAACCAGAACGGGGCGGGTGCCCTCAATTCCAGAGAAAACAACCGAGCCGGGGGCGGGGTTTTCGCGATCGCCCATGAACAATGCGGAAGGATTCTTGACCTCGGCAAGTCCTTTGCCCGTCATTTCAAAAACGCCGATCTCGTCCGAGGGGCCATAGCGGTTTTTTACAGCACGCAGGATTCGGAATTGATGTCCGCGCTCGCCTTCAAAATACAACACGGTGTCCACCATGTGTTCAACAACGCGCGGTCCAGCTATTTGCCCTTCCTTGGTGACGTGTCCAACGAGGATAACGGCCATTCCCTTGCGCTTGGCGAACGTCGTCAACTCGTGACATGCCGCGCGGACCTGACTTACCGATCCTGGTGCGGAATCCACATTGTCGGCCCACATGGTTTGAATTGAGTCGATGATCGCGAGGTCGGGTTGTTCTGCTTCTAGAGTGGTGAGGATATCGCGCAGGTTGGTTTCCGCCGCGAGGCGAACGGGCGCATCCTGAAGGCCAAGACGCTGCGCGCGCATCCGCACTTGTGCGCTGGCTTCTTCGCCGGAAACATAGATCGTTTTTAGCCCCGCCCGAGAGAAGCTTGCCGCTGCCTGAAGCAGAAGCGTGGACTTCCCGATGCCCGGATCTCCCCCCACGAGCACAGCGCTTGAAGGCACAAGACCACCACCCAGAACGCGGTTTAACTCTCCTGATCCTGAGCGGGTCCGAGGGGGTGGGGCTTCTTCGGTCGCGAGATCAAACAGCGCGACTCTGCTTCCACGCTTTGTGCCGAGCGATTTGCTTGCTGGGCCAGAGGAAAACGGGACTTCTTCGGAAATCGTATTCCATTCACCGCAAGAGTCGCATTTCCCTGACCATTTGGAGAAGGTCGCCGCGCATGATTTGCAAACGAAGTTTTTTATTTTTGCCATAACGGTTTATTGCCTAAGCCCGCGCTTTTTCCAAGCGTTCAGTTGCGAATGAAATGGCTAAACTAATAAGAACACAGCCCGTAAAGGCATAAAGCCCCCAAGCAGCTTCGACACGGCCAACGCCAATCCCTTTGATGATCACGATATAGAGCGCCATAAGGAAAATATCGGCCATCGCCAGTCGCCCCAAGAAATGGATCGTTGGCAATGTGCGGCGATCCAGAAGATCGAAGTGCACCAGAGCAAGGCCAATCGTTTTCATATAGGGCGCAAATATCGCGAAGAATGTGACCAGTAGCGCCAAGAACACATCCGCCCCCCAGAGGCTTTGGAGGCCCGAGATGACTGATATTTCTGATAGGCTGAAGAGGGGGAGAATACCAGCGCGCAACAATGGTGCAAACCACGAGATGGGGAATGCAATCAGCAAACAGAGGTTGGCAATACGCAGCAGGCTCATCCGCATAGAGGTCGCAGTTTATGGCGACGGTTGCAAGAGAGAAGAGCGGGCGGTCCCTAGGTCAGAAAGCGCTCTTCTGGCAGCAAAACATCCTCAAACTCGCCGCGCGATTTGCGTGCTGCGTAGCGGCGGGTAAACGTGTTGCGGCGATTGCAGATTGCAACCGTTATCGACCAGAAAATGACTGGCGTTGTTGCCACGGCAAACGCCTCAAGGGGTGGGGCCGTTGCGGTGAGGATATCTTTGCCAATTGCGAAGGTTACATAAACTCCCCAAGCCGCATTGATCATATAGACGCTCCAATGATCGCTGCGCGAATACATCACACGTCGCGCAGCAAAGAACGTCACAATCGCAGGAGCGATCATAAAAATGAAGCGCACGTAATACTCAACCAGCATGGCATAAGTCTCCTATTGGCCAGAACCAAGACTTATGCTGATCAAATAATGCCTAACAATTCGTTAAAGCTGCTGGGTTAGCGTATGGCTTCGATCGGGCCCTCGGCGGTTCCGTTGATGAACTGCGTTAAATACGGGTCGCCGCTTGCGTCCATTTCTGCGACAGGGCCGGTCCATTGAATGACGCCGTTATGAAGCATCGCGACCTTATCGGCGATGGCGCGCACGCTTGACATATCGTGGGTGATGGTGATCGCAGTTGCACCCATTTCCACGACAATTTCGCGTATCAACTCATTGATAACGCCCGACATAATCGGATCGAGGCCAGTGGTGGGCTCATCGAAAAAGATGATCTCTGGTTCGGCTGCGATAGCACGAGCAAGCCCTACGCGTTTTTGCATACCGCCAGAGAGTTCCGACGGAAAAAGGTCCGCCACATCAGGCGAAAGTCCGACGCGGCGCAGTTTTTCAATGGCGATTTCGCGGGCTTCGGATTTTGGGCGCTTGAGGCTGCCGCGCAACAGGCGGAAGGCAACGTTTTGCCAGATCGACATGGAATCAAAGAGTGCACCGCCCTGAAAGAGCATCCCGAACCGCGCAAGAAACGCGTCGCGCTCGGCCTTCTTTACGTCTTCGCCATCAACGGAAATCTTGCCGCTATCGGGATGGACTAGTCCGAGTATGCATTTGATACAGATCGATTTTCCCGTTCCTGAGCCGCCGATGATAACCATGCTTTCGCCTCGCGGGAGCTCGAGGTCAACACCGCGTAGAACGTGGTTGTTTCCAAAGCTCTTATGTACGTTCGAAAGAGTGATCATATCGAGAAAAACACTCCGGTTAGGATGAAGTTCGCAGCCAAAATCAGAACCGCCGCAGCTTCGACTGCGCCCTTGGTTGCGCGCCCGACGCCCTGTGCACCTCTGCCGGAATTGATGCCATAGTAACAGCCCATAACAGCGGCGATGACGCCAAACACGGCGCCCTTGGCGAGCGATGAAATGATATCTAGTGGCTCAAGGAAATTGGCGGTGTTGTGGAGGTAAGCGGCGGAGTTAAACCCAAGGCTACCCGTTCCGATAATATAGCCGCCGAAAATACCAATGATATCGCCAATCCCAACGAGGATTGGAACCGTAATCAAAGCGGCAACAACCCGTGGAACAGCGAGGTATTTGATGGGATTGGTTGAGAGAGTCACGAGCGCGTCGATCTGCTCGGTTACGCGCATCGTTGCAATCTCGGCAGCGATAGAGGATGTGACGCGTGCTGCTATCATCAGGCCGACCAGAACGGGCCCAAGTTCGCGCACCATACCGATTGCAACGATCTGGGGAACAACAGCCTCAGCAGAGAAGCGTGCGCCGCCTGCATAGATTTGTAACGCCAGCGCTCCACCCGTAAAGATGGAGGTGAGGCCCACAACGGGAAGGCTGAAATATCCAATATTTACAATAGAGTGCAGCGTCTCTTTGAAGTAGAAGGGTGGGCGGAAGATATGCCCCGCGATCTGTCCTGCGAAAATCGCGACCCGACCAATGGCAGCCAAGAGGCCGATAACAGCACGGCCCAAGGCCGCGAGCGGAGCGGTTATCATACGCAGGATCACGACAGGATTTCTCCGTAGCGGCGCGTATAGCGATGGCCTAGCGACGTTAGAATTTCATAACCGATGGTGTCGGCTGCAAGCGCAAGGTCATCAACGGTTTGATGTTCGCAAAGTAGATCAAGTTGCTCGGGCGACTGGTCCAGATGCGTAATGTCGACCGTAATCAAATCCATCGAAACACGGCCGATGACTGGGCATGGGATGTTCCCGAACCAGAACATCGCATTGTTGCTTAGGGCGCGAAAAATGCCGTCCGCGTATCCACCCGAAACGGTAGCAACAACCGTTTGTTTATCTGCCTGCCAAGTACAGCCATACCCCACGGTGTCGCCTTCTTCGAGGGTGCGTGTTTGGATAACGGGGAGAGAAAGATGCACGACAGGCGATGCGTCTTCAAATGGGAGGCCACCATAGAGCCCAACGCCCGGACGGACAATATCGAAGTGATACTCTGACGGAAGTAAGATGCCGCCCGTGGCCGATAGGGAGAGCGGGGCAGACACACCTTGGGTCATGTTGCGAAAGTTCTGTAATTGCGCGTCATTGGCCGAGTGATCAGGCTCGTCTGCACAGGCAAGGTGGCTCATGACCAAGCGTGGCGACTGCGAGAGCGCAATGTCGCGCACCGCGTGCCATTCGGTTGGCTCCATGCCCAGTCTGCTCATGCCTGTATCAAGTTGTATGCCAAAGTGCGATCCCGGTAGAGATTCGAAATGCCGCGTGATCTGGCTGAGCGAATTGAGCATCGGCGTAAGTTGCAGATCGTGGATCATATCCGTGTCGCCCGCCATATGCCCTGAAAACACACAAATTTCTGGCCCGGGGCCGAGCGCTTGACGCACGCCGGCACCTTCTTCGGCGGTGGCGACGAAGAAGCGGCGCGCACCCACCTGAGCGAGAGCTTTGGCGACGCGGCTTACACCACAGCCATACCCGTCGGCTTTTACGACCGCGGCGGTTTCAACGGTTGGTCCCGTGAGAGCGTCCAGAGTACGCCAGTTTGAGGCCAGCGCGTTGAGATCAATTTTTAGTTTTCCTGTCGACATGGGCATCGTTTTGACGATTGCCGAAGGGAGTAGCAAGGGAAAATCAGCAGGGCACCTAAAACGAGCGAACGGCGCGCTAATTTAGTACCCCTGCGGGTCGCTCTGCCACTTCTTGGCGAGGTTGCCAAAGCGCGTAAACTGCCCTTCAAACGCAAGCTCGACGTGGCCGATAGGACCGTGACGCGCCTTGCCGATAATAACTTCGGCCTTACCGTGAAGTGCATCCATTTCCTCTTGCCAAGCTGCCATCTTATCAAGCTCGTGATCGCCCGGTTTTTCACGCTCTTTGTAGTATTCCTCGCGGAACACGAACATCACAACGTCGGCGTCTTGCTCGATCGAGCCCGATTCCCGCAGGTCGGAAAGCTGTGGGCGCTTATCGTCGCGGCTTTCAACCGTCCGCGAGAGCTGGGATAGGGCGATGACGGGAATGTCGAGTTCCTTGGCAATCGCCTTGAGGCCCTGCGTGATCTCTGAAACCTCGTTCACGCGGCTGTCTTTTGCGGATGCGGGGCGCACGAGCTGAAGATAGTCCACAATCAACGCATCAAGCCCGTGAGTACGCTTGAGGCGCCGCGCCCGTGCGGCAAGCTGTGAAATGGGCAGGGCGGGAGTGTCGTCGATGTAAAGCGGGCAACTCTCAAGTCGCTTGGCGGCTTCAACAAAGCGGCGGAACTCTTCTTCGGTCATGTCGCCGTTACGGATTTGCCCTGATGGAACTTCGGCAGCCTCAGAGAGAATACGCGTCGCGAGCTGCTCGGCGGACATTTCGAGGCTATAAAAACCCACGACGCCGCCTTCGATTGCGCCTTCGGTGCCGTCTGGGCGTTTGCCCTTTTTATAGGCCTTGGCGATATTATAGGCGATGTTGGTCGCAAGCGAGGTTTTCCCCATCGAGGGACGACCAGCAAGGATCAAAAGGTCGGAGCGGTGCAGGCCGCCCAGCATCTTGTCCATATCAATCAGGCCCATCGAAATACCTGCTAGGCCACCTTCGCGCTGATATGCGGTATTGGCGACGGTGACTGCCTCTGTCACCGCCTTGAGGAAGGACTGAAAGCCGCTTTCGGCTTGTCCTTGCTCTGCCATCGCATAAAGCGCCTGCTCGGCCTCAACGATCTGCTCTTTTGGTTCACTCGCCACGTCTACGTTGGCTGCTTTGTCCACGATCTCTCGGCCAAGCGCCATGAGTTCGCGGCGGATAGCTAGGTCATAGATGATTTGCGCATAATCTCGGGCCGCAAAGCTTGAAATCGCAGCGCCGGCTAGTCGAACAAGATAGGCGGGGCCGCCTAGCTCTTTCAGGCCTTCGTCATCCTCCATGAACGCTTTGAGCGTCACAGGAGAGGCGTTCATGTTCTTGGCGATGCGGTTTGAAGCCAGCTCATAGATTCGCGCATGAGTTGGTTCGTAGAAATGCGAGGCGTTCAGGACCGAGGCAACCCGATCGAACACTTCGTTATTGGTCAAAATCGCGCCGAGAAGCTGTTGCTCGGCTTCAATATTATGTGGCTGATATGGTGTCGATGACGTGTCGGACTGCGTCGTTGGCATTCCGGATTGATCATTAACAGGTACGATTTCGTTCATTGTTGCCCCCAATATGCAGGGGGTTCATAACGCAAGCAGGCCCGTTCTCGCAAACTGTATATTTTTGTGGATAACTGATTTGCCGCTTCATCTAGGCGATCAGCGAGGTGCTACGCCTAGATGTAGAATTATTACGCGTCGTAAACTTAAGATTTATGCGCTTCTTGCCAGCCGCGCGGGTCGTTGAGGAAGGCTTCGACTTCAGTCAGGGTCTCAGAATCAAACGCGCCCGAGTCTTTTGCTTCGGCAAGGACATCCCACCATGTGCAGAGGTGGTGAAGCCTCACACCGTGATCTCCGAGTGTCTTTTCGGTTTCGGGGAAAATACCGTAGTAGAAAATCACTGCAGTGTGGCCGCATGTTGCACCCGTTTCGCGGATGGCATCCACAAACGACAGCTTACTTCCGCCGTCGGTGGTTAGATCCTCGACCAGAAGAACGCGCTGTCCTTCGGTCATTTCGCCCTCAATACGCGCGTTGCGTCCGTAGCCTTTGGGTTTCTTGCGAACATAGCTCATGGGGAGGGCCATACGCTCGGCAACCATCGCACCGAACGGAATGCCCGCAGTTTCGCCGCCTGCGACATTGTCAAAGGCCTCAAAGCCCGCGTCGCGCATAACGGTCACTGTTAGGAAATCCATCAATGTGCTGCGAATGCGTGGATAGGAGATCAGCTTGCGGCAATCAATATACGTCGGGCTGGGCAGGCCGCTGGCGAGCGTGAAAGGCTCGCGCGCATTGAAGTGCACGGCCTTGATTTCCAAGAGCATTTTCGCGGTCAGACGCGCAATTTCTGTGGCGTCAGGATAAGAAGTGGGGATCATAGCGTGTCCTTTGGGCGGGCTAGGCCGTAACCGACCAGTGAAGCGGGAAGCCGGGATCGAAAACAGTTACAGTTTCATCGCCGACGGTGATTTTCTCGGGGTAGGTAACGGGTGCGCCCTTGGCAAGGGTCAGGGTCTTTTCACTTGCTGGCATGCCATAAAACGCGGGGCCGTTGAGCGATGTGAAGCTCTCTAGCTTGTCCAGCGCGTCTGCCTTCTCAAACACTTCCGCAAGGATTGACATCGTGTTGGTTGCGGTAAAGCACCCTGCACAGCCACATGCGTTTTCCTTGAGATTATCAGTATGCGGTGCGCTATCGGTTCCAAGGAAGAAACGTTTGTCTCCACTTGTTGCGGCCTCAAGGAGGGCAACGCGGTGCAGTTCGCGTTTGGCGACAGGTAAGCAATAGTAGTGCGGCTTGATTCCGCCAACCAGAATATGATTGCGGTTAATCACAAGGTGGTGCGTCGTGATGGTGGCTCCAAGGTTGTCTTGCGATTTGGCATAATCCACGCCGTCCTTGGTCGTGATATGCTCCATTACCGTCTTGAGTTCGGGCGTTGCGCGGCGGATCGGATCTAGGACGCGATCAATGAACACGGCCTCGCGGTCAAAAATATCAATCTCTGCGTCTGTCACTTCGCCATGAAGGCAAAGCGGCAAGCCGATCTCGGCCATCTTCTCAAGGGCAGGGCGCACTTTATCAAAGTTGCTGACGCCGCTTGCGGAATTGGTCGTCGCGCCCGCTGGGTAAAGCTTCACCGCAGAGATAAGTCCGCTTGCGTGTGCGGCGGCGATGTCGTCCGGATCGCTCTCTTCCGTGAGGTAGAGCGTCATGAGGGGATTAAAGTCTGCTCCCTCTGGCATCGCGGCCAGAATGCGGTCTTTGTATGCCTGAGCCTGGGCTCCGGTCACGACGGGGGGCACCAGATTGGGCATAATGATCGCACGGCCGAAATGGCGTGTGGTTTCGGGCAGGACAGCCGCAAGCATAGCGCCATCGCGCAGGTGCAGGTGCCAATCGTCGGGGCGCTTGAGCGTCAGTGTCTGGGTCATGCCCCTGCGCTACACAATTCGCGCGGGTTTTTCCAGCGTGGATTCTCGGAATTGTCTTTAGTGAAATTTCGGTGTCGGAGGATGCTCTGATTAAATTTTAAGCAAAGGTATATTTTTTCGGCACGAAATCGGCGGATTCCGAGGTGCGGCGCTTGCCACCCTATGGCGGCTTTCTTAGTTTCGGCTCGAAAGAGGGGCCATGCTGGACTTAACGAACAAAAATATTGACGAGTCGGCGCGCTCCTTGGGCCCCAAGATGCAGCGCATGGTTGGGCGTGGATTTGCGGATTTACAGGTTCGCGCTGGCCGTGTTCGGCTAAAGGGATTGCATCAATCCGGTTCGGCAAAGGTGTTTTTGCCATCTGTTCACGCGCCAATGCCAGAGGTTGTTTTTCTCAATACTGCGGGCGGTGTGACGGGCGGCGATCATATTTCATATGAATTGAATGTCGGTGCGAATGCATCTGCGACGGCGACGACGCAAACAGCGGAACGTGCATATGAATCCTCGGCGGGAACGGGCCTGATTGATGTATCGCTCACGGTTGCGGAAGGTGCGCGGCTTGATTGGTTGCCGCAGGAAACGATCTTGTTCCAAGGCTCCAACGTAAGGCGAAAAACCATCGTCGATCTCGCCACAGACGCGCGTTTTCTGATGGTCGAGACCATCGTTCTGGGGCGTGCAGCGATGGGAGAGACCTTAACAGATGCCTGCTTCGCCGATTGGCGTGAGGTCCGGCGCAACGGTGCGCCCGTTTGGATCGAACCTTTCGGGTTTGACGCCCGCGTTCTTGGTAATCCAGCAAGCAGCGTAACCCTTGCGCAGTCAAAGGCAATCTCGACCATTGGATACTTCGCGACAGGAGCAGAAGACGCCGTAACCCCCATTCGCCGCGCCATCGAGGGAATTGAGGGCGTCACCATTGCGGCGAGTGGTTGGAACGGCAAAGCGGTCGTGCGTTTGATGGCCGCAGATGCGTGGCCATTGCACCGCGCCCTTGCGAAAATATTGAGTGTGATACGCACGGAACCGCTTCCGCGCGTCTGGCAGAAATAGGGAAGAAAATGAACCTAAGTCCAAGAGAAAAAGACAAACTACTGATCAGTCTCGCTGCAATCGTCGCCCGTGGGCGGCTTGAGCGTGGCGTGAAGTTGAACCACCCAGAGGCCATTGCGCTTATCACCGATTTCGTGGTGGAGGGCGCGCGCGACGGGCGCACAGTCGCCGAGCTGATGGAGGCCGGCGCACATGTCATTACGGCTGAGCAATGCATGGAGGGGATTCCAGAGATGATCCACGATGTGCAGGTCGAAGCAACGTTTCCCGACGGCACCAAGCTAGTGACCGTGCACCATCCCATTCGTTAAGCAAAAAGTGAGGTTCAAATGATACCTGGCGAAATAATGACAGCAGAAGGCGAGATTACGCTAAACGAGGGGGCCGAAACCCGAACATGTATGGTCGCGAATACGGGTGATCGCCCCGTTCAGGTCGGGAGCCACTATCACTTTGCTGAAACTAATCCTGCGCTAGAGTTTGATCGTGAAATCGCGCGCGGAATGCGTCTTGATATTGCGGCTGGTACTGCGGTGCGTTTTGAACCTGGGCAGTCGCGCGAAGTCACGCTTGTTCCGCTGAGTGGAAAGCGCGAAGTGTACGGGTTTAATCAAGCGGTCATGGGGCGGCTATGAGGAAATCTCTACTCGCACTTCTATTGTTGGGAACACCCGCCTTTGCACAACAGGTCGATTGCAACGATGCCGTAACGCAGCGCGACATGAACCACTGTGCACACGAACGGTACATGACCGCCGATGCCGAGTTGAACCAAGCATGGGGGCCAGCGATGGCCCGAATGAAAGAGCTCGATAGTTTTGTGTCCGAAAGCGAAAAAGGTGCTGCCGATGCTCTCTTGGGGGCGCAACGGCTTTGGATCAAATACCGAGATGCGGCGTGCGAGGCCGAGAGTTGGACGTTTAAGGGGGGCTCTATGGAGCCGTTTGTCTATTCGTCCTGCCTAGAAGATCTAACGATCGCGCGCACCCAGCGCCTGAAGGATCTTGCTTCCGAGTATTAGCCGCCGTCGACGCCAAACAAAGAATATCCCGCCAATGACACTGAGTGGGAAATGAAACAGAGGAAAACCTATGCCTGCAAAAATTTCACGCGCGACCTATGCGGATATGTATGGCCCCACCACGGGCGACCGCGTTCGGCTTGCGGATACGGACCTGATAATCGAGGTTGAAAAAGACCTGACCACATATGGTGACGAGGTGAAGTTCGGTGGCGGCAAGGTAATCCGAGACGGCATGGGGCAAAGCCAGATGACCCGTGCCGAAGGAGCCGTCGATACCGTTGTGACCAACGCGCTAATTGTGGATACGACCGGTATTTATAAGGCTGACGTCGGTCTAAAGAGCGGCGTCATCGCAGCGATTGGCAAGGCGGGTAACCCCGATACGCAGCCAAACGTCGATATTATTATTGGCCCCGGCACCGAGGTAATCGCGGGCGAAGGGCGTATCCTCACGGCGGGTGGGTTTGATAGCCACATCCACTTTATCTGTCCCCAACAGATGGAAGACGCGCTTCACTCTGGCGTGACCACAATGCTCGGAGGGGGGACAGGCCCCGCGCACGGCACATTGGCGACAACCTGTACTCCTGGACCATGGCATATCGGGCGCATGTTGCAAGCCATTGATGCCGTTCCCATGAATATTGGCCTTGCGGGCAAGGGCAACGCGAGCCGCCCAGCCGCGCTTGAAGAAATGATCAAGGGCGGCGCCTGTGCGATGAAACTACACGAGGATTGGGGCACAACTCCCGGCGCGATTGATTGCTGCCTTACGGTCGCGGACGAGATGGACGTTCAGGTGATGATCCATACGGATACGCTGAATGAAAGCGGGTTCGTTGAAAATACGGTTGCGGCGATTAAGGGCCGCACAATTCACGCTTTCCACACCGAAGGAGCGGGTGGTGGACACGCGCCCGACATCATCAAGGTCGTTGGCGAGCAGCATGTGATCCCTTCCTCCACCAACCCGACGCGCCCTTATACAGTTAATACCATCGAAGAGCATCTCGATATGCTCATGGTTTGCCACCACCTTGATAAGGCTATTCCAGAGGACGTGGCCTTCGCAGAGAGCCGCATCCGACGCGAAACAATTGCCGCCGAGGATATCCTCCATGATCTCGGAGCGTTTTCGATCATTGCGAGTGATAGTCAGGCCATGGGGCGGGTTGGTGAAGTGGTGATCCGTACGTGGCAAACCGCTGATAAAATGAAGAAACAGCGCGGGCGACTATCTGAGGAAACGGGCGAAAACGATAACGTGCGGGTCAAGCGCTATATTGCAAAATATACGATCAACCCCGCGATTGCGCACGGTATTTCGCGCCACATCGGTACAATCGAGGTCGGTAAACGCGCGGATCTGGTTCTCTGGTCGCCGGCATTCTTTGGCGTAAAGCCCGAGATGGTGTTGATGGGCGGCTCCATAGTCGTGGCGCAAATGGGCGATCCGAATGCCTCGATCCCAACGCCACAGCCCGTTTATACACGTCCGATGTTCGGTGCGATGGGAGGGGCAGTTGCCCACTCCGCCGTGACCTTCGTGAGCGCCGCCGCCCAAGCAGATGGCCTCGGTAAATCGCTCGGTTTGAACAAGACTACGCTCGCGGTCGAAAATACGCGCAGCATCGGCAAATCGGACATGGTTATGAATAGCGCGACACCCAAGGTCGAAGTGAATCCGGAGACATACGAAGTTCGTGCGGATGGTGAGCTTTTGACGTGTGAGCCCGCCAAGAGCCTACCGATGGCTCAGCGCTATTTCATGTTCTAGGCCATGGGTGAGCGGAGCGCATTACTGACAGAAAATGCCATCGCGGTTGACGAGGTCAATGATGCCGTCCTCCTGCCATTCTGGGAGGCGACCATCGGGAGAGCGGCGCAAGGGCAGCTCATCGCGCGGTCCGATAAATGGTGGAATGTCGCGAAGCGGCGCACCAAAAATATGAGGGCGAATGGCAGTGGCCGCAGCGTGGGATACGAGGTGGTAAATCATAGGGTTCTTCTTTGGTTCTGCCACGACACTACAGGTGAGGTAGTTAAGGAAATGCAAAAATATACAGTAAAAATAGGGTTAACGGGGCAGGGGTTGCGCTCAGCGCATAGCCGGGTTTCGCAAACTCCCCTTGCTGCGGTGCAGCATGGGCTCCATATTGTTGGACAAGAAGACGATATTCGTACCGATGAAATGGAGAAGACAAATGGCATTCGTATCAACAGAAATTCAATCCGCAAAAGCACCTTCCGCACTCGCTGCAGTCGGGAAGAAAATCAGCGCGTTCTGGGGTTCCATCATCGACGCAAATTCACGTGCGAACGAAATTCAGCGCCTACAAGCCATGAGCGATCGTCAGCTCGCCGATATGGGTCTCAAGCGCGAAGACATTGCACGCCGTGTTTTTGGCGACATGATGCACATCTAAGTTTTGTGATGGGGGCGCCGCTATGACGCCCCCCACACAACCCACTCGGGATCCGCTTGCCTGTCATTCGGTCCTGACGGCGCACGATTTTGGGCATCTGCCAGAACCAGCGCGCACAGCCGCAGACACAATCGCATTGCCCTACGAGGGGCGCTTGTTGCGGCGCAAACGACTTCAGACATCCGCTGGCCGTATTGTCCTTCTTGACCTCGAGAAGGTCACGAACCTTGAACACGGCGGCGCGCTTGCGCTTGAGGATGGAAGTTTTGCCCGCATAGAGGCAGCGCCAGAGGCCGTATTGGTCGTTACTGGCGAAAACCTTCCTCGAATTGCGTGGCACATTGGCAATCGCCACACCCCCTGTCAGATCGAAGCCAATCACCTCATTATTCAACAGGACCACGTGCTCGCTAAAATGTTGGTGCAGCTTGGTGCGAAGGTAGAGGAAATGATGCGGCCGTTTAACCCCGAAGGGGGGGCCTATGGGCATGGGCGCACATTTGGCCATAGCCATGGGCCTGCCGATCATGCGCACGAGCATCACGAGTAGCGCGATGAACCTTGATTTACTCACTCTTACGCAATGGCTCTCGCCCGCATTCCCGCTTGGGAGTTTTGCTTATTCGCATGGGCTTGAGTATGCGGTGGAGGACGGACAGGTCACCGATAGTGCGGGGCTTGAGCGTTGGATTACGGATGTACTGGAATTTGGTGCGGGACATGTCGATGCGATCCTACTCTCTCAAAGTATGGCGGGGCAGGACTTAGCCGACGTTGCGCGAGCAATGGCCGCAAGCCGAGAGCGTTTAATTGAGACAGAAGCGCAGGGCCGTGCCTTTGCCGATACGGTGAATGGAATTGCCTATTTCGACCTGCCACACGCGCCATTACCCGTTGTTGTAGGAATGGCGGCGAGGCGTTTGTCTCTGACGTCAGAGGAAGTGGTAAGCCTATATTTACACGCGTTCGCGTCGAACTTGGTTTCGGTTGGCGTTCGCTTTGTTCCATTGGGCCAGACCGAAGGACAGAAAACCCTCGCGGCGCTTCATCCCACCATCCACCAAGTGGCCCGCAAAGCCGTCGCCGCGCAGGTGTCTGAGATTACGAGCGCTGCGTTTGCTGGTGATATTTCGGCGATGCGACACGAAACCATGGAAGTGCGGATTTTCAAGACATGAGAAAACCGCACGCAGGAAATAGTAGAATGACGACCCAAAAGGAGCCGCAAAATGCCATCTAAGAATGGTCCTCTTCGCGTTGGAATCGGTGGACCGGTGGGCGCGGGCAAAACGACGCTGACCGAGCAGCTCTGCCGTGCCTTAGCAGAGAAATATTCCGTCGCCGTCATCACCAACGACATTTACACGCGCGAGGATGCGGATGCCTTGGTCAGGGCGCAAGTCCTTCCCGAAGCGCGCATTCGCGGGGTCGAAACGGGCGGCTGTCCACACACAGCGATCCGAGAGGACGCAAGCATAAACCTTGCCGCAGTCGCGGACCTCTCCGAAGCCTTCCCTGATCTTGATGTCGTGCTGATCGAAAGCGGCGGCGATAATCTGGCGGCAACGTTTTCGCCAGAGCTTGCGGATTTAACGCTCTATGTCATTGATACCGCCGCTGGTCAGGATATCCCGCGCAAGAAGGGGCCGGGACTTACCCGTAGTGACCTGTTGATCGTGAATAAAGTCGACTTGGCGCCATATGTCGGCGTTGATCTGGCGCAGCTTGAATCGGATGCAACACAAGCGCGCCGAGAGAGGCCATTCGTTATGGCGGCGCTTAAATCCGGCAAAGGTGTAGATGATGTTGCCGCGTTCATTGTTGAACAGGGTGGCTTGTTGGGTTAGGCGGAATTGGCCGTTTCACCCAGAAATGCACGAATTTGGGTGAGGTGCTTCTTGAAATAAGCGCTGTCTGCGCTCTGTTGTGCGCCACGACAAAGCGCTGCGGCGAGCAGTAAGCGATCATCGTCCTGAAGGCGCTGCAGAAGCGCTCGCAAGTAGGGTCCATGGCTTAGACGTGCGCGGTAGAGTTCAAAGAAATCCTGAGCGTCCATATCGCCCGTACATGCTGCTTCAATCAATGGCTGGAGGATGTCCATTTCCTCAAAGCTCTTGAGAATAGCGTTTCCTAGGTTAGGGCAGCGAAGCTTCTGGACATTAGCGCTATTGAAAAGGGTCGCGTGCATTGCGTCCATATCTTCTTCGGGGTCAAAGATGATGAATGCCCGCTCTGTTTCGGCCACCATATCAGGGGCATAGCCGTAACGATCTGTGAAATTCCGACGGCGTTGCCCGACAAACCGCCTGTCCCAAGGGACAACTGCGGGATCTAATGTTGCTTGCGGTTGAATGGCCAAGACAGTTGCATCAGGAGCCGCAATCGAGAAGGCCGTCGCGCCATAGCCGCCCATGCCTTCGCCAAAAAATACAACCTGATCAAAATTCTCAAAGAACCCTTCGTCAATCAGGCGGTCAAAATAGGCATAGACATCGGGGTCGCGATACCATGTGTTCGAATGCGCCAGAATACATAGGTTGGAATAGCCATTCGCGGCGGTCATCCGAAATCCGAGCGGTTCGGCTGTGAGGGATTTGCAATGAATGCCACGAATTGACTCGAATGTGACGATCAAAACGGGGCCAGCCTCGGTTAGAATTGCGGAGTGTTGATCGCCAAGTGGTTCAAAATATCCGCGTTCCTGTCCTTCTTGCTCTAGCTTTTCAAGCCAAAGACGCGTGTTCTCGTTCAAATTTTGGGCACCACTTAACGCCATTTCAAGACCTTTACTCGTTCCATATGAGTGTGGGCTCATACGGAGGTATTTTCAATACCCGCTTTTCCCAGCCAATTTGGGCAAAATTGGGATGGAAGATAGGTATTTTAAGGAGGCGTTTGGCTAACTATTCGGGCGTGTTCTGCTTCTTGGCGCCGATGCGGTAAGACATCAGTTCTTTGGCCTTTGAGGGCGCGATCGGCTCACTAGGCGGCGTCATCAGCAGTCGTCCGTAAATCGCGCGATTTTCCTCTTCGCGGAGGAGAGTTTCAAAGGTCGACTTACGCCATGCAACAGCTTGTTCGTGGAGCTTGGAGAGCGTCGGGTCGGCGCGCAGTTCGGAAAGAATAGGGGCGGATTTATCCTTATGGCGCAATATGCTGTTGTCATGGGATTGGTTGAAATTGCGCTCCACCCAATAGTCCATACCCAATCCGGCGTCCGCACGGTTCACCCGCCCACGGGCACGTTTCATTACATAGCTTTGCTTTGCGCCAAGCGCATAGTGATTTAGCTGTGCCAAGGGATAGTTGTCGCGTCCGAAACTGCTAAACAGTCGGCGTGTCTTGATCGCGGGGTCTCGGATCTCTTGGCCGCGCGTATCCATCCAGATAACTTCATCCAAACGGGATTTATCCGGGCTGCGCGGACGGTGTACACCCATTTTGCCATAGATACCGTCGTTCTTGAAAAGTGTCTTGAACATCGCCGCCCGCCACGGCCAATGCAGCACCGCTGGCGCGGCCTGTTGGAACTGTTCGGTAATGGGGGCGTCGATATATTCATCCACGCCTGCGTTGCCAAACAGCCGCCATGTGAGCGGGATCGCCGTTGCCTGTGGGAGAGCGTCAAGCAATGCCGAGAGCGTACCGTCGCCTGTGTGAATGTTCACAAATTCGTCGATGTCGATGCACATAAGCCAATTTGCGCCGCGCACGAGCGGGTGCTTGTCGGCTTGCTTTAGCGCGGTCCACTGTATGCCCGCCGCTGCATAGGGCCCTGGATTGGGAACATGCGTAAGCATTCCCAACTCTGCCAAACGGTCGAGCATGGCATCAGTGCCATCCGAGCAATCATTTGAAAAGACCAGAAAATCTGTAAAGCCGATAGCATGATGATGCGCTATCCATTCCAGTAGGAAGGCAGCTTCGTCACGAACAGTCAGAACAGCGGTAAACTTCATGCCGCAGGTGTAACAGGCTGTGCGCATAGGCCAAAATGGTTTCAGGCCCATGCGCAGTTTTTTCCGTCTAAGACGCTATTTTTGCATTAAAAGAACGCCTGCAAGCCTGTCTGTGCACGTCCAAGAATGAGCGCGTGAACATCATGGGTTCCCTCATAGGTATTGACGGTCTCGAGGTTAACCATGTGGCGCATGACTTGGAATTCTTCGGAGATACCATTCCCGCCGTGCATATCACGCGCCATACGAGCGATACCCAGCGCCTTGCCACAGTTGTTACGCTTCATCATCGAGATCATTTCTGGCGCGGCCTTTGCTTCATCCATCAAACGCCCAACGCGCAGCGATCCTTGTAGACCAAGGGTGATTTCAGTCTGCATATCCGCCAATTTCTTCTGAAAGAGCTGGGTTTGCGCCAATGGGCGGTTAAATTGGTGCCGATCAAGACCGTACTGACGCGCCGCGTGCCAGCAATACTCTGCTGCGCCCAGAACACCCCAACTGATGCCGTAGCGCGCACGGTTCAAACAGCCGAAAGGCCCCTTGAGGCCCTGAATGTTCGGAAGGAGTGCGTCTTCGCCAACTTCTACACCCTGCATTACGATTTCACCCGTGATCGAGGCGCGAAGCGAAAGCTTGCCCGCGATTTTCGGAGCCGAGAGGCCCTTCATGCCTTTCTCAATGATAAAACCGCGGATTTTCCCTTCGTGTGCGTCGGACTTTGCCCAAACAACAAAGACATCTGCGATGGGGCTGTTTGATATCCACATCTTGTTGCCGGTAATGCGATAACCGCCGTCGATTTTCTCGGCACGGGTTTTCATGCCGCCGGGATCAGAGCCCGCGTCCGGTTCCGTCAGGCCAAAACACCCGATGAGTGTACCTGCCGCAAGGCCGGGGAGGTATTTCTTGTGCTGCTCGGGCGATCCGTAAGCGTAAATCGGGTACATAACGAGGCTGCTCTGAACCGACATCATCGAGCGATAACCAGAATCAACGCGTTCAACTTCGCGCGCAACGAGGCCATAAGAAACATAGCCAGCGCCCAAGCCGCCCAAGTCCTCTGGGATCGTAACGCCCAAGAGGCCCGACTCGCCCATCATCGCGAAAATCTCTGGATCTGTCTGTTCTTCGCGGTACGCATCAATGATGCGGGGTTGCAGCTTGTCTTGGGCAAAATCGCGTGCGCCGTCGCGAAGCATTTGTTCTTCTTCGCTTAATTGGTCTGAGAGACGAAAGGGATCTTCCCAATCGAATGTTCCCAGATCGGGTGCGTTTTTACCGGTGAGTTGCTGCATGAATTCCTCCTGCGAGATTGTGATGCCCAATCGGTAACGAAGCCCAAAGGAAAGCGCAATTCCATCCGAGACAAATTCTAATCTGGGACGCGTATGGGAAAGACCTTGACCTATGGCAGGTGATTTGCAGCAATGGGTCAACCAAAGGGAGCAGTCATGACCCAGCCAAATTCAATCGATGCCGTTCAAGAGCTTTTGTCCGAACAGGGATACGTCTGTGGGAGGGACCTTGCGACGGTGGTGTACTTGGCGCTTTCGCTTGGGCGGCCACTGTTTCTGGAAGGTGAGGCGGGTGTGGGGAAGACCGAGATCGCCAAAGCCATCGCCGCGTCCCTTGGGCGCAAGCTGATCCGTTTGCAATGTTACGAGGGGCTTGATGCAAGCTCGGCGGTATATGAGTGGAACTTCGCCGCACAGATGATCGCTATTCGCACCGCAGAAGCGGCGGGCGGTGCAGATCGGAGCGATCTGACAAAGGAGTTGTTCGGGGAGGATTACCTCATTGAGCGGCCATTGCTAGAGGCCATGCGCCCACATTCCGAAGGGCCGCCCGTTCTGTTGATTGACGAATTGGATCGCACGGACGAACCCTTCGAGGCATTCCTGCTAGAGGCGTTATCCGACTTTCAGGTAACGATCCCCGAGCTTGGTACAATCAAGGCAAGTGAGCCGCCGATTGTGATCCTTACGTCCAATAGAACTCGCGAGGTCCACGACGCCCTAAAACGTCGCTGCCTGTACCATTGGGTGGATTACCCCGATTTCGACCGAGAACTTGAAATCGTGAACGCACAAGCGCCAGAGGCAAGTGCGTCGCTCTCTCGCGAGGTTGTTGCGTTTGTTCAGGAGTTGCGCAAACAGGATTTGTTCAAGAAACCAGGAGTGGCAGAAACAATAGACTGGGCGAAATGCCTGCTTGCGCTAGATGCGGTTGCCCTAAGTCCCGAAGTTATTGCCGACACGCTTGGGGCTGTTCTGAAATATCAGGACGACATCCAGAAAATGCAGCACGGCGAGGCCGCGAACATCTTGAAGGCAGCAAGGGCAGAGTTGGGGGCGGCGTGAGAACCCTAGTCGAAGAACCCGTCAAGGGCAGCAAGGTCTGGAATCTGTTCGAATTCGGGGTGCCCTTTGATCGGCGCTTCTTCCCACGTAAGGGCAACAACAGCGATGAAGTCGGGTGTTCCCTTAAAGGAAAAGACAGCTTCGTCGCTTTCGGCGCTCTGTGCTATGGCGCGTGCTTCACGTTCAAACAATGGGTGATCCGTGGCCAGTTCCGCGCGCAACTCATCTTCGAGAGCTTTGGGGTTGACGGGAAGTTCCCAACCATTGGGCAGTGTCGTGTTTTCAGTACTCATACCCATGGCCTAGCGCACAGAGACGCGGATTTCCATGGCTGAATTTCATCCCCTCGAAATTCCCGCGGAAGGGAAGCTTGTTGACAACATAACCCATTTCGCGCGCGCATTGCGCCGAGCGGGAATTCCCGTCGGGCCCAGCCGTGTCATAGAAGCCATTCGCGCCGTAGAGGCCACGGGGTTTACCCGCAAAGAGGATTTCTACTGGGTCCTTCATGCCGTGTTTGTGAGTAAGCCCGAGCACCGCGTTGTGTTTGCACAGGTCTTTCGCCTGTTCTGGCGCGACCCTTCGTTTCTTGAGCATATGATGTCGATGCTGCTGCCTGCTGTACGCGGGGTACAAGAAGAACGCCGCGCCGCTGCCGCCGAAAAACGCGGGGCGGAGGCGCTTTTGCCTGCTGCCGCGCCCGAGCTGCCAGAGAATTCGATCACCGATACAGAGATCGAGATAGACGCGCGCCGTACCGCGTCGGCGGAGGAGGTACTGCGTCGGTTGGATTTTGAGCAGATGAGTATCGCAGAGATGGAAGAAGCGAAACGTATGCTTGCAAAGCTTCACCTGCCTATACAGCCGCTAAAATCCCGTCGTTCATTCGGACATCCGCGTGGTCGTATGGCGGACTGGCAAGCAACCATGCGTCGGGCAATGCGCACAGGTGGCGAAATCCAGACACTTGCCCAAAAGAAGCCGCGCGAACGCTGGCCAAATTTGGTTGTGCTATGTGATATCTCTGGGTCAATGAGCCAATACTCTCGCGCTGTTCTGCATTTCCTACATGCGGTTGCCAATCAGCGCGGGGCGGGGTGGGCCAAGGTCTATGGCTTTACCTTTGGTACATCGCTTACCAACATAACGCGCCACCTCGCCAAACGTGATGTGGATGCCGCACTCGCCCTTGCGGGTGCAGAGGCACAAGATTGGGAAGGAGGGACCAAGATCGGAGAATGTTTGCACGCGTTTAACCGTGACTGGTCCAGACGTGTGTTAGGGCAAGGAGCAGTTGTTATTCTTGTGAGTGACGGTCTCGATTGTGGCCCGCCCGACGTGCTTGAGAAAGAAATGGAGCGCCTTCACCTGTCCGCGCGGCAATTGATATGGCTTAACCCTTTGCTAAGGTACGATGGCTTTGCGCCCAAAGCGCGGGGAGTGGCGGCAATGCTTCCGCATGTAGACAGCTTCCGCACTGGGCATAACATAGCTTCGCTCGAAGGGTTGGCCGAGGCACTAAACACCCCCGCAGATAGCGGAGAGCAAGCGCGCATGCTTGCGCTTCTCAGGCAAGAATAGAGATTGTGGCGCAGCTCGCATTTGATAGACTCCGCCTTATCGAGGCCAGACACAGGAAAACGCGACATGACCCATAGCTTTGATAACATTCCGGAAACAGCTTTGGCTTGGCATCGCGAAGGAATTGGCTCTGTACTTGCGACTGTGGTTGAAACGTGGGGTTCCGCTCCGCGACCTGTTGGAAGTCAGCTCGCTATTTCAGGAGAGGCAGGCATCGCGGGGTCTGTCTCTGGCGGATGTGTCGAGGGGGCCGTTGTGACCGAGGCGCTAGATGCGCTAGAGGACGGAAAGCGACGCATCCTTGAGTTCGGTGTCTCGGATGATGCGGCCTTTGCTGTGGGGCTTGCGTGTGGGGGACGCATAAGGGTGATGGTAGAACCCGTGGGGTCCGCGCTCCCTCTCGAAATTCTGGAAGAGTTGTGTGCCAAGCGGAAACAGCGCATCCCCGTAGCCTATGTTGTTAATACCGAAGCGGGAACCGTTACCCTTACGGGGAGTGACCGCCACCCAGAACGTTTTCGCGCAGACCGCTCAGGGTTTGAAGAGGACGGCGTGACCTTTGTCGGGCTACATAATCCACCGCTTCGGATGGCAGTCATCGGTGCTGTTCATATTGCACAGCCACTCGTTGGGATGGCGCGGGCGGTTGGCTATGATCCGATCATCATCGACCCGCGCGCGGCCTTTGCCACAGAAGAACGCTTTCCCGATGAACAGATCGAGAATGAAGCGTGGCCGGATGAGGCGCTAGAGAATTGGGGCATAGATACCCGTACAGCGGTTATCACCCTCTCGCATGATCCCAAGATAGATGACCCCGCAATCATTACTGCGCTCAAGTCGAAGGCGTTCTATATCGGCTGTCTTGGCTCCACCCGCACACACGCGAAGCGGCTGACTCGCCTTGAGGAGGAGGGGTTCGACGCCGAAGCGCTTGCCCGCATCCACGGGCCAATCGGACTTAGCATCGGTGCGAAATCACCCGCCGAGATTGCAATTTCGATTATGGCAGAGGTTACACGCGTCCTGAGGCAAGGCGCATGAAGTTTGGCTCTGTTCCATTGAGCGAAGCGCTGGGCGGGATATTGGCTCACTCAGTTCCGCTGAAAGAGGGCCGGATGCGCAAGGGGAAGGTTCTCGGTTCTTCGGCTCTCGACCAGTTGCGCAACGCAGGGATCACAGAGGTCGTCGTCGCCCAGCTAGAGGACGGTGATATCGAGGAGAACGCCGCAGCCTCCAGCATTGCCGAAGCAATCACCGCAAGGGACAGCGGCCTTCGCTGTACAAATGCGGCGACGGGCCGTGTGAATATTCTCGCTGAATGCGCAGGCATCGCCGAGATTGACGCCGAAGCGATCGAAGCGCTCAACCTGATCCACCCGATGATCACCGTTGCAACCGTTGCACCATTTGCACGGATGATCGAGGGGGGGATGGTGGCCACGGTCAAGATCATATCCTACGGCGTCGCCGAAAAGGACGTTACACGCGCCTGTGACATGGCCCGAGAGGCGCTGGGCCTGCGACAGGCCAAATACAGGACAGCAACGCTCATCCAGACCGTAATTGGCGAGAGTGACGCTGCCAAAGGACTTTCCTCGACCCAAAAACGCTTAGCCGCGCTGGGCATTGAATTGACAGGACAGGATGTTGTGTCGCACGACATAGACGAACTGAGCGAAGCTATTCGCTCGGCGCAGGGCGAGGTGGTGCTCATTTTGACGGCCTCGGCCACGTCAGATATTCGCGATACGGCCCCAGCGGCACTTTTGGCCGCGGGCGGTGAAATTACCGCGTTTGGAATGCCCGTAGACCCCGGAAACCTCTTGTTTTTTGGAGTATTGGGCAACAAGCCGGTGATCGGATTACCAGGGTGCGCGCGCTCTCCTGCACTTAATGGTGCTGATTGGGTTATGGAACGCTTGCTTTGTGGGGTCGAAGTGTCCCAAACTGACATCGCGCGCATGGGCGTCGGGGGATTGCTCAAGGAAATTGCCTCAAGACCACAACCTAGGGCGCTCAAATAATGAGATAAATTTGCGTACTGCCATAAACCACGTAATTTTCACATACCAGACCAAGCGGCACGCGGTTCGTTTGAAGAGATACTAAACGGGAGGAACTACCAATGGCGAAAGTCAGCATGTCGGTAAACGGCAAGCCAGCAGAAGCAGAGGTCGAAGGGCGCACGTTATTGTCGCAATTCCTGCGCGAGAGTCAGGGGCTAACGGGAACGCATATCGGGTGTGACACAAGCCAGTGTGGCGCGTGTGTCGTGCATGTGAACGGCAAGGCCGTGAAATCCTGCACCATGTTTGCCCTAGAAGCCGCAGATGCCGAAGTTACGACTATCGAAGGAATGGCCAACCCTGACGGTAGCCTGAGCAAAATTCAGGCGGCATTTCAGGAGCACCATGGGCTTCAGTGCGGTTTTTGTACGCCGGGGATGGTTATGTCCACGGCCGCTCTACTCAAGGAAAATGCAAACCCGAGCGAAACCGAAATTCGTGAATACCTAGAGGGCAATATCTGTCGCTGCACGGGCTACCACAACATTGTGAAAGCCATTCAGGCGGCTGCTGCCAGCTAATTGTCGCAGAAGCATGGGCGGAGGAGGCTTGTGCGCACCAATCAGTATTTAGGGAGGTTAATATGCCAAAAGACGGAGGCATCGGCGCCAGCACAAAACGGCGTGAAGATATTCGATTTCTTAAGGGATTAGGACAGTATACCGACGATATTGCACTGCAAAAACAATGCCATGCGGTGTTTGCGCGCTCAAATGTTGCCCATGGTAAGATCAAGAGCATTGATACATCTAAAGCAGAGGCCATGCCCGGCGTTCTGGCGATTTTCACAGGAGAGGATTTCATAGAGGTCGGCGGCAATCCCGCCGGTTGGTATATCGAGAGCCGCGACGGAACCCCAATGCGAGAGCCAAAGCGACCAGTCTTGGCCCACGGAAAAGTGCGTCATGTTGGTGATGCCTACGCGGCGGTGATTGCCGAAACATATCAGCAAGCGCGGGACGCAGCAGAGGCCATTGAGGCCGATATCGAAGAGCTGCCCGCAATCGTGAATATGCGCAATGCAGTCGCGAACGCCGATAATCGTGTGCATGACGAAATCGATGATAACCTTTGTTACGATTGGGGCTGGGTCGAAGAAAACCGTGCGGCCGTGGACGAAGCCATCAAGAATGCGCCGCACGTCACAACCCTTGAGTTGGTGAACAATCGGCTGGTTCCGAATGCTATGGAGCCGCGCTGCTCGATCGGGGATTATAATCCGGGGACAGAGGACTATAACCTCTTCACCACCAGTCAAAACCCGCATTTGACGCGCCTTTTGGTGTCGGCATTTGTGATGGGAATCCCTGAAAACAAGCTGACTGTTGTGGCTCCTGATGTTGGGGGCGGGTTTGGCTCAAAAATCTACCATTATGGTGAAGAGGCGCTGGTCCTTGCCGCCGCCAAAAAGCTTGCGCGCCCCGTGCGTTGGACCGCAGATCGCTCTGAGGCCTTCCTGACGGACGCCCATGGCCGCGATCACGTCACCAAAATTGAATTGGCGACCGAGAAGGACGGTACCTTTATCGCTGTGCGTACCGAAACGCTTGCAAACGTCGGTGCCTATTTGTCGAACTTTGCCACTGTGACGCCGACATTCCTGCACGGCACGCTGATGGCAGGGAACTACAAAGTCCCGAATGTTTATGTGAACGTCAAAGCGGTGTTCACCAATACGGTTCCCGTCGATGCGTATCGCGGAGCGGGACGGCCAGAGGCGACTTACTCGCTTGAGCGTGTCATCGATAAATGCGCGCGCGAACTTAAGATTGATCCCGTTGATATTCGTCGCAAGAACTATATACAGCCGGATCAGTTCCCGTATACCACGCCCGTGGGTCTGGAATATGACATTGGCGATTATGATGCGACGATGGATAAGGTCCTTAAGCTTTCCGACCGCGCTGGATTTGAAGCACGCGCCGCGGAATCCGCCAAGAACGGTAAGTTGCGGGGCTTTGGAATCAATAGCTATATCGAGGCATGTGGGATTGCGCCAAGTAACCTCGTTGGTGTTCTGGGCGCACGGGTCGGGCTCTATGATGCTTCGACAGTGCGCGTGAACCCAACGGGCAACCTCTCGGTTATGGTTGGCGCGCATAGTCACGGGCAGGGGCACGAAACCGCCTTTGCTCAGGTTGTGGCGGACATGATCGGAATCGATGCAGAAACAATCGACATTGTGCATGGCGATACCTCCAAAATTCCTTTTGGAATGGGGACTTATGGCTCTCGCAGTCTTGCTGTCTGTGGGTCGGCAATGGTCCGCGCGACCGAGAAAATCATCAACAAGGCCAAGAAAATCGCGGCTCATATGCTAGAGGCCTCCGACACAGACATCGAACTAAAGGACGGTAAGTTCAGCGTTGTCGGAACCGATAAATCCGTCGCTTGGGGGGATGTGGCGCTCAAGGCATATGTGCCACATAGCTTCCCTGTTGAGGATCTTGAACCCGGTCTGGAGGAGACAGCATTCTACGATCCCGCCAACTTTACTTATCCTGCTGGTGCCTATGCCTGTGAAGTTGAGGTTGATCCCGAAACGGGCAAAGTCACCATCGATCGGTTCTCGGCCGCAGATGATTTTGGCAATATTATCAACCCTATGATCGTCGACGGTCAGGTTCACGGGGGCATCGGCCAAGGTGTTGGTCAGGCGCTTCTTGAAGGAGCCATCTATGATGATGACGGACAGCTCTTGTCGGCGTCATATATGGATTATGCCATGCCGCGTGCGGATGACTTGCCGATGTATTCGGTGGATCATTCGGACGGAACACCCTGTACGCACAACCCGCTTGGGGTGAAAGGCTGTGGCGAAGCGGGCGCGATTGGGTCGCCACCGTCCGTGGTGAATGCCGTGATTGACGCGTTGCAACGTGGCGGCAAGGACGTCACACACATTGACATGCCGCTGACGCCTTCGCGCGTTTGGCAGGCGATGCAGAACTAGGAGAGAAGCTATGTATGCATTTGATATCGAACGCCCCACAACCATCGCCGAAGCGGTGGAGGCGCTCAAAAACGACGAGGCGCAGGCGTTGGGTGGCGGACAGACGCTGATCCCCACGCTCAAGCAACGTCTGGCCGCGCCCGAAGTTCTGGTAAGCCTGTCAGGTATTGCCGAGATGAAGGGCGTGTCCGCTTCTGATGGTGTGGTAACAGTTGGCGGTGGCGCAACCCACGGCGAAGTTGCGCAAGGCGCGTCCGCCTATCCTGCGCTGGCGGCGCTTGCGGGTGGGATTGGTGATCCCGCTGTGCGCAATCGCGGCACTATTGGTGGTAGTATTGCCAATAATGACCCTTCTGCGTGCTATCCTGCGGCGGCGCTTGGTTCGGGGGCAACGATCAAAACCAATTCCCGCGAGATCGCAGCCGACGATTACTTTCAAGGAATGTTCGAAACAGCACTGGAAGAGGGCGAGATCGTAACCGGCGTGTCCTTCCCGATCCCAAAGGCGGCAAACTATCAGAAGTTCGTACAGCCAGCTTCGCGGTTTGCGCTGGTCGGTGTGTTTGTTGCCAAATATGCGGACGGCGTGCGTGTTGCGGTGACCGGAGCTGCCGAAGAAGGCGTGTTCCGCTGGAGCGAAGCTGAGCAAGCACTAAGCGCCGATTTTAGCGCCAAGGCCCTTGAGGGGCTTTCTGTTCCGGCGGATGGAATGATCGCGGATATGCACGGAAGTGCAGAATATAGGGCGCATCTTGTAAAAGTTCTCACAGGAAGAGCTGTTACAGCCTGTTGAATGTCAAAATGTAAATAAATGAACGCCCTAAGAGTTTTCTTGGGGCGTTTTTCACGTCTAGGATGTGAGGATCGTTACAACGCCTCACGATCCGAGCGCGGAATCGCGCGCGTTGATGTGGGGTTTGGGCCAATTCCTGCCGACATTTCCCAAGCATTTATGGGCGCCGCTTGTAACCCAATTTGCCAACCCTATTTGTCTATCGAAGGAAAAAACTCCTTCCGAACAAAACATTTTAGGAGGCATCTCTATGCGCATCGCAGCCGTAACAGCACTTTGCATTGCTGGACTAACTGCAACTCAAGCAACCGCTCAAGACTGGGCAGTTGAATACTACGGCGGGGGATCATTTGAAGGTTCTCTTGGTGTAGACGCGACGGATCAGGATGTAGATTCGGGCACTGAATTTGGTGGTGCTATATATCATTCGGGTTTGTACAACGGTCTTGAACTTGGTTTGGACCTGAGCCTAGCCGAGCGTGATTACTCGGTGAGTGGTGACTCCATGCAAACAACTTCTGCATTGGCCATGGCACGTTATAATTTCTACGATAACGGCAGCCTGTCAGCCTACGGTGGTCTCGGTCTTGGTTGGCTTCAAACAGAAGTCGCAGGAGACAGTGATTCCGGCCTTGGTGGTCGTGTAGCACTTGGTGTTCGTTATGATGTTAACGAAGCCGTTGGTTTCTTCGGCGAAGTACGTCACACACGTGCGTTCGATAACGCCACACTCAATGGTGTGAGTGGTATTCAGGATCACAACAACTCGATCGTTGTTGGTGTACGCACAACGTTCTAGGGGCTACTGCGCCAATTCTCCCAGATGCGCGCGCGGTGACTGCCTAGGGAAGGCTCTCGGTATTCGAGGGCCTTTTCCCACCAAACTTTGAACAAACAAAAAAAAAGGCCCCCGAAATTCGGAGGCCTTTTTAACATGTTAAAGACTTATTTGGAGAGGGGGCCGATCATCATGATCATTTGGCGGCCTTCCATTTTCGGCATGTTTTCAACTTTGCCGTATTCTTTGGTGTCCTCTGCGACGCGCTCTAGAAGTTCGCGACCAAGGTTTTGGTGCGCCATTTCACGTCCGCGGAAGCGCAGGCTGACTTTTACTTTGTCGCCATTGCCAAGGAACTTAAGCACGTTGCGCATCTTGACCTGATAGTCATTGGTATCCGTGTTCGGACGGAACTTGACCTCTTTGATCTCGATGGTCTTTTGCTTTTTGCGTGCTTCGTTTTCACGTTTCTGCTGTTCGTATTTGAACTTGCCGAAGTCCATGATCTTGCAAACTGGTGGTACTGCGTTTGGCGAGATTTCAACCAAATCCAATCCAGCTTCCTCGGCCAGAACCATCGCGCGAGCAGGGGTGACGACACCACCGTTTTCACCGTTGGGGCCAATGAGGCGGATTTCAGTAGCACGGATGCGTCCGTTAACACGGGGGCCCGTTTCGCGTTGCGGCGGGGCGTTGTGTGGTTTGCGAGCTATGGTTTCGTTCCTTTGATCGTTAATGATGTCTGAGGCGAACTTAATCTTGCCAACGCGCTCTTTCAACCCATGAACAGCGTAGGACGGGTGTTCTTGGGCCAGAATCTTCGTCCTAAATATTGCCGAGGTGGTACAAACATCCCCGCAAGTGTACTATGTGACAATTGTTTGGTCCAATTAGAGGATTTTGTTATGAACAGAACGTGGATTATTATCATCGTATTAGTTGTCGCAGGTTTTGCGGGATATGCCTATTTTTCCGGGCAAGAGGCGGACACAGTTTCAGAGGCCGTCGAAGACACAGGCGAAGCAGTTGAAGAGACTGCGAGCGAAGCCGCTGACTCGGCCGCAGAAGCAACTGAAGATGCTGTTGAAGCAACAGAAGAAGCTGCAACTGATGCAGCCGATACAGCAGTAGAAACAACAGAAGATGCAATGCAATCCGCTGGTGAAGCAGCCACAGAAGCAGCCGATGCTGCGACTGATGCCGCAACCGAAGCTGCAGACGCTGTTGGAGACGCTGCAAGTGACGCAGCTGACGCCGTAACCGGCGCAGCTACTGGTACAGCAGACGCTGTTGAAGGTGCGGTCGAAGAAGCAATGGACAGCACTTCGGAGTCTGCAACAGAAGAAGCCGCAGCAGCCGCGGATCTAACCGAAGCAGAAGCACAAGCGCTTACTGTGGACGGGTTTAATCTTGAGCAGGTCAATGGGATCATTGATGGTTCAAGCTTGGACGATGCGCAAAAATCCGCTCTTAAGACAGCGGTGCAGACAGCAAGCGAGAATCCTGCGTTGCTCGACGCTGCACTTAGTCAGGTACGCACTGCACTAGGTATGTAAAAACAAAAACGCCGCGAAGTTATCTTCGCGGCGTTTTTTTGTGTCTGGGATTTGGTGCCTAGCCGACGAAAGCTTTCTCGACAACAAATTCCTTTGGCTCGGAGTTGGCGCCCTCGCGCATACCGGCTTCCTCAAGGATCGCTGTGATATCCTTGTTTAGCCCCATAGAACCACAAATCATCGCGCGATCTGTTTCGGGGTCAAGCGCTGGAATTCCAAGGCGTTCAAAGATTTCGCCCGATTTCAGATGATCGGTGATACGGCCCATAACGGGGCTCTCTTCGCGCGTCGTTGTCGGGTAGTACTTGAGCTTGCCGTCGATGATTTCACCGATAAGCGGGTCATTCTCGAGGCTTTCAACAAGCTGACGGCCATATTCAAGGTCGGCAACTTCGCGACAAGTATGCGTGAGGATGACTTCGTCAAACTTTTCATAGGTTTCCGGATCGCGGATCAGGCTGGCAAAAGGTGCAATCCCCGTACCTGTCGCAAAGAAGTACACGCGTTTTCCAGGCAAGAGGGCATCATGCACCAATGTCCCGACGGGCTTGGGGCGTAGGATGATCTCGTCACCGACCTTAAGGTGCTGCAACTTGCTGGTGAGGGGGCCGTCTTGGACCTTGATGGAGTAAAACTCTAGCTCTTCGTCCCAGCTTGGGGATGCAATGGAATACGCCCGCAGCAATGGCTTGTCGTTGTCGCCCATCAGGCCGATCATGACAAACTCGCCCGAACGGAACCGAAGCGAATCCGGACGTGTGACGCGGAACGAGAACAGACGGTCTGTCCAGTGTTTCACAGCCGTTACCGTCTGTGCATTCGGGAGCGCCTTAACGGGTTTTGCGGGGGTTGCAGATGTTTCTGTCACGGGAACCTGTTCATTCATAACTCATACGCAAAGCGGTGCTTTGCCCTCTGTGTTTGGTCTATAAGGGAAAAAATCCGACTATTCTAGGCACGGACCCGCGACTGATAGTCATGGTCTTTCCAGTTCGCACGGAAAACCCACTCTTCTTCGGGTTGGCGCGCTGCGAGTTCATCCGAAATTTCGACCTCGTCAAAACCAGCGCGGCGGGCCATCGCGTATTGGTCGGAGATTACATGACCCTTCGCACGCAAGCGTCCGCCAAACCCCATGATCCGCAAGCGGCGTGCAATGGTAAAGCCGCGGCCATCTGCGAATGAAGGGAAATCAACGCGGATCATATCGATATCCGCAAGGTGGCCCTCAAGTGCGGCTGGATCGGTATCGCTTGCGAGGTCAACGGCAACGTTGGTTGCGCCGGACTTCAGCGGTAGATCCTCAAGCGTGATATATGCGTCGACCCAGTCGTCTTTGCCAAACCCGTCGTCGGTAATTAGTACTGTCATTTGTATTCTCCTTGGGTCAATCAGACCGAGGTTTGTTCCGTTGGAAGAGGTCCACGCACCATTTTGCCATCCACAAAGTGAATGCCGCACTCGACCTTGTTCTGACCACGCCAGCGGCCCGAACGTGGGTCTTCGCCCTCTGCTACGGGGCTGGTGCAGGGGGCACAGCCGATCGAGGGGTAACCCTTGGCCACTAGTGGGTGACGCGGCAGGCGGTTGTTATCCATATAGTCGCGCAGGTCCTCTGGGGCCCAGTGCGCGAGCGGATTAACCTTGATGCGTTTGTCCTCTTCGTTTTCAAAAAAATCGAGTGTCGCGCGTGTTCCGGCCTGAAACCGTTTGCGACCTGTAATCCATGCGTCAAACTGCTCTAGCGCCTGTTGCAATGGCTGCGTCTTGCGCAGCGCACAGCACGCATCCGTATCGCGTTGGTGCAATGTGCCGTCCGGATCGATCTCTGCCACGCGTTCCTGACTGGCGCGAATGATTTGGACGTTGCTTAGCTTTAGGCGGTCGGAAAGCTCCATTTGGTACTCTAGCGTTTCGGCAAAGAGCATCTCGGTATCGATGAACACAACAGGCGTTGAGCGATCCATGATCGAAATCATGTGCAAGAGCACCACGGACTCGGCGCCAAAAGAAGACACCAAGCCGATACGCCCAACTTGCGGGTCGCTCAGGGCACGCTCAAGCACTGCGGTGGCGCCGTGGTGTGCGTACCGCGCGTTTAGTTGCTCTACGCGCTCTGAGACCGAGAGGTCCAATGGATCATGCCGCATTTCGTTTCGCTGCCTCCGGATAGAGCGCGTCCTTGAACGGCACCATTCCCAAACGGCGATATGCCGCAAGGAAGGTTTCGTCATGGCCAAGGCGCACCTTAAGATAGGCTTCGATCAAGCGTTCAATCGCTGGAACGATCTCATCATATGCAAATCCAGGACCTGCGCGCTCGCCGATAACGGTTGTCTCTGTGCCGTCTCCGCCTAGCGTGATTTGATAGTTCTCAACGCCTGCACGGTCGAGGCCAAGGATCCCGATGTGACCAACGTGATGGTGACCACAAGCGTTGATGCAGCCCGAAATCTTGATTTTTAGCGCGCCGATCTCGTGCTCAAGCTTCAGCTCGTCAAAGCGCTCGGCGATCTTTTGCGCCACTGGAATTGAGCGCGCCGTTGCAAGGGCACAGTAGTCCATCCCGGGGCAAGCGATGATGTCCGAGATAAGGCCAATGTTCGCAGTGGCCAGCCCCACAGTGCGCAGTTCGGCGTGAATTGCGGGCAGGTGGCTTTTGTGAACATGAGGCAGGATCACGTTTTGCTCGTGACTGATGCGCAGCTCATCATGCGCATATTCACGCGCCAGACGCGCCAGAACGCGCATTTGCTCGCTTGTAGCATCGCCCGGCGTTTCACCATGAGCCTTGAGCGAGATTGTCGCGATGGCATAGTTTGACTGCTTGTGCGGCGCGAGGTTCGTATCCGCCCATGCCCGAAATACCGGATCGGACTGATACGCCTCGTCATACTCTTTGTATGGCGCATCCGAGAATTCTGGTGGGGTGAAATACTCAGAGATTTCGGCAAGCAACTCTTGATCGCCGCCAGCAAATGCGGGGCGTAGTTCTGCGAAACGCTCGTCCACAAGTGCACGGATTGTATCAAGGCCGTTTTCGTGAACGGTGATCTTGATACGCGCTTTGTACTTGTTATCGCGACGACCCAAGAGGTTATAGACCGAAAGAACCGCCTCGACATATGGAAGCAAATCTTCGCGGGGCAGGAATTCATTTAGAACCTTCCCAACCATCGGCGTACGGCCCAAGCCACCGCCGACAAGAATTTGGTAACCGGTTTGCCCTTCGTCATTCTGAACAATGTTGACGGCCAGATCGTGCGATTTCAGGACCGCGCGGTCAGCTTTGCTTGCACCAACAGCGATCTTGAACTTGCGGCCCAAGAATTGGAACTCAGGGTGGTCAGTCGACCATTGACGCAGAAGCTCTGCCACGGGGCGTGGGTCTTCGATCTCGTCAATGGCGGCGCCCGCGAATGGATCGGAGGTCACGTTACGGATTGTGTTGCCCGAAGTCTGGTTCGCGTGCATCTCGACATCGGCCAATGCGTCCAGCATATCAGGGATATCAGACAGCTTGGGCCAGTTGTACTGGATGTTCTGACGTGTGGTGAAGTGGCCATAGCCCTTGTCCCACTTCTCGGCGATATAGGCGAGCTTGTCCATTTGCTTGGAGTTAAGCGTGCCGTACGGAATAGCCACACGCAGCATGTAAGCGTGAAGCTGTAGATACACACCGTTCATCAATCGAAGCGGCTTGAACTCATCTTCGGTCAGATTGCCGTTGATGCGGCGCTCGACTTGTTTGCGAAATTGAGCCGTGCGTGTGCGCAGGAAAGCTTCGTCAAAATCGTTGTACTTATACATTGATGCTCTCCGCTTGTTTGCCGTGGAAATAGTTGGAAGGACCGACTGAGCGGAACTCTTCACGAAAGTGCACAGGGGCAGGGCCGTTGTCGCTTGCAACGGCATCGGCCAGATACGCACCAACGACCACATTCGGTTGGGACTCAGCATGGAGCAGACGGATAGTTGCGTGTGCCTCATCAGTGATGAGCTCGGCATCGGCATGGGATTTCGCCCAAGTGTCTGCTTCGGTGAGATACACCACATCGCCAGAAATCAGCTCATTGGCGGTAACAACTTTTGGGGTAAAGGCACGGGCCATTACTCAAGCTCCTTGTTGATAATCAACGTGTGGGGTCACCAAATTGCGCCAAATCGAAGCGCCACGTCGGAATTCCTTGTTTCTGACCCTCTATATAGAATATTTTTCTGGTAATTCGCTATGCCCTGTTGCAGATAAGGAAAAATGTTCCGATATTCGGCGCGAATGGAACGTGGGTTCTGAAATTAAGAGGGAAATGGGATGGCAGTCCGTCTGGATGATGTAGACAGGAAGATCCTTAGCGAGTTGCAGCGTGATGCTGCGCAATCTTTGGATGAAATCGCAACAAAAGTCGGCAGTTCCAAGACCCCGGTTTGGAATCGGATCAAGAAACTCAAAGAGGCCAAAGTGATCGGTCAGCAGACCGTTGTGCTTGATGCGGAGGCACTTGGATTTGAGGCTTGTTTCTTTGTACTGATCCGCACGTCGGAGCACGAGGAAGAATGGCAAAAGAGTTTTCTCAAGGCGCTGCTGGAACGGCCAGAAGTTCAGGAGGCACATCGCCTCGCAGGGGAGATTGATTACATCCTCAAAGTGCGGGTGAAAAATGCGCGCGCCTATGACGAGTTCTATCAGGCGTTGATCTCTGAGGTGCGGATATTCAACGTCACGGCGCTCTTGTCGATGGAGCAGATCAAATCAACGACGATGCTGCCTCTCTAGCGTGCCGCCGAACATGGCATCGAGCCAAATTCGGCGGCGTCTTGTGACGCAAAGTTTACCGCGAGAGCATCAGGCGCTTTAGCCCGCGGAAGTGATAGATCGACGCATACTCGGGTGTCTCGGCGAGCGCCAGATTGGGGAGGCGCTCAAACAGGATCGGCAGCGATGTTTGGAGTTCCAACCGTCCAAGCGGCGCACCAATACAGAAGTGAGCGCCAGCGCCAAAACTCGCGTTCACTTGCTTGGGACGTTGCGGGATGAACTCCGCAGGATTTTCCCAGCGTGACGGATCGCGATTGGCCGCAGCAAGCAAACAGGCGACTTGATCGCCGCGTTTGAAAACATGATCTCCGACCTCGATATCCTCATACGCGTAGCGGGTGAACATATGAAGTGGTGGATCGTAGCGGAGGATTTCCTCTACGGTATTTTCAACATTCTCTGGGCTTGCCTGTTCGCCTGAATATTTGTTCTCAAGCAATGCTTTAAGGCCATTTCCTAATGTATGAACGGTCGCTTCGTGGCCCGCATTCAGCAGTAGAACACATGTCGCGATCAGCTCGTCGGTGGAGAGTTTCTCTCCGTCTTCTTCGGCGGCGATCAAGTGCGTGATGAGGTCGTCTTCGGGCTTGTCGCGGCGATAGGAAATATACTCGCGCAGGAATGCTGCGAACTCTTTTCCGGCATCCGAAGCGGCGATTTCGTCTTCTTTGGTGCGGCCTGCTTTGTACATGCCGACGATGGCGTGCGACCACGCGAGAAGATCAGGCGCACGCTCCTCTGGAACCCCAAGGAAGCGTGCGATGATGATCACAGGAAGTGGCTCTGCGAAATGCTCGATAAGGTTGAAATCGCCTTCGGGAAGTTGGTCGATAAGCTGGTGGGCAAGTGCCGCAATTTCGGGTTGTAGCGCTGCGATCCGGCGGCTGGTGAATGCACGCAGAACAAGTCCGCGCAAGCGCGTGTGGCGCGGAGGCTCCAGCTCAAGCATCGAGTGGTTCTCAATCGCCCAGAAGCCTGACTGATGATCGGGGGGCGTGACGGCCATTTCGGGCGGTACTTCGCGGCCAAATCGACGATCCCGCAAAATTGAGTTTACTGCCGCATAGGAAAGCGCGCAGGGCATGTCATATTCCTGCCAGTGAAACAGGTCGCCGTGCGTTCGGGCGCGTTCATAAAACGGGTAGGGGTTCTGGACGAATTCGGGATCAGTCGGGGATTGGGAGAGCGATTTCATGGAAGCCTCATGTCGTTACCCGCGCAACATTTCAAATGCGACTGGGGGAGGCAAGGGGAGATGGCTGTTTGCAGAAGGACTTAAGGCAACGTCGACGCCATTTAGTGGGCATAGAGGAAAGTAACCTCAAGCGCGGTAAGCACGCTTGAGTTAGTTGCTCACAATATAGGATATGGTGTCTGACGGGATTACGCGGACGCCAAGGCACTGATGATGCCGTTGAAATCGTCCGCTTTGAGCGATGCACCACCCACCAGCGCACCATCGACGTTAGATGTCGCAAAGATACTCTCGGCATTGGACGGTTTGACCGAACCGCCATATAGCAAACGTATGCCTTCTGCGATTTCAGCTCCGAACCGTTTGCTAAGCTCAGAGCGCAAAAAATCATGTACTTCGGCGATTTGCTCAAGCGTTGGCACCAAGCCGGTTCCGATTGCCCAGACGGGCTCATATGCGATTACGGTGTTCTGCGCTGTGGCGTCTTCGGGCACGGAACCTGCGAGCTGCTGTGCGATGACTTCAAGCGTCGTGCCGGCCTCGCGTTCTGCCAAGGTTTCTCCAATGCACACAACCGCCACGAGGTTCTGCGACCATGCCGCGCGGGTTTTTGCGGCGACGATTTCGTTGGTTTCACCGTGATCTGTGCGGCGTTCCGAATGACCCGTCAGCACATAGCTTGCGCCTGCATCCACGAGCATCTCGGCCGAAATATCACCCGTATGCGCGCCGCTTTGTGCTCTGTGACAGTCTTGTCCGCCAAGAGCGATCTTATCGTTTGCGGACGCTGCTCGCGAAATAAGTGTGTTAGGCGGGCAAATCAGGACATCGATTTCCGCTGGAGTTTGCAGTGCTGCAAGCTCAGACAGCGTCGCCTCCGTTCCGTTCATTTTCCAGTTGCCAGCGGCGAGTTTTCTACGCATTCGGATGTTCTCCAGTCGATTCAAAAAGATGAGCCGAGGAGATAGCTAACGTATACGTTGACGGTTGGGAAGGGCGAGCGACTAGTTTGTCGGAATGTTCAAGCCCTGAGCAGCCAGTTCGTTCACATCAGAGAACTTGATCGACTCACCACAGCCGCAGGCATCAACAACGTTGGGGTTGTTGAACTTGAAGCCCGATTCCAGCATCGACGTTGCATAATCGATCTCTGTGCCAAATAGGAACATCTGGGCCATCGGAGCAATCATCACACAGGCTCCATCCTCGCGGATGACTTCGTCGTGGGGATTGATTTCGGACACGTATTCCATCGTGTATTCCATGCCCGCACAGCCGCCCTTCTTGACGCCAATGCGCAACCCTTCGGACCCGTCGCGCGCCATCAAGCGCTTGATCTGGGCGATCGCGGCTGGTGTCATCGTTACGGCTTGTTTGCCTGGGGTTCCGAACATGATTTTCCTTAACTCTCTTTGGGTTATGATCTTGCCACAGAGATGGGGCTACATAAAGCCTAGTTCAAGACGTGCTTCGTCGCTCATCATTTCCATACCCCACGGTGGCTCCCATGTGAGGTCCACTTCGACGGATTTCACGCCGGGGAGGGTTTCAACAGCTTCGGCAACCCATCCGGGCATTTCGCCAGCAACCGGACAGCCGGGCGCCGTGAGGGACATGATTACGCTAACGTCGTTTTCCTTAGAAATTTCAATCGTGTAAATCAAACCCAAGTCATAGATGTTTACCGGAATCTCGGGATCATATACCGTACGGCAAGCGTTCACGACGTCGTCGAACAACGCGTGATCGTTTGAAGATGGTTTAATCAAAGGTGCGCCTTCGATCTGGGATTGTGGGGTCGCGTCCATTTTGGGCCTCTTGTGGAATAGCTGACCAATTATATAGGGATAAGCGGGGTGAACGTCCAGAGGGTGAGGCGCATCTCTTGGGAATATGTCCTGCGGAAATTTTGGAGGAAAAGATGAGCGATAGCGAAGAATTGAGCGACAAAGCCTGTATCCCCTGTGAAAAGGGCGGTGATCCTTTGGCGACAGACGTTGCCCGCGACATGCTGGCGCAACTTGCGGATGGTTGGGAGTTCTCCAGTGATGGCAATAGCCTGCGCAGAAAATATTCATTCAAAGGGTATGCCAAGCCCGTCTACATTGCGAATGCTGCGGCGTTTCTGGCAGATCAGCAGGGGCACCACCCTGATGTGCGGTTCGGTTGGGGATACTGCGAGATAGAGTTCACGACCCACGCTATTGGTGGACTTTCAGAGAATGATTTCATTTGTGCGGCCAAACTGGACCAAATCACAGCGACCTGACGTTGTAGCAGGGGCGATTTTCGCTTGGATTCTCGCTCAAATTCCCTATCAAGGCGCATTCTTCGTCCGATTTCCTACCTATCCGAAACTGAAACGAGCCCCAAATGACGCAAAAGTTTGCATTCGATCTAAAAGCTACCGACGGCAAAGCCCGTACTGGCGTAATCTCAACGCCGCGCGGTGAAATCCGCACGCCTGCGTTTATGCCAGTTGGGACAGCGGCGACAGTAAAGGCCATGTTGCCCGAGAGCGTAGCGGCGACGGGGGCGGACATACTCTTGGGGAACACGTACCACCTCATGTTGCGTCCTACGGCGGAACGGATTGATCGTCTTGGCGGGCTGCATAAATTCATGAACTGGGACAAGCCGATCCTGACCGACAGTGGCGGCTTTCAGGTCATGAGCCTTGCGGGATTGCGTAAGTTGACGGAGGAGGGCGTGAAGTTCTCGTCCCATATTGATGGCTCTAAACACATGCTCACGCCTGAACGTTCGATGGAGATTCAGAAGCTCCTCGGGTCTGATATTGTGATGTGTTTCGATGAATGTCCCGCGCTTCCAGCGAGTGAGGCCGAGGTCGAGAAATCCATGCAGATGTCCATGCGTTGGGCCAAGCGGAGCCGTGATGCTTTCGGTGATCGCCCCGGACACGCGTTGTTTGGCATTCAGCAAGGCGGCGTCACGCGTGATTTGCGCGCGGAAAGCGCCGAAAAGCTGCGCGAGATCGGGTTTGACGGATATGCCGTTGGCGGATTGGCCGTAGGAGAGGGCCAAGAGGCGATGTTCGGTGTGTTGGAATATGCACCTGATATGCTTCCGACTGATCGACCTCGTTATCTTATGGGGGTTGGCAAGCCAGACGATATCGTGGGCGCTGTGGCGCGCGGCATCGACATGATGGATTGCGTTTTACCCAGCCGTTCGGGTCGCACTGGACAGCTGTTTACGCGTCACGGCGTTGTGAACATTAAGAACGCACGCCACGCCGATGATCCGCGCCCGTTGGACGAGGCTTGCGCTTGTCCTGCGTGTTCAAATTACTCCCGCGCTTACCTGCATCATGTGTTCCGCTCACAGGAAATGATTTCGGGGATGCTTCTGACGTGGCATAATCTGCATTACTATCAGGAGCTTATGGCAGATATGCGTGCGGCGATTGCTGCGGGGACTTTTGCAGCCTTTGAAAAGCAGTTCCACGAAGACCGCGCCGCAGGAGATATAGAGCCCCTCTAGATGCGCGCAATAATTGCCCCTAACAATAAGGGGTTCGGCGGGATTATAGCGATAACCTAAGTAAAATTCGCTCATATCCCCTTGAAGTGCCCGCCGCATAAAGGCATCCTCGTTGCCAAGCTTTGCCTGTAACGGTTGAAAGTTTGGGGACAGGCCCCCAACTATATGTACCGATATGGAGAAGAAATAGGTTGCCGCCGAGCGGGACCAAATCTTCTTGCTGTAAATAAGGACAAGACATGCACGAGCAACTCAATTCCTCTTATCCCGTACTGCCATTGCGCGATATCGTGGTGTTTCCACATATGATCGTGCCGCTCTTTGTTGGGCGCGAAAAATCAGTTCGGGCGCTAGAAGAGGTGATGGCGGATGACAAGCATATCCTGCTTGCAAGCCAAATCGATCCCGCAATCGACGATCCCGATAGCGACGGCATTTATCGTGTCGGCGTATTGGCGAACGTACTTCAGCTGTTGAAGCTGCCTGACGGTACCGTAAAGGTTCTGGTTGAGGGTATTCAGCGGGTACGCATTAATGAATACCTCGAGAACGATGATTTCTTTGAAGCGACGGCAGAGTTCCTAGAGGAAGTCCCCGGCGAAGAAGACCTTATCGAGGCTCTCGTTCGTAGTGTTGGCGAAGAATTCCAGCGCTATGCCAAGATCAAGAAAAACATCCCTGAAGAGGCGCTTGCCGCTGTTTCCGAAGCCGCCGAGAGTGCGAAGCTTGCAGATTTGGTTGCCGGTCACCTTGGAATTGAAGTGAATCAAAAGCAGGAGCTTCTTGAAACGCTTCCAATCGATGTGCGCCTTGAGAAAGTCTACGGGTTGATGCAGGGCGAAATGTCTGTGCTTCAGGTCGAGAAAAAGATCAAGACACGTGTCAAAACCCAGATGGAGCGCACGCAGCGCGAGTATTATCTGAATGAGCAAATGAAAGCGATTCAGAAAGAGTTGGGCGATGGCGACGACGAGCAAAACGAGGTAGCTGAACTCGAAGAGCGGATTGCAAAGACCAAGCTTTCCAAAGAAGCTTTGGAAAAAGCCAACTCAGAGCTCAAGAAACTCAAGAATATGAGCCCGATGTCCGCCGAGGCAACGGTTGTGCGCAACTACCTTGATTGGATGCTGTCTATTCCTTGGGGTAAGCGCAGCAAGGTCAAGAAAGACCTCGCGCGGGCCGAGAAAATCCTTGACGACGATCATTATGGTCTTGAAAAGGTTAAAGAACGTATCGTTGAGTTCCTCGCCGTGCAGCAGCGCAGCAAGAAGCTCAAGGGACCAATTCTCTGCCTTGTTGGACCTCCAGGTGTGGGTAAGACCAGCCTCGGGAAATCTGTTGCCAAGGCGACCGGCCGTGAATTCATCCGCATCAGCCTCGGTGGTGTGCGTGATGAAAGCGAAATCCGCGGTCACCGTCGGACCTATATTGGCTCGATGCCCGGCAAGATCATTCAGGCGTTGAAAAAGGCCAAAACGACCAATCCGCTTATCTTGCTCGATGAGATCGACAAGATGGGACAGGATTTCCGTGGCGATCCCGCGTCTGCAATGCTTGAGGTTCTTGATCCAGAGCAAAACGGCTCTTTTGTGGATCACTATCTCGAGGTCGAATATGACCTCTCGGATGTGATGTTCCTGACCACGTCGAATAGCTATAACATGCCTGGGCCGCTTCTTGACCGCATGGAGATCATTCCGCTGTCTGGTTATACCGAAGACGAAAAGTCCGAGATCGCCAAGCAGCATTTGATCGCCAAGCAGGTGAAAAATCACGGTCTCAAGAAGAAAGAGTTCGAGATTTCAGATGCGGCGCTGACCGATATCTTGCGTTACTACACCCGCGAGGCGGGCGTGCGTAACCTTGAGCGCGAATTGGCGAAACTGGCCCGTAAGGCCGTAACGCAAATCGTGCGCAAGAAAGATGAGGTTGTGCGTGTCACGTCCGAAAATCTCTCGGATTTCTTGGGTGTGAAGCGTCATAAGTTCGGACTTGCCGAAGAAGAAGACCAAGTCGGTGTTGTAACTGGCCTTGCGTGGACAAGCGTTGGTGGTGATTTGCTTTCGATTGAAGCGCTGAAATTGCCGGGACGTGGTCGGATGAAGACAACCGGTAAGTTGGGCGATGTTATGAAGGAAAGCATTGACGCTGCGAGCAGCTTTGTGCGCTCCATCAGTCCGGAAATCGGCGTCAAACCTCCAGTGTTTGAGAAAATCGACATCCACGTGCACGTTCCAGAAGGGGCAACCCCAAAGGATGGCCCAAGCGCGGGCGTTGGCATGGTGACTTCGATTGTGTCGGTCCTGACGGGTATTCCCGTTAAGAAAGACATCGCCATGACGGGCGAGGTGACATTGCGCGGCAATGTACTCGCGATTGGTGGTCTTAAGGAGAAACTCCTCGCCGCACTACGCGGTGGTGTGAAAACGGTGTTGATCCCAGCAGAGAATGAAAAGGACCTGGTGGATATTCCGGACAACGTGAAAGAGGGGCTGACAATCATTCCTGTTTCACATGTGAACGAAGTGTTGAAGCACGCTCTCGTTCGTGAGCCGGAGCCGATCCTTTGGGACGAGGAGGCCGAAGAGGCCGCGCGCCTTGCCGCTCTTGCCAAAGAAAAGGCCGAAGGTAATCACACCGTTACGCATTAAGCAAAACGACATAAATCAACGAAGGCGTCGAGACATCGGCGCCTTTTTTATGTGCAAACACTTGTTGAGTTCGTATCCAGAGCGGCTCTATCGGAGCGAGGTGTAGCCAGTGGATGGCTGATGCCCTAGTGTGGCTGAGAAACAAGACGTAACGCGAGGATCTATGACCACAACACCTAAACCACCCAAAGCAAAACCCGCATCAGGGCTCGGACCAAAAGTTGTGGCTGCTCCCACACCCATTCATGCTTCTGTCGCCGCAGAGGCGCTGGCAATCAAAGACCCAGAGGTTAAGCGCAAAGACCTCGTCGAACGGGTAATGGCCAAAAATGGCATGAAGCGCAAAGACGTGAAGCCAATTGTCGACGCTGTTCTCGAAGTCCTCGGAGAAGCCATTGCCGACGAAGAGACGCTGAACCTTCAGCCAATGGGCAAGTTCGTCATCAAGAATGTCAAAGAATTGGATACTGCAACGGTCACAACCTGTCGCATTCGTCGCCCGAAGTTGCCGCAGAAAGATTAATTCTAGGGTGCGCGTATGAAGACAACGGATCTTGCGGTAGGGGAGTTCGCAAAGCGCGCGGGAGTGGCCGTATCGACCTTGCACTACTATGAATCCGAGGGGCTGATCTCAAGTTGGCGCACCGCGGCCAATCATCGTCGCTATGATCGAACAGAGTTGAGAAAGGTCGCAATCATCAAGGTTGCTCAATCAGTCGGCTTGCCATTGTCCGCAATCCGTGAGGTGCTTGAAACCTTACCGCAGGATCGCGCCATAAAGGCGGGCGATTGGGCCGAGGCGGCCGAGCCGTGGAAGGCCCTCTTAACTGAAAAAATCGCTATGATGGAGAAATTGCGCGATCAGTTAGACCATTGTATCGGCTGTGGTTGTCTCTCGCTGGTGAATTGCCCGTTATATAATGCGAATGACGCGCTTGCCGAGCATGGGCCCGGTCCGCGCCGCTGGTTGGATTAGGGTGCTTGCTTCGCTCCTCGTGGTCGGATAACCCGTTGGAAAAAGAGGCAATCATGAAAAACACCCCTCCAGTTTACATCCTTCGTCACGGCCAAACAGAGTGGAACCTCGCGCAGCGCTTGCAAGGTTCTCTGGACTCACCGCTTACCGAATTGGGAAGGGCGCAAGCCGCCGTGCAGGGCCGATTGTTGCGCGACGTTTTCGCGCGTGAGCAGGCCGAAGTGGTGGTCAGCCCCCTTGGCCGTACTCGTGAAACCGCCGCGATCGCGATGAAGGGGCACGCGCTTAAAGCTGCACCCAGATTCGATGAACGTATTGCTGAAATCAATGCGGGTGACTGGGAAGGGCTGGAGCGCACGGAAATTGCGAGGCGTTGGCCGCTTTCGCGCGAGGCTTCCTGCGATTTTGAGTATTATATCGGCGCGCCGAATGGGGAAGGTGTCGAGGCCCTGCGAAGCAGATGTCATGATTTTCTGAACGAGCTTACGGTGCCGACAATCCTCGTAACACACGGAATTTGTTCGGTAATGCTGCGAGGTTTGTTGTGCGGCTTGGATCATGAAACGATGTGCGCGCTGCCGCTGACGCAGGGGTGCATCTTTGAAATTCGGGGCGGAGAAGAACAAATTTTGCAAGAAGCGAAATAATCGCAATTTTGCTCTTGCATCCCCCCTCGCGCCTAGGCTACTTAGCGCGCATCGGGTCGTTAGCTCAGTTGGTAGAGCGCTTCGTTTACACCGAAGATGTCGGGAGTTCGAGCCTCTCACGACCCACCATTACCCCTCCCTAAGATAGTCATTGCTCTGCCGCTGAAAACGCGGATTGGCTATTTGCGCATCCGCGCAAAGCTAAGTGAGATATGACTGCGCCTCAGGTGCCCGACCGCGTCAAGATCGCCGGCTTCGAGGGCGGCGAGAATGTCACGGACTTCGTTAGCGTAGATATCGATTTCTTGCGACAGGTCTATTTCCGAGGACGTGACCTGCTCAAGCCAAATGCGCGCAGTCCAAAAGTAGAGCCGTGTACAGATGTTGCGAAGCGGGCCATTGGACGTGAGGTCCAGAAGCGTTAGAAACATATCGCGATCAAGAAGCGCAAATGCGCGCATTGTCGGGGATTCCTTGATCGCGCTGGCGCGCTGTTGAATCTCTCTGACGCGGTCAATCAGTTCTGGCGTCGGTGGCACGACATCAAGCGAAGTCTGCATGAGAATCAACTCTTTGCGAATACGATAAACCTGCGCCAATTCCTCGTAATCCACGACCGTCACAAAGGTTCCCACGCCATGAACAGAGGTCAAAAGCCCTTCGTCTTCGAGCCTTGCGAGGACGCGGCGAAGCGGGGTGCGCGAAACGCCAAATTCCTCTGCGAGTTCGGTTTCCGATAGTTTGGCTCCGGGCGGGTAATCCAACAATGTAATGCGCGAGCGGATTTCATCGTGAAGTCGATCCACACGATCTCGCGCACTCATCCCTTCAATGAGTGGCTCCTGTGGCTTGGGGATGTCGGCGCACATGATCAGACCGTTCCGAGGCGATCAAGCATCGTTAAGCATTGATCAAGTTGCTCTAGGGCGATGAATTCATTTGGTTTGTGCGCTTGTTCGATTGAGCCGGGGCCACAGATAACTGCGTCCATTCCGATGCCTTGGAATAGACCGGCCTCGGTTCCAAACGGAACAGTCGAAACGCTGTTGGCACCGGTAAGGGTTTGCACCAAATCGCGCGCGGCATTTTCGTCCATCGGTGTCAGTCCCGCAACCTCGCCGATAATCTCGGTGCTAATGTCGGCGTGGGCTGCGACGCGGCGCATTTCGGGAAGCAGGACGTCGCCAGTAAAGGCGGCGAGGTCCGACTTTACGAATTCCATGTCGCTTCGGTTTATGGGGCGCATTTCCCAATCAAGTACGGCGGTCCCTGCAATGATATTGTGCGCCTGTCCGCCGACCAAGCGTCCGATATTGATGGTTGTGTGTGCGGGATCGAACCGCGCCTCGGCGGGGGCACGAGCGATCAATGCCTCACGAAGTTGGAGTAGGCGGGCGATATAGCGCGCAGCATATTCAACGGCATTTACGCCCCGTTCAGGTGCAGAGCCGTGCCCTTCCGCTCCTGTGAAGGAAACGGTGTATTCGCAGCATCCTTTGTGCCCGTCCATGATTTGCATCATCGTCGGTTCGCCAATAATTGCGAGCGCAGGTTTGGTTTTGCGGGCCTTTAGGACCTCTACCAATCGTTGTGCCCCGAGGCATCCGACCTCTTCGTCATGAGTAAAGGCGAAATGTATCGGCCGCGCTCTTGCCGCCGCCTTGAGCGTGTCGATTTTGGTGAGGCAGGCGGCGATAAACCCCTTCATATCGCACGTTCCACGCCCATAAAGACGCCCCTCATTTTCGTGCATCTTGAATGGGTCCGTGTCCCAACGCTGATCGGCAACGGGCACCACATCGGTGTGACCGGACAACATCAAGCCACCATCACGATCATCACCTAGGGTGGCGAAAATGTTGGCCTTGTCGCCGCTTTCATTTTTATGAACCTCAACAACTGCGCCACTGTCCTCAAGGCGCTCGGCCAAATAGTCGATCATCGGTAAGTTGCGTTGGCTCGAGACGGTGGGCATTCCAATAAGGTCGCCCAATATGTCGCGACAGCGGTTCAGATCGGACATCCTCAATCCTTAACAAATAGTTTGCGCGGCACGTTACAGAGGGGCTCCGCAGCACCATCCTCTTTGATCAGGATGGTCTCAGTTGTTTCGATGCCCCAGTCATCCATCCAGAGACCTGGCATGAAGTGGAATGTCATACCTGCCTCAAGCACTGTTTCATCAAACGCGCGAAGCGATACCGTGTGTTCGCCCCAGTCTGGGGGGTAGGAGAGACCAACGGCATAGCCGCAGCGATTGGGGCGTTCAATTCCCACCTTTAGAAGCTCTGTATCCAACGCCCGCGCGATATCACACGCACGGTTGCCAGCGCGCGCGACTTCGATGCCCGCGTTCAAACCTTCGGTTAGGGCTTTGGCCGCGTCGCTCATGTACTTCGGGGGCTTTCCGAAGAAGATCGTTCGACAAAGGGGGGCGTGGTAGCGACGATAACATCCTGATTGCTCAATAAACGTCGCTTCGTTTTTCTGAAGTGCGTCGCCGTTCCACGTCAGGTGCGGTGCAGAGGCATCCTTGCCCGATGGGAGAAGCGGCACAATCGCGGGGTAGTCGCCCCAACTGTCGTCCTCGCCTTGAACCGAGGTTTTGAACAGCTCGCCCACAAGATCATGCTTGCGCATTCCAGGTTCTGCAATTTCCATCGCGCGCTCGATCACCAGCTCGGAAATACGCGCAGCGCGGCGCATAAAGTTCAACTCCAGATCGGATTTGATCAGGCGGTTCCAGTTCACGAGCGTCGAAGCATCGATGAAGTTCGCTTCCGGAAGGCCATGCGCCAACACAGAGAACGCGCGCGCAGTGAAGTAGTAGGTTTCCATTTCAACGCCGATCCGCTTGTCAGAAAACCCCATGATCCGCAAGTGCGAGGCGAGGTCTTCCATCGGGTGGATGTCGGCCGCTTGCGTATATCGGTCGGCGTAGAAGATGATGTTCTCTTCTTCCATCCAGACCGTACGCCGTGCTCCGTTTGCGTCCATCGTGCGGCCCCACCAAATCGGGTCGCCTTCGAGCGGAACAATCACGCCTTGGTGCACGTAGAATGACCAGCCATCGTATCCAGTAAGCCAGTTCTGGTTCGACGGGTTGGTGACAAAGAGTACGTCAATCTCTGCCGCAGCCATAGACTCGCGGGTCAGCGCGAGGCGGCGATCGTACTCGGATTGGGGGAAGGCGGTGTTTTTGATCGGCATTGTGAATACTCTATTTGTGTACAACTTTCGTTGTTTGACATGCGAAACCGAAGGAATCCCCTGTATTTGCGGGGACATCGCCACCTATCGCCTTTAATATTTGTGATTCGGATGTTGTTGTACACAATATTGCTTACACAGGGGATTCCTCGTCAACAGAAAACATTCCGATTGTGAGGACAGTAAGTCCGTGGAACCCGAATGTGGCCATCGGTGCGGGGCTATTGGCAAATATATGTTGCCTAAGGAGTCCTTGCCTCATTAGGTGGGGAAAGAATGGCAAAGGAATAGGGGATATTGATGATCAAGCTCGATGCAAGAGATATGGATATCCTACGCGTCCTGTCGCAAGAGGGGCGGCTCTCTAAGGCCGTATTGGCCGAACGGATCGGTCTTTCACCGACGCCGGCGTGGGAGCGACTTAAGAAGCTGGAAGCTGCTGGTTTGATCGAGGGGTATCGCGCCGAAATCAATCTGCGCAAGCTCGGCCCGCACGTGACGGTTTTTGTTGCTGCGGAGTTGGTAGACCACACGCAGGCGTCCTTTCAGGTGTTCGAGGCGTCTCTTGATAAGCACCCAGAGATCACGGCGTGTTGGGCGCTTGGTGGCGGATTTGATTATTTATTACAGATCGTTACGCGCGACATTGATGCCTATCAGCGCCTGATCGACTCGATGCTGGATGCCAGAATCGGGATCGCGCGCTACTTCACATATATCGTCACAAAACAGATCAAAGGCACTGCTACGCCACCGTTCGAGGCCTTGCTAGGCCGATCGGACTAGTGCTGGGGCGATAACGGTCCGTATCGCCCCATATTGCCGCTGATTTGGTCTCTCTGGTTGGAGTGTGCGGTTAGTATGATGCCAAAGGAGGTGCGTCATGCTCGATATTGCAATTTCAGCCAGAAAAGACATTGAGGACAAACGCTTACTGCGCAGTTTCTCATATGTGGATGGCAAATGGACTTCCCACCCTGAGGGGGACACATTCGCCGTTTACGACCCTGCGAACGGAGCGCATTTGGGGGATGTCGCGTCTCTCAGCGGGGCGCAGGCAAAACAGGCCGTAGATATTGCGGATACCGCATTTGAAACATGGTCGCGCCTCTTGCCGCAGGAACGAGCAGGTCTGCTGCGTCGTTGGCATGATCTGATTATCGAAGCCAAAGAAGACCTTGCGCGCATCATGGTGTTGGAGCAGGGAAAGCCGCTGTCCGAAGCGCGCGGAGAGATCGACTATGCGGCTTCATTCGTTGATTACTATGCCGAAGAGGCCAAGCGCCCGAACGTGGAGGGGGTTACCTCTCACTTAGCGGATGCAGAAGTTGAATTGTGGCTGGAGCCCATCGGCGTTGTCGCGTTGATTACTCCGTGGAACTTCCCTGCTGCGATGCTGACACGCAAGGCGGCGGCAGCACTCGCTGCTGGATGTAGCGTCGTTGCGCATCCAAGTGGAGAGACGCCGTTCTCGGCGCTCGCACTCGCCGAATTGGCAGAGCGCGCGGGCATACCGAACGGTGTGTTTAACGTCATTACCGGACAAGCGAGCGAGGTCGTCACGCCGTAGTGCGCCGACCAACGGGTGCGGGCGTTGTCATTTACCGGATCAACCGAGATTGGCCGCCTGTTGTATCGCCAATCCGCAGCGACAATTAAGAAACTGGTGCTTGAGTTGGGTGGCCATGCGCCCGTCATCGTGTTCAAGGATGCTGATCTTGACCGCGCCGTGTCGGAGACGATCAAGGCCAAGTTCGCCACATCAGGACAGGATTGTCTGGGTGCGAACAGGATTTACGTTGAGCGTGGAGTATACGAAGCGTTCTGCGAGAAGTTCATCGCCGCCACCAAGGGGCTTCGCCTTGGGGCAGGGATGGACGATCCCGACATTGGCCCGCTGATGAACGAAAAGGCGATCAGCAAACAGAAGGAGCATATCGCTGATGCGACTGAACTGGGCGCAAAGCTTGCTCTCGGTGGCGGTGTGTCTTCGCTGGGGCCGTTGTTCTTTGAGCCGACTGTACTGACGGATGTGTCGGATACTGCGCAAATCATGCACGAGGAAAGCTTTGGTCCTGTGGCGCCGATCACTGCCTTTGATACCGAAGAAGAGGTGTTGAAGCGTGCGAATGATAGCGAGTACGGCCTGATTGCCTATCTTCACACTCAGGACCCCCGTCGTATCTATCGCCTTTCGAGGGCGCTTCAATACGGTATGGTTGCGGTAAACCGAACCAAAGTGACCGGCGCGCCGATCCCGTTTGGCGGCGTAAAACAATCGGGCCTCGGACGCGAGGGTGCGCGCCTTGGGATGCAAGAATTTATGGAATTGAAATACGTTTGCCGTGATTGGGCATAGCGACAAAGAAGGGAAAACAATATGTTAACGAATGACCAGCTAGGTAAATGGGACCGCGAGAATTTCTTTCACCCATCCACGCACCTCGCCCAGCATGCGCGCGGCGAGACCGCTAGTCGTATCATCAAGACGGCCCAAGGTGTGCATATCGAAGACCGCGATGGTGCCAAGCTCTTGGATGCGTTCGCTGGCCTATACTGTGTGAATGTCGGCTATGGTCGTCAGGAAATCGCAGAAGCCATTGCCGAGCAGGCCAAAGAACTCGCCTACTATCATGCGTATGTCGGGCACGGTACCGAAGCGTCGATCACTCTTGCCAAGATGGTGTTGGATCGTGCGCCGGATCATATGTCCAAGGTGTATTTCGGCCAGTCCGGTTCAGACGCAAATGAAACCAACGTCAAGCTGATCTGGTATTACAATAACATTCTGGGCCGCCCCGAGAAGAAGAAAATCATCTCGCGTTGGCGTGGGTATCACGGCTCTGGCCTCATGACGGGCTCGCTTACGGGGCTTGAGTTGTTCCACAAGAAGTTTGATCTGCCACTTGCCCAAGTGGTCCATACCGAAGCGCCGTATTATTTCCGTCGCGAGGATCAGAACCAGACCGAAGAACAGTTCGTTGCCCATTGTGTGGCTGAGCTTGAAGCTCTGATTGAACGTGAAGGTGCGGATACAATTGCGGCCTTCATTGGCGAGCCTGTCCTTGGGACTGGTGGTATCGTACCGCCGCCCGCAGGGTATTGGGCCGCGATCCAAGAAGTTTTGAACAAGCACGATATTTTGCTTGTTGCGGACGAAGTGGTAACTGGATTTGGCCGCTTGGGAACAATGTTCGGCTCTGAGCACTACGGAATGAAGCCCGATCTGATTACGATTGCAAAGGGGCTGACCTCGGCCTATGCGCCACTATCTGGCTCGATCTTGGGCGATAAAATGTGGAAGGTTCTCGAGCAAGGTACAGACGAAAACGGCCCGATTGGGCACGGCTGGACATATTCTGCGCACCCGATTGGTGCGGCGGCGGGCGTGGCGAACCTCCGACTGATTGACGAGCTTGGTTTGGTCGAAAACGCAGGAAGTGTGGGGGCTTACCTCAACTCTGCAATGAAAGATGCGCTCGGTGATCATCCCTATGTCGGCGACATTCGCGGGGAAGGGATGCTTTGTGCCGTGGAGTTCGTAAAGGATCGCGATAGCCGCACGTTCTTTGATGCCAGCGAGAAAGTCGGTGCTAATGTTTCGGCTGCGCTCTTGCGCGAAGGCGTTATCGGCCGCGCGATGCCTCAGGGTGATATCCTCGGGTTTGCTCCGCCATTCTGTCTGACGAAATCAGACGCCGATACGATTGTTTCCTCGACGGTCAAAGCAGTGAAGGCCGTATTCGGATAAATCAACAACACTCCTTGGCGGGACCAACCCGCCAAGGACGCCGATACTTGCCCTTCGGGAAGCCGAAGACTAAAGCAGATCCTACTTACTCAGGAGGGGATTATGCGCGTCTTATTCGGAACTTACGGGGATGCAGAATCCGGCGAGAAGGGTGGAATATTTCAGTCGGTTCTAGACAATAGCGGTAAGCTGACGCCGCCTGAATGTCTGGTGCGGTGCGATAACCCTTCCTACCTTGCGTGGGGGCGTGATCGTCGCACGCTCTATGCGACGCAAGAACATCTCGATCCCGAGCGCGCGGGCGTTGCGGCTTTCTCTGTGGATGAAAATGGCGCGCTGACCCTCATGAACCAAGCGACTGTCGGAGGCTATGGCTGTTGTCACATTGCCGTTTCTCCAAATGCCGACCAACTTGCCACGGCGCAATACAACAGTGGGCATGTGTCCCTCTTTGAGCTTGGCGAAAAAGGCGAGATCGGCACACGCCGCTTTGCATCCGCTGCCAGCGGACAGGGTACGCATCCAATCCGGCAAGAGGGATCGCATGCGCATTTCGTCGCTTTCCTTAGTGAACCTGAGCAACTGATCGCGCTGGATTTCGGCCTTGATCAGATGAGAATCTACGGCGCAGAAGGCGACCAATTCGAGGTGCTGCAATTTCCAAGCGGAACCGGCCCCCGACATCTGGTGCCAAGCGCCGACGGGGCGGAGTTGTTTGTATATGGTGAGTTGGAGGAAAGTGTTTTTCGTGTGCGACGAACCAATGGCCGCTTTGAAATCCTCTCCCAGACGCCCGTATTCGCACCTCCAACCGACGAAGACGGCGCCGGCTCCGCAATCAGGCTCTCGCCATGCGGCAAATACCTCTACGTGGCGAGCAGAGTAGAAAACCAACTCGCGTGTGTCGCGATCGCCCCCGATAAGCTCGAAGTTCAAGGTAAAGTATCATGCAGTGGTCATCACCCAAGGGACTTCGAACTCTCATCATGCGGAGGTTTCGTGGTCGTGGCGAACCAACTTTCAAACCAAGTTGCTGTAATGAAGCGAGACCAAACAAATGGTGCGTTGTCCGCGCCGCACACGACTTTGAAGTTGCCGCGTGTCGCATGTGTGTTGTTTTGATTTCGCTTTGGGCGATTTTCTCCTCGCAAGATTAAAATGGTGCCGCACAGTGCCGTGTTAGAGTAAGCTGCTGACTAATAACAAGAAAACGAATAGGGTTTGAGCGCTATGGAAGCGATAATTCATATTGGTGCATATAAAACAGGGTCGACGGCTCTTCAGTACGCGCTGGCGCAAAACGCGGATAATCAAAGCACCTACTACTATCCACAAGCCGGGAGGCAGTTCTCGGATATGAGTGATCGGCATATCGGGCTCCGCTATGCCATGTCCGAAGCAAGTGCAGATGAAACCGGACTTGTGAAAACCCTTGGCTTAACCGATCCAAAGGTTCGAGCAGACTATCGCGAGAAGTTCATTCGTGAATTGGATGCCGAACTCCAGAGCGTTCCGAAAAATAAGGTCGTGATATTTTCCGATGAAGCACTGTTTTTATTCCCTGACAAGGCGATGATTGAGGCATGCTGCGACTTTATCAACGCTCGATTTGATCGGGTGAAAGTTGTTTGCTTTGTTCGTGAGCCGATTTCGTATCTTCAGGCGTCACATTCGCAAGCAATCAAGATGGGTGAGGCCTGTACATTCAGCGAGCATTCCAAACAGCGCCTAGAAGACACCTTGTTTCTAAAAGCACTTCGGGCGTGGCGCGATGGATTCGGCCAAGAACGGCTGGTCGTCGCACCTTATCAGGGAGACATCGTCGAGACCTTTGCAGAGCTTGTTGGTGTCGATATCCCGACTCTCGAAATAAAGCACGGAAGCAAAAATATCTCGTTGTCCAAGTTGGGAACTGAACTCTTGCGTGTCGTGAACACGAAATCAGAGCCCCAATTGCGACCCAAAAGTATACGTGCGGCCTTCGGCGCTTACATGGTTGGAGATAAGGGAGAGCTTTCTCCATTGACCAAGCGTGATATCGCCGCGTCTTTTGAGCAGGAACGCGAGGCTTTGGCGGCGGAGTTTGGTGTATTCACTGAACTAACCTCCAGCGAAGGAACCGCGAGCCATTCTCAGCCCGAGGATGGGAAAGCGCAAGCTCTCAATGATGTTGAGTTGGATGCAATAGCAAGTGTTATCTTTTCACTTGGAGAGAAGATAACCGTGAATCAGCAAAAGGTTACAAAATCCCGTCGACGCGCACGCAAACTAGAAGAAACAGTGCTAGACCTCGAAGCCAAAACTCTGGCGCAGTCTGAAAAGCTGGATATCGTGGCCCAAGAATTGGATCAAACACGCATTGCGCGTTCAACTGCAGAGAAGACAATTGCTCAAAGGAATAAGAGAGTCGCGGAGCTGGCTGAAAGAGTTGTGGAACTGAATGATGAACTAAAGCGTCAACAACAAGAAAATGCGCAAAAAAATCAGGAAATCCATGCTTTGATCGAAAGCAAGATTTCGAGCCGTATTAAGCGCGCGTTGCAGAAGGTCGGTCTCGCTCGTAATTCTTAACTCAGATCAGTATGCAGCTGCCATTTTAGGGGCGAATATCTTTGGGATATATGCACATAGCGTGATGATCAGAAGCCGCTTAAACGGCGTGTTTCGAGGGGGGGCAAAAAAATGTTCACTTTCACAAAGAATTCGCTCGGACTCTGCTTGACGGCAGGTGCAGCGCACCCTAAAAGCAGCCTCACGCTTGGGCAGTCGCTCAAGAGTGCAGCACGCGGTTGTAGCTCAGTTGGTTAGAGTACCGGCCTGTCACGCCGGGGGTCGCGGGTTCGAGCCCCGTCAACCGCGCCACTGCACTTTTGAATTTGCCCGTTGCGATGCGCGGTTGTAGCTCAGCTGGTTAGAGTACCGGCCTGTCACGCCGGGGGTCGCGGGTTCGAGCCCCGTCAACCGCGCCACTTTCCTCAGAATATCAATAGTTTGCCTAGGTTCCGCAGAAAGTTGCTTGCACTTCTTCGCCCTCATTTGGTGCATCCATAAGTGTCTTATCTGACGGCTCCATGTATGGCGTGCTTAGAGCTGTGTGAAGGGCTGCGAAGGGCGCCAGATCGCCTTGGACAGCAGCCTGAATCGCCTCTTCGATGCGATGGTTGCGTGGAATGACGGCGGGGTTTGCTCTTGCCATGATATTCGCTTCGGGTTTGCGACCTTGCCAGCGTTCATGCCACTCTGCGTAACGATTGTTATCATTGAACAAATGCGCGGCATTGCCCGTAGTTAGAGCGTGGAAACACTGCGTGAAATCCACAGATTCTGCGGCCATGAGATTAAGAAGATCAGTGATGAGCGCGCGATCTGCCTGCTTTGCGTCTTCAAGTCCGATCTTGCGGCCGAAAACTGCGAGCCAACTTCGGTGAAACCGTGGAACAAAACTGTTCACAATATCCGTCGCGAGAGGGATTGCTGTATCTTCGGGGCCGATCAATGGCAACAAGCAGCCAGCGAATTGCGCTAGGTTCCATGCCGCGATGTCAGGTTGATTCTGATAGGCATATCGTCCGTGACGGTCGATTGATGAAAAAACCTTTGCGGGGTCAAATCCGTCCATAAATGCGCAGGGACCATAGTCAATCGTCAGCCCACCAACGTGACAATTATCGGTGTTCATCACCCCATGTATGAATCCCAAGCCCATCCATTGCGCAATCAGGTCCGCTTGTGTGTGGACCGCGGCCTGTAACAGGTCAAGTGGCCCCTCTGCTGAAGTGAAGTGGCGAGAGATCGCCATTTCGGTAAGGCGCTGAAGCGCTTGTTGGTCGTTGCGATACGCAAAATACTGAAACGTTCCGACGCGAATATGGCTGCTGGCGACACGCGTTATGATGGCTCCCGGGAGGCCCGTTTCGCGCTGAACGCGTTCACCGGTTGCGACCACCGCCAAGGCCCGTGTCGTGGGGACGCCAAAGGCGTGCATGGCTTCGCTTACCAGAAATTCGCGCAGGGCAGGGCCAAGCCACGCTCGTCCGTCTCCATTGCGCGAAAACGGGGTTGGGCCGGAACCTTTGAGGACAATGTCGAGGCGTTCACCGTTTGTGGAAATAACTTCGCCTAGCAGGTGCGCACGACCGTCACCCAGTTGCGGGACGAAGTTTCCGAATTGATGGCCAGCGTAGGCCTGCGCAATCGGGTTGGAGCCCTTCGCAATTGCGTTCCCTGCGAGGACTTGAAGCAATTCGTCGCTGTGGAAAGCGTTTTCTGAAAGGCCGAGCTCCAATGCTAGTTCTTGATTGAGTACAAGAAGTTCGGGTGCGCGCACGGGTGTGGGCGCGACCTCTGCGAACATATGGTCGGGAAGGCGTGAATAGGAATTATCAAACGAAAATAATGTCATAACGCCCTCCGTTAAGGTGAGTTATAGCCGTGCGATCCGCTCGGTCAGAAGTTCAAAGAAGCCGTCCGCATCGATGTCGCCCATAAACATCGCGTTAGGCTTGCGGTCGGTTACGCCCCACCAATCGGCGACCGTCATACCAAGCGTTAGCTCTGATCCGGTTTCGATTTCGACATTGATGTGGCGGCCTTTGAACAGTTCTGGCTTGATCAGATAGGCGATCACACAAGGGTCGTGCAGCGGCGCGCCCTGAGAGCCGTATTTCTCTTTGTCGAAACGCTCAAAGAAGTCTGTCCATTCTGCGACCATCACGCCCGGCTTAGTGCCAAGGTTTCTAAAGGCATCTACCCGAGGCTTGGTCGTTAGCGCCTTGTGAGTTACATCTAGGGGCATTACGGTGATTGGAACGCCGGATTTGAACACAATATCAGCAGCTTCTGGGTCAACATAGATGTTGAACTCCGCAGCGGGTGTGATGTTGCCGACCTCAAAATACGCACCCCCCATGAGGACGATTTCTTGCACGCGCTCAATGATGTCGGGTGCCTTTTGAAACGCGACCGCGATATTGGTAAGCGGTCCAAGTGGGCAGAGCGTGACGGTCCCCGCGTCGTTCGAGCGCAGGGTCTCGATGATGAAATCAACGGCGTGCCCCTCGGAAAGTTCCATCTCGGGATCAGGCATTACGGGTCCGTCAAGCCCCGTTTTGCCGTGCACGTGCTCGGCTGTGACCAGCTTGCGTGAAATCGGCGCTTCGCATCCTGCGAAAACTTTAGTTTCGGGCTTCCCAGCAAGCTCGCAAACAATGCGCGCATTTTTCTGGGTGAGGGCCAATGGAACATTCCCCGCAACTGCGGTGACGCCTAAAACCTCCACATCCTCAGGGCTTCCAAGTGCAAGAAGGATTGCGACGGCGTCATCCTGACCCGGGTCTGTGTCGATGATGATTTTGCGCGGGGAGGAGGGGTTTGTCATATCAATTGGCCTTCTTTCGTGAAGCACGGAGATTGCGCAGAGAAACGAGGATTTGCAAGCAAAGAGTTTGTGAAAACCCACCGCTAAAAACAAAACAGCCCCGCGAGTTGCGAGGCTGTTTTATTGAAATTTAGGCGATGCTTAGCCGTCGAAGTCGACAGTTTCAACAAGGCGGATCGCGTCTGCGCGGCGCTTGGCGATATCCATCAGGTTGGTTGTGTCTACTTCGAACTCGCCCCAGCCTTCCACGATTGGGTCAAGCGATGTACCTGGTGCGACAGGGTACTCATAGTTTTTGGCGGCATAGATCGACTGCGCATTTGAAGACGCAAGGAATTCGATGAATTTTTGAGCGTTTTCGCGGTTTGGCGCGTGTTTTGTTAGAGCTACACCGGACACGTTAATATGTGTGCCTGCTTCTTCGAATGTCGGGAACACGATGCTCACAGAGTCGGCCCATTCTTTTTGCTCTTCGTCAGCGAGCATCTGACCCATGTAGTAGGTGTTACCGAGCGAGATATCGCACTCACCTGCCCAGATTGCTTTAACTTGGGCGCGGTCGTTGCCTTGTGGTTTGCGAGCGAGGTTGGATTTCACACCTTCGAGCCATGTTGTGACATAGGCTTCGTCGTGATGCTCAAGCATCGTAGCAACCAAGGCGACGTTGTAGGGGTGGGTGCCAGAACGTGTACAGATACGGCCTTTCCACTTGGGGTCAGCGAGGTCTTCGTATGTTGTCACTTCGCCTTCTGCGACACGCTCTTTGGATGCGTAAACGATGCGGGCGCGTGTTGTGACGCCGAACCAGTTGTTCTCTGGGTCACGAAGGTTTTCAGGGATATTCGTTGTAAGGACTTCACTCTCGATTGGTTGAGTTAGGTCAGCTTGGACAACTTCGTTCAGGCGGGAGATATCAACCGTCAGGATGACATCCGCAGGAGAGCGGCTGCCTTCTGCTGACAATTTCTCGACCATGCCTTGGTTAAGGAAAGCGACGTTCACGTCGATGCCTGTTTCCGCTGTGAACGCTTCGGTGAGCGGAGCGATCAACTCAGGTTGGCGATATGAGTAAACGTTGATTTCGTCCGCGAAAGCGGGTGTGGCAATGGCAAGAGCTGTTAGGGCTGTAAGCGTGCGCATGGTATCTCCGAGTAAAACAGTTTGGTTTTTCTACGCCTCCTTTAATCTGACTAAATCGCTCAGGTCAAGATGGCGTAGCGTGTTTCAAAGTGTTTTTGTCGGATTACGCCGACTTCGCCCGCTTCGCGCGCGCCTTTTCGTCCTGCTTTACAGCGTTCCAGAGAGCGTCCATTTCCTCTAAATCCGACTCTGAAGCGGTTTTTCCAAGTGCTGCGAGGCGTTGCTCGATGCCCTCAAAACGCCTTGTGAACTTGGCATTGGCTGAGCGCAGCGCGGCTTCTGGATCGACTTTCATATGTCGTGCGACATTGGCCATGACAAAGAGTAGATCGCCAAATTCCTCCTCGACTTCTGCCTGCGTAAGTTCGTCGCGGGCTTCGGCCAGCTCATGCGTTTCCTCAACGACTTTCTCCAGAACCTGCGAGATATCCGGCCAGTCAAACCCGACTCGTGCCGCGCGTTTTTGAAGCTTTACCGCGCGCAGAAGTGCAGGAAGCCCTACCGCCACACCGTCAAGCGCACCGGATTGGGCTTTGGAAGAGCGTTCCTTTGCCTTGATCTTTTCCCAATCGATGGTCTGCTGTTTGGCGGATTTATCGCGGCTTTCGTTGCCGAACACATGCGGATGGCGGTTGATCATTTTGTCGCTGATGTTGCGGGTTATGCTCTCAAAGTCAAAATCACCCGCTTCGGAGCCGATCTGCGCTTGAAACACTACCTGCAAGAGCAGATCACCCAACTCTCCCTCAAGCTCGGGGATGCTGCCGCGCTCAATTGCGTCCGCAACTTCGTAGGCCTCCTCTATGGTATAGGGGGCGATGGTGTCGTAGGTCTGCTCGACGTCCCAAGGACAGCCCGCTTCGGGATCGCGCAGGCGCTTCATGATTTCCAGCAGCCGAGAAATTTCGCCTGTTGATGTCAAAAGAGGATCTTGCGCCATTGCAGTGCCCTTGTGTTTGAGAAAGACTACGCCGAGTTAGACAAACCGCGCATAGGGAGTCCAGAGCAGATGGTAGTCGTTAATCGTATTGGTGATATGAGCGCAGAGATGACGAAGTGGCGGCGCACCCTGCATGAAAACCCCGAGCTTGGGTTTGAATGTCATGAAACTGCGGCGTTCGTTGCGGAGAAACTGCGCGAGTTTGGCGTGGACGCGATTGAGGAAGGGGTCGCGAAAACCGGCCTTGTTGCGATCATTGAGGGAAATAAGCCCGGACCGACGATTGGCTTGCGGGCGGATATGGATGCGCTTCCGATGCAGGAAGAAAGCGGCGTTGATTACGCATCCAAGAATGACGGCAAGATGCACGCCTGTGGCCATGACGGGCATACGACGATGCTCTTGGGGGCGGCCAAATACCTTGCGGAAACGCGTAACTTCGCTGGTCGTGTGGCGCTGCTCTTTCAACCCGCAGAAGAGGGCGGCGGTGGCGGTGAAGTCATGTGCCAAGAAGGCGTCATGGATCGCTATGACATCCACGAGGTCTATGCCATCCACAACGCACCAGAACTGCCCGTAGGGTCCTTTGCGACCTGTGTTGGCCCGAATATGGCCGCTGTCGATAGCTTTGAGGTCTTTATCAAAGGGAAAGGTGGCCACGGCGCAATGCCGCATGAAACGGCTGATCCGATTATGGCCGCGGTTGCGTTGTCAAACGGGTTGCAAAGCATCGTAAGCCGCAATCACTGTGCGACGGATGATCTTGTGCTTTCCATCACGCAAATTCACGCGGGTACGGCGGACAATATTATTCCCGACACGGCCTATATAAACGGAACTGTGCGCACGTTCTCCAAAGATGTTCAGGCAATGGTCATCGGACGCCTCGAGGAACTCTGCAAAGGGTATTCCGCCGCCTATGGCGTTGACGCTAAACTCGTTTACCACAAGGGCTATCCTGCCACGATCAACCACGCGGCCCAAACGGCAATCGCGGCGGCTGCTGCACGCGAAGTGGTGGGGGATGACAAGGTTGACGACAAGGCCATGCGTGTTATGGCGGCTGAGGATTTCGCATATATGCTAGAGGAACGCCCTGGAGCCTACTTGCATCTAGGGCAGGGCGAGAGCGCGTCGGTGCACCACCCTGCTTATGTGTTTAACGACGAAATTCTACCCATCGGGGCGTCGTTCTTTGCGAGGTTGGTGGAGCGCACACTTCCGCTTAACGGATAAGGCCTTCGGGTTCATCGATGCTGAGCGCGGACGAAAGGCAACCTTCCGATTGTTCGCGCCACATCGGATTATTCAGTGACATCTCGCAGCGGGCGGTAAAACGGCGCCCGTTGACCAAAAGGCAAATCGTTTCGCCCAGCTCAACACGCGCGCCTGATGTGTCGGTACAATAGCACGAAATTTGGGGTAGGGGCGGCGCCTCGGCGGGTTGACGAGAGGTGTCGGCCACTGTGATTGTTCCGATCAACGCAAAAATTACGCTCAAACCTTTCATACCGCCACCATACCACATCGCGCCCCCTTGACCAAATCCGGCAGATAACGCATTCCCATGTTATGATAGCTACAGATACACTCCAGCAGATCCTCCAACGGTTTCAATTTCTTGAGGCCGCGATGTCCGAAGGGACGTCCGATATTGCGACGCTCGCCAAGGAATACTCCGACCTGAAACCGGTCGTCGAGGAAATCGAGGCATTCCAACAGCTTGAAGCGGATATCGCTGCTGCAGAGGAGATGCTCGCCGATCCTGAACTCAAGGAGCTGGCCGAGGAAGAATTACCCGAACTGCGAGCCCGCTTACCAGAGGCCGAGGCCGCACTGCAACTCACGCTCTTGCCCAAGGACGAGGCCGACGCACGCCCTGCGATGCTCGAGATTCGGCCCGGAACCGGCGGCGATGAAGCGGGGCTGTTCGCGGGTGATCTGATGCGGATGTATCAGCGCTACGCCGATGAGCGGAACTGGAAATTCGAGATCATCGAGTACAACGAAAGTGAGCTTGGTGGCGTTAAGGAGCTGGTCGCGCGCATCAGCGGGGAAAACGTCTTTGCGCGTCTGAAATACGAGAGTGGCGTGCATCGTGTTCAGCGTGTCCCAACCACCGAAAGTGGCGGACGGATTCATACTTCTGCGGCGACTGTTGCGGTGCTTCCTGAGGCGCAAGACGTTGATATTGAAATAAACCCGAGCGATATCCGCATAGATACAATGCGCGCATCCGGTTCGGGCGGTCAGCACGTTAACACCACCGACTCCGCAGTGCGTATCACCCATATTCCCACGGGTATTATCGTTGTGAGCGCCGAGAAATCCCAGCACCGAAATCGTGAAATCGCCATGGGCGTGCTGAAAACTCGGCTGTATGATTTAGAACGTCAAAAGTTGCATGATGAACGCTCTGCCGACCGCAAGAGCCAAGTCGGTTCGGGCGATCGGAGCGAGCGGATTCGCACCTATAATTTCCCGCAAGGTCGCATGACCGACCACCGCATCAATCTGACGCTTTATAAACTCGATCAGGTCATGGCCGGCGATCTGGACGAAATCATCGACGCCCTGACAGCAGAGGCACAGGCCGCGCTATTGGCCGAGATGGAGAGATGAGCAGCGAACTGACGGGCGCAGTTGCGCTCGCGCGGGCAGTTGCCACTCTAAAGGGCGCAGGCATAGAGAGCGCGGCCACCGACGCGCGCATCCTATTGGCGGATGCGCTTGGAGTGGATCGTGCGCGCTTGATGCTGCTGACCCAAGATCCGCTAACGAACGAAGCCGCGCGTAAGTTTGAGAGTTCCATTGACGCCCGCGCTCAGTTTCAGCCCGTTTCACAAATAATCGGCTATCGGGAGTTTTACGGGCGCCGTTTCACCGTAACGCCAGATGTTCTCGATCCGCGTCCTGACACCGAGTTGTTGATTGATGTTGCGCTTCAGGAACCATTCGGGAGCGTGCTTGATCTTGGAACGGGGACGGGCTGTATCTTGCTGACGCTCTTGGCACAGTCTCAAGCAGCGGGCTTGGCTACCGACATAAGCGACGCCGCGTTGAGTGTTGCGCGGAGGAATGCCGAAGCTCTGGACCTCGAATCTCGCGCGCAGTTCCTCAAGAGTGACTGGTTCGCCGCTGTCTCGCCACAACGCTTTGATGCAATCGTGTCGAACCCTCCTTACATCAGTTCAGAGGCCATGGAGAGGCTGGCACCGGACGTGCGCGAATGGGAGCCGCATCTGGCCCTTACGCCGGGCGGGGACGGGCTTGGTCCGTATGTGGTTTTGACACAAAAGGCGCCGCAGTATTTGGCGCCCGACGGTCGGCTTATCGTCGAGATTGGCTATGATCAGGGACCTCAAGTGGCAAAGATGTTCCGTGACGCGGGTTTCTCCGATGTCGCAATTGCCCAAGATATTTCTGGTCATGACCGTGTAGTTTCGGGTAAGCTAAAGCAGAAGTTGACGTAATTCCTACAAATGTAGGCAAAAAATTACCTCCGAAGGGCGTTTTAACACATTTTGACTTGTTTTACGCGCTGTGTCGTGTTTACTCCTGCACAAGGTAAGGCGGCGGATGCTTAGGCGGTCCCCCTTGCTGATATGCCAGAAATCGTCAGGGCCGGTTTAGAAACCCCACGCAAGAGGCGCGGTATGGACCTAACGAGTGCCAAATAGGCTGGATAGAAAAAACTTATGAGATCTTCTAAATCACGTTCGCGCGGTAAGAACCGCAACCGTTTTTCTGCAAACGGTGGAAATATCACAAATCGGGTGTTTGATAGCTCTGGCCCCGAGGGGAAAGTGCGCGGAACGCCACAGCAAATCATTGATAAATATAATCAACTTGTGCGTGATGCGCAGCTTTCGAATGACCGCGTTGCCGCGGAAAACTTCGCACAGCATGCCGAACATTACACGCGTTTGCTTGCGGAAAACCAACGTGAGATCGAAGCGCGGCGTGAGTCGCAAGAAGCCCAAAACCGTGACCGTCAAGCGCAACGCGATAGCGAACGTGCAGAGCGCCTTGAGCGTCAGGAGAATCATCAGGCTTCTGACAAAACGGAACAACCGAACAACAAGCACGCACAGCACGAATCTTCGCAGCCCTACATCGACAACGATCTAGGGAGCGCGCCACAGCCAGACTTGCTCGACACATCCGAGAGTAATTTGGTCGAAACCCCCGAGACAAAGCCGCGCAAGCCAAGCCGCAAGCCACGTAAGCCCAAGGCCGAACTTTCAGGTGATGCCCCAGTAGGAGAGGCGGAGCCCAAACCAAAGCGCGCCCCGCGTCGCCGCAAAGAGGCACCGACGACTGACACAGTCGTAGAGAATACGCCCCAGCCAGAAACCTCGGGCGAGTAGAATTAACGAAAAACGGGCCGAGGATTTCCTTGGCCCTTTTCTTTTGCGCTAGGTTTTTGCGAGTTCGCGGGCGAGGGCGCAGAATTGCTCAATCGAGACTTGCTCTGCTCGTTCTGTCGGCTTGATGCCCGCCGCAAGCAAGCGATCCTCTATATCAGGAGCTTGCCCCTTGAGAGCCGCGCGCAACATCTTGCGCCGTTGATTGAAGGCTGCTGCGACAACCCGTGACAGTATCTTAGGATCAGCTTCAAACAGAGGTTTTTCGCGCATTTTCAGGTGTACGACCGCCGAATGGACCTTGGGCGGGGGCGAGAATGCCTCTGGCGGAAGGTTCATCACGATCTTCGCCTCACACCGCCACTGCGCCAATATAGCCAGCCGACCATAGGCCTTGCCGCCCGGTTCGGCGACAATACGGTTGGCGACCTCTCGTTGAAACATCAAGGTCAGACTGTCCCAAAACGGCGGCCAGACCTTGGGTGTAAGCCAGCGTACCAGCAACTCGGTTCCCACGTTATAGGGCAGGTTTGCGGCGACGCGGATTGGCGGAGTCAATTTGGCGAGCGGGTCAATCTCAAGTGCATCGCCGTTGATGACTTCAAGGCGTCCAGGATAGGCCTCGGCGATTTCCGCAAGGGCAGGCATACAGCGGGCGTCTTTCTCAACTGCCAGAACCTTGCGCGCGCCTTCGGCCAAAAGCCCGCGCGTAAGACCACCCGGGCCCGGTCCGATTTCAAGTACGTCGCAATTCTCCAAATCCCCCGCTTGTCGCGCTATTTTCGCCGTTAGGTTCAAATCCAGAAGAAAGTTCTGTCCAAGCGATTTTTTCGCAGAAAGCTCATGCGTGGCGATGACCTGCGCGAGTGAGGGGAGGGAATCAATCGTTGCCATGGTTCATCCTATTGGTTGTCGCGCGCTGCGGCCATTTTATGCGCAAGCTTGAGCGCTTCGATCAGGCTGCTTGGTTCTGCCATGCCCTTACCTGCGATATCGAATGCCGTACCGTGATCGGGGGACGTGCGAACAAACGGAAGGCCCAATGTCACGTTCACGCCGCGGTCGAAATCGAGGGTCTTGATCGGGATCAGGGCCTGATCGTGATACATGCACACAGCAACATCATAGCCTACACGAGCGCGCGCGTGGAACATCGTATCAGCAGGAAGCGGCCCACGGATATCGTGCCCTTCATTCGCAAGGGATGCGAGCACGGCTTGGATCATGTCGCGCTCTTCACCGCCCATTGCTCCGCCTTCCCCCGCATGGGGATTCAGGCCCGCAACGGCGATACGCGGTGCGGAGATTCCGAAGTCCCGCTTTAATCCTGCGGCGGTAATGCGGATGGTTTCGGCCAACAAGTCGGGCGTTAATTGTTTCGAAACCTCTGCAAGCGCGATGTGAATGGTAACTGGGACGACACGCAGTTGATCGCACGCAAGCATCATCACAACGCGTTCGACACCCGCTAGGTGGGCGAGGAATTCAGTATGACCGGGAAAGGCAAAACCTGCCCCGTCCTTCAGCGCCTTCTTGTGGATCGGATTGGTGCAGACGGCGCTCGCATCGCCAGACTTAACCAAATCAACCGCCCGCTTGATGACATCCACAACGCCCTGTGCATTTTCTGGGTTTGCTTGGCCCAGAGTGTTTTCGCGTGCGAACTGGTGCGGTAGGACAGGGATACCATGCGGCATCGCGGCCTGCGCCTCTTGGGGTGTGTCAATTATCACGGAAGGCACTGAACCGACCAAATGCCGAGGATCGGCGATCAGGAAAAATGGGACGGATCCCTTGAGGGTACTCCATGCCTTCTCCGCAATCTCAAGGCCCACTCCCGCAGGTTCACCGCAGGTCAGCGCAACGGGCGCGCTCATGGTCTCTGAATAACGGCAGAGGCCCGCAGCTCCGCAAGATATGAATCGGCATATGAGGCGATGCGCTGGTTCACGAGGCGCGCACGTACTTCGGCGCGGTTCTCGTCATCAATCAGTTCAGCCGTACGATTGCAAAGCATCAGAACCTTCAGGGTCTGCCCGCCATTCACGGTAAGATTGCTGGAAACCTCGCCCGGATCGAGCTTGGCCAGTTCAACAGCCACTTCATTCGGAAGGGAATTCTGGGCCTGCGAAATAATCGACAGTTGCTGCTCGGTTGCGCCCTCATAGAGGCCGTAAAGATCTTCGCAGGTATCGGCGCGGTATTTCAACTCGCGCGCTTCTTTGAGATTTTCGGGTGTGCGCCCACCAGGGAGGTACAGCCGTGCGTATTCCACCGAAAGGTCGCGTGGTGTGGGTGCTGTGGTCTCTTGGATGCTGCGCATTTGAAAGAGCAGGATCGCGTTGGGGATATCAATCGGTTCGCTGATTTCGCCCGGTGCCAACGTCAACAGGATTGGGCGAATTGGGGGTGGAAGATCAGAGAGCGAGAGCCAGTCCAGCCGACCGCCATTCGGACCGGATTGCGCAACAGAGACCTGCGCGGCCGCTCTTGAGAATGTTTCTTGGTCCCTAATCGCGCGAATTTCGTTGGCGATTGCCGCTGCGCGCTCTGCGTTTTCGGGCGTGTCGGCAGGGAGGATGATTTCGCTCAGCAATACACGAACGCCGCCGCGATTTGAGGAAAGCGACAGCGCGCGATCAAGTTCGGCCTCGGAAACATTTCCGCGTGCACCGAACAGGCCACCGACAACTTCGCGCCATACGATCCCTGCGCGGACGAAATCGCGGAAGGTTTGAATATCGATACCTTCTTGGGAGAGTGCCTGAACAAACTCTTCTGCCTGAAGATCGGCGCGGCCGGCAAATTCGATCATGCCTTGCTCGATCGCCTCCTCGGTGGCTTCAACGCCAAAACGCTCGCCTGCCTCGATATAGAGCCGCTCGTCCGTTAGACGATCAAGTGCTTCTTTTTCAACGTTTCCTGCGGTGCCGAGGACCTTAAGAAACAGCATCCGTTGCTGAAGCTCATAGCGGGTAATTACGCTTTCGTTCACCTTTAGAACCACGTCAAACGGGCTTTGGGCAAGGGCACTTTGGGCACCCATAAACAGAGCAGCAACGGCAATCAATGTGCGGCAGAATTGTTTCATTTTAATCATAACGGCTCGGCCTTACTCGTTTTGCACAGCTTTAACTGCTTGAAGTCTAATTGTAACGCAAACATTTTTTCGCGGTTCGATTGGCTTTATTCCCTTGGTCGCCAAACCCTGTCAACGCGACCTTCATACCAACACTGGTCGAGGGATCAACCGTCGTGGACGAGGTAAAACGATGCGAGACAGAGAGATCAACCGCAAGACACTCATTTTGGTACGTGAAGCCAAAGCCTGCTTCCGATGGTTCCTGACGGAAAATATCATACCGCCAATAGGCGTCGCCCGACCAAGTATTGTTGATAATGAAATCAGTGTCGAACGTCCATTCGGAGGTCTGCGTATTGCGATCCAGTGCTGGTTCAGGCGTAAGCCAGAGGTATCCCGTTGAAATATTGAAACGATCCGAGAAATAGCGAAGTTGGGTTTCGTTGCGGCTAAATGAAAAATCATCGTCAATAAGCGAGTGCGACGCCAGCACCAGATTGCCCGGCAGCTCCACATCAAATGACGCAAGCCAGTCAGAGCGTTTCCCGTCAAGGCCAGAACCACGATTGAAAAGGTCGGGATCCTGTGCGCGCAGGATGCGGCCCACTGTCGCGCCAAAGTTCAAACCATTGGGGGCTGTCCGCCGATAGTTGAAGCCTATATTCGCCCATGCGCCGGCCTCGCGGCGATCCACGCCCGTAAAGCGCGAATCCGAGAAGAGGTTTCCAGCGTCCAGCGTTGCTTCTTGGCTGTCCTCGTTTGGGGGCTGATCGCTGGGGAAGGGGCTGTAGAATGCTTGGAGCACCGGCTCAAAAAGATGGGTTGCACCATTTCCATCACGCCTTAGTAGCGGCCAGCGAAGTTCTGCGCCAAGGGTCGCTGCACCGTCCATGATAGTGTCGGGATAGGTGCTGTCCTGACGGATACCATAATAGTCCGCCCTGATCTCGGCACCGCCAGAAACTAGTAGCCCAGAGCCGATGACCTCCGTTCGTTTCCAATCCAGAGCCACAGAAGCGTTACGCATATCGCGTCCGATCACATCCTCATCCGATGCGCGCTTATGGCTGTGAAGATACCCCTTGAGCGTGGCCGACCCGCCAATCAGAGAGGGGGTGAAGCGCCGCTCGTAAATCGCATCGAACGCGAGGTTGGGCAGGGTGGCGTTGTCATCTGTTTCGCGAAGGGATCGCGCATCTGAAAGGGTCGTTTGAATATATTCGTTGCGCCGCGTGCGCGACACATCAATGAAACTGTCGAGCAAGTCGCGATCGGTATAGTCGTACGTCAGTAGGTAATCAGGGTCGCTAACAAGTTCAGCGCGGTAGGTCAGAAGGAAATCCTGCGGAAGGTCATATGCGCCGCCGCCGAACAAATACCCCCGCGTTTCATCAGGCCGTAATGTGTCGCGCGAGAGGGCTCCGACGAATTCCATTTCGCCCTTTGCAAACATCTGGCGGTACCGAAATTCCATCGTTTTCGTTTTGCTGGTCACAAGTGGTGCGAGCGTGATGTCCTTACTGTCACCCAGGGGAATGAAGTACGGAAGCCGCACCCCAGTAGCCAAGTTTGAATCCGAAATCGCACTTGGAATCAGAAAACCGCGCGCACGTTCGAGCGTCGGGTCGGGCAGACGCAAACTCGGTATATAGAAGACAGGAAGCCCCATCACACGCAGGTGCGCCTGATCGAAATAAAGCTGCTTCTCCTCTTGATCGTGCAGGATACTCTGGGCGCGAATTTCCCATAGGGGGACAGGGTTTGCCGCGCATACTTCACATGAAGACGCGACCGTTTTCTTAAGTTGCAGGTACCGCCCGTCAACACGCCGGATCTCTGCGGCGGCCATTTGCAATTGTTGATCCAAGACGACGCGCGCACCCCTCAGCAGGCCCTGTTGCAGATCGCGATCAAGCTCGGCGCTATCGGCCAACAAAATGGATTCTGCACCACGGGTCAGTCGAATAGGGCCTTCAATCTGAAGCGTTTCAGTCTCGGATACATATGTAACTTTGCGCGCACGCAGGTGGGCGTCTTGGTAAAAGACTTCGACATTTCCTTCGGCAACAAGGTCGCCATTCTTGTTCACGGAAAGCGCGTCAGCAATCAGGTTCGCTGGATCTTCTGTAGAAACTTGGGATGCGGATTGCGCAAACGCCACTTCCCCAAGGCCGCTTAAAACGAGGGACGAAGTCGCGGCCGCACGCAAAAATGAACGGAATCCGAGCACTATCCGTCCTCCATATGTAACAAGAGAGCCATCGCGATACATATCGACGCAATGGGGGGCGCCCACGTCGCGAGCATCACAGGCACTTGGCCGTTTTCAGCAAAAATCTGGATGAAATCCCGCAGGAAAAAGAGGCTGAACGCCAAAAGGATTGCCGCAAGGATCATAACCCCTGTGCGTCCAAAGCGCGTATGGCGCATGGTAAAGCCAGCACCGATCATCACCATCGCAACAAACATAAGCGGTAAGGCAAGTTCACGATTAAACCATGCGCGATGTTTCAGCGCCGAGAAGCCAGCGCGCTCTAGCTGATTGATATAGTTGGGCAATTTCCAAATTGAAATCGCATCGGGTGTCCCGAAGCTATCGCGGATCTGATCTAGCGTTAGGTCACTTTCCAGATTGTAACGCTCCAGCAAAAGCGCGTCGCGCTCTGGGTTCGTAGAGCCCTTAAGGGGCCATTTCTTGACGCCCTCAAGCGCCCAGTACCCGTCCATAAGCTTCGCTGACGCAGCCTCGATACGCGTTTGCGGCGCGCCATCCGGGGTAAAGATGATGAAGAAAACGTTTTGCAGTTCGGTGCCGTCCAGATTGGCGCCCTCGGCCCGTATCACCGTTTGATTGCCGTCGTTTTGTTGCCGAAGCCAAAGCCCCTCGGCGCTGATCGACATGACCGATGTCTGGTTGTTGTTGAAGCTGCGCGAGACGTGCTCGTATTCCTTCTTGGTGGCGGCAACGATTGGGTTGAACACTGCAACCGTGATGACACCAAACATAAATGCGACGATAACCGGCGAAATCAAACTCTTGATCGCGCTGCGCCCTGCGGCCCTGATTACCACCAGTTCACTGCTGCGCGCCAACCCAAGGAACAGCGCAAGAGTTGAGAGCACCACAACCAGCGGCAAAATCGAATACATCGAGCTGGGTGTATTGAGTGCCGCCAATAGAACGAGTTCGGAGAAGCTTGCGTCCTTGTCGCCAAATCTTCTGAATTGTTCTGCAATATCAATTAGAAACGCGATGCCGACGAAGATGCCCAAGACACCGAGTAACGCCTTTATATACTTGCGTCCGAGATAGAAATAGAGCGTCATGCACCCCTCCGCCGCAGGGTGCGGAAAATCTGCGGGTTCGCCGCGATCCACAAGATAAAGTACGACAACGCGATGCCAAATATCGACGGTGTATAGGCCATCCACCAAAGGCTTGCGGAGCTCAGCGAAACATCAACCGCCGCGGTATCAATCGCCTTTATCGCGATCAAGAGGACAATTCCCAAGCCAATCTGTGGCCACAACCCAAATCGGCTAAATCCACCCAGCAGGAGCGTGGAAAAACCCACCAATGCGCAAACAAGGGCCAGAAGGGGCTGCGCGAAACGTTGATGCGCTGTGCTGAGCATCCGTGCTTCGTCGGCGTTGGATTCCTCCATGAGTTCTGGTGTCGGATTGAGAAGCTCCCAAGTGCTAAGTTGATCTACGTCGCGCTGGAACTCGGCTTGCGGCTTGATTAGGTCGCCGATATCAAACACAAGGTCTTGAAAACTGGTGGTAAAAAGGCGCTGACCTTCGGACCTAAGACTCTGCGCAATTCCCTCAAACATGAGCAGTTTTGGCCCAGACGCATCATCAACCAAGAGTGCACGCTTGGCGGTGTAGGTGGTATGAACATCCCGCGCGCGCGCATCCGAGAGCAATATTTCATTCAGCGCTCCCTCAGGCGAGATATGTCGGATGTATAGGGTGATGCCACTTGTGGGATGAAGGAATGTACCATCCACCAGAAGTTGGGCCGTGATGTTTCGCGACAATTCCGCCGAGCGAACAGTGATTTGTTTGCTCGAAGCGGGGATCAGAATATGCGAGAGTATGCCCATCATGAGCGCGACAATCAGGCCGAACACCAATACCGGTCGCGCCATGCGATAAGGGCTGTAACCCGAGGATTGAACGACCACCAATTCACTCTCTGTCGAAAGGCGGTTGATCACGTAAACCGTTCCAACAAAAGCAGAAAACGGCAGGACCAGAACGATCACACGCGGCAGAGTCAGCGCCGTTAGCTCAAAGAATACGCCCGCTGACTGACCGCTTGAGATAATCGTATCAAACAGCGAAACGGCACGATTGACCCAATAAACCAAAACCAGAATCAATGAGAAAAACCCAAACAGCACAATCAGTTGCGACAGGACATATCTGTCGAATCTCGCCACGTGAATCCCCCTGTAAAGCGCTGTTTGTTTGAGCAAACTTATCGGAAAACATTACTGGGGAAAACTGCTATCTGGTCATGTCGGCTGTAGGGCGCTACCAATGTGTATCACATTAGAAGGAGTCACCGATGACAACGCCCATTCCCCTGTTTTTTGACGAAGTGAACCTGGATGCGATTGCAACGCAAACAGGCCGCATTGTTGTCTTTTTGGAACCAAACGGGCGCTTTGACCGGTCTTCGCGGCGGATCAACCGACTCACTAAGGGCGCACTCGGGCGTTTTGTTGCCAGCGAGGCGTTCGAGGAGATGAACGAAGGTTCAGGAATGGACTTGGCTTACCCCGCCGGAATGGCGGCTTCGGCAGTTCAAGTTATCCGTCTGCCGCGCTCTCCTTCTGTTGAAGCTGCGCGCAAAGCGGGTGCAACAATTGCCAAGTCTTTGACGAAAGAGGGCGCAATGGTATGTGCCAATACGATTGGCAAAGCCGCCGAGATTTCGTTTGGCATCGCTCTACGCGCGTATGATTTCAATCCGCATAAAACAAGCGACCCCAAAGAAATCGGCGAAGTGCGTTTCCAAGTGAGCCGCCCCGAAGATGTCGCCGCCAAGGCAGCACCACTTGCCTCGATTGCAGAGGGTGTGTTTTTTACCCGTGATCTTGTGAACGAGCCTTCTAACGTTCTGACAACAGACGATTTTGCCGCTCGACTTGCCGCAATGCAGGAGCTTGGGCTAGAGGTCGAAATTCTGGATGAGGAAGCCTTGGAAGAACTGGGTATGGGCGCGCTGTTGGCTGTTGGTCAAGGAAGCGAAAGCCCGTCCAAAGTTGTTGTCATGCAGTGGAACGGCGGCGGAGATGAGCCACCTTTGGCGCTCGTTGGGAAAGGCGTTGTTTTTGATACAGGCGGTATTTCCATTAAACCCGCCGCGGGTATGGAAGACATGACAATGGACATGGGCGGTGCGGGCGTTGTCTCGGGAGTGATGCGTTCACTTGCTTTGCGCCGCGCCAAAGCGAATGTCGTTGGTCTGGTTGGTATTGTCGAAAACATGCCCGATGGCAAAGCAATGCGCCCCGGTGATGTCGTTAAATCGATGAAGGGTGATACCATCGAAGTGCTGAACACAGACGCCGAAGGGCGCCTCGTTCTGTGTGATGTGATGTGGTATGCGCAGGAGCGTTTTAAGCCTGCCGCGATGGTGGATTTGGCCACATTGACTGGCGCTATCATTATTGGGCTTGGCCATGACAATGCAGGCGTTTTCTCTAACAACGATAAGTTCTGTAATCGCTTCCTGAAAGCGGCCCAAGCAGAGGGCGAAGGCGCATGGCGGATGCCGCTTGGTGCGAGCTATGACAAGCTTCTTAAATCGCCTGTTGCGGATATGAAAAACATCGGTGGCCGGCCTGCGGGCTCAATCACAGCGGCGCAATTCTTGCAGCGTTTCGTTAAGAAAGAAACGCCGTGGATTCACCTCGATATCGCAGGTGTGGCACATATCAAATCCGGCACAGATTTCGCCCCCGGTGGCGCGACGGGGTGGGGCGTTCTGGCGTTAAACCGCTTGATTCAGGACCGTTTTGAGGGCTGATGGGACAGGTCTATTTCTATCACGTCACGCAAAACCCGCTGCTGGCGACGTTGAACACCCTGCTTGAAAAATCACTTCAGGCAGGGTGGCGCGTTGCCGTTCGCGGCGTGGATCGCGGCTATCTCTCACATGTGGATCAGGACTTGTGGCAGCGTTCACGCGAGGGGTTTCTGCCCCACGGCCTAGAGGGTGGTCCGCATGACGTCGATCAGCCGATTTTGCTTAGTACAAGCACCGAAATGCCGAATGGTGCGACCTGTATTATCTCGCTTGAGGGCGCAGAGGTCTCTGCTGAGGAGGTCGAAAAAGCCGACCGTGCCTGTATCCTCTTTGATGGGACCATGCCCGAGGCAGTTGATCGTGCGCGCGCGCAATGGAAAACACTCACGGCCGCAGGTACCAAAGCGATCTATTGGTCAGAAGAAACAGGCACTTGGGCAAAGAAAGCAGAGAGCAGCTAAGGCTGCATAATCATCTTGTCGCCCGCGATCTCGATGCGGTCCATTTGCCGTAGATACCCCATTCCTAATAGCGAAATATCCAGCGCCCCATCGTTCACATAGGCCGCGAGCGTCGGTGTCTCTAACCCCTCAAATTGGAGGTTATTGAGCTGAACGCGCGCAGTTTTCACTTGGCCGTTTGCAGTATTGGCAACGCCAAGGAAGCGCAGTTCATCCAGATCAATTCCAAGCCTCTCGGCATCACTACGCGAGAGCACGACATCGGTCGCGCCCGTATCGACGAGGAACTCAATGGGTGTGCCATCAATCAGGAGCGTCGCGTAAAAGTGCCCGTCCCGCTGGCGCTCAAGGACAATGGTGTCGCCAGTGCTTATTTGGGCGGCATGGTCATCTTTGATGTTTTCCCAAAGCCCGAAAGCCGCGACAAATCCAACGAAGATAAGCCCCCAAAGTAGGGCCTGTTGCAGCGTTTTTCCAAGCGACTGACGGTTCTGAACAAAAAACCAACTGGCCACCGCAGCTCCTAAGAGAACCAAGTATATCAGCCGTCCAATGTCGTCGCCGTTCATGCGTCACCTTTGGTTAAGTAAGGGTTGGGGCAAAATCCTTGAGACCATCCAGAATGAACTGGATAGCAAGCGCACCCAAGAGCATACCCAACAGGCGCGTAACCACGTTAATGCCTGTAGGTCCGAGGATCCGCTCAAACAATCCTGCCGAGAAAAACATAATTAGTGTAATAGCAAGCACCGCGAACATCGCGAGCAATACCATGATCGTTCCAAGAACGCCGTCTGCCTGCTCAACCAACAGAATAGCGGTCGCAATCGCGCCCGGACCAGCCAGAAGTGGCGTTGCGAGCGGGAAAATCGACGGGTCGTCCTGATCGTCATCTGCGTGCTCGCCCGCGGTTTCGCCACGACGCTTGCTGCGCCGTTCAAAGAGCATGTCCAAGGCCGTAAGGAAGAGCAGAATACCACCCGCGATGCGGAACGCCGGCATTGATATTCCGACAAAGTTCAGCACAGCTTCGCCGAGGAACGCAAAGAGCGTGAGAAGGAAGGTTGCGGTGACAACAGCCGTAATCGCGATGGACCGCCGCTTGGGCGTTGACATCCCTTGGGTCATCGCAACGAACAACGGCATCAGACCGACCGGATCAATAATCACAAAGAACGTTACGAATGCCGTAATGGACGCACTTAATTCCATTGTTAACCTCCGGCTTTCTCAAGTTTTTCCAAGGCTTTGATCCAAAGTGCCTCTGCACGTTCCATCGCATCACGGACTTCGCCATATTTCTTTTGCCAGACTTCGGCTTCGCCAGCTTTGCCTTCTTCGTAGATAGACGGATCTGCAAGCTTCTTGGCCAGACGATCCCCCATATCATTTAGTTTTTCCACCCTTTTTTCGCAGGCTTTAACATCTGCTCGAAGGGCATTGACCTGATCGACAGTGGGTTTCTTGACCTTCGCTGCGGCTTTGACGGCTTTGGCGCGTTTGGGGGCATCGCTGCTCAGAAGGAGTTTGCGATAGGCCTCAAGGTCGTCCTCATATGGGCGAACGGTGCCGTCCTTCACCAGCCAGAGCCGGTCGGCAACCATCGACAGCAAGTGCATGTCGTGTGACACAAGTACGACCGCGCCCGTATATGCGGTAAGCGCCTCAACCAAGGCTTCGCGGCTCTCGATGTCGAGGTGGTTGGTCGGCTCGTCGAGGATCAGGAGATGCGGCGCATCAATCGTTGCCAGCAAGAGCGATAGACGCGCCTTTTGCCCACCCGAGAGTTTCCCAACCAACGTATCCGCCTGATCTGCGCCAAGGCCAAACCCCGCGAGGCGCGCACGATGGCGGGCAGGGGTCTCTTTAGGGCGCACGCGGCGCAAGTGGTCGAGCGGGTTCTCGTCGATATGGAGTTCGTCCACCTGATGCTGAGCGAAATAGCCGATCCGAAGCTTGTTATGCGCATTCATCCGCCCGCTCATCGGCGACAGACGGCTTGAGAGCAGCTTGGAGAGCGTCGATTTCCCTTCGCCGTTTTTTCCGAGCAAAGCGATGCGGTCATCCTGATCAATTCGAAGGTCGAGCCCCTTTAGGATAACGGTATCGCCGTAACCCACACTCGCGCTTTCAAGGTTAATGATCGGCGGCGAGAGTTCCTCGGGCTCAGGGAAGGTGAACCTCTTGAGTGCGGATTCCGAGGGCGTGCTGATAGGTTGCATCTTGGCCAGCATCTTTACGCGGCTTTGGGCCTGCGTGGCTTTTGATGCCTTAGCCTTGAAGCGATCAACAAAGCTCTGCAAGTGTGCGCGTCGCGCTTCCTGCTTCTTGGATTCCGCTGCCGCAACCGCCAATTTGGCTGCACGTTGTTCGGCGAACTTATCGTATGGCACCTGATAGTAGGTGAGCTTTTTATCTTCGAGGTGAAGGATTGAACCCACCGCACGATTAAGCAATTCACGGTCGTGTGACACAATCAGAACCGTATGCGGATACTTCTGCAGATAGTTTTCCAGCCAGAGCGCACCCTCAAGGTCCAGATAGTTTGTCGGCTCGTCGAGCAGCAACAAGTCGGGCTTGGAAAAAAGCACCGCTGCCAATGCAACACGCATCCGCCAACCGCCCGAAA